>JBGARF010000007.1:0-348055 GCA_044230345.1 Limisphaerales bacterium
TGTTCACCAGCTCTGGAGGAGTGAAAGATGCGCTCCTCCAGAGCTGGTGAACAACTCCGGTTAACCTATACGGAACGATTCAGTTGGCCAGCAGCCGTTTGCTTGATCTTTTTGCGAAGGCCTTTTCTTGTCCCAGGTCATCTTCCGCGCAATTTGTGCGTTCCCAGCCGGCGCATTTCAGAGTATGACTGCGGACGCATGAAACGCGCGCTTGCCCTCCAACGACGTTCATCCGCCAGGACCTGGGGCCTCATCTTCATTGCCGCCGCCGGTCTCACCGCCTGCGTTCGCGTCCACGCAGCCGAGGCAGCCTCCCCCGAACTCGCCCCTCTGCCGCTGAAACTCCCTCTCCCGACGTTGAAAGGCACGCCCGACAATCTCCCGACTGGCCCGCAGATCGAGCCGCTCACCGACAAGCTGCGCCCGGCCTACCTCGCCCCCAAAGGCGCGCGCAATGTTGCGCTGCACAAAAAGGTCACCGCCAGCGACAAAAAGCCAATCAACGGTCAACTCCAGCAAATCACCGACGGCCACAAGGACGCCTTGGACGATCAAGTCGTCGAGATGCGCAAGGGAGTCCAATGGGTCCAAATCGATCTGGGCGAACCTTGCGACCTCTACGCCATCGTGATGTGGCACGATCACCGCCTGATCCAGGCGTTCCGCAGCGTGGTGGTGCAGGCGGCCGACGACCCCGATTTCATCGACAACGTCACCGTGCTGTTCAACAACGACACCGAAAACGTGGCTGGCCTCGGCATCGGTTTCGACAAACAGTATTTCGAAACTCAGCAAGGCAAGTTGATCCCCGTGAAGAACCATCTCCGCACGCGTTATCTGCGGTTCTACTCCCGCGGCAGCAACTCCAGCGCGTGGAATTGCTACCAGGAAATCGAGGCGTACGGACAGCCGGCCGCAAAACCGTAGGCACGTCGCCCAGCACCTGCCGACCCCAGAAAGGAAAGGACATTCATGAAAACCCCCGCTCCCTCCGCCACCGCTGAGACTTCGGCCTCTTCGCGATCCGCAACCAGTCCAGTCAGCCGTCGGCGCTTTTTTTCCCGGGCCCTGGCCGCAGGCGCGGGCCTCGCGGCCACCGCCCCAATGATCGTGCGCGGCGCCGTCCTCGGACGCGACGGCGGGGTGTCGCCCAGCGAACGAATCATTCTCGGCGGCATTGGCATCGGCAATCGCGGTCGCTACGTGCTCAGCTGCTTCCTGCCCCAGCCCGACGTTCAGTTCGTCTCCGTCTGCGACGTCCAGGCCAAGCGCCGCGAATCGATCAAGAAGATGGTGGATGATCACTACGGCAACCGCGACTGCGCCATGGAGACGGACCTGCGCGAACTTCTGGGTCGAAGCGACATTGATGCGGTGTTGATCGCCACGGGGCCGAACTGGCATGCGACGGCGGCCACGATGGCGGCGCAGGCCGGAAAGGATGTCTATTGCGAAAAGCCCTGCACGAAAAACATCGCGCAAAGTCTGGCGTTGCGGGACGTGTTCCGCCGCACCGCCCGCGTCTTTCAGGCCGGCACGCAACGACGCAGCCTCCCGAATTTCATGTTCGCCATCGACCTCGCCCGCTTTGGCAAGCTCGGGAAACTGCACACCTTGTATGCGCACCCGGCCGGCCTGAACACCAGTCAGAGCGGCTGGTTGCCGGCCGAACCCGAACCCGCGAAGGGTGACGTGGACTGGAGCCTTTTCCTCGGGCCCGCCGCCTGGCGCCCCTACAACCGGCGCCTGATGGACGCCTTCAACTTTGAAAAGGGCGGCGGATTGGTCGGTGGCGGCTGTCTCGAATGGGGCTCGCACTGCGTTGATCTCTGCCAGTGGGCAAACAACGCCGACGATACCGCGCCCGTCGAATACGAGCCGAAGAATGGCCAACTTCACGCACGCTACGCGAACGGCGTGAAGCTGATTCTCCGCAACGATGGATGGCTCAAGCTCGGCTCCTGCCCCGTGCGCTTCGAAGGCGAGACCGGCTGGGTCGAAACCGGCGATAACGCCGACATGGTGGCCAGCTCGGATGCGCTCCTCATCGGGCGCGGCGCCAAGATCGCCGGCTATCCCGCGAACTTCCACGTGCGCAACTTCCTCGACTGCGTCAAGACCCGCGCCCGCACTCGCGCGGACGCCGACATCGCCTGCCAGGCGCACATTGCCTGCCACGCCGCCAACATCGCCCTGTATCTCAATCGAAAAGTACGCTTCGATCCCGTGAAGAACGAATTCATCGGCGACGACGAGGCCAACCGCCTGCGCTCGGAAGCGCTGCGCGAGCCCTGGAGGATCTAAACCCGGCATCCCCACTTGAAAGGTTGAAAGGCCATCCATGAAATCTCGCTTCACTGTGCTTTACCTGGCAACGGTCGCGGCCTTGGCCCTGACCGCGGCTCCTGCCATCCAGGCCGCCAATCCCGAATCCGCCGCCGACAAACAGCGGCGCCTGATTGCCGTTCTCCAATCCGACGCGCCACCTCAGGACAAGGCGATCCCCTGCAAGCAACTGGCCATCTATGGCGACAAGGATGCCGTGCCCGCCCTCGCCCCGCTGCTGGCGAACAAGGATCTGGCCTCTTGGGCGCGCATTGCGCTGGAAGCCATCCCCGGCCCCGAGGCCGACGAGGCCTTGCGCCACGCCGTGGCCAAACTTGAGGGCAACCTCCTGATCGGCACGATCAACTCCCTCGGCGTGCGCCGCGATGCCCAAGCCGTCCCCACCCTGGCTGGCAAGCTGCGCGATCCCAAACTTGAGATCGTCAACGCGGCCGCGGTCGCCCTCGGAAAAATCGGCGGCCCGGAGGCAGCCAAGGTCCTCCAGTCCGCACTGGCCACGTCCGATCTGCCCACCCTGGCGGCCGTGGCAGAGGGTGCCATCCTCTGCGCCGAACGGTTCCTGACCGACGGAAAGTTTCCCGAATCCAGCCAGCTGTACGACGCCGTCCGCAAAACCGACGTGCCCAAGCAGCGCTGGCTCGAAGCCACCCGGGGCGCAATTCTGTCCCGGCAATCCGCCGGCCTGCCGCTCCTGCTGGAATATCTGCGCTCCACCGCCCGCGCCGAGTTCGCCCTAGCGCTCCGCACAGCGCGCGAGCTGAAGGGCGTTGATGTCACCGAAGCCATCGCCGCCGAACTCGATCGGGCCGGAGCCGAGCGCGGCGTCATGCTGCTTCTCGCCCTTGCCGATCGCAACGATTCCGCCGTCCTGCCGAAACTCCTGCAGGTCGCGCGCAGTGGCGCCAAGCCGGCTCGCGTGGCCGTTCTCGGTTTGCTGGACCGATACAGTGATCCAGCGGCGGTCCCCGTGCTGCTGGATGCAGCCGCCGATGCAGATCCAGATGTCGCCAGCCCCGCGAAAGCCACGCTGACGAGACTCGAAGGCAAACCCGTCGACGACGCCCTCCTGAGCCGGCTGCCGGAGTCGTCCGGCCGGAACCGCCAGATGATCATCGAACTGGTCGCGCTCCGGCGCATCCACGCCGCCGTGCCCGTCCTTGCCAGGAATATCGCGGATCCCGATGCCGGTGTCCGTCGCGCCGCGCTAACCACACTCGGCGCACTCGGCACGGAGCACCAAGCCGGTGAACTGGTCCAGGCGCTCGCAAAGACCTCCGACCAGACCGAACGCGAAGCGATCGAAAGCGCGTTGAACGCGATCTGCGGACGCGCCGGCGCCAAATGCCTTCCTTCAATTCAACCACTGGCCAGTTACGACGACAGTGAACTGCGCAAAGTGGCTGTGCGGGCCTGTGCATCAATGGGTGGAACCGAAGGATTGGCCGCCGTCGTCTCGGCTGTGAATGATCGGGATGAAAGCGTTCAGGACGAAGCGGTCGGCACACTCGCCACCTGGCCGAACAACTGGCCGGACGACTCCGCCGTCGCCGAACCGTTGCTGAATCTGATCAAATCCGGTCGTAAACGGGCGCATCAGGTCCAGGGCGCGCGCGGCTATTTGCTTCACGTTCAGGAAAACAAAAAGCTCTCCCCCGCCGACAAGCTCAGCGCCATCGATCAATTGATGCCCTCGTTGAAGCAGCCGGCCGAAAAACGCCTCGCCATCGCCACGCTGGCCGGAATCCCCACCGCAAAAACCCTGGGTTCACTCAGCGCGCTCGCCGGGGATCCCGCCATCGCCGAAGAGGCGTGCCTCGCGCTGGTCAACCTGGCCACCGCCAAAAACCTGGAGAACTCAACTCCCACCGCCCGACGCAGCGCCCTGCAAACGGTGATCGACAAATCCCGCAATGAGATCACCCGCAAGAAAGCCACCGACGCGCTCAGCACGATGCCCTGAGGGAGCACAATTCAGGCGGATGACAGAAGGGCTTCCGGATTCACCGTCACCAGGGGAGCCCAGGGAGCTCGAGGAGGGGGAAACTTCAGCGGCCGCGTGGTGGGATGGGTGGGCGTTCGCAAGGGCGATTCCTTTTGGCAAGCCGGTGGCCGTCGTGACGGAAGTCGGCACTGATCCAAATTGAGACGGCCGTTGCGAAGACAATCGGGCCGCGTTGGTCTTCCATTGGTGCTGCGAAGTGTTCGAAGCCCACGCCGCATTTCCAAAAGGTATTTAGGCTGGACGCGGATCCGGGAAGCGTTTCCGCAGTTCCTGCTGGCGATAAGCAAAGATGGCTTCCACATCCCGGCGGACGAACAGCCGGTTGACCAGCCAGCCACCCACCGGTCGGTAGCGCACTTCATCGAGGCAAAGCGTCCCTCCGTCGCGTTCCTTGAAGGTATGCGTGTGATGCCACATCCGGTAGGGCCCACGCAGCTGCACGTCGACAAACCGGTGCGGCGGATCCCACTCCGTGATCTCGGTGCGCCACCGCAACGGCAGGCCCCGCACCCGGATGCGGTAGTCGATCAGCGTGCCCGCACGCATCGCAATCGGCGCGGGCGTCAGCACCTGGAAATTGACCCAGGGCGGAGTGATCGCCTGCAGATTCAACGCGTCGGAAAAAAACTTGAACACCTCGTCGCGCGGCTGCGGAAGCCATAGCTCGGCATGAAAGAGAAAGGCATTCATGCGCCATTCCAGGAAACGCCCTCCGCAGGAGCCCTCGCCCCCGGCTTCGGGGGAGAGGGTGGGCCCGCGAAGCGGGACGGGGTGAGGAGAAACCTTCGCCGGTTCATGGGAGGTGGAGCAGTAAAGGTTCATGGCCCCCATTCACGGGAAGCATCGCAGGTTGCCACTGCCCGCGAACGTCCCTCATCGAGCGACTCTCCAGATGGAGCCCAGCTCGTGCACTTGCAACGAGTTCATCGTCACCGCTCCGCCCCGGGCCGAAACCGACAGCGCACGATCGTCCGCCTTCGGCTGGAACGGCATGGGCACATACGCGAGACCGTCACTGGCAAAAACTTCGAGCCCAGTTCGATCGCAGTAGACCACCAGCCGCTGGACCTTTCCTCGCATCGGCGCTGGAACCCGGTGCTGATTCACGACCAGCTCCTGCTTCTTCACGTCATACACGACTTGAGCGCCGCGGACCCCAAAGGCCACCTCCGCCGCATCGCCCGGCACGAACTCCGCCCGCAGCTCAACCAACTCTCCCGGCACGTCGGCCAACGGGTTCGCCCCGTTTGGCATCAAGGTCAAACCATCGATGGTCCGCGACTTCACCCGGAGCGAAGCCATCTCGCGAACCGGGCTGAAGGTCATGCGCGGACCGTCGGGCGTGGCGGTGAGCTTTAGCTCCAATGGAATGGTCATCGACTGGTTGAACGGCATTCCCTTGGTCTCGGTTTGAAACCAGCCGATTTGAATCCGACGCCCGTCTCTCGCCGGGATGTCGCTGAATGTTTGCGGCGCGTAAAAGCCCCGACCCCGGTGCCCCGGCAGCTTGCTCTTCTCGGGCGTGAACGTCGTCCCGTCGAAACTGCCAATGGCATACTCGGTGTTCGCCGCCGTCAGCACCCAACGTTTGTTGGCTGCGTCGCCATCGACCGGCAGCTCGAAGAAATCCGGACACTCAAAGAGATAGGAGCTGCCCGCCTGCCCCTCCGTGATGCTGGCCAAGGTCCACTCACGAAGGTTGGGGGAAGTGAAGAATTGAATCGTGTGCTTGTTCCCGGGCAGGCCGACATAGAGGACCATCACCCAGCGCCGGGTGGGTTCGTGCCACATCACTTTCGGATCGCGATTGCCCCCGGTGATCTGTTTCAGCACGGGATTGCCCGGGTATTTGGTAAAGCTTCGGCCGTCGAGGCTGGAGGCAATGCATTGCACCGTCGGATCGCCCGCAGCGGTGTAAATGAGGACGAGCGGCGCCCGGCCATCGTGACCGAGGCCGCTGGTGTTGTTCCAGTCCACCACCGCGCTCCCGCTGAACATCGGTCCAAACTCGTCCGGGGCCAGCACGTCGCCCAACTCCTCCCAATAAACCAGATCGCGGCTCACGGCGTGGCCCCAGTGCATGTTGCCCCAAGGCCAGCCATAGGGATTGTGCTGATAAAACAGGTGATACTCGCCATTGAAATACACCATCCCGTTCGGATCGTTGTTCCAGCCGCGCTTCGACGAAAAATGAAACTGCCCGCGCAGCGGCTCGCGATAAACACTCGCCGCATCCTTGATCACGTCGCTCTGCTCGATTGCGGTCAGGGCGGTGGAATCCTCCGGCATCCGATCGATCTTCAGCGTCACGGTTTTGCCCTGCCATCGGCTTACATCGATGAAGGCCCACCAATCGGGTTCGCCATTGGCCAGCCCGATGTCGTTCCTGACTTCCACCCGGCCATCGACCAGCAAGGTCACCTTGCGCGTCGGACCGTTTTTAACCGGCAGGTTGAGATAGCGCTTTTCGATCCGGAACTCGCGGGCCGCATCCACCAACACCCCCGGCGGCTTTCGATCGGTTTGCACGATGTGATCCACATTGATATGCCCCCAGCCGCCAGTCGCCTGATCGACGATCTGCAGCACCGCCGTCTTTCCGGCAAACTCGCTCACATCCCACGAGTCCGGCGCCAGCGTCTCGCTGCCGCCCGGACGATCGTTCGGACCGCTCGACTTGCGCACCACCCGACCATCAACCAACAGGTTCAAGCTGAGCTTCTCCTCGTTCCGACCGCCGCCGATGAGAAAGCCCAAGTAACGGCGCTCCAGCTTGAACTCCGGCGACGTCAACGTGCCGATCGCGGCATCGCCCTTGTGGTACGAGTTCGCCAACCCCTTGCCCTTAAAGCCGTCGACGTGCATCTGGCCCGGCAACGTGCCACGAGCCGGCCCCGACCCAAAGGCGTCCCCGGTTGTCGCCCAAGCGCCGTAGGTGTCGCCTTCAAAATCCGCCACCACCAAGTCCTCGGCGGCGGGCCCAGTCATGGCCGTCAGCGCGAGCGTGAGGGTGGCAAGGTTGGAAACGAAGGTCCGCGCGGAACGCAGGCGTAAAAATTGTCCCGACCACCGCCGCACCCGACCCGATGCAATGGAGTTCATGCGCCGAGTCGAGCACAAGCCAGACAAAGGAGGCAAAGAGTATTTGCTCATCCCCGGCCGCACCCGAGATGCCAGGGGCACCTTGACGTTGCCGGTCCGAGCGCGGGCCGCCCCACCCGCAACGGCGACACCACGAGATTCAGCACTCGATGATTCAGCCGATAACCATCGGTCGAAACATGGAAACGATACTTGGCCCCATCCTCATGCTGTGCGTGTTCGTCGGCGGGTGCAGCTTGTTCTTTCTCTTCATCGTTCAGCCGATCTGGAGCGTGATCGAGGTCGCGCTTTCCAAGGAACACTCCGGAGGGGTCAAAGCGACGCTCATCGTCCTGGCGCTGCTGCTAGGCCCGCTTTTGACTTTCTTCTACGCCTGCATCGGATCCCGCTCCGCGTTCTTGAAACGCAGCACTCTCCTCAGTTTCGGCGCCCTGCTGCTGACCGTGGGCTCAATGCTGGGCCTGGCTGTCGCTGTCCCGATGGCCCAACAGAAGCTGTCTTGGTGGCCCGCCTTCGCTCAAAACACCAACTCAACCACCGCGCCCACCCCGCCGATCGCCGGCGTGCAAGCCCGCCTCCCGGCCGAAGTCCAAGTCGCCGGCGCTGATCCGGCCACGGTGCCATTGTTCACCGCCGTCCACCTCACCCGCAATGGAGGGCGTTGGCACGCGGCCATCGCCGAGCTTGACGGACACGGGCCAAAATCAAAATCCGCCACGCCGGTGGTGCTCCCCAGCATTTATCCGCTGACCCACGTGGCGGTGGATCCGAAAGGGCCCGTCTACTACGGCATCACCACGCACGAAGTCGCCCGCATCGTCCCTGATACCGGCCAATTTCTGGAGCTGGAGCCACCTCCGGGCGGAAGAAAACCCAGCTGGCCCGCCGCGATCGCCTTTGACTCAAACCAGGAACTCCTTTTGATCGCCGCCCGCTCGCAGGGTTACTCCTACGACCCGAAGACGGGCGAATGGCAAACGTTGCCGTGGCTGTCGGACAACGGCCTGGTGGGTCTCGCTTACGACTCCGGAAGCGAGGCGCTCTACGGATTACAAGGCGAGGGCAGTGACGCGTCCGCCACCAGCCTGATCCAGTTCAACGCCAAGGGAGCCACGCTCGCGAAAGTCCGGCTCTCGCAGCCGATCCCCGTCGGCCGTTACCCGTTTCCGCTCGCCCAGCTGGCGTGGGCCAAGGACCAGCTCGTCTGCATCGTGTCCCCGTCCGAGCAGGACCTCGACGCCGGCGTCGCTCCAGTTGCCCGCACCTATTTAATCGACCCTCGCACCGGCGATTGCCGAGCCGTCCGGTCCGCTTTAACGAAGGCCGCGACCACCCCGGCTACAGCCAACAACAATTCGTTTCAACCCTTGCAAGGCTCCTGGGCAGTGGTCAAAGCCACCATGAATGGCGAACCAACCCACGCCACATCGCTCCTCGAAGGCCGCTGGACCTTTCAGGGCGACGAACTCATTCTGCAGTCACCGCAAAAGGGTAAAGTGCGCGCCACGCTGACCATGGACACAACGGCCGGGAGCAAGGCATTCCACGTCACGCCGGTCGAACCCGCCACCGAACGATCGGGCTGGATGCTCTATTCCAGCGAAGGCCCCAATCTGAAGATTGCGTTCTACGACAATTTCCAAGGGCGCCCGGAGAGCTTTGAAACCCGCGATCCTCGCGCGGAGCCCGAGCTAGTCGTGGTCACGCTCGCGCCGAAAAAGTGACATTCGGAGACGGAGAAGGCTCCACCGGAAGCCGCCCGTTCTTTTTTGACCCGCTCACGAGGCATGAACCGCTGACTGCTCCACCTCACCCGGTCCCGATCCCGCAATGCGGGATCGGAACCTGCCCTCTCCCCCGCAGGGCGGCGGAGAGGGTGTACGCGCCGGGCGGTTCGATTGACAGGTTGCCGAATCTCCGCGTCGCGTGCCTTCAGGTCGATCCTCCGGTTTATGGGAAGCCCCATGTTCGTTTCGGACCGGATCACGAGCCATGATCCGTGAGCCGGCTGCGAATACCGTCCCAGCGTTGGATTGGCCACAAAGAGGCACAAAGGTCACAAAAGCCGAGTTTGTTTTTTTGTGCCCTTTGTGCCTTTTCGCGGCTACCCCCCATAAGAACCGGACGATTCATGGAGAAATCTTCGCCGCGAACTTCGTCGTAAACTGATCGGTGGCCGGAGCAACGACGACGCTGGCCCTTCCTTTTCTCGCCGCCCAAAAATTCCATCGTTCCGCTTATTCCGCGGATCGTGACTTTCTCCGCCGGATCAGACGTCCAGCTTTGCAGCGACTCGCTCGCTCTTCATCTTATGAAACGCTGCTATTTTCTGAGTGGTTTGGTTGTCGTGAGTTGCCTCGCCGGGATCATCCACGCGGTCGCCGCCGATTTTCACGTCGCGTCCCTTGGGTCCGATCAGAATTCCGGCTCCGCAACAAAACCGTTCGCCTCGCTCGAACGCGCACGCGATGCGGTCCGCGCCCTCCGCACTCAAGGCCAGTGGCCAGTCGATGGCGTCACGGTTTGGATCCACGGCGGAGACTATCTCCGCACCAACGCGCTCGAGTTCACGGCCCGTGATTCCGGCGAACCCGGCCGTCCAGTCACCTGGCGGGCCGTCGCCGACGAACGCGTGCGCTGGTTGGGCGGCCGGGTCATTCGCGGTTTCATCCCGGTCGACGATCCCGCCATTCTCAACCGCCTGGATCCCGCCGCGCGCGGCCGGGTGCTGCAGGCCGATCTGCGCGATCTCACTTCAGCAGCGCTCCTGGCCAAAGGCGAAATGAAGTCCCGCGGATTCTCGCGCGCCACGACGCCGTCACATCCGGAACTGTTCTTTGCCGGCCGGCCGATGACCCTGGCGCGCTGGCCGAATGAAGGAGCCTCGGAGAAGATCGCCGGCTTTCCGGAAACAAGCGGCCAAGGCGACGATCACGGCGGAAAAATCGGCCAGGTATCCGGGGGATTTCTCTACGCCGGCGATCGCCCTCGTCGTTGGCAGAATACCGGCGATCTTTGGGTGCATGGCTACTGGGCCTGGGACTGGGCCAATTCCTACGAGCACGTCGCGTCCCTCGATCTGGAACGGCGTTTCATCCAGACCTCACCGCCCTACGGCCTCTACGGCTTTCGCAAGGGCCAGCGTTTCCATTTCCTGAACCTTCTGGAGGAATTGGATCAACCCGGAGAATGGTTTCTCGATCGCCAGGCTCAACGCCTCTACTTCTGGCCCCCCGCGCCCATCACTTCCGGCGAGGCCCTGCTGTCGCTGTCGGACCAGCCCTTTGTTCGCTGCACCGACGCAAGCCACCTTGTTTTCCGCAGCCTGACCATGGAAGCAACGCGCGGCAGCGCGATTGCCATCAGCGGCGGAACCAACGTGCGAGTCCAGGGATGCCGGCTGGCGAACCTCGGCAATCTCGGCGTCACCATCGCCGGTGGCACAAAGCACGGAGTGACCAGCTGCGACGTTTTTGATACTGGCGACGGCGGCGTCGCGCTCGATGGCGGCGACCGGCGCACGCTGACCTCGTCAGGACATTTCGTGGAGAACTGCCATTTCCAAAGACAGGGACGCTGGTCGAAGTGCTACGTGCCGGCGGTGCTGCTGAACGGCGTCGGGCAGCGCGCGTCACACAATCACATCCACGATCATCCGCACTGCGCGATTCTCTTCAATGGCAACGATCACCTGATCGAGTTCAACGACATTCATCACATCGCCCTCGAGACGGGTGATGTCGGCGCGATCTATACCGGGCGTGACTACTCGTATCGGGGCAATCGGATCCGGCACAACTTCATCCATGAGACGGGCGGCGTGGGCATGGGCTCGATGGGCGTTTACATGGACGACTGCGTGAGCGGAACGGAAGTTTTTGGCAACGTCTTTTACAAGGTTCACTGGGCCATGTTCATTGGTGGCGGGCGCGATCATCGGGTGGAGAACAATCTTTTCGTCGACTGCGACCCGGCCGTGCGAGCGGATGGACGAGGGCTGGATCCGACGCCCGTCTGGCGCGGGATGGTCGACGACTACATGCGCCGTCAGCTTCGGGCCGTGCCGGCAGCGTTGTATCGGGACCGGTATCCCGCCATGAAAACGCTCGACGCGTGGTATGGTCCGCCGGACGGAACGGCGGTGGTCGGCGACGCCTTCAAGGGTGTCCCGCCGGAGGGCAACCGGATTGCCCGCAATGTGTGCTACGGCAAATGGCTGGATGTCAGCTGGCGGGCCAAGCCGGAGATGTTCGATCTACGAGACAACACCGTCACGAACGATGTAAACCTCGTGCAGGCGCGCGATGGATTTCGGCCGCCGAAAGATTCGCCAGCGTGGAAGGCGGGATTCGAGGCGATTCCGTTTGAACGAATTGGGCTGCGAAACGATCCCGATCGGCAGCGCCTGAGCCGTCTGCGTTGAGCGCCTGTCGGAAAACCGGGAGGACTTTAGGGGAAGTTCAGTTCAACAATGGCAGGGCTCGCGCGACGACCGTGGCCGGGGTGATGCCCCGGAGACATTCGAGCGGGGTTTCCAATTTGCAGTTGCTGGTCATGCAAGGAACGCACGGCAACTTCAGTTGGAGAACGTTCGCCAACTGTCCGTAAGGCCCGGTGCGGGCAGGTTCGGTGGGACCGAAGATCGCGACGGTTTTCTTCCCGAGCGCGGCCGCCACGTGCATTGGGCCGGTGTCATTGCTCACCACGAGATCACATCGCCGGAGCCATTCGACCATTTCCGGCAGGGAGGTGCGCCCCGTGAGATCGAGGGAACGACCCGCCACGGCCGCGGCAATGACCCGGCCCGCTTCCTGATCTTCCATGCCCCCAAGCACGGCAAAGCGGACCTCAGGTCGGGCGGCTGCGAGTTGCCGCGCGACATCGGCGTAGAATTCCACCGGCCAGCGCTTGTTGTTCCAGCGGGCGCCCGGCTGAATGGCGATCCACGGACCCGGTTCCGGATTCCATTTGGCCTGCACGGCCTGGGCCACGCGCGGCCGGATCGGCAGCCAGTCGATATCCCAGTCCACGGGCACCTTCAACGCCGCCAATGTCTGCAGATACCAATCGACCGCGTGCGTGTGATAGGACTGCCGCGGAACGGAGATGTCGTAGAGTGCGGGCGCGCCTTCGCGGCTGTCCTCCAGCCCGATGGTAATGCCGCCGTCGGCGAGCCAGGCGCAGGCCGCGCTGCGGGCGAGGCTTTGGAGATCGAGCACGCAATCAAAACGAAAGCCGCGGATGGAACGGATGCTGCGCAGGGCTTCGTCCCAGTGCAGCGGGGAGGACCAGCGACGGCGTTCGAACGGGATAATCCCGGCGAGATCCGGATCGTCCTCCAAGAGCGGCACGAGTCCGGCGTCGATCCACCAGTGAATCTCAGCCTCCGGGCGATGCTTTTTGAGCATGCGGAGGACGGGCAACGCCTGGATGACGTCACCGAGAGAACTGGGTTTGAGGATGAAGACCTTCACTTCACCCGGACCGGGTCACTTGCCAAGCGCCAGGCGGTCGGCCAGTCGCTGAGGCAGTCCGGCCTCCATGATTTTCCGCTGCGCCGTTGGAATGTCGTAGTCGAGTCGACGGAGCTCGATCGTCCCCTCGTCCATGTCATAAACCACATAGCCCGCCTTGGGATTGCCGTCGCGGGGTTGCCCCACGGCGCCCACATTGACGAAATATTTCTTGCCGGGCTCGACCTTGAACTTCGAATACGTCCCGCCGCGGACCATGCTGTCGCGCACGAAGGCCACGGGCACATGCGTATGGCCAAAGAAGCACACCGACGTGTTCTGGTAGGTGAAACTGGCGGCGGCCGCGAGTTTGTCGAAGACATAACCCCAGCGCTGGGGACCATCGAGCGTGGCGTGGACGATGGAAAAGCTGGCGACGAGGCGGACATACTTCAGCTCGCGAAGCCAGAGGCGATCCTCGGGACGAAGCTGGCGCCGGGTCCAATTCACGGCTTCGGCGGCGTGCGGGTTGAATCCTTCGAGATCCTCGTCGGTGGAACAATACTCGTCGTGGTTGCCTTTGACGCAGGGCATGCCCATGCCGCGGACGATATCGAGGCACTCCTTGGGATTGGCGTTGTAACCCACAACGTCACCGAGGCAGCAGTAGTGGGTGCACTTCTGCTCCTTGGCATCGTTGAGGACCACGTCCAACGCTTCAAGGTTGGCGTGAATGTCTGCGATGACCGCGTATCTCATGCTGCCTTACTATTACCGAACGATTTCAAAGCCGCGAAACTCATTTTTGGCCGGATTCGATCGCGCCACTTCCTGCCGAATGAAACGGCCGAGCCCGGAATCCCGAATGGCCTGCTGAAACTCAAGGAGCTCACCCGGCTCTCCTTCCACCACCAATTCCACCCGACCATCGGGCAGGTTGCGAATGACACCGGTGACTTCGTAGCCATGGGCAACCCGTTTGACGGTGGCTCGAAAGCCCACCCCCTGAACCCGTCCCGAATAGTAAACCTGAAGCTGTTCCCGGGCCATCGATACCACTCATTCATTTCTTCCTGGCCGCGTCCAGTCTTCCCCGCCCGGAACCACTCGCGGCTTGTCAGGGGCAAAATGAAGCCACAGTCGCCCCAGCCCACGCAACGATTTTGTTCCCGGCGATCGGAAATAGTCTTCAGCCAATTTTTGCCCAATGCCTTTGGAGAAATTGCGGAGGGAAGCACCAGAATGGACTGGCTGTCCGGCATGGATTCGAACCATGACAAAGGCCTCCAAAGGGCCTTGTGCTACCGTTACACCACCGGACAACAACGGCGCAAAGCTACCGGGCCTGCTGCGAGGTGCAAAGAAAAATTAAACCGTCACCAGACATCCACCGGCCCTTTCGGCACAGGAATGGCCTCGCGGGTCGTCGACGCCGGCGCCGCCGGGTCCATCATAAAACTCGGCGTAAGCGGCGCCGGCTGGAATCTCGGCAACAGTTGTCCATCGGGCCCCAGAAACTGCCGGCGCCACTCCTGATATCGATCCAAAACCGCTTGGAACTGGTCGCGACTCGAGATGGTCACAATCTTCTTATTGAACTCGTTCACCGGCCCAAACCGCTTGGAATACCAAGGCGCCACCTTGCGGAACATCCGACAGCCATGCTCCTCACCAAACACCTCAATCATCAAGTCCAGGTGCCGGCAAAGAATCCGCACCCGCTCTTCAAAGGTTGGTTCCGCGGGCACCTCGCCCGATTCCAGCAGATGGCGCGTTCGCCGAAAGATCCACGGGTCGTAGAAGGCTCCTCGCCCCACACTGACCCCGGCACAGCCCGTCTCATTGAACATGTGCCGAGCCGCCTCCGGCGTGGTCACGTCGCCATTCCCAATCACCGGAATGGTTCGGACCGCTCCGACCACCGCGCGAATTCCCGCCAGGTTTACCGTCCCACCAAAACCCTGCTCCCGCGTCCGGCCATGCACAAAAACCGCCGCAATTCCGGCATCCTCAAGCGCCCGGGCCAAATCCGGCGCCGTCAGATTCTCATCGTCCCAACCCAGCCGCATCTTGGCCGTGACCGGAATGCGCACGGCGTCGACCATGCCGCGCACCAACGCCGCCGTCCGGCCCAACTCCGTCATCATGGCCGACCCCCCGCCCACCCGACAGACCTTGCGCACCGGGCAGCCCATGTTGATGTCGATGGATGAAACGCCCCGTTCCTGTAGCAGAACGGCCGCATCGCGCATTTCCTCGGGCACCGATCCGAACAGCTGCACGGCGAGGGGCCGGTCCTGCTGGTTGGTTTCGATGAGTTTGAATGCCTTGGGATTCTTCTCGAGCAAAGAGCGGGCGTTGACGAGGTCGGTGGTGGCCAGATCGATTCCGCCAATCTCGCGGACGACCAGCCGGAAGGGCAGGTTGGTATAGCCGGCGAGCGGGGACAGAAACAGGTTCGACTTCAGTTCAAGATGGCCCAGACGCATCGGACGCGAACCCTACATGAATCCTCGCGGGGAGGAATGCCGAAAACGCGCTTTACATGAACCGAAAGGAGACTACGCTGCCGGGAAATTCACTAACTGACTGACTATGCGAACTGCAGTTTCACTTCTGGCCGTTGGAGCGGTCGTCGCCCTGACGGGTTGCGCGGGCCCTGAGAACAAGTTTGGGCGCGGGATGGCGAACATGACCGAGATTGTTCGCGGCGGTGAAATGCAGCGGTCGATTGAGCAAACGGGCCTGTGGGACGGGCCAACCGCCGCGCGCACCACCGGTTTCGCCCGCGGCTTTACCCGCACCATGGCCCGCACGGGCATCGGCCTCTACGAGGTCATCACTTTCCCCCTGCCCCCTTATCGCCCGTTGCTGACCCCGGAATACCGCATGTATCCGGATCATTCCGTCACCACGACCAAGGCCAATTGGGGCGGTTTAAGACTCCCGGAGAAGCCGTCGTTTCCGGCTTCGTACACGCCCGGGTTTGACGGCGGCGTGTTCGATACCGACTCAACTCTCGGCTTCTCGGGCGGCGACGTCGCCCCTGACTTTGCCGGGAGCCGGTTTCGCGTGTTCGACCACTAATTCCCGTTGCTGAGCCTCCGTGACTCTTGAGAAACGGTCGCCCTGCAAGGTCAATCTCATCCTTAACATCCTCGGCCGGCGGGCCGACGGTTTTCATGAGCTGGAGACCGTCATGCAGCCGGTTCCCTGGCACGACGAACTCGTGTTCGAACGGAACGAGGCGCGAGGCGGAGTCGACCTGACCTGCGACAACCCCGAACTCCCCACCGATTCTGGCAATCTGGTCCATCGTGCCGCCGCCAGATTTTTGGAAGCGGCCGCGATTCGCGACGGCGTTCGCATCCACTTGCGCAAACGCATCCCCATGGCCGCTGGACTCGGCGGCGGCAGCGGCAACGCGGCAACAACGCTGCTCGGACTGAACGAACTGTTCGGACATCCCCTCAGCCATCAAGCTCTCCATCCTCTCGCCGCAGCGCTGGGTTCCGACATTCCCTTCTTTCTCCAGAACGATCCCGCGCTGGCCACCGGCCGCGGCGAAGTCATCGAATCGCTGAAACCGTTTCCCGCCCTCGCTGGAACCGCGATGGTCCTATTGCATCCCGGGTTCGGCATCGCCACCGCCTGGGCCTACAAGGAGTTGGCCCGTTTTCCCCACGCACTCAACGGGCGACCAGGTCGAGCCCGCGAGCTGATCGCGTTGCTTCAGTCCGCCGATGCAGCAGCGGCAGGGCAGGCCTTCTACAATTCCCTCGAGGCGCCCGCCTTGGAAAAGTATCCCCTGCTCTCCCTTTACCAGGAATTTTTCCGCGCTGAGGGCGCCCTTGCCACCATGATGTCGGGCAGCGGATCGACGACGTTCGCCATCTGCCGGAACGAAGCCGCAGGGCAAGGCTTGGCCGAAAAGATTCAGCGCAAATTCGGTCCGTGCTGGACGGCGGTTGTGCCTTTGGCAACACCCCGCAAATAGTCCCCTCGCCCGCCCCGCACCGGAAAAGAACGCGGCCCATCCACAGATGAGCCGCGCCCCAGACCCGTTCGGTAATGCTCGTCCGGTGAAGTGAATTGTTGCCTCACTTTTTGCGCCCGGGCCTCATTTATACCCGCGATAGTAAACCTTGATGTAAGCCTTCGTTGTGTTCGCAGACCAAGGTTGGTTGTCCTGACTTGCCACATCGCCGCCCGGCGGAAAGGTAACGGCTTTCCGATTGTTCGCGCTCGCCACGGTTCCGACTCGGTAGGTGTGAGTGGTGTTGTCGCTCTGAACAAAAACCCCGATGATTGTCCCGCCGCGAATGGGTTGACTGGCGATTCGTGACACCCCTGAACGGCTCCAGCACCAGAGTTCGGCGTAAACTGCCCGACGGCAACCGTCGGAGTTCCCGTCATGACCGGCGGAATCTGGTCAACAATTACGACACCCGAAATCGTCCCCCCCGCTGCCGTGGCGCCATTTTTCCACTCGATCCCGGTTATCGTGTAAAATTTTTCGGTGGTCGGAAGTTGCACAAAATCGAAAAACCGGGTCGTCGTTGGCAATGCCAAGACCTGCGCGCTATCCGCCACCGGCGTGCTACTGGCTTCCGCAGACTCCTGCAGCGCATCAGCCCAGATGGGCGAAGTGCCGTTCGAAACCAGCGCCTTTCCGGCCGTCCCGATGGCCAGTCCATTCCAACTGGAGCCGTTACCCACCAACATGCTGCCGGCCGTTCCCGTCGGGAAACCAAGCGTCGCTCGAGCCGTCGCCGCATCCGCATCGTCCAGGAGTCCAAGCGTGAACGGGGTCATCGTGCCGAAGGCAAAACCGCCCGAACCAGTGGCATACGGAAAGCGGTTTGCCGCCAGCAGCGAGACGTCCTGACCGAAGCCTCCTTGCGAGGTTCCAACGGTATTCAGCGCGCTGGAGATCACTTTTCCACCACCATCGGTAACCTGCTGCCCCGTGCTGCCGGCGTAAATCAGTCCGGTGGTTCGAAACCCGGAGCCAATCGTCAACTGATTGACAATCGAAGGCGTGGTGGGAACCACATAGGGAGTGAAGTTGGCGAGGTACGGCGGCGGCCGCAACATGCCACTGATCCGAATCGTTATCGGAACTCCAACCTGGCTGGCTGAAATGTTGAGGTCGATGGACGAGTTCGCCCAGCCACCGTATTGCGTGCTCTCGGCGGAACCCAGGGTCGCGTATTTTGCCAGGCGGACGTAGGGGATCGCTCCAACGCCATCCCGGGAATTGTTGTAAGGCATCGAGATCTCGCCGAGCGACCCAAGGTCTGGATTATACCCGAAGGCCAGCCCCAGGTCGGTTGAGGTGCCCCGAGAGTAAACATTCAGCCGGGCGCTCGCAAACCAACTGATCAACAGCGCCTTGTGCCATCCGCTCGTCGTGGGCGTAAAGGTGAGCTCTTCTTCATAGAATCCCTTGAAGACTTCGTCCCTCACCCAATCGCCAAGCGTCAGCGGTTTGCCCCGGAGGTTGATGTTGTTCTTAAACGACAGGACTTTGATGACGTCGATGTACGGCCCCGAAGTGTGAAAATCGAAAAGGCTGCCGCCGCCGCTTTCGAGGATGTTGTTGTTGGCGGAAAACTCAACGTCTCCACTGATTGAGAGCGGCGTGGCGATCCCGCCGGTGACGTGCGGGTACACCGTATTTCCCTCGACGCGAACCTTGCGCATGACCTTGGTGGCGGTCGAATTATGCCAGAAAACGATGCCCTTGCCTCCATTCGTGACGGTGATCAGGTTGTCAATCACGGCAATGTTGGTGTGACTGTACTGGGGACCTCCGGGTGGGGGGTTGAAATTGAAATAAATGCCGTTGTTGACGTTCTCGAAGGTGTTGTCCCGTATGGTGACATCTTGATTCTCAAACGTGTCGGCATACACCCCATTGCACTGACTTGAACCGGGCAAGCCTGAGATCAGATTGACGGCGTGATTGTTGGCGATCTCCACCCCGCGCCCACCGCCGGAGTAGGCGTTGAAATTCTTCGGCTGTCCCAGAGCGGTGCCTGCCGTGATGTCGCGAACAAAACACCCCCGAATGGCCCAGCCACCGGCCGTCTTGTCGGAGTAGCCCGCCTCGCTCGTCTGCCCGACATTGATGGCAGTCGTGACGTCCAGATGCAGCACTTGGGCCGGCTTTTCGACGATGCAGTCCTCCACCACGCCGTTGTGGTAACCGTCCGCGGCCGGCTGATAGTGACCCAATACCGAAATCACAAAGCACTCGTTCGGAAAATGCGTACAGCCCCAATTGATGCCCTTCACGCGGCTAACCCGATTATTTGATCCCGACAAGGCAACGGCGCTCGGTGCGTGGGGGACCGATTGGCCGGCCAGGTTGAGGTCCACGGTGAGGTCAGAGACTTCAACTCCATTGACCGGAACCTCCCATGCCTGCGAACCGCTCCCGTTACCTCCAATCACCGTCAGCTTGGGTGTAGGACCCCCCGTGAGCGCTGGCGGATGATTGTCCATTACTTTCAAAACGGTGACGTCAATGCCAGCTCCGCGGATCTTCCATCCGTTTTTCGGCGTGAGCCCGTAGCGCTGGTTGCCCCCCAACGTGTATCCCTCCCGCACCAAAAAAGTTCCCGGCAGCAGGTGAACCGTTGAGTTCTCCGGAATATCCACCGCAGGCAAAGCACCGCGCGGTTGTCCATGAATCAAATTGAAAAAGGCATCCTGGTTAGGCGTTCGATACGGATCCGTCACGGTGCCCGACCCGCCTTCGGTTCCAATGGGTGAAATCCAGATTTCCACGGGAGCAGCCGCGGCACGAGCCGACGGCACGATGACGATGAGGGCGAACAGGAGCACATGAATCAGCTTTTTCATCAGCGACCTTTCTGGTTTTGAGGATTTGGCCAACCGGTCGCCTAACCACTAGTGAAAGACGACCTCCTCAACCCGACATCTCAGCCAAAAAACAGCTGATGCTTCGAGAGAGTGAACGGTTGGGATTTTTCTTTGTAACCCCCCTTACGGCGAGGTATGCGCGGTTTCTAATCCATCACCCGAATCGCTGTCAAGAAACCTTTGCAAAAGCGATGCGTTCGCGCGTTCGGACGTTTGGATGCGGCGGTCCACTGCACTTGCGGACCGTGGATCGATCCAGCGATCGGGATCGACCGCCGCTGAAATCGGCGACGCACGAACAGTCAGGCCAGTGAAGTCCCTGACCGGTGGGCGAGTCGACCCATCGTCGGGTTCGCACTTGCCGGATCCGGGCTGTCTCCGGCACAACTGGTCCATGACACGAAACGCAGTGGTGACAGGAGCCGGTTCCGGCGTGGGACGATCAATCGCCGTCAAGCTGGCCGGACAAGGCTGGCGTGTAGCTCTGATCGGGCGCCGCGCCGATGCCCTCCAGGAAACCATCGCCACCTCCGGCCAACCCGCCGGCTCATTTCTCAGCTGCCCCTGTGACATTGGGGATCAGCCCGCCGTGAGTCGCGTGGCCCAGGAGATCCTGAAGGAATTTGGAACCGTCGATGTTCTGGTCAACGCCGCTGGAACCAATGCGCCGCGCCGTGCGCTCGAAGTCCTGTCGCTCGAGGATTATCACGCGATGCTGAACGCCAACTTGCACGGCGCCTATTACTGCACCCAGGCATTTCTGCCCCAGATGCGGACGCGCGCCACGGGCACGATCGTGAACATCGTCTCGGATGCCGGCAAACAAGCCAGCCCCAAGGCCGGGCCGGCCTACGTGATGAGCAAGTTCGGAATGGCCGGGTTGAATCAGGCGATTAACGCGGAGGAACGCAGCCATGGCATTCGGGCCTGCGCCATTTTTCCCGGGGACATCGACACGCCTTTGCTCGACAAACGCCCCTCGCCCCCGCCGGCCGACGCCCGCGCGCGGATGATGAAAGCGGATGACGTGGCGGACTGCGCGTTATTCTGCATCAACCTGCCGGATCGCGCGATCGTCGAGGAACTCATCGTGCGTCCGCGTTAGAAGCATCCGCCAGACGAAAAGAGAATGATCGGGCGGAACTGGCCAGGCCTCCTGCCGGTCTGGCCAAATGGTGGGAACATTCCCGCCGGCGACGGATGAAATCGCCCGCCTCGGGCCGGCTCCAGTGCGCCCGCGCCTGCGATGTGCCTGCGATGTGCCTGCGATGCTTGCTCTCGTATGAGACGCTTGGCACACTCCCGCGCCTAGATTAATGCGCGACGCCTTTCGATCCTGGACCGAAGCCCTGGAAACGTTCGTGCTCCAGGTGATCCTGGAGGAGCGACGGGACCGCGCCGCCGCCGTGGCGCGGGTCGCGCTGCTGCTCATGTCCAAGGCCTTCCTGGTCGTGGTCAAGCTGCGAAGATTTCTCTACGACGTCCGCCTGCTGCGCGACTCCACCCTCGGCATTCAGGTCATCGCGATCGGCAATCTGACCGTGGGCGGAACGGGAAAAACGCCGGTGGTCGAGAAGTTCGCCCGCGAGTTGCAGAACCAGGGTCGGACCGTGGCCATACTTTCCCGCGGCTATCGTTCCAAGCCTCCGCCTCTGACCAAGCGTCTCCTCGATCGGGTGCTGCTGCGTTCCGACACCACGCCGCCGCGAGTGGTTTCGGATGGAAAATCGCTCCTGCTCGACTCCGAGACTGCCGGCGACGAACCCTACATGCTGGCTTCAAATCTGAAGGACGTGGTGGTTTTGGTCGACAAGGACCGCGTCAAGAGCGGCCGGTATGCGATCGAGAAATTTGGCTGCGACACGCTCTTGCTGGACGACGGCTTTCAATACTGGAAGCTGGCGGGCCGACGCCGGGACATTGTGCTGATCGACTGCCAGTCACCATTTGGCAACGAGCATCTGCTGCCCCGGGGAACGTTGCGGGAGCCCGCCAGTCACCTGCAACGGGCCAGCACCATTTTTGTCACGAAAAGCGATGGCAACACGGCGGCGCTGCGCGCTCGCATCGCGCGTTTGAATCCGACGGCGGGCATCATTGAGTGCGTGCATCACCCGCTTTACCTGGAAGATCTGTTCACGGGCGAACGGGTGACACTAGACTATCTGAAGGGCCGAAAAGTGGCGGCCTTGAGCGGCATCGCCCAGCCGGAAAGCTTTGAGAACAGCCTGACCAAACTCGGGTCCGAGCTGGTCTATTCGAAGCGCTTCGTCGACCACCACCGGTTCACCCTGCAAGAGGTGTTGAATGCGCTTAACCGAAGCAAAAAACGGGAGGCGACGGCGGTGATCACCACGCAGAAGGACGCCGTGCGCTTTCCCAAGGTGGATCGACGCGATTTGCCCATTCTGTTCATGCGGGTTGAAATCAAGATCGTCGCCGGAGCCACCGACTTCAACGATTGCGTGCGCCAGATCTGTTTCCGCTAAGCCAGCGCGCCATGGGCCACCTCCTCTACTTCGTCGGCTGGCTGGTCGTGAAATTCCTCCAATCACTTCCCTTGAACTGGGTCGCCCGACTGGGCCGCGCCGGTGGCGCTGTGGCGTGCGCTCTGGACGCCCGTCACCGGCGGGTGGCCCTGCGGAATATGGCCCTCTGCTTTCCGGAACGAACTCCCACCGACATTCGGGCCCTGGTTCGGGAAAACTTTCGTCGGATCGGTGAAAATTACTGCGCCGCGATCAAGACCGCGGCGATGCCGTGGGACGAGCTAAAGGAGCGGGTCACCTTTTCCGGGCCAGGCTGGGTGACAGACCCGCCCACCGGGCGACCACCACCCAGCTTGGTCTTTGCCATCGGGCACTTCGGCAATTTCGAAATCTATGCCCGCATCGCGAGCCACAACCCCGCCTATCAAAGCGGGACCACCTACCGCGGCCTGCAGCCAGCCGCCTTGAACCGGCTGCTGCAGTCGTTACGGCAAAAGTCCGGCTGCCACTATTTCGAACGGCGCACCGAGCTCGCTGCGTTAAAAGCGTGGATGGCACCCACCGGCCGTTTGATCGGTTTTCTCTCCGATCAACACGCCGGCCGCAGCGGTGTCCGCAGCCAGTTCTTCGGCCGGGAATGTGCCACCACCACCGCCCCCGTCATCTTCGCCCTGCGCTACAAACTGCCGCTCGCCGTCGCCATCTGCTACCGGGTCGACCTCGCCCGCTGGCACATCGAGTTCTCCCCGGAAATTCCCACCACCGCGAACGGCGAGGCCCGTTCGATTGAAGACATCGTCACTGACATCAACCGGGCCTTCGAAGCTGGCGTTCGAAAGGATCCCGCGAACTGGTTCTGGGTCCACAACCGGTGGAAACCGGACAAGCTGCCTCCGCCCCGAACCCGCCGGCCCAGCCTCGCCTCGCCACCACCCGATGTTCCGAGTGTCACGACCAGCACCCCCGACTCGTGACCTGATCCCTTTCCGCCCTCCCTCCATGCCCAAGCGTTAACGCAAGCCCCCATGTCCCACCCCGAGGAATCCATCCTGGTCCGAGGCGTCAACTGGCTGGGGGATGCCGTCATGACCACGCCCGCCTTGCAACGCTTGCGCGAGACGCGACCGAAAGCGCGAATTGTCCTGCTCACACCCGGAAAGCTGGCCGGCTTGTGGTCCGGGCATCCCGCGCTCGATGAAGTGATGCCGGTGGCCACGGGCGAAGGCGTCTGGACCGTCGCCCGAAGACTGCGCCGCGAACATTTCTCGACGGCATTGATCCTGCCCAATTCACCGCGGTCAGCCCTGGAATCGTTTCTCGCGCGGATCCCGGAACGGGTGGGCACCGCCCGTCGGTGGCGCAATTGGTGCCTAACGAAGCCGGTTCCACCGCGGGCCGGAGAAGTCCCGATGCGCAAGCGTCCCCCCGCGGAAGTACGGGCGCTGGTTGAATCATCCGCGCCCCGCTCCCCCCACTACGAGCCGTTGTCCCCGACCGCCCACCACATTTTTCAGTATCTCCATCTGACCGCTGCCCTCGGCGCAAACCCCGCCGCGGTTGCCCCCTTCATCGCCGTGGGCCCGGAAGAAGTCGACGCGATCCGGACCCGATTTGGCACGGCCACCGCCACCCCAGGCGGGCGGTCGTCAAAGTCTTCGCCGATAATCATCGGGCTCAACCCGGGAGCGGAATACGGTCCAGCCAAACGCTGGCCCGCGGAGCGGTTTGCGGCGGCTGCGATCGCTTTGGGAGAAGCGCGCGCTTGGAATTGTCACTTCTGGGTTTTGGGTGGCCCGGGCGATCGAGAGTTGGCGGCGCAGGTGGTGACAATGATCGCGGCCGGCGCGCCCGCCGAGGCCCGATCCAAGCTCCGCAGCATCGCGGGCGAAACCAGCCTGCGCGAGCTCTGCGCCGCGCTCAAAGCCTGCGCGATGGTTCTCACCAATGACACCGGGCCAATGCACGTCGCCGCCGCGGTAGGCACACCCGTGGTGGTCCCGTTCGGCAGCACGTCGTGGCGCATGACCGGCCCCGGCCTGCCGGACGATCCGCGACATCGATTCCTGGAGGCAGGAGCACCTTGCTCGCCGTGCTTCCTTCGCGCGTGCCCCATCGACTTCCGCTGCATGACGGGTATTACCGTCGAGAACGTCGTGCGGGAATCACTCAGCATTCTGTCAGGAAGATGACGACCTCGCCGCGGCTCCGCGCACCACTTCCTCCCCTCCGGCGTGGCTCCTGCAACCGCCAAATGCCGTAACGCCACGCCGTCCGGAAAGGTGAAAGCCCGCCAAATGCTCTTAAATGGGACTTGCAAAGGAGCGCTCCTTGACTATTTTCGGCCCTCCGCTGGTTCCGGATCACCCGGCTGGTGGGGATAAAACCAACGATTTCATATGGCAGCAGCAAACGATCTTCGCAAAGGCATGGCGATCGCCCACAACGGCGATGTGGCCGTGGTGCTCGATGTTCAGCACCGAACCCCGGGCAATCTTCGAGCGTTCGTCCAAGCCACGCTGCGCAGCATCCGCACCGGCAAATCCGCCGACGTGCGTTTCAGCTCGACCGAAAAGATCGAGGTCATCCCCATGATGACCAAACGCATGGAGTTCAGCTACAAGGACGGTGAAGACTTCGTTTTCTCCGATCCCGAGACCTACGAAACGGTCCAGCTCAATGCGGAGATCGTGGGCGACTCCAAGAATTTCCTGATCGAAAACGGCTCCGTGACGATGACCCTCGTCGACGACAAACCCGTTCTGATCGAGCTCCCGCCGAGCGTCATCATGACGGTCACCAACGCCCCCGAAGGCATCCGCGGCGACTCCGCCAACAACGTTCAGAAAGCGGTCACCGTGGAAACCGGCATTACCGTGCAGGCGCCCCTGTTCATCAAGACGGGCGAGAAGATCAAGATCGATACCCGCACCGGGAAGTACATGGAACGGGCGTAATCGTGGATCGGGCCTCGGCCCAGCATTCCTCGAACCTCTCCTCAGACTGCTCCTCGAACCCTTTCGCGGATTTTCTTCCGCGGACGGATCATCTCATCGCTTAAACCGAGCGCTTCCGAGCGCTTCAACCGCGAATTTAAGTGCGGTCGGCTTGAAATGTGCAGGCCGAAAACGTTCAGGCTGAAACCCGAACCGAAGCGATGATGTTTTTGAACGCGATCTGAGACCAGGTTTCCATCCGCTCCAGACATTCCTCAAGTTTCTCCAGTGACGCCCATTCCGCCGTCATCAGGTCCGCCTCATTCACCGAGAACTGGGCGCTGTCCGTTTCCAGAACGAAGACCAACCCCAGATGCACCTGGCCCACGGGCGTGCTGTCGTCGGAAATAATCCCGGCCAGCTTCAACGAAACGCGGCGGCCACCCAGGTGAATTTCCTCCGCCAGTTCCCGTTCAAGCCCGGCCTCGACCACATTCCGCCCCGGGCCCGGCTGTTCGGTGTCATTGATATGCCCACCGATTCCGACCGAGTATTTTCCATGCAGCCGGCTTTCCGTCTGGCGGTTGGTCCGGCGGGTCAGGAGATAACGATCCTCGTGGCGCACCAGCACGTACGGAATGATCTGCTTGAAACTCGGGTCCTCCTCGACCAGCGCGCGATCGCGAAATGAATGGTTCGCGAGAATATAGGCGAGACAACGGTCCAGCCCGGTCGCCGTAAAAACGCCGGCCAGCAGCGAATTGATTCCGGAGGTGGGCACGACGAGGACGTTTTCTTTCACGCCGCCGAGGCTAGTCAGGGAGGCACTCAGCCGCAACTGGGATTTGGCGCCCGAGATCCACGCGGGGGAGATGAATTCCGGGCAAAGCCAACGGTCGTTGGCGATTGAGCATTCTTCATGCGGAGCGCGGACCTTTAGTCCGCAGCGGCTCGCGCGGGCGACGTGGCTTGAAGGTTCCATCGAGCGCGTCCGGTTCCAGCCGCTGCGGGCTTGGAAGCCCGCGCTCCGGAAGCAGCCGCACCGTTTCCCGCCGTCACGCCGCCCGCCGCTCCCGGTTCACGCGGGCGTTATGGCGTTCAACAAACGCGACAAACGCGTCCGCTTGCAGCGGCTTGGAGAAGGCATAGCCCTGGAGCTTGGTCACGCCCAACGTGGTCAGCATCGCCTCCGTGACATGATCCTCGACGCCCTCGGCCACGATGCCGAGCCCGAGGGTCCGGCCCATTTCGACGATGGCCTGGACGACACGGCGCCCGCGCGGCGTGTTGCTGCGGCGCACCAAGCCCATGTTGATCTTCAACTCGCTAAAGGAGGCTTCCGCCACGGTATCGAATGACGAATAGCCGGACCCGAAGTCGTCGATGGACAATCGGAAGCCGGCCGCAGCGAGGTCCTGCAACCGCTCCCGACCCAGGGCCTGATCGATGATCGACTGTCGTTCGGTGATCTCCAGATACAACCATTCCGGACGCAGCTGACGGTCCTTCACCTGTTGCAGCAGCTGATCGCAGAACGCGGCGTCCATCACCTGGCGGCGGGAAAGGTTCACCGACACGGTCAGGGCATGGCCCTTTCGACGCCACTCCGCCAACTGGTCGAGCGCTTGCATCATGACCAGGTGCCCCAGTTGAAAAATCAGGCCCTTCTCCTCCGCCAACGGAATGAAGACATCGGGCGAAACCCAGCCCAGCTCGCTGTCGTGCCAGCGGGCCAGCGCCTCTGCACCGATCACGCGTCGATTGCGGGTGCTGATCAGCGGCTGATAAAACGCCGCAATCCGCCCTTCGGACACGGCCGCATTGAGGCGAATGAACAGCGTCGCCTTGCCTTTGGCGTCGTGCCCGCTGGGAAAACCGGTGAACGGGCGCCAACAATCGCGGCCGTCTCCCTTGGCCACATAGAGCGCATGATCCGCCTGTTGCATCAGCAAGGTCGAATCCTCGGCGTCATCCGGATACACCGCCGACCCGATGCTGAGGGATACCGGCGCGCTGATCCCGTCCGCCGTCACCCCCTGCTTGACCGCCTCGATCAACTTCCGGCAAACCGGCTCGACATCCGTCCGATCCCGCAGCTCGCTCAGGAGAATCACCAGCTCGTCGCCGCCCCAACGGCACACAGTGTCGACGCTGCGCAGCGTTTCCCGCAGATGTTTGGCCACGGAAACGATGACCTGGTCGCCCTCCTTGTGGCCGTAGCCGTCGTTGATCTGTTTGAAATTGTCGATATCGACCACCAGCAATCCCAGCCGACGCCCCAGACGGCTCGCCCGCGCGGTCTCCTGCTTGAGCCGATCGCCAAGGAGCCGGCGGTTCGGCAGGCCGGTCAACTGATCGTGCAAGGCGGTTTCCTCGGCCAGGTTCTTGAGCTGCATCAGCTCGTTCTCCGCCCGTTTCCGATCCGTGATGTCGTGGCCGTAAAGATAAACCACATCCGCCTCCAGAACGGTGGTGGCGGAGAAGGAGAATGTTCGATCCGCGCACGCGAGCTCCAGCTCGCGACGCGACCCACCGTCGGCATTGCCTTGAGCCAGCTCCCGCAAACCTTCCGGAGCCGGGCCCGGGACCTGGCAGCCCCATTGGGTCAGCAACGGGATGCTGGCGCGATTGGCGTAGATCAGTTGTCCGTCCCGATCGATCTGCAACACCGGATTCGGGTTATCCGACGGGAATCGGGCCAGCGTCCGGATGCGGCGCTCTGACTCCTCCCGCTGAACCACGATGCGCTCGGCCACCCGCAACCGAATGCCCAACTCCTCCAGACTGACCGATTTGTCGAGGAAATCATCAACCCCGGCCTCCATCGCCTGGAGATAGTCCGAGCGGGCGGCCTTCACCGAAAGCAGGATGAAGAAGGTGTAGTGATCGAGGCCAAGGGCACGAACGCGTTGGCACAACGTCACCCCGTCGAGCCGCGGCATTCGCCAGTCGCTGATCACCAGGGGCGGCTGCAGGACCAACAACTGGGCCAACGCCTCCTCCCCATCCGACGTTGCGGTCACCTCGTGCCCCAAATTCCGCAGCATGACAGTCAGAAATCGGCGCGTGACGAGATCATCTTCCGCCAGAAGAATCTTCATGCCGGGCTCCCTTCAGAAAACACGGTCGCCCGGGCACAGACAGTTCTGCCTTGCCAAAACACCCCAGTTCATCGGCAGGTCGGACCGACGGTTGAGGTTCTTTCCCTGACTTTTGGCGATTGCCGATCCCCTCGGGGCGTCGCTAGCCTGCGGCATGAGTTGGCTGTATCGGAATTTCCTACGCCCCGCGCTCTTCGCCCAGGAATCGGAGGAGATCCACGACCGCACCCTGTCCGCCCTTGCCCTGGCCAGCCGTCAGGCGACGCTTTGCGACGCCCTCGCGGCGTTCTGCAGCGCGCCCCCGCTGCCCGTCGAAGCCTTCGGCCTGACCTTCCCCAACCCCGTCGGACTGGCCGCCGGCATGGACAAACGGGCCGTCGCGGCACCGGTCTGGCCCGCCCTCGGCTTTGGCTTCAGCGAACTGGGCGGCGTCACCTGGCACCCACAACCCGGCAATCCGGCGCCACGCATGTTCCGCGCCGTGCCCGATCAGGCGCTGATCAACCGCATGGGCTTCAATAACGGCGGCGCCCAAGCAATGGCCGAAACGCTCGCCACCTGGCGCCGTCTCCAACGCTGGCCCGCCCATCCCGTCGGGATTAACCTCGGCAAATCGAAAATCACCCCGCTCGAAAAAGCCGCCGAGGACTACGCCAACTCGTTCCGCGTCCTCCGACCCCACGCCGACTTCTTCGTCGTCAACGTCAGTTCTCCCAACACCCCAAATCTTCGACAACTCCAGGACAAGGCCGCCCTCGACGAAATTTTTCGCGCGCTCCAAGACGTCAACGCGACCACGCCCGGCCCCGCCCGGCCCATCCTCGTCAAGGTTGCACCCGACCTCACGTTCGAGGCCGTCGACGAAATTCTCGAACTGGTTGGGCCACGCCAGATCGCCGGCGTGGTGGCAACCAACACAACCATCACCCGACCCCAGCCCACCTCCCCTGCCCTGGCCCGAATCTACGCCGAAACGGGCGGGCTGAGCGGACGTCCCCTCCATGCGCGCAGCACCGAGATCATCCGCCACATCCACCGCCAGTCCCACGGAAAACTTCCCATCATTGGCGTGGGCGGAATCTTTGACGCCAACGATGCGTGGGAAAAGATCCTCGCCGGCGCCACCTTGATCCAAATCTACACCGGCCTGGTTTACGAAGGGCCAGGCATTGCCCGATCCATCGTGCGCGGTTTGCAGGAGCGATTGGCCGTGGCCGGGCTGACCCGGCTGGCGGACGCCGTCGGAACAGGTTCGACGTCGCAGTCCACCGCATCGCCGAACGTTGAGGCATGACCAATCGTTATTTCGATCCCGGCCCTGACCGCGCCGCGCGGGTCAACGATTTGTTCGCCGCGGTCGCGCCGCGCTATGATCTCATCAACGATTTGCAAAGCCTGGGCCTGCACCGCGGCTGGAAGCGAACTCTCGTCCGCCTCGCCGAGGGTCGCCCCGGAGATCGCGCGCTCGATTTGTGCTGCGGCACCGGCGACGTCGCGTTCGCGCTCACCAAAGCCGGCTTGAACACGACCGGTCTTGATTTCAGCGGCGCCATGCTTTCAGTGGCACACGGGCGCGCTGCCGACCAACGTGGCTCCAGAGATAACCAACCCAACGCCTCGGCCCCGACGGCTGTGCCCACGTTTCTGCAAGGGGACGCGCAGTCAATCCCGTTCCCCGATGCCACCTTCGACGTCATCACGATCAGCTATGGCCTGCGGAACCTCGCCAGCTGGCAACGGGGCCTGGCGGAGATGTTTCGGGTGGCCAAGCCCGGCGGACGCCTGCTCGTGCTGGACTTCGGCAAGCCGGACCAACCCATCTGGCGCGCCCTCTATTTCGCCTACCTCCGCCTCGTGGTGCCCATCTTCGGACGGCTCTTCTGCGGCGACGCTCAAACCCACGCTTACATCCTGGAGTCGCTGAAGCAGTATCCCGCGCAACACGGCGTGGCCGCGGAGATGCAACGCCTCGGCTGCATCGACCACCGCATCGTGAACTTGCTGGGAGGCATGATGACGATCAATTTCGGACGCAAACCTCGATGAACCGTTCTTCCCATGACCCGCCCTCCGGAGCGCGGGCCTGTGGCCCGCAGCGGGTGGAATCGGCGGTGCACGAACGAACCATCAGGCGTCGTCTCCGGCTCGCGCCGCTGCGGGCTCCGCAGTGCGGGGCCCGCGGTCCGTCCGAGCAGTCCGCCGGTTCATGTCTGGTGAGCAGGTCAAAAAGGAACGGGCCGCTTCCCATGAACCGCATTTGGAATTTCGAATGGAGAAATGGTTATTGGTGATCGCGGGGAGCCAACGAATACGGGTCGATTCCCAATAACCAATAATCAATGTCAAATTCCCAATTCAACGAATTGAGTCGATCAGGTTCATGTCTCGTGCGCAGGTCAAAAAAGAACGGGTGGCTTCCCATGAACCGTCGGGTAGGGCGCGCTCTCCGCAGCGCGCCGGCCATGCGGACAACTTCACCATGGACTGAATGAGTATGCGCAGATCGTTGGCGAAACCTTTTCAGCGGCGGGCGGCCGAGCGCCCGCCTGCGGGCGCACTCCGAGCCATGGCCCGACGCGGCGTCCGACCCACCCGTTTTCTCCTGACGGTTTCCGTGGCACGCCAGCGTGTCACTGTCTGGGATCGGGTGCCCAATCCTTCGCCGCAAGGCCGGACCAAGCCACCGGTGTACCAGTTTCGCCAACGCCTCACCGCATCAACTTCACGTTTCGGCATCGGCCAGAAGATGCACTCGAACCGCACGCCGCTCGGCTTGCACCGCATCGCGCGCAAGATTGGAGGCGACCAGCCGGAAGGCACGGTGTTCAAAGGCCGCAAGCCCATCGGGCTCGTCGGCCAGGTCCCGGAGGCCAACATAGTACACCGCATCCTTTGGCTGACCGGTCTTGAACCCGGCTACAACCGCGGCGGCTCGGTTGATACGTTCCGCCGTTACATTTACATCCACGGCTTCGGCGACGAACGGACGCTTGGCCGCCCACAATCACATGGCTGCGTTCACCTGGGCGCCCGCGATTTGATTCCGCTCTACGACCTTGTGCCCAACGGCACTCTGGTCTGGATCGGACGAACGTAGCGACCTCGCTTGCCCGCTGTTCGCCTCACGGGAAAGCCCACCTTCATCTGCGTCGATCTGCGTCCATCAGCGGTTCATCCTGCTTCCCCACGGCTCACCGCCGGGTATTTTGCGCCTTGGAGTTGACGGGCCGTTTCCCTACGCTGCGGCATGCGTTCGGTCAATGTGCCCCTGGGCTCCCGTGCTTATTCCATTCTGATTGGCTCGAAATTGTTGCCCCGGCTCGGCCGGGAATGCCGCAAGCTCGGGCTTGGTCGACGGTGCGCCGTGGTGACGGACGCCAAAGTGGGACCGCATTATGCCAAGGATGCGGTGAGCAGCCTTCGCCGCGCTGGCTTCGATCCGGTGGTCATCACCGTCCCGTCGGGCGAGACCGCCAAAAGCCTCAAGGTCGTCGGCCATTGCTACGATCAACTCGCCCGACACCGGCTGGAACGAAAGTCGTTCATCGTCGCCCTCGGCGGCGGTGTGGTGGGCGATCTGGCCGGTTTTGTGGCGGCGACGTATCTCCGAGGCATCCCTTTCGTCCAAGTGCCCACCACGTTGCTGGCTCATGTGGACAGCTCGGTCGGCGGCAAGGTCGGGGTCAACCTCCCCGCCGGCAAGAATCTGGTCGGCGCCTTTCATCAGCCGCGCCTGGTGCTTTGCGATCTCGACACCCTGAAAACCCTGCCTTCGCGCGAATACCGATCGGGACTGGCCGAGGTGATCAAATACGGGATCATCCATGACCCGGCGCTCTTCCGTCGACTGGAGCGGGATCTGCCGCGCCTGCTGAAGCTCGAACGCGCCGCCCTGACTGCGGTCGTGGCCCGGTGCTGCGAGATCAAGGCCGAGGTCGTGGGCGAGGACGAAACCGAATCTGGCCGGCGGGCGATTCTCAATTTTGGCCACACCATCGGGCACGCGATCGAGGCCATCTCCTCCTACAATCGATATCTGCACGGTGAAGCAATCTCGATCGGGCAAGTGGCGGCCGCGGAGCTCTCCGCCCGCCATTGCGGCCTGCCGGCAGCAGACGTTGAGCGCATCCGCGCCTTGTTCGTCGCCGCCGGCCTGCCCACCTCGATTCAACTCAGCGCCGCCCAACGGAAAAACCTTCTGACTGCAATGAAGCTGGACAAGAAAGTCAGCGGCGGCGAGGTGCGCTTCGTGCTGGCCCGGCGCCTCGGCGAGGTGAGCTGGGGACAACCTGTGCCCGAAGCCGACCTCATCCGCGTGCTGGCTTGATGCCGGTCAAGGCGGCGCGGCGTGCAGTGGGCGATACCAAGACCGTGTTCAGGCCCGGAGCGGATGATCACATGCAGTGGAGACTCCGGATTGAATCGCCAGCAACGTTGCCAGCATGAGCATGCCGTCCATCAAGCAGTTCAAGCGTTTTGACGTGCGCCCGTTGTTGCAGCGCGGCGAAGAACCGCTGCCAGCGGTGCTCAAACGGGTGGAGGCCCTCCCCGACGGAGCGGGCCTCATCATCATCGCGCCATTTCTTCCGTCGCCACTCATCGAACTGCTGGGAAGCAAAGGATTGCAATCGCGAGTGGAACGGGGCGAGGAAGGCAGCTGGATTGTCTATTTCTGGCGCAAGACGCCGCCTTGACCGCCGACCGACCGTGGCTCCGACGCTCCCGGCAACCGCCCCCTGGACACCCCCGCGTCCAGCAGCAGGCTCGCCCAGACGGAGGTAGCCGCGTTTTCAGATCAACGCGACCACGCAAATCTGAACGAGCCTCCAAACGAGTGGCGCAATCCGATCTCGGCCCTGCACCTGACCAGTTACAAGGTGAAGCTCAGGGACGGATCCAGCCGGGCTTCGATCTGGTTCGACTGCGCGTGCACCCTCACCCCCTTCAACTCCACCGGCGGGTTGTCCCATTCGAGGGGCGCGGCCGTGATCGGCGAGATTACCATCAAGGCAATTCCATCAGGCGGTTCGGCCACGAAATCAAAATCCTGGATACCATCCGCGGGGAACCGAATGTAGAACCGTGGCTCCAGGCGGCCTTTCGACCATCCCGACGTGGTGACAAATCCCGAGGCATTAATCACCAGCCTCGGTGGATGGCATTTCAGAAGCGTCAGATCCACTTTCGCAACCGACATGACATGCTTACTCATCGTATTTTCTCTCAGCTGAATGTTTGTGTTGCTCCGACCATCGGACGCCTTCCACCTGCGCCCGACACCCCCTTCAATGCGCTCCTCAGGCCACGATTTCAGAAAAAATGAAAACTATCGAAAAAGCGGCGACGCGGGCCGCGCGCCGCTGCTGAGCAAAGTATCAAGCGCCCCAATAGGGCCAGGATTGAAAGTGGGTGATCCGACGAATCTGACCCCTTGCCCTACCCCCATCTCATCGGGGCAAGTGAGTCGGGCCTGGGGCAAAGGAGAGCTGGCGGGAACGAGCGTCCGTCCCTACGCTTCACGCTATCCGGGTCGTGCACCGGCTCCAACACCGCTTACCCAAAATGAACCTGCGATCAAATCTTCTCAGTTTCCTCGCTGCCGTCTGCCTCGCGGCGCAGAACAAAACGTCCGCGGCCGTCTTCACCGTTGTCTCCGCGGACGAAAGCGGTCCCGGCACGTTGCGGGAGGCGCTTGAGAACGCCAACACCTCGCCTGGCTCAGACCAGATCCGTTTTCAGATCGATTCCGGCCCCGCAACCATCACCTTGCTCGCACCGCTTCCCGCCATCGTTGAATCCGTAACCCTCGACGCCACCACCCAGCCCGGATACGCCGGAACGCCTCTGATTGAACTGTCGGGCGAAATGCTCACTGCTCCCGACGAAGGTCACGGCCTCATCATCATGGGCGGACCAACGACCGTGCGCGGGCTCGTCATCAACCGCTTCCCTGGCGCCGGCATCGTCATCGTCGAAGCGGACAACAATGTCATCGAAGGAAACTTCATCGGCACAGACGGCAGCGGCGAGGGGGCGCTGGGAAATGTCTCGGGCGGGCTCTACATCACCAGCGCTGGCAACCGCATTGGTGGCGACGTCAGCGCCGTTCGCAATTTGATTTCCGGCAACAACAACGGCGGCCTCATTCTCGATGGACCCGGCGCCACTGAAAATGTCATCGCGGGAAATTGGTTTGGCTTGAACTCAACGGGAACCCGAACGGTACCCAACGTCATCGCTGGAATCATCATCAGCCAAGCACAGGGCAATCGGGTCGGCGGCAGCTCGGCCGGGCACGCCAATGTCCTGTCCGGCAACGACGGTCACGGGATTTTTATTATTTACGGCGCCCAATCCAATCACGTCACGGGAAACTTTATCGGCACGGATCCCACCGGCGAACTGGCGGGCTTCGGCAACATTGAAGGCGGCGTGACCATCCTGGATGCACCCGGCAATTTCATCGGCGGCTCCCGACCAACAGAGCGCAATGTAATCTCAGGCAACAGCGGCATCGGCATCTTTGTTTCGAGCTCTGGCTCGAGCGGCAATCACGTCTGCGGCAACATCGTGGGATTATCGGCCAACGGCAATGCGCAGCTGGGCAATGGACAAGGCGGCATCTCGGTCCTCGATGCAGCCGAGAACGTCATCGGTGGCTCGACCCCGGGGGCCGGCAATATTGTTTCCGGCAACGATGCCGTGGGCATCCTGATCACGGGCACCGGCGCCGGCAATAAGGTGAGTGGCAATTGGGTCGGGCTGAACCTCGCCGGATCCGCAGCGGTCCCCAATCGCTTTTCAGGCATCGTTGTGGCCGCGCCCCTGACGATCGTCGGCGGCCGACTTGCCGCCGAGCGAAACGTTGCGTCAGGCAACCGGCTCGGCGGAATCCAGATTTCCGGCGCGGAAGGATCCAATGCGACAATCGTGGGCAACTTTGTGGGAACCGATGTCGCCGGAAGCAAGGCGGTGCCCAACGGTTTTCAAGGAGTGGTAGCGATCGACTCCGCTGACGCCATCATCGGCGGATCCGCCCCGGGTGAAGAGAACCTGATCTCGGGCAATACGGGCGCGGGCGTGACGCTGGTCAACTCACGCGGCATGCAGGTCCTGGGCAATCGCATCGGCCTTGCGAGTGACGGCTCGTCGCCACTGGGTAACGGCGCGCCCGGGGTTGTCATCCGGGGCTGTCTGCAAACCAAGTGCGGGGGGCCGTTGCCGTCGGAAGGAAACCAGATCGCATTCAACGCGCGCGCGGGCGTGGTGGTCGAAAACGGCACCGGCGCGGGACTCGCCCCCAGCCTCGGCAATCGGATTGTCGGCAACGCAATCCATCACAATGCCGGACCGGCGATTGACCTCGGAGGCGATGGTGCGACTCCCAACGACAATCTCGATGCCGACAGCGGCCCGAACCAACTGCAGAACCACCCAACCTTGATCGAGGCCGCCGCGAACGGCAGCCGAAGAATCGTGACCGGCACGCTGTCGTCCACTCCGAACTCCGACTTTTGGATCGATGTCTACGCTGCCGCCGACTGCCTGGGAACTCAGGTTCATCTTGGGTCCCGCCCGGTTCGGACCGATCCTCAAGGCGCAGCGTCGTTCCAGCTATCGTTTTCAAACGCACCCTCAGCCAGCCTCGTATTCTCGGCGACCGCCGCCGATACGGCCGGTAATACTTCTGAATTCTCCGATTGCGTCAGGGTTCCATCCGTTCTCGCACTTTCCATTCGAAGGATCCCTTCTCCAGTCGAGCCGCATGAGATTGAGTTGAGCTGGAACGATCCCGAGGGGAACGCCGTGCTCGAACACACGCCCGATCTGGAAGAGATAAGCACATGGACACCATCCACGGCCCCCGTGGTCGCAGCCGGCGACGTGCGCACCGTCCGAATCTCGGCCGCCAACCGGCAGCTGTTCTTCCGGGTGCGGCGCCTGGATGCGGCCCACGCTGCGACGTTCAGATGAAGCGCCATAGCCATCGGCCAGACGCCCAAGCAGACTGAAAAGCAGCCGTCCCGCTCCGGTCAAGGAACGAGACGGCTCGAAGACAGGCAGGCCGCCACCAGATTATCCAGGGTGGTTAGGATGGCCGGATCATCCGGGGCGAGGTATCTGCGTTTAATTTCCAGCCCGGCCAGGTGCAGGGCAATGGCCTCTGGCTCCCCCGGCCCGCTCGATCGTAGGCGACGGCGAGGTCGTTCATGCAACTGAGCGTGTCGACGTGCCTCTCTCCGACCGTTTTCCGCAGCCCACTCAATGCGGCCTGGAATAACAAAATCGCTTCGTCGAATTGTCCCATCTTGCGCAGGCTTTGCGCCAAATCGTGTTGGGCCATCGGAAGAGTTGGATCCATCGGACCATAAACCGAATTGGTTTCGAGGCGATGCAGATGTTCAACGTAGAGGGGAAGAGCCTCATTGGTCCGCCCAGCCGCGTCCAGCGCCGTCGCCAGATTGGCCAGCGAGACCAACGAATCCGGCGCGTTCGGGCCCAAGCTTGCCCGGCGGGCAGCCAGGATCTCTTCATGCAGGCGGATGGCGTCGTCAAATCGACCGGCGCCCTGATAGGCCACCGCGAGATTGTTTTTTGACAGCCAGGTTTCGGGCGAAGATTCGCCCGCCGTCGATCGAATCGCGCAGTCTGACCTCGGGCCCGTCGTGGTCGTCTTCGTCGCGCGTCCGGCCCGGGCTGAGGGCGCGCAGAACGTTGGCGCGAAAAAAATCCACGACCTTACGCCGGGCCTCCTCTTCCCGAGTCGCGGCCTCGCGCTCCCGGTTTGCACGCACGGCGAACCTGATGCTAACCACCGTCGCCACGACCAGAACGAGGACCAGTCCAGCGGCCGCAGCCACGCCGACCCGGTGTTTGCGGACAAACTTGCTCACACGATGACCGGTGGCGGGCGGGCCCGCCTGGACGGGTTCGTCGTTCAAATAACAACGAACGTCAGCCGCCAACGCGCTGGCGCTGGCATAGCGGCGGGCCCGATCGGGAGTTTGCCCTTTCGCGAATACCGCTGGCGCACCTTCAACATCACCTCACTCACCAACGCCACGGCCCATCGACGGTCGTAGGCCGTCGGGCTGTCAGCCGGGGAGACCGCCAGCTCGCCCGCCAGATTCTCCTCCGCCTGAACCATGTCGATGGACAATATCTCCCGATCTCCGCCGCGCTGCTGCGCCTTACCTTTTCGCCACTCTGAATTCGCAAAGTTGTCGAGCGATGCCTGGAGAAACGTCCGAAATTTTCCCTTCGCCGGATCGACCGTCTCCAGCGCGCTCGAGCGGATGAGATGAGCAAAGAATCCCTGGGTCAGATCCTTGGCATCCTCCGGTGAACGGCCTTTTCGCCGCAGGCTTGCGTATAGCGGATACCAATAGATCTTGGCCAGCCGCGCCAATGCCTCCTCGGCCCCGGCCCGACCAGCAAGCACCGTCGTCCAGCCCGTGTCCAGAAAGCGGGCGCCCGTATCTTGCTGGCCCGCGTCGGCTGCATGCTTTTCCCGGCTCATCTGGCGCAGTCTTGCGGGAGCCCCGACCCTTTTCAATGCCGTTCGCAGCCAGCTTGATCCGCATCAATGCCAGCAACGTTGGATCGGCCACGCTCCAGAAATGACGACAAGATCCTGCGGCGGGCTCCGGCGCGCGGCCCACCTTGTTCTGGGAGCGTTTACGGTCGGACTGGTCTGGGGGGCAATCCCGGCGTGGGCCGCACCCGCCCCTGACAAGGACGGGTTCATCTCCCTTTTCAACGGCCGGGATCTCGACGGCTGGGACGGAAAACCGGGCTGGTGGCGCGCGGAGAACGGAACGATCACGGCCGAGAGCACCGCCGAAAAGCCCTGCACCAAACACAACTACCTCATCTGGCGCGGAGGCGAGCCGGCGGATTTCGACCTGCGCTTTGAGTATCGAATTCAGGGCGGCAATTCCGGCGTGCAGATTCGGAGCCGGGAGATTCCTGACTGGGACATGCGCGGCTACCAGGCGGATATCGAAGATGGCGCGCAGTGGACCGGAGCATTGTTCGAACACCAGCGCGGCGGGCTGGCGTTGCGCGGCGAGAAGGCAATCGTGGCGACGGAGGGCACGCGACAGGTGACTCGCTTTGCCGACGCCGCCACGTTGCAGCGAGGCTTCCGAACGAACGACTGGAACGAGTATCGAGTCGTCGCCCGCGGGCCGGAGATTCAACTGTTCATCAACGGGGTGAAGACGGCCCACCTCGTGGATCGACAATCGGGCCAGGCTGCGGCCCGCGGCCGGATCGGACTGCAAATGCATCCTGGCCCTCCGATGAAAGTGCAGTTCCGGCGGCTGCGCCTGAAAGAGTTCGCCCCCACCGCCGCAGCTGTTCCGGCCGAACGTCTGACCGTCCTCTCCGGATTTAAAGTCGACCTGCTCTACTCACCCGCCAAGGACGCCGAAGGCTCGTGGGTCAGCCTGTGCGCAGATCCGAAAGGCCGGCTCTACGTCAGCGGCCAATACGACGAAGGTCTGTATCGTATCGTGCCACCGCCGCCCGGCGCAGATCCGGCTTTGACCGTGGTCGAAAAGGTGCCCGTCGAACTGAGCAGCGCGCAGGGTTTATGCTGGGCCTTTGACTGTCTCTATGCGCTGACCTCACAGAATGCGAAAACCCCAAGCGGTCTCTACCGCGTTCGCGACACCGACGGCGACGATCGCCTGGACCGAGTGGAACTTCTGCGCGCGCTTGAAGGAGGCGGCGATCACGGCTGGCATGGCATCCTGCCGGGGCCGGACCGAAAATCCCTCTACGCCGTGGCGGGCAACAACACGATCGCACCACGGCTGGCCGGCTCGCGCGTGCCGCCGTTCTGGAGCGAGGACCATCTGCTGCCGCGCCTGCCGGACGCGGGGGGGCACATGAAGGGCGTGCTCGCTCCCGGCGGAGTGATCTATCGGGTGAGCCCCGACGGCCGCGATTGGGAAATGATCGCCCACGGTTTCCGAAACACCTACGACGCGGCGATCAACCGCGACGGCGAGCTGTTCACCTACGACGCCGACATGGAATGGGACATGGGCACGCCGTGGTATCGACCCACGCGCATTTGCCTGGCCACCAGCGGCGCGGAGTTCGGCTGGCGCAACGGCACTGGCAAATGGCCCGCCTATCAACCCGACAGTCTCCCGGGCATTCTCGACATCGGGCCCGGCTCGCCCACGGGCGTCACCTTCGGCCACGGCGCCAGGTTTCCCGCGAAGTATCGCGAGGCGATGTTCGCGGCGGACTGGACCTTCGGCCGTATCCACGCCGTGCACCTGCGCCCGGACGGTTCGGCCTGGCGGGGCGAGAGCGAAGTGTTCGTTTCCGGCGTGCCGCTGCCGGTCACGGATCTGATCGTGCATCCGATCGACGGCGCACTCTACTTCATCACCGGCGGCTGGCGCATTCAAACCGGCCTTTACCGGGTGAGTTACATCGGACCTGATCCCGTGGCACACACGCCCGACGTCGAGTCCGCTTCCGCCGACAAGAGCCCGGCATCGACCCTGCGCGGGATTCGGAAACATCTCGAAACGTTCCATGGCCGCCAGGATCCCCGGGCGGTCGACGCAGCGTGGCCGTATCTGGGCCACGCCGACCGCTTCCTGAGTTCTGCCGCGAGGGTGGCGGTCGAATGGCAGGATGCTGCGACTTGGCGCGAGCGAGCCTTGAAAGAAAGCGACCCGGCCACCGCATTCAGCGCACTGATCGCCCTGGCGCGCGTCAGCGCGCGCGACGAGTTTCATCGGAAACCCGGGGACCGCGCCGCGGACCCGACAATGCCGAGACGAATTCTGGAGAGCTTGAGTCGGTTTGAATGGGCTCACCTGACCACCGACACACGACTCGCCTATCTGCGCGCACACACGCTTTGCTTTACTCGTCTGGGGCCGCCGGATGAGACCGGCCGACGTTTGGCGCTGGCCCGCCTGGAGCCGAGATTTCCCTCACGGGAAAAGGCGCTCAACAGCGAGCTCTGCCAGCTCTTGGTGTTCCTCCGATCCTCGCAGGTCGCCGCCACAGCGCTCGACCTTGTGCGACGCGCCCCCACCCAGGAAGAACAACTCGACTACATCAAGTCTCTACGCATGCTGGCCGTCGACGCCTGGACTCCGGCTTTGCGCCGCGAGTATTTCGCCTGGTTCAATCGCGCGGCCGGCTACCGCGGCGGAGCCAGCTTCGCCGGTTTTCTTCGCATGATTAAAACCGATGCGTTGGCGTGGTTGAGCGAAGCGGAAAAGACCGCCTTGGCTGATGTACTGACCGCTCCGCCTCCAGCTTCGTCCTTCGCCGCGCACGGAGCCATGCTGGCGGGCCGAACCAACGTCACGGATTGGACCGTGGCCGGGCTGGCTCCGGCCCTGGAAGCCGGTCTGAAGAAGCGTGACCTCGACCGCGGTCGCCGCCTGTTCGGAGCGACCGGCTGTTTCCAATGTCACCGCATCGCCGGCGAAGGCGGCGCGGTGGGGCCGGATCTGACCCAGGTTGCCGGACGCTTCGGGCCGCGCGATCTGCTCGAAGCCATCCTCGAGCCCAGCAAAACGGTGAGCGATCTTTATGGCAACATGGTCCTCACTCTCCGCGACGGCGATACCATCACCGGCCGGATCGTCTATTTGCGCGAGGACGTCGTCATGGTCGGCGCAGACATGTTTAACCCGGCACAAACGGTGAACGTGGATCGCAAAGATGTTGTCCGCATCGAACGGTCGCCCACGTCTCCGATGCCCGACGGCCTGTTGGCTGCGTTGACCCAGGATGAGATCTTTGACCTGCTCGGTTACCTGGTCTCCTCCGCCCGTGAACCCGGATCCGACGCTGCATCGCTGGGCTCGGCACATTGAGTTTTCGCCTCCGGCGCGACGTCCAACGCCACACGTTGAACATGAATCTCTGCTTTCCATTCTGGCGTTGCCTTGCGCTCTTCGGATTGACCTCGGGCTTTGGGTTCATTGCTTCAGTCGGAGCAGCCGAACTCGTCCACGCAAAGAACGGTTCAGGTGTCTATGGCTACAAGGACACGCCAAAGCTGCCCTGGTGCGAATGGCTGGTGCACGACCCGGACCGGCCGGCACCGCCCAAGGTGAATCCCGGCCCAGCCGCTGCGCCCGTCCCCGCGCCCGCCGACGCGATCGTGTTGTTCGACGGCCATGATGTCACCGCCTGGACTGACTCGGACTGGCGGGTGCGCGACGGCTTGTTCGTCGCGGAAGGCGAACGCTCGCCGCGAACACGGCAGGAGTTCGGAAGCTTCCAGCTGCACGTCGAATTCCGCGGACCCGCCGATTTCCAAGGGCCTTGGGGCAATCGCGGGAACAACGGCGTGCTCTTGCACGGACTCTACGAAATCCAAATCTTCGATTCGGTTAACGAGCCCATCTATCCCGACGGCCAGTGCGGCGCGATCTATGGCCAGACTCCGCCGCGGGTCAACGTCACGCGTCCACCTGGCCAATGGCAGAGTTTCGACATCGTCTTCATCGCGCCCAAGTTCAACGGCCGCCAGCTGCAGGAACCGCCGCGCGTCACGGTCTTTCACAACGGCGTCCTGATTCACCACGACGAAGTGATTCACGGCGCCATCGGTCACCGAGTCGTCCCGGATCCTTCTCGCGCCGTGGCCAAAGGCCCGCTGGCCCTCGGCGGCCACGGCTGCCCGGTCGCCTTCCGCAATATCTGGATCCGCCCCTTGAACGACTAACAAAAGCCGGCGCCCCGGACCAGCTCCCGAAAAGATCTGCGTCTATCTGCGTCTATCTGCGTCATCTGCGGTTTCCACTTCAATCGCCGAGAATCGTCAATCGAACGAACCGCGAGACGCAGCTTGCGGCGTCCGACGCTCCCCGCTTGAATGCGGCATGCACCCACTGCGCCGCTCCATCCCATCGCTGGGCGTCTTTTTCTTTTCACTCCTCCTAACCGCCCCAGCCCAGGCCGGCTTCCGCGCTGGCGCTTGCGCGATCGACATTTCGCCCACCAGTTTTCCCGTGCGGGTCAACGCGATGTTCACCGAGCGCTCTGCCACCAACGTGGCTGACCCGCTCTTTGCAAAAGCGCTGGCGCTGGACGACGGCTCGACGCGCGTCGTGCTGTGTGTGGTCGACACCTGCATGATTCCACGAGACTTGATCGATCGGGCCAAGCAATCCGCACATGCATCCACCGGCCTGCCCCTCGACCGCATGCTGGTGTCGGCGACCCACACGCACTCGGCCCCGTCCGCGATGGGCTGTCTCGGCAGCCGCGTGGACCCGAACTACGCGGAGTTTCTGGCCCCGCGCCTGGCGATGGCCATCACGGGCGCCCTGGCCAGAATGGTCCCCGCGCGGGCCGGTTGGGCCCAGCGGGATGATTGGGAACACACGTTCAACCGGCGCTGGGTTCGACGTCCGGACCGGATGCTGACCGATCCATTTGGCCAACGAAACGTGCGCGCCCACATGCATCCGGGCCATGAAAGCCCCGATGCCATTGGCCCAAGCGGGCCCGTCGATCCGCAGCTGTCCGTGCTGGCCATCCAACGGGCCGACGGCAAGCCACTGGCCCTGCTGGCCAACTACTCGCAGCACTACTACGGCTCGCCCCTGCTGTCCTCGGATTACTATGGGCGCTTCGCCCAACACGTCGCGAAAGCGCTCAACGCGGACGACGAATTTGTCGGCATCATGGCCCAAGGCACCAGCGGGGATCTGATGTGGATGGACTACGGGGCGCCTCGACGGGAGATCGGCTACGACGCCTATGCGGGCGAAATGGCGTCGTTGGTTGCGATGATGGTGAAAAGCATGCGCTGGCAGGAGAACGTGCCGCTGAAAATGGCGGAGCAGGCAATCGAGGTGGGCTATCGCGTGCCTGACGAAAGGCGCCTCGCTTGGGCGCAGGAGGTGGCGGCGCAGCTGGGGAATCGTTTGCCCCAAACCCAGCCGGAAATCTACGCGCTCGAAGCAACCTATCTGCACGCCCGGCCGCGCACGGAATTGAAGATGCAGGCGTTGCGCATTGGCGAGGTCGGGATCGCGGCGTTCCCGAATGAAGTGTTTGCCTTGACGGGGTTGAAGGTAAAGCGCCAGAGCCCGCTGCCAACCACGTTCAACATCGAGCTGGCGAATGGAGCGGAAGGCTACATTCCGCCGCCCGAGCAGCATTATCTGGGCGGCTACACGACCTGGCCGGCCCGAACGGCGGGGCTCGAGACCAACGCCGAACCGCGTCTCGTCGAAGCCGCGCTGGCCCTGCTCGAAAACGTGGCCGGCAAGCCGCGGAGAAAGTTGGTCGATGCGTCAGGTCGTTACGCCAAAGCCGTGCTCGCCGATCGTCCGCTGGCCTATTGGCGCCTTGAAGAAATGGTCGGGCCGGTGGCGCACGATTCGGCCAGAGGCGGTCGCCATTCAGCGGTGTTCGAGCCGGGAATTGCGTTCTGGCTGCCAGGCGTCGATGCGCGACGCGGTTTTCAACCTCCGCAACCACCCATCGCCAACGCCTTCACTTCCGGCGCGATCAATCGCGCAGCGCACTTTGCCGGCGGCCGCCTGCGGACCGATGTGCCCCTTGGGACCGCCTACACGGTGGAGCTCTGGCTCTGGAACGGATTGCCGGCCGACGCACGAGCCGTCACCGGCTACTTTTTCTCGCGCGGTTCGGATCGCGATCCGCTGGCCCGCGGCGAGCATCTGGGCATCGGCGGAACGGCTCAGATCAACGCCGCCGGCCGGCTGATCCTGTTCAATGGGAACGAGCGCAATGAATTGTTGGTGGGACAAACCACTTTGGAGCTGCGCCGCTGGCATCATGTCGTTTTGGTGCGGGACGGCGAAGAGGCGCGGGTCTATTTGGATGGCGTAAACGAGCCGGAGATCACGGGGCGCATGGCGTCCACCGTTCCCGCCGGCGTGCCGAGGCTCTGGATGGGAGGACGGAACGACGGGCTGTTTAACTTTGAAGGGAAGCTCGACGAAATTGCTGTTTACCGGCGGGCGCTGAGGACCAAAGAGATCGCCGCCCATTACGAAGCCGCGCGGTTGAACCGCTAATCAGCCACAGATCTTCAGCCGCTGATCTTGTGACGGGCGAGCTGCCAAACGAGATGCACACCGTGGGCCAGCGCCAATCCCAGCAGGCCAAACCCCGACCCAATCTCCATTTTGCGCAGCGATTTCTCGCTCATCTTGCGATGACCCAGCGAGACGGCCCAGCTTAGCCCCACGAACCAGAGGCCGACCCCAATCGCCACCCCGACCAGGCACGCGCCTTTGCCGCGACTGCTGGGTTCAACCCACCCGCGTGAGATGAAATTGGCACCCAACACCACCCAGAGCAGCAAGACTCCTGGATTCGCCATAGTCCGGACGAATCCGGTCCAAAACGCGGACGTCGGGTGCAACTTTTCCTCGATGCGTTCCTCGATGCGATGGCCAAAGTCCTCCACCACGGGCACCGAGGTGTTCATGAGAAATCGGAACCCGAGGAAGAGCATGAAAGCGAAGCTGAAGATCTGCATGGCCGCGCCCACGAACCCGCGGCTGAAGAAGGAGGCGAAGCTGGTGAAGGCCAGAGCGCAATAGATCACTTCCATCAACGTCGCACCCAAACCAATCAGCAAACCCCACTTGAAGCCGCGCCGCGCGCCTTCGTTCATGATCGTGAGGTTGATGGGTCCGACCGGGATCGACACAATCAAGCCGCCCGCGGCTCCGGTGATACCGGCCAGCAAAATGGCATGCAGTTCCTCCATGGTCGTTAGCTCCGCCCCGAACCCGAAGCCGGCGGCGCCGGCTCATCGTCGTCGTCTTCATCTTCAATCTCCTTTCGCATCCGTCGCGAGATGCGCGGCCGAATGAAGCCGTAGACGAGATACGACGTGAAGAAGACGGGCAGCACAAAGGTCAGGATCTTCTCGCGCAGGATGACCACCGCTCCAATGCAGAGCACGGCGACCAGCGTTTTTGTGAATGTGCGGGTGGCCCGGAGATCGAGCTTCTTGAACGTGGGATACTTGACCTCGCTGACCATCATCCACGAGAGAAACACCATGATCGCCGGCAGCAGGTATCTCCAGCGAGTGCGATAAAATCGCTCGTCCAGGTATCTATTCTCATCCAGCCACATAAGAAGGAGGGTCAACGACGCCACCAATCCAGCGGCAGCGGGGATGGGGAATCCCAGAAACTCACGACCGCCACCAGAACCCGCCATGGTGGCCAGGCAGTTAAAACGCGCCAATCGAAATGCCCCACAGATCAGGTAAATCGAAGCGATGAACCAGCCGACTTCCGGATGCAGGAGGAAAACGTCTTTCAAAACGATGCGATAGACGAGAAAGGCCGGCGCGGCGCCAAAGGAAATGATGTCCGCGAGGGAGTCAAACTCGCGGCCGAACGGGCTCTCCGCTCCGCCCATGCGGGCCACGCGTCCGTCCAGCAAATCGAAGATGCAGGCCAGCAAAATAAAAAACAGGGCGAGCTTGATGTCGAAGTAGTCGCCGGAAGTGGGGTCCCATTGGACGATCTTGGTCAACGCCACGAAGCCGCAGAACAAATTCGCGCCGGTAAGCAGGTTCGGCAGAAAGTAGATCTTCAAGCCGTCATCCGGTTCCGGCACAGGAGCAGGAGCCGGCGAGGTCATGCGAAGTGTTCCCAACCTTGTCGGCACAGGCCTGGCCGCAGGGCCGGCACCAACGCCGCACGACGAGGCGAATTGGACCGGCTGTTCCACCAAACAGTGAGAAGCGGCGGCCCGCCGGCGCCTGACGCACACCCTGCGCGGGCGACCACTCCTACAGGGTTCAAGGATGTTGGTTCCATCTGCCGCGCAGAATACGGGAACGGGTAACGCTTTGAAAAGCCGGATGATCGCGGTCCAAGGTGCCTGGCCGCGCGATGAACTCCGAGCGATGGTTCGCCCATCGTCTTCCCATGAACCTCGAATAGGTCGCAGCAACGGACGAACCCGAACCGCCGTCGCGATCCTCCCTCACCCCCCTCTCCCCAATCTCCCCAAGGAGAGGGGGAACTTCAGCGACCGCTCGGTGATGGGATCGGCCGTCGGCAACGTCGTGGCTTTTCGGGGGCCGGATCGACACGCAGGAGTCTTGGGAATGCGGTTAGCTGAATAGGACGAGTGCCGATGCGGATTTTGATGGACGAACTGCAGGAGCCGGAGGCTTCGACCGGACGGCCCGGCTAAGGCGGGATCAGCGGCCGCAGTTGAAGTAAATCTCGGCGTCGCGGCCCTGCATCTGCTGGAAAAGCGACCCGGGAACCGTTTCCAAGTGGCCATCGATATAGGCAACATTGGCCCGGTTGGAATGCAATTGGGCGCGGCGATTGAGGTTTCCCGGGTTGATACCCGGGTTAAACGCTGGGCTGAGCGTAAACTGAGTCGGCTCCTCGTTAATCAGCAGAATCTTCCGAGCTGGGTCCACCACCGACGTGGTCATTACGCCCCGGGGCGGCACCCGGCCGTTGACTCCGAAAGGCCTGCCCGGGTCGGTATATCCGTTCGCGGCGTAGTTGGACCGCAGCGCCTCGCCCAACCGGCTTGTGCTCGGGCAACGGTAAATATCGTAGGTCGCCTTGAACTCCGGGTCATATTCCATCCTCGGTTGGCTCAGCACATACGGGAACACCGAGCCACACTCGGGATTGAAGCCAAAGCCCGGCACTTCCCAACTCGAGGCGAGTTTCGTGTCCAACGCGTTCTGGCCGCCAAAACACCAATCGGCTTCGTATTGTCGGCTGGTAATCGCCCGGTCCGGCTGCCCCCCAGGCCAAGGAAGAAACTCCTCGTTGTCCTCAGCATAAGTCAGAAAGCCCAAGGCGATCTGCTTCATGTTGTTGCGACACACCGTGGCTTTCCCCTGTTCTTTGGCTTTGTTGAGGGCCGGCAGAAGAATCGCCGCCATGATCCCAATCACCCCGATCACCACCATCAACTCAATCAGAGTGAAACCCTGTGCACGACGGAGCCGCCGTGGCTGAGGGGTACTACCGAATGTCGTTGGACGAGACATGTGACCTAATTGGTCGTCGGTTCTCAGGTGTTATGAGGCTTTATTAGAGGGTGGAGTCGCCAATGGCAAGCCTGGATTTCATGAAAGTTTAACCAAAGCCCGGGCAATGTTGTCTTGTGCCGGCACCTTCGCCTTTCCATCCTGCCGTCCAGGCTCATGAATCCCAGCACCAGGCATGCCGCAAATCCCAAGGTCCCGCCCACCGTGCTCTTCGTCACCGGCACAGACACCGGAGTCGGCAAGACCGTCTTAACCGTCACCCTCACCCGCCACCTCCTTCAGGCCGGCTTCTCGGTCGCGGCCCTGAAGCCGTTTTGCTCAGGCGGGCGAAGCGATGCCGAAGCCGTCCATCAGGCTCTCAGCAAGGGGCTCTCGCTCGACGAGATCAATCCCTGGCACTTTCGCGCTCCGCTCGCTCCGGGGCTCGCCGCTCGCACCCACCCAAATCCTCCGCGATGGCACGACGCACTCCGCCACATCCAGCTCATCGCCCGCCGTCACCAGTTCACTTTGGTGGAAGGCGCCGGCGGGTTGCTCAGTCCTCTGACCGTCGACGGCGACGCCACTCAACTGATCCGCGGCCTGCGAGCGATTCCCATCGTGGTCTGCCCTAATCGCCTGGGCGCCATTGGCCAAACCCGACTCGTCTTCGCAGCGCTGCCAGAAACCAATCGCCGCCAAGCCCGGGTGATCTTGATGCGGCAACGCCATCCCGACTCATCGGGCGCCTCCAATCTGAGTTATTTGAAAGAGTTGTTCGGTCCTAATCGCGTGATGGAACTGCCTCGCCTGTCGGCCGCTGAGCTCAGCGGGCGCGCCCCCCTGCGATCCAGCGTGCGCCGAGTCCTGAACTCCCTCCTGCCCAAATCAGGGCTGTAATTCCAACTCCACACACGCCGCTTCGCGATCGTTCCGGACCAGCAGTTGCGAGGCGTACAACGCGATGGGATTCCAGGTCTTGTCCGTGAAAACCGGGAAACGTCCCAGTTCGTTCGGGCCCGCGGAATCGGGGCGCAGCAGCACCAGCTCACCGCTCTCCGCCATCAACAGGTAAAGTTCCCCGACGAGCAATCCCTGGCCGTGCCCATACCGACCTTCCTTCCACCGCTGCGAACCGTCCTTCAGGTCGACACACGCCAGCACGCCGTCATCCAGGCCATACATAAACCCAGCACGCGCCACGGGGTTGCTGAATTTTGCCTTCATCCGGTTCGACTTCCACACCCGGCGCGCGACCAGCGCGTTGCTGTTCGTCCCGGAGACGATTTCCAACATCTCCGCGCCAACTCCATAGCCGCTGGAAAACACGACCCGATCGCCGCTCAAGACAATCGGCACGGCCACGTGTGGCTGACCGACGCCCCATGGATATTCCCAAAGCACCGAGCCATCCCCGGCCGCATGAGCCGTGATTCGTCGAGAATTGAACATCAGAATCTGCGCCTGCCCGGCCAGGGTCGCAGGAAACGGGGAGGAATAACTCGCCGACGCTCCGCCAGCGGTCCACGCGATCTCACCCGTGTCCGCCTGATATGCGATCAACGATCGATCCGGCTTGCCGCCGGCGCTGACGTGAACCCGTCCGTTCATAACCAACGGTGCACCACTAAACCCCCAGTCGGGCACCGCGCTGTGGGCATCGGTCGTAATGACTCGCTGCCAGATGCGGCGTCCGTCCACCAAATCCAGGCAGTTCAAGATTCCGGTCCCGCCCAAGGCGTAGACCCGGTGGCCAACCACCGTGGGCGTCGCGCGCGGACCCTCGCCCGCAATGGTCGTCTGGTAGCGCGCAGCATCCGCGTGCTGCCAAAGAAGCCGGCCCGTGGCCGCGTCATAACACGTCACCCGCTCCTCCGCGCCAGCTTGCTCTTGAGTAATTGCGCGCCCGCCCACGACGACAAATCCAGACCAGCCAGCACCAATCGGCTGTCGCCAGCGCAACCGCGGCGGATGCGCCTTCCAGTCGGAGGCCAACGCCGGTTTGGTCAAGACAGCCGTGCGGTCCGGCCCAAGAAACTGCGGAAAATCCTCCGCCGTTTGGACGCCCGGCGCCGGGACAGCGACCGGTTGGAGCCCGGGCTCAGGGGTTTTCACGAGAGGCACGGCGGCGGGAGGCGGAGGCGTTCGCTGGACCCACCTCGGTTCCAGGATGGGCACCAAATCGCCGTCCACACCTCGGATTCGGAAAATCCCCGCGGCTCCGGCCATCGCGACGCCAACGATGCCTATCACCGACAGTCGAAGTCGCCAGCCGGCGCGGGAGAGTGCGGCCCACCAGATGAGCAGCAGGCCAAACCCGACGAGCGCAACGCCGAACGTGCGAAGATTGCGCTGCTGAAACGGCAGCTGGTCCTGCATCCGAATCCAAACCACTGCCCCGGCGGCAAGCACCCCGATCGACACCGCCGGCCACCAGCGAATGGGCGGTGGCTCAAGACGTGGAGCAGCAGGCGGACTCCCCAGCTCGTTCATGGCTGGGCCAGCCGTCTCAAGAAGGCCTCGTCGTCAAAGAGACGCCCGGGACAGCGGGTCCCGATGGTGTTGATCTGCTGGTGAGTCTTCACGCCGGACCGGGGAATGTTGCACCGCTTCATCAGATAACGCGTCAAGGCCTCGAGGCTGGCCAGCTGACGTTTGGTTGGCGGATCGCGGTCGAAATTTCCCACGAGGCAAATGCCCAGCGCGCGGGCATTCAACGCCTCGCTGGCCAAGTGACCGCCGTTCAGCTGATCGGTCCACCGACGCCCGATCGCGATCTGCCCGTCGTTCATCCCGTTGCCGTTGCCGATCACAAAGTGATAGGCCAGACCATTTTCCATGTGACGAACGTTGCGATGATACTGATCCATCCCCTGCGGGGTGCCCATGGCGGTCGCGCTGTGATGGACCACGACATAATCCCACCGACCCGGCGTGACGCGGGCGCGGTCGAGCACCTTTTGAAAGGCCTGGGAAAGCCCGGGAGGAGCAGGCTGCGCTGGCTTCCTCGTGCTCGGCCCGCGGCCCGGGCCGGCGGGGGAGCCCGCGCCTGGAATCTTCAGGACCTGTCCGCTGCGGACATGTCCTGCGCGTGTCAAGCCATTGGCCTCGATCAAGTCGTTGATCGACACGCCGTGAGCCCGCGCGATGGTGGTCAGCGAATCGTTTTTCCGGACGACATAGCTGCGGGCCGCCTGCGCCGTCGAAAGCGACGCGGCGAAAAGGAGGAACGCAACTCCCAGTCCGGCGGAAGATCGTCGAGCTGTTCGAAAGACGCGTTGGCACATAGCGCGAGGAGTATGCCGACCCTAAGGTGATTCGTCCAATCCGTGAATTTCGCGAGCCCGGATCACGACACCAAAGCCCGGATGACCTCGGGCTCCAGCACGCCGGTCAGCCGTTGATCCAGCCCGCCATAGAAGTAAGTCAGCTTTTCATGGTTCAGGCCCATGAGATGGAGGATGGTCGCGTGCAAATCCCGAATGTGATGCTTGTTGACCGCCGCTTCGTGGCCGAGCTCGTCGGTCTCCCCATAGCTTCCGGGCCGAACACCGCCCCCCGCCAGCCAGTAGGTGAAGCCTTTCGGATTGTGGTCCCGTCCGTCGCCATTGCCCTGCACCAACGCCTGCCTTCCGAACTCGCCGCCCCAAACCACCAGCGTTTCGTCGAGCAACCCGCGCTGTTCCAGATCGCGCAGCAACGCGGCGATCGGCTGATCAATCTCCGGCGCATGAATGCGCAGGTTCTCCTCCACGCCGTTGTGCGCGTCCCAGTTCTGCTGCTGGTGGCCGCCTCCGTGGTAGATCTGCACAAAGCGCACGCCCCGCTCGACCAGTCGCCTCGCGATCAGGCACTGGCGTCCAAACGGCGCCGGTCCCAAGGCCAGCGGATGATCGGTCTTCGCTCCATTCAGCCCATAGAGTTCGCGCGTCTCTTCCGTCTCGCTGGTTAAATCGAGCGCCTCGGGCGCGGCGGTTTGCAACTGAAAGGCAAGTTCGTAGCTGGCGATACGCGCCTGCAATTCCGAATAGCCCGGGCGCGCCGCCAGATGCGCCGCGTTCAGCGCGTTCGCGGTCGAAATCAAGTCCCGCTGCATGGACGACGTCAGGCCCGAGGCCGAATCCAAATTCAAGATCGGCTGACCGCCAGCACGAAAGACGGTCCCTTGATACGCCGCCGGCATGAAACCGCTCGACCAGTTCGCCGCACCACTAATCGGGCCGCCCCGCGGATCCAACATCACCACATACCCGGGCAAATTCTGGTTCAACGAACCCAGCCCGTAGCTCAGCCACGAGCCCATCGACGGATGCCCCTGAATGATCCGTCCGCTGTTCATTTGCAACATGGCCGAGCCGTGCGCAAAACTGTCGGAGTAAAGCGACTTGATCACCGCCAGCTTGTCCATTTGGGCGGACAAATACGGCAGCGCGTCCGAGCACCATTGGCCGGTCTGGCCGAACTGCCGGAAGCTCCGCTTGGAGCCCAGCAGCTTTCCAGCGCTGACGTTGCGGCGGCGCTGCTCCAGGTTCGCAGTCTGTCCGTGGCGCTTTTGCAACTCCGGCTTGTAGTCGAACAGGTCCATCTGGGATGGGCCGCCATACATGAACAGGAAAATGCAGGACTTGGCCCGCAACGGCACATGCGCCGGCCGCGGCGACATGGGCGAAGACAGCGCGGGCGACGCCTGCGCGCTTGAGCCGAAGAACCCGTCCTGATCGAGGAGCGTGCTCAAGGCCAGCCCGGTAAACCCCGCGCCCATCTGCCAGAGGAATTCGCGCCGAGTGCCAGCACACAGTCCGGCGGGCCGGAGGTCGACGGACGGAGCTGGGGGTTGTTCTGGTTTCACGGGATGAACATGAACACGACTCTCAATCGACGTACACCACCTCGTTTAGATTCAGCAGAAGCAGGCCAAGGGCCTGGCGCGCCCGCACCTCCGGCGCGGCCAGATGCCGATCAACCAGCTTCACCGGCGCCTGCCCGTCCCCCGTCACGATCAAGTCATCGAGGCTGACCGGCGCGCCCCAGGCACGGACACCCACCCGGCCACCGCCGCCACCGCCGACGGAAATCGGCCGGGGATCAATTCGATCGATCGCCGGATCGGCGGTGCCGTCGATCCAAATCCGCAGACGTGCATCCCGGCAATCGATCTTCACCGCGAATGACTTGCCCACCGGAAGCATCGCGGGTGCGTCGGCCAGAAGCGTGACGTCTCCATCGTGCCGGCGCAGTTGCAGCCGTTGTTCGCGTGGTTCGAAGGCGATTTCGTACCCGATGGCCTGGTGGTCCCGGGCCTGGGCCCGCACCAACACGCCGGCCGATTCACAGGCCACGTGCAAGGTGACACGGGCTTCGATCGTGCCGTTGCTGAACACCGGCGCTGCCGCGAGCGCAAACGGTCCGCGGTCGCGATCGACGGTCCGAATGCCTTCATACCCACCGGACCAACGACCTCGATGGTAGGCCCAGTCCTCTGTCGGCCCGACCAGAAATCGTTCGATCGGCAGCAGGTCCAGATAACCGCCCGACAGGGAGGTCGGGACATCCGGTCGGAAGGTGAGCCGGGTGCGGAGCATGGCGAAGGCGGATTCCTGTCGCTGCAGGAACTCGCGGGCAACCCGCGTTTCCTGACGGGTTGGCTCACGCCCCACCGCCAGCTCAAAACCGCGGCGAATCAGCGCCTCAGGACGCGACGCGCTGGCGACGCCCACGTCCCTCACGATACGATCGGCAAAGGCCGCGGCTTGCTCCTGGAGAAACTCGTCGTTCAAAAGCAACAAGGACTGGGACGACACCGTGGTGACCGGACGTTCGTTGAGGGGCGACGTCGTGTTGTTGTAATCAAACGCGTCGAACATCGGCACCATCATGGTCCGCCGGACGTAGGCGTAGAGACTGCGCCGCGCGCGTTCCTCCGGGCTCGAAATCTCCCAGTCGAGCCCGGGCCGGGATTGTCCGGCCAGAACCTCGCCGCTCAGGCGCGGGAAGAAACCGCGCCCGCCCATCGTCGGGTTCAAACGTCCGCTGATGGCCAGCAGCGTGTCGCGCAGCGCTTCCGCATCCAGCCGGCGCAGGTTCTGCCGCCAAAGCAGATCGTTCCCGGGATCCGCCGCCGCCGCGCGGGCGTTGTCCGTCCGCGACGAGCGCTGGTAGGTCTCCGACAAAAGAATCGTCCGGTGCAATTGCTTTATCGACCAGCCCTTGGCCATGAACTCCGCCGCCAGCCAATCGAGCAAGGCGGGGTGCGTCGGCAGCGTGCCCGCACGGCCAAAGTCCGACGTGGTCTTCACGATCCCCCGTCCGAAGTGGTGATGCCACACGCGATTCACGAGCACGCGGGCGGTCAGGGGATTGTCCGAGCTGGCGATCCAATTGGCTAACGCCCGACGACGCCCCACCGTCGCCTGTTCAGGTCCCGGCGCCGGCAACGCTGGGCCCGCACCGCCCACCACCGAAAGGAACGCGGGCTGCACCTCTTGCCCCGGGCTCCCGGCGTTGCCGCGGACGAGGACATGCGTGGGCGGAGGCTGCCGCCCCCGTTCGCGCACCCCGAGGGCCCAGGCAAAAGGCGGCGCGACATTTTTGATTCCATCGATCTCCCGGGTCAGCTGCGCCTTCTCCCCGGCATTGGTGACACCCGCCAGGCGCTTTTGCAGCGGCTCGAGTTTCGCCCGCTGCGATTCCTGCCAGGCCGCAACCTTGGCCGGCTCGGCCAGCGGCAGGTAGTTGCCCGATTCCAAGTTGTATTTGGCAGCTTCGTTCAGGCGGATGTTCCGAAAGAAGGCGAGCAGACGATAGTAATCCGCCTGCGGAATCGGGTCGAACTTGTGATCGTGACAACGCGCACAGCCTAGTGTGACGCCAAGAAACGCCCCGCCCGTCGTCGACAGAACGTCATCCAGCTCGTCAAATTCCGCCATCCGTTTGTCGTCCGGCTCGTCGTCCCATACCCCCAGCCGCTGGAATCCGGTGGCGATCAAGCCATCCGTCGTGACCGGGTCCAACTCGTCCCCGGCGATCTGTTCCTTGATGAACTGGTCGTAACGCTTGTCGTCGTTGAACGCGCGCACGACGTAGTCGCGATAGCGCCAGGCCAGCGGCTTTTCGCCGTCGCGCTCGTAGCCGTTGCTCTGGGCAAAACGGGCGACGTCGAGCCAGTGACGTCCCCACCGCTCGCCATATTGCGGTCGCGCCAGCAGCTGATCAATAAGCCGCGACCAGGCGTCCGCCGATGTATCGCGCTCGAACGCGGCAATCTCCTCGGGCGTTGGCGGAAGTCCGATCAGATCGAAATACGCCCGTCGAATCAACTCGCGGCGGGTCGCCCTCGGATTGGCCTTGAGACCTTTGGCCGTCAGCGTTTCCTGCACGAAGGCATCGATGGGCTGGACCGACGTTGACGTTGCCCCCTTGCCCGTCGAAGTCGGCACCGGCGGGCGTTGAATGGGTTTGAAGGACCACCAGGCTTTGTCCTCCGACGTGATTTCCTTTGACCGCCGTTCCGCGGAAGCGCCGGCAGGGCCGGACGGCAATGGTTTGCCCCAAGGGGCGCCGAGCTGCACCCAGGTCACAAGATCCGCAATCTGCCGGGCCGAGAGCCGCGGCCCCTTCGGCGGCATCTGTTGATCCGGATCGGTGGCGCGAACCGCCTGGAGCAACAAGCTTTTGTCGGGATCGCCCGGCACGACCGCCGGCCCATGCTCACCCCCACGAAGCAGCCCTTCCAATGAATCGACCCGCAGACCGGCTTTTACCTTTTGGGCCTGGGCACTGTGACAGGAGTAGCAATGGTCAATCAGCAATGGCCGGACGCGCGACTCAAAGAAGGCCGGACCGTCAACTGCCGGCGCGCCGATCAACGCGGGAACAGCGATGCACGCCACCGCCAACCCGATAAAGCTGGCGAGCCACGACCCCTTCTGAAGAACCCGACTGCGAAAGAGGTCCGGGAGCAGGCAAGCCTGGATCGAGACCGCCAAATTTCGACGGCGTTCCGACGCGTTCTGCAAATCGCAAATCGGAAATCGAAAATCGAGAATAGCTCGTTCCCGCCTCATCGTTCAGCGAGCACCGCCTGCACCGGCATGGAGTTGCCGAAGTTTTTCATATCCTTGAAGGTCCAGACCACTTTCTTGTCGGCCGTCACTTCGATGAACTGGGGATTCTCCGGGCCGGCGTGGCAATTGCCGATCAGGGTGTTTCCGTTGGCGAGGCGCTCCACGCGTGTCACCCACGCCAGGGTGATGCCCGGCAGATCATTCTGTTCAATCTTCCAGACAATCTCCTTGGCCGGGGTTACCTCGAGCACGCTGTGGCCGTTGCCCGCTCCGATCAGCGTATTGCCGTTCGGCAACCGGGACGCGCTGAAGACGGAATTGCCGAAAGCCTCGGGCCCGTGTCCGCCCTTGCGCGCCTTGCCAAACAGCGGCACTTCAAACTCCCACACGATTTTGCCGGCCCGATCATATTCACGAACGGTGCCGTCGCTCTCATGGGCGACCAGGTAATTTCCAGTGGCGAGTTTGCGGGCCAGGCGGGTGTCACTATGGGCGTTGGGGTGATTCACCTTGAGCTTGACCTCATGCTGAATGTGTCCTGCGGCGTCGACCTCGATGATGCGGGCCGGGCCGGATTCGACGACCATCGTGAGGCCGTCGGCGAGACGTTGGAAGGCGTGAACCTCGACTCGTTTGCCTTCGTTTCCGTTGCGTTTGGCGGCGTCGTATTCCCAGACCGTCTTCTTGTCCCGCGTGACTTCAACAATCCGAGTCCAGCCCTGTTGATAGAGAATGTTTCCATTGGGCAACACGGCGGCGTCATGGATGGTGCCCACCTTTGTTTCCCATTCGACCGATCCATCCGGGGCGATGATGGCCAGCCGGCCGGTGGAATCGTCGGCGCCCAGCACGCGGCGCGGCGTGCCGGTTTGGGCAGCAGAAGCTTGAAAAGTGATCAGGGCCAGGGTGAGGGCGAGCCAGCCGGAGCCGGGACGAAGTGGGTTAGTCATGCGCAGATCCAGACGGCGGCGGTCCATCGGAGCTTCAACCGCAGACGTCGAGGTGAAGGTGGCCGAATGTGTCCGAAGGTGTCCGGCTGTGATTAAAGACGGGTGATCCAACGAACCGTCTCACCCCTCATCCCGACCTTCTCCCCGTTCAGGGGAGAAGGAGGGGCGGCGGGCGTTCGTGGGCCAGCGGGCGCGCGTGGGGCGCGAGCTTGACGCATTGAACCATCACCCGCTTTTAACCGCACCCAAGGTGTCCGTCGACCCAAGTTTCGCCGTGACACAATCCGTCCGTTCGGCATACTGCAGCGTCCACATTACCGCAGCCCAAACCGGGTGCATGCAACTTTTGTCTTACAGACCATGAATACTGCTTTGTTGAATCGCAGCCGCCGCTGGAGCCGACTGGGGGGTATCGCGCTTTTTTGCGGATGGAGCCTGGCTGCAGCCCAGGCCGCCACCTACAACGTTGATCCGAATCGCAGCAGCCTCGTCCTGAGCGCCTCGTTCGGGGGCACCTACGGTTGGGGCCAGTTTACGATCACCGGACAGGTTGCCGGTGCGATGAGCGCCTGCCTCGAAGGCACCATCGCCGCGACGTCAGCGCCGGACGGCAGCCTGACTTTCAGCGGAGGCAGCTCGATCCGGGCGCGGTTGAATTCGAACAGCGCCAGCCCAAATCCCGCTCAGCCCTCGTTTCGTCCCACCGGCAGCGACCCGAACCAAGTCTGGAACGGCACCGACAACTTCGGCGCGCTGTGTTTCCTCTACGACAAGGAACCGATTTACATTGCCTATCGTGGTCTGGCCCTCGACATCCCCGCCGGCCGGGCCAGCGTCACCGGCGAGGTCGCCTCCAGCATGCGCCTGGCCTTCACCGCGGGACATCGCGACTGGAGCCAGGCCACCGTCTTGAATGTCGGTGACGCCACGCCCACCAGTGGGTGGCCCCTCGCGGCCGGACAGAACCTGACTCCTGACAAAATCACCGTATCGGCCGACGGCTCGACGGTGACCATTCCGGTGGTCTTGGTCACCCGCAGCTACGATCTCGCTGGCATCGTCTACTTCGATGAAATCTGGACTGGAAAGATCGTGGCCGTGTCGGAAACGCCTAACAGCACTCCGCTCACTCCCACCCTGTCGCTGGCCGCGTCCGGGCCCGCGGGCTTGCAGTTCAACGCCAGCGGCCGGACCGCCACCCATTTCAACGGGATCAACACCGCGCCGTGGGTGGAAGGCAGTTGGGTCAGTGCCACCCGAGCGCATTACTCGTTCACCATCACCAACCCGCCCGCTCCAGGCGCCGCCGGATTTCAGGCTTATGTCTGGCTGGTCGCCAATCCCGCCGCCTACAGCACGGAAGAATTTTCGGGGCCAGCCAACCCGAATGTGGTCCGGCTCGTCTTGGAGTCCGACGGCCGCGGCGGCGCGAGCGCCACGCTCGGCTATCGAGTCAATGCGCCCAACGATTCCAGCAGCTTCAGCGGACGCGGCTTGATCGCCCGCCTCGACCGCGCCCCGTTCGCCGGCACCTGGAACATCGATGTCTCCGACCGCACCATCTTCACCCTGACCGCCCCCGATGGCACCCAGGCCCAAGGTTCCATGCCCCTGGCCGACACCAGCTTTTTTGCCGAGAAAGTCCGCTTTTATCTCGGCGTGAATCCCAACGGGGAACAAAACCTCGGGCGCCACATGACGGTCAGCCGGACAAGCATCGAGATCTCGCGTCCGGCCGATTCCACCTCGCTGATTGGCGATTTCACCACGGGAAATCCCTTGCGCAAGGACTGGACCCTGCTCGGCGCCAATCCCGCCGGAATCGTCATGCTGCCCCTGCACAGTTCGTATCGTATCGAATGGTCCAATGTCTGCCGCCCCGAACCCGGCGCCGGCACGCTCGAGCATCTCGTCAGCTTCCTGGACGAGTTCGGTGATCCGGCCACCTGGATGACGTTGCCATCCACACCGCGACTGCTCGCGAACGGGATGAATGTGGTTCACGTCACGGAGACGGACACGGCGGCGGAGACGGGATTCTTCCGGGTGCGTATTCCGTGAGGCCACGACGGTTCACCTCCCGCTGGCTCGGTCGGCTCAATCAACTTTGGCGGACCGGTTGGCTTCTGGCCGGTGCCGTCCACGCCGCAGAGCCTCAACTCCCGCAAGGGAGCGGTGCGCAAATCATCTTCGAGCGGGATGTCCCCGTGCCCATGCGGGACGGGGTCACTTTGTCGGCAAACCTCTTCCGGCCGGCTGGCAACGGCCCATGCCCGGCCATTCTCTTCCGCACGCCGTACGGCAAGCAGGACGAGAACTGGTCAGGCGGCACGAACCTCGCCGCAAAGGGATACGTGGTGGTGGTTCAGGACTGCCGCGGCCGCGGCAAGTCCGGCGGCGTTTGGGAACCGTTCCGGCACGAGGCGCAGGACGGCTTCGACACGCAGGAATGGGTCGGCCGGCAACCTTGGTGCAACGGACGCATTGGAACGTCCGGAGGCTCTTATGTCGGCTGGACCCAATGGGCATCCGCCCCGAACGCCAGCCGCTACCTGCGGGCCATGGTGCCGATGGTTCCGTTCGGCAACACTTATCACGACGTGGCCTTTCAAGACGGCGCCCTGATGCTCGGCCTGCTGATGGGCTGGGGCGAAGCCGTCGGCGGCGTTTTCCTGGAGTCGAACAAGCAGCATCAGGCCTATGGCCACCTGCCCTTGCGCACCTTTGGCGATCAATTCACACCCACCATTCCTTACCTGAACGAGTGGGTGCGTCATCCAACTCCCGACGCTTACTGGGAGGAACGCGGCTTAAACCATCACTACCGCAATGTCACTGTGCCGATCCTCAACATCGGAGGCTGGTACGACATCTTTTCGAAGGCCACATTGGATCTGGCCACCGGGGTGCGAACTCAGTCGCGCAGCCGGTTCGCCCGCACCAATCAGTTCGTCATCATCGGTCCATGGGGCCACAATGTGGCTGTCCGAAAAACCGGCGCACTGGACTTCGGGCCCGATGCCGAATTGAAAGTCTACTCCCGGCAATGGGATTGGTACGAGCACTGGCTGAAAGATCGGAAACCGGAAATCCATCAGTGGCCACCCTACTATCTGTTCGTCATGGGCGAGAACCAGTGGCGCGGCGAACAAGAGTGGCCCCTCCAACGCACGCGGTTCACTCCGTTTTATCTGCACAGCGCCGGCCACGCCAACTCAGTCAACGGCGACGGCGCGCTGGTGGCAACCTTACCCGCGTCGGATCCGGCCGACGAATTCACGTACGACGGCGACGACCCGGTGCCGACGATCGGGGGGAATAACCTGGTCGGAGCCTCCGCCGGCCCGGTCGATCAAGCAGAGGTCGAGCAGCGGAATGACGTGCTGGTGTATACCACGCCGCCGCTGCAAACCGATTTGGAAGTCACCGGCCCGGTGAAGTTGATTCTGTGGGCCGCGTCGAGCGCGCCGGACACAGATTTCACGGGCAAGCTGGTGGATGTGCATCCCGACGGAAAAGCCTACAACCTGTGCGAGGGGATCGTGCGGGCGCGTTACCGTCGAGGGCTGACCCGGCCGGCGCCGTTGCGGCCCGGCCGGGTTGAACGTTACGAAGTCGATCTTTGGGTCACGAGCAATCTATTCAAGAAGGGCCATCGCGTCCGTCTGCAGGTTTCGAGCAGCAACTATCCCCGGTTTGATCGCAATCCGAATAGCGGGCTGCCCTTTGGCACCGACACCAATCTGCTCACCGCCCGCCAAACCGTGTTTCACGACCGACGTCATCCTTCCCATCTGCTTTTGCCCGTTATCCCGCGATAGCTCGACGCCCGGCCGAGCTTCAACCTTCCGCGAAGACAAGTCGGGTTAGTGCGCGAAGTAGTAATGGTACGTGTAGAACGTGGTCACGCCATTGTAGCCGAAGGTGCCGTAGCCCCTCAGTCCCGACAGGCCGCCGGTCCCGCCAGTAAACACCAGGTATCCGGTGTAGTCAGTAAAGCTGTTGCCAATGATCACGTAGCGGGCAGTGAAGCTTCCCGTGCGCCCATCGATCGTGCAATTGGTGCAAACTTCCTCGGCAAACGAGTCAAAAGACCCGTCCGGATACTCGAACAGATAGTTGACATCCGTCGCCGTGCCCGTGATGTCGCCAGCGTAGTTAAACACCAGATCCTCGCGCTGCACGAAGACATTCCCAAAGGTGCCGATGTCGGTGTAATGATCGCTGACCACGTCGTTGAAATCTCCCGTCGCCGTCTTGTAGACAGGCCGGGGCGGGAACCACGCCTGGGCTGATGCCGATTCCAGGTTGGAGAACAGCGCACCAAGCGCAACGATCGAGGCAAACACCGGACTGAGGAGGCTCTTCATGATTTTTTGAGGTTTTTGAGTTGTTAGGGTCAGCCACAAGATCCATTCCAGTGGGCTCATTGTGTGACTTCCAAATGACTCATTTTTGACCAAACCAAGTCAACGCCAATCCCGAAAATGGCCATCGGGATTTATCGGGATGGCCACCGTCTTTCGCGCGAGGGCAACTGCGACGCAAAATCCGCACGCAAAAACATCCCGCTCGACCACACGCCTTGCCTTGTGCCCCCTTCAGATCGGCTACTCCACGGTCGCCCGATAGACCTGCATTGGTTGCTCCACCGTGGGCTCAACCCAACCCCACACGGCCGTGGCCATCCAGTTCGTCGCCAGACGGCGCCACGACGCGGAACCTGTCACCGGCAGCTGCGTCGTCCCCCACAACACCACGCGCTGACCCGCCACACCCTGAACGTCGACGCGAACCCCCGACGCTTCCACCCGGCGAATCGCCAGCGTCAGCGGCGTCAGGCTCGAAACCACGGTGAGCCGTTCGCGCAAATAGAGAAACCGGTTTCGCGCCCCGTTCGACAAACGTGCAAATACCGAGTAGTGCCCCGGGTTAATCCCGGCGCCAGCGGTAAAAAAGATGGTGGCTTGGCCCACGTTGGTCGCCGTGGTCCCGCCGATGAATTGTTCCTGGGCAAGTTGTTCGTTGCCGTTCCATGGGTTGTTGTCTGGATCCAGATAAATGCCGGCGACCGCATTGCTGGCGCCAGGGCGAGCCCACTGATAGGAAAACGTGACCGCGTTGGTTTGTCCCCACGCCATCAACGTCGGTCCGGTGAGCCGACCCAGGATCGGGTTGGCCCAGTTGCCGTGATTCACCGCCAGGGCCACCCGATTGTTCGTGGCTCCGGCCCCCAGATTCCAGCGTTGATTGAAGCCCTTGACCGGCTGATCCGTGCCGGGCCCGGCAGGTCGTTCCAAGCCCAATCGATTTCCGCCGCCCATCCGACTGAAAAAGTATCCAGTGCGAACACCGCGTTGTTCGTCCGTGGCAAACCAGCGACCGCGATCGGCGGCCGACAGGGTGTCCTCGGTGTCGTTGGCGGGCTCGGCCAGATCGATCGTGGCGTGATACCACAGGTGCATGTCGGAATGCGCGCTGTCATAGCCGCCCGGCAGCGATCGAAGCTCCCGATTGAAGGAACGCGACATCGATTGTCCGTGCGGATATCCGTCGAACTCCTGAAAGTAATTATCCGCAAAAAGAACGTTCTCGTAGACACGCAAGGGCGCGTCGGAAACAAACAGCGGATCGGTATTGCCGTCTTCATTCACCGGGTGCGGATCCAGCGTGGTGAGTTGATCCACCCAGACGCCATTGGTCCCCAGCAGCCGGCTGATCTGGCAAACCAGCGAACCGCCGCGGCTGTGCCCGATGAGATGAAGCGGGAACTCGGCCAGCGCATGCCCGCCCAGCTCAGCGATGAAATTGGTCTGCACCAACCGCGGCACGAGTCGAGCCGCGACTTCATAGGTATCGGTCTGGCCCACCAGCCCGGCGAGGTCGCCCCAGTCCAACTTGATCACGATCTCAGCGGCGGGATCGTTGGTCGGATGTCCGCCCGCCAATCGGCGCGAACTGATGTTGTTGTCGCCCACGCTGACCTCGTAGCAGATCACGTTCGTGCCGGGAAAGGTCGGGAACGCAGGAATCTTCCGCGCCATTCCGAGCACCCAGCCATCGGCATTGCCGTTGAACCCATGGGTGATCAACGTCACGCCCGCCGCGCGAACGCCCAACGGCATCAACCCGATCGCCGCCAGGGCGGCCGCCATCGCCAGCGCGACGGCCATCCGGATCGCCATCCGGCTTCGCCGCGCGCACCAAACGTTCCCCAACGCTCGTGGTGCCGCAGTCGCGCCCGGGAGCGGCCCAGCATTTTGCATGGATTGAAAATCAACTCCCAGCGAGGCGGAGGTGGAAGGACAGAATGCGTTCATGATCGGCCTCCTTGAACAACTTGAGCTTGCCCCAGAGCCCGCTTGGCAGCGCGAATCTTCGTCACGCTGGCTTCGCGCCACTCGTACTCGTGATCCTTCGAGAATGCGCCCATCGAACATCCTTCATTGCGAAATTTCATCGCACTCCGAACCGTGTCGCGTGCGCTGAGATGCATCTCGCGCACGCCGGTACGCCGGACCACGTCAGCCAGGTTGTGCTCCGTCACTCCGCCCCCCGGCATGATCGACACCCGACCCGCGGCCCGCTGAACCAAATCCGCAATCACGTCGGTCCCGGCCGGAACATCCGCCCGTCCACCGGAGGTCAGAATTCGCCGAATGCCTAACGAATGAACGTCTTCCAACGCCTCCGTCAAATTCCGGGCCAGATCAAACGCCCGATGGAAGGTGACATCCATCGACTCCGCGGCATCACGCAGGCGGGCGCAACACTCGCGATCGACCCGGCCGTCGGGGGTCAGGCAGCCAATGACAACTCCATCGGCGCCCAGTTCGCGCGCCAGCCGAATGTCATGCAGCATCGCGTCGGTTTCGGCGGCGGAATAAAGAAAGTCATAACCGCGCGGCCGGATGAGCACCATGACCGCGCCGGGAAAGATCTGTCGCACGACCCGAAGAGTGCCGGCGCTGGGCGTGGTGCCGCCCTCCGGAAGATTGGCGCAGAGCTCAACCCGGTCCGCGCCTCCGTCGGCAGCAGCACGGGCGGAGCCGAGACTATCGATGCAAATTTCGAGCATGCGGTTTCGTCGAGTGAACGGCGGTCGCCGCATCTTGCCTTCGAGACCCGGGCCCGGGCAACCCTGGACTCACCGAGGCTCGTCCTGGCGAGAACGGATTCTTGTCTCGTCCGAGACAAAAATCCGTCGCCCGGTCGGAAGCGTTCAGGGTTTAACCACGAGGCCATTGCGGAAGCGCACCATTGCCGCCGAGTTTCCAAAAGGTGGTGTTGAGCAGACCCGGGCCCAGGTCTGACGCGGCGATGGTTCCATCGACGATCGCCCCGCTGTTGACGGACGAGGCGGCGAGCCCGGCGCTGGTCACGGAGCCCGCCGCGACTGCGTTGGCCGTCGCGGCGTTCCCGGCATAAATCGACTGGGGCGTCGGCGACAGACGCTGATGGGGAGTCAACGTGATGAGTGGCGCAACGCCGTTGGTGTTGACCGCGATTTCCAGCCAGCGCGCTTCGCCCGAGTTGAACGGGGCGGCGCCGAAGTCAAGCTGGGCGGTAAAGACGCCGTTGCTGACGGGCAAGGCATTCAATGCCACCGCGCTGCCGATGGGCGCCCCCGCAGTATCGGCGTCGTGGAGGGCAATTGGCGTCCGGCAGGCCTATTGCGCCTCGCCAGTTATTCTTTGATTCAGCTTGCGAACAATCGCCCGCAGCGCGCCCAGAGATTCCTTCAGCTCGGAGATCTCGGCATCCTTTTGCTGAAGTCTCGCCTCAAGGCTGCCGCGGAGTTCCGCCTCCTCCTTGATCCGGCGTTCGACTTTTTCGTTCAACCCCTGGATGGCCGCCAGGGCCACGCCATCGGCATCGACCGTGGCAATGTGTTTGTCGTCGTCGCCGTTGAGACCGAAGGCAGCGTGAAAATCCTGGGCTACAGGTCCGAGGTGCTCGACGCCGGGGGCGGCTTTGTAGGTCCAGCGCGCCATCGGGAGAGCGGCAACCTTCTCCAGGACTTCAATCGGCTTCACCGCCGTAAAATTCTCCTTGGCCGCACGGTCGCTGGTGGGATTGAACGCGAGGGCGCTCCAGGTGCCGTTGGTGGTCAGGGTGGAAACGAAGACGGAGGAGTTGCCGAACTTCGCAATGAAACCGGTCCCGGCGGCGGAGACGGAGAGCGCGCCTTCCTGGGAGTTGCCGCCCTGGTTTACCACGCGCAGGGCGGGCGCAGAGTTGCCGCTGGCATTGGTGTTCAGGGCGAGGCCGACGGAAGCGTTGAAATCGCCGACGCGCGCCGCGGAAAACTTCAGCGCCGGGGCCGAGCTTCCGCCAACGACCTCCAACCCACCGCTGGCCCGGAACCGGACTTGGTTGTTGGTGGTCGATGGAAAGTCCACGGGCTGCGAATCGGCCCAGACGAAAGCGCCAGTGTGGTTGGCCTTGGCCTGCGTGCCGGCAGCAAAGGCGAAATTGGTGGCGCTGTTTCTAAAACCGCCTGGAATGGTCGCGAACTCCGAGTTCGGCGCGATTTTGTGACTGTCGCCCCCGCCGATCGTGCTCGCAGGGGAGTTGGTGCCGATGGTGTTCAATTGGCCCCCGGCGATCGTAGCGAGCCGGGAACTGCTCGCGACGTTGTTGTCGAAGCCTCCGCCGATTGAGGAGAAGGCGGAGTTCGTGTCGATGTCATTCAATCGGCCGCCCGCGATGGTGGCGTAGGGGGAACGGCTCATGATGGAGTGCTCGGAGCCCCCGGCAATCGTGCTGTTGAAGGAGTTGGTGCCGATGCGGTTGTTCGATCCGCCGCCAATTGTGCCGAAGGCGGAATTGGTGCCAACGACGTTGAAGGAGCCGCCCGCAATGGTCACCCCCTCAGAGCCCGCTCCCACGGTGTTAAGGATTGAGCCGCCAATCACGTTCGGGTTGTGCGGAACGCCCGTCGGCTCCAAGCGCAGCGCCCGTTGGCCGTTCACCTTGAACTCGAGCGCCTGGTTGTCCGTGGTGCCGACAAAATGGGTACCCGCCGCAGTGCCCGCGTTGCCCCCGGCCCGCCAGAAAGTCGTATCGAACGTCGCCAGGGCGACGTCCGCGGGCTGGATGGATCCGTCCGCGATCTTCGCGCCATTGATGGCGTTGTCGGCGAGCTTGGCTTCCGTCACCGCGCCATCCGTCAACTGGCCGGGTCCGACGGATCCCGCGACAACGGGCTGGCCATCGAGAGTCATGCCGGTGCCAGCCGTTTCGAAACGGACCCCTCCAGCGGCACGGGCACTGAACTGGTTGGCTCGGGTGGAAGCGAACAGGCTGAAAGGGCTGGAAAGGTCGGCCCAGACAAATGTTCCCGCATGCGCCGCCCAAGCGCTCCTTCCGGCGGCGAAGGCGTTGGTGGCTCCTCGATTCACGATGTTCGCGCGGCCGCCGGCGATCGTGGAATCGGGAGCCTCTCCCAAGACCCTGTTTCCCGCGCCGCCCGAAATAGCGGCGTAGGGCGAATTAGTACCGATCTCATTGGCGGTGCCACCAGCGACCAGCGCGTACTCGGAATCGTTGCCAACGAGATTGCCGGATCCTCCTCCAATCGTACTGCAGACTGCATTGGTGCCGATCCGGTTCACAAATCCACCGTTGATGTTCGCATACTCCGCGCCGGAGCCGATTCGATTCTGACTTCCTCCTCCGATCGCAGCGGCGCGAGCGTTCGTGCCAATAGCGCCATTTTCTCCGCCGGCGATGGTGGCGGAGGAAGAATCCTCCGCGATCCGATTGAAGAACCCTCCGCCGACGGCGCCAAAGGCTGAGTTCGTGCCGATCCGATTCGCAGAGCCGCCAGCGATGACGGAGCCCGAGGCGTTCGTTCCCAATCTATTCGCCGTGCCGCCCGAGATCGTGGCGAAACTGGTGAACTCGCCAAGCGAGTTGTTCGTGTATCCCCCAATCAAATTGGGGCCCGTGGAAGTCGGTTCGATTCGGAAAGCGCGCAGGTTGTTGACGCGGATCTCGAGCGGCGAATTGTCGGTGGTGCCGAGGAACTGTGCTCCCGGGGTGAGGCCGGCATTGCCACCCACCTGCCAGGCGTTGCCCAACACCGCGGTCGGGATGGTCCCTCCGGTCAGTTGCGATGCGTTCAAACCCGTCAATCCGGTTCCGTCGCCGGTGAACACGTTGGCCGGGCTGTCGAACACAACCGGGTTGCTGTAGGTGCCGGACGGAAGACCACCCGGCTGCACATTGAGCGCGCGAATGGCATACGGCGTGCCGGTGAGAGGCTGTCGCGGATTCAACGTCGTGTAAGCTCCCAGGCTCGTGCGCGCGTCAATCTGGAGAAAACGCGGCTGGCCGTTGAAGGGCGTCAGGCCGAAATCCAACGTCACGGTGAACAAGCCGTCGTTCACCAGGGCGCTGACCGACGGGGGGGAGTTCGCCCCGATCGACGCGCCGCCGCTGGCGGCGTCCCACAACGTGAACTGAAATTCAGCCGAGCCGGTGTAAGGCACGCCATTGGTCTGGAAGCGGCCCTGATAGGTAAATGCCGTGCCCTGACCGCGGCTAGCCGTGACCGACACGAGAAACGCCCCGACCAGCAGGGCCATGGTTCGACCATTCATAATCTGCTTGCTTATCGGACAATTTCCGCCCGGGAAAACCCCAATTGGCCTTCCCCACAACCTCTTCAACTCGGCACTGGCCATCGTCCAGTCGGGTCTCGAATGTGCATTAACAACGTGCGACAAGTTTTCCGCGAATGCGATGGGCCACCGGCGCCCAGCGGCGACTTGAATAATCTCCTTGGCAAAGGACCTCGCGGTTGAAAGAACGGACTCCGGCGAATGAAGGATTACTACCAGGTCCTCAACGTGCCTCGCGACGCCACGATCGGTCAGATCAAGCGCGCGTATCGCAAGCTAATCAAAGCGTGCCATCCTGACGTCAATTCATCGCCGCAGAGCATCGAGTGGACGCGTGAATTGAACGAGGCTTATGAAGTCCTGGGCAATCCGTCGGCACGGGCATCTTACGATGACGAATGGGGCGGGTCAGACGCCCCCAGCCATGACGCGGACTGCTTTGGTGGATCCGCCAAGGCGGCCCGCCCGGAAGACGACGGCTCAAGCGCACGTCCCTGGGCATCCAGGGCGGAGGATGAATGGGTGCCGCCCACCGGGGGCATTCTCATTTTGTCGTGCGAGCATTGTGCGCGGACCGATCCGACCCTGCGCTTCAGTGTCACCTGGCGCGTGTTCAGCTTTGTCTTCGACGTTTGGCGAGCGCCCTCGATCAACCTGCTCTGCTCCCGCTGCCGGGTGAAGGAATCGTTGGTCGCAAACGCCATCACGTTGGTCTGCGGCTGGTGGAGCCTGGCCGGGCTTCGCTGCACGCGGGAGGCGCTGCTTAAGAATTCGTGCGGCGGTGAACTGCCCGTGCGAGACAACGTCGAGCTGTTGCAGGCCCTCGGAAACCAATATTTTCACCGCGCTCGCCATCGGGAGGCCTTCGAAGTGATGCTGGCCGCCTACCAACTGAATCGCGATCCGGAGATCGGCGCGATGCTCGAGCATTGGTCGGCCCAGGCCGGTCCTGTCCGGAAGAAAACATTCTGGCAACGGTTTCGCGGCGCGGAGCTGCATCCAGTCTGTTACCACGTACTCGCGGCGGCCGCCGTGATCGTAGTCCTGGCCGGTTGCCTCGCCACCCGATCCCGATGGTGAACGAGCCAGCACCGCTAGGGCTAGGGCTGGCGCAAGCGGAAGAACAAGTGCGGACCCCAGCGCGGAATCGTGAAATCCCGGACCAATTCATCCCCAACGACCCGCAGGTTTTCCAGTGGGTCATCGTGCCAGTTGGTTTCCGCGGCGTTCAACTTGAGCTCGCCGGTCCATTGCAAGACGACAATACGGTTGAAAGAGCAGCGACAAATCAGTCACCCTTCCCCTAATGGGATCTCACGATGCGGCAGACCGCGGCAAACATTCTGGAGAGTCAAAATGAAAGCAGTAGTTGGAGGTATCGGAATCAATTTTTTAAGGCGGCTGGGGGCCTTCGCACTTATTTTCGCGAGCGTCCAAGCCATTTCGGCATCAGGCCCGCCGAACGATCACTTTCTCCAAGCAGCCGAAATCTCCTGTTCTCAAGACTTCCCTACCAACGTGACCTTCTCGGGAACGGCGGTTGGGGCCACCACCGAGCCATGGGAAGCTCTCAATTCGGACCTGGTCGGCAACCACGAACGCGGCACCGTTTGGTGGAAGTGGACGTGCACCAATCGGGGTTCGGTCGAAATATCGTTCGCCACGAGGTATGGAGATCTGGCCGCCGCCGCTTTCTCCGGCCGATCAGCGTCAAGTCTCACGACCGTTTCAGGAGTGCTTTCAGACTCGTTCTACTACGCGCTTGTTTTTTCAGAGGCCGGTCCATCGGAATCAATTTTCGAAGGCGGAGCGTGCGTCTTCGCGGCGGCGCCGGGAACCACCTATTGGTTCGCGGTCATGCCAAAGGCTGGAAGCACTACGCCCGCGGGTAGTATCAGCGGGCTATTGGCGTTCACTCCAGCGCTGGGTGCGCCACCACCGCCAAACGACAATTTCGCCGCTCGCACGATTTTGATCGGAACGAATCTGAGTACACAGATCTACCTCGACAACGCCACCAGTGAAACCCAAGAACCCAACGGACGCGAAAGTGTGACGGCATGGTATGAATGGACATCGCCGCTCCGCGGCGTCGCGTACCTGGCCACCACGACGCAGGGCTCGCCAGCATACTTGGCTTATTTTCAAGGAAGCGCGCTTACGAATCTGAATCCGCTGGGAGTGGCTCCAGATGGAGGACTGCCCGTGGATCCAGGAATGCGCGTACTCATTCAAGTCAGCATTCGTATCGGATGGCCGCCGCCTCCCGGACGGATCAATCTGTCTTTACGATTCGAACCTCCGGAACCGGGATCACCCAATGACACGTTCGCCAATGCGTTGGGAGTCGACCTGCCGACATATCATTTTTCCGGCAGCATCTTTGGGGCAACCCGGGAAATAGGCGAACCGTCCGCGCTTGATCCGCAAACATTGTGGTGGCGCCTTCGAGCAACCGACGATGGCTACCTGACCGTGTGGGCGAAAAATTCGCAGTTTGTGCCCAGGATTTCGGTCTACCATGGCGGGAGCCTCGGTTCGATCACCGGGTTACTTCCAGCCGGGCCGAAAAGTCGTTCGACTTTTAGGGTAATGCGGGATCACGATTACGCGATTCGCGTATCCGGAACCGACACTCGTGGAGGCCGATTCACTCTGCTCAGTCGATTTCGATCGTCGACCAACGATTCGTTTGCGGGCAGCCTTCGACTGTCCGGAGCGGACGCGTCTGCTTACGGAAACACGGTTCAGGCCACGTTGGAGCCTGGCGAGCCGCTTTCACCAGAGTCAGAAGCCACCAATACCATTTGGTTTTCCTGGGAGGCGCCTGCGTCCGGGCGAGCCTGGCCCAGCCCGACGGGCATCTGGTGGCGGCCAATGGAGGTTTACTCGGGCCACCGTATGGACCGCCTTGTTCCAGTGAATCTTACCTACAAGTATTTCCTCGCAATCGAGGGCGTTGTTTATCATTTCCACTACGCTGGTGACGACGGGGAATTCGAATTTTCAATTCACCTGGAGCCATTTTCCGAGCCGACCAATGACGATGTTGTGAATGCGATTCCGATCGAAGGGACAGGTGGACCAAGTCGCAGTCAACTTGTTGGGGCGTCGATCGAAACAGGCGAGCCCATGCACCCTGGCGGCAACGCGGGCAAAGCTAGCGTGTGGTGGAAGTGGCTGGCGCCACGCCACGGAACCTATTGGTTTTCCACCTACTACAGCCTGGCCACAAACGTTACCTTGGCCGTTTATCGCGGAAGTCGGCTCGAGACGCTCAATCTGGTGGGTGTTGGGAACAACACCGATCCAGAGGCGCGATGGACTTCGGTCGGATTCACGGCGGTGGGAGGTGAGACCTACCATATTGCCGCCGTCGTCCCAGCGGACACCGTGGGCGATGTCGAAGTGACCTGGTACGGAGGGGACGGAACTGAGCGTATCCCCTTCATCCCGGTACCGGGAAACCTCTTGGGCAACCCGAGTTGGGAAAGCCCGACGAACAAGCCTGGCGAACCCAAATGGCAGACGTCCGCCCCAATCGGACGAAACGACAACCTGCCAGGCGGCGCCGACGGTGTCTCCTGGATCGAGGTTGATCCACGCACCCGATTTTGGCAGGACATTCCCACGATCCCGGGTCACGACTACCGCATCCGCTTCGCGTATTTGGGATATTTCGCCAGCACCAGCCGAGTCGAAGTGTTGTGGGCGAACAGCAGAGTCGGCATTGCCACGAGCCCGACGAACAAGGTTGTGTGGAGTTGGGCGACATTCATCGCCCACGCCACCAGCCAAGTCACCCGAGTCATGTTCAGCAATACCTCCGACAGCCGAACCCATATGGACGCATTCAGTGTCGTTGATATCTCTGCTCCTCCATCGCTCGTTAGGCAACCGACTTCGGCTTCCACGATGCTGGGGGGAACCGCCGCCTTCTTCTCTGGAGCCGCCGGCGGCGAGCCCCTTGGTTTTCAGTGGTGGCATGACGGAGTTCGCATACCAGGGGCCCAACAGCCAATTCTCACACTCAGTCCTGTTTCAGTCACAGACTCCGGGGACTATGTTGTCGTCGTTACCAATAATTTCGGCTCGGTGACAAGCCAGGTGGCCACGCTGGTGGTGGAATCGCCCGCGGAGGCCACTATTCTGGTTCAGCCGTACGGCGATGTCGTACCGGCCGGCGGCTACTTCGGCTTCAGTGTCGTCGCTGGCGGCACCCCTCCTTACCAATACCAGTGGCTCAAGGACGGAGAACCGATCTCTGGCGCGACTAATCGCACGCAGATCATTTCTGCGGCGCGCGAGGTCGATGCTGGCTGGTATGCCGTTGTCGTGCGAAATCCAGGCGGATCCGTCCTCAGCGCGTCGGCACAACTAACGGTAACCAATGCCATCATTGGTGGAGGACTGATTAATTTCCGCAACGAATTGCTCATGCCCTGGACCCCGCTCAGCGACGCCCCGATCTTCGATATCGACGGGATAACGCCCTTGCGAGACTCAGTGTTTGCGGCTCAGCTCGTTGCCGGACCAACCGTCGAATCGATGCGACCAGTCGGCAATCCAAGCCTATTCGATAGGGGATACCGCGCAGGCATTTTTCGTTCCCAGCTCATCTCGCTTCCCAATGTCCCACCCGGCGGCAACGTTTTCGCAGAAGTCCGCGTTTGGGAACAGCAGCATGGCGCCGGCTACGAGGAAGCGCGCGCGCAGGGCCGGCGCTTTGGCCGATCGGGAGTCTATCAACTAATCGCCGGCGACTTCATTTCGCCCTCCGCCATCACAAACTTGCAGAGCTTCAATCTTCAGGTTGGATTACCCCGATTCAATGTTGGCTCGATCGACTTCGTTGAACGAACCGACGCCGGCGAATTGATTTGGCGCCTCACGGGCGAATCAGGATTCCGATACTCCATCGAAAAGGGAGATGTTGCCGATCGCAGATACTGGAAGCCATTCTTGACCGTAACGAACGGATCTGGGTCGGTCTACTTTCGCGACAACCCAAGCGACGCCACAGCCATTTATAGATCTCGCCTGCTGGACTGAAGCACGCCGCGGCCGATCACTCCCGTGGTCGGAAATTGGAATCCTTGGCGAGTTGTTCCCAAAGGCGGCGTTCAGCATCCGTGATGTCCTTGGGGACCTGGACGCGGATGAGCACGTGGAGATCGCCCCGGTCCGATTCGCGGCCGAGGCCGCGGCCGCGCACGCGCAACTGCTGTCCAGTCTGGGTCCCGGGCGGGATGCGAATGTTGACCGAGCCTTCGAGCGTGGGAACGCTGACGCTGGCACCGAGCACGGCTTCCCAAGGGGCAAGTTCGAGATCGTAGTAGAGGTTGGCGCCTTCCACCCTGAAATCAGGATGGCCGGCCAATTGGACCGTGAGAAAGAGATCGCCCGGCGGACCACCACCGACACCGGCCTCGCCTTTGCCACCGATCCGAAGCCGAGCGCCATCGGTGATGCCCGGGGGAATTTTGACCTGATGGGTCTCCGTCCGGGAAACCACGCCTTCTCCATGGCAGGCGGCGCACGGCTTGCGACCGGACTGGCCGGTCCCCCCGCACTGATCACAGGCGGCCGCCCGGCGCAGGCTGACGGATCGGACGGAACCGCGCAGCGCCTCCTCCAGCGTGACCATGATGTCGCCTTCGATGTCGCGACCGGCTTCCGCCAGATCCTCCGGTGCGGATCGAAAGCCGCCGCGCCCGGAATCGCCACCGGAGCGCCGGCGATTGGCGCGCTGGCCAAACAGCTGCTCGAAGAAATCGCTGAAGCCCGTTCCACCGAATTCGAACTCCGCCCCGCCGCCATTGCCGCCCGGGCCGGGCCGACCCGCGCGCCCGGCTTTTCCACCGGAGAACTCCTGCCAGCCAGGCGATTGCCGGAATTGCGGGCCCTGTTTCCAATAAGGACCAAGCTGATCGTAGGTCCGGCGTTTCTCCGGATCGCTGAGCACCTCGTAAGCCTCGTTGATCTCCTTAAACTTCTCCTCCGCCTCCTTCTTGTTCTTCGCAACGTCCGGGTGGTACTTGCGCGCGAGCTGCCGAAAGGCCTTGCGCAGATCGTCGTTACCAACCGATCGCTCGACGCCGAGGATTTTATAATAGTCTTTGAATTCCGGGCCCATAATGGGTGGCTGCCGTTCGCCGGCCAGCCTCAGACATGGCGATGGTAGGACGCCCGCGACGTTTTGACAACCGGCGCGAAAGCCGGCGATTTAAGACGGCGTCCCCGACCCGGCTGGCGGCATGGGCTCGCGGCGGAGCAAGCGCTCGAACTCCACGCTTTTGGCCAGGTAAAGGTTCAGGGCAAGCACGCTGAAGAGCGCGATGATCAATCCCAAGGCGCCGCCAAATGTGTTGTAGGTGCCGTGCAGAAGCGCTGGCAAGACGATGGCGACGATGCCGAGACCGCGGCGGCGATCTGGGAACTGATCGGCAAACCCGATGAAATATCCGGCCATGCCCGTCCAGATGGCGTGCAGGAAGGGGAGCGTCGTCAGGCGAATCAGATTCAGCAGATAATACTCAGCCGCAAAATAAGCGTCCGGCTGGCCAGACGAACGAAAGGCAAATTCAAAGTTCTCGCGGGTCTGGTACTTGATGCCTTCATACAAACCGAAGCCGAGGCCGGATATCAGTCCATAAAACAACAGCGCCTGTGGCGGGATCGGGCCCACCCTCCGCAACAGAACGACCAGCACGAACGCCTTGCACAACTCCTCCGGCAGACCGACCCCAAACACATATCCCAGCCAGACCAAGGGCAGATGATTCGATCGAATCCAGAGGTTGATCTGGCTGAGCGGCCAAAAATGATAGAGCAACAGGAGGCCGCTGACCGACGCCAGCGCGGTGACAAAGAACGCAACGGCGGAGTTGCGCATCGTGACGTCGCGATTGGGAAAAACGAAGTAGAAGAACAACGCCCACAACGTGGAGAAATAGAGGGCCATCGCCCAATAGGCATTGATCAGCTGCGCCGGTTGCCGGAACACGGCGAAGATGATGAGCGGCGACAGTCCGATGGCGGCAATGGCCAGCAACCGCCGATCGCGCAGCCAACGGAAGTCACGCAGCGCGTCCAGCGGAACGGCGAGGTGCGGCAGCAACAAACGCAGGTCCTCGCCGGCCCGATTCGCAAAACTCTCGCTCTCTTCCGGTCCGGGAGTCGGCGCCGATCGTGGCGGCGGCGGCGGCGGTGGCACAGCCGATGAACCGGACGAAGCGGGCACAGGACGCCCGCCGTAGGTCGAATCCGGCAAAGGCGGCGGCCCGGAGCTTTCAGGCGGAAGGTCCAATTCGCCTCCAATTCGAGCCCAGGTCAGCGACCAGCGTCGGCGCCGACGCCGGAGACATCGACGCAGACCAGATCGCCTTTGGCATTGCGGACGTAGATCCGACCGTGGCTGAGCACCGGAGTAGTCCAACACTTGCCGCCCAGGACTTGGGCGCGGGCCAGCGCCTTGAAGCCGTCCGGCGACGCTTCCGCGACGACCAGTTCGCCGGTGTCACCGATCGCGATCAGGCGATTCCCTGCGGCCATCAAGCCACCTGGCCGCACGGATTTCTCCGTCCATTTGACCGCGCCGGTGGCAAACTCGACGCAGCGCAAACTTGAACTCTTGTTTCCGTGATCGCCGTCCATGCCGTAAAGGTGTCCTGCGATCAGCACCGACGAATTGAGCTGGTTACGCAGGTCCTTGTTCTCCCAAACCTTGGTCGCCCCCGTGGCGCTGAACTGCAGGACGCTCCCGCCGTGCCCGTAGCCGGACGAGATAAAAACTCGATCGCCCTGCACGATTGGATCGGCGGCATTGACGTCGTAGCTGGTCTTCCAGGCGTAACTCCAAAGCTGGCGGCCGTCCTTGGTCGACACGGCGTGCAAGGCAGTGGCGCCGAAGATGGCCAGCGCGGGTTGGCCGGCGAGCGTGAACGGCACCGGAGTCGCATATCCGGACCGCGTCTGGCCGCTGGTCCACGCCACCTTGCCCGTGGCCTTTTGCAGCGCCAGCCCGGCCGTGCCCACGTTCAGAATAAGCAAACCGTCCTGCACCAAAACCGACCCGGCATAGCCCCACTCCGGCGTCTTCGCCGAACCGCTCAGGCCCAGCTCTTCGTTGACGTTCTTGCTCCAAACCACCTTCCCCGAAGCGGCCTCGAGGCAGAACACATGCCCTTTGCGGCTGAGCGTGTAAACCCGGTCGCCGTCAACCGTCGGCGTCGCGCTGGTACCACCATCGTAATATCGCGGGTCCAACGGGCATTCGTAAGTGTGCTTCCAAAGCTCACGGCCACTCGCCGCATCGAACGCATATACCGTATCTCGATCGTTCTGATTGCCCGTGGTGTAGAGGCGGCCGTCAGCCACGGCCACCGAGGCAAAACCGATGCCCACCGACGCTCGCCACAATTGTTTCGGGCCGGAGGCAGGCCAAGCCGTTGACCAGCCCGCTTCCTTCGAGATCCCGGTCCGCTCCGGCCCGCGCCAGTGTGGCCAGTCCAGGCCGGCAGCCGACGCTGGCGCGGCGAGGGCCGCAGAAATGGAGACGAGAAGAGCCGCGCCGAGGCGGGCCGGGTGCAGCAACGCATTCGCAGTCATGACTGCGGAGACTATGGGCGGAGACGAACCTGTCAATGGCGGGTGCGCGGCCGCGCGGCCGAACCATGCATCTCGAAGTTGTTGGTAAGAGTTCATACTTGGCCGGACCGCGGGCTTTCAGCCCGCAGCGGATTGGGCCGGCGACGACGCTCGAAGGTTCGAGCGCGCAAGGCCGATTCCACCCGCTGCAGGCCATAGGCCCGCGCTCCGATCCAACAACTTCGAGATGCACCGGCGGCCGAAGCCGCTCCAGCGATGACGCGCAACGACGGGATCCGAGTCCACGACACCCGGGGACCGCCACTTTCGAAAGCACCCGCGACACCCGCCCCGCAGCAACCGATTTTCGGGCCTTGTCAGACCGCGAGACGAAGTATTCCATCGCAGTCGAAGCCCATGGCGTCCACCAGCCATCCTCGACGAATCGCCCGAACAAATTGGTTGCTCGGGAGCGCGCCGATTGCGCTCCTCGCCGGCTACCTTTTTCTCATCCGCTGGCCTCATGGCACGAAGGCCACCACCGGGGACTATTGCGCCGTCGTCACATGCGCGTTGCTGGGAATCGTGCCGCTCCTGGTGACGAACCGGCCGTTGAGCGGGGCTGTCCGCATCCTGGCCGCAGCCGGCTACGTCATGCTGGCCGGTGTGGTGTTTATGAGCTGGCGCTGGCTGAGCCAACCGGTGCTCAACGACATCTTCTAATTTCAGGCGCGCCGCCAAATTTGGGCTCGACGACGTCCGGCCGAGCCGACCAGTCTCCAGCCGCATGAAAGCCCTGCCGTCACTCGTAGGCGCGCTGTGCAGCGCACTTCAATTTCTGGCTCCCGCCAGTTTTCACGCCGCGCCCGGAGTTCCGTCCGCGCCAAGTTTGCCGCCCGAGATCGCGAGCGATCCGCTGATCTCCGTGATGGCAGGTGAGCTGGACTACTCGATGAAACGGCTGTCTACGGAGGAGGGCGCACGGCCGTACTATCTGGCCTATACCATCACTCATTCCGTTTCGGCCGCGATCGTCGGCAGCCTGGGCTCGATCGAGCAGGACGATTTCCGCTCGCGCCGGCTGCTGGATGTCGATGCCCGGGTGGGCGACTACGCGCTGGACAACACCCGGCAGATTCGTGGGGGCGCCGCCGATCGCTTTGGGCGCCGGTTCGAAGGCACGGCACAGGCACCTTTGGAGAACACGCCACCGCTCGCCCTCCAACAAGTTCTCTGGCAAACCACCGACACGGCCTTCAAATCCGCGGTCGAACGGTTTCAGCGCGTCAAGACCGACCTCAAGACCACGGTCGAAGACGAACACAAGTCCGATGATTTCTCACGCGAAAAGCCGTCCGTTCACCTGGACCCGATGGCGGAGTTGCATCTGGATCGAAACGCCTGGGCTCAACGCATACGCAACGTGTCCAGGCTGGCCCTCAAATATCCACTCATCTACGAGTCCAGCGTCGCGGTGATCGGCACCGTCGACAACCGGACCCTGGTCAGCAGCGAAGGCAGCCGGATCCGCACCGGGCAGAAACTCCTGCGCGTGGCCGTGACCGCCAGCACGAAGGCGGAAGACGGCATGGAATTGAGCCAGTCCTACATCTTCGACACCACGACTGAGTCCGGGCTGCCGGCTGAAGGGCCGATGCTCGCCGAATTTCAAAAGGTAATCGACAAGGTGATGGCCCTCCGCGCCGCCCCGCTCGTCGAGCCTTACACCGGGCCGGCCATCCTGTTAAACCGCGCCAGCGGCGTGTTCTTTCACGAGATCTTCGGACACCGCATCGAGGGCCATCGCCAGAAAGATGTCGAGGAAGGCCAGACCTTCACCAAGATGGTGGGGAAACCCATTCTGCCAGGGTTCCTGAGCGTCACCGATGATCCCACGCGCCATCGGCACGGCGACGAAGACCTGCGCGGTTTCTTCCGGTTCGATGACGAGGGAATTCCCGCGCAGCGGGTCAACCTGGTGGAGGGCGGCGTGCTGAAGACCTTCCTCCTTTCGCGCTCCCCAGTTCCCGGATTCCCGCAGTCGAACGGGCACGGCCGGCGCGAGCCGGGTCGCCCAGTTGTTTCGCGTCAGGGCAATTTGCTGGTCGAATCCACCAAGACCGTGCCGCTGCCGAAGCTGCGCGAGATGCTGATCGAAGAATGCAAACGCCAAAGCAAGCCGTACGGCTATTGGTTCGAGGATATCACGGGAGGCTACACCACCACCGCCCGCGGCGGACCCCAGGCGTTCAAGGTGTTGCCCGTGGTGGTCTATCGCGTCTACGCCGACGGCCGGCCGGATGAACTTGTCCGCGGAGTGGACATTGTCGGAACGCCCCTCTCCTGCTTCGCAAAGATCCTGGCCACCGGCGATGACCCGGCCGTGTTCAACGGGAGCTGCGGGGCCGAGTCCGGCTGGGTGCCGGTTTCGGCCGTGTCGCCGAGCATCTTGGTCGGCGAGATCGAGATCGAGAAACGCGAAAAATCCCAGGAACGCCTGCCCATTCTGCCGTCGCCCCTCGCTCAGACCCAAAAGGAGACCCGATGAAATCGTTCATGCATCCGCACGCCCGAAGCTGGTGGCAGTGCCCGCTGGTCCCCAGCCTGTTCGCCGGCCTGCTCGCCGGCCTGTTGTCGACCGCGGCGGCCAGCGCGGCCGAACCGCCATCCGACCCGCTGTTCAAGGCATTGGAGGACGAACTCCAGCGTTCCATGACCTTGCGCCTGGAGGATCTGGACCGGCCTTACTTCGTTCAATACGCCGTGGACGACACCCAGCTCGAACGCGTCATGGCTTCCTACGGGGCACTGACCATGAGCGCGCCCGCCCATTCCCGTACGCTCTACACCCATCTCCGCGTCGGAACGATGGCGCTCGACAACGCGAACTTCGTCGGCGGCCGGTCGGCCTTTGGCCGACGGGGTGCAACCGATTTGCCGCTCGACGACGACTACCTCGCCCTGCGGCAGGTCATTTGGCGGGCCACCGACGGCGACTACAAAAGCGCCGTCGAAACGCTGACGCAGAAGCGCGCCTATTTGAAGGAACGAACCGTGGCCGATCGTCCGCCCGATTTCACCCCCGCCCCCGCTGTCACCTCGATTAACGAGCGCGTGCAACTCTCGTTCGATCGGCCCAAGTGGGAGGAATACGCCCGGCGAGTCTCCGCTGAGTTTGCGAAACATCCTCACATTGACAGTTCGGACGTGCGGGTGGTGGCGGGAGTGGAAACCCGGTATTTGGTCAACTCGGAGGGCACGCGCGTCCGCCAAGGCATCGCCGAAGCCTCCCTGCGAATCACCGCCGAGGCCCAGGCCACCGACGGGGAACGTTTTTCCGACGAAATCGAGATCGCGGCACGGACCGTCGAGCAGCTGCCGCCGGTGGCAACCATCCAGGCCGAGATTGCCAAACTGGCCGAACGTCTGGCCGGGGCCATCCGGGCGCCCATCATGGAAGACTACACGGGGCCCGTGCTGATTGACGCGGCCGCTTCGCCGCAATTGTTCCGACAACTCCTGGCCCGCGGTCTGGCCGGACGCGCCGAGCCCGTCGGGTCCCAGCGTCGTTCGGCGAGTTCAAGTGACAATCTGGAGACCCGCCTGGGCAAAAGAGTTTTGCCCACCAGCTTTCGGGTGTATGCCGATCCCCGACAGAAGGAATTCAACGGAGAGCCGTTGGCCGGACACTATTTGATCGACGACGAAGGCGTTCCGGCCCAGCGCGTCGACCTGGTCGTGGGCGGCAAGCTCCAAGCGATGTTAATGTCCCGCACGCCCACCAAAAAGTTCCACCAATCCAACGGGCACGGCCGGCGCGGCAGCAGCGAACAACCCCGCGCCATCACGAGCTCGCTCTTCATCGAAAGTAGCGATGCCAAAAGTCCAGCCGACCTCAAGAAAGCGTTGCTCAAGGCCGCTGACGACGAGGGGCTCGCCTACGGGGTGCGAATCGAGAGATTGTCCGGCCGGGATTCCGATGCGGGAGCACGGGCCCGACGGCCCGGCGGGGCCGGCCGTTCCGTCGGCGATCCAGTGCGAGTTTACAAGGTCTACGTCGCCGACGGTCGTGAAGAACTGGTTCGCGGGTGCGAATTTCGCGGCCTCGACGAACGCGTCCTCCGCCACATTCTCGCCGCGGGCAATCAACCCATCATCGACAACCGCGTGATCACTTCCCTCCCGTCGTCCACGGTCATAGCGCCCGCCGTTTTGCTGGAGGAAGCCGAACTGACCCGGATCGAACGCGAGTCAGAGCGGAAGCCATTCCTTCCGGCGCCGCAGGCCAGGATGGCGAAGTAGCCGAGGCGCGGAGAGGCCGCCCACGGTTAGGCACGGTGGCGGAGCGGTGGACCGCCCGGGTTTCCAGCCGCGGGGCATCCCTGCGGGATGCCGGCCATTAGCCGGTGGTGACGCGAGGCACGAGCGTCGACCACCGGAAAAGGTCCCCGGAAAACCGCACCGACCCCAGCCGGGGTCGCAGCCACATGGATTGACCGAAGGGCTGGCATCCCTCCGGGATGCGATCGTCTGGTGGAACGCGTCTCCGGTGGTGTCGTCGCTCCGCTCCTCAACCACCGGCTAATGGCCGGCAAGCCTCCGGCTTGCGCGCTTTTGGTCCAAGCAGGTTCATGGGAAGCTTTCACGAGTTTCGCCCTCGTGCCCACGGGGCCACGGACCGATCACCGACAACCATTTCTCGGGAACGCGCCACCAAGCCACCAATCGATCCTTTGCGTCCAACCCGCCGCCTCGCTAGGCTCTGCCCATGGCACTGTTGGAAGTGATCGGACTCAAGAAATCGTTCATCGCACCCGACGGCGGCGACCACGCCGTCGTTGACGTTCCACGCTTTGCCTTGGACGAAAAGGCGCAGGTCGCGCTCAGCGGGGCGAGCGGCCTCGGCAAAACGACCTTGCTTCACCTGATCGCCGGCATCCTCAAGCCGGACACCGGAACCGTCCGGCTGGATGGCGTCGAGGTTTCTGCGTTGTCCGAATCGGAACGCGACCGCCTGCGCGCGACGCGCATCGGCTACATCTTTCAATCCTTTCACCTGCTGCCGGGTTTCAGCTGTTTGGAAAATCTCCTCGTCGCCATGTCGTTTGGCGCGGGCGCGGATCGTGCGCGAGCCGAGGCGTTGCTCCGTCGTGTGGGGCTCGGCGAACGGCTGCATCATCATCCCCGCCAGCTTTCGACGGGACAACAGCAGCGCGTTGCGGTGGCCCGCGCCCTGGCCAACCGACCCCGCCTGGTCCTGGCGGACGAACCCACGGGCAACCTGGATCAGGCCAACTCGCGCGAGGTGCTGCGATTGATTCGCGAAACCTGCGCCGAGAACAACGCTGCCCTCCTGCTGGTCACGCACGACCCGGAGGTGCTGGCCCGTTTCGAAACAGTGCTCGCGCTCGGCGACATCAACCGCGCCCAACGCACCGCGGCGCCGACGGAGGTTGCGCCATGACGCTGGGCAGGATCGTCCTCAAAAGCCTGCGCCAACACGCGCTGTCCACGGCCGTGACCGCGGTGTCGACGGCGCTGGCCTGCGGTTTGTTGATGGCGGTGTGGTCAGTCAAGGATCAGGCCCGATCGACCTTTACGCAGGTCGACGCGGGATTCGACGCCGTCCTCGGCGCGCGCAGCTCCAAGCTGCAACTCGTGCTCAACGCCATTTTTCATCTCGAAGCCTCGCCGGCCAATATCTCGTCGAACGACGTGGCGACCATCCAGCGGCATCCGGGCGTCGCCTTGGCCGTGCCCATCGCCATGGGCGACAACTTCCGCGGCTACCGAATCGTGGGGACCACCACCAACCTTTTCACCGAGGGCGAGTATGCGCCGGGCAAACGTCACGCTTTGGCCGTCGGGCGCTGGTTCAACCCGGAGCGGCAGGAGGCCATCGTGGGCAGCTTTGCGGCGGAACGGCTGGGATTGAAGCACGGCGACAAGTTCAAGCCGTTTCACGGGATCAACTTCAACGAGGAACACGAGCACGAGGACGAATACGTGGTGGTGGGCATCCTCAAGCCTTCGAACACGCCGGCGGATCGCGTCCTGTGGATTCCGTTGGGAGGCGTGCAGCACATGAGCGGGCACGCGGAAGAATCCGCCAGTGATGTCAGCGCGGTACTGGTTCGATTGCGGGCGCCCATGGCAGGCCAGGCTCTCGACCAGCTCTACAACAAGAAGGGCGAGCGGCTCACATTCGCCTGGCCCATCGGCGCCACCATGGCGGATCTGTTCTCGAAGATTGGCTGGTTCGATCGCGTTCTGGCGCTGGTCGCCGTCCTGGTCGCAGTGGTCTCGGCCGGGTCCATCCTCGCCAGCATTTACAATTCGATGAACGAACGCCGGCGTCAGATCGCCATTCTGCGCGCGCTTGGCGCCCGCCGCCCCACGGTCGCCGCGACCATCGTGCTCGAAGCGATGGCCATCGCGGCCTTGGGAAGCGTGCTGGGATGGCTGGTCTACGCGGGAATTTTGCAAGGCGTCGGGCTGATCCTTCGCCAACAAACTGGCGTGGTGTTGGACGTGTTCGCCTATCAAGCCGTGCTCTGGTGGGCGCCACTCGGCATGATCGCCTTGAGCGCCCTGGCCGGGCTCGTCCCGGCCATCAAGGCATACCGAACGGACGTGGCGGCGAATCTCTGAGCTCGCCGTCATGACAAGCGATCCGAAGCGGCTGCGCGCCGTGCAGATGCTGGTGTTGGCCAACGCCGGCTGGGCCCTGAGCTTTCCCGTGGTCAAGGCGCTCCTGCTGGTCCAGCAACCCCTCGTGCCGGAGGCAAACAGCTGGTTTCTCAGCAGCCTCACCGTGGCCTACCGCTTTGGGCTGGCGGCGTTGATGATGTTCGCGCTGTGCGCCCGAACGCTGCGTCACCTGACCTGGCTGGAGTTCTGGGAAGGGTTCGTGCTGGGCATCGTGAGCGCAGGCGGCCTGATCTTCCAGATGGACGGCCTCGCTTACACGACCGCCTCCACGTCCGCCTTTCTCACCCAGTTTTACTGTCTGCTGATTCCGGTCATTGTGGCCGTGCGCGAACGACGATGGCCCCCCGCCCTGGTGGTCCTGAGCTGCTTGATGGTCATCGCGGGCGTGGCGGTTTTGTCGGAGGTGGAATGGGGGAAGTTCCGGCTCGGGCGGGGCGAATTGGAAACGTTGATTGCTTCGACCATTTTCACCGTGCAGATCCTCTGGTTGCAGCGCAGAAAATTCGCGGCCAACAACGTGGATCATTTCACCTTTGTGATGTTTGCCGTGACCGCCCTGGCCTGCGCGCCCGTGGCATGGTGGAACCAGCATCAGGCAACGGATTGGGTGCGGGCCTATCAGAGCTGGCCGGCGGCCGGGTTTCTCGCCGTGCTGGTGACCTTTTGCACGATGGGCGCCTATCGCCTGATGAATCGGTGGCAGCCATTCCTTACCGCCACGCAGGCCGGGCTGATGTACTGCCTTGAGCCCGTGTTCGCGAGTTTGTTCGCGCTGTTCATGCCGGCGCTGTTTTCGATCTGGGCCGCCGTGAATTATCCGAATGAACGACTAACGGTCAGCCTGCTCGTCGGAGGCGGCCTGATCACCCTGGCCAACGCCTTGATTCAGCTGAGCCCGCCCCGCCCCGCGCGCGAGCCGGGTTCCCGCTGAAGCCGATCGTATCTCGCGTTCGTCGCGAGCGACCTGCCGCGGTTTTCGATTTACCTGCACGCAGCCTTTCGCAACACTCGCCCCCGATTTTGGATTCATTTATGAGCAAAAAGTCCGGCCATCAATTGTCGCGCAAGTTTGCAGCGTATCCGCGTTTGAACCCGTTTGGCGTTGGCCGCAACATTTCGGCGGCCGATCTGATCGACGAATCGATGCTGGCCTACAACGGCGGACGCCTGCGCGAGGCCGCGCATCTCCTCGCGCGGAAGATGCTCCCGGACGACGGCTTCATTGGAATGTCGCTGACCGGCGCGCTGACGCCGGCCGGGCTGGGCAAGAGCTGCCTCATTCCCCTGATGAAGGCAGGTTTTGTGGACTGGATCGTCTCGACCGGGGCCAACCTTTATCACGACCTGCATTTCGGGCTCGACATGCAACTGCACAGCGGCTCGCCGTTCCTGGACGACGTCGAGTTGCATCAGGAAGGCGTGATCCGCATCTACGACGTGCTGTTCGACTACAACGTCCTGCTCGACACCGACGCGTTCGTCCGCGAAGTCATCCAAGGCCCGGAATTCCAGCGGCCCATGGGCACCGATGAATTCCACTTCCTGCTCGGCAAGTATGTGCATGCACGCCAGCGAAAGTTGGGCATCAAAGACAGTTCCGTGCTGGCCACGGCCTATCAGTGCGGGATTCCAATTTTCACCAGCAGCCCTGGCGACTCGAGCATCGGGATGAATGTGGCCGCGATGTCGCTGCGAGATTCCAAGCTGCTCCTCGACGTCAACCGCGACGTGAACCAGACGGCAGGCATCGTGTATCACGCAAAATCCACGGGGCACACCAGCAGCGTTTTCATTCTCGGCGGCGGCAGCCCCAAGAACTTCATGCTGCAGACCGAACCGCAGATCCAGGAGGTGATGGGCATTCAGGAAAAGGGTCATGATTATTTCCTGCAATGCACCGATGCCCGCCCCGACACGGGCGGCCTCAGCGGTGCCACGCCGGCAGAAGCAGTCAGCTGGGGCAAAGTGGATCCCGACAAATTGCCGGACTCAGTCGTGTGCTACACCGACAGCACCATCGCCCTGCCCCTGCTGACGGCTTACCTGATGGCGCGAGTCAAGCCGCGCCGGCTGAAGCGGCTGCAAGATCGGCGCGACGACATATTGAACGCGGTGCGCAATCGTTACTTAAAAACCGGCACCGTGACGAAGGTGCTGACGAGCCGGAAAATCGCAAAACGATCGAGCAGCGTGGGGTTGAAGAGCACCTAGCCGACCCGCACGACCTGGTTGACCGGCTGCGGTGTGGTCAACGGGCGGCGGATCCGGTCAGAGCGTGGAGTTCGATGCCGACCGGGCAATGGTCACTGCCCAACACCTGGCCGCGGATGAACGCCGATTTGAGCCGTGGGCGCAGCGACTTGCTCAGGAGAAAATAGTCGAGGCGCCAGCCCACGTTCCGGGAACGGGCCCCCGCCATGGGGCTCCACCACGAGTAATGCCCGCCGCCGCGTTCAAACTCGCGAAAGGTGTCCACGAACCCGGCATCGACGAACGAAGAAAAGCCGGCTCGTTCCTCCGGGGTAAATCCGTGGTTCTTTACGTTCGCCTTCGGATTCGCGAGATCGAGCTCGGTGTGGGCGACATTCAAGTCACCGCAAAAAATCACCGGCTTCCGCTTTTCCAACCGCTTGAGATACCGCAAAAAATCGCGATCCCACTCCAATCGGTAGGGTAATCGGGTCAACTCGCGCTGGGAGTTGGGCACGTAAACGTTGACGAGGAAGTAGTCGGTGAACTCGGCCGTCAGCACGCGACCTTCCCGATCGTGCTCCGGTCTGCCAATGCCGTTGGCAATCGCGATCGGGCGGTGGCGGGTAAAGATCGCCGTGCCGGAATAGCCTTTCCGTTCAGCACTGTTCCAGTAAGTGGTGTAGGCCGAAGGCCAAAGCTGCTCCACATCTTCCGCGGTCGCCTTGATTTCCTGCAGGCACAATACATCGGGCGATTCCTGTTCAAGGAATTCGAGAAAGTTCTTCCGAAGCACAGCCCGCAGCCCGTTGACATTCCAAGAGATCAGTTTCACGTCTGGTCAGGATAGAGGATCAACGCCAAGCACGATGCCATCGCCAGGCGTAAAGATCGCTTGGCCGGAACGATTCAGTTGGCCAGCAGCCGTTTGCAGGATCTTCTTGCAAAGGCCTTCGTTGTTCGTCGCGGGCGCATTTCACCTCAATGCGGGCATGCCTCACGCCCCGGCCTTCGCCAGAACCCGCGGCGCAACCGTCCGCCACCGAACTGAATCGTTCCGGCTTAGGCGATGCCAAATGGGCCCTGGGGAAGTCGGTGGTCACGCCGGGAGGGATGCTCCAGCCGGGGCGGAAGCGTTTCGCCCGGAAACATTCGGGCGTGATCCGCGCGGGCGTCGTCGCTGGCGTAGCAACGGAGCCAATTGGTCCGCGCCTCATCCGTCCCGCCTCCCAGGCAGTCATGGAACCAACCCCGGATGGATGAACGCCCGGACAAAATCGCCGGCGTCCACAAACTGTCATTCCAAAGAAGGGCGTAAAGCTCTCGATCGGACAGATGATTGGTATGCAACAAATAAAACCCACGGCAAGCCAGGGCATGCAAAAGCTCCCAAAGTTTGGGCGGAAGGTCTTCATCCGACAACTCCGCCGGTGCCGGCAGAATCACCCCAGCCCGCGCCAACTCTTCATGCGGCGTTGTCCAGCCCTCGGTTGTCACATCCACGGCCGGCTCCATGGCATCTTCGTCGACCTCGACCCCTTCCCAAGCAAGATCGGATTCATCCACGAACGGGGTCGCAGGAGAGCCCTGGCCGGGCCACTCCGAGTGAATGGCTTCGTCCACCCCAGCCAAATTCAAGGGATCGTCCAATTCCGCTGCGTCCACGGCCGGCAGCCACTCCTCGCTTCGCGCTTCGTCTACGCCGTCCTCGTCCGTCACGGACTCCACGCTCGCCACCGGGGCCGGCAGCCATCGGTCTCGATCATACTGCGGCGCCTTGTGCTCAGGCACGGCATCCTCCGGAAAGGCCCGACTCCAGAAATGACGTTCCTCTTCGCCCGCATAGTATCGGAGCCAAAGCTCATTCCCGCCCTCGCTCTCGGCCTCAACAGGCGTGACGAGACAGTCGCGATGAGGCCTTTCCCCATGATCTGAACAGGGACGACGCATCCAGGAATCATGCAGCCACTGATACAATTGCTGATCGCTCAAGTGGTCGGTGGAATGAAGAAAAACGCCCCCGGCCGCCAGGGTATAGATGAGTTCCCACAAACAGCCCACCTGCTGGTTGGGCGCCACGTCGGCCGGCGTTCGCAGGCGCAAACCATGACGGCGCAACCAATCATTCCACGCGACTCCGCCCGACGAGTACGGATCGCATGAATTCACCCTGGGATCTTCGTTGGCCATGGAACGGGAACGAGGGGACACTAATTCGGGATAAAACGCAATCCCCTGATTCAACCGACAGCTGTTGGAAAAAGAATCAGCCCGGGCCGCTTCACCGTTCGGTGACAGCCCGGGCTACTCAACCGTTGCTCGCGTTGGATTACGCTTACGCCACTTTCACTTCAACTGACCTTGGACGCGCTTTCTCGTGCTTGGCCAAACGCACCGTCAGCACCCCGTCCTTGAAGTCCGCCGAGACTCTCGCGTCATCAGCATCGTCGGGCACGGCAAAGCTCCGCACAAAATTGCCGTAGGCTCGTTCCACCCGGTGATACTTCCGGGTCTTCTCCTCGGCCGCGAGCTTCCGCTCGCCAGCGATGGTCAACACTCCGTTTTCCACCGTCACTTTGACGTCGTCTTTGTGCACTTCAGGCAGCTCCGCTTTGATCAAATATTCCCGTTCATCCTCGCTGACATCGACCAGCGGCGCCCAACGGGCCACGGTAATTGATTCCTCCTTCTGAACTCCAGGCCGGGAGCTTTCCAGATTGAACAACGTATCGAGACGCTTCTGCAGGTCTTCCATCTCGCGAAACGGATTCCATCGGGTCAAACCATTCATAGTCGTTACTTTTTTCGTTTTCGTTGCGGCAAGATGTTTGGTTCTGGCCAGGTCGCCTGCCGCTTCCGCAACCCGCGCCATCTTTTAGTCAACGACAAAACCAATAACAGTTCTCGTGCCCAGAGAATTTGGATTCATAAGTACCTGAATATAAAGACTGGTAAGTTTCCAGAGATGATAAACTGCGCCATATAGACCCTATAAATCAGTGCCTCACTGTGAAAGATAGTGTCAATATGACTCTCAATTCACTTCGACACCGCTTGGAATAGGATGGGAACCGGAGCGTCATACCAGTGTTCTGGTGGCATGCGGCGAACGGGAAATCATCGAGAGGGGCGGGCTGATAGAAACGTGGCGTGGCGATATGGTGGCGATATGAATTGGGACATGACCATAACCGACCTGTTCGGTTTCGACTGGAAGGACCAGGAGAAGAGGTCTGCCGGTAAGCGACCCGTTCCGGTGTGGAATGGGAAGTTGCCGAACGTGCCGGCAAATGCAATTCTTTCGCCAGCCCTCATCCCAAACGCTGAATCGGCCCGTGAGTCGATCCATGAATCGGATGAATTAGCCGCCAAACCGATTGAAGACATCAGCCAAGTCATGAGCAAGCCGATCGATGATGAGGAGTTTGCCCGTTTGGTGGATGCGCACTACGAATCCCTCTATCGGTTTGCCGTCAGCCTGGCGCATTCGGAAGCGGACGCCCGAGATTTGGTGCAGGACACGTATGCCCGTCTGGCTCAAAAAGGAAATCAGCTGCGGAGTCTGGCCAAAGCGAAGTCATGGCTCTTCACCACTCTCTACCGGGCGTACATCGACACCCATCGCCACCAAACCCGCCATCCACAAGTCGACCTTGAATCCGCGGAGATGGAACTTCCCGTCAGCCAGGCAGTGGCTGGCGAACACCTGGACGCCACGATGGTCCAGGAAGCCCTCAGCAAGGTCGACGAAGTCTTTCGAGTGCCCCTGATCCTTTTCTACCTGGAGCAACATTCTTATCTTGAGATCGCGGAGATCTTAAACATTCCGCCCGGGACCGTCATGTCCCGCATTTCACGGGGCCGCGCGGCATTACGCCGGATGTTTGACGAAAAAGAGCTGGTGTCCACCGCGGAACACTTGGGCCGAAGGGGGGTAGCATGATGACAAGTGAGAGAGCTCGGATAATCCTGGAGAATCACGCCTTGGAAGGCAAACGGGCGGACGAATTCGATTGGGAGGAGAGCGAAGTTCAAGCAGCGCTCGCGCAGTTGCAGCGGGATCCGGAGCTGGCTCGATGGTATGCCGACTTGCGCCGGTTTGACGCCAGCGTGGCCGCCAGCCTGCAGTCCATTCCGGTTCCATCAGACCTGCGTCGGACGCTGCTGGCCGTGCGGCCCGGTTCGACGGTGGTCCATCGTCCCGCCCTGTGGTGGCGACCCGCTTGGAATGGCTGGCGCATGCGAGCCGCGGCCGCGGCGGCCATTGTCCTGGTGGCGGCCACCGTCACGGGCACCCTTTCCCAACGGCAGCCAGTTCGATTCGCCGATTTTCGGAAGGAGCTCGTCGAGGAGAGTTGGAACCAAAATCATCTCGCTTACCGATCGGCGGACATTCTCCGCATTCGTCAGTGGCTGGCGCAAAATGGAGGCCCGACCGCCTTCAATCTTCCCTCCGAGTTCCGCCATCGCCAATTGCACGGCTGCAACTTGGTCGACGTCGGTGGCCAACCGGTCGCCGTCCTCTGCTTTGCTGAAGGCTCACGCCACCTGCATCTCTTTGTGGCCGAAGGAGTGCAATTTGCCGATCTGCCGACCAAGGGTGCCCCTGAGTTCGAACGTTGCGGCCATTGGAAAACCGCTTCCTGGCAGGACGGCAAGCGCACCTTCGTGCTGACCGGCATGAGCTACTCGAAGTTTGTCACGACCTTCCGCAAAGCTGGTCGCTGGACCATGTCGGGCTAAACCTCAGTTTGGAACGTATCGCTCATCCGCTCGGCCGATATTCACCGGGGCGCGGGCTCAAGGACGGGGTCAATTCCGCGAAAACAGTCCGGCGATGGGATACCCTGGGGAACGAGCCGGAGAGGCAATAGGCGTGGAGCAGCACACGCCCAAGCCTGGTCTCAACCAATGCGTTTTTGCGTCCTCCCTGTCAGAGAAGCGTTGAAGTACGCGGGGATGTTGGATAGGGAAAGAACCTCGACCACTGACCGAAACCCATTCATTGCTGCTCCGTCCCAAACCACGCGCGTTTCGGGGGCCAGTTGCCCGGCCACTCGTTCGTCGTTGATTTGTTGATTCGGTTTCATCGGGTCAGTCGTCGCTGTCTTCACCTACTACTAACGATTTAATCCCCCAAACATTACAAGACTTCGGCAGATTCTTGATTCCCCCCATGAACCGCCCCCCGAAGGGGCCCTCTCCGCCGCCTTGCGCCGCATTGCGGGGGGCTCGCGAAGCGGGACCGCGTGAGGTGGAGCATGCCCCGGTTAATGGGCCAGTGGCCACGAGTGCGAAACTCGTGAACGCTTCCCATGCCGTGCCTCGTGCGCTCAGGCGGGACGGCGCCACCCCCGCCAGTTCACGGCTCCATGACCGTGAAAAACCGGCGCAATTCCTCTTCGATTTCGGACGGATCCGCCACCGTCCGGACCACTTCCTCATGCACGAACTTCTTATAGCGCTCACGCCATCGATGGACAGTGACCGCGACAGCGTTGGCCGTCATGTTCACCCGGGCGGCCGCCGCATTGTAATCGCCCGCCGCAGCGTCATCCACGATGAATTGCTTCAACTGATCAAACACCTCGCCCCGGCCGGCGGCGATCTGCTCCGCGCGCAGGCGGGCCAACGCCTGATCGAACAAGGTCAGAAACCAGTTCCGTTCGAAAATTTTCTCAGGTGACAGCGTGGAAGCAGGTTCGCGCAGGTATCGATCCTCAGCATCCGTTTCATCCAACGAGAACAGCGTCTGGCCACCGCCCCGTTTGGCCGCCCGTTCGTAGTCCCGCTGGTTCGACATGAAATGATTCAACGCGGCCAGGAGAAAAGAACGGAACTTTCCCCGCCGACGATCCACGGCACCGAGGTAATTTTCCCGAATCAAACGATAGAAGAATTCCTGGGTTAAATCCTGGGCTTTGTCCGGGTCATAGCCTTTCCGACGGACGTAGGCGTAGAGCGGATACCAGTAAGCACCGCAGAGTTTTTCCAGCGCCGCGCCCGCCTCGGGTGACCCCGACTGGCGCGCAGCCATGACCAGGGTCCAGGATGTCGCGGCGAACTGAGCGTCCCGGACCGGCCCACCTGACGGATTGTCTTCTGGCGTCGGCATGATGTGCCTGCGCCGGGGTTGACGGCGCGATTGGCGGCTATCATTGAACGCCTTCGAACGATCGGTGGCAAGGAGCGATTCAGCGCGGGCTGCTTATTGATTCCGTCCACCAACAAAATGGGCAGACGCGTCGGATTGGAGGCATTCGCAGGCCGGCACCTTGCCTTTCACTCCCTCCAGGCGCACTGTAGCGGCGACAATGGCAAAACCGGAAAGATTCAGTCCGACGGTCGACGAGGGCGCACTCGGTTCTCGTGGCGGCCGAATCGCGCAGTTTTGCCCCGGAGCGCTATGCGCGCTCGGCGTGCTTGTCGCCGCCAGCACAACCTTGCCGGCAGCTGATCCCCTCGATCTCTGGACCGTGCAGGAAACCGGTGTGACCAACTCCCTGCAGAACATTGTTTCTGGCAATGGGCTCCTGGTGGCGGCGGGCTACGAGGGCACGATTATGACCTCGCTCGATGGCCGCGAGTGGACTCGCCAGGAGTCGGGCACCACCCAGTCCCTTTACACCCTGACCCATGGTGGCGGCCTTTTCGTGGCCGCCGGAAGTCGCGGCGCGCTGACCGTTTCGGAAGACGGCACCAACTGGGTTGCCGTCAATTCCGGCACCCTGAACCCGTTGTTCGGTTCAGCCTACGGCAACGGCCTCTGGGTGGTGGCTGGCGGCAGCAACATTCTGGTCTCGGCCAACGGCTTTCAGTGGAACAACCGACCCAGCCCAATTCTGCCCAAAGCGTTCCTGAACAGCATTGCCTACGGCGCGGGCCGTTTCGTTGGAGTCGGCGCCGGCTTTTTCGCCGTCTGGTCCACCAACGCCCTCGAGTGGCAACGCAGCGAATCGGACATCGGAAATTATTTCAGCATCGTCTACGCGGGCGGCCAATTCGTTGCCGGGGGTGGCGGGTTCAATAACTTCACCGAAACGGGAGCATCGTCCGACGGCTCGATTTGGAAAACCCAAACCTTCCCCAGTTTCATCTCGCTCGTCGACCTCACCTATGGTAACGGCCGATATCTCGCACCCGCGTTGCTTCTCTCCTTTCCCCCACCCTCCGGATTGGAACTTCTATTCGAGTCCCGGGATGGACTTGAATGGACAACGCGAACATTACCCACGCCCACAGCGATCCTGGGGCTGACCTACGCCAACAGCCGGTTCTATGGCGTGGGCCATTTTGGGTCCGTCCTGCAATCGGGCGACCACGCCCCGGCACAGCTCGAAGCCCTGGGGCCAGCAGGAAGCAATGGTCTGCAGCTTCGAATCACGGGTGAGATCGGACGCCAATACAGGGTCCAGGCCACCTCCAGCCTGGACAGCACGAACTGGCAGGACCTTTTGATCTACACGAACCCCGACGAGACCCAGACCGTCATCACCGATCCCCGCGCCGCCCGTTTTTCCCGGCGGTTCTACCGGGCCATCTCGCCGTAAGGCCGACCACAAAATCCTCGCGACCCCGCCAGCCCAGCGCCATTCTTCGCGCGTGCATCTGGCGCACCTTCGACTTCGCGACTTCCGCAACTACGTGCGGTTGGACGCTGATTTCACGCCCGGATTTCACGTCCTGCTCGGCGACAATGCCCAGGGAAAAACCAACATTCTCGAAGCCGTTTACCTCATGGCCACCCTGCGCTCGTTCCGAGGCGTGGGCGGGGCGCAGATGATTCGGCACGGGCAAAAAGGCTATTTCGTCGGCGGCCGTGCCGTTGGCGCGGACTCACACGAGATCAAAATGTATTGGGCGTCCGCAGAACGAAACCTGACGCTCAACGGACAACCGGTGCGCAAACTGTCCGACTATCTTGGCGTGCTTCGGGTGGTGGTTTTTTGCACCGAAGATCTCCTGCTCGTCAAAGGCACGTCGCGCTGCCGCCGGCGATTCCTTGACCTGCTCCTATCCCAGACCCACCCCGGTTACCTTCCCCTGCTTCAACGTTATGCCCACGCCCTCCGCTCGCGCAACGCGCTGCTCAAACAGCGTTGCATCGACGAGCTCGCCCTGGACGGTTTCTCCCAGGAACTCGTCAAGCTGGGCAACGAGATCAGCGCTTACCGCCGGGAACTAATCCCGCGCATCGCCCCGTTGGCCGGTCAGGCCTACCGCCGGATCGCCAACGACGCAGAAAATCTCCGGCTCGAATACATCCCGAGCGTGAAGGCCGATTTCGCGGTCGAACTGGCGCAGTCGCGCGCCCGGGAACGAGCGGTCCGCACCACCGTCATCGGCCCGCATCGTGACGACCTCCTCCTGCACCTGAACGAACGTTCCGCCACTCAATACGGCAGCGAAGGCCAGAAACGATCGCTGGCCATTGCGCTGAAGATGACCCAAGCGGAATATCTCACGACATTGCATGGCAGCCCTCCCATCCTGCTGATTGATGACGTGATGGGTGAACTCGATCTCAAACGACGCACCGGACTTCTCCCGCTCCTCGGCCGATCGCAGGAAGCCCGCGGGCAGGTGTTCATGACCTGCACCGAAGAAAGCTGGCCCCGCGAACTCGGCCAGGAACTCGTGCGCTGGCAAATCAACGCCGGCCAGTTGCAGCGCTTGCACTAGCTGGTTCACCGACCTGTCTTCCCTGAACATGAAAGCCCTCACCTTTTCGAGCATGACCTTCCTGCTGGGCCTGAGTTTCGCCCTCAGCGCGGCTCCTCAGCCGTCGCCGTCTCCCCTTCCCCTGCTGCAGGCCCATGCGCACAACGACTACGAACACCCCCGACCTTTGCGGGATGCACTCGATCACGGGTTTTGCAGCATCGAAGCCGACGTCTGGCTCATCGATGGAAAACTGCTCGTAGCGCACGACCTGAAGGACGCCCGGCCGGAGCGCACGCTCGAACGGCTCTACCTCGATCCCCTGCAGGAACAAGTCCGCCGCCACCATGGCCGGGTCTACCCTGGGGGACCAACGGTAACGCTCCTGATTGACGCCAAATCCGACGCTACGAACACCTACCGTGCCATCAGCAAATCCCTCGCGGGCTATCGTTCGTTCCTAACCACCTTTCGGTCCGATCGGATCGAGACCAATGCCGTTACGGTGATCATCTCCGGCAACCGTGCGCGCCACCTGATGGCGGCCGATAAGCTCCGGCTGGCCGGCTACGACGGCCGGCTTTCGGACTTGGAGGAGCTGGAGAGAACTCCTGTTCCGGGCTTGATTCCACTGATCAGCGACAACTGGCGCCTTCACTTCGCCTGGAAAGGCACCGAGGGTCCTCTGCCGGAGGAGGAGCGTCAAAAACTCCGCGCCCTGGTCGAGCAAACCCACCGCACTGGCGCCAGAATTCGCTTCTGGGGCATGCCGGACTCACCGCTGGTTTGGACGACTCTCGCCGAAGCCGGGGTTGATCTCATCAACACGGATCAGCTGGCCGGGCTCGCCCGTTTCCTCCGCAGCCGGCCGCGCTGAACCTTCCAAGCGTGCGCTTGCGCTTGCGCTTGAATCACTCCTTCGGCGCGGTTCCCGTGTGACACTTGTTGCAGTCGAAATCCGAATACGGCGCGTCCACGTGGAAGAAGTTGTGACCCGCTGAGCTGAGCTTCTGCAACTCCTCGCCACTTCCCTGCGCGAGGATGACATGGCACGAGTTGCAATCGCTGGCCCCCAGCGTTCGTTTTCCGTCCGCCGTCTTGTGCTGGCCGTCATGGCACCGGAAACATCCCGGCCAATCCTTGTGCCCGATGTTGTCCGGGTGCGCGCGCCAGTCGGTTTTCAGTTCGGGGAAAAAGTCGCGCCGATAAATGTCCTGGATTGCCGCAATGGCAGGCTCCAGGTCCTTGTGATTCGGATACGCTTTGCGCATCTCCGCCGCGACTTTCGCCAACCCTTCCGCCTTGGTCTCGACCGGGCTGACAAGCGCATTGACGGCGACCTTTTTGATCATGGGCAGGTTGGTGCTGATCTTGCCCAGGTGAATGGCCAAATCCACCGCGTCGTTCGGCGTGCGGAACTGGTGGGCAGGTCGATTGTGGCAATCCATGCAGTCCATCGACCGGACCGCATACTGGGCGGGATCGTCCTTGAAGTCGGGCCGGCGAAACTCGGTGACTTTCCCGTCGGGATTGGTCATCCGCACCCAGGGAATGTTCTGATGGCCCTTGTCGGTCGCGACATACTCGATCTTGTTGGCGAGGTTCATGTGCCAATGAATCCCCCCCGGCGGGCCATGGGTCGCGTCTGACCCGCCGACTTTAAGCAGAAGGCGCACGGAATAGGTCGTGTTCGACTCATCCGCCAGGTAGTGGTGATAGGCACGTTCCAGGTTGCCCACGTAGCGGTCGGGCCAGTGGCATTGCTCGCAGGTCTTCTGGTTGATGTCGATCTTTCCGCTCAGATGAATGGGTTTTTCGTACTTGTCCCGCGCCGTCGCCAGCAACTGGTGCACTCCGTTGAACTTCGCCTTCACAAAGTTGGCCGCGCCCGGGCCGATGTGGCAATGGGTGCACTCCACCTTCGCGTGCGGGGAATGTTGGTAGGCGACGAACTGCGGTTCCATGGGCTGGTGACAGGCCTGCCCGCAAAACTGCACTGAACTCGTCGCCCGATAGGTTTGGTAGCTGCCGATCGCGCTGAGCAGCATGAACACCACGCCAATCACGGCGAAGACAACCAGGTATTTGCGATGCTGCCGGCTGCTCAGGTCAATCACGCGCGGCCGCAGCACCTGTCCCACCAAATCCTTGGCCGGGCTCGATTGCGACCAAAACCGGCCAATCACCATCACGAACAGCCCAAGAAAGAAAAAGGCCGGCGCCACCACCCAGGTCAGGATGCCGAGGTACGGATTCTGCCGGGCCGCAAAAAGGTCCATGAACATCAGCAGGACAAACGAAAAAACGCTGCCCGCGATGATGATGACGCCCCCAAGGCCAATCCAGTTGCGCAGCCAGGGCGAGCCTCCCGACGAATTCGAGTTTGGTTCCTTATTCATAACGAACGTGATGGCTTGAGTAACACGTCAACATCCCCCGAGCTAAACATTTATTGGCGTTGCATCCTCCGTTCTGACGCTTCCCGCGGTCAGAACGCCTCAACGCCGCCTCGCTCGAGCCACCCGCCGACGGGGGCTTCGCCTTCCCTCAACGGACCCAACTCGTTTCACCCGGCACTGCCGCCGGGCGATTTGCTCGCGATGCAAACGAGCAGAACGAAAATGCCCGCCCGGACAACCGGGCAGGCTTGTTTTCCACGTGCACCATCCGGTGCAACCAATCCTACTTCTTTCCAAAAGTCCGCATGTGCGCGATCAACAACTTGATGTCATCGTCCGACACCTTGTCTTTGAACGGCTTCATCCGCTCGGTCCCCTTCTCGACAATTCCTTCGCGAATCGCCTTCGTCGCCTTTTCGTCGGTCATCTCAGCCTGAACCTTGGGATCACGGTAGTCCTTGGCGCCAGCTTTCTTGCCCATCTTTGTACTGCCGCTGCCATCTTTGGCGTGGCAGGAAACGCAATGCTGATCCCACAGCGCCTTCACCTCGGCCGCTGGCGCAGCCACCAAACCGGCCAGACTCAACGTCACGGTCATCACGAACATTTTCATCACAACATTTCCTTTCTGTTTGAATCATTACTCGACCGGCCCTGTTCTGTTCTCGCCGTTGCCTGATTCTTCGCTGGCCGGACCATTGCAACGCTTTCACGTTGCCCACCTTGATAACGGCTCCGGCGCAAATTCAGCCACGCAGTTCTTGAGAAACGCTGACCCTCTCTTGCCATGGATGAACCAAAAAGGGTGGCCTTTTCGACCGTTTTCTATTCGCCTTGCACCGACCGATCGAAATGCCGCGCCGCATCCAACCGCGCCGTCGCCGCTGCATCCATCATCCGGCTCAACCCCGCGGGAATTGCCGTCGCGTCTCCCAAATCAAAACGATGCCGCAGCGCCCGTTTCAAGACCTGGCTCAACCCCCAACGGAGCAAACCCCGGTGATCCCGTCGAAATCGCCGGACCGCCGCCACCGACGGACTTTGCCCGGCAAAAAGGTGCTTCAGGGCCGGCTCGGAATAATACGCTTCAACCACTTCGTCCGAGTCCAGTCGGCCCGTGGCGTAGGCATAGATCATCAGCACCAAATAAAACCGCGGCTGGAATCCGGGGTTGCTTCGCAACAAAGCCAACAGCTCTGGATTCGACCAGTCCAGCGTGTCTATCTCCTCCACCGCCCATTGCCGCAGCATCGGCTTGTCGGCCCAGGCCGAGAGGTCCGTCGGCACGACAAACCGATTGTCAGCCGCAGGCATGGTGTCCTCAGAACGGGCGCTCATGGTTTTCCAGACGTGTCCAATCGCATCACGCTAGGCCCCCTTCAAAACGATCTGGCTGACCACGTTGCCCGCGTCCCGACAACGATCCGTCACCTTTTCCAGCAATTCGTAGATGTCTTTGAGGAAAACGACGCGACCGGGATTATCCGTGGCGTTGTAAAGACCCCGAACCAGCTCGTTCAAGGCATCATCCATGTTCCCTTCGATGGCCTGCAGCTTCTCGTTCAGCATCTTGATTTGCGACACCGGCACTCCCGCGCGCAACCCCCGCACCATCTCCAGCAACGCTTCGGCTGCTTGCTCAATTCCCGCCACGTGAGACTCCAGTTGTATCCCCGCCAGATGCTGCGGCGCCAGCAGCACGCGCTCGGCGATTTTCTCCGTCGTCTTGGGAATCTTGTAAATGCTGTTGGACAGCGCCTCAATGTCCTCGCGCTCCAGGGCCGTCACCGGACTGGTGCACAGGAGGTGGTTGATCTCAGCGGTAATGGCCTTGTCGCTGCGACGCGACGCCACGAAGTCCTCCAGGCTGGCGTCGGGACGCAAGTTGATCATGAATTTGCGGAGCGCACGAACGCTTTGGCAGGCTTGGGCTGCACTCGCCTCCAGCAATTCGTAGAACCGATCTTCTTTTCCCAGCAGTTTCTGCAGTGGCACCATAACGATCCCGTGCTACCACGCCCGCGCGCGACGGGCGACAAGAATTTCGAAGGTTGAGTTCGCCCTCCTTTTGCCATAAGTAGACCAGCATCCAATGAAAACCATCTGGGCCCTCCTGGCATTTTGCCTCACCCCCTCGCTCGCGCCCGCCGCCGACAACCTCCTCATCACCGAGTTCATGGCCGCCAACAGCAGCACGCTGGCGGATGAGGACCAAACATTTCCCGACTGGATCGAGATCCACAACGCCGGCACGAATACCGTGGACCTGTCCGGATGGTTCCTGACGGACTCGCCGGCAAACCTCCGCAAGTGGGCGTTCCCCTCCACCAATCTCCCGCCCGGCGCCTATCTCGTGGTTTTCGCCTCGGGCCAGGACCGCCGCCTCCCGGGCGCGCCGCTCCACACCAGTTTCAACCTCAGCGCCAGCGGCGAATTCCTCGCCCTCGTTCGCCCCGACGGCACCAGCCTGGCCTCGCTCTACGCGCCCGCCTTCCCCCCGCAAGCGTCCGACGTCTCATTCGGCATCGTCACCGCCTCACCTCCATTCCTGCTCGTCCCCACCAACGCACCGGCCCGCGTCACGGTTCCCGCCGACGACTCGCTCGGCGCAGGCTGGACGGCCCGCACTTACGACGATGGAGCCTGGGCGACCGCAACGAACGGCCTCGGTTTCGATGTCCGCAACGTTCAGATCCTGTCTGACGATTTTAGCAATTCGCGCGACTACACCGCCGGTAATGTTGCCGGTTCGATTTGGAACGGGTTTCAGCGGGGCGGTGACACGGTCGTCACCGCAGCCAACGCCAATGTCACCAATCCCGGCCGGCTCACACTCGCCTCACGCCTCGGCAACTGGGAGAACGGCGACAACGACGGCGTGCTCCTTTACGTCGGTGGGGTGACCAACGACTTCACCGCCGAGGTCGAGATCCCCATCAGTGACAACCCTCAATTCCACAGCATCGGGCTCATGGCGCGCGTGGCCAATCTGGACCTCGCCGGTCCCGGCGAAGACTGGGTCGCCGCGATGATGTTCGACCAGTTCGGAGTGGGCACCACGATGCGAACCACGGACAACGGGGTCTCGACCACTCCGGCCACCGGCATCACCCACCGTTTCCTCCGCTTGCAGCGGGCAGGCAACATCTTCTCCGTGCTGAGCAAAGCCGGCGGCGGCGACGCCTACAGTGTGCGAGCCACCACGACGCGTCTCGACCTCGAGGGCGTTCCCTTGCAAGTGGGCGTCTGGCACGGGACCTACTCAGCCAATGTCGGCACCGCGCAGCTCGACCATTTCCGCCTCACCCTGGGCGCCGCCGACGGAGCCGTCAGCTATGACGCCCTCGTCCAAACCGACCTGCGCTCCGTCCTGCTGGGGATCAACTCCTCCGCGTACGCCCGCATTCCGTTCGTCGTCACCAATGCCGCCGAGCTGGGCCAACTCACGCTGCGGGTGCGCTACGACGACGGCTTCGTCGCGCACCTCAATGGAATCGAGGTGGCTCGCCGCCAGGCGCCGGCGAACCCCGCTTGGAACTCGGCGGCGACAGCCGAACGCGCCAGGGCCGATGCGATTGCACCGGAGGACATTGACCTCGCCGCCTTTCTGCCGCTGTTGATCAACGGCACGAATGTCCTCGCGTTGCAGGCGCTGAATTCGACTGACACCGACCCCGATCTGCTGCTCCAGGTCGAACTCGCATCAAGTCTCCGCGTCAACGTCCAGCCCGAGCGCTGGCGCTATTTTGTCGCCCCAACCCCCGGCCAGCCCAACGGCCTCGGGCGCTCCACGCTCGGCGCAGTCGTGAACGGAGTCGAAGCTCATCCCGCTCTCCCGGCCGACAACGACGACGTCGTGATCACCGCCCGGGTCCGCCCGACCTTTGATGCCGTCACCGACGTCACGCTCCGGTATCGGGTCATGTGGAGCAACGAGGTGGCGACCGCCATGTTCGACGACGGTGCGCATGGCGACGGCGCCGCCGGTGACGGGATTTTCGGCGCCACCATTCCCGCCAGCGCCTCCACGCCGCGCCAGATGGTGCGCTGGCATGTCACGGCCACCGACGCCAGCGGAACGGCGTCGCGCTGGCCGCTCTTCGAGCATCCCACCGGCTCGCCGGAATACCTGGGAACCGTCATCGCCGATCCCACCATCTCCACGCAGTTGCCGGTCTTTCAATACTTCGTCCAAAACACGAACTGGTACAAACTTCCCAACAACGGGCCCTTCGACAAAAACACCACCAACGGCAGCGTCTTTTACCGCGGCCGTTTCTACGACAACGTTCAGGTCCGCATCCGCGGCGCGTCGTCCGTCTTTTGGAAGTTCCCGAAGCAGAGCATGCACTTCGACTTCAACCCCGGCCACCGATTTTATTACTCGGACGACCGGGCCCTGCAGGATGAGATCAACGTCAACGCCCTCTGGGTGGACAAGGGCTACGTGCGCAACAATCTCTCCATGCAGGAGGTCTATCGGGCCGCAGGAGTGATCGCCCAGGACACCTTCTTCCTGCTCGCCTACCTCAACAGCAGCCTCCACAGCGTGGCCACGTTCATCGAGGAACCTGACCAGCAGTATCTCGCCCGCCACGGCCTGGATCCGGAAGGCGCCTATTACAAGATGTACAACCCCCTGACCGACGCCTCGACCCGACCACCGTTCGTCGCCGGCGCCAACCCCGACAACACGCAGGGCGTGGAAAAGCGGACTCGACAGAACGAGAACAACGCCGATCTCCAGGCGATCATCGACGGAGTCAAGGCCGCCAACCCGAATCGCGCGGCGTTTGTTTTCGATAACTTCGACCTGCCCCAGGTGGTCAACTATTTCGCCGCGAGTGTCATCATTCAGGACTGGGATCGTTTCCCCAAGAACACCTTTATGTATCGCGACACCCGGCACACGCGGCTTTGGCAGATTCATCCCTGGGACGCCGACCTCTCCTGGGGCTACAACGGTTGGCAGACGGACGAGATCATCGCCAATCATGTCACCATGAGCCACCCGTTTTACGGCGATTTCCAGCACGGCGGGACGTACGGCGGCACGCACGTGTTGAACGACGCCTTCTACAAAACGCCCGCCCTGCGGGACATGTTCCTCCGGCGCCTGCGCACCGTCCTCGACCAGATTCTGCAGCCGCCGGGCACGCCCGCCGATCAGCTCAAGCTGGAGGCGCGCCTCGACGCCTACTACGCGTTGATGGGCGCGGAAGTCGAAACCGACAAGCAACGCTGGGGCCTGCCGTTCGGCACGAACCAGACGTTCGCCCAGGCCATCAGCGTGCTGAAGAACGCGTACATCGGGCCCCGACGCGCCAATCTCTACGGAACGTTCGCCGCTCCCGGCGGCCTCATTCCCCCCGCCCAATTCCCCTATCCCACGATCGAATTCGGCGCGCTCGAGTTCAGCCCGGCCTCCGGCAACCAGGCCCAGGAATATCTTTGCCTAACGAATCCAAACAACTACGCCGTCGATCTCTCCGGCTGGCGCCTGGGCGGCGCCATCGAATTCGACTTCAAACCCGGCACGGTCATCCCGTCGAACAGCGTGGCCTACCTCTCGCCCGACGTCGCCGCGTTCCGCGCCCGCACCACCGGCCCGCGCGGCGGCCAGGGACTGTTCGTCCTCGGCAACTATCGCGGACAGCTCTCCGCCCGCGGCGAGGCCCTCTCGCTCTTCGATGAACGCGGACGCCCCGTCCGCGCGTTCAGCTACCCCGGCGCACCCACCCCCGCGCAGCAGTTTCTGCGCATCTCCGAGATCATGTATAACCCGGCTCCGCTCGCCGGAAACACCAACGACGCCCAACTGTTCGAGTTCGTCGAACTGGTCAACGTCTCCACCAACGTGGTGCTCAATCTCCAGGGCGTGCGCTTCACCACCGGCATCGCATTCGACTTCACCAGCGGCGCCATCAGCACGCTGGCGCCCGGAAGCCGGGTTCTCGTGGTCCGAAACCGATCCGCTTTCCAGGCCCGCTACGGTTTCGAGCCCGCTTCATCCGTCGCCGGCGAGTTCTCCGGCTCGCTCGACAACAACGGCGAACGCCTCGTCCTGATCGACGCCGCCGGCGAGGAGATCCTCGACTTCACTTACTCGGATGCCTGGCACCGCGTCACCGACGGCCTTGGCTTCTCGCTCAGCGCAAACGACGTCCTCTCCCCGCCCGACAGGTGGAACAACGCCGGCACCTGGTCGATCAACAGTTCCGCCCACGGAACCCCCGGCCGCGCGGACGCCCCATTGGTGGCGCCCTCCCCGGTACTGATCAACGAAGTTTTGTCCCGCACCGACACCCCGCCGCCCACCGACAGCGTCGAGCTGTTCAATCCCACCGCGGCCACGGTTGATGTGGGCGGATGGTTTCTGACCGATGATTTCAACACGCCGCACAAGTTCCGCCTCCCGGACGGCACGACGATTGCCCCAGGCGGTTACCGGGTGTTCACCGAGGCGGATTTCAATTCGACGCCGGGCGTTCCGCCGAGCTTTTCGTTCAGCTCGTTGGGCGATGAGGTCTACCTGTTCTCGGCGCAAGCCAACGGGGAACTGACAGGTTGGGTCCACGGATTCCAGTTTGGCGCCGCGGACAACAACGTCTCGTTCGGACGCCAGGTCGATGCCGCGGGCTCGGAGCATTTTGTCGCGCTCACCACACCGACCCTCGGCGCCGGCAACTCGGGTCCGCGCGTTGGTCCCATCGTCCTGAACGAGATCCACTATCGTCCGCCGGACACCGGAGTTGCGGATAACGCAACCGACGAGTTTGTCGAGCTGCACAACATCTCCACGCAGACCGTGCCATTGTTCGACCCGGCCAACCGCGCCGAGACCTGGACCATCGCCGGTGGCATCGCCTACACCTTCCCCAGCGGAAGAAACGTCCAGCCCGGCGCTTTCCTGCTGGTGGTAAACTTCGACCCCAACACCAATGCGGCGATCACGGCCGCCTTCCGAACCCGATATTCGGTTCCGCCCGGAACGGAAATCGTCGGCCCCTACACCGGCAGACTCGACAACTCCGGCGATACGCTCCAACTCCTGCGCCCGGACGCACCGTTCGGCGGGCAACTTCCTCGCATCATCGTCGACGAAGTTCGTTATCGCGACCGCTGGCCATGGCCGGTAGGGGCCGACGGCTACGGATTGTCTCTGCAGCGGGTGGTTCCACCAGGGCTGGGCAACGACGGTCTGAACTGGGTGGCGGCGCCCCCCGGGCCGGGCCGGGCCACGGCCATTGGCACCCGGCCGGTGCTGATCGCGGAACCCGCCGACCAAACCCTGGTCGCATTCAATGACGCGCGGCTGTTCGTCACTGCGACCGGGGATGGCCCCCTCGCCTATCAATGGCGCCACAACGGCGTCAACATCGCCGGCGCCACCAACGCGACGCTCATCCTCGCCAACCTGCAGCCGCACCAACTCGGCACCTACAATGTGGTCGTCTACAATCGCGCCGGCTCGGTCGCGAGTTCCAATGCCATCATCACGATCAACCTGCCGGCAGTCATCACTCAGCCGCCCGCCAACCAATTTGTCCGGCCCGGTAGCAACGCAACGTTCACGGTGGCTGCCGTGACCCTCAGCGGCACGTCACTTGCCTATCAATGGCAGTTCAACGGCATCGACCTGCCAGGTGCCACGTCCTCCAGCCTGACTGTCTCCAACGTCAACCCGGCCACGGAAGGGCAATATTCGGTGGTCATCACGGACTCCGTCGGTTCCGTCTCGAGCCCGCCCGCGACGCTCGCCCTGCTCATCAATCCGTCCATCGTCCAGCCGCCGCTCAGCCAGTCGGTGGTCGTTGGGTCCAAAGTCACCCTCAGCGTGGGCGTCGGCGGCAGCCCGCTGCCCATCAGCTACGAATGGCGGCGCGGCTCGACCTCGCTCATCACCAACGTGACCAACTCCCGCCTGGATTTCTACGCGTTCACCGCCCCCAACGTGGTCACCAGTCAGCAATACCGCGTGATCGTTCGCAACCTTGCCTACAGCGGCAACGCCACCAACGCCGTGGTCACCGTCAACACGCTGGCTGATGCTGACCGTGACGGAATCCCCGATGTTTATGAAGCCGCCTACGGCATGGGGGGCCAGTTGGACCCGCTGGCCGACGACGACGGCGACGGCTTGGGCAACGGCGCGGAATACATGGCTGGAACGGATCCGACCGATCCGGCGAGCTACCTGCGCGTGGAACGTTTGCTCAACGCGCCTGACGCCACGACCATCGAATTCCTCGCCATCTCGAACCGGACCTACGCCGTCGAGTTTCGTCCCGCTCTCTCCGGATCACCCTGGCAACCGCTCGGGGCCGTCGCAGCCAGAGGCACCAACCGCTTGGAGCGAATGTTCGATGGAACCACCGCGCCCGAAGCGCGGTTCTATCGCCTCGTCACGCCAGCCATGACCCCGCCATGAGCTGCGGAGGGCTCGGCCGCATCGGCGGCGAGCCCGATGTTGATCACCGCACCTGGCGGAGACGGAAGAAATCCGCCGCCGCCGGTTCGCTGATTGGCACCCGAAGCGTCGTCGTGCCGAGCACCGCATTGGTGGTTGCAGTCCATACGGGTCCCGGACCGGATGCATCAGCGTGTTCCAGCACAGCGTCAGCAACGGTCCGCGGCCAGGACACTTCGGGCCGGGGATTGGCCGTAAGGTTGAGGAGCACCGGCGCCCCCACCACGATCGAACCTTGCGCAATCGCCGTGGCCGCGCCCGCCCGGGCGGTCAAGGTCCAGGCAAACGTTCCCGGCACAACATAGGCGTGGCTGGCATTTCGGCTGAGGCCATGAGGCGTGCCATCACCAAAGTCCCATTCGTAAGTGACAACCGCCGTCGTGTTGCTCGGCGTGGCCACAGCCGTAAAGGGAGCGGGCCAGCCCGCCGGATACTCGGGTGGAACCAGACCGTTCACAGCGACGGAATAGGGCCCTTCGGCCACCACAACCGCGCCGGTGGCCAGCCGGGAATTCTTCATCCCATCCCAAGCAGCAAAGGTGAATTGGTCCGCACCGACAAACCCAGGATCCGGGAAGTAGGTCGCGAGCCGGTTGCTGAGCCCAACCGAGCCATGGGCAGGCTGGGAAATGATCCGTGCCACTGCCGTGTCGCCAGTGACCGGCAACCAAATGCTGACCGGCTGCCCACTGGTGGTGTTGGTAACCACGGAGGCAACGACCGGAGCGACGCTGGTATTGATGGATTCCGAAGTCGGCCCGTTGTGACAGTTGTAACAGCCGATGATCGCGCCCTGGAACAGATTCAGCGTCACGCTTCCCCCGTCCACGCTCGCCGTGAGCCTGCGCGGCCCCAGCGCCCGGGAGAGCTCCGTTCCGCGGTAGTCGGCGCCGTGGCACGCCGCACATTTTTGGCGGTCGGCCGCGCTGTGGATGACGTCGTGATGAAAATCGACCCAGCCAGCCCCGATGGGATGCATGCCGTGCGGACCGGCAAACGCGGTGGCACTGCTGGACGGCATGGTCACATGGCAGGCCGTGCATTCCGCCGTAACCCCGGCGTGGCCTTGGACTGATTGATTCCGGAGATTGTCATTCCGATGTGTCGCCGGAAACTCGGCGTGGGTCGAGCCATGGCAGGCAGAACACTGCAGTCCTCCGTGGCCGGCGGAAAATCGATAGAGCGACAGGCCCGGTGCCGGCGTGTCGGGCTGGGTGGCGAACGTGGTGTTGGTGGGAATACGCACGGCACCGTTGGTCTCGAAGACGGTGGTGTAACGAATCTGGCCGCTGTTGCTGGTCGCCGTGCCGGTGTGACAGCCCTGGCAATTCGGTTCCATGAACCAGCCCACCCGGTCCGCCGCACCCACGGTGCTCATGTTGCCGTGACAACTCTGGCACTGCATGGCCATCGTGCCGTCTTTGGCAATCGCACCCCCCATCGCTCCCCGCAAACAACGCGTGGCCGAACCCGGATGGCAGCGATAGCAAGCCGACCGGTGCGCAGAGTCGTCGAGGGTCAATTGCAGATCCGGATCCTTCACCGTGGCGTGTCGGCTGTGAATTGATGCCGTCAGCGACGGCACGTCCGGAAATCCGCCCGTGCCCAGCGCCTCAGATGCGTGGCAGGCCGCACAAAGCACCGGTCGACCATCGGCTACGACGGTCTGATAAAGGCCACGAGGATGGAATCCATTCGTCGCCAGAGCCGCACGGTAAACCGCACCATGCGAGGCAAACTGTCGTTGATCATGGAAACGCAGGATGTTCAGCCGGAAATCCCGTTCCGGCTCGCTGCTCCAAACCCAGCCCGCCCGCGGCCGCGCGGCCGCCATGGAGCCGGACGCATGACAGGCCCGGCAATCCATCTCGTCCGAAACCGGCAGGACAATGTCGTTGGTGGCAATCGCTGTCCCGCCACCGTTCCGCGCGATCAGGCGCATCAGCGGGTACGGATTCTTCCGGCCCGCGTCATCGTACGGCGAAATGGGAATGCCTTCGGCGCGGAACCAGTTCACCCGCGAAGCCACCCCCGGAGCAGGATGATTGGTGGCTTCGAAGAGCATGGTCTGCGGACGATTACTGATGCCCGGCATCGACCAGCCGGCCAGGCCAGCCTCCGGCGCCAACGTCGCACCGTAAAGGGAGGCGGCAAACGAATAGAAGTTGCCCTTGTTCATCGCCGTGGAATTGAACGAGCCGTCCGGATCCGCCACAGCCTGGTAGGTCACCGTGTAACCCGCTCCATTGGTCACGAGCCGGCCCGCAACGATCAACTGCGCCTCAACGGTGTTGTAAGGCGGCAGGATGCTGAAAACGGAGTAATCGCTGTCCATGCAGTGCATGCCCAGGTTGTTCCAACCCAGGATCTGGTTGCTGGCTCCCTCGCCAGACAGAGTCGCGCCCAGCAGGAGCAGCCCAGCCAAGCCAGGCCGGGCCAAGGTTAGGATTGTGTCGAGTCGGGAATGCTTCTTCATAAGTCAGGGGGTTCAAATTCAGGTGCAGGTTCAATTTCTGAGTCGCGTCTGGTCACGTCGGGGAAAGGGTGGTTCAGGGAAAGTTTTTCGACACCGACCACCCTCCCCCACGCCGGTCGAAAAACGCTGATCCTGCCGCTACACCGCGAGACGCGGCGTCACGGAAAGAATCAGGGCGACCTCAAAGGAGAAGCACGGTCGAGAAGACCCGGGCAAGCGATCTGCCAAAATCAAATGGGACCAAGCCGGCGGCGACGACCGCAACGCAGCGCAAGCGGGACAGCTCGCACGTCACCCGCGGCGCAGCCGCACCACACGAGTAGGCCCGGCCCCAGGCGGACTTCAACGAAACCGAAACCAGTTTCGTCCCCGGGCTCGAAACGGGTGCCACCGTGACTCCGCTCAATCCAACTGCGACCACATGATCGTCGTCGTCACCCGCCGGTGCCGCAAACAGGGTGAGGAACCGGGCCGCCACACCATGCTGATGGGTGGGTGACTCCGTCGCATGATGCAGCACCACCCGGGCGCCTTCGGCCGTCTCTTCAACCGATACTTGATGGCCTCCGTCCGAAGCGGCCAGCAACGCGGTCAAAATCAGCCCGGCCGGCGTGAAAGCCAGCAGATAGAGGCAGGCCAGACTCGCGGCCACCCATCGATGCCACGGCTCAGCCAGCGCCGTCCGTCGGACGGAGCGAGAGCACGAAAGCCGGCTGGGTTTCATGGATGGGTCAACCTTGAGCATCCAACCGCCATAGGAAATGCCCTTTGCTGACCATCTATTGGCAATCTTCAACCGCAAAGAATCCGGCCAAAATAGCTCGCCGCAGGATGGAGTGCTTGTTAAAGACCGGTCGCATCGGGCAAGGGCCGGCGAAACAACTCCGGCGCCGTTCCGAAACAGGCAAATCTGAACATGTCGAATCCAGTTCGCATCTCCTATTGGGTCGTGGCCGGAGCCTTCATCCTAGTGGCCTGGCTGCAGATGACCTCAGCCATGCTGGCGGTGTTCTTTTGCTATTTTGTCATCACCAAGTTGCACTTCGGCCGAAGCCGTTGGCTGGCCATCGGCCTGTTCGCCATCGTGCTGTCCGTTCTGGGCTACGGCCTCGTCCATTTCATCGGGCAAAGCGTCGTCACGTTCCCCGCCGTCGCCAAAAAGGCGGTGCCGTCGTTCATCGAATGGGCCAAGCAATGGGACGTTCACCTGCCTTTCACCGACTTCGACAGCCTCAAGGGACTGATCATGGAGGCCATTCAGGATCACACCAAGGACTACGAAGACCTGAAACAGTTTGCCGCCTTTGCCAAAACCTTCAGCACGAAGTTCATCGCCATCATCATTGGAGCCGTCGTCGCCGCCAGCATCTTTCTCAACAGCAAGCTCGATCTCGATGAAGGCAGACACGTGGTGACCAACAACCTCTACTCTCTCATCTGCCGCGAAGTCTCGCTGCGCTTCCGCGCCCTCTACCAGAGCTTCGCCACGGTGATGGGCGCCCAACTCATCATCTCCGGCATCAATACGACCCTGACCTCCATCTTCCTCTTCGCCGCCAAGGTCCCCTACGCACCCCTGGTCATCGTCGTCACGTTCCTCTGCGGACTCCTGCCCGTCCTCGGCAACCTGATCAGCAACACGGTCATCGTCGGCATCGCCTTCACCGTCTCCCCCCAGCTCGCCCTCGCCGCCCTCGTCTTCCTCGTGGTGATCCACAAACTCGAGTACTTCCTGAACAGCAAAATCATCGGAGACCGCATCAAGAACCCCGTCTGGCTCACCTTGCTCGGCCTGATTATCGGCGAACGCATGATGGGCATTCCCGGCATGATCATCGCCCCCGTCGTCCTGAATTACATCAAGGTGGAGATGTCGAAGATCGCCATCGTGGAACCAACAACTTAACCCCGGGCGCACCCTGTCCCCCCCGCTCATTCTCGGCCCCACCACCGCATCCACCATGTCCCCCGACGCTCTCGTTCGACTCGCCGAGCAAATCGCCGCTCAGGCCCATGCCGGACAATTCCGCCGGGGCGGAATCGTTCCCTACATCGAACATCCCCGAGCCGTGGCCAGTCGCGTCGCCGGCGACCCCGAAGCTCAGGTGGTCGCCTGGCTCCATGACGTGCTGGAGGACACCGACGAAACCGAGGACAGCCTGAAGACAGCTGGGATCCCCGCGCATCTCGTCGATGCGGTCGTGCTGATGACCAAAACACGCGAGTCCACCTACGAAGCGTATCTGGATCGGATCGCGGCGTCTCCCCTCGTCACGAAGGTGAAGATTGCCGACATGCTGTCCAACCTGGCGGACAATCCAACCACCAAACAAATCCGGAAATACGCCGTGGGCCTGCTTCGCCTGACTCGGGATTGAATCCTGCAGTCGAAGTTCCCGGCAGGCATTTTCCTTGCCGCCACCCAGGCCCCAGCCGATAAACGGCCCATGCAAATCTCTTTCATGCTCCGACGCATTGCTTTTGCTCCGATCGCTGCCGCGGTGTTCGCCGCCTCGGCCCTCGCCGCCGACAATCCCTTTCTCGGCCACTGGGCGCTTACCATTCCCGGCGGCGCTCCTGGCTGGCTCGGGATCGAGCAGCAAGGGGCCCAACTCAAGGGCAGTATTCTTTGGGCCGCCGGCAGCGTGGTCCCCGTAACCAGTGTCAAGGTTGAAGGCGATACGCTGTTCGTCACCCGCGTCAGCGAGTCGCGACAAAAAAATGCCGAAGGCAAATCGGTGGTGAACAAATCGACCGAGACCATCACCGCAAAGCTCAACGGCGACGCCCTGAATCTTTCCACCTCCACCGTCGGCAGCGACGGCAAGGCCAGCGCACCGGCCGAGTTTACCGGCAAACGCATTCCGCCCGTGCCCGCCGCGCCCAAGTGGTCGAAGGTGAAATTTGGAGAATCGATCCGTCTGTTCAACGGCAAGGATTTGACCGGATGGCAGGTCATGGGCAACGCCCCCAGCGCCTGGAAGGTCGAAGACGGGTTGCTCCGCAACGTGGTCGTTCAGGAGAAGGGCAAGCACATCAACTACGGCAACCTTCGCACCGAGCGCGAGTTCGAAGATTTCAATCTCCAGGTCGAGTTCCGAGTACCCAAGGACGGCAACAGCGGCATTTATCTGCGCGGCATCTACGAGATCCAGGTCGCCAATTCCTACGGCCAGAAGAACGACCCGCACAACTGCGGCGCGCTCTACAGCCGCATTCTTCCTTCCAAGAATGTCTCCCGCCCGCCCGGTGAATGGCAGACGTTCGACATCACGCTGGTCGATCGCCACCTGACCGTGATCCACAACGGGGTCAAAACGATCGACAACCAGCCCGTTCTCGGCTGCACCGGTGGCGCCTTGTGGTCGGACGAGTTCCGCCCCGGCCCCATCTATCTCCAGGGGGATCACAGCAGCGTCGATTACCGGAAGATCGTGCTCCGCCCCGTGGTGAAATAGCCGCAATGAGCAGAATCGTCGGCATCGATCTCGGCACCACCAACTCGCTCGTCGCCACCGTGGACAGTGGCATCCCGCTGGTCATCGCCGATGCCGATGGCCGGAGACTCACACCCTCGGTCGTGCATTTCCCTGCGCCGGGCGCCCCACCCATCGTCGGGGCGCCCGCCAACCGCGCCCGAGTCGCGCATCCAGCCCAAACGGTTTACTCGGCCAAACGCTTCATCGGCCGCCGGGGCAGCGATATCCCGCGCGAAGACATGCTCGTCACCTACCCCGTGCACGGCACGGGTTCAGGCCCAGTCACCATCGACCTCCCAGGCGGGAGTCGCACCCCGGAGCAGGTTTCCGCCGAGGTGCTTAAAAAGCTGAAGGCCGACGCCGAGGCATTTCTCGGTGAAGCGGTCACGCGCGCGGTCATCACGGTGCCCGCCTATTTCAACGACGCCCAGCGCAACGCCACCAAGAAAGCCGGGGAACTCGCCGGGTTCACGGTCGAACGAATCCTGAACGAGCCCACCGCCGCCGCGCTCGCTTACGGCCTCGACCGGCTCAAGGAAAAATCCCGCATTGCCGTCTACGATCTCGGCGGCGGAACGTTCGACCTTTCCATCCTCGAGTTGAACGAAGGCGTCTTCCAGGTTCTCGCCACCAATGGCAACACCCGCCTGGGCGGCGACGATCTGGATCGGCGTCTGGTCGAGTTTCTGACCCATCAGATCGAACAAGCCGGCGGCCCGGCCTTGCCCGCCGACCTCACGACCGCCTCCAACCTCCCCGCCACCACGCTTTCCATCGTCGCCCGCCTGCGCGAAGCCGCCGAGGACGCCAAGATTCGGCTCTCGACGGAAACGCAGGTCGATATCGCCCTCCCATTTCTCACGCCAGAGTTCAGCTTTCGCCGAACGCTCACCCGGGACGAGCTGGAAAAGCTGACCATCGATCTCATCGAAAGAACCCGCCCGCACTGCCTGCGCTCGCTGGCCGACGCAAAGCTCAATCCACATGACCTGAACCAGGTCATTCTTGTGGGCGGCCAAACGCGCATGCCGCTCGTGCGGCGGCTGGTCGGGGAATGGTTCAGCTGCGCCGAGTTCGAGGAGACCCGCGGCAGCATCCGGCTCGGCGACGCCTTCCACGAAGCAGCCGGGCCGCAGCTCAACACCTCGCAAAATCCCGACGAAGCCGTGGCGCTCGGCGCCGCCATTCAGGCCGAGATTCTCAGCGGCGGCTTGCGCAATCTTCTGCTCCTCGACGTCACCCCGCTCTCGCTCGGGCTGGAAACGTTCGGCGGCCTGATGAATGTCATCATCCCCCGCAACACAACAATCCCGGTCAAGGCTGGCGAAGCCTTCACCACCGCAGTCGATCATCAGCGCGAAATGCTCATTCACGTTCTGCAGGGAGAACGGGAGCGGGCCAGGGACAACTGGAGCCTCGGCCGCTTCACCATCGACTTCGAGCCCGCCCCGCGCGGAGTGCCGCGCGTTGGAGTTCAATTTGAGATCGATGCCAACGGCATTCTCCATGTCCTCGCCCGCGACATCCACACGGGCCGACAGAAGACCGTCGAGATGCGCTCCGCCGTCGACGTCGATGACGCCGACGTCCAGAAGATGGTCGAGGAATCGGTCGAACATTTCTTCGAGGACACGCGCGCCCGTCAATGGATCGAAGCGAAACTTAGGGCAACGGAGACGGCCTCCGCCACCCGCACGGCCCTGGCCGAATGCGGCGCCGAGCTTCCGCCCGAGGGAAGAGCGCTCATCGAACAGGCCCTGGCCACCGTGGAAGGAATCTTGGCGGCAGAAGATCCGGCGTCGAAGATCGGGGATCCAGCCCGACTGAAACCCGCCGTTGCGACCCTGGACGAGGCAACCCGTCCGCTCGCGGACTTGCTCATGGACCGTGCGATGGATGCCATGCTCCAAAAGCGCGGGTTGATTTCCTGATCGTGTCGATGCAGTCGTCATCCTGATGCGGTCGCGAGCAATGCGACCGCACCGTTTGCGCATGAAAGGCAATCTGAACTCCATCCCGCCATCCACGGTTCAGCGCCGGGTGAATCTCGTCCTCTTCAGGCGGTGGCAACTCTTCGCCTGGCTTTTCCTGGGCAGCATCGTCATCGGAACGACGGCGCCGACGGCGCCCAACATTGTCCTGATCATTTCCGACGATCAGGCGTGGACAGACTACTCGTTCATGGGACATCCGAGCATTCAGACTCCACGTCTGGATCAACTGGCCAGCCAGAGCCTTCGCTTCCGCCGCGGTTATGTCCCCGCCAGTCTCTGCTGTCCGAGTCTGGCCAGCATCCTGACCGGGCGCTACCCGCACGAACATCGGGTCACCAGCAATGATCCGCCTCTGCCCCGTGATTCCGGGCTGACCTCTGGTCAACCGTCCAAAGACCCCACGTTCCTGCGCCAGCGCCGAGAGATGCAGGGATTCATCGAGCAAACGCCCACCTTGACTCGCATCCTGGGCGCGCGCGGTTACCTGAGTTTTCAAGCCGGCAAATGGTGGCAAGGCCACTATTCACGCGGCGGGTTTACTCACGGAATGACCACCGGCGATCCGGACAAGGGCGGGCGGCACGGCGACGAAGGCCTCGAGATCGGCCGGAAGACCATGCAACCCGTCTACGACTTCATCAACGCAGCGACCAGCCGCGAAAAGCCGTTTCTCGTTTGGTATGCGCCCATGATGCCACACGATCCCCACACGCCGCCGGAACGCATCCTCAAAAAGTATCAGTCGCGCACCACCTCCGTCCACGTGGCCCGTTACTGGGCGATGGTCGAATGGTTCGACGAAACCTGCGGGCAGTTGCTCGACTACCTCGACCAAAAGCGAATCGCCACCAACACCATCGTGGTCTACGTAACCGACAACGGCTGGATCCAGGACGCGCAGACCAATCGCTATGCGCCCCGTTCCAAGCAATCACCCTACGAAGGCGGCCTGCGCACGCCGATCCTGATTCGATGGCCCGGGCACGTCTCCCCCCGCGAAGCGTCGCCGCTGGCCACATCCCTCGATCTCATGCCGACCTTGCTCGCAGCCACCGGCACGCCGATCCCGCCCGACCTACCGGGGGTGAATCTGCTCGATCGTGCCGCCGTTCGGCACCGATCCACGCTGTTCGGAGAGTGCTTCACCCACAACGCCGTCGATCTGGCGCGCCCGGCCAGCAGCCTGCGCTGGCGTTGGCTGATCGAAGGCCGCTACAAATTAATCGTCCCCGCACCCTGGAACGAAACCAACTCCGCGCCGGAACTGTACAACCTCGCCCGCGATCCGGCCGAGACGCGCAATCTCGCCACGGACCAGCCCAAACGGGTCGCCCGACTGCGGCGGGCTCTCGATGACTGGTGGACGCCTTAGCCGGAACGATTCAGTTGGGCGGCGGACGGTTGCGCCGCAGATTGCGAAGGCCGAGGCGTGAGGAGCGCGCGTATTGAGATGTAATACGTCAGCGACGAACAACGAAGGCCTTCGCAAGAAGATCAAGCAAACGGCGGCTGGCCAACGGAATCGTTCCGGCCTGGCCGGAACGAGGTTCGAGGATGTTCGAACGGGGGGAATTCGCGGTCGCAGCGTGCGGAAAAGGCGGGCGGCGGAGATTCGATCAAGCCGCCCGCCTGCTCGCAACGGGGTTTGCTCCGGGCAATTCCAACGTGAACGTCGCCCCCCGGCCCAGGCCATCGCTCTGGGCGCAGAGCGTCCCGCGCATCTCCCGAGCGCCCAACGCGCTGCCATGAAGGCCAAAACCGTGCCCGGACTTCTTCGTGGTAAAGCCGTAGACAAACAATTGCGGGAGGTTTTCCGCGGTAATTCCCGGACCGTTGTCCACGACGCGGATGAGCACGCGGCCATCCGCGGTTGGTTCGGCCCGCACGGCGATCTCGCCCGCCTGAATTCCGCTCCCGCCCAGAGCCTGCGCCGCATTGCGCACCAAGTTCACGAGAATCTGGGTCAACTTGGAGCGGTCCGCCTGCACCATCAATCCGGACGGAATTTCCAACCGCACCTGCACGCGATGACAAACCAGCAATTCCTCATTGAGCGCGAGCGCATGCTCGACCGACTCGGCCACCGAAACGTCCTCGATCACCGCCGACACCCCGCTGATCGATTGCTGACGCTGAATGATCTCGCAGATGTGCTGGATGTGCCGGTGTAATTCGCCCGCTTCCCGGGTCAACGCCGCCTGCTCCGTCTGCCACTGAGCCGCCAAAGCGCGGAGAAAAACCGGGAACTGTTTTCCCGTTTCGTGCTGGGTTAGAAACACGCCAAGTTCATGGGCATGGTCCTGCAGGAGCCTTGCCGCAATCGGAAGGTCGGAAAGCTGGGATTGCTTCAACTGGTCGAGGATGATCGAGATGGAGACCGTGACGCTGTTGAGCGCATTGCCCACGTTGTGCAAAACGCTGTTGGCGACCTCCGCCATGCCCGCCTGACGCGCCGCCAGCGCGATCTGGCGATTCAATGTAACCAGCTCCTCGGTTCGCTCGCGCACGCGAGCCTCCAGTTCTTCGTTGGTCCGCCGCAACACACGCTGTTCGGCCGCCGCCACCACCGCGGCCCGCCGTTGGTCGAAGAATTTCCAAAAGAGCAATCCAGCAACTCCCGCGGCGGCCAGGAGCACGACAAACGTCCACCTTCGAACCCAGCCCAAAGCAAGGGACGCCGTCTGGTTGAATGCACCGCTGGCCTCGCTCATGGACTCGGAGAGTTCCTCGAAGGCCGGGTCCACCCTGGCCTCGTCCAATTCCTCCGCCTCCGCGACCTCTCCGACACCCAGCAGACGAAACTCCTCGTCCACCCACTTGAGATACACCGCGTAACGGGCCCGCACCTCCGCCATCTGCGGCAGTTCAAAGCCCAGTCCGCCCAGGATCTGCACCTGCTCCTGCATCTCCCTGCGGGCTTTCGCCACGGATTCGGACAATTCCTCGCCGAGCTTGCCCTTTTGCAACGCCTCCCACTCGAGCGCATTGAGTTGATATGCCTTCTGTTCGAGACGGGAAAGCGTGATTTCCCCCCGACGCGCCGCGTCAGCCCGCAAGCCCAGCGAGTTGATAATGACCGCGGCAACTGCAGCCACACCAAACACGGCCAGAACCAATAGCCAGCTCAATCCCCGCCGTGTCTGCAACCCGGTGAACGAGGGGAAGATGATCACGCTCAAAAGCCGATTTGAAATTGGGTCACGATCCCCCAGTCCGGCGTGTGACGATTCAGGCCGAGCGGCACAGCCGCGCCTACAAACATCTCCGGGCTGAGGTTGTATTTGATGCCGGGCGCCGCGGCCGACTGCGGTTCCCTTCCCCAGTCGCCATTGATCTCAGCCAGCACATGCACGGCCCGGGCAATAAGCGGCAGGGCCAGCGCCCAGCTGTAGGTGAACCGATCGTCGTGCCCCCGGTTCAGCGCTTTCGACCAACCAAAGTTCCCCTGCAAACTAAACCGGCCGAAGTCTCTCAACAAAGCGACGAACGGCTCCACTTCGAACGCGCCTTCTCCCAATTCCCGGTCGTCGTCACCCGTCGGAAAGGTCGCCTCCAGCCCCACCACCACGGCAGGCCAAAATGAGACCGAGCTGTGCTTGACCGTCAGATACTTCAAACCCAGCGAAGCGTCACCCAAACCATACCGGGTGCGATCGTCACCCCGCCGATACGCCAGCGGCAGACTCAACTCCGCGCCCCACCGATCGGCCAGCCCGTAGAACAGTTCCACTTTGGGCAATACTCCCTCGGCCTCGCCCCCGCTTCGCCGATAGTCGGTCGTCAACCGCAGGCTCACCCCGCCCTTGCTGTTCGGCAGGGTTTCCTCCGTCAGAATCGGCTCAACAACCTCCTGCTCCGATCCTTCTTCCCCTCGCCCTTCTTCACCAGCCATCCCAGGCCACGGCCAGCCAGCGAGCAAGCACAGCGCGGCGGCGCCCAAGAAAAGCCTCCGAGCTTCGACCGCGCATCCGCGGTTCCACAGGGCTCTCTCGTGCTGCTTCATCCAGTTCCATCGGCAGTTCCCTCCATCTCATTAGCGAACAACCCGACGGGGATGGAAACCAGACAGACAGCGAATTGGGAATGGGGCCGCGGTGGCACCGCGACCTCCACGCTATTCCACCTTCAATCGTTCCCGGTTCCAGCCCAATTGCCGCATGGTCTCCCGCGCATACTCCGCCACCGCCCGATCCGTGCCCCGAAGTACCAGCGTCCCGCGCTCCGCCGCCATGGCCAACGCCTGCGGCACGTCCATCACCTTCAACACGTTCAAATAATCGGGCCCCACCCGATGCGAGGCCGGTAAGGCCGTCAATTCGAGCCGCGTCGGGTCCGCCTCGAAGAGCGACGCATACAGGACATCGCAGGCCATGGCTCCGCTCCCGGCCAAGGTCACGCGCGCCGATCGCCAGTCTTCGCTCGACCGCAACGCCTGGACCGCCCGCCGGATGTCCCAGACACGCATCGAATCCAATGTCTGGCCTAACAACATGAACCGACGACGAATCTGCACCTGGTTTTTTGGGGTGTCCGTCCAGGCCGTCACCCCGATGCCGCGCGGCGCCAGCCACGCCAGCGCCGCTTCCGGTCCGGCCGAAGCCCGCAGCTCGTTCCACCCGGCACGGTCCGCAGCCAGCTCCCGGCCGACAGCGCCCAACTCCGTCGCCAATTCCGTCCGAAATTCAACGGCCATGGCCGCAAGCCAGCGTTCGAAGGTGAGTTTGGCCGGGACGAACCCCGGCGTCGACCCGCCGTTACCGTTTGAGGCCATCCCGGCGGAGTCATCAATTACGGTCAGCTTCAATTCGCGGGCGCGCCGGCTCGAGACGCCGTGGAGCAGGTAGAGTCGCAAGGCCAACCCCTCCTCACTCGGAAATTCGAAGCATTCCAGGCGCAGCCCACTTCCCTTCGCCGACCACAGGCGGGTCAAGGGCGGCGCTGATTTTACCGAGGGCCAGCCGGCAAAACTCTGCTCACGCAACCCCTGCATCCAACGATCCCGCTGCGCTTCCCAGTCTCGCCGGCCCGACGCCACGGGCGCAATTGCCGCCGCCGGCACGAAGGCCTCATGAACGTTGGTATTGATGGCGTCGGCCGGCAGCGTCTGAAACACCCGCAATTGCTCGGGCGTGCACAGCGGAACCGCCGCCATCTCAATCACCGGATCGCTCCCGCGCAGATGACGGTTGAACCATCGAAACGTGGGCACCTGGAGATCCTGCGTGTCCTTGTGCGGCCCGGGCGCGATGACCAGCCCCAACTTTTCTGACGCTCCCTGCAGGCGGTAAATTTCGCGCACGCGCGCATGCAGTCGCTCAACGCCGTCCAGCGGGAAAATCGAATCCGCATCGGTGTTCACAATCAACAACGGTCGCGGCGCCACCAACGCCGCCACCTGCGGATAATCCCATCGATAGGTGTTGACCATGAACATGCAGTCGCAATGCCCCTCGACGGTGCCGTCGACCACGTGATTGTGCAGGTCGGTGATCCCCGCCACCGGCGCCGCCGCCTTGACACGATCGTCCAAGGCCGACACCCACCAACTGTAAGCGCCGCCGCCGGAACGGCCCGTCACACCAAATCGATTGGTGTCCACCTCAGGCCGCGTCGAAAGGTAGTCGAGCGCCCGGATGCAGTTCCACGCTTCCACGCCCGCCGGCGAATAGCCGCGCGCATTCCACCACCACAGGTTCTCGCGATAGGTGCCGTGATGCAGTCCCAGGATCTCGCCGAGCTGCAACGAATCGACAATGAGGCACGCGTACCCATTCCGCGCGAACCACGCACCGTGATGTTGATACGACACCTTGTTGCCATAGCTCACGCCGTTTGAAATCACCGGGCCGTGCCCGCTCAAATACAGAATGGTCGGAAACGGCCCGCTGCCTTCGGCCGGCAAATAAAGATTCGCCGTCACATAAAGCCCGGGGCTGCTCTGAAAATGAACGTTCTCCACTTTGAACCCAGCGTGCGTCGTCCGGCCCGTCACCGCCGCCTTCAACTCCGTTCGCGCCGGCATCGGCCACAGCCCCAGCATCTCCGCCAGCTGCCGACGCCACTCCCCACGTCGCGCCTCCCAGTCCTCCAACGTGCGCACCTCGCTCAACCCGCCCGCCGCCAGACGATCGGTCTCCGCCTGAAACTGGCGCCGAAGAATCTCATCGCCCGGACGCGAGGACGACGCAGCCGCTGCCGTCGCGGCGGCAACGAACACGTGCATCGACGACGTCATCGCGACCGTAAAGCACACTCGCGGAAGAAACCTGACGAGGCGGAGAAATTTCATAAGGTGATGCGGAGAATGGACGACGCCCACTCCGCGGGCAACAAGAGTTCACCGTTCCCATAAACCTCGATTAGAGAGCACAACCGCAGATGAACGCCGATGAACGCAGATAAAGACGATTTTCCGTCCAAAACATCGAACCCACAGTCGACGACCCGTCACCATTGAAGGGTGCAAACCGATCCGCGTTTTATCGGCGTTAATCTGGGTTCATCTGCGGTTCCAAACCCGAGCCCTCGCGGTTAACGATGACTCTTCGCCCCCACTAACTCCTGTAACAATCGAACGCCCTCGCTTAACCTAAGCGGTGATCGCATGACACCGACCCGGCCTGCACCAAACTCCAACGGAGGTCACTCGCTATTTCCAGCGACCCGTTGGTCGCTGGTGGTGGCGGCACAAGACCCCGCATCGCCCGACGCGGCGGCCGCGCTGGATCACCTTTGCCAGACCTACTGGTATCCGCTCTACGTCTACGTGCGGCGGTCCGGCCACAATGCCGACGACGCCATGGATCTAACCCAGGCGTTCTTCGCCCGAGTTCTCGAGAAAGGCTACCTGCGAACCGCCGACCGGGGGAAAGGCCGCCTGCGCACGTTCCTCGTCGTCATGCTCAAACGATTCCTCGCCAATGAGTGGGATCGACAGAACCGTCTCCGACGCGGCGCGGGGCTTACACCGGTTCCCTTCGACACCCGGCTCGCAGAAGAGCGGTTTGCCGCGGAGCCTTCGAACACGCTCCCTTCTGACGCAGCCTACGACCGACGTTGGGCGCTGACCCTGCTCGATCATACCATGCAACGTCTCGCCGCCGACTACCAAGTGGGCGGACGCAGCCGAGATTTTGAGCTGCTTAAAGCCTACCTTGCGGCGGACGGCGCCAGCCTGAGTTACGGGGATATAGCGCAGAGGCTGGGGGTCAACGAAGGCGCCGCACGCACCGCGGTCCACCGACTGCGCAAGCGATTCCGGGAGATCTTTCGAGACGAAATCGCACAGACGGTCTCGGCTGATGACGACATCGACGCCGAAGTCCGGCATTTGGTGGGCGTGCTGGCCCAGGAGGGAAGCGGGTGAAATTCAAGCAACAGGTGTAACAGCGATGTGCCCGCGCTTAATACCATTGCGATGACAACATCGAATTCTGCTCTGGCCCGCTGCCCTCGCTGCGGCTGTCCCGTCCCCCCAGACGCTCCGGGCAATATCTGTCCCCGCTGTGTGATGGCCTTGAATCTCGCCGCTCCGACCCAGTTCACCCCGGAGTCGGGCGACGCCACCGCCACCTCCAATTCACCTCCGCCCGTCCCGCCCCTCGACGCGATCGCAGCCGCATTCCCGCAACTGGAAATCGAAGGCCTGGTCGGTCGAGGCGGCATGGGCGCCGTCTTCAAAGCGCGCCAGCCACGATTGAATCGTTTCGTGGCGTTAAAAATTCTACCGGAAAAATTGGCCAGCCAACCGGCGTTCGCTGCCCGGTTCGCGCGCGAGGGTCAATTGCTGGCCCGCCTGGCTCATCCCAACATCGTCGCCGTCCACGACTTCGGGCAAGCCGGCGGCTTCTTCTACCTGATCATGGAATATGTGGATGGCGTAAATCTGCGGCAGGCCCTGCAAGCAGGGCGATTCACACCGGCGCAAGCCCTCGCCATCGTCCCGAAGATTTGCGATGCCCTGCAATACGCCCACGACGAAGGCGTGCTGCACCGCGACATCAAGCCCGAGAACATTCTGCTCGACCAAAAAGGCCGGGTGAAACTGGCCGACTTCGGCATCGCCAAGCTGGCGACGAGCGGGCCGGACGAAAATGAAAATCCGCCTGGCAGCGCGGCATCGGTCGCGGCCGAAGCATCTCTTACCGGCTCAGCGGATCGACTAGGCACGCCTCACTACATGGCGCCGGAGCAACGAGAGCGCGGCGTGGAGGTTGACCATCGGGCGGACATCTATTCCCTCGGAGTCGTCTTCTACGAACTGTTGACGGGTGAATTGCCATCCACGGTGCTCGTGCCGCCTTCCCAACGAAGCTCGATCGACCCGCGCGTCGACGATGTCGTCCGCCGAGCGTTGGCCACGCCAGCCACCGACCGCTTCCAATCAGCAGCAGAATTCAAGACTGAGCTCGACGAGATCACCCGCACCGTTCCGCCTGTGTCTTCGCCCCCACATCTCGTCGAAAGCACCCGAATGTCGCGACGCACCGTGGCATTGGTCAGCGTCGCCTTGACCTTGCTCCTCGCGATTCTCGCCGCAATCCCTATCAGTATCCACTTGCGAAGAAACGCACAGCAACTGCTCAAGCAGGCGAGGTATGCGGAGGAACAGGCGCGACTTGCCAACAGTCATGCCGAAGGTGCTGCCGCCCCGCGAGTCGAATCGCCAGTGGCCAAAACCCAGAACGAAGCCTTCGTGCTACGCATGATCGCCGGAAGTCCTCACCATAACCTTGCTCTCGCTCGCACTGAATCGGAAGCTGGAGAACCCATCCATCAGGTCACCGTTCACTTCACCGGCCCACCCTTCGATGAACAACAATGGCAGGCCGCCCGAAGTCGTATCGCGGGCCCGATGCTCTACCCTGCCGAGACGGAATCGCCCGATTCGCCCGTGGACAACATCCTTCTATACGACGCTACCAAACGTCCCGACAAACCCGGCTCAACTTGGTTCGAGGCCCCCGGCGAATGCCAACTGCAGTTCGCCTTTCCCTCGGATGCCGATGCCAGAGACGCATCACTCCAGATGAACGAAGCGCTGAAAGCGCCCGTGACGCTGGCCTCCGGAACACGTTTTACCTTGTTCAAAGTAGGACCTTGGACCGGCTGGCTCGAGGCGCGTCACTATCCGACGCCGCCCCCTTACTCCGTCCGCCGTTCGCGCTCCCGATCGCCGGCGTATGGCAAAGGCGGTCTGTCCAATGGATTGGAGGTTGCCCTCATCACCCTCCCGCCCAACGTTGACCTCACCATCAAGGCCACCTTAAGCCGCGCCGACGAAGTTGGAGTTCGGACGCTGAAGGAAATCGTGGTGCGCAACACCTCGGGTAAACCAGGCCTTTACTGGGTGGACTGGTATACCCTCCCGAGCGAAAACTTTTTTCATCAAACGCCGAAGCCCGCCTGGGCTCTGCACGTCCACGACGCCCGGACCACCGTGGAACTCCTTTCAATCCGATCCGACGACCCGGACCAGAGCGCGGTTACCCGGTTGCCGGAAGGATTCGGCTGGGTGCGCAGTCAGGTATCGGACCTCGACGGCACACCGGACAAGCCCATTGAGTTGAATGGACTATTGATGGGAAGATCGCTGTCTGTGCCTGGCGACCCGTGGGTGGGAGTCACCTTCACGTCGCGCCAACGTGGAGCTCCTGTCACCAAATAATGTTCGGGCCGAGTCGCCTTTACATTCGCACAAGTCGGGAGAATCCGGGGACACCGTTCGTCGCGTATTCAGCGCGAGACGGGCATTGCTACCCCGATCCGGACACGATCGTTCCACCCTCTCCTCGGGAGGAGTGGGCCGGGCCTTCGCCGCGCCGAAGCGGCTTCGACCGCGCAGGCGGGGTGAGGGCGAATCGCGGCGGCTTGTTTGCTCTGACCGACGCGGCGAAATTGGCGGAAAACCGCGAATTCAATTCCGAAAGGCATTGCAGTCACGGCCCGTCATTCTCACGCACCAGTTTCGGCCGCGGGCCAAACAGCAGCGTCCCGATCCGAACCAGCGTCGAGCCTTCCTCGATCGCTACCTCAAAATCGCCGCTCATGCCCATGCTCAACTGCGGCAGCGGCGCGCCCAAAACCTGTTCGCAGCGTTCCTTCACCTCGCGCAGCTTCCGGAAATGTGGCCGCGCCTTTTCCGGCTCCGGCGCCCAAGGCGCAATGGTCATCAGTCCGTGAATCTCGAGCCGAGGTAAACGGTTAATCTCAGGCAAGGCGGCCACGACAGACTCGGGATTGAACCCGAACTTGCTCGATTCACCCGCCACGTTGACCTCGAGCAATACGGGCAATGTCTTGCCGGATTTCTCCGCCCATTTGTTGAGCTCAGTGGCCAAGGCCGGGCTGTCGACGCTCTGAATCATTTCAAAGAACGCGACGGCATCGCGGCACTTGTTGGATTGCAGGTGACCGATCATCTGCCAGCGCAACCGGCCCGGGCACATGGAGATTTTCGCCTTCGCCTCCTGCACCTTGCTTTCGCCAAACAAAACCTGCCCGGCATCCGCCACGGCCCGGATCGCGTCCGGTGGCTGGCCCTTGCTGACTGCCATCAAACTCACAGACCCCGGAGCACGCCCGGCCCGCGCGCACGCGGCCGCAATGCGCTTCCGAATCAGTTCGAGATTCGCCGAAATTTCCACGGCGACAGCCTACGAAAGGCCGCACGCGCGGCAAAGCGAGAATTCCGCATCATGCAACCTTTGATCGCGTACGAGCAAAAAGGTTGCACCAGTGTGGAACGGAAAAATTGCGGATTGTTTTCGAGCCGCCCCACGCCATCCTCGCGGCGCTATGAGTTTGTCCGCTGCCCTGACCGCAGTGCCATCGCCCGACATCTATGAAGTCCGCACCAAGGCGCGCGGACCGATCGGACGCCTGCCCCTGACCGACGATCTCCTTCGCAATGCACCCAGCGGGGATCTCTTCGGCCTGACGCAAAATGCCGGCATGGGTTGGAACCCCGCCGAAGTCGGGCGCATGCCGTTCCTCATCCTCAGCACCCAGGGCGGACTCCGCGCGCCCGACGGACAGCCCGTCGCGCTCGGCTATCACACGGGCCATTGGGAAATCAGCCTGCTCGTTCAGGCCGCGGCCCAGGAGTTGAAGCGCCTGGGCGTCGTTCCGTTCGCCGGCTATTGCTCCGATCCCTGCGACGGCCGAACGCAAGGCACTGCCGGCATGTTCGACAGCCTGCCGTATCGCAATGACGCCGCGATCGTCTTCCGACGTCTGGCCCGCTCTTTGCCCACGTGCGCCGGCTTGCTGGGCGTCGCCACCTGCGACAAGGGACTTCCCGCCATGATGATGGCCATCGCCGGTTTGGGAAATCTTCCGGCCGTGCTCGTGCCCGGGGGCGTCACGCTGCCACCCGAGTCCGGTGAAGATGCCGGCAAAATCCAGACCATCGGCGCCCGCTATTCGCACGGCACCATCAGCCTGGAAGAAGCGGCCGAGCTCGGCTGCCGCGCGTGTGCGTCGCCGGGCGGCGGCTGCCAGTTTCTCGGCACGGCGGCGACGTCTCAGGTCGTCGGTGAGGCGCTCGGCCTCTCGCTTCCGCACTCCGCGCTTGCACCGTCCGGGCAACCCGTCTGGACCGATCTCGCCGTTCGCTCCGCGCAGGCCGTAGTTGAATTACAGAAGCAGCGTCGGACCACCCGCGACATCCTGTCCCCCGCCGCCATTCGCAATGCCATGGCGGTTCACGCCGCCTTTGGTGGTTCCACCAATCTGCTGTTGCACATTCCCGCGATCGCGCATGCCGCGGGACTGCCTCGCCCCACGGTGCAGGACTGGATCGATATCAATCGCCGCGTGCCACGCCTCGTCGACGTCCTGCCGAACGGCCCGACTCATCACCCGACCATCCGGGTCTTCCTCGCGGGGGGGGTGCCCGAGGTGATGCTGCACCTGCGCCGCCTGAACGTCATCGACACCACGGTTCCCACCGTCGGCGGCCACAGCTGGAACGAAATTCTCGACTGGTGGGAAACGAGCGAACGCCGGCGACGCTTCCGCGCCGCCCTGCAAACTCACGACGGCATCGATCCCGACGACGTCATTCTCTCGCCCGAACGCGCTCGTGCACGTGGGTTGACCAGCACGATTACTTTTCCCACCGGCAACCTCGCGCCGGAAGGATCGGTCATCAAAAGCACGGCCATCGATCCATCAGTGGTCGATGCCGACGGCGTCTATCGACACGAAGGTCCCGCCAAAGTCTTCGTTCGCGAACGCGACGCGATCGCCGCGATCAAAGCCGGCCGCGTCCAGGCCGGCGATGTTCTGGTACTGGCAGGCTGCGGGCCAATGGGCACCGGCATGGAGGAGACCTATCAACTGACCAGCGCGCTGAAACATCTGCCGTTCGGCAAGCACGTCGCGCTGGTCACCGACGCGCGTTTCTCGGGTGTCTCGACCGGCGCATGCCTCGGGCACGTCGGTCCGGAAGCCTTGGCCGGAGGACCGCTCGGCCGCCTTCAGGACGGCGATCTCATCCGCATCGTCGTGGATCGGAACCGGCTCGAAGGCACGATTGATTTCGTCGGCACACTCGCGCAAAAGGCAGATCCGGCGACCGGGGCAAAAATTCTCTCCGCACGTACGTCCCGCGCAGACCTTGCACCCGCGCCAGGGCTCCCGGCCGATACCCGGCTTTGGGCGGCGCTGCAACGCTGCGGTGGCGGGACCTGGGGCGGCTGCGTCTACGACGTCGAGGCAATCATCAGCGCCTTGCGGTGAATCCGGAGGCCGAGTGGTGATTTTGTGCCCTTTGTGCTTTTTCGCGGCTAATCCCCCGGAGTAGCAGAAAGTTCATGGGGGCCTCGCACCGTCGCAAGGTCAGGCGCCGACTCCGCTGAGTGGCCCCCAGCGGTTGGCGTCACCCTTGAGCACGCACGAGTCGCCAACAGGTTCTGTTCCTTGGTTTCGGCGGCGGGCGACGGAGCGCCCGCCCTACCCAACAAGCTGCACACCGTTGATTGACAGCCAGCTCGGATTCGTTCCGAGATTTTCCTTCAGAAATCCGCCTCATCCGAGCAGACTCATGCCCGTTCAACGAAACGCTCGTGCCAGAACATGAGTTCATCATCCAATCCATTTGCCCGGTTTCTGGGACGGATCGGCCTGCGCACGGGCGAGGATGAGCCGTCGTCATCGACCGACGCAAGCGCCGCTGGCTCCCAGGACGGTACCCCGGACGTCGCCGGGCCCGCCACCACCGATCCCGACATCGCCACGGGTCATCAACTGCTCCGGAAAATCGGCAACGGGGCCTATGGCGAAGTATGGCTGGGGCAGGATGAACTTGGGAATCTGCATGCCGTCAAACTGGTGCGACGGGATCGATTTACCGACAAAGCGCCCTTCGAGCGGGAGTATCGCGGCCTGCTTCAATACACGCCGATTTCGCGGACGCACCACGGCTTGGTCCATATCTTGAACGTTGGTCGCGACAACACGGCCGGAACATTCTTCTACGTGATGGAATTGGCCGACTGCGTGAATTGCGGTCGCGAGTTTCAGGCGGAGCACTACGTGCCTCATACGTTGGAGCAAGCGTTGGCCGGCCACCATCCGCTGCCGCTCGCCCAGGTGCTGAGCCTCGGCATCGAGCTGTGCGAAGCGCTCGACTACCTGCACTCGAAGCAGCTGATTCATCGCGACATCAAGCCGCCGAACATCGTGTTTGTAAACGGCCTCGCCAAGCTCGCCGACGTCGGCTTGATCACACACATGGCGGAGGCCCGTCGTGATCCCAAGCACCTCGGCACTGAAGGTTTCATTCCACCCGAAGGACCCGGGACTCCTCTGGCCGACGTCTACAGTTTGGGCAAGGTGATGACCGAAGCCGCGTTCGGGACGACGTCACTGCCCGCTCCGGGCGATTGCCCGGATCCCGCGCTCGCGCGCTTCGCCGAGATCATGGCGCACGCCTGCCATGCCACCGCGGACAGCCGCAGCCAGTCGCCCAGCGCGCTTCAAGCCGAACTGATGGAACTGAGCGACGCGATCCAGAATGGGGCCATCCCGAGCCCGTCCTAACGTCCCTCCACAAGCCGACCCAACCCACCCTCCATGATTGCAACGTTCTCCCGCCCAAGCTCGCTCGCCATCCTCCTCGCCGCCTTGGGATTGTCCGCCAACGGACTCGGCCAAGATTCAGCGCCCAAGCCCGCTGCAGTGGCCGCTCCCGCAGCGGCCGCGGCGACAGCCGCAGCCAAACCGAAGCTGACTCAGGCCGAGTTGGAAGCGGCCTTCAAGGAAACCCTGACCAAGGCCACCCTCTCGGGCCGTTGGTGCGCGATCCAGAACGGGAAGCTTTCGCCCGAGAAAGACGACAAATACACGATCGTCAGCGTGAACAAGCTGGGCGGAGATGCCTGGATCGTGAACGCTCGCATTCAATACGGGAACAAGGATTTCGTCGCGCCCATTCCCGTTCAGGTCAAATGGGCCGGCGATACTCCGGTCATCACGCTCGACGACGTCGGTGTCCCCGGCGGGCAAAGCTATTCCGCCCGCGTTTTGATCCATGGCAAGACCTACGCCGGTACTTGGTCCGGCGGTGATCACGCCGGGCTGATGAGCGGTGTCATCGTGAAAGAGCCGTGACGGAAAATTCGAACGGCCCGGCCGCGGGACGGAGAGGACGTTCATTGGGGAAAAATCTTCGTCGCAAACTTCGTCGAAGAACCCGATCGAAAGGATTCGAATAGGTTGGGCTGCTCACCAGACATGAACCCGCGGACTGCTCCACCTCACCCTGTCCCGACTCGCTGGGACGCGAGTCAGGACGATCCCTCTCCCCCGCAGGGCGGCGGAGAGGGTTTACGCGCTGGCCCCGTCGATTGATAGGTGGCCGAGTCTCCGCGCCGCGCGCTTCGTCGTCGATCGTCCGATCCAAAGGGGAGCCAAATCGCAAATCGGAAATCGGAAATCAAAAATGGCCAGGTTCATGGGAAGCTTTCACGAGTTCCGCACTCGTGCCCCTTGGCCCATGAACCGGGGAATGCTCCACCTCACCGCCTCCGGGGAGAGAGGTTCGCCGCCCCCCTCGCCCCGAGTGCATCAAGCAACCTCGATTCGGCCGGGGAAAAACCGCGATGGAGGCAAGGCCTGCACGCGGCGCATGAGTTTGATGCTCCCCTGCCGCCCCCTCGTCATTCGTCATTCGTCATTCGTCATTCGTCATTCGTCATTCGTCATTCGTCATTCGTCATTGGACACCCGACACCTGACACCTGACACCTGACACCTGACACCCGACACCCGCCACTCCGCCACTCCCACTCCCCACCCCCGCACTTGGCACTTGGCACCCGGCCTCAGCATTTGTTTGACTGCCCGCGTTCAATGCGGACGCCACTCGCCATCCTGTTCCTGATCGCCTTTATCGCGCGGCTCGCGATGGGCGCAGACCCGGGCGCCGACGCCAGCGAAAAGGAGAAGGAGGGATTTCAGTTCGATTCCGAGGACGGATTCATTTTTCGCGATAGATCCATCACCGCCACCAAGCCGGCCACGGTGCGCTATGGCGGCGCCACGTTGACAGCGGATCGGATGCACCTGAACAACGAGACCAAGGACGCCATCGCCGAGGGCAACGTCCGAGTTCAGTGGGAAGGCAAGGTTTGGTATGGCGAACGCGCCGAGTTCAACTTCAAAACCCGTCGCCTCATCGGCTCCGAGTTCCGCACGGGACAGCCCCCGTTTTTTGCCCGTGGCGATGCCATCGTCGGCGATCAAATCAACAAGACCTACGTTCTCGTCGGCGGCCTGACGACGACCGACGACTACGATCAGCCCGGCTATTCCGTCCGCGCCAAGTCCATCATCATCATTCCCGGCGAGTCGGTGGAATGCAAAGACGCCGTCCTTTACCTCGGCAACACCCCGGTCTTCTGGCTGCCGTTCTACAAGCGGAATCTCCGAAAGCATCCCAATCACTTCGTCTTCACGCCGGGTTACCGCAGCAAGTACGGCCCCTACCTGCTCACCACGTACGAGTGGTATTGGAACGAGCGTCTGGACGGCGCCATCCACCTCGATGGCCGGCTCAAGCGCGGAGTCGGGGTCGGACCCGACGTGAACTATCACCTGCCGCGCTTCGGCGAAGGCCAGTTCAAGTATTACTACGCCAACGATCTTGAGCCCGGACGCGACGCGCGGCGGGAGCCCATCGATGAGGATCGCGAGCGCATCTGGTTCACACACATCGGCACGCTGCGCACCAATCTCACCCTGCGCAGCGCCGTTCGTTACCAGAGCGACTCGCAGATCGTGCGGGACTTTTTCGAAACCGAGCACCGCCAGAACGCGCAACCGAGCACCTACGTTGAGCTGAACCAGATCTGGTCCAACTGGAGCCTGAACCTGATGGGCCAGCCGCGCGTGAACGATTTCCAGGAGACCGTGGAGCGGCTCCCGGACCTGAAGCTCACCGGCCTGCGCCAGCGCGTGTTCGGCACGCCGGTGTTCTACGAAAGCGAAAGTTCGGTCGGCTATTTTCAGCGCGAATTTGCCTACGTCGACACGAACCGTTTCTCCGCCTTTCGCACGGATACCTACCACCAATTGCTCCTGCCCTGGACTTTCTTCGATTGGCTGAACGTCACCCCCCGGGCCGGCGGACGTTTCACCTACTACGGCGAGTCCAGCGGACCGGGCGGTTTTACGGGCGAGGAAAACCGCGGCGTGTTCAATACCGGAGCCGAGGCATCCTTCAAGGCCTCCCGCACGTGGGCCGGCGCACGGAACCGGTTCTTCGAACTCGACGGCGTCCGGCACATCATCCGGCCCTCCATCAACTACGCCTGGGTACCCCACCCCAGCACCTCGCCCCGGCGACTGCCCCAGATCGACTACGAACTCCCGTCCGCGCAACTCCTGCCCCTCACTCATCCCGACTACAACTCGATCGACTCCATCGACAGCCAGAACGTCATGCGTTTCATGGTGGAGAACAAGATTCAGACCAAGCGCGACGGCGAGATCGACAACGTCGTGCACTGGCTGCTCTACACCGACTGGCGCCTGCACCACCGCGCCTCACAGGACACCTTTGCCGACGTTTATTCCAAGCTCGACCTGAAACCGTTTCGCACCGTCACGCTCAGCTCCGAGGTCAACTACGACATCAACAAGCGCGAATGGGATCAGCTGAATCATTTCGCGACGCTGTCACCCAATGATGTATGGAGCTGGAGCTTCGGGCATCGCTACCTGCGTGACGGCGCTTTCTACGGGACCAACGTCGGGAACAACCTTGTCTTCAGCAGCATTTACTTTCGCGCCAGCCAAAACTGGGGCCTGCGCGCGCAACACTACTACAACGTGCGCGAAGGCTTCCTTCAATCCCAGTACTACAGCCTCTACCGCGATCTTCGCAGCTGGACCGTGGCCCTCACCGCCCGCGTCCTGCGCAATGCCGGCGGCGGCCTCGACTACGGCGGCGCCATCACCTTCTCGTGGAAAGCGGCCCCGAGGTTTGAACTCGGCGACGACATCAACAAGCCAACGCAGTTGTTAGGGTATTAGCGGAAAATGTTCCTGAAAAGCTGCTGCAAGCCGCGGGACTGTTCGATGCCGCCGGTGGGATCGAAGATTCGGCGGCGCGTTCGGTCGAGGTCGAACTGCACGAGGAAACTCAGGCTCTGCGCGCCACGCCCCTCGCTGCGAATCGCATCAATGCCGTAACCGTAGGCCACGGCCAGCTGCCACGAATCGCTCGGGGATCGATAAACCAACCCACCGCCCACACCCGTATGCCAGTGCCCGGGTTGAGCCAGAGCCGGTAGGTAGTCTACATAGGCCGTGGTCGCGCCCGCGCTGACGCGCCAGCGTTGAAGCGGCCCCAGCGGAACGGCATAGGACAATCCCATCAGCATGAAGCTCCGAGCGCTCAACTCCTGAAAATAGTAGCCCGGCAACGACAGTGGGAACTCCGAGTTCAAGGGCAGATTTCCCCCCAGCCGAAAGCTGCCGAATCGGTCCACGTTCAGCGCGCCGCCGCCGATCAGGTTCACCCCGAACGTATGTTCCCAACGGGGAATCGTGTAGGTCAACAGACCGCGCCCCCAGAACTGGTGCGCATCCGAGTTCAGCTGACGATCGTTGCCGAAGCCGTAGCCGCCCGAGGCCGTTCGAAAGTCGCCCTCGTACCAGGCGGACAGTTCCATCGCGACATCCGGCAGCATGACGGGTTCGCGTCCACCCCACCGAAGCCCCGCGCGCGCCCTCAAGATCGCCTGATCATCGGGCAGCTCGAATGCTTCCGGGGTCTCACTGTCCTCGTGAAACGACGAAAAATGGACGCCACCGCGCAGCACCGCGTAGAGCGGGATCCGGCTCTCCGGGTTGAACAGATGATAGATGCTCGCGCTGAGCTCGCCGCCATGGCCAATGAAAGATTCATGACGCTCATATTTGCCGCGATGCACTTCGGAATAGCTGTCGGCAAACCCGCCGCCCGCCAGACCAAGGCCAACGTCGGTGTGCGGACCCAGCGCCTGGCCAATTCCGAGTTCGGAATCGAGGTAAACCGGCGCCACCGCCAGACGCAGGGTCAGGTTCGTTCGATGGATGAACTGAGGCTGATTGAGGTAGTAGAAACCGTAAGCCGCCAGCGGACCGCGCCCTTCCAGCGGCTGATTGTACCCCAATTGGATCAACTCACGCCGAGTCGGATCGATTTGCGCTGAAACACTCAAGGCTCCGGCCAGAACGATCGTCCCGGCGAGCCACGTCCATGCTCTGCGCGTCATGCCCGAGAGCTTTCGCGAAAAGGCGCCCGAACCGCAACTGCCAAAACAGGCCAAACATGTTCCCATGCCATTCATCCCGCCAATGGCGTCATCGGCCAATCCCGCCGTCACTGAAGCGGAGCGGGACCAGACTCATTTCCGTCTAAGAACTGTCGCTGGCTGGTGTCGTATCCAGTGTGTGCGATGCCGAAAACGAACCCGGGCGCAGCCGTTCGCTTGAGAAAAGCTCAGTGAATGAACGGATGGCGGCAAGCAACGGGACCTGAAAGAATCAAAGCAAGATGCCTGTGGCCCAACGTGATGCCGCCAGCGCCGATCCGCCCAGGTTCGAGTCGATCGAACAGGCGTTCTCCACTCTTGAATCGCCCCTGTTGATCTATGCCCTGCGCCTGGTCCAGGCCCGGGCAACCGCGGAAGACATCGTGCAGGAAGCATTCATGAAACTGCATGCCCAATTTGAAGAAGTCCGTGAACCCCGCCGCTGGCTCTATCGCACGGTCCACAACCTCGCCCTCAATCACCGGCGCAAACACGATCGCATCGTCCCGCTGGAACCCGTGACACCCGAGGACCCCGGCAAATCCTCAAACGCCGAGACCACCGATCCCGATCCGTTGCCCGACGAACAAATCGTCCGCTGGGAAGGCATCGGCCTCGTGCGGCTCAGCCTCGACGCCCTGGACGACCGCAGCCGCGAAGTCGTCCGACTCAAGTTCGATGAGGATTTGTCCTACAAAGAAATCGCGGAGCGCACCGGGCTGACGTCCGGCAACGTCGGCTACCTCCTTCATCACGCGCTCAAGACTCTGGCCTCCGAACTCGCCCGGTCCGGGCTGGTCCAATGACAACCATTTTAGATTTTAGATTTCCGATTTGTAGATTTCCGATTTGCGATTTGGGTCAGGTCGGCCATGGCCAATCGTTGCCGGCGTTTACCTGCTCACCGAAAGGCTCCGACGCTGTCCACGCTCATCGATCCCACCGCGACGCCGCTGAAGTTCCCCCTCTCCTCGGGGGAGAGGGTTGGGGTGAGGGCGATCCCGGAATCACTTCCTCGCATCTCTTCCCTTCCCCAATTCCAAATTCCAAATTCCAAATTTTCAATTGCTCATATTGCTCATTGGGCATCGGCACTTCGAAGGAGCAACTCGCGCCTAACAGCTCTCCCAAGACGCCGTCGCGATTCGCCCTCACCCCTTCCCTCTCCCCCGGGGAGAGGGTGGAACGTTCGTTGCCGCACCTTGGTGCCGACGACCGTCTTCACCTGACCGCACGTTGCCAATTTCAACCCAAGGCTCGTCCATGAACACTCCTCTTCCTTCTCCCCAGGACGAGCTCGAGATGCGCGTTACGGCGCTGCTTCTCGGACAATTGTCCGCCGAGGAAGCGACAGCTCTGCGCCTGGAACTGCAGAAGAACCCCGAGCTTCAGCAGCTTCACGATCGCCTGCAGCAAACCATCGGGTTGGTGCGCGAAGTTCGTGAATCTTCGGATGAAGCAGACTCGGCTCCCGCTGAACGATTGACGCTTTCCGCCGAGCGCCGCGCACGACTACTCGCTTCCTTCAAAACCATCCGCCCCAAGGAACTCGCCCAGCAGCAACAACGCCGTGTCCAGCGCCGCGAACTCATGCTGGTGGCAGCGATGCTCGCGGGTCTGATGGGAGTGGCCAGTGTCATGGTGACGCTGAATCAGCCCAAGGCACGCGCACACGCTCAACGATCACGCCCGGAGCTGTTGGCCATCCGTCCCGAGCAGGTGGTCGAAGAAGAATTCGCCATGCCGGCGTCGCCCAATCCAGCCCAGCCCGACAGTGACGAAAAGCCTGCGTCCGGGACAACGCGAAATTGGTTCTTCGGCGGGGGAGCAGTGGGAAAAGGCATCACCGTGGAGGCAGACAACCTCCGCGTCTCTGCCGATCGCCCAGTTGCCGCAAACACACCTGAGTCAAAAGTCATCTTGTGGGACACCACAACCGGCGAAGCGGTTGGGGGTCGTGATAGCTTTGCCCTCGGCGTGTCGGCCGCTCGGACGAGAGTCGCAGGTCGCGGAGAAGCCGCCGGGATCGATGGCACGTCCGCGAACGCTGGCGATGCCGTCGTTTACTCCGGGATTGCCACCGGCGGCAGTCGCGGCGCCATGCCTGCAACGGAACGCTTCGGCAATGCCGGGATTGGAACAAAAGAGCCGGAGACGATGCTGGCGCTGGATGTCTCTGGTCGGGCGGACAAGAGCGAGATACTCCACAAGGAATTAGCCCAGATTGCCGCAGCTACCACCCCCACCCCAGCTGGCCCTGCTCCGGCGCAATCCTCTTCGTTCGGGACTGCCGTCACCGAACTGGGCCGCAAGACTCTCGATGACGTCGCGTTCACCGAGATTGCGGTGGAGAAAAAAGCCCCCGCTGAGCCGTCCGATACGCGCGGCTATCGTTTTCACGTTGCAGCGACGCCTGCGCCCGCCGCTCTGCCGCCGCCGCCTCCACCGGCCGAGCTCGCCTTACAAGCCGCGCCTTCTGGAAGAGGCCGCGCTCGTGTGCTATCGACCGCTGAAAGCCGCGAAGGAGTCATACTAGAACACGCAGAACAATGGGCGGTCACCGGTCTGGTGACGGCCGGCCAGGATCAGAAGTTTTCGTCCGCCCTCGCGCCCGCCTCGAAGCCGGCTGAAAACCAAGTGTTGGCGCGCGATAAGAATTCGTTGGCCGAACAGAACTCTCCCGCTAGCACGACGTTTGAACATTTTGACACCGCTCCCCAGCCCACTGCCAAAAGAGAATCAATCGCCATTGCCGATCTTGGAACGGTCGCGAATCAATCCCTCAACTTCGGCGTGAACGAATCGGTCGCCGAGAACAACTACTTCGCCTATGCGGTCACTCCCTCCACCGGATTGCCTCTCGACCCGCTGTCGCGCGGCAAACTGAAAACCAACAGCTTCTTTGACTCGTCCAACTTCATCTCCAATGCAGGTTCGGTTGACTTAGGCTACCTAAACGGCCCCGGCGGTGCGCAGGCGGGCACTGCGCTAGCCAAAGCACCTTCCGACGACTTCGATAGCGAGACAGACTTCAAGCGCAGGACCGACGCTTCGATCCCTATCGCAGCCAATGGCACTGTCATGATTCCCAGCAAGCCTGGAACCGCCCCTGCCATGGACCAATCGCTCTGGGGCAGAGTTCGTGGCGCCTTAATGCCGGAGAACGACGCCACCGTCCGCTTGGCGGTCCCTGACCACGGGAACATCCAAGGGATTGGAGCCGCGGCAAACAGCGCCGCGTTCGACCCCTACTTCGTCCAAACCGAAGGCGAGAAACTCAAATCCAAGGCCGTACTCGGTGAAGTCGTCGACCAACTCAAATTGAACGAAGCGTGGGGCGAACGCACAGGAATTGGGCTCTCGGCCGAGGATGCCACGAGTCGTTTGCGCGCCATGATCGAGGTGCGGCGCGAAGGGAAGTCCGGCGAGGTCGCCGTTCGGGTCAAGGGCGACAACAAGGCGGAATCCGCGAAGATCGCGGACGCGGTGGCTCAGAAGTATCAGGAACAAACGAAGCGTGAAGAAGTGCGGTTAAAACAGATGGCGGTCGACACGCTCACTGCTGTAGTGAAGGACTCAGAATCACCAGCGCAGGTCGCTGCGATCAATGGTCGCTTGTCGAAACTAAAACAGATCGACGAACGCAAGCCTGTGGCGCAGCAACCCGACCCCGCGCCTGTCCGCCGCCCGGCCCCGAACGCCGCCACGCCGCAGCCCGAGGTCATCACCGCCGAGAACGCCTTCTCCACCTTTTCGCTCAACGTCAGCGATGTCTCGTTCAAGCTCGCCGCCGCCAGCCTGGAGAAGAACCAGATGCCTGATGCCGCCTCCGTGCGCACGGAAGAGTTCATCAACGCGTTCGACTATCGCGACCCGGAACCAACCGGCAATCGTCCACTCGCGTTCAACTGGGAACGCGCGCGCTATCCTTTCGCGCACAATCGCGACCTTTTGCGTTTCTCGGTGAAGACCGCAGCCAGCGGACGTCAGGCCGGACGCCCATTAAACTTGGTGCTGTTGCTCGACAACTCCGGCTCGATGGAACGCGCCGACCGCATTCGCATCCGCCAGGAATGCCTGCGCGTTCTGGCCACCCAGCTTCAACCCTCGGACCGCGTGAGCGTCGTCGCCTTCGCCCGCACGCCACGCCTTTGGGTCGACGGTCTGCCGGGCAGTCAGGCGGGCGAATTAGCGGGACGCGTCGGCCAACTCACGCCCGACGGCGGCACGAATCTCGAAGAGGCGATGAACCTCGCCTATCAAACTGCACGGCGTTACTTCCAGGCCGCCGGCATTAATCGCGTCGTGCTGCTCACCGATGGCGCGGCCAACCTGGGCGATGTTGAGCCCGACTCGCTGCGACGCCAGGTCGAGGTCAACCGCCAACACGGCGTGGCGTTGGATTGCTTTGGCATCGGCTGGGACGGCTACAACGACGACCTGTTGGAAGCGCTGTCGCGCAATGGCGACGGACGATACGGATTCATCAATACGCCGGAAGCGGCGACCACCGAGTTCGCCGGACAACTGGCGGGCGCGCTACGCGTGGCGGCGTCGGACGTGAAGGTGCAAGTGCAGTTCAATCCGCGTCGGGTGACGGCGCATCGTCAGATGGGCTATGCGAAGCATCAGCTGACGAAGGAACAATTTCGCGACAACACGGTGGATGCCGCCGAGATCGGCGCAGCCGAGGCCGGCAACGCCCTGTATGTGGTGGAGGTGAACCCTGCAGGCGAAGGCCCGCTGGGTGTGGCTCGAGTACGCTTCAAGGTGCCGGGCACTTCAGACTATCGGGAGCAGGAATGGACGCTGGCCTACGACGGCGCGGCGAAGGGCTTTGCCCAAGCCGCGCCTTCGCTTCGATTGGCTGGAGTGGCGGCGGCCTTCAGCGAGTGGCTGGTGGCCAGCCCGTTCGCCGCCGAAGTCACGCCCAGCGGCCTGCAGGGATACCTCACCGGCGTGTCGACCGCCTTTGGTAATGACACGCGACCCAAACAACTCGAAACCATGCTGCGCCAGGCCGGCAGTTTGGCGGGGAAGTAGTCGTCTGAAGATGATTGCTCATCGCTCATTGGGCATTGGTAAGTGCACGGTGCAAGTCGCGGCGACACGCTACTGCGAGCAGCCGTCGCGATTCGCCCTCACCCCGGCCCTCTCCCCCGGGGAGAGGGTGGAACGATCGTTGCCTCATTTTGGCGTCCACGCCCGTATCGATCGGGAGACGCGTGGTGATTCGTCACCAAAGTTCACCTCCACACCAAAACGCTCCGACGCTGTCGACGCCCATCCGTCTCACCACGCGACCGCTGAAGTTCCCCCTCTCCCCGGGGGAGAGGGTTGGGGTGAGGGCGATCCCGGAAGCATGTTTCGCAATCCGATTTCCTTCGACATCCATTCACCCGTGTCCGCGAACTGGAACCGAGGAGTTTGCTCTTTGCTCATTGCTCATCGCTCATTGGGCATTGGTCAGTGCACGGTGCAAGTCGCGGCGACACGCTACTGCGAGCAGCCGCCGCGATCCACCCCTGCCCTCTCCCCCGGGGAGAGGGTGAAACGTTCGTTGCCGGATCGCAGTGACGACGCCCGTCTCGAGCTGGAGACGCGTCGACTCTCGTCGCTGGTGTTCACCTACACACCAAAACGCTCCGACGCTGTCGACGCTCGCCCCTACCACCGCGACGCCACTGAAGTTCCCCCTCTCCTCGGGGGAGAGGGTTGGGGTGAGGGCGGATCGCAGCGACAGTCCCCTTTAACGCTCCGCTCCGTCTTTTCGCTTCTTCACCTCCATCAGCGGCCGGGAATAATCCGGCAGCGGATGCAGCGCGCGTGCCTGCAGGGCATTAAAGATCGTGTCCCGAACCGACCGAGGATTCTCGCGAAGGTGCGAGTTCCAAAACCGCAACACTTTGATCCCACTCTTTTCCAACTCCGCATCCCGGGCTGCATCCCGCTCGCGACGCTCCGGTAATCCATGACCAGACCCATCGAGCTCGATGTTCAGCCGCGCCTCCATGCAATAGAAATCCAGAATATGCCTACCACACACATGTTGCCGTCGAAATTTGTAGGCGGAGAACCGCCGATCTCGCAGCCAACGCCACACGCGCTTTTCCGCCCAGGTATCCTGGCGACGAAGTTTTCTGGCAATGGTAGTGAGCTTCCCTGGAGTGCTCATGCCGAGAGGCTGGAACTCTGCGATGTCTTCGGACAAGCGGGAAGTTGCGAGGCGTGGGGAAATATCGGCGCAAACTGGTCACCGCGGCAGCCGTCGCGATCCGCCCTCACCCCGGCCCTCTCCCCCGGGGAGAGGGTGGAACGATCGTCGCCGGATCGCAGTGAAGACGCCCGTCTCGATCTGGAGACGCGTCGACCTTCGTCGCCAAAGCTCACCTGCGCACCAAAACGCCACAACGCTGTCCACGATCATTCACTCCACCACGCGGCCGCTGAAGTCCCCCCTCTCCCCGGGGGAGAGGGTTGGGGTGAGGGCGTTCCCGGAAACACTTCCTCTGATCTCTTCCCCTCCCCAATCACCAATTCCAAATTCCAAATTCTCAATTACTCATCGAGCACTGGCACTTCGAAGGAGCAATTCGCGGCTGACAGCTCTCTCAACCCGCCGTCGCGACCCGCCCTCACCCCGGCCCTCTCCCCCGGGGAGAGGGTAGAACGATCGTGGCCGGATCGCAGTGACGACGCCCGTCTCGATCTCAAGACGCGTCGATGGGCGTTGCTCGGAGCTACTCTGATCGCGTTTCTCATTTCATTCTTCGCTTCGTCCCGCACCCAGGCCGCCCAGGCAGAACTCAAAGATCTGTCCGTCAATGGCGGCATTCAGGATGGCAAAGCTCGGCTTGTGATCGAGGCGCAGCTCGCCGGACTGAACTCCGACCCGAACATCATGCTGTTCGCATCGACGCTTCAGCACGTGATGAAGATCGGCCGCGAACGCATCGACCACAGCATCCACGCCGACATCGACATTCTCCAAGGCCAGCCGCGGGAGCTGATCTTCAGCCTCGGCGGCGACGGCGAGATCACCAAGGTCACCGGCGACGGGCTCCAGGACTGGAGCATCCGCCAGGAAACCAACGGCACGCGGTCTTTGGTGTTGCGCCCGCGCACTCCCGAGAAAGGCGAGAAAGCCATCGCCCGCCTGGCCGTCGAGATCGCGGCCCGGCACGACCTAACCACCGGCCGAAATCCGGTGCAGCCTTTGAGCGTGACGCCAATCCAGCCAGCGCTGGGCAGCGGCTACGTCAAAGTGATGTTCAGCCCGGAACTCGACGTGCAGGCACCGAGTCCCGACGGGCTCATCCCAATGGAGATTCGTTTCCTGCCGGAAGCGCTGCGACCTCCGGCCAACGGAGCTGCCTCCGACCCCGAGCCGCTGGCGTTTCGTTTTCAAGGCACCCGTTACGCGCTGCCCTTGGCCATCACTCTGGCCGACCCTGAAGCCCGGCGCGTGGTGCTGCGTGACTTTCAACTGCGCGGTCGCCTGGCAGAGTCCGGCGCGACGTTCACCCTCACCGCCATCGCTCAGGTCCGCAATCCGCGCGGAGGAACGATCGCGTTGCTCTCCGGCGGCGCGGCCTTGACCGATCTGACCACCGCACCCGGATCAAGCGGACGAATCAAACTCGATCAAGGCCGGTTTCTGATGGTCTTCGATGGCCCCGGTGAATTCCCCGTTCGCCTGCAATTCAACGCCGCAGTTCGGCCGGCCAACGGCTGGAACCAGCTGGAATTCCGCGTGGCGCCCAGCGCCCTGCAGCCGGTCACGTTTGAGGGGCTCGGCGCTGACACTCAGTTTGAGTTTGCCGGAGCTGCCCGACCGGAACGGCGCGGCACTGAGTTTGTCAGTTATCTGCCCCCGGACGGTTTGGTGAAGCTCGCTTGGAAAACGGCCCGGCCCGAAGCGGAAGGAAAACTGTTCTACGCCGCGGAGATGCTTTCGCAGATCACCGTCAGCCCGGGCTTGATGCGCCAGGTGGCCGTGATCGACGGGCGGGTCATGCAGGGCGAACTGAACCGCGTGACCGTGCGCGTGCGCGGCGCCGGCAACGTCACCCGCGTGCAGGGACGCGACGTGCTCTCGTGGAATCTCGAAGCAGGCACCGGCCCGGACGATCGCCGGTTGATCGTGCAGTTCAACCAGCCTCAAAAGGATGCCTTTGCCCTGGTCGTCCAGATGCAGACCGAGTTGGGCACCTTTCCCCAGGCCATCGATGCCGTGCGGCTGCAGCCGGAAGGAACGACGCGTTGGGCGGGACATTTTCGCGTCGTCAACGAAGGCGCCGTGCGGCTCGAGGTCGTTCAAGCCACCGGTCTGTCACAGATTTCACCGGAACAATTTCCCGAGACCGATGCGACGAAAGCATTGTTAGGCGCGGCGGGCGGGCAACGGTTTGCCTTCCGGTTTTCAAGTGCGGACTTCGCCTTGCGCGTTCAGGCGGACAACGTGCTGCCTGAACTCGGCGTGTCCGGACTGCTGGCCTATCATCTCGGTGAAAACGAGCTGAGCATCGACGCTGAGCTCGAGCTCGACGTGCGCGAGGCGCCAGTGCGGGAACTGTTGCTGCGGGCCCCGCGCGGATTCGCCGTGGCGCGCCTGACCGCGGCCAACCTGGCGGACTACTTCACGAGCGATGGTCCCACGGCGACCGAGCCCGACGTTGAACTGCGTCTCGTCTTCAGCCAGCCAGTGCTGGGACGTCAGGTCATTCAGCTGCGGCTTGAACGCAATGCGGCTCTCGGGGCGGCGACATGGGCGCTGCCGCGGGTGGAGGTGGTTCGCGCCAAGACCAGCCGCGGGCACATCGCGGTGTCGGCGGACGCCGGCTTCCGGTTGTCGCCCGAGCGGACGCAGGGCCTGACCGAGATCGCGACCGCGTTCTTCCCGCGCAAGCTGACGGGCATTCAGGCGGCGTTCCGGTTGAGCGACGCGGCCTGGCAGGCGTCGATGCGTGTGGAACGCTTGCCGCAATCGATCCAGGCCGATGTGTTCCATCTGTTCTCCATCGGTGAAGGCATCGGCTATGGCAGCAGCACGATCAACTACGTGGTGTCGGGCGCGCCCTTGGGCACGTTCCGCGTGGAGCTCTCCGAGGAATATTTCAACGTCGAGTTCACCGGGCGCGATGTCCGGAACTGGCAGAAAACCACGAACGGATACGTGGTCCAGCTGCACACTCCGGTCGCCGGTCCCTACACGCTGCTCGCAACCTACGAACGTCCGTTCAAGGCGCAGGGCGATACGCTGGCCTTCACGGGCGCCCGCCCGCTCGACGCCCAGAGCGAACAAGGGCACACCATCATTGTGAGCGCCTATCAATTCAACGTGACCCCGGCCAACGTATCGCCCGGCCTGCTCGCCCTCGAGCCCGCCGAAGTCCCCGGCGAATATCGGCTCTTCACCGATGCTCCCATCCTTGCGGCCTATCGCTACTCGACCCGGCCCTTCAATCTGCAACTGCAGCTCACGCCGTTGTCGCAGGGCGACACGATCAGCCTCGTGGTGGATCGCGCCTCGCTGAACACACGCATTTCCAAGAGCGGCGAAGTCGTCACCGACGCGCGCTACTTCATCAAGAACCGAGGCAACACTCACTTTCGCGTGACCCTGCCGGAAGGAACCGAGCTCTGGTCGGCGACGGTTAATGGCAACCGGGCGGTCCCGGTCAAAGACGGCGCCGTAAACCTGATCCCACTTCCGCCGCGCGCGGATCCGAACACGGTCCAAACCCTGGATCTGAAGCTCGCTTCAAAGTCATCGAACCCGGCGCGCGTGATCGCGGCCGCGCCCGTCGCGCAAGCGCCGGTGCTGCTGGCCGACTGGAAATTCGAGCCCGACACCGGACAACGGCTCGAGTATCGACGCGGCTCGCTGACCCCGTCCGCGGGGGTGACGGATTCGTCCGGCTTCGCCGGTCTCGTCCGGCTGTTTCAAGGAAACGCCCGCTTTGACACCTTGATTCAGCTGGCCGCGATCGGACTGTTGCTGCTTGTCGCCACCACGGCCTGGCGGTGGGCCACGGGCAACAGCGCCTGGCGGTTCGGCGTGCGCCATCTGGGCGGTGGTCTCGTTGGCCTGGTGGCGCTCGGTCTTGCGCTGGCGGTGCTGTCAATGTTGCTCCAACGCGCCCGCGCCCAGGATCAATTTCCCTCACGCGGCTTGTCGTTTCTCGCTCCGGTGCAACAAGCCGGCAGCGCGCTCTCGGTCGAGGTCAGCAACGTCCGCGACGAACAGACGTTTTGGGGTGCGCTCATGCTGGTCTGGCCCGCGTTCCTCGCCGTACTGGTCTGGGGCTATGCGTGGATCAACTACGACAATGGGCGCCGCTCTCTCGGCTTAATCGCAGGCTGGACCTTGATCGGCTGGGCCGCCCTGCGCTGGCCCAACGGCGCACCGATGTTCATCGTTGTGGTGGCGGCTTTCGTCGCGGTTCATCTCGTCTGGCCCGCATTGCGCAGACTGAAGAACGCGCCCCGTCGCCCCAACACCCCGGAGAGTCCTGCGGCAGCGCCTGCCGCCACCGCGCTGTTGATGCTCGGCGCATGTCTGGCGCTAGGCACCATGACCAGCGCAGCGGCCGAAGGCGCTCGCGCCTCCAACCTCCGTCGCGTCAAGGAGCCGGCCGTCGCCGAATCCGTCGTGCAAACGTTGCGGGTCGAAGACAAGTTCGCTTTCGGCACTGCGCGCATTCGATGGCATGCGCTCAAGGATCAACTTTTGCCCGTGCTCTACGAACCGGCCGTCGTCACCGGCTTCGATTACCCGAGCAACGCCCTGACTCTCATTCAAGCGACACTCGACGGTAAGCGTGTCCACCAACTGCTGGCCCGGCAGGACGGCACGTTCGAGATCGAGCTGCGCTATCAACTGGCCCTTCTTCGAAGAAACGATGCCGCCGGCGTGGGCCTCCCCGCCCAGCACGGCATCATCAATCGATTGACCCTCACGCTCGTGGATCAGGATGCGGACGTAACCTCGCCCTCGGCGGTGTCGATCGAACCACTGGCCTCCACGACACCAACCGGCATCGGCTCGCGCCCGAGCGGCACGACCTCCTCCTACCAACTCGTGCTCACCCCGACAAATGACGCCTGGGTGCAGTGGAAGCCGCGCAGCCGGGATGCGCGACGGGAGAAGGCCCAGTTCTACGCCGAATGGCTGCAGCTGTTCATTCCCACCGCGGGTGTGATCGAAGGTTTGCATCAGCTCCAAATCCGCCCGGCCCAGGGCGAGTTGAATGAACTGACGATCGACGTTCCCGCCGGAGCCACGATCACCGACGTGCTCGAACCCCGCCAGGCACGAGTGGAGGGGGTCATCGAGGGAAAGCAAGCGGCCGGGGCCGCGCCAGCGTCGTTCATCTCGCTCTGGCGCTTCGATCCCGACACGCGCAAATTGCGCATCAGCCTTAATCCGCCCCAATCGCGCCCCTTCACCATTGTCGTTCGCTCCCAGCTCCCGACCGGACCGCTGCCGTTTGAACAATCCGTCGGGCTGCTCACCGTGACCAACGCCGCGGGCCAGCTCGGCTTGATCGGCGTCGCCACTGGCAACGAGGTTCAGCTCGACAACGTCACCAGCGGCGCATTCGCCGCCATCAACCTGGAGGATTTTCCTTCGGCCACGCTCAACCCGCTGGCCGCCCAATTCCCCGGCCTGGCCGTGCGTCGCGCTTATCGTCACGCTGATGCCACGGGCGTGCTCACGTTGAAAGCGTCCGCCGTGGAACCCGACGTGCGCGTGGAAACCCAGGAAACGCTGTCGTTGGGCGAAGATCGCACGGTGCTCGCGGCGAACCTCAGCGTGGCGGTCACCCGGGCCGGCATCTTCCGCCTGAGCTTTGTTCTGCCCGGCGCGCTCGCGGTGGAATCCATCAGCGGCGCGGCCCTCAGTCATTGGACGGAGCTGGCGGGAGCCGACGGACGCGTCGTCACGCTGCACCTGAAGGGCCGGACTGAAGGCTCGCAACAATTCGCGATCAGCCTGACGGGCCCCGGCACGCGCGCCACCAACGGTTATGTCGTACCGCGGCTGGCCATTCGCGAAGCCGGCAAGCAACGCGGGCAGCTGGTGATTGTCCCGGAGCAAGGTTTGCGATTGCAGGTGGGAACCCGCGATGGCGTGACGCAGCTGGATCCGCAGAAGGCGGGCATTCGCCAGAAAGGCGTGCTCGCGTTTCGCCTGTTGCAGTCGCCCTGGAATCTCAGCCTTGATCTCGAACAAGTCGACGCGTGGGTGCAGGTGACGAGCCTCCAGCATGTGACGGTGGCCGAGGCGCAGCTCAAGCTTGCCGTCAATTTGCAGTACCAAATCGAGAACACCGGCTTGAAGGCGTTGCGCGTGCAAGTCCCCACCAACGCTGAGAGCGTACGTTTCCGCGGCGAACAAGTGGCCGATTTTCTGCCCGTGCCCGGCTCGATCACGAACGGCCTGCAAACGTGGGAGATCAAATTGCACCGGCGCATGCTCGGCAAATATCTGCTTCAGCTGACCGCCCAACTCCCGCTCGCGCCCCAGGCGACCACCGCGTCCGTCGCCGGCATTCAGGCGCTCGACGTGAATCTGCAACGCGGGTTTGTCACCGTGCAAAGCGACGGCCGTCTGCAGGTGCGCATCCCCATTCTGCCCCCTGCCCTGCAGATCACCGAGTGGCAGGCCATCCCGCGAACTCTGCAGCAGGACATGCCTTCCACCGCGGCCAATCACGCACTTCGCCTGGTCGAGTCCACCTACGTGCTGCCCCTGGCCCTCGAACGCCACGAACCCGCTCGCCTGCTCCCCGCCCGGGTCACGGCCGCGGTTCTCACGTCCGTGGTTTCCGACGACGGCGTCATGCTGACGCAGGCGCGTCTGGAAATGATTCCCGGCGACAAACGTCTCTTGGAACTGACCCTGCCGGCCGATGCGAAGTTCTGGTTTGCCTTCGTGAATCAGGGCGGCGTGTGGCCGTGGCGCCGGCAGGACACCATCCTGATCCCGCTCGAACAGCAGTCGCGGGCGGAGACTCCGTTGACCGTCGAGCTTTACTACTCGAGCCGCGTGGGGCAACCGGCCCGGGGCGATCTGAACCTCGCCCTGCACGGGCCCAAGTTTGATCTGCCGCTGGAGAACATCGTGTGGCAGGTCTATCTGAACGAGAAATGGGAGCTCAACCGTTGGAACGGCACGCTGCAACTGGAAGAGCAAGCCACCGTCGTGACACCAGGTGCGGTCGACGTGCAGGCCTATCTGCAAAGCGAGGCCACGCGCAACCGCGACAAGACCAAGCAGGCCGAGACCATGCTTTCGCTCGGCAATCAACTGCTCGAGAAGGGCGACCCGGCGCAGGCGCGGCGCGCGTTTCAGTCCGCCTTTGGCCTGAGCACGCACGACAGCGCGTTCAACGAAGATGCCCGCGTTCAGCTGCACAACCTGAAACTGCAGCAAGCCTTGCTGGGATTGAACGTCCGGCAGTCGGTCGTGGGCGGCGAGGCAGAGAGCGCCGCGCCCGCGGGCAAGGCCGGCGAGTTACGCAACCGCAAGGACAACGCCTACACCCAGCAGGAGGCGAAACAGATCCTGGAGAGCAACTCGGCCGAGCAGAACGACGCCTTCATGAAAGTGGCCGAGCGCCTCGTGCAACAGCAGGATGCAGCCGTGGCGGCTCCGGTGGCGATTCGCGCGACCATCCCGCAACAGGGCCGGGCGCTGACCTTCAAGCGGGCCGTGCAAGTCGATCGCAACGCGGATCTTCGCCTGACCTTGAACGTGACCTCGGCCCGGACAGCGTCACGTTTCGTCCGGCTCCTGATTTTGGGCGGAGCATTCGCCCTGCTCGCCGCGCTGGCCTGGATGTCGAGCAGCCTGCGCAGCCGCGAGACCACCAACCACTGACCGGTCAGGAGGACCGCTGATGCACGCTGATGCCAGGCATCCCAGCGGGATGCCAGCCATTAGCCGGTGGTGACGCGAGGCACGAGCGTCGACCACCGGAAAAGGTCCCCAAAAACCGTACCGACCCCAGCCGGGGTCGCAGCCGCATGGATTGACCGAAGTGCTGGCATCCCTCCGGGATGCGATCGTCCGGTGAAACGCGTCTCCGGTGGTGTCGTCGCTGCGCTCCTTCACCACCGGCTAATGGCCGGCAAGCCTCCGGCTTGCGCGCTATCCGGATCTCCGCGTCGCGGGCCTCCGTGTTGATCGATCGGTTCACGGGGTAGCTTCACGGGCCGTCAAATCGCAAATCTAAAATCTGAAATCGAACTTGGGACCGGCTAAGCCTTCGGCTGAAAATCCACCAACGCCGGGGGCGACAGCGTGGGATTCTCGAGCAGTCTGAAGGCCTGTTCGATCACTTCATGTTGCGCGGCAGGATGGCTCGGCGCTCCGAACGCGTAACCGTGCGGATAGGGAACCCAGAGGGCCCGCGGCGGGCGGACTTTCTCAGCAATCTCGCGCAGGAATTGGAGCACGACCGTGGTGATGCCGCGGCGCTCGAGTTCAGCTGCGACCAGGCTCACGGCCTGGTTGCACATGGGTCACACCGGCACCAACAAGGCCACGTCCACGCCATCTCCCGTCAGCCAGTTGGCCGCCTGCGGCACTGAATCGCGCAGGAAACGGCCGGGCGCCGTGATCGAGCCCATGAACGACACATGCCGATGGTTCAAGGCGCCAATCCGTCCGCGGCCCGCCAACTCCCGCAACCGATCGATGGGGAACGCCAGATTGGCATCCTGATGAATGCCGGTGTGATCGAACGACTCGCTGCGGTGAGTCTCGACCAGGGTCCGGGGATCGATGTCGCCGGGAATCTCCCGCAGGCTCCAATCGCCACCTTTGACCGTTTCATCGAACGCCGGTTGCCCCGGCGCGATCAACCCCGCGCTGGAAGCGAGGGCAACCTTGCACTGCGCCAGAGGCTTCTTCAGCGGCGTCCACGGCACCGGGTCAATGCGACGCCACGGATACGCCTTGAGAAACAGACGCAGCGTGAACGAAAGTTCGCTCAGTTCAGCCATGGCGATGCGAGATCAGATTCAGGTCGGCGACCGCTCACCGCCGCATTGGACTCAGCAACGGTGCCGGGGTCAAGGGCGCAGCGGGCCGAGGGACCGCAGCGGGTTCGATTAATAACGGGTGATCCAACGGACCGTCTCACCCCTCACCCCGGCCCTCTCCCCGTTGAGGGGAGAGGGAGTCGCGTGAGGCGCGAGCTAAACGCCTTGCACCCTCACCCGCTCGGACTCGAACCAGGCGTTCATCCCCCCACGAGTTATCCTGCATCCCATCTGCGTCCATCTGAGTTTATCTGCGGTTCCAAAGACAACCAAACGACCCTACTCCGCGGTCGTCAGTCCGGCACCGCTCAGGGCGCGATAGCGGGCGGCCATCAGGCGCGCCTCATCGTCCTGTTTGAGGTCGGCCAGCAATTGACTGAGGTAGCCGACGGCGGGGGCGCGGTCGGGATTCCACGCCAGGTATTCGCGCAGGCCCTGCGAGGCCGCCTCGCGATCGCCGGATTCAGCCCGGGCTCGAGCCAGGGCGAGCACCAGGTCCGGGTTCGAAGGATCCAGCTTCACCGCGTCAGCCAGCCGCGTGATCGATGCCTGCGCCTGGCCGTTGGTCCAAAGCTGGACCGCTTCCTGCCGCAATTTCTCTGACTGCCGAATGTTGAGCACGGCGATCTTCTGCCACTGCACGGCGGCTTCCGGAGTGCGACCGGCTCGTTGCAGGACCGAGGCAAGGATCGTCCGCGCTTCGACATGCAGAGGCATTCGGCGAAGGAAGCTTTGCAGATTCTCGACGGCAGCGTGGTGCTGTCCGGCCCTGGCCTGCAGCACGCCCAGGTAAAATGGCAGGTCCCGGAATTCTTCGCGCCGGGCCAGAGTCGGATCCAACTTTTCCATCAACGCCAGAGCCTCGGCGTCCTGCGTCAATTGAAAGCGGCATCGGCCGGCGAGGTAACGGGCCAGCGGATCGTCCGGCTGCACCGCAAGCCAACGATCGGCGTGACCCTTTGCATCCGTCCAACGCTGCTCCTTGAGCTCAACCCGCGTCAGGGCGCGGAGAATTTCCGGCGAAGCGGGGAACTGCTTCTCCGCGTCGGCCAGCAACTGGCGAGCCTCATCCAACCGGCCCAAGGCGAGCCATCCGTCCACCTGCACCGCCACGGCCTTGGGATTCAGCTGCAGGCCCAGCGAATGCCGCGCATAGATCAAAGCCTCGACACATTTCTGCCGCAGCGCCGCCTCGCTGACGCGGGCCCAAAACTCCGCGGGCTTGGTGGCGACATCCAGACGCACGTGGGGGATCGCCGCGCGGGTTCGGCCCTCGAACAACTGGGCGATCGCGGCCACGCCGGTATTGCGATCTCCGCCGGCCAGCACCTGAAGCGGCGCGGCAAATTCAATGCGCATGTTGTCGTCGGTGTTCAACGAGCCCGCCGGCATGCAGGACCGCAATTCGTCGCCGCCAATCCAATAGCGGGCCAGCACGTCCTCCACTCCAAAAACGTCAATTCGCCGCAGGTCGGCCTGCACCGCCCCCGTCAAACGCCGTCGGAGTTCGCTTTCGTGAATCGGGGTGGGCTCGACTGACCCGAGCAGGATCGCGTCGTGGTTCACCCGAAACACGTGCACATGAGGGAAGACCTCGGCGAAGGTCCGGAGCACCGTCGCAAAATCCGCGGGCTGCAGTTCATAAAGCTGCAGCCATTGGCAAAAGACCCCGTCCGCTCGCAGCTTGCGGCGGCTGAGCTCGAACGCCTGCCGCGTGAACAGATTCGCCGCGCCCGGGATCCACGGGTTCGACGGCTCGGAAATGATCACATCATAGGTGTTGTCCGTGACCAGCAGATGATTGCGGGCGTCATTGACGACGATGCGGGTGCGGGGATCCTCCAGCGGCTTGAAGTTATAGTCCTCGAAGAACCGGCTTCCGCGCACCACGGCGTCTTCGAGCTCGATGCAGTCGACGTGTTTCACCGGATGGGTCAGGACGGAACCGACCGTGAGGCCGCTGCCGAGTCCCACCACCAGCACCTGTTCCGCGCGAGGCGCGACCAGCATGGGCAATTGCCCGAGCAGAATCTGCGTCGGCAGATCCAGCAGAGCCGGCGGCGCATTGGTGTCCAGAGGATTGCCCAAGCCCGACGGCGTCGACGCGTCAGGCTTGGCGTTGACCATCAACGTCACGGCTTCCGGCGTCCGTGTGACCGTCACCGTGCAGGTCAGCCCTTCGTCGAACATCAGAAGATCGCCGGCCATCTGGCGGGCGCGCTCGCGAAACTGATCGCGATCGAGCCCGACGAAATCCCGCACATACCGGAAGATGCCGGACGACAAGACGGCCGGGCTCCATGGGGGGACGGCGAACACAAGGTTGCCTCCGACCAGCAGGCCGAGGAGGGCGACGGCACCGCGCCAGCGTTGGCAGAAGGCAGGGACCGCGGGCGCGGACAGCCAGGCGACTGCCGCGAGCAGAAAATTCAGGGCAATGCCCACCTGCATGGTGTGTTGGGTGCCGAGGCGCGGCAAGAGGACGAAGCCGGCCAGGACCGAGCCGGCGATCGCACCAACCGTGTTGAGGGCGTAGGCCCAGCCCACGACGCGACCGGCGCGGGCGCCGGTGGTTTGCAGCCCGTGCATGGTGATGGGGAACATCGCGCCCAGGCCGAGGGTGGGCACAACCATCAGCGCGCTCGCGAGCAGGAATTGCACGCTCAACAATCCACGCGGCGTGGGTGCCATGGCTTCGTAGGCCTTGAGGTAGAGGTAGGGAAGCTCTTCGACCAGAAACAGGCTGCCCAAAGTGGCCAGGCCAACCAACACCTGCGCGCAGCCGGCGGCCAGGAGCGGACGTGACACGCGACGCATCAGCTTGGTCACGATCCCGGCACCGAGCGCCAAGCCCAGCAGGAAGGTGCCGAGCATGATGGTGTAGGCGTAAGTCGAAGAACCAATGATCAAGACCAGCACCCGGCTCCACGCCACTTCATAAAGCATCGCCACGAGCCCCGAGCCGGCATAGAGCAGGACCAAAATTCGGGCGGCCGTGGAGTTCGCCAGGTCGCTTTGATCCGCCTCGCCCGATTCCGCGTGTTCAACTGACGCTGATCGCCACGACCGGGTTCGACGCGCGACCACGAGCGCCCCGGCTGCCGCGAGGAGATTGCAGGCCATCGCCACCCATTGCGTGGCGGCGAGGCCAAGCTGGGGGAAAAGAAACAAGCCGGCTCCGAGGCAACCCAGCACGGCACCGAGAGTGTTGAAGCTGTAGAGCAGCCCGATCCGTTGCCGGCCGAGTGCGGGGTCCCGGGAGACAAACTCGCTGGCGACCGGCAAAGTCGCGCCCATCAGGAGCGTGGGCACCAGCAGGACGAGGGCGGAAAGCGCGAGGCGCAGGATCGAGAAGCCCACGAAGGAAGCGTGGGTTGTTTGCCAGGCCCATTGGTAGAGGGGCACGAGCGCGTTGAGCGCCCAAGGGATGACCGCGGCGGACAACGCGATCAAACATTCGAGGCCGGCGTAGACCGCCAGTGGATGGAAGCGCCGGAATCGCGGCAGCCACCGCCCCATGAGATAACTGCCACCCGCAAGCCCTCCCATGAACGCGGCCAACACGGTCGCGATGGCGAACGTCGTCGTGCCGAACACGAGTTCCAGCGAGCGCACCCAGGAGACTTCGTAGATCAGCCCGCTGACCCCTGAGCCCGTGAAACAGACCATGAGCCCGAAAATGAGTCCGCCGGAGACGCCCGTCGACGATTCGAGGGCGGCATGGTTTGCCGAATGATGTTTCACCGGGTGAGAGCGAGCCAGAAGCGGGCCGATCAAGGGTCCGGAGATCTGCGGAACATTTTCCGCTTCGTCCCTCGACGGGTCGCGCCCGGCCGACTAGAGTCCGTCATCTCAGTAGCGAAACCCAACGCAGAATTGAACACGTGACGTATTTCGTGCCTTTCGTTGTCCGGCCCCGACTGCCCTCAACTTTTCTCATTCTAACGGCAAGCTTGGTCGCCGTGCTCCAGCCGGGAGGCGTGGCGGCAGCCGACCTCAGCTACTTCGGCGTGGCGAAGGGAATTCTGTTCACCCAAACCAGCTCGGCGCCACCGGTCATCCGAGGCGGCCTGCCCTACGCGTTTCAGGCCGTGGTTCAGCCGCCGACCAACCTGATTACCTCGGCGCGGGTTCAATGGTCTCTGGCCGATCTGCCACTTGGAGCGATCACCACTCCCAATGCGCTCGGGTTCGTCCAGCGCGTTCGGACCCAGGACATCCTGGACGCAACGTTTCCGAGCGGCAGCTACCGCATCGCCACCCAAACGGTTAATGACAGCAACCGGGTCAGCCAGCTGACCATTCTGGGCAACAACTATCCATTCCCGCCCATCCTGCAAAACTTTCCGGAGCTGCAAACCATCAATCCCGCAGAACCCTTAACGCTCGCTTGGAACGTCTTTGGCGGCGGCACCACGAACGATTTCATCTACGTGCAGATCGAGAACAGTCTGGGCCGGGTTTTTACCACCGGCATGTATCCGGGGGCACCGGATGCGCTCGTTGGAACCAACACTTCCGCGCGGGTTCCGGCGCACACTCTCCAACCCGCGCACGGCTACACGGCGCGCGTCGTTTTTCACCGGTTCACCAGCATCAACACCACGGACTATCCAGGCGCACACGGCACGGGGGGTTACTTCGCTCAGACCGATTTCTACCTGGCCACCACAGGCGGCGGTGACATCACCCCACCGGCCTTGATCGGAACCTCGCCGGCCGCTGGATCAACCAATGTCCCCATCAACACCCCGGTGATTTTTCGCTTCAATGAAACGATGGGACGCGGCTTTGCGCTCGGTATTTCGCCGGGTTCCTTCGGACGAACTTTCGACTGGAGCCAGGACAGCCGCTCGCTGGTCGCGACACCCGTCACAAACTGGCCGCCGAACACCACACTATTTTGGACGTTGAACCTTTACTACGCGCAACTCGCCTTTGGAGACACGAACGCCAATCCGCTTCCCATGGAATCCGTGCTGAGCTTCACCACCGGCTCCTCCGTTGAAACCAATCCGGCCCCGGTGTTGCTGGATCAAAAGATTCTCCCCAACGGACGATTCCAGTTTCTCGTCGCCGGCCAAAGCAATCGCATCTACACCATTCAAGCGACCACCAACCTCACGCAGTGGACATCGATTTCCACCCAGGTCGCCTTTACCGGGCAGATCGAGTTTCTCGACACCAACGCGCCCGCCCTGCCCCACCGGGCCTACCGCGCCTTCGGGCGGTGACGAGGAGGGCGCAAACCTCCGCGGCAAGGTTCATCGCAGCAGACGGGCGAGATTGAAGTTAAAGACCAGCTGAATCCCGGTCAGAAAAGTCATCGCGTAAACCAGGCGCAGGAAGAGACGCTCCGAGAGACGGCGGTTCAGCCAAATCCCCAGCCAAACTCCAAACGGCACCAGCGGCAGATAGCAAAGGCCCACCCACAACGTCGCTGGCGTGATCATGCCTTGGGCGATGAAGAAGGGCATCTTGATCCAATTGATCCAGGTGAAAACGAGCACGGTAGTTCCAACATAAATCTCCTTCGGCAACCGCTGCGGGATGAGGAACAGGCTGACCACCGGACCGGCACCGTGGGCAAAGGTGGAGGTGACTCCCGCCCCAATGCCACACGGCACCCCCACGACATGATTTGGAGCAAACGCTCCTTCGGCTGCGAAAATGCGTTCCTTGACGAGCTGAAAAACGACAAAGCCCAGCGCCAGCAACCCGATGACCAGATTCAGCTCGCGCGCGGAGAAACGCCCCATCAGCTGAACCCCGATCACCACGCCAGCGATGACCCCCGGCAGCAGATACTTGAGGTTCTGGCTCTCCCATTTCCGCCAGTAATGCCAGAGGGAGAAGGCGTCCCCGGCGCAGAGCAACGGCAGGAGAACACCGACGGCAAACGTCGGCGGCTCGCCGCGCGCCGTAAACGCCAGCACGCAGAGCGGCGTGGTCAGCATACCCAGACCGCCGCCAAAGCCAGCCTTGGAAAGGCCGATGAACAGCACGGCCAACGCGGCCAGCAGCGTTGCACTCAAGTCCGACACGCCGCGGATGCTAGCCCGCGCCGTTCCGACTTTCCATTCATTGTTCCCCCCAAGGCCGCCGCCGGATTCGACGATAAACCTTTTGCCCAGGGCCGTTCTCCCGCAGTGTGCGCCATGGCAAAGAACTGGTCACGACGCGTGGCAGGAGGATTCCTCGGGGTCCTCGGCTTCCTGCTGTCGCCGTTGTCGTGGTGGAACGACCTGTTCGTGAACGTGCCCCTCGCCGTGGCGTTCGGCTGGCTGATCAGCCTTCTGCACCCATCCTGGTTCGAGCCCGCCGTCGTCGCCGGCTATTGGCTCACGAATATCCTCGGCCTCATCCTCCTGCACAAAGGCGCTCAATCCGCCGTCACCGGCCAGGCGCGACCTTACACCCGCCGCGATCTGCTTCGCGATCTTCTCATCTCGCTGCTCTATACCGCCGTCGTCGTGACGCTGATCCGGCTCGGCGTTTTGCAGCCGATCGGCAACTACTTGAAGTCCGGCGCAACGTCGCCGTGACGTCCCGGGCTACGCCCGGTCCAACCCTTCGGCGCAGGCATTCACCAGCGCAGATGAAATCAGGTTATGCCCTCATTTTCCTACGTGGCGTTGGATCGTCGCGGTGCCGAAACACGCGGCGCCCTCGAGGTGGAAAACCAGAACGAAGCCCTGCGCGCAATTCGCGACATGGGCTTCTTCCCCACCAAGGTGGCGCCCAGCCGGCCGGGGCGGGGCCAGGCCAGTCCGCCCACTCCAGGCCCGGGACCAGCCACGTCGCGACCAACCGCGAGGCGCAAAAGGGGGTTCCTCAACCGCGACGCCAGGTTGAGGACACGGACATTAGTCGCCTTCACCCGCCAGACCGCCACGTTGCTGGAAGCCGGCATGCCGCTGCTTCGAGGACTCCGCCTCATGCGCGAGCAGGAGTCCAATGCCGGACTCCGACGCACCCTGGACGATCTGACTGAATCGATCGAAGCCGGGTCCTCCATCAGCGAGGCCATGTCCCGGCACCCCCGGGTGTTCAACCGGCTCTACCTGCAGATGGTCCGCGCCGGCGAAATTAGCGGCGCTCTCGACGTTGTCCTTCGGCGCCTCGCTGAGCTCATGGAAAAGGCGCAGCGAATCAAGAACAAGGTGGTCGCGGCCATGTTCTATCCCATCGCCGTCATGCTCGTGGCGATCGCCGTGCTCGGCGTGCTCGTCGTTTTCGTCGTGCCGCGCTTTCAAGAGATCTTCGACGGCCTGATGGGCGGGCGGCCCATGCCGACACTCACCCAATGGGTCATCGGTTTCAGCCTCGCCGCCCGGGACCATCTGGTGGCAATACTGGGCGTCTTCGGCGCGGTCGGCACCGCCGCGGTCCTGCTCATCCGCACGCCACCAGGACGCCTCATGTTCGATCGGCTCAAGCTGGCCGCCCCGCTCTTCGGAGACCTCATTCGAAAAGCCTCCGTCGTTCGCTTCACGCGAACGCTGGGCACTCTCGCCACCAATGGCGTCCCCATCCTGCAAGCCCTCCAGATTGTCCGGGACACCACCGGCAATGTCGTCGTCAGCCGGGCGGTGCAATCAGTGCACGACAGCGTCGCCAACGGCGAACCCGTCGCCGTCCCGCTCCGGGCCAGCGGGGTCTTCCCCGCTCTCGTCGTCGGCATGGTCGACATCGGCGAACAAACCGGCGCGCTGCCCGATATGCTGACCCGAATCGCCGACACCTATGAGGAAGAGGTCGACCATGCGGTCACCGCCTTCACCTCCCTGCTCGAGCCGGTGATGATCGTGTTCCTCGCGATTGTGGTTGGCTGCATCGTGATCGCCCTTTTTCTCCCTCTGATCGACATGGTCGGCGGCATAGACGGCGGCAAACCACACGAAGAGTAGCATCAGCCATTCACCGCAAGGCAGTAGCCCGACTCCGCCGCGCGCCGGTCGCGCGCGATCATCTTCACTCCGGACCGCACATGTCTGCCCTCCCGGCTCCCTGCGTTATAAAATGGTGACCGCCGATGGACGCCGGTGAAGCCAGATAGGCACAGAGCCTTCATCGAAGGCGATGCCTCGAGGCGTAGGCGTGGTCGGCAGGTCGTGGTCAGCACCAGCCTTTGAAAGGATGCAGCCCGTCCGCGTGAATCCGAGTCAATCTGCGGTTTTCGATGCCGATGCCGATGCCGGGTGCAATTAAATGCGGGTGAGGGTGCAAGGCGCTTAGCTCGCGCCCCACGCGACTCCCTCTCCCCTCAACGGGGAGAGGGCCGGGGTGAGGGGTGAGACGGGTCGTTGGATCACCCGTTTTTAATCACACCCGCCGATGCCGGCCCATGTGGTTAGGCCTGGCAAAACGTCACGTTCTGGGCATTCTCCCGCCATGAACACCCGCTTGACCAACCGGCGACGTTTTCTCGCTGCCACGGGGACCGCCTCCCTCTCCCTCGGCTGTGCCTCGCTGGGTTGGATCGCGCCAGGCGTCGCTGTTGCCGCACCCGCCGAACCACCATCAGACGAGCCGACACCAGAGCCCGTCATCGACATCCATCAACACACCAACTACGCCGGGCGGACCGACGCGCAGCTCATGGCGCACCAGGAGGCGATGGGCATTTCCACCACCGTGCTGTTGCCGGCCGGACGGTTCTACGGGCTGGATGCAAAGTGTGGTGGCAACGAATCAGTTGAAGCGTTGGCCCGATTGCATCCCCAAAAGTTCGTCCGCTTCGCCAACGAGGTGGCGGACCTGGAAGAGGCGCCCGAGGTTATTCGGCGATTTCTGCGACGCGGCGCCTTGGGCGTGGGCGAACAAAAATTTCGCGTGTCCAGCGATGGCGCGTGGTTTGATCGTATCTGCAAAACGGCGGAGGAATTTCAGGTGCCGGTGCTGATGCACTTTCAGCATGGGGTCTACAATCTCGGCCTGGAGCGCTTTCATCTGACGTTGGAAAAATATCCGAAGGTCAACTTTATCGGGCACGCGCAGACGTGGTGGGCCAACGTCGACGCCAAGGCCGACCAGAAGGCGCTGTATCCGACCGGACCGGTCACCCCCGGCGGGATCACCGACCGGCTGCTGCGGGACTACCCGAACATGTACGGCGATCTGTCGGCGGGCTCTGGCTTGAACCACCTTGTCCGCGATCCGGAGCACGCGGCGGGCTTTCTCCATCGGCACCAAAACAAGCTGATGTTCGGTTCGGACTGCGATGACCTCCTTGGCCGCGGGCCGGGCTGCCAGGGCGCGCAAATCCTGCTGAATGTTAGGAAGCTGGTGACCGATCGGATCGTCCGCGGCAAAATTCTGCACGACAACGCGCAGTCCCTGTTGAGACTTCCGAAGCGGCCTTAGAAGCTAGATGACATAGTCCATCACGCTGGCGTGGGTTCCCTGCAAACGCTGCACGCGTTCGCAGAGCTGAGCCAGCGTGACCTTCTCGAGAATCGTCACGATGGCATCGCGCACCTCCTTCATGACGCTGCGAATGCCGCACTTCGATTCGTCCGGGCAACTGCACTTTTCGTAGAAGCGTTCGCTGACACAACTGACCGGCGCCAGCGGACCTTCGATGTGCCGGATGACCTCGGCCAACGTGACCTCCTGCGCCGGGCGCCTCAGCCGGTAACCGCCCGCGACGCCGCGCCGGCTCTCCACGATGCCAGCCGACTTCAAGTCGTTGAGAATCTGTTCCAGGAATCGCTTCGGGATATTCTGCCGGTCTGAAATCGCCTGCGTGGGCACAACCGACTCCCGGTCCGCCCCAGCGGCGTCCAAGCCCAAAACAATCAGAGCCCGCAACGCATACTCACCCCGCAAAGACAGCTTCATACCCGACACCTTCGTAAACACGACTCATTAGATCAAGATTTTATCCAATCGCTGACTTCTGATTATTAACATTTTACAACTTAACAACCATCAATTCATGTAAATATACATTGACTTAGTAGGGATTAAACCTAAGCTCCACGCGTGATGACGATTGCGAGCAAAACCCACGATGAAGCGTCGGGCTGGCAGGCGCTGGTAGCGGAGCAAGTCCGGCAGTTGCGTTTCGGGGTGGTGCAGATCGTCGTGCACGATTCGCGCGTTGTGCAGATCGAGCGGACGGAAAAAGTCCGTCTGCCGGCGCCCTCGACCGAGCCGGAAATGTCGTCCGGCCACGCTGATTAACCTGACCAGATCACTGGAAGGAAACCCGACCATCAACCAAGCACACCGACCGTTACCGCGGAGGAACGCTGAGATGAAAACACCAACCCATGTCATCCCATCCCTGGTGGCTGGCCGCGGTTATCGCCGCAGGCCTTCCCACCGTTCCACCATCCGCGTCCGGCCAAAATACAACTGACGACCTTACCACCCTGAAAAGGCAGCTGGAGGCACTCGACCAAAAAGTGAAAATTCTGGAACGTCAACGCGAGCTCGAGCAGGAATCGTCCGCCGAAAAGGCGAAGACGGCGTCGACCGTCACGATCGGCCCGGGCGGATTCCAAGCGCGTTCGGCGGACACCAACTTCGTGCTGAAGATCCGGGGCTACGTCCAAGCCGATGCCCGGTTCTATCCGGACGAACATTTTCCGGGCGGCGCGAACGACACGTTTCTTCTGCGCCGGGTGCGTCCCATTTTCGAGGGCACGGTCTTCGGCCAGTATGACTATCGGGTCATGCTCGACTTTGGATCCGGAGCAAGCCTGTCCAGCGCCAACAACAGTCTGGTGCAGGACGCCTACGTCACCGCCCGTTTTCTGCCCGAGTTCCAAATCCAGGCGGGAAAGTTCAAGGAGCCGGTCGGGCTGGAGCGGCTGCAATCGGGTGCGAATCTGCTGTTCGTCGAGCGCGGCTTCCCCACTCAACTGGTCCCCAACCGCGACGCCGGAGTGCAACTGCAGGGCGACATCCGCGATGGTTTGGTCAGCTATGCGCTGGGCGCGTTCAACGGCCTCGCCGATGGTGGCAGCGGAGATTTCGAGTCGGCGGACGATGACAAGGATTTGGCCGCCCGCCTCTTTGCCCAGCCCTTCAAGCATACGGACCACGCGGCTTTGCGCGGCCTGGGTCTGGGCGTGGCCGGGACGATCGGCGATCAAGAAGGCGCACTGCGCACCTTCGTCTCGCCCGGCCAGCAGCGTTTCTTCGGCTATCGCAGCGGCGCGGGCACGTCGTCCACCACCGCCAATGTCGTGGCGGACGGAGAGCATTGGCGGCTGGTGCCGCAGGCTTACTACTACTGGGGCCCGTTCGGGCTCTTCGCTGAGTATGCACTGTCCCAGCAATCGGTCCGGCGCGACGACGGCGCCCGCACGTTCGCGCATCTCCGACATTCAGCGTGGCAGGTGTCGGCGTCGTATTTCCTGACGGGCGAAGAGAATTCCTGGAAGGCCGTGAACCCGCGCGCCGCCTTTCATCCGGCCGCAAACGGCTGGGGCGCCTGGGAACTCGCGGCGCGCATCGGCCAGCTCAAGCTCGACGCCGACACGTTTCCCCTGTTCGCCAATCCGTCGACCTCAGCGGCGAAAGCGACGGCCTGGGCGGTGGGCCTGAACTGGCACCTCAACCGCAACGTCAAGCTGAACCTCGACTACGAACAAACCCGCTTCAGCGGCGGCGACGGTCCGCTGCTCGATCAAACGGAACGCGTGATTTTCGCCCGCGCTCAGATTGCCTTTTAGAAAGCCCCAGCCCAACCTCCTTTCACCTACCATCCCATGAAGCCTCTCAAGCTCCCCCTGTCGCTCGGCCTTTTGGCCGCTGCCGGACTCTGGCTCGCATTCGCCGTCACCGCGCCGGCCAAGGAAGTCCAGCTGCTCAACGTCTCCTACGATCCCACCCGCGAGCTCTACACCGAATTCAATGCCGCCTTCGCCCGGCATTGGAAGGAGAAGGCCGGAGAAACGGTCACGATCAAGCAGTCCCATGGCGGCTCCGGCAAGCAAGCCCGCTCGGTCATCGACGGCCTGCCCGGCGACGTCGTCACCCTGGCGCTCGCCTACGACATCGATGCCTTGTCCCAGAAAGGCCGCCTCATTCCGGCTGACTGGCAAACCCGGCTGCCGCACAACAGCTCGCCTTACACGAGCACGATTGTCTTTCTCGTGCGCAAGGGAAATCCCAAGGGGATCAAGGACTGGGATGATCTGGTGCGACCCGGCGTGGCCATCGTGACCCCGAACCCCAAGACTTCCGGGGGGGCGCGTTGGAACTATCTGGCGGCCTGGGCCTGGGCCGCGCAGAAATTCGGCGGGGATCAAGCCCGGGTGAAGGAATACATCGCCAAGCTGTTCAAGAACGTGCCGGTGCTCGACACCGGCGCCCGTGGCGCAACCACCACCTTTGTTCAGCGCGGGATTGGCGACGTCTTTATCTCTTGGGAAAACGAGGCGTTCCTCGCGCGAAAGGAGTTTGGCGCCGACAAGTTTGAGATTGTGAATCCGTCGTTGACCATCCTGGCCGAACCGCCGGTGACCTGGGTGGATCGCGTGGTCAAAAAGCGCGGCACGGAAGCCGTGGCCAAGGCTTATCTCGAATTCCTTTATTCGCCCGAAGGGCAGACCATTGCGGGCAGGAATTTCTATCGCCCGCGCCTGCCCGAAGTCGCCGCCAAGTTCAAGGAACAGTTTCCGGAGTTGAAACTCGTGACCATCGACAGCGCGTTCGGCGGCTGGGCCAAGGCGCAAGCCGCCCACTTCAACGACGGCGGCACGTTCGATCAAATCTACAAACCGTGAGCCCCATTCTGATTCGCGCTCCTCAGCCCAACTTCGCCATCATGAACACACAGACTCTGACTGGTTCCCGTGCCCGCACCCGGACGGAAACCTCCGCCCCGGCGATCGGCTCCCGATCCCTCGAATCGATCCTGGCTCCGCTCGACACCCTCGCCGCCCGGTCGAATCATCTGCTTCGCCAGCCCGCCCAACTCGAAGGCACCGGCGAGATCTTCCCGCGCTACCTTTACCTTGGCGAGCGCGGCGGCGGTGACGTTATTCGCCTGGGCATCTTCGCCGCCATCCACGGAGATGAACCCGAAGGGGCCCGCGCCCTGGTGCAATTCCTCCGGCAGCTGGAGGAAACACCCGAGTTGGGCCGCGGCTATGCCATCTTCATCTATCCCATCTGCAATCCGAGCGGGTTCGCCGCGGGCACGCGACATTCGCGCACCGGCCTCGATTTGAACCGGCAGTTTTGGCAGGACTCAGCCGAGCCCGAGGTGCGCCTGCTCGAATCCGAGATCTGCCTGCATGCCTTCCACGGCATCGTCACCCTGCATAGTGACGACACCAGCGACGGTCTCTATGGCTATGTCAACGGCGCGGTGTTGTCCGAGAACCTTCTCTCGCCTGCCTTGCGAGCGGCCGAACGGGTGCTGCCCCGGAACCGGGGCGGTGTCATCGACGGTTTTCCCGCGCGCGACGGCATCATCCACTCTTCCTACGACGGCGTGTTGCGATCGATCCCGGGTTTGGAGCGGCCGCCGTTTGAATTGACCCTGGAGACGCCGCAACTGGCGCCCGCGCGGCTCCAGGAGGAAGCGTTCGTCGAGGCGCTGAAGGCCATCCTGGCGGAATACCGCCCAATGCTCGCCATTGCACAAAACATCTGATTCATGAGAGCCTCCCGGCCGTCACCACCCGGGCGTACCCGGTAGTGGTTTGGCGAATGCATGGCCGTCCATCGATTCAATCCTCTCCCAGGTTTCGGGCTGACGCTCGGGTACACGGTTTTTTACCTGAGCGTCATCGTGCTGATCCCGATTGGCGGCCTGGTCTTGCGGGTGTTCGAAATGAGCTGGGCCGACTTCTGGCGACTGGCGACGACGGATCGCGCGCTGGCTGCCTATCAACTGACGTTTGGCGCCTCTTTCCTCGCCGCCATCATCAACTGTGTCTTCGGCTCAATCGTCGCCTGGGTGCTGGTGCGCTATCATTTTCCGGGCAAGCGGCTGCTGGACGCCCTGGTGGACTTCCCTTTCGCGCTTCCGACCGCGGTCGCCGGACTGACGCTCTCCAATCTGTTCGCCGGCAATGGCTGGCTTGGCCGCTATCTGGAACCGATGGGAATCAAAGGTGCCTTCACGCCGTTGGGCGTCGTCATCGCGCTGACCTTCGTCGGCCTGCCGTTCATCGTGCGCACCATCCAGCCGGTGCTCGAGGAGTTCGAACGGGAGATCGAGGAAGCCGCCGCCACGCTGGGCGCAAGCCGCTGGCGCACCTTCCGGCAAATCATCGTGCCGGCCATCCTGCCGTCGGCCATCACCGGCTTCGCCTTGTCCTTCGCCCGCGCCATCGGCGAATACGGTTCGGTGGTGTTCATCGCCGGTAACAAACCGTTCCACTCCGAGATCGCCCCGCTGCTGATCGTCATCCGGCTGGAGGAATATGATTACCACGGCGCCATGGCCATCGCGGTCGTCCTCCTCGTCATCTCGTTCGCCATGCTCATCGTGATCAACCTGCTCGAACGCTGGGCGAGCCGTTTCCATTCCTGACCATGGCCGGAACTGTCATCCGCCGGCATCGCGATGCCACCAGCAAATCCCAACGCGGGACGGAGGAATCGCCGTTCGTCAAATGGGTGTTGATCGCCCTCGCCGCCGTCTTCCTCGGCGCGTTTCTGCTGCTGCCGTTGATCAATGTGTTCGCCCAGGCCCTGGCCAAGGGCTGGGCCGGCTACTTCGGCGCCCTGCGTGACCCAGACACCATGGCCGCGGTCCGCCTCACTCTGGTGGTGGCCCTCTGCTGCGTTCCGTTGAACCTGATCTTCGGCCTCGCCGCCTCGTGGTGCATCGCGAAGTTCCAGTTCCGCGGCAAGTCCCTGCTCATCTCACTCATCGACCTCCCCTTCTCCGTTTCACCCGTCGTCGCCGGCCTGATTTACGTCGTGATGTTCGGCCTCCAGGGCCACTTTGGCCCCTGGCTCGACCGGCACGATATCAAGATCATCTTCGCCGTCCCGGGCATCGTGCTGGCCACCGTCTTCATCACCTTCCCGTTTGTCGCCCGCGAACTGGTGCCGATCATGCAGTCCACCGGCCGCGAGCAGGAGGAGGCCGCGCTCACGCTCGGCGCCGGCGGCTGGAAAACGTTCTGGCACGTCACGCTCCCGTCCGTGAAATGGGGACTGCTCTACGGCGTCATCCTGTGCAACGCCCGTGCCATGGGCGAATTCGGCGCTGTCTCGGTCGTGTCCGGCCACATCACCGGCGTGACCGATACCATGCCGTTGCGCGTGGAGAAGCTCTACAACGAGTACAACGCCACCGCCGCATTCACGGTCGCCAGCCTGCTCGCGCTCCTCGCCCTGGTCACGCTGGGGTTAAAGACGTTCCTCGAATGGAAACAACAGCGCGAGTTCGCCCGCGCCCAGCAGATTATGCCCGAACCCGCCGAGTCCGACACCAGGTTCCTCGCCCGAACGGCCGAGCATCAATCCCCACCCTCCCCGTGAGCATCGAACTCCGCCAGGTCAGCAAACGTTTCGGCGCGGTCGCCGCGGTGAACCAGGTCAATTTCTCGGTTCAGGAAGGCGAACTGCTCGCTCTCCTCGGCCCCAGCGGCGGCGGCAAAACAACCGTCCTCCGCATGATCGCCGGCCTGGAGATGCCCACCGACGGCGATATCTTCATCCGCGGCCAACGCGTCAACGACGTCCCGGTCCAGCGACGCAACATCGGTTTCGTGTTCCAAAACTACGCGCTGTTCAAACACATGACGGTGTTCAAGAACATCGCGTTCGGCCTGAAGATCAAGAAATGGGCCCGGCGCGACATCGAGTTGCGCGTGACCGAGCTGCTCGAATTGCTGGAGCTGCGCGGACTGGATCATCGTTACCCGCACCAGCTGTCCGGCGGACAACGTCAGCGCGTCGCCATCGCCCGCGCGCTCGCGCCCAAACCCAACGTGCTTCTGCTCGACGAACCGTTCGGGGCGGTCGATGCCAAGATCCGCCAGGACCTGCGCGACTGGCTCGTCCGTCTGCAGGAGGAACTCCGCCTGACCACCATCTTCGTGACCCACGATCAGGAGGAGGCGATGGAAGTCTCCAACCGCATCGTCATCTTTTCCCGGGGCAACCTGGAGCAGATCGGCACACCCCGCGAAGTCTACGAGGAGCCGTCCAACGAGTTCGTGGCGCGCTTCATCGGGGTGTTGAACGTGCTGGAGATGGAAATCAAAGGCGGCCTCGCCCGGGCCGGCGAGTTGCAGTTGCCCGCCCACGGCCGGCCGGAAGGCGCCAAGCTGCGCATCGGTTTCCGGCCGTTTGCCGTGATGGTTTCGCCCAATCCGCTCACCTACCGAACGCAGGCCATCCTGCGGCACACGTTCTTTCTCGGCGTGATGCTCCGGGTTGAACTGGAAACCCCGGCCGGCCTGACCATTCGCGCCCGCATGACGAAGGAGGAATACGCGGCCAGCGGCCTCCGCGACGGCATCATGGTCTCCTTCCTCATTCGCCGGTATCGTTTGCTCGGCGACGAAGGCGAGCCGCTCTCCGCCGAGTTCGAGGCGTCCGACCCCACCGCCTCCACCTTCGGCGCCGGCATCTAGACCGATCCCAAGTCACGTCGCCACTCGCAAGTGTGGGACCAGTGGGACCAATAAACGCACTGTTTTTATCTGCGTGCATCTGCGTGCATCGGCGGTTGGAAATCAGGGAATCATCAAGCGAATGGCCTCAACGGAGGTCGGGATTGAATTCACGATCGTGGCCGTTACTCTCACCGTCATGAACTCCATTCGAAGCGCGCTCGTGCTCGCGACCATCCTCTCCTGCGCCAACACCACCCGCGCCCAGAGCGACTGGCATGATCCGTTCCCGCCGCATCGCATCGCCGACCAACTCTACCACGTCGGGTCCAAAGGCCTGGCCTCGTACCTCATCACCACGACCAACGGCCATATCCTCATCAACTCAGGCTTTGAACGCACCGTCCCCATCATCCGCGGCAACGTCGAGCAGCTGGGCTTCAAGTTTACCGACATCAAGATGCTCCTGGCCAGCCACGCCCACTCGGATCATGTCGCCGGCCACGCCCTCGTCCGAGAACTCACCGGGGCACAAGTCGCGGTGATGCAAGGCGATGACAAGGTGATCGCCAGCGGCGGCCGCGGCCAATACCTCTACCAGGACGAGTGGAAGCCCTGCCCGGTAAACCGTGTCCTCAAAGACGGAGAGGTAATTTCTCTCGGCGAAGCCCGGCTGACCGCCCGCCTTACGCCCGGACACACCCGCGGCTGCACCACCTGGGTGTTCTCCGTCAACGACCGTGGCCGAGCGCTCAACGCGGTTGTCATCGGCAGCCCCAACGTGAATCCCGGTTACGCGCTCATCACGAACCGCGACTATCCGGAAATTGCCGACGATTACACGAAGACGTTCCGCCTCCTGCGTTCGTTGCCCTGCGACCTCTTCCTGGGAGCACACGGCAACTACTACGGCATGGAGGCAAAATACAAAGCTCTTCAAACCAACCCCAAGACCAACCCGTTCATCGATCCTGCCGGCTATCGCGCCTATGTTGAAAATCGCTCCCAGGCATTTCACGAGGCCGCTCAGGAACAGCGGAAGTAGGCGCGCATCGCAAAACCAAGCGAAGGATCAATCAACCAGCTTAACCCGATAGAATCCGCGAGCGGCATCCGGTGGGACGTACTCCGTATGGAGCTTTGAAGCGCTCGACCCCGCGGCGACCACGACGCCTTCCAACGTCCGCCAACCACCCGAGTTGGCGTCGGCACGATACTCGACTTGATAGGCACGTCCCGGCGCTGCCTTCCACGCGATCAAGGTTGAGCGATATACTCCGCGCTGGGCGTCGCCGACCAAGGCCGTTCCCAGCGACACGACGCTTAGCACCGACTGCCCATCCGCCGGAGCCGTGCCCGCCCTGATCTCGTCTCGATCGCTGATCCCATCCCGATCGAAGTCTTCGCGTCCGTCGCGCTCCAAGGTATCGAAGTAGGCCATTTCCAACTCGTCATCCATGCCGTCGCCGTCGGTGTCCGGTCCAGCCAGCGAAGCAACAAATACGTCCCGGCGATCGTTGTAATCGCCTGGAATCAAATCGCTGGCCAGGCTCTGAAACGCAACGGTTCGACCATCCGCCGACAACACCGGCTGCGACGACGCCCCATTGCCTGGATTGGCACTACCCCACGAACGGCTCAGGCAATGGGTAATCCCGTTCCAACGGTCCCGGACGAAAACATCAGACGCCCGGTTGCGATCGTCGGCCACGAGATTCGGCGCCCAACTGGTGAAGACCACGAAACGTCCGTCACGGCTCAGCAACGGGCGAATGGAACGGCCGTTGCCCGCAACGGTTCCATCCACGCCCAAACTCACGCGCTCCGCTTCGCCGGTGGTCAGGTTGCGCACCAGGATGTTCGTCGCACTCGGGAGACGCTCCTCGAACGCGACGAGCGAGCCGTCGTCGTTCAAGCTCGGGGCGCCACAGTTGGTGCAGACCCACGTGTTGGGCGGATGAAACCGGTTGGTCACAGTTTGGCCACCTTCAAGCGTGATCGTGGTTTCCAACCGGGAGTTCAATTCATGCACATAAATCCGGCCATCGAAGGTTTCGAAAGCGACACGGCGCGAGTCGCCGCTGAAGGCGGCATTGGTTGCACCAGCCGCCAGGCCGACGTCGTGAGGAACACCCGGCGCACGCGTGTGGCTGACCAGATGCGTCGGCCCCAGATAGATCTCCGGCGAGTAGACTCGGTTGGTGGCGCAATCGATGTCGTCGCAACCAATGCGTCGGGCGTAGAGCTGCCAATTGGGCAATCCGGCGGGTGCCCCAGGCGAAAGCACGGTATACTCGGCGACCAGATCAGTGGAATCGCTCTGGAAAATAATCCAGTTCCCGTCCGGGCTAAATTGCGGGTTTAAGGAAGCACCGTTGCCGGTCGTTCGACGGTCAGGCCGGGAGCTGATCACCACGGGATTCCGAACAGGAAAACTCGGTAACAGATTGTCGATCCGCCGGGTGACTCGCAGAAGAACGTCCTCTCGAGCGTTTCCGTCCGAGATCTGATCTACTCCCGACACACCTGCCGAGGCTGCGCAAGCGACCATGCTGCCGTTGAAGCTGATCACGGGAACGTCGGGGCGAAAATTCGACGTGACGATGACGTAGTTGGTGCGCTCCTCCACATTGCGCCAGACCACAGCGCTTTGAATTCCGGAGCGGCTCCAATTTTCAATGGTGAAGGCCAGATACCGCCCGTCGGCACTGAGGGACGATCGGCTCGCGGTGGAAGTCGCTGACGACTGCGACGCGGCATTCGCGAACCATGAAACTTCACTTACTTTCTGAGATTCGCGTCGATCGAGGTCGACCAGAAACAGGTCCTGCCACGCATTGGTGTCGGTTTCGACCATCGATGTATCCGTGGAGGCCAGCACCAGACGCCGACCGTTTGCGCTGAGAGCAATCGCGGGAAGACCAGACCACCCGGTGGCGGTTTGGGCCGGCAGGCCTGGCCCCACGACCGAAACAAGCTCCACGTCACTCGCACCCGTTGAAAGGTTGCGGAGAACAACATCCCAACTGCCATTGCGGTCGTTCTCGATCAATTGCGTGTCGGGCGTGTCCCACGCGATTGCGGAGCCGTCAAGACTCAGGGCCGGCTGGATGCCCGTCAGGCTGGGACCCAAGCCTTGCCGATTGGTGCTCAAGACAGAGATCTGGCGGTTTGTGACGTTGAGCGCGTAGAGCTGCCAGGAAAACGCTGGCCGCGGAACCACGGAGAGGAGGTTGGTGACCTCAGCCAGAAAATAGAACCACGACGACGGGCTTCCGACTGGCCAATTAAACCACGGAACGCCGGAATGAGTTGAGAGGAGCGTTTCTGCAACAGGGACAATGTTGGTGACCCAATTTCCTTGCACCCCACCCGGACCGTTGAAAAAGGCATTCGTCTGGAGGGTTTCCAAGTCGACGCGAACGACTCCCCCGAGGATGGCCCCGGAGGAAGTGGCATTGTTGGTTTTAACCTCGTAGGCCAGATAACGGCCGGCCGGATCCAGCACCAGAGGCGCCGAGCCCGCCGCTCCAACCAGACGCGGATTATCTTCGAAGAGCAGCGCGCTGAGATCAAATCCGTTGGTGTAGGTGACCGAGAGAGAATTTGTGCTTCGACTCAAATCAAACCTCACGGTTGAGCCCTCAGTCTTGAAGGCCACAAATCGCCCATCGCTGCTTAAGGACGGCTCGCTCGCGCGATAAGAGACCCGACGGCCGAAGGAATCGCGACCCCAAGTGCTGATCCGATGCGACGCCACGGCCCACCGGTTCGACCCGGTCCGCAAATCGCGCGCATACACCTCTCCCAACGTGTTCGTAGGGCCGATGACAAGGTTTGTCGCGTGGCTGACGAACGCCACGACCGCGCCGTCGGCGGAAATGGCCGGAGAATGCGAGGCTCCACTCGGAGAAGCCGTTCCTTCGCCGTTGACGCTGACCAGCGAGGTGACCCCAAGCGCCAGGTCGCGAATGAAAACGTCGTTGGTGTGATTGAAATCATTCGTCACCAAGTCGGAGGCATGGCTTTCGAACACGACATAGCGCCCATCCGCCGAGACGATGGGATTCATGGATCGGCCATTGCCCGCGGCGGTTCCCGAGACGTTCACGCTGACCAACAGCGTTGCGTTCGAGGACAGATCCCGCACGTAGATGTCGGTGGAAGAATTTGAATCCAGCGGGGTGAGGTTGGTCGCGTCAGTCTGAAAAGCGATGACCTGAGCATTTGATGACAGGGAAACCGAGTAGGTGTCGCCATTGAGACCGCCCCAACCGTTCGTGCTGACGCTGACTAGGGTGGTCATCCCGGTCTGACGGTCGCGCCGGAAGAGGTCGAACCCCAGTCCGCGATCGTCGTTCGTGACCAGATTATTGGCGTGGCTGATGAAGACGACAAACCGCCCATCAACGCTAATCAGGGGAGAATGCGAACTTCCCGCCGCCGTCGCCGATTCACGGACGGGAGTCGTTGTAGCCACTGAAGACTGCGCCGCCTGAGTGCCGGCCGTCAGCATCAACATTAAGACTGCCACGCACCCTCGAGCCCAATTCGATCGGGTGGCAACTGACGTTGTAGACCAGCGACTCTTCCTCAATAACCAGTTTTGCCCGTCGGGAGTTACGACCGATTCCTCCGCTCCATGGAGAGCTTTGACGAGTTTCACACTCGTGCCCACTGGCCCATGAACAGGGGACTGCTCCACCTCACCCTGTCCCGACTCGCTGGGACGCGAGTCAGGACGATCCCTCTCCCCCGCAGGGCGGCGGAGAGGGCTTACGCGCTGGACCCGTCGATTAATAGGTTGTCCAATCTCCGCGCCGCGCGCGTGTCGGCCGATCCTCCGGTTCACTCGGCTCCATGTTCCGCTAAATCGAAGGTCGAAGATCTGAAATCGAAAATGGCCGGATCCATGGGGAGGAGCGGCCTCTTTAGCGTCATTCCAGAGCAACATAAGGGCGGACCCTTTCATCGGGGCACCATGAAATGAAATTGAACCAAGCTATCGATACTGACGTTGGCGGGCGCCCTCGCAGCCTGGTCGAAACCCGCCCCGTCGACTTGAAGCACGCTCCCGTCAAAGAGCAGGAGATTACCTTCGCGGTTGTGCATGGTTTCCCTCCAAGACGCCGGAAACCACGCCGCCAGAGCAGAACCGAACCGTTCACAGGAGGTGGAGGCGAAGCTTGCCGCGTTGCGATCTCCAGCGAGGAATGACCTGGGCGTCTGCGCAATCGGAACTCCCACGACATTCCCATGGGCCAGAAAATAGCTCGTCGCCGAGTTTCCATAATTGGGATGCAAATAACCGCCCGCAGGATTCAGCGAAAAGTCTGAGGCTGGTCGCCCCGTGTCGCTGGGACAATGAAACACCCGCGGCGAACTCACGTGATTGGAAATCCACGAAAACTGAAGCCAGGCATTGGGCGCTAGCGGATGCCCTCGAGTCCCTCCTTCGGCGGCGGGGACATCAAACGGAACCCGTCCCTCTTGATCGTGGGCCCAACTGAGAAAGCCAATGCCGACCTGTCGCAGATGGTTCGCGCAGACCAAGCGCAACGAGCGCGTCTGTTGGCCCGCCAGCATCGGCAGAACCAGAACGGTCAGGAGGAAAAGAGTTCCGAGGACCACACCCAGGTCAGAGCGGGCGAAGCCGGCGCGATCAGTTTGTTGAACGGGTGTCGTTCTTAGGACGATGGCGACAAGTCGCCTGAGGTAAAGCGGTGACAAGTCACCGCGCTCCAATGAAGGCCCGGACCGTTCCGGAGCGCGCAGACTTGTCGGACCGAGCGCGGACTTCCAAGTCCGCAGCGGGTCGATTCGCTCGCGTGCGCTTGAACCTTCAAGCCGCGTCGTCAGCGAGTTCCGCTGCGGACTATAAGTCCGCGCTCCGGGGAATTGTTTCCCAAGCGGGCGTGGAGCGCGATGTAATGCTTGGTTGCGGCTTGTTTTCATTTCTTCTTCAACCTGAAGTAACGCGCGGGTTCGTTTGTGGTGACGACCAAAAATGGATTCGTTTGATTGGTCACCTCGGTCCAGGGACCGAACGGATACTCCAAGGGGTTTTGAAGATCGGTAGAGGTTTGCAGCGCATAGCCGCCACCCGCCCAAAAGATTTGCACCTGACCTGAACCGTCGGGACTTACCGCAGGTATCGCCGGTTCGCTGGGGAGATACAGCACCGAATAAATTCGCGTATCCAACGCCAAGGCAAAAATCCGTGACGCGGTCTGATTTTCCGCGGGTATCAGGGCGGCCGCAAGCGTGTTCGTTCCGGAGATAAGGTTCGAGACAGTGAGGGAAAGATTGGTCTGACAGACTGGGAACTGATTGGCAAAAGTCGCGCGGCTGGACGACCGAACAGCCGGCTCGTCAAATCCCTGTCGAAAAAACTCCTGACCATTCAGGAAAAGAATCACCCCGTCGGTGGCGACCAATCTTGGATACAGAGTTGCGTTCGCGGGATAATCGGGCGGCCAGTTAAAAGTCGTGCGAAACAGAATCGGCTCACGCTGATAGCTCAACGACGTGTTTTGCTGCAGGGGCCCAAATCCGCTGCAACCAATAAAAGGTGACGGCCAGGAAAAACCTGGACTACCTTCACTCCACCAGTCGTCTGGAGAATAGTCCCGACCAATCCAATTCTCGTCGAAGACTCCTGGATCAAAAAAAGCGAGATTGTGATATCTCCAAACAGCATCGAAGGCCAGCACCCGGTCCCGTTTCGGCCATCCCACTAGCACGCGTGTGTTTGGAGCGATGACGTTACCCGACGTATCGCGAACCCCATTCACTGTGAGAACGTAGTCATCGAACCATTGCCAATTCGGACCGCTCACCCGGAGGCGTGCTGTTCTCCCACCCGCCAGAACGCTGGTGATGCTCACGGCACGGCCCGTCTTCAACTGAGTCAGAACAAATTGATTCGAGGTGACTGACGAAGCTTGAATCGTTTCGTTGAAACTGATGTCGACCGCATTGGTCCCAGGCAGTTCGTCCCGCACGACCGCGGATTCCGGCCACGGCCCGACTCGATCTGGAACGATCAACACTTGCGCCACGACGCTCGTTAGACTCATCAGCCGATTGGTCGCCACCACAGCATAAGCGCCCGAGAGTCCATTCGTGGCCGTAAACGAATGAACCGCTCCCGTCGCGCCGGCGACGCGCCCGCCGTCCTTCCACCATTGATAGGTTACCGGCGTGCCGGAGACGGCGACCGAAAGGGTGATGGGTTCACCAACCTGATTGGTCTGCCCCACCGGCTGCCGCGTAATCGTCAGCGGTTGAGCGACCACCGCCACCAGATGGGTCCCCCAGACAAGGTCGATTCCCCCGACCGACGCTTGGTGGACCTCAACGGCCAGCACGTTCTCTCCAGTTCGCAACTCCCGGGAATCGATCACTGTCACATCGAACTGTCCTTCGACGGCAGGGGCAGAAGTTGCCAGCGCAAGGTAAGTCGGGTTTGCATTCATTCGGGTGCGGCCCGCCTCCACCCCGTTCAGGTAAATCACACAACCGTCATCCACCAGATTGGTCGCAATCAGCCACATGCCTGAGAAGCTGAAGTTGGTTGGCGTACTAAATCGCGTCCTAAAGTAATAGGTCACGTTGTTGCCGGTCGGAGGAAGCACGGTGTTGAAAGGCGCCGGGTAGGTGGTGGTTTCACCCGTCTGCAAAAGTCCGCGCCCCACTGGCCAGGACGAGTCGTTGTAATCGTTCGTCCGCCATGCCGTGCCCAAGTCTCCTCCCACGGCGTAGTACCGCCACTCTTGATCAAATGGAATCAGCGAAACGATGGTCTGCGCCCATGCGCGCCCGATGTCCGCTCCCGACCAAAGCAGAAACAGGCAGCCCAGGATCAGGGAGATCCGGGTTCGTTTGGATTGCTTCCATCCTTTGCCCATGGCGAACGAGTCCGATTTTTTGGCCAGACAGACCAGCCGGGAAAATGTGGCCGAACGCTATCAGAACGCATCGCCGAGTCAAACCATGTTCCATCCTTTTCGGCATTTCGGCTCACCACTCACCGGCAACTTGCCGGACATTACCCAAAACCACGCGTAACGAAGAGCGCCAATTCGGGTTAACCGCAAAGAACGCAAAGAACGCAGAGAGAGTTTACCGGCGCGCGGCTGGCCGGTTAACCCGATAGACGGCAGCGCTAGCGATGACCAGACGTATCCGATGACGTCTCGTCGGGTCTCTCTTCCTCTTCTCTGCGTTCTTTGCGTTCTCTGCGGTTAATAAAAACAACACGTCACGCAATCGACGAACACAGAGAACCGTGCCGGGAAAGCGCCAACAAAGTCCGGAGCACTGGATCGATCAGCGGCGGCGCAAAGGGGATGAATTCGCGGACCAGCCGGCGAGACGCCGGCGCTCCCACGGGCCCGAATCTGGTCGCTCAGCGATTTTACCAACAACTTCGAGATGCACGGCGGCTCGCACCCAGCTCACCGAACTGCGCGCCCGCCTGCGCCAGCCGCAAATCTCAAATCAAAAGTCGAGGATCGCTCAGGGCCGCACCCGGTAATATTCGGCGCGGTTGGTCGACGACAACGTCACGCGCCGCTTGCCGTCCGACACAACACTCGTGTTCGTCGCCGCAATCCAACTGGCGCCGAGTTCGGGACCAGCTCGTTCCAGAATCCCCGGCGCTCCCATTGGCCAGGCCAGACTAACCTGATTCGTTCCTGATCGTTCGATCTCGAGCGGCACTCGATACGGCTGGTCCGGCTGAAACCCAGTGACCGTCACTTGGGCGGTCAAGCCGGCGTGACGCACGGACAATTGCGCTGTGCCCACCCCGACCACCCGCCAGCGCTGGGGCTTCGAAACGTCCACGATGGAATTTGTCTGGCCCGAGATCACGATCTCCCCGGGCGCGGCGAACGCGATCCGCGAACTGCCATCGGCGTATTGAAAACCGAGCGAGAGCGGGAAATCCGCACCCACTGGCAGCGAAAGCTCGGTCGGGTCGACCAACAGCGCGACCGGCGTGGCGCCGGGCGGCTCACGGCGCACAATGCGCAGTGGCTTGGACAAATAGTTGGTCCCATTCTGTCCGCGAAAACTCACGTGAAGGAGGACATCGCCGATGACACTGGAGCTCACGTTGACCTGCGCCTGGCCGGGCGCACCAGCGATCGGCTGCACCGTGACGCCACCGTCGAGCAGTACCCCGTTTGTCCCGTAAACTTCGACCACCCAGGCGACAGGTTCGGTGATGACCACGCCGGGGGGCGCGGACAGCGTCACTCGATAGGAGCTGCTGTTGCCTGCCGGTTGCAGGCCTGACGACACGAGATTGGAAACGATGAGGTCAACCAGGCGCACTTTCCGCGCCCACGCATCAATGGCGTCCCGCGTGGTCTCCGGCAGCAGCGGCGGCAGTTGAAACGGCCCGAACACTTTCGGATCGGGATTAGCCAGGTCTTGCAGCAACGCGCCCTGCACATGAGTGGCCACATCGGCGGAGTCAGTCTGGCCCACGACCGAGCCGAAAAGTTTGATCGGCCCGGAGTGGGAGATCAGAAAATTCGCCGGCAGGGTGAAAGAATTCGGCGGCCCCGCCGACCCCGGAGCCGTGGCCACCATGCTGTCCCAATCAACGACACCATCGGAGCCCGACGGAATAACCGGCTGGTTTGGATCCGTGAGTCCCAGCGCGATCTCGGCAATCGAAGCCGACGCGGCGGAGGGCGGTTGTGCGCGGTTGACGGATGTTCGAACCAGATGAAACCGCGCGGCGGGATCGGGCCGCCACGGTGCATCCGGCGCAGGATCGTTGAGCTGGCGGATTTGTGGGCCAAACGGATCGAATTTGTCCTGGGCCGTTCCGGATTGGACCATGAGCAACCCCACCAAGTGCGGCAAAACCTGGAAGCCGTCCTTCACCTCGTCCAGGTCCGAGTCTGGCAACTCCCGGATGCTGCTCAACAAGGACAGCAAATACCGCAACAGCCGCGTTCCGTTGTGAGGAGATCCGATCGTCACCACGCGATGGAAACGACCTCGATAAAAGTTTTCCTGATTCCGAAAGGGTTGAGGCATCCAGGCGTTCGGGTTCTGCGAACTCAGCATGCGGGTCAACAGTCCGCCCTGGCTATGGGCGGCCACGTCGTGCCGGATGAAGGCCCAATCTGTGTCCAGTTTGAGTTTCGCCTCGTTAAAAGCTTCGAGCGCGATGGGCACCAGATCGTTGAGACTGTAGTAGGTGTTGACCAAGTCGGTGCCAGCCTTGCGACTCAGCGCATTCGCTCCCTGGTATCGCTCCTGCCCATAGCGGATGATCTGCAGGAAGGTTCCATATTCCCTCGTGCGACCGAAGATCGAAAGCGCGTCGAGGCCCCAATCGCCACCCGTGTTGTAGCCGTGGATGAGAAAGAGCGGCGGCTGCCGAATTCCGAAGATCTTAGTGCCAACTTCGACACCGGTTTCCGACTCGACAACTTTCAGTGTCACCTTGACCTCCTTGAGCGCGGTCGAGACGAGAACATCATCCGCAGCGATGGCGGGAAGGTAGGCATACGCATCCGGTTGCTCCCCCGTCAGGGTCACGACATTGGTTTCCACCCAGGAGTTGCCTTGCAGCACTCGAAGCCGTTGTTGCAGGGACGGCCCTAGAATGGTGCCCTCGACGAGGGTCAAACTCAGCTGATACGCCCGTCCGTTCAGGACACCCGCGAGCTTGCGCTTGTCGCCATTCAACACGATCAACAACGGCGTGACGCCGTCCGCCACCAGCCCGGCATGGACCAGGGGCTGTTCCGCCAGCAGGAACGGATTGACGACGGGAACGAGCGGCGCGTCCACCGCGGTGCGTCCGGCTTCGATACTTTCCGGCGTGAGCCCGCGTGCGGTGAAGCGCGCGAGCGAGGCCACGACGGGGATCGACCCCGACAACGAGCGAAGCTGGGCCAGATCCAGAATCCGACCCGGCAAATCGTCGGCGGAAAGCATCAGGGTGATGCGTTGATCCGCCTGGTTCGTGACCGTTGGTTTCAATGCCGCCCTTACGCGCACCTGCCGCACGCCATTGCTTTCCACATTGGGAAAGACGAGACCGTTGGCGCTCAGCACCACCGCACTGACGTCCTGTCCGTTGAAGGTGATCGTGTTGTTCCAGTTCGAAGCGCCGGTCGCGGTGCCCGCCAACCGCAAGGTGCGGGTCACCTTGGAATCATTATCGATGCGAACGTCGAAATCACCGGGCTGGTTCGTCTGCACCTGGGCCGTGACCAATTGATGCTCACTGGGCAGATCAAAGTAGCGATCGTTCAAAAGGTAGGCGTTCGCCGGGTCCGAGGATTGTTTCACGAGCAAATCCGCAGCCCCGCCGATGCGCACATCCGGGCTGTACGCGATCGGGCTGTCCACGGACTGACTCCCTTGCTGCGCCTGCACCCGCGTCGAGAAAACGACTTTGCCCAGATTGGTCGCGGTGTAGACGTTCGTGAAGTAGGTGCTCTCGCCGACGGCCAGCGTTGGAACGATCAGCGGCAGCGGTCCGCTCTCGAGCCGCACGCCACCGTCGCCGGTAACCGACATCGGCGCGCTCAGTTTCACGTTGGTAACCTGCTGGGTCGAGGTGTTGACCGCCTTCACTCGGACCTCGATCTGGTCGGACAACCCGACACTGGTTGGCGCGTCGACCGACACCGTCAGCGGGGATTGAACGAACAGCAGCGCCCTCGTGCCAGCGGCCCGGATGCTGATCGGTCCGCAGTAACTCAACGCGTGAAAGTAAAATGCTCCGGTGAATTCGCCTGGACGCAGCACTTCCCATTCATACTGGGAAGTGAAGCTCTGTCCGGGGGCGAGCGACGACGGAAGCGGCGGGTTGGGCCCGGAGATCTGGCGCAAAAGATCGGAGGCCGGGGCAAGATCAACGGAAATATTGTTCAGCGGCACCTTGCCGTCGTTGCCGACAAAGACCGAGGCTTTGAACCTGCCGCCCACGCGAACAGCAAATCTCCCGTTGATAATCTCGATGCCGCTGCCGCCGCCAGCGCTGACGCTCACATCAGGGCACGCCGGGATGAGGTAAAACGAGTTGCCGAGAACAATATCGCCGTTGTCGTTGATGAACACGTCATAGGCCGTGTTGGTGCCGCCCGGGAAGAAGCCCGTGAGAACGTGGTTGGTATCCTGGGTCGCGAGCACCTGCCGAACGTCGGTTCGTGTTCCATCAGGCGCCCAGATGATCCCAGGCCGCGCCCCGACGTAGCCGAACCGATTGATCGACGTCGGCTTGGCGCCGTGGGCATCGGCGAGAATGGCCCCGTTTCGAGTGGCGGATACTTCGGTGGAGTTCGGGTTGTCGAAGAAGTTTGTCGAGCCAGGGTCAAGTCTCACTCCCGCGAAATCACCGTGGTCATTGATCACCAGATTGACCGACACGGCCGAACCCGCCGGAGGCACCTCTCCGCGATTGTTCAGATCGATTCCCTGGGATCGGTCGAGGGGGAGTGGAGCAACCACTCCGTTCGAACTGACCAGATAGTAAATGTCGCGCGACCACGGAGAATGGGGCGGACCGGAGATCAGCATGTCCCCCTTTCCATTGATCCTCAGCCCCATCGTCCCATAACGATTGGTGCTTCCCTCGATGGTCACTTCGCTGAGGGCTTTGACTTGGGGAAACAGGTCATCCAAATAGTGCAACTGCGCGAATCCCCGCCAGATAAAGGCCCGGGGCGGACCGCCTCGATCCCATCCGATGACAACGTTCGCGTCGTTGATATCCTCGGCGAACGACTCGAATTCGGGATGCACATCGACGTTGGTGTGCAGAAAGGAAGTGCCGCTATGCGGACCGTAGAGGCCGGCTTGTTTGTAAAAGGACACCGAGAGATCCACGGCGGAAACCGAAACCAATTCAGGCAGAATCCCGCCCAGATCATACGGGCTGCCGTTGTTCAAGGCTTTCGTCTTGGCCACCTCCGCTCGGATGCGAAAGACGTCATACTGCTTGCCGAGGAGGTTCACGTTGAGGACAGGCCCTTGGGCCATGGCCGAGACCGGCCCGAGCAGGGCGCGGAGAGACCCCAAAATCAAACCGAGTTGGAAAAGGGCGAACAGAACCGTCCGTCGCCGTACTGCCGACGTTGTCATGATTAAAGAATTGGTCGAACGTCCCACACTTTCGATTGGGGACAAGGCAAATTTTCCCGTCTTAAGGTCGGGAAGTCAGACAATCTCCGACCTTCAGCAACTCCTTCCTACTCTCCTACGCTCCAGTCAGTCTGGGTGGCGGTTGGAAGCAGAAGCGGCGGCCGGCGGTAGCGCACGTATGCTTCGTGCCGGTCCGGGCGGCATCCCTGGCGCCCTCCACGAAGCCGCTTTCGCCAACACTGCCTCGACGCAGGATGCATCGCCACCGGCACGCAGGATGCGGGCGGTACACTCACCGGCGCATCCCATCGCAACCGGTCAGTCCCAAAACCACACGCAAGCTTCCTGAAAAAACGATTGAACCGCCGATTCACGCCGATGGAAGCAGATTTCAGAACATCGATCGAGGACTGGGCTCTGCGACAACCAATAGAGTATGACTTGGAGACGCAGGTTCGACCAAAGCCCCGTCCTTATCTGCGTTCATCTGAGTTCATCTGCCGTTTTCTGATCTTACGCGGCGATCGGGGCCAGTCTTCGCGGATTGACGCCGACCACGTCCGGACTAGTATCCGCCCATTCAATGGAACCCGCCCAGCCCCAAGGCGCCTGAGTGAAACTTCTCCGAGGATTTTTAGTTCTGTTCTGCGCGCTGGGTCTGACGGCCATGGCGCAGTCGGCTCAACGGCCCCTCATTTCCCTTGGCGCACCCTGGCGCTACCTGCTTGGAACCCAGGAGGCGTCAGCTCCCACCGACGCCTGGCGACGGCTTGGGTTCGATGACTCAAACTGGCCGATGGGCCCGACGCCGATCGGTTATGGCAGCGTTCCGGAGACGGGGCGGATCGCCACGCCGATTCCATCCAGCAAAGTCGGAGGGTATGTCAGCGTTTACCTGCGGCATTCTTTCAACCTTCCGGACCCGAAACTGATTTCCCAACTGAGTCTTGCACTGACCGTCGACGATGGGGCCATCGTTTGGCTCAACGGCGTCGAGTTGGGCCGGATCAATGTCGTTTCCGGCGATGCCACCTTTACCACCACGGCCATCGAAGGACAGGAAGGGCAGTTGTTGGAGCTCACGACCAATGCGACCAGCCTCCTCGTCGCGGGAGAGAACGTCTTGGCCGTGCATCTGTTCAACTCGGACCGCGACAGCTCGGACCTCGCCATCCGTGCGTCGCTCGTCGGATGGATCGACGATCGGCCGCCGGTTCTCACCGCGAGCAATCCGCCTGCGACCGCCACCGTGCGCGAGCCGATGCCCATCGAGCTGATTTTCAGCGAAGCCGTCACCAACGTTGAACCCGCCGATTTGCTGATCAATGGCACGCCGGCGACAAGCATGACGGTGGTTGGACCGGATCACTATGTCTTCCAATTTCCTGAACCGCCGGCGGGAGAGGTTCGGGTCGATTGGAACCCGAACCATGGCATCACCGACCGGGCGGCCCTGGCCAATCCGTTCACGAGCCGCGGCTGGACCTACACCTTCGCGCCCACCACACCTCCCGCTGAGGTCATCATCAGTGAATTCATGGCCTCCAACCGCCGCACCCTGCGGGACGAAGATGGGGAAACTTCCGACTGGATCGAAATTCGGAACCTGGGGTCGACGGCCGAAAACCTTTCGGGCTGGTTTCTGACCGACAAGGAAAAGAAGCCGACCCTGTGGAAATTCCCGGCCGGCGTGCTGCTGCCGCCCAACGGGTTCATGATCGTGTTCGCTTCCGAAAAGAACCGAACCGGCCGTCCTCTGCACACGAATTTTAAACTGACCGCCAGCGGCGAATACCTGGCGCTGGTGCGTCCCGACGGTCGAACCATCGCCTCTGAGTTCAAGCCCACTTACCCACCGCAGTTGGAAAACATTTCCTACGGCCGATCATCCGACGGAAAACAGGTCGCTGGTTTCTCCATCGAAGCCACGCCAGGAGCGCCGAACTCGGCGCAGGGCGATGGCTTTGCGTCGCCCGTAGCCTTTTCCCGGGAGAGCGGCACGTTTGTCGAGCCGTTCATGCTTGAGCTGAGTGCCGCCCCCGGTTCGGTGATCCATTACACCACGACAACCAATCTGCCCACGCGCGCTTCATCCGTCTACACCGGTCCCATTCCCATCACCGCGACCACGGTAATCCGCGCGCGAGTTTACGCGCCGGGCCGGCTGCCCGGGCCGCCCCTCACCGGCCACTACATTCAACTCAGCACCAATGCCGTCCAATTCACCTCGGACCTGCCCATCGTCATCGTCGACAATTTCGGCAGCGGCCCCGTGCCCGCCGGCGGCGACCAATATGTCTGCCTGATGGTCTTCGAGCCAAAGGCAACCGGCCGCAGTTCCATCACCAACGCCCCGGACCTGGCGACGGCGGGCCGGATTCATCGCCGCGGATCGAGCATGCGTTATTCCCGGAAAGGCAGCTGGGCGTTCGAAGCGCGGGACGAGTTCTTCGACGACAAGGCCGTTCCGCTGCTGGGAATGCCCGCTGACTCAGACTGGGTCATGTACGCTCCAAACGAGTTCGATCTGGCGCTGATTCACAATCCTCTCGCCTACCAATTGAGCCGGGAACTCGGCCGGCAAGCGCCACGAACTCGATTCGTCGAAGTCCTGCTGAAAGCCGATCGCGGTCAATCCGGCCCCGTCCATCTTCCCGATTTTTCCGCGTCCAGTGACTACCACGGGATCTACGTCTTCACGGAGAGCATCAAAATTGGCACGAACCGCGTCGCGATCGACCAGTTGCAGGATGACGACGTGAAACCAGCCGCCGTCTCGGGAGGGTATTTGTGGAAGATTGACCGGCCTGGTCCCGGCGAACGCGGGTTTGTCGGCGCCGGCCGGACCATCCGTTACGTCGATCCGACGGAGCGCGCCATCGAACGTCCGGTGCGGGCGCGCCAACGGCAGTATCTCGAGGACTATTTCAAGAATTTCGGCGCGGCATTGAAAGGAGCTGAATTTCGGGATCCGGAACGTGGCTATCGGCACTACATCGACTCGGGTTCGTGGGTTGATCATCACATCCTCAACGTGGTGATGTTTAACGTGGATGCACTCCATTTGAGCGCCTATTTCCACAAGCCGCGCCACGGCCGGATCACGATGGGCCCGCTTTGGGATTTTGACCGGGCATTGGGCTCAACCGACGGCCGCGATTTTAATCCGACCCATTTTGGAAGAAGCGCCTCGGAGATGAGCGTTGATTTCTTCAACGATGCCTGGTGGAAGCGGATGTTCACGGATCCCGATTTTTGGCAGGACTGGATCGATCGATATCAGGAGCTGCGAGCAGGTCCGCTGGGCACGGAGCGGATCGTGAAAACGGTCGAAGGCTTCTTTAACGAGCTTCGTGAGGCGGAGCCTCGGGAAAGAATCCGCTGGAGAAATTATCCGCGAAACGGTGTGCGCACTCAGAACGGCTACACGTTCGACTTCGGCCGGCGGGAATACGACTCTGAACTGCGGTTCCTGCGACAATGGTTGAGTGATCGACTGTCGTTCGTTGACGGCAACTTTTTGCCCAGGCCATCCTTCAGCCACGCTGGTGGCGAGGTGAACGGTCGTTCTACCCTGACGATCTCGGCTTCCGCCGGTTCAGAAATCTTTTACACGCTCGACGGAACCGACCCTCGCGCCGCCGGCGGATCCACGAATGCCCTCTCGATCAGCCAATCCGCGCGCAAATACACCGGGCCGATTGTGGTCGACCCCAACACGCGTCTGGTGGCCCGAGCCTACAACTCCAGTCATAATAATCTCACCGGCAAGTTCAATCCCCCGATCAGCAGCCATTGGTCAGGCCCCAGTAAAGCGTCCTTCAACTTGAGCAAACCCAGCCCCTGACCGCGCCTAACCTGGAACGATTCAGTTGGGCGGCGGACGGGGGCGCCCGGAGGGTGGAGATCGTAGATCCCCTGACTGCGGCGTGAGGTCGAATAGTGCGGGCACCCGTGGTATACTCGACGTCCATTTGGGATTTGGGAATGGGGAATGGAAAGCGCGGCAAGCGCACGTCCCAAGCAAATGGGATTTGTTTCGCTTATGCCAACAACGTTCCGCCGACTGCTGACGCTAATTGTCTTGGGTGCGAGCCTCGCCCGCTTTCAGGCCCAGGCTCAGTCCCCGGCTTCCCTCGCCGGGTTTACCAACAAAGTCATTCGTTTCCAAACCGCCGACAATCCGCTGGGTGGAGCCCGAGTGGGAGCTTTGATTCGAATCACGCCCACCAATGCGGCGCCATTTACCAATGGAAGCGCGTCGCTCTCCGGGAGCCTGTTCACCACCGCCAACCCCACCAATGTCTACTACGCCCAGCTGTCCAGCGACATGGCCATGATGCGGTTGCAATCGGCCACGTCGGCCACCCTGCGTTCGACCAACGAGGTGTTCATGAAGTTCCTTTCCGAGACGAACGGACTTTACACCAATGTGTTCCTCATCTCCTCCCAGCCAGGGCGCCAGACAAACTCAATTGGGCTGTTCTCCGTCATCACCGGAACCAACGCGATCCCAGCCGTCGACTTCGTCCTGGGCGCGGGCATTGTGCAGAGCAACACTTCACCGACCGTGTTCGTGAACGCCAACGGGTTCGGATTGCAGTACCAGTGGCGCCTGAACGGCGTCAATGTGCCCGGAGCCACCGCCATCAGCTACAACATCGTCAACATTTCGGCCGACACCGCGGGAGACTACACCTGCGTGGTCAGCAACAACCTGGGGGCCAGCACCAGTGCCGTGGTCAGCGTCACAATCGCGCTCCCCATCGTCTTCACGCAGCACCCGCAGCCGCAAACCGTGTTGGAAGGTTCGTATCTGAGCCTGTCCGCGGCGGCCACCGGCAGCATCGCCAACTATCAGTGGTATCAAAGCGGCTTCGCGCCACCCGGGATCATTTCGACCAACCCCACGCTCATCATTCCCAAGGTCACCCTGAGCAGCGCGGGCACCTACGCTCTTCAGGTCAATGGTTACAACGTGAGCGCGACGAGCCAGACGGCGCGGGTCATCGTGCGCAGCCAGGGCAGCAGCCAGACCTGGCTGAACCGGCCGTTCGTAAAGGTGGCGGATGACCGGACCATCGTGCCCGGTTTCCCCGAACACACCCTCACGAACTGGGGCAACCCGGCGTTCACCCCGCTCCTTACGTTCCGCGACGGCAAGGTGCATTTTGTGGCCGGCAGTTCGGCCGGCGTACGCAGCCTGTTCCGCTGGAGCAACGGCGTCTTGTCCACGCTCGTTTTCACCAACACGCCGAACCCGCTCGGCGGGGTCTTTGGCGACGTCTTTTATCCCACGGATGAAGGCGCGGGCGTGGTGAATTTTTCGGGGAACTCGGTGACGAACGGAGGCATGTTCGCCTACTCGGCCACGGGCATCACGAATGTGATCAACGGCAACATGATTGCCCCTGGACGGACGTACCGCTTCGGCGGACCCGGCTCCTACGGTCGTCGTCATTCCGGAGTGGCCATCAGCGCCTCGCTCTTCTCCAGCCCCGGCTCGTTCAATCTCGTCGGCACTGGCATGTATTTCCACGATGGACTCGACCTCACGCGATTGTGCGACGACACCACCGACCTGCCCGGCGCGCTCGCCGGCTACACCGGGAGGCCCACCGCCAATTCGGTCAACTACGACGGAACCACGGTCGTCTTTAGCGCGGTGGGCAACGGTGGAATCGGCGGCTTCTTCAAAGCCACCCCCAACGGCATCCTGACCAAGCTGGCGGACCACGCCGACCCATTGCCGGGAAACCCGGGCGCCACCTTCACGGCGTTCGGCGACCTTGACGTCGACGGCGGCCTGATCTTCGGCGTCGCCAATAACAACATCTACGCCTTCGACGCCGCGGGTTCGGCGACCAACATCGGGTTCGGGATCAGCCTATCGGCCGCCGGACCGCGCCAGGTTTACTATCACAACGGCGGCGCCCTGTTCCGCTGGAATGACGGCATTCGGCAAACGGTCCTGCCCGCCGGCGGGATGGTCGACGGCAAAATCGTCCTCAGCATCCTCGGCATGGACGCGCAGGGCGACGACGTCTGCGTGCTCCTCCGGTTCACGGACAACAGCTACGGCATCTACCTCGTCTCGGGAACACCTTCGGACCTTCCCGTGATCACGGGCGAACCGATGGACTTCAATGTGATCGAAAATGGCAATGCGGCGTTCTATGTCAGCGCCGCGGGCGTCGGACCGCTGTCGTACCAGTGGTACAACGGGAGCGGGGTCATGGCCGGCCGCACCAACGCGGGAATGGCGCTGCCCAATGTTCAGCCCACCGACATCGGCAGCTACTTCGTCGTCGTCACGAATCCCAGCGGAAGCGTGACCAGCCGCGTGGCGCAGCTGACCCGCAGCATTCCGGCCCTACCCCTCATTCTGGCCAACCCGAGTTTTTCCGGAACGACGGCCTTCGGCTCCAACGTGGATCTCGTCGTCAGTGCCGCGGGGGCGGCTCCCTTGACCTACGTCTGGTTCAAGAACGGCGCGGCGTTGCCCGGCAACAACACCAACCGCATCGCGCTGCCCAACCTGAGCGCGAGCGATCGCACCAATTATTTTGTCGTGGTCAGCAACGCCAACGGCGTCGCGATCAGCAGCCCGATCACGTTGAGCATCCTTCCGGTCATCACCGCACAACCCGTCTCCGTCACGAATGTCCTCGGCGGCACCGCGACCTTCACCGTGGCCGCGGTGGGCATTCCGCCGCTGACCTACCAATGGCGACGCGGCAACTTCAATATCATCGGCGCCACCAATGACACCCTCGTTTTGACCAACCTCGTCAGCACCGATTTCGCCGCCTACCGGGTGACCGTGTCCAGCGTGGGAGTTTCAGCGTTCAGCAGCTTCGCCGCACTAATCTTGCGGTCAAACCCACCTGACAGCCCCCTGCTCTCGGCCCCGTTGGCGGCCAGTGGCCAGTTCCAGTTCCTTCTCCCCACACAGAGCGGGTTCACTTACGAAGTGCAATCCTCAACCAATCTGAACACTGGAGCGTGGACGCTGGAACAAACCGTGGCCGGCGATGGCACGGTAAAAACGGTGACCATCGACGCCGGCCCCCTTCAGAAGACGGTGCGCGTGCTGGCGCAATGATGAGCGCGCGCCGAGCCAGGTTGCAGTCAACTCGAACGGACTTTCCGATTCCGGTGGTTCGATGTCTGGTCGAGTTGCGCCTTGCAGGTGTCGCGCAGGCACTCCCGCAGCCAGCGATGCGCTGGATCGGCATCAAGCCGCGGATGCCACAGCAATGACACGGTGAACTCCGGGGTCGTCACCGGCAGGGAAAAACTGTGCATCCCGACGCGCAGGTTGCCCGTGTGCCGCTCGGGCACGCTGGCGATCAAGTCGGACGCCCGCGCCAGCGCGAGCGCCGTGGAGAAGCCGCCCACACTTGCCACCACAATTTTCCGCTCCAGCCCCAATGGTGCCAACGCTTCGTCAATTGGCCCCAGATCCAGGCTGCGTCGCGAGACGCTGATGTGCCGCCCGGCAGCATAGCGAGCCGGGGTGATTTTGCCGCGGGTCAGCGGATGGCCCAGGCGCACAACGCCAACATAGCGATCCCGGAACAACGCCTGCACCCGCACCTCGGGCCCGGTCGTTTTCTCCACCACGCCGGTTTCCAAATCCACGGTCCCTTCGCGCAACAGCGCGCTGTCTTTGTTGGCCTTGGGCACAAAGCGCAACCGCACGCCGGGAGCCTCGGCGGTAACCCGGGCAAGGAGGCCCGGGCCGAAGTTCTCCACAAACCCTTCGCTGGTCCGCAATGTAAAGGTCCGAACCAGCTGCCGAAGATCGAGCACCTCGGCCGGCCGGAGAGCGGACTCAGCGTCCGCGACAATCCGGCCCACCCGCTCGCGAAGTTCAAGGGCCCGGGGGGTTGGAACCAGACCACGGCCAGCCCGCACCAGCAACGGATCGCCCGTCGCCTCCCGCACACGCGCGAGCGCCCGGCTCATCGCCGAGGCACTCAAATGCAAGCGTTGAGCCGCCCGCGCGACACTGCCTTCCGCCAACAGCACATCGAGGGTCACCAACAGATTCAGATCGGGTCTGCTCATGCGTCTGGCGGCAGCCTGACTGGAATCCGACATGGCGTCAAACGCACGAACAACGTGCAAACGGTGCGTCTTCCGCCAGGTCAATCCGAGCCGTAACCTGCCTCCAGTTGAACTGACGGTCGTTCCAAAACATTGACAATGGATTGAGATGAAAACTTTGGTCACAGATCGAATTGCCCGTTTGGCCGGCGCCTCGACAACGACGTCCTCGACACGCGGGCTCCTCACCGCGCTGGCGCTCGCCATCTTGATGTCTTCGCTCGGCACCAGCATCGCCAACGTCGCCCTCCCCACCCTGGCCGTGGCCTTCGCCGCCTCCTTCCCCGCCGTGCAGTGGATCATCCTCGCCTACCTTCTCACGATCACCGCCCTCATCGTCAGCGCCGGGCGACTGGGAGACATCTTCGGCCGAAGCCGCCTCCTGCAGTCTGGAATCGTGATTTTCATCGTCGCATCCACCTCCGCCGGCCTCGCCCCCAACCTCGGGCTGTTGATCGCGGCACGGGCGGCGCAGGGCGTCGGAGCTGCCGTGATGATGGCCCTGGCCCTGGCGTTTGCCGGGGAGTCGGTCCCAAAAAACCGGACCGGAAGCGCCATGGGATTGCTGGGAACGATGTCCGCTTTGGGGACAGCGCTTGGTCCCACTTTGGGTGGCGTGTTGATCGCCACCCTCGGCTGGCCTTCAATCTTTCTGGTCAACGTGCCGCTGGGTCTCGTGACGCTTCACCTCGCACGTCGCCACCTGCCCTCCGACCACCGGGCACCGGGTGTGCCTCGCCCGGCCTTTGACCATGTCGGCACCCTGCTGCTGGCCACGACACTCGGCACGTATGCGCTCGCCACCACGATCGGGCACGGACAACCGGGCGCGCTGAACCTTGGTCTGCTGATCGCTGCCGCCATCGCCGCCGGACTTTTTGTTCGGGCCGAAAACCGAACGCCATCCCCTTTGATTCGGCTGGCCATGTTCCGCGAGGAAGGGCTGACCCGAAGTCTGGCCGCCAGCACCATGGTGGCCACGGTGATAATGTGCACCCTGGTCGTCGGGCCCTTTTATCTTTCCAAAACCCTCGGCCTCGATGCGGGAGCGGTCGGAACGGCCATTACCGTTGGGCCGTTGGTTGCAGCCCTGACCGGGTTGCCGGCCGGCCGCTGGGTCGACCGATTTGGCGCACACCGCGTGGCGTTGTCCGGCCTGGCAGGGATGGCAGCCGCTGCAACTGCGCTTTCCCTGGTTCCGACGCGGGCTGGAGTCGCGGGCTACATTCTCCCAATGGGCCTGCTGACCGCTGGATATGCACTATTCCAAGCGGCCAACACGACGGCCGTCATGGCTGACACCGGCTCTGAACAACGCGGTGTGATCTCTGGCCTGCTCAATCTCTCCCGGAACATCGGCTTGATCACGGGCGCCTCCGCCATGGGCGCCGTGTTCACCCTCGCGTCGAGAGCAGTCGACATCGCTAAGGCCACCTCGGAAGACACGGCCCGAGGCATGCACGTCACGTTTGGAGTGGCGACATTAATCATTCTGGCGACGTTGGCGTTGTCCGAAGGCGGCCGGGCCCACCAGCAAACGGGAACGCAGACGCCTCCGGGCTGAGGTGCGCTGCCTTGATCCGACGCTTCTCGATCTGTCGCCTCGCTTGCGAATGGCGGGAAAGGTCCCCTGACTCGACCTCATCCTTCTGACTTCCCTCCGGCCCAATCCCGGCAAAAAAACGCCGCCGACTATCTCTTCAGGACGCTGGTGTGATCCTTCAGCCAGTCGAAGTCATCCGTGGGACTGGCGGAGATCGTCCCGCCCACGCCTCCCTGCACCGGCGGTCGCACCGTGCTCCACGCCACCCATCGACGCCACTCGGAATGACCGTCGGCAAAGGAAAGATTCGCTCCGCGGTTGTGGTACGAGCCCGGCACATTCCCCCAGGACGGATCCGTCAGTTTGTTGACAAAGAAACCGTCGTTGATCGTGTCCGGATGTTCATCGATGAAAACGAAGATCCGCGAGGGATCGGGCATCTCGGTCACAAAATAGAACTGCATGTAATCCGGATTGAACCGGTTGGTGAGTTCGCCGGGATTGCCGACCATGGCATTCATCGCATAGCTGCGAATGCGCGGGCCGGCGGGAACCTCGGAGCGGTCCGATGGACATTTGAACACCGGCGCGCTTCGGCCGGCGTAGCTTCCGAGCAGCGCATCCGTCAGCAGCTTCTCGTTCGTGTTTTCGTCGGCCGTCGACCAGTCCTGCACATTGTTGGCCCAGGTGTTTCGCTTGGCATAGGTCTCCGGCTTGCCGTGGTTGTTGACGAGCAGGCCGTCGTTGTCCTCCGCATACAGGCCCCAGGCGATCGACAATTGTTTAATGTTGCCCAGACACACCGCAGACTGGGCCTTGCCCTTCGCCTGGCTCAACGCCGGGAGGAGCAGGCCGGCAAGTATCGCGATGATCGCGACCACCACCAGCAACTCAATCAAGGTGAACGCCCGGCGATCGCAGCTGGTTTTCATGCTCAAACAAGGTTGACCACCGCCTTGATCACGCCGGTCTCCGGCTTAATCCAGTCGGGAAACACCTGGATCAACTCATCGAATCCAGCCTGATGCGTGATCCACGGGCGCGTGTCGATCCGTCCGGTTTCGATCAGGTTGATGATGCGGGTGAAATCCGGCGGCAACGCGTTTCGGCTGGCCAGGATCGTGATCTCCCGTCGATGCATGACCGGGGCATGCGGAAAGGAAACCTCGGCCTGGGTGATGCCCACATAGACCAGCCGCCCGGTGAAGCCGCAATATTGCAAGGCCGCACCCATGGATTGGTGGCTGCCCGTGGCATCGATCACCACCTGGGCCATCGCCCCGTTCGTGATCTGCCGCAACAGCTCAATCTCCGACCCATCGCCTTTGGCCTGAATGGTGTCGTTTATCCCCAATCTTTGCCGAACGAACTCCAGTCGCGACGCGCTCAGATCCATGACGATCGTGCGCGCGCCGGACAGTCGGGCGAATTCGATCACCGAAAGCCCGATCGGGCCGGCCCCAATGACCAGCACGTGCTCGCCGGGCTGAGGATTGCCCCGGTTCACCGCATGACAGCCGATCGCCAGGGTCTCGACGAGAGCGCACTGCTCGGGCGCCAGACGATTCGCCGGATGCAGCTTGCGCGCGGGCAAAATCATGCGTTCGGTCAACCCGCCATCCATCATCACGCCCAGCACCTTGAGTTGCTCGCAGCAGTTGCTGCTGCCCTGTCGGCACGGATGACACTGCTGACAGTTCATGTAGGGCTCAACTGAACAACGATCGCCCACCCGCACGTTCGTCACCCCGCTCCCAACCGCCAGCACTTCAACCCCGAGCTCGTGTCCCGGAATCCGCGGATAGCTGAAGAACGGCATTTTGCCCAGATACCCGCTGATGTCCGTCCCGCACACCCCGACCCGGAGGACGCGGATCAGCGCCTCGCCCGCACCCGGGGCAGGAACATCGGGAATCTCAATCCGTTTAAAGTGCCGGGGCTGCTCAAGTTGAATCGCTTTCATGCTGCGCAATTGGAACCGGATAAGACCAGCGGGCAGCCGTGAATGAAAGGAGGAAAATGATCCTGGATCAGCGAATTTCGCGCCGAAATCTTCGAGCTCCGGGGCGTCGTATTCCCAATGGAAACCCGCTCGTCGCACCGGAGGAACAACAGGAGAAAGAGCATGGGGGGATGCCTGGTTCATGTCCGTAAGCAGGTCTGAAAAAGAACGGGCGGCTTCCCATGAACCGAACGATCGACACGGAGGCTCGCAACGCGGAGATTGGGCGGCCTATCTCGTAAGCCGCCGACCGCGTTACCCTCTCCGCCGCCCTGCGGGGGAGAGGGCAGGTTCCGAACTCGCCCGAGCGAGATCGGAACCGGGTGAGGTGGAGCAGTTAGCGGTTCATGTCTCGTGAGCAGGTCAACAAAAGGAACGGGCGGCTTCCCATGAACCGCATTTGGAATTTCGAATTGAGAAATGGTTATTGGTAATCGCGGGGAGGCAACTGATACGGGTCGATTCCCAATGACCAATCACGAAGGCCAAATGTTGATGTCGAAATCCCAATTTCGCCGTGGCGCGGCTTCCTGAATCTCCGAGGGTAATGTCGCCAGTCAACGCACAAACCCTGAAAACACGAGAGGCCCCATGAACACCTCCACTCGCCCGCTGGCCAACGCCCTTGCCGCTGCCACCTTGCTTGCGCTGGTTGGTCTTGTCGCCGGCTGCGCCGTTCCCACCACCCTGCCCAAGGACGCCGTCGCCAAAGTGGAACGGACCGACGTCCGCTCTCATGTCCCCCAATCCGAGGTCAACGTGCAGTTCATGCCATCCAGCTACGGGGCGGGACTCGGGTTGGTCGGCGCCATCGTCGACGTCAGTGTCAATTCCGCCCTGGCCTCCAGCGCCAAGGCTCGCGCCACCAAGCTTCGCGAGACGGTCCGCGACTTCGACGTCCGCCTCGCGTATTGGAACTCCATCTCGAACACCATCATGGAAACCCGCTGGCTGAAGCCGGAACGCATCGAATGGCGCGCCACCAACGTGACCCGCCTGAAAGCCCCCGACGTCGAAAGCCGCTCCGTCCTCAATCTTGGCGCCAACTACCGCATCTCCCCAGACACCCGCGTCTTCGAGATGGTGACCGGGCTCGACATCTTTCTGCCCGGCAAACCGAAGAAGCCGGCAGCCAGCCTCTTTTTGACCTCCCACTCTTCCCGCATTGGCGACGAAGAAGGCGACAAGGCGCTGGCCCTTTGGATGGCGGATCAGGGCGCGGCCTACCGGCGTGCGGCGACGGAAGCTGTGGTTGAGCAAAGGCGCTTGTTGCGTTTCGGGCTCGATTTCCTGGGCGGTGAAACCAGCGCCATGCAGCGCCCCGCCAAAATCAAGGCCCGCCTCATTCACGGTCGCGCGGAGTTCGGCATCCCCGTCGGACGTCAGGGCCTGCGCGGCACCATCGTCGACGAGACCGACACGCGGGTCATCTTCCGCAACAAACTCGGCCACCTCATTTCGTTCCCGAAACAGGAGATCGAGATCGTGTCGGAGAAATGAAACTACCGGATTGGCGCGCCCGACGGCAGCCGAGCCAAGCGATTAGCTGTATCGGCAAACCAGCCACAGGAGTGAGATAAGGAAGCTCCAGATCGTCGCCCCGATCAGGTATGGGCCAAATTGCAGCCGAACCGTGGCGTCCCGCCACGCGGCGGAAAGGCTTCGTTCGATCAGGTAGAAGGCAGCAACGCCGATCAAAACGGCCACGCAGGCGTAGAAACCAACCGTACACCAAACGTCATCTTTGATCCCAACCCCGAAGAGAAAGCTGGCCACGACGAGCACCCAGCCTGCGTATCGAATCACGGAGCTCTGCTTGAAAGGCCTGCCGCTTTTCGTTGAGTCACTCATCGCTTATGCGGAAGGGAACCGCTCATACCTCAGTCAACCCGCCGATTGAACCGCCGTCCCCTCCTGACCGCGTTGATCAATCCCTGATGCTGATATCGGCAAACCTCGGTTAGAAATCCACTCCCGGCGGTCCCAAAATCGGAAGAATAATCTCACCCGCATGGCGGGACTCGCTCCTCACGCCTCGGCCTTCGCAAGAATCTGCGGCGCAACCGTCCGCCGCCCAACTGAATCGTTCCGGCTTAGTCCCGCCAGGGACGCCCGAAAATAGCCCAGCGCTTTAGCGCTGGGTTCCCGGGTCGCAAATCCATGACAAGCCCCGGAGGGGCGAAAGAACCCTTCGCCACGGCGGGGACCCGGAGTTGTCCGAACACCTCGGACGCGCGACGGCCGGTTGATCGGTCATCGCACCCTTGTGGCCGTCCTCTGTCGCCCCTCCGGGGCTCACGCCCGATAGGCACGCGCCGAACCCAGCGCTTAAGCGCTGGGCTCTTCTCTTTCGCCCTGGCGGGCTGGACCTGCCCGGCGAACGCGACGCGTGACACCGCGGCGTCGGTCGAGGCGCGGTGTTAATCGAGCGCGGTCCGCCTTGCGAACCAAATGATTGTCGTTTGCCCTGACGGGCTGGATGCGGTCGGCATCTTTCGGAATCTGAAGCAACGGCGAGATTCTTCTTCCGAGTCTGGAACCGCGAATGATATACAAATCCTCAGCAAAGGAGCTCGTATGCATTCGTATGTCAGTTGTTTGATGCACTGCGTCTTCGCGACCAAGGGGAGGCGCCGTCTGATCACGCCGGAGCTTCAGGCACGGCTGTGGCCTTACCTAGGAGGCATTGCCCGCTGGAACCTGAGCGGCGAGCCGACCAAATTTGCGCGTCAGCGCAACGCCGACCGCGCATCCTGTTTCTGGCGGACCGAAACATTCTGGCCGATCAAGCTTACAACGCCTTTTCGGCTTTCCCCGAGGATGCGCTGTTGCGGATCGAATGACAGGCATGATTTGGTGTTGCAGAATTAAAACCTCCCCGAGCGTCTCAAAGCCCGCCTTCGCTCTAACGAGCTTCGGCGCGGCACCCTTTGCCAGCGAACTCTTCCCTCAACAAGCTGGCTGCGCCAGCCGTAGCCCGCAGCGGAGCGAAGGGCGAAGGATGGTGCGCGTAGCAGGACTTGAACCTGCACGGGTTGCCCCACTACCACCTCAAAGTAGCGTGTCTGCCAATTCCACCATACGCGCGGCGCAAAGTGCAGCGTGATTGAGCCAATTTCCCGCCAGCGGTGCAAGACCATTTTAACCCCCCGACGTCTTTGCGTTCCGTCCTTCGCCAAACCACCGGCTCAGATGCCCGCTTTTCCAACTCTTCCGCCCGCCTCACGTCAGAATGCCCACGATGCAGGCAGTGAGATAACACGCGATGAGTCCGCCGATCATCGCCTTGAAACCCAATCGTGCGAGGTCCGCCCGACGTTCCGGGACCAATGAGCCTATGCCACCAATCTGAATCGCGATGCTCGCGAAGTTGGCGAAACCGCACAGGGCGTACGTCGCCAACGTCACGCTGCGCGGCTGCAACGTGTCGAGCTTTTGGCTCAGCGAAAGGTAACCGACGAACTCGTTCAACACGATGCGCTCGCCCAATACCTGGCCCACGACGCGGCAGTCTGCCGCGGGCACACCCAACAGCCAGGCAAACGGGGCATTGATCCAGCCAAGAAGATGCTCCAGTTGCACCGGCTGGGAAACGCCCAGCACGCCCTGCCCCCAGGCCAGCGCGGCATTGACCAGCGCCACCAGCGCGACGAACGCGATGAGCATCGCCATGACGTTCAGCGACAGCATCGCGCCATCGCCTGCGCCGCGGCAGACGGCGTCCAAGCCGTTGATAGTCTCGCGCGGGACCCGGGCGGGCGCGCCCGATGCGGTGTCGCTCACCTCACATTCCGGCAGGAGAATCTTGGCGACCATCAGGGCCGCCGGCGCGCTCATGACGGATGCGGTCAGGAGATGGCCCGCCGGGATTTTGAACGACACATAGGCAGCCATCACGCCGCCCGCTATCGTCGCCATTCCACCCACCATGAGCGCCAGGAGTTCGCTCGAAGTCATCCGGCGAAGATAGGGTTTAATCACGAGCGGGGCCTCGGTTTGGCCCATGAAAATGTTGGCGGCAGCCGCGAGGCTTTCGCTTCCGCTGGTGCGCATGACGCGCTGCATGACCCAGGCCATGCCACGCACCACGCGTTGGAGAATGCCGTAGTGATAAAGCACCGACGACAGGGCCGACACGATGATGATCGTGGCGGAGACGGTCACCACGAAGACGAAGCCCTGGCCGGGGCCGAGTTTTTCGGTCAGCAACGCCTCGCGAGCCAGCGGGCCAAAAACCATTTCTGCGCCCTGATTGGCGCAGCGTATGAGGGCGGTAAATGCCTGTTGAGCCTGACCAAAGAGAGCCTGGCCGTAGGGCGTCTGCAGAATAAAAAGGGCGAACGCGAACTGCAGGCCCAGGCCGGACCAGACCGTGCGCCACGGAAACCGCGCTCGATTCTGGGAGCAGAGCCACGCCAGGCCAACCAGGACGACCAGCCCCAGCGCACTGATGAGCTTGAGTTGCACCGGCGCAGGTTAGGCCAGGCGACTGGCCGAGGGCAATGCCGCCGCTGCGGGTAATCCCTAGTGGTGGGTGATCATTCGTAATCTTCGGTTCGCGAAACCCGCACTGCGCGCGCTGCGGAGCAGGTTGGACCGACGACGCGTGCGCGGATCTTCGAACCGCAACGCCGACCTGAGCCGCTGCGGGCTTGGAAGCCCGCGCTCCGGACGAACAAAGTCGCGATGCTCGGCGTGGATCGCCTCGGAGTTTGGAGTTGTCGATCGCCACCGCCAGGAACATCGTTCGGCCCATGTGGAACTCCCGAAGCTGGAATGCAGGAATCGTGGCGCTGCTGGCCTGGATCGTTGGCGGTTGCGCCCATTCCACGAAACAAACGTCCGGCCATTGGCCGATACACAGCCTGCGCTCGATCCAGAACACGCTGCTGACCCCGCCCCGCGGCAGTCAGTTTGACGCCTCCGGTCTTCAGCTCATGCCTGACGGCACGATACTCACCGTCGGCAACACGCACGGCCCCACGCCCTATCGAATCGATTTTTTGCCGGGCGGGCTTGAGGCCAAGCTTGTGCCGCTGACGAACTACTTCGCCACCAATGCCGTCATCGCCGCGCTTGGCGCCAACCATCACACGCTCGACTGCGAAGGACTGGCCCTGGACGATCACGGACGGCTTTACGAATGCGAGGAACGGGAACGCCTGATCCTGCGCAGCGACAACGCCGGACACGTGGAACGACTCCCGATCGACTGGACGCCGGTCAAAGGTTACTTCAGCTCCGTCGACCCGAACGCGTCGTTCGAAGGCATTGCCATCGGCGGCGGCCGTCTCTACGTCGCCAATGAACGCAGTTCCCCAGTCATCATCACCGTGGATCTCGACACGCTGAAGGTGAAGCGCGACTTCGTCATTCAGCCTTCCAAGAGCAGCTGGCTCGGGCTGCACTACTCGGATCTCTGCTGGTTCGACCATCACCTCTGGATCCTCTGCCGACAGCACTATGTAGTGTTGGAGGTGGACCCCTCGTCCCGGCGGGTGCTGGCGGAGTACGACTATCGCGAGATTGAAGAACGCCTCAGCTACGTCACGGGCCTGCCCCTGGGCATCATGGAAGGGCTCGCCGTGGACCGGGACTTTATCTGGCTCGTCACCGACAACAATGGCGACGTTCGCAAAGGCGCCCGCAAGGATCGACGCCCCACCCTCATCAAGTGTCCTCGTCCCCGGTAGGCGCGCGTTCTCGCGAGTTCTTCAGTCCACGTAGGCGAACTCATTCAGGTTGAGCACGCCGCGGGCAAAGGCCACCAGGCCATGGCGCTCGACGAACGGCACACAGCGTTCGCGTTCGCTGCTCGACGGCGCCCGCTGCAGTGCCCATCGAAACGTCTGCTCCACCTGCCGTCGGGAATCTTCGCCCACCTCGCGCCGCACGCGCTCCGCCAGAGCTTTCGCCGCCGCGGAAGCCAGGGGCGAATTCAACAGGGCCATCGCCTGAGGCGCAACGATCGAACTGGTCCGGCGCGCACACGAAACCGAGTTCTCCGGGAGGTCAAACGTTTCCATGAACGGCACGCGCACGGTCCGCTTCTGGACCAGGAACACGCTGCGGGCATATTGTTCGGACGCAGCCGACGGATACCATCCCTTCGTCCGGGTCTCGTTGTCGTCGAGGAACGCGGGGTTGGCCTGCAACACTTCCGGTGGCAACTCCGGCCAGACCGGCGGCCCATCCGCCTTGGCCGTCAACAACCCGGAAACCGAGAGCAGTGCATCGCGCAATTGTTCCGCCGACAGCCGCCGCGGCACCCGCAATTCAGCCGAAGCCAATTCCTCCGGCGAAATGCCCCGCGCGCTCGCCGCTGCCTGCCGATAGGTTGCGCTCAAGACGATCTCGCGCAGCAGCCGTCGCAACGACCAGCCGTCCCGGACGAAGCGGTGCGCCAATGCATCGAGCAACTCCGGATGCGACGGCCGGGCTCCGGCCAGGCCGAAGTCGTTGGGTGTCTCCACCAAGCCCCGACCAAAAGAAGCCTGCCACACCCGATTAACGAAAACCCGCGCCGTCAAGGGATTCGCGGGCGAACCTATCCACCCGGCCAACGCCAGTCGCCGGCCCGTCGTGCGCGGATTGGGAGCTGAACGGATCGCAGCTGGGTTCGGATCGAGGATCGACAAGAAACCCGGCTCAACCGCTTCCTTCTTGGCTTTGTGATCGCCCTGAAACAACACGTGGGTGGTCGGAACCTTCTCCGTCTGGTCCGTCATCAACAGCCCATGGGTGAAGGGGCGACGCTCCTGCTGCAACCCAGCCAGCGTCTTCTCCAGCCTTCCATGTCGTGCCTTGTCGTCGCCGGAAAGGGCGGCTTTGACCTCCTTGTCCGACGGCGTCACTTTGCGTTCGATGCCCTCGATCCGCGACTTCAGGTCGTTGGTCCGCTGCGCCGCAGGCACCGCCAGCAAACGCCGTTCGTCCTCGCTCAAACGCGCGGAGCGCTCTTCGCGCAACCGCGTTTTCAGCGCGGCCAGAATCTCATCGCGTTCCTTTTGAACAGGCGCCATTCGCTCGTCGATCGCGCGATTGTGGCGCCGAATGGCCTCCTGGTTTTCGGCGAGATCCAACGGGGTGTCGTCGGCGGTTTTCACCGGCTCAAAAAACGCCCGCATCCGGAAATGATCAGCCTGCGAGATCGGATCGAACTTGTGATCGTGACAGCGACAGCACGAGAGGGTGAGCCCCAGGAATGCGCTTGCCGTGGTTTCGGTCAGATCCGCCATCAGCTCGGCCCGGGCCCGATCCTGCTCATTGAACGCGCCCGCGGAATTGTCCTGCGGACCGAGCCGCAGGTAGCCCGTGGCCACCAGAGAATCCTGCTCGCGCGCATCGCGCGGCGCACTGGACACCAGTTCGTCCCCGGCCAGCTGTTCCCTGATGAATTGATCGATTGGTTTGTCCGCCCGGATCGATCGGATCACGTAGTCCCTATACCGCCAGGCATTGGGCCGGAACTCGTCCCAGTCGTAGCCGTTGCTGTCGCTGTAGCGCACCACATCCAACCACAGCCGGGCCCAATGCTCCGCATACGCGGGTGAGTTCAAGCATTGGTCCACCCAACGCTCGACCGCATCGGCACGCGTGTCGGCGAGGAAATGAGCCATCTGTGCCGGCGTAGGTGGCAGCCCGGTCAGATCAAAACACAGGCGTCGGGCCAACGTCCGTCGATCGGCCTCGGAGCGCGGAGCGCGTCCCGCCGCCTCCCAGCGCGCGAGCACGAACGCATCGATCGACCTCCGCACCCAGCGCTGATTCCGAACCGGAGGCACCGGCGGATTCTGAACGGGCCGGAGCGACCAAAGATCCAATCGTTGTCCGGCAAAAAGGCGCGCGATGGGGTTGCGGGAATCCGTCCAGGCATCGCCCAACCGCTCGCCTAACGGAGTTCCCGCCACCGGCCCAAGGCTTCCCCGAGATTCGGCTTGAGGCCACGGCGCACCGTCCCGAATCCAGCGCTCCAGCACGGCGACGTCGTTGGTCGTCAGCTTCTCCTTGGGCGGCATCTCCAGTTCCTTCCGCACGTGCATCACCGCCTGCAACAGAAGTGAATCCTGCGGCCGTCCAGGCACCACCGCAGGGGAGCCGGAATCGCCGGACGCGAGCGCAGCCGCGCGGGAATCGAGACGCAAACCGCCCTTGACCTTGTCCGCCCCATGACAACTCACACACCGGGAGTCGAGCAGCGGTTTGACGCGCTCCGCAAAATGACGTTCCGCGGCCTCGTCTGCTCGAAGGTTCGAGCCCAAGACCAGGGCGGCCAGCAGGTAGGGCCTGAAGATGGCCAACGGCATGGGAGGGATAGTGCCAGACGCGGCCGCCGGCGCAACCCACGGTTTCCTCGGGATACGGTAGGAAACGGCGGTCAATGGCAACACCCGCCCTTCACAAAACCGCGTTCACCAACCCGGCATCGACGCAGGATGCGTCGTCACCGGCCCGCAGGAGGCGGGCGTCACCAGCCACGATCACGTCACGCTCGACCGCCGCTTCCAATCCTCCCTCCGGCTGACGGGGAAATGTTGTTCAATTCGGCGCTTGTCGGAAGCATGGGTGCAGCTATGATTCCGGGTAGGTTGAATATGGGAAAAGGGGATGTTGAAATCCTGGATTCGGCCTTTTTAAGGGGGGAGGCCAAAACCCGCGTGAGAAGGAGTAACTTCAGGTGGGATCTTGGCTGGCGAACCAACATGAGTCTAAGAACGCAACGCACACATGAGCAATCGCCCAGACCCGAATCAGGCCGAACTCGCCCGGACCGGAGCGCACGGCCCAAATCCCGGGGAGTTGGACCCGCGTTTTCACCTCGCTGCGATCGTCGATTCAGCGGAGGACGCGATCATCAGCAAAAACCTTGATGGCATCGTCCAGAGCTGGAACCCGGGAGCCGAACGCATCTTCGGTTACACCGCCCGGGAAATGATCGGGCAACCAATTCTGGCTCTGGTGCCACCCGGGCGGGAGACCGAGGAAAGCGGGATTCTGATCCGGCTAAAGGCGGGCGAACGCATTTGCGGCCATGCCACTCAACGTCGCCGGAAGGACGGTTCGCTCGTGGAAGTGTCCCTCACGATATCCCCGGTTCGCGACATCCAGGGCCAGATTGTCGGTGCTTCAAAAATTGCGCGGGATATCACGGCGGAACGCGAGGCTCAGGCCGCACAGCAGCGGCTGATCGAACAGCTGCGAACCGCGCTCGCCGAGATCAAGGATCTGCGCTCGTTGCTGCCCATTTGCATGTACTGCAAAAAAATCCGGGACGACCACGGATTTTGGCGGCAACTGGAATCCTACTTATCCCGTCATTCCAACTTCGACTTCAGCCATGGCATCTGCCCGGAATGTCTGCGGCAACAATACGGCGGCGACCAGCCTGGATCCGATCATTGAAGCGGAGTTCAAATTGAATGAAAGGCGACCCGACCCCATTCGCGTGGGGACGGAGGTCGATTGTCCCTGAGCAACGCCAACGCAGCCCCGCCTCTCTACGTGTGAATATCGCGAAAGATGCGGCTCACGGAACGGTCGACCACACGCCGATCAACCGGCTGCTACACACCTTAAGATCACGTCGAACAGCCTCCCCTTTGAGTTGCTCCGAGAGGCGGGCCGGCAGCGTTGCGCGGCGATGAACGATGCCGTGCTCAAGCATCTTTGGCCACATGCTTTGGGCGGTGGCACTGAACATCTCATACACCTGCGTGTCCGCGCCGCGATCGACCCGAAAGCGGGCGAGCGACTTGGGTTTGGCCAGGCCGGCCTCTGCAAAAACCGTGTGCAAGCGGCGCCCGAGGCTCAACGTCGTGCTACAAACTCTCGCCGTATCCAAGATGCGCTGTCGCCATTTCTTATAGAGGGCGGAGGGAGGCCAGGTCTGCATGTAGTTCCGATGATCGGCCTCCTGAAACGCCGCCACTCCGCCGGGCCTAACCAATCTGGCCAGGCGCCTGAGACCGTCGCCCGGGTCGGACCAGTACATTAGCACCAGCCGGCCTACGATCGCGTCAAATTTGTCCGCCGGTAACTCCTCGGCAAGATCCATGGCGACAAATTTTATGTTCGCCCGACGGGAAAACCTCCTCCGAGCGGCCAGAACAACCTGGAGATCCCGATCCACACCAAGGACCGAACCGGTGGCGCCGACCAATTCGCCAACCAACTTCGAAACATCCCCAACTCCACAACCAACGTCGAGCACGCGCATTCCTTTACAAATCCCTGCCGCCGTCAGAAAGGCATGCGTCATCGGTCCGTAGAGACGGGCCTGAAGTCGTAGACGAGCGCGCTCGATTTCAGAGTTCGCCAGTGGATATCGATCTCTTGAGGCGGATGGCATCGCACAACATATTCATAGACGCGAATTCGTCGAGCCCTGCACCGAAGGTCCCAGACAAGCTCTCCATGAACCTTCGCGGTGCATGGCTTCTGATTTTCAACCGCGGAGGGCGCAGAGAACGCGGAGGATTTGAGAAGTCCTTCCGCCAACCCGGTCGAAACCGTGCGATGCTTCCCATGAACCGCCCCTCCGGAGCGCGGATCCCGCCGACGCGGGACCCGCAGCGGGTGGAATCGGCCACGCACGAACGAACCCTCAGGCGTCGTCTCCGGCTCGCGCCGCTGCGGTCCGTCCGGGCAGTCAGCGGTTCATGTCCCGTGAGCATGAGATTGCAGCTCGTGAGAGCTTCCCATGAACCTCTCCCGCGAAGCGCGGACCTCCGGTCCGCAGCGGGTGGAATCGGCGGCGCACGAACGAACCCTCAGGCGTCGTCTCCGGCTCGCGCCGCTGCGGGCTGAAAGCCCGCGGTCCGTCCGAGCAGTCCGCAGGTTCATCTGCGGTGAGCAGGTCGAGAACGAACGGGCAACTTCCCACGAACCGACAAGGTAGGGCGCGCTCTCCGCAGCGCGCCGCCGTTGCGCTCAACTTCACCGTTCTTCGAGCACGACCGGGTAAGCGGTTCGCAACACGGGTTTGCCGGCGGAGCGCCCGCCCTACCTGACGTGTGCGGTTCATGTCTCGTAAGCAGGTCAAAAAGGAACGGGTGGCTTCCCATAGACCGGACGATCGACCGGGAGGTTCGCGACGCGGAGATCGGTAGCCGATCCCTCGCCCCGTCCACCGCGTACACCCTCTCCGCCGCCCTGCGGGGGAGAGGGCAGGTTCCGAGCTCGCCCGAGCGAGATCGGAACCGGGTGAGGTGGAGCAGTCCGCCCGTTCATGTCAGGTGAGCAGGTCTAAAAAGAACGGGTGCCTTCCCATGAACCTTCGGTTCTTGCTCTTGCTCGTGATCGTGCTCTCGCTGTTTCAAGAGCAAGAGCAAGAGCAAGAGCAAGAGCAAGAGCAAGAGCAAGAGCAAGAGCAGGAGCGGGAGCGGGCGGGCGGAGGGGCGGAGGATTGGATCTTTCCCTCACCCTCGGGCTCCTGCTATGGTGCGCGCCTTTATTGTGGATATCGCGAAAGAAATTCAACGCCGACGGACCTTTGCCATCATCTCGCACCCGGACGCCGGCAAGACCACGTTGACGGAGAAGCTGTTGCTTTACGGCGGCGCGGTGCAACTGGCGGGCTCCGTCACGGCGCGCAAGAACCAGCGGGCCACCACCTCGGACTGGATGGAACTGGAAAAGAAACGCGGCATTTCGATCAGCTCGACCGTGCTGCAGTTCGACTACAACGGATATCGCATCAACCTGCTGGACACCCCGGGTCACAAGGATTTCTCCGAGGACACCTACCGGGTGCTGACCGCGGTGGACTCCGTGGTGATGGTCATTGATTCGGCCAAGGGCATTGAGCCGCAGACCCGGAAGCTGTTCGAGGTTTGCCGGCAGCGCGGCGTGCCGATCTTCACCTTCATGAACAAGTGCGATCGCCCGATGCGCGATCCGCTTTCGCTGCTGGACGAATTGGAACGGGTCCTCGGCATTGGCGCGTTTCCGGTCAATTGGCCGATCGGGACCGGATTCGAGTTTCAGGGTGTCTACGACCGGCGCGCGCGGCAGATGCATTTGTTTGAACGAACGGTGGGTGGACAGTTTCGAGCGCCGGTGGAAGTGGGCGGGATCAATGACCCGCTCCTGCGGGAACGGCTGGATGAGACCACCTATCGCAAGACGCTGGAGGATTTGGAGGTGCTCGAACTGGCCGGGGAAACGTTCGATGACGACGCCGTGCTGGCAGGAAAGACGACGCCGGTATTCTTCGGCAGCGGCGTCAACAATTTCGGTGTCCAGCTGTTGCTGGACGGTTTTTTGCGCCATTCACCGCCGCCCAAGGCTCGCGTGCTGGCTGGCACGGCGATTGCCCCCGAGCATCCGGAATTCTCCGGTTTCATCTTCAAAATTCAGGCGAACATGGATCCGCGACATCGCGATCGCATCGCCTTCGTCCGAGTCTGTACGGGTCGGTTTGAGCGCGACATGACGGTGACGCATCCGCGCACGGAGAAGAAGGTGCGGCTCTCGAGTGCGCACAAGCTGTTTGGCAACGAGCGGGAGACGGTGGACGAGGCCTATCCCGGCGACGTGATTGGCTTGGTGGGCCTGCCGGATTTTGGGATTGGCGACACCCTGACGACCGACGCCTCCATTCGTTATCGGGAGATACCGCGGTTCACCCCGGAGGCCTTTGCCTTCCTGCACAACCCGAACACGGCGAAGTACAAGCAATTTCGCCAGGGTCTGGATCAACTGCTGCAGGAAGGCGTGATCCAGGTTTTGAACATCCGTCATGCCGCCTCGAAGGTCCCCTTGCTGGCCGCGGTCGGCCCGCTGCAGTTCGAAGTGGTGCAATACCGGTTGGAGAGCGAATATGGCGCGACCTCGCGGCTGGAGTCGACCCCGTGGAGCGTGGTGCGCTGGCTGCCCTTGGGCATCACCGAAGCGGAACTGGACGCCTTGACCCTTCCGACCGGCTCACAGATCGCGATCGATTTGGGTGGGAACGCCGTGGTCTTGTTCGCCAACGAGTGGTCCGCCAACTACTTCCCCCAGACCAACCCCAAGGTGCCGCTCTCCGCGCTGCCGCTGGGTTCCATCGGCGACCAGTAACCCGCACGGCGGCAAATTCCGGGTTAACCACTTCCAGTTTCGGACGATGGACATGCGGGTGCGGGTTTTCAAATCCGCCCTGCTATGGCCCGAAAAACACTCGGCATCAGTTGGCTGAACGGCCACTTCCACGCCGCCGCACTGGCAGGCGGGACAGTGACGGCCTCATGGTCTGCGCCCCAACCTGTTTCGGACGGGGCGGAATTCGCGGCGGCCGTGGCGGAGGCCATCCGCGCCACGCGCTTCAGCGGCGCGCAGGCGATGATCATCGTTGACCATCGAAGCCTGCTTTTTCACGTCCAGGATATTCCACCGGCCGAGGGCAAAGTGGTGGATCAAATTCTCGATCGTCTTGTGGCCCGCGGCCATTTCTTCGAGGAAAAAGCCGCTTGGGGTCGACTCGGGCTGCCCGAAGCCAAGGGGCGTCACCGTTACCTGCTGGCGCTCCTGCCCGATTCCTTAATCCAAGGCTTGGTCACCGCCCTGGCCGCGCAACAAATCGAGCTGGCCGGCGTATTCCCGATCGCGGCCGTTCTCGGCGATCAACTGAGGGTCCTCGCCGCACAGGAAAGCGAAACCATCCTGCTGGCGGCCGATCTGGGAGACGCGATTCACCTGCTGCTGGGGACGGGCGATGGCCAGGTGTTGTTCTCGCGCACGGTGGCCATCACCGGCCAGCAACCCGCGGAGCGGGCGGCCCAGGAAATCAACCGGACTTTGCACTACGCGCAGCAGCAGTTTGGCGCCACGGTGAACAAACTGTTCGTCTACGGCGCGCGCGCGTACCAGACGCTGAAAGACTTTCCCATTCGCACAGGACTGGTCGTGGCCGCGAGCCCGGTTCCAGAGGATCCCCTGCTCTACGCCCGGCATGTCTTCCAGCTTTCGCCCAAGCTCCGGCTGAACTTTCTCCCGCCGTCGGCCCTCAAGAAGAAGTCCACCCAGGCGATGGTTGCGGTGGCCGTCGTCCTCCTCGGAGCCCTGACTCTGAGCACAACGATCATCACCGAGATTCAGGTCCATGCCCGCGAAACGGCGCTGAAAAACCAAGCCCGGCAATCCTCCGCCGAGATGGACATCCGCAACCAGTCCGTCGGCCTGTTCAATGACGCGCTGCGCTGGCGGGCTCTGATCTCAGCCATCGGAACGACCAACGATCCCTCGATCCCAGAAATCTTTCTCCGCACCTTGGGCGACACCCTTCCTGAACCCGTCCGCCTCACCCGGGTTCACCTGGAACCCGTCACCAACGGCTGGCAGGTTCGGCTCGACGGCCACACGTCCGACTCCGCGGGCCAATACGTGGACGTCATCACTCAATTGGAAAAACGACTTTCCACTGGCCTGTTCCAGATGCGGATCGAGAACAGCACGCTGCGTCAGTTGTCCCGCGGCGGCCAGACGCCTGCCGCGAAAATTCCGGCGAGGGAGAATGAACGCTCCTTCTTCGTGGAGGGCCTGATCGAATGAATCCGCCGAATTCCACTCCCCCGCAGCCCAACCCGAACCCATCGGGGAACCGGCCCGGCCCGGCTGCTCCGGTCCCGCCGGAAGGTTCAACCAAGCCGCTGACGGTTTCCATTGTGCGGAAGGCAGGACCTCCCGGTCCGCCGAGCGCAACCAACCCCGGCGCCGGCCCCGCCGAGAAAACCGCCGCACCAAATGCTTTACCTCACGCTTCGCCGAACGCCACCGAGGTTCAGGCGAGCCCGGGGCCCGAGCTTGAGACTGAGGCGGCATCAAGCCTCCGTCCTCAACCCACCCCGCGACGTCGTTCAACACCCGACCGGATCGCCGCCTGGATCGCACGACCAGTGATCGCCGCTCCCGCCATCATCGCATGCCTGACGGTCTTGGGTTGGAGCGTGCTCGTGCGACGAACAGCCCACCCCATCGTGGCTCACGCGCGGCCCACTCCCGCGACCGCGATTTCAGCACCGAGAGCCGAAGAGGTCACCGAACTGGCCCGACAGGCCGGGGTTGCCTGCTCCGCCTTGGTGACGAACGTCGATCAAGTGCCGCGGTTCATCTCCCAACTCGAACAGCAGGCACGCGCGGCCGGGTTCTCGGTCGATGTCACCACGCTCCCGCCGCAGACGCCCGTCCCCGGCGTACCCGACCTGGCGCGACATCCGCTCGTGTTCAAGCTCGAGAACTCTTCCGACCGCACCGAACCCGCGTTCCATCGCTTGTTGGAATGGCTCCATTACGCCACCACGATGGGGATCAAGATTGACCCAGGCGCCGTCACGCTCCACTCACCCGGACTCGGCCTTTCCATCGCGACCGTGGAACTCGGCCTGTTCAGTTTCTCGCCTCATGCGAAAGCTCCTTCAGAATAAGGCCGTCGTCGCCGGATTGGCGGTCGTGGCCGTCGCGTGCATCGCCGGCAATTTCGTTCAATGGCCGGCCCGCAGAGGCGCCCTCGCGGTGGCCGCTCGAGTCGCGCCCGAGACCGCTGCGTTCGATGCTGCCATCTTCCCGGTTCGAACGCCGTTACGCATCGCGGACGCGCTCGCCGCCTGGATGCATTCGACCAACACTCCGGCTGCGTCACGCGACCCATTCGGGCCTGCCCATCTGCCTACGCTACGTTCCATTCCTGTCGTGACGACCACCGCCCCGGTCACTCCACCCTCGTTCGTGGTTCAGGCCATCAGCATCGAAGACGAAAAGGTCCTCGCCGTGGTCAACCGACGCGTGGTCGCCGCCGGCGATCACATCGAGGGCTATCTCGTTGAAAGAATTCAAGCCAACCAAGTCCATCTGCGAGGGCCGGCCGGGCCGGTGACCGTGTCCATCCGTGATCCTCGCCGACCGGTGCCAGCGCCAAAGCCTTCCGCCAAATGATCATTGCCATTGCCATGAAACTGTCCTCACCCGCCATCCGGCGTGGCCTTCTCGTGCTCAGCGTTGGCCTGAGCTTGGTTCCCTGGTTTTCCGGCTGCCAAACCAACGACCCGAAAAACCAGCCGACCACCGGGTGGATCGTCCCCACCACCAATCACTCGCTGCCCAATCCGCCGCCGCGGCTGCAAAGTCAGATCGCGCCTGCGGCCACGTCCGCCTTCACCCCGTCCGCCGGCCAGACCCCTTCCGCCGATCTGACCCTGGGTGAAGCGGGCCGCGTGAAAACAAACGCTCCCACCAACCAAAAGCTCTATTCCTTTTCGGCCAAGGATCTCGAGATCAAGGACGCACTCGCTCTCTTCGCCCGAAATCACAACCTTAACGTCGTCCCTGACCCGGATATCGCCGGCACCATCACCGTCGACTTCCGCGACCTCACGCTCGAGAAATCGATGGACGCGATCCTCGACACGTTCGGTTACTTCGCGGAGATCGATCAGGGCCTCATCCGGGTGAAGCGAACGAAGACGTCATTTTTTAACGTCGACTACATCCGGCTCACCCGCACGGGCAACGGCAATGCCGCGGCCACCATCACGTCTTCCGGCGGAAGCGGAGGAGGCGGCTCTTCCGGAGCGGCGACCGGCGGTGCCAGCGCCGGCGGTTCCGCGGGAGGCGCAGGCGGAGGCGACGGCGCCAGCGTGTCGATCAGCAAAAGTGACAGCATCAAGTTTTGGGACGAACTGGAGGAGCAGCTCAAGACCCTGCTTTCACCCGCCGGCAAACTCGCCGTCAACCGCACCGTGGGCAGCATCATGGTCACGGACCAAAAAAACAGCGTCGACCGCATCGGCAATTACTTGAAGGAGATCAAGCGAAGCATTCACCTTCAGGTCGACATCGAAGCCCAGATTTTCGAAGTCGTTTTCGATGATGAATTCCACTTTGGCATCGACTGGCAGAACGTCATGGGCAGCGTCGAGAAGTGGGCAATTTCCAGCGGCGGCCTGCCGGTGGGAATCCCGAGTTCACGCCTCACGGTCGACAGCCCGATCGGCGGCCTGACGCCCGGCGCGCCGGCTCTTTCCCTGGCCATTTCCAAGGATCAAACGAAGGCGGTAATCGACGCCCTCAAAGAGCAAGGTCAGCTTGAGGTCGTTTCCCAACCCCGCGTCCGCACGCTCAACAATCAAGCCGCTCTGATCAAGGTCGGCACCGACAAACCGTTCTTCCGCCAGTCGACGGTGGTCACGACTGGAACCGGGCCCGCCCAAACTGCGACGGACGTGAGCATCCAAACCATCACCATCGGAACCGTGCTGGCCCTGACTCCCCAGATCGCCGAGGACGGTTGGGTAACCATGGACATCTCGCCGGTGATTACCCGCCTGGTCGACACGGTGAGCGGCCCGGACAATTCAACTGCGCCCGAAGTGGACATCAAACAGACCTCGTCCCTCGTTCGTGTGCGCGAGGGAACCACAGTGGTGATCGGGGGGTTGATCCAAAACGAGCGCTACAAGACCCAGCGGAAGGTTCCGATTCTGGGCGATATTCCGATTCTGGGCTATCCCTTCCGCGGCGTTTTCGACAGCAAACGCCGGACGGAACTCGTCATCTTCATCACGCCGACGATCGTCCGCTGATTAGCGTCCTGCGGGTGCCTGGCGCACCGGCGGAAACGGCAGCCACGCATTCGGGCCGCGCCGGACCTGCACCCCATTGAAACCGCCGTTAACGGGCGGGGTGCCGACCGGCTCTTCAACCGTCAGCTTGGTCACAAAGGCATCGTCCTTTTCACCCTTGCGCACAGCCTGAAACGCATTCGTCGTCACATAGTTCTTCGACGACGTATAACCGGCCACATACACGCCGCCCTGACCATCCAAGGCGATCGCCGCTCCCGTGTCATTGCCTTTGCCACCCAGGTGAACGGAGAAAACATTCGAAGCTCCGGACGGGTGGAATTGAGCGACGAACACGTCAGCCCGTCCGGAATTGGTACCCATCGGGCGTGAGCCTGGCACTGGACCCACCACGGGAAAGTTCTTGGACATGGTCAGCCCCGTGACAAACGCGCTGCCGTCCGCGCCGACTGCCACCGCCCGGGCTTCGTCCGTGCGCGTGCCGCCGAAGGTAAAGCCATAGACGAGCTCCTGACCGTCCGGCGAGATCTTCAACAAGAACGCGTCATTGGTGCCGCCGGAGAAATTCGTTCCTCGCGCGCCCGCATAAATTGCCGAGGGATTTGCCGGGTGCAGGGCCAACGCCACGATATCCCGTGCCGGCAAGCCATTGGTCGCGCTGACCCAATTCTGGCCGCCGTCGACGCTTCGATACACGCCATTGGTGGCAGCCGCATACACGATCGCCCCATCGGTCGGATCGTAGGTTACTGCGTTAATCTGGGGCTTACCCAGGCCGTTGGTCTGGATGGTCCAGCTGGCGCCAGCATCGACCGTTCGATAAACGCCCCTGGCAGTTCCGGCGATCAAGTTGGATGCATTCGAAGGGCTGGCGGCCAAGGCCAGAACCCGACGGGTGGCCAGGCCTGCGTTTACCGCGCTCCAATTCGTGCCACTATTCGTGCTCTGGAAAACGCCGCCATCCGTCCCCGCATAGAAAAACGTGGGATTGGCCGACGGCAAAACCAAGGAATACACCGCGCGACTTTTCAACCCGGTCCCGGCCCGGACAAAGTTGGTGCCGCGATTAGTGCTAAAATAGTAGCCCGAGCGGGTGCCAGCATGGATGACATCCGCGCTGCGCTGATCGATCAGCAAGGAGCTGACAGCAGACAGAGGCAAGCCTGCCCCGAGCCTGACCCAAGTGGCACCGGCATCGTCACTCCGCTGAAAACCGCCAGGGCCGGCCGCATACAGGGTGGACGGCGCCAGCGAATCGATGGCGAGGGCAGTGATTTCCTGCCCCGCCGCGCTTTCGCCAGTCGGAGTCCAAGTGGCGGCCGCGTCCGTGGTGACGAACACGCCGCGGGGTGTGCCCGCATAGATCGTTGTTGGCAAAACCGGGTGAACCGCCAGCGTGCGGATGCCGGTGTGCGTCAAGCCGGAGCTGCTCGCCGCCCAGGTTGAGCCGGCGTCCGTCGACTTGGCGATCCCGCCCGGCCGCACTCCACCCGGGGTGCTGAGGAAATCACGCGAGGCGGTGGACCCGGCCACATAGGCATTGCCCGCGGCATCCACGGCCAGCCCGTAGGCAACGTCCGTCCCGGCCCCTCCAAGATAGGTGGAATAAATTAGCCGCCCACTCGGATCAAAACGAGCGAGCACCCCGTCGCGTCCCCCGGCAAAGGTCGCCTGAAGCGCGTTCGTCACCGGAAAATCAGCCTCATCAGCCAAGCCGCTGACCACCGCGTTGCCGGCCGCATCCACCCCGATGCCCGTCGCAAAGTCACGGCTCAGCGCTCCGCCGAGGTAGCTCGAATACAGCAACGTCTCGCCGTCGGCACTGAGCTTGGCCACGAACATGTCCGCTCCGGTGGTAAAAACTTCTTTCAAGGTCCGATCGGGGAACAGCACGGCCACCCGTTTTGTTCCGCCCGCATTGTTGGTCTGCACCGCGTTAAGCGTGGGGAATCCGAGACTGAGGCGCTCGGCTCCCACTAACACCCAATAAGACACCGACAAAATCTCGTTCGTGGTGCGGGTTTCCGCCGTGGCACCAATCACCTCACGTCGAACCAGGTTCGTGACGGAGAAGGCCGACGAGGGCAAACGCTCGTTCAGAATATTGGTTATGGACGCGGCCGACAACGGCCCGCAGATCAGATTGGTAAGGCCGAAGTTGGTACAGGTCGACGTCTGGGTCAGGTAAGTCGCATGCGACAACTGAATCGACTCAGTAAAACCGGTCACGAAAGCCTGGCCGGAAGCATCCACCGCAATGCCCGCCGCCACATCGTCCAGCTCGCCGCCCAGGTAAGTGGAATAAACCAAGCGCCCGTCCGGATCGATCTTGGTTACAAATGCATCAGCAAAATGGGTGACGAAGTCCGGATCGTAGGCGCTCGCGTTGACCGGCTGCACAACCCGCGGGGCGGGGAAGACCGGGAAATTGGTCGAACTGGTGAACCCGGCGACGTAAACGGCCCCCGTCGCGTCCAAGGCCAAGGCGTTGGCGACATCCAGCGCGCTGCCCCCCAGGTAATTGAAGTAAACAAAGTTGGTGCCCGTGGGATCCAGTTTCGCCACGAACGCGTCGCCACCGTACTTGGAGCCTCCAGAAAAGTTCGTCTGCGAACCCACCGCGGGAATGTTCTTCAGCGGCGCGAGCGTGTCGCCCGCAATGTAGACGTTGCCGTCGCGATCCGCAGCGATGGCGGAAACTCGATCGAGATTCGGCCCGCCAAGGTAGGTCGAGTAATCGAGGGTCAACACCGGATCAATTATCAGTGCGTGATTTCGGTCATAGTCACCCAAGACGATGGTCAGGACTTTCGTCAACGCCTGACCCGCCGACAGCTTGAACCAGGCGTCGACCCCATGCCGTCGGCCATCGATTGTCTGGTATGCCACCGGCCGAGCCTGTCGCAACACCCGCTCACCAGCCCGCACCAGGAGATCGCCATTGGCCTCAATTTCCGAGCGATCGGCACCTTCGATCTCGAACCCGATCAGGCCCGGATTCGCGCCCGGCGCCACGACGAAATCGTACTCGAGCTGTTGCTGGTTCCCGTAATAGACGACGTCGATTCCAGGATAGACCCCGTCAAAACGGACCCGGGCATGCACTGGCACATCCATCTGCCATTGGCTGCGCTCGCCCGTCAGGTGACTGACACGCCCCGTCAGCGGCGAAACGCCGCGACCTGCAGCTGCACCGTTGGCGGCGATCAACGAGAAACGCACCGAGCGGGAGGTTGGGGAGGATTCCATCGCCGCACGTCTGGGCTCGCCGCGGGCCACGTTGCCAGCCGCGGATTCATTCGCCAAAACGACGAACGCTTCGGTTGGGGCGAGATACACCGCATGCCCCAGCCCGCGTGAAAAGTAGGAATACCGGGCATCCGTCTGCCCTTCGTTTCGTTCAAAGAACAACGGCACCTGGCCAAACTTGGCGGACGCCCCCGCTGCAAACGCGGTCGGGCCCGCGGTCAGCGTCACCCCGGCGAGCACCATGCCCGCAATCAGCCGCGCCAAGTGCCGGCCCGAACCCGTCGGATGTGGAATGGAATAAAGCGGATTCACGTCGGGACCCAGAGGGTGAAGTGTGGATGGACTACTTCTTGTCGCCCGGCTTCTTGTCGTCCGATGGAAGATCCGGCGGGGCATTGGCGTTGATCTCCTTCAGCACGGCTTCCGTCAGGTCGTTGGCGGAGTCGTTATAGAGCACGACCCCGGTCTTGCTCAGTCCTTCGGCGGCGCTATCCAACACCAGGCTGTATTTGCCGGCCTTGGCCTGATTGGAAATGACCGTGCGGATCTCGGCCAGGATCTTGTCCTTGGCGATGCGCTGGCGTTCTTCCAGCTGGCTCGTGGCGGATTTCTCAAACTGTTCCAGCGACTGCCGAAGGTCGTTCACCTTCATCAACTTTCCCTCCGCCTCCTTCTTTCGCTTCTCGCGTTCGTCGGCAGACAGCGCCTGGTTATTGGCTTCCTCCAGCGACTTTTTGTAGTCATCGCCGGCCTTCTGATAGTCATCGATGAGCGCCTTGCGGTCCTTCAACAACACGTTGGCTTCATCCTGCAACGTGACGTTGGCCAGCTTGGTTTTGAAATGGCTCTCAAAAACCTTCTTCAGATCGACGGTGGCGATTCGGGTCTCCGCAGCGCCCAAGCGGACGGACCCGGCGATGACCAAAGCCGCAGCGACCAGGACAATCTGCACCGGCCAAAGAATGGACCGGACAGAAATATTCGGCCGGGCGACCAGGATCGAAATGCTGCGATCGGACGGTTCAGCAGAACGAGGCGTTGAATTCATAACATTGGAGGTAAGTGAGACTAGAAATCGCGCGTATAACCGGCGCTGAACTGGAACTTGCCGCTACCAGCCTTGCCCGTCGAGTTATGAATCGGGATGCCGTAATCCAGCCGCAACGGGCCAATCGGCAGGTTCAAGCGAATCCCGAAACCCCAGTTGTCCGCGTATTGCGAGAAATTCCAATAGTAGGCGTCCCGATAAACCATGCCGATGTCGTAAAACGCCGCCACCCGGACGCGTTCGATAATCGGCACGCTATACTCGGCCGTGCCGAACCAGTAGGTGTTGCCACCAAGCGGCTCGCGAAACTCGTCCCGCGGCCCAATGTCGCGATACCGATAGCCGCGCAGCGATTCCAAGCCGCCCAGGAAGAATCGGTCGAACAAAGGCACGCGTTCCGATCCGCCGTAGGACTCCGCCACCCCAGCCCGTCCCAGCACCTCCAGCAGGTGTCCCTCCCAGAAACCGCGGATATAACGGGCGTGGCGCAGCTCGAGCTTGTAGTAGTCGACGTCCGCTCCAAACGGCCCACCCGCCACTTCACCACGCAGTTCCGTCCGCTGTCCCTTGGTCGGCAACAGATAGCTGTTCCGCGTGTCGTAGGTCAAAGAGACGCCCACCTTGGAGACCAACCGTCCACCCGCCTCACTCGCAATCTCCTCGGAAACATTGGCCGGAATCTGCACCGGAATCCGCGGCGGCCCGTTCGAAATGACCGTGATGTTCCCGTGCAACCGCGGGTTCAGGTTGATGTCGATGTTCTCCAGCGTGTAGGAGATGCCGCCGATCAGAAAGTCGCTGCCCAACGCCCGGCGCAGGCCAAGCCGCATGCCGGTTTCGGTCTCACTATAAGTGTCGCTGCGGCTCACAAAGTTGAGCTCGCGATGATAAAGGTCCGTGCTGAACTCGAGCTTCTTTTCGAGGAACCACGGCTCGACGAAGCTGGCAATCGCATCCCGTCGCTCGGCGCCCACCTGGAGCCGCAGCCGGCCTTTCTGACCAGCACCTTGAAAACTCGGCCAGTTAAACAAATCGAAATTGCCCTGCGTCACCTCAACAAAACCGAGCAAGCTGTCGATCGAGGTGAAGCCCGCGCCCACCTGCAGGTTGCCCGTGTTCTTTTCCTTCACCGACACGACCAGATCACGGCGATTGGGAACGCCGTTATCCGACGCCTGAGGCTGGGCATCGACGCCGAACTGGTCCTCAAAAAAGTTCAGGTTCTGCAGGCGCGCCTTGCTGCGCTTGACCTTGACCATGTCGAAGGTTTCGCCCGGCGCCACCGAAAGCTCGCGGCGGATGACCTTGTCCTTGGTCTTGGTGTTGCCTTTGATTTCGATCTTCTCGATGTAGACCTTTTCCTTCTCCTCGATGTCGTAGGTCAGATCCATCGTGCCCGTCTGCGTGTTCGGGCTGCGCCTGGGCACGATGCGAGCATCAATGTAGCCCTTCGCGCCATACAGATCGGTCACCGCCTCGGTGTCCTTGTTCAGCCCCTTCGGCGTGAACGTCTGGCCCACGCCCATCTTCAGCGCCTTCGAAACGTCGTTGGTCGGGAACAGCTTGACGCCCTTGTAATCGACCGCGCCCACCTTGTATTGCCGGCCTTCCGACACGACGAAATGCAGCTCGATCCGGCTCGGCCCGGTCTGCACCTGGCGAACCTCGGTCAGGTCAAAATCAATGTAGCCGGCATCCCGGTAGAACTCCGCCAGGCGATCCTTGTCGTCCTCCAGCTCGTCTTCCTTCAGGTGCCCCGACTGGGTCAGCCACGAAAGCCACCACCAGCGCCGGGTCTTCAGCGACTTGCGCAGTTTGCTCTGGGAAAACGCCCCGGCATTTTCAAAGCGGACATCGCCAATGCGAACCTTCGGCGTCTCCTTGATCTCAAACGTCACCGTCGCCCGACCGGAGCGCTCGTCCGGATTCGGCACAGGCTTGACCTCCGTCTTGGGGTAGCCCGACTTCTCATACATCTTCTTGATCTCTTGCGCGTCCGCGAAGAGCTTCCGCTCGTCCAGCGGCTGGCCCACCTTGCTGGTGACCTTCTTGAGCAGCTTGGTGGTGCGGAACTTTTTGTTCCCCGTGAAGAGAATGTCCGTGAGCTTGAGCCGGCCTTGGACGAGGTAAATCAGGTTGACCCCCTCCTCCGCGCGCGCCTCCATCACCCGCACATTGAAGAAATACCCGGTGGCAACGAGGTTTTTGACGTCGTCGTTGACCGAGTTGTAGTTGTAGGGCTCGCCCACCTTGAGCCGGATGTTGGCCCGGACGAGGGATTCACTGACCGTCTGGGGGCCGACGTTGCTGACGGTGATGCTGAGGATGCGCGGCTGGACGGGAGAGAACTGTGCCTCGGCGGATTCGGGGGCGAATCCACCGCAGAGAGTCCACCAGACGACGCAGCCAAAGACCAGCGACGACTTCCGTTTAAGCATCCGACGGAATGTCTTCACCACTGATCTTGGCAGCGTTTTCAAACCGTGTACACGATTTAATAAAAGTCAGGTTCACGTCACCTGTTGGACCGTTGCGTTGCTTCGCAATCAAAAGGTTCACCGGCACCGCTTCCTGATCCGGGCTCGGACCGCCCTCTTCGTCGTCCATGGCCGGCCGATACAACATGGCCACCACATCGGCATCCTGCTCGATCGACCCGGATTCACGCAAATCCGACATCCGCGGCTTGCGGTTCTTTTCCTTCTCCATCTCACGATTGAGCTGGCTGAGGACGATGACCGGAACTCTCAGTTCCTTGGCCAGAGCCTTGACTCCGTTGGAGATATCCGCGATTTCCTGCTGTCGGTTGTCGGCTCGGCGCGAAGTAGAATGGAGCAACTGGAGGTAGTCAATGACGAAAAGCTTGATCCCAAATTGTTGGTGCATCCGCCGCGCCTTCGCGCGCAATTGCAGGATCGAAAGGCCGCTCGCGTCGTCGATGAACAACGGCGCCTTCGCCAACTTCCCCGCCGCCGTGGTCAGTTTCGCAAAGTCTCGCTCCGACAAAAAACCATCCCGGATGTTCCGCGAATTCACCCGCGCCAGCGACGCCATCAAGCGCATGACCAGCGATTCCCCCGTCATTTCCAGGCTGAACACGCCCACCGGCAGATTCAGCCCCACCGCCACATGCTCCGCCATGTTCATCGCCAGCGACGTCTTGCCCATCGACGGCCGCGCCGCAATGACGATCATTTCCCCCTCGTGCCACCCGTCGGTCATCTTGTCGAGATCGACAAAACCCGTCCCCAAACCGCCCAGCTTGCCCTGCCGCTGGTGATATTCCTCAATGGTGTGAATCGCCTGATGGACCAGGTCTTTCATCGTGCGGTTGCCCGCCGCGATCCGCTCCCCGCTCATCTGCAGCACGTCGCGCTCAACTTCATCCAGCAAGGTGTCGACCTCGCCCTGATGCTCGTAGGCCCGCGTCACCACGTCCGTGCAGGTGGCGATCATCCGGCGCAGCACGAACTTCTCCCGCACGATCTCCCGGTAATACTCAAGGTTGGCGGCCGACGGGACCGCGTCCGGCAGCGACGACAGATACCCAAGCCCACCCACGCCCTCCAGTTGGTTCCGGTCCTTCAACCGTTGCTGGACGGTGATGAGATCGATCGGCGCCTTCTGATCATACATCTCGATCAAGGTCTCGTAGATCGTCCGGTGCCGCAGATCGTAGAAAACCTCCCCGCCATTCTTGAACTTTTCGATGCATTCGCCGAGACACTCGTGCGGGGCCAGCAGCACGCAACCGAGCACGCCCTGCTCGGCCTCCACTGAATGCGGCGGTAGGCGGTCCACCCGCCCCAGATCCGCCACGGTCGCCTTTTTGCGCCGCGCCTTTTTGAAATCAGCCGGCGCCCCGCCCGTACCCTCGTCAAACGAATCGATCACGGCTCCAGCAGACCTGAAGCCGCTCACGCTTGCAACCCATGGTTGCTCGGGAAAGATTCACCGGCTGTTGACAGCTTGTTCACAAGGAACGCCGGCCGCTCAGGCTGGGCCAGCCCCAAAGTTCATCAAAGAAGCCCGCCGCCATCACCCCGCGGGTCGGTATCAACTCGGACGCCACGGAGACATCCAGGACCGCGTAGTCCGGCAACTTCGGCGTCTGTTGTGCGTTGCTGGCATCCCCGGACTGCCAAAACGTGAATCCGCTGTTCACCACGACATAGCGGGACGGATTCAACGGATTGGGATATATGAAAACTGGCACCGCTGTGGCCACCGGAAAACCGCGGCCCGCCAGCTCCATCCGCCGCTCATTCCACCGCAGCGGCCAAGCACCCGCCATTCGACCCAGCAGTCGGTTGCTCCGCGGATCGCCCCAAACGATCAAATGGTGAGTCGCGATATCCTCCGGCGTTACCGCGCGGTCGTCCTTGACCGGAACCTCGCCCCGAAACTGGGCCCGCCATTCGTTGGTGGCCCGAGCCAAGGCCGTTTCCACCCACGCGCCCACAGCCGGATTCCAAGGCCGCCCCGTCGGCCGCACGAAAAGGAAGCGGTCCATGAACGCGTCATCGATCGGTCCCTGCAGCCCGGGCCGTTTGCGCAATGCCCCGTCATCATTCGCCACCACCTGACGCCACACCCCCGCGCGCCTGACAAGGTGAACATCTCGCACCCGCTCGGGCAACTCGGCCACCAACGCCTGCCCGTCAATCAAGACGTTGACCTCACGACGACCCGTCGGACCACCACCCGCACGCACCGCACCGCCCAACGCCGGCACCAAATCCGGCAACCTCAAGGCGCATCGATTGATGTTCTCCGTGCTGACCTGAAATCCCCTCGCCATCCGACGAGCGTCGATGACCGCGCGTTTCCAGTGTTCCTCCAATCCTTCCACCGACACCCAATGCAAACGGTGATACCGAAGGGTCCAGGTAATGAACCGTACGTGATCGGGTTCAGACCCGCGACCGGCCGCCGCCATCTCGTCCACAAGCCGCGCCACTTCCTTTTTGGCGCCCGGCTCATACCGGTGCTCCACCCCTGGGCCGATCACATGGGTCAGCTCCAAACCCTCCGCCCGCATCGCGTCCGCCATCACATCGGCGGCCTGCTTCTGTTTATCCAGCGCCCCGCTGTAGGCGATGGTGGGACAGTGCCGAAGGTTGCCTGCCCAGGCGGTGGCATCGTACCAGTTCCAAAGGCGCTGCTCGAAATCACGCGGCCAGGGAATGCGCCTGAACGCGCCGGTATAGCTGGCGGTCTCGGCAAAACCCGCCCCCGGCGCTGCCGCCACCCAAAATCCCGCATGATGAACCGCCAGGTGCCAGCAGCCGGCGCCTCCCATGGAAAACCCGCGAAGCACGCGGCGGTCCGGGTCCACCGCATACTGGCGTTGCACCGCGTCCACTGCCTCAAGCACGTCGGTTTCGCCGGCAAACTTGAAGGCGTTGCAATACCGGCCATACGGGTGCAGCACGATGGCGTCCGCTGGTGCAAATTCACCCACGGAGCGCTGCCGATCCGCGATGAACTTCAGCTCGGTCAAAGAATTATCCCGGCCATGCAGCCAGACATCGAGGCGACACGGCCGGCTTCGGTCCACCACCCCCGACGCAGGCACGACCAAACCATACGGCTGCACCGAGCCGTCGAGCCGGGACAGATAGCCGCGTACGACCAGTCCAGTGGCCGTGGTCCAAGGCGCTTTTCCCTCCCGCAATTGCTCAACCCGGCGTTGGCCCTCGGCCAGCAGGCCGCGGGCGATGGCCACTTCGTTCGTCCGAAAAAACTCGTCGTAGCGCAGCGCCCAATCCACCGCCTTGTGAAACACTTGAACGTCCGGCAGCAGCTCCAGCAGCGCCGGTTGCTCCCGAAGCCGATATTGAAGCACTTCGATCTCACGGCCGAGCCGGACTGTCTCCTCCGTCAACTTGCGGCGCGCCTCGTCCGCGATGGCCAGCCCAGGTGGTGGAGCAATGCGCGACCAGCTTTCACTCAGTGTCCCAGCCGCCGCCGCCCACAGGCCGGGCCTTGAACCAACCAAGACCAAGGCGCTGATCACGGCGCACCAACCCGGAATGATTCGCGTGAGTTCGAAAATCTTCATGCGCGGCGCATGGCGTCGGCTCACCAGGTCAGCCACCCGGCGATCGGGCGCGCCCCCGCACTGAGCCCCAAGGCTTCAATCATAATCATCGCGGACCCCACCGCGTGTTCTTGAGAAAGGCGAGCAAGTCCGCAAGTTCGTCGCGACTCAGTTGCTCGTCCAAACCCTGCGGCATCACGCTGACAGCCCCGGGGCGCATCTCGACAATATCCGCTCGCGCCAGGCGCGCCTCGGTGTTCGGACCGGTTGCCAGCACGATTTCGTCCGTGCCCTCCTTGCGCAGCACTCCGCTGACTTCGTCGCCATTGCGCGTGGCAACAATCAAAGGCTCAAAGCTGCGAACAAAGCTCGCACTGGGAAATACGATGGACTCCAGCAGATCCCGCTCGCTCCGCGCCTCGCTGATTCGCGTCAAGTCAGGACCAACCTTGCCGCCCAGGTATCCGATGGCATGGCAGGCCGAGCAGGCTGCACGCGCGCTATTGAAGATGGCCTGGCCCCGTCGGACGTCGCCCCGTCCCCGGACCTCGGCCAGCAGCGACTCCAGACGCGCGGCGTCGCGCACCGAATCGACGTTGAGGCCCGCCAGCAAAGGCTCGGCCTTCGCGCGGACCGCTTCCGGGAAATTCGTCAGCCGCGTCCGGAGATGCTCCGCCCGCAACCCGGACAGCCCCTTCGATTCCTTTAATGCGTCCATCAGGGCAAGGCCGACCGATTCCGACGCGCCACGGTCAAACACGGCGAGGATCTTCGGCAATTCCAGCGGGCCAATCGTCCGCACGGCTGCCGCCACCTGCCCCAACTGGCTTTCTGTTAGGCGCGCCCGGCCGAGACCGGCCACGGCCAGGCTTCGCACCGATACCGGTTGGGTTCCGGCCAACGCCGCCAGCCACCACTGCAGCAATCCGTCGTCGACCGAGGCCACGCCCCCGGGCACCGCGGCCAAGGCTTCGAGGCGCATCTCCAGCGGATTTGATTCCGTCCGTCCAATCTTCTCCAGCGCCACGCCCAGCTCTGGCGTGCCCGCCTTCGGCCTGGCCAGCGCCCGCGCCGTCGAGACTGCCTGACGGCGCACCGCCCGATCGGGCTCGGCCAGCGCGGTGACCACCGCCCCAATCCAACTGGCCGGAGTCTCTTTCAATCCCGCCGCCGCCATCGCGCGCAGGGCGGTCAGCCGTGATGCCACCGGCACGGCGCCCGGCGCAGCCTCACCGGCCACGGCCCCGAGAATTTCCTGCACGGCACCGGCAGCAGCAAACTGCACGAGCTGCCCCTGCAACTCAGAGCGATCCGCGTCGCTTATCGACGGGCGAGCCAGGCGTTCGGCGAAACCTCCCGCCAGTTCCGTCCCCCAGTCCGGATGACGACCGGCAATCCACGTCGCCGTCCGGCGCAGGCCCGCATGACGCGCGGCCAAGTGCGTCATGACATCGTTGGCGCGGATGGCACCCCCATCGACCTGATCCAGTACGACCAAGGCGGCACGCCACACCGCCGGCGCCCGTTCTGAACTCAACTGCGCCCGCGCGGCGGACACGTCGCCAATCTGAATCAAGGCGTGGGTCAGGCTCTGGAACAGAACATCATCGAGGTCACCTGCGTCCGCCAGTGCGGCAAACAAGTCAGCCGCCGCCGGCGCCGCCAACCGCCCAAGCCCCTCCGCCGCAATCCGCACGAGCGCGGCGGATTCAGCGGATCGGCCCGCCGCGCGCGCGTGTCGCTTGAGGGCATTGCGGAACATCGGCACGGCTGCCGGGTCCACCGCGAGCGCCGCGCGTTTGAGGGTCACTTCAGCGGAGGACTCACGCAGGGGAGGCGGCTGGCTCAGGCGCGCGTAAGCAGCCCCCCGGCCGGCCCCAGTCAGGCGCGGTGCATCGATCTTGCGGACCCGATACAACCCGCCTAACACATCCGCCTTCGCCAGCTGGGAACTGGGACAACACAGCTTGTACCACCCCCCCGTATCCACGATGAGCAACGAGCCGTCCGCATCCTCCAGCACATCCGTCGGATGGAAATCCAGATTGGCGCTGACCACGAAATCGCTGTCGGTGCTGGCGTAGGTGGCGCCGCTCGGCCGCAGTTGGTGCCGAGTGATTTTGTGCAGGTTAAAGGTGGAGGCGAAAAGATTGTCCTGATAGTCAGCGCCGAACGCCGCAGAGCGATACCGGCAGAGGCCGCTGGGGGCGCCGGCGCCAAACTGCACAAATGGATGCGCCAGATCCGGCCCGGTCCGCTTCACCCTCCCATCGTCGAGCACACCGTTCTCCTTGCCAAAGACCGCCCCGTAAAATGCGTGCGCCACGCCATCCCGCCGCCCAGGTTCGCTGAAGTCGATGAAGGTGCTGGTAAAAACCGTCTCGCCCTCCGCGGTAAACGCGACCTCCACCGGGTTGTCCATCCCGCCGGTCATGATGACATCCAGCCCGCTGCCATCCGGCTTCGCTCTCAGAATGTGCGCAGCCTTGTCCTTTAGTTTGCGCCCGTTCCAGAGGACGTGGTCCTGCTCCGCGAAGGCGCCCTTCGTCCAGTAGATATAACCGTCCGGCCCCAGGTGCGGACCGTGAATGTCGTTGGCACAACCCGTCAGCGTGCCGCCCTTGAACCATTCCTCCCGCCGCTCCGCCACCCCGTCCCCATCGGTATCGGTGAACTTCCAGATGCTCGGCGGCGCGGCCACATAAACCGAACCGCCATGCCAGAGGCAGCCCTGCGGAAACATGACGCGATCAGCGAACACCACGGAACGATCAAACTTGCCGTCGCCATCGGTGTCTTCCAACCGCAGGAGCCGGTGCGTGGGATCCTTGAGCTGTTCCGACGGCGGGAGATTGGAGCCGGACGAATCAGTCACGTAGAGGCGGCCTCGATCGTCGAAGCTGGCGCTGACCGGCCGCGGCACCAGGTTGGTGGCCGCCACCTCTTCAATGGTGAAGCCCGCAGGCAACGTGAAATCATGGCCTCGAATCGAAACCGTCGCGGCGATCGACCTCGCGGGGCTCAACGATGAAAAGGCCACGACGAGGGAAAGGCCGGGAAACAAAAACCTGGCCGGCGTGAAGTTGGCAGGCGTCATGGGCGAAGCTTACCGTGGTCGCCCCAGCACGGGGAAGTCCCAATCCGAAACTTCTCCACCGTTCCCCAACATTTCCGAAAGAAGCCGGTTCCCGAATCAACCGTTTAGGTCGTCGGCCTTCTTGAAGGGCAGGCCGCGTTCGCCATCGAACAGTTTACGGAGCCGCCGATCGCTGGAGCTGGAAGCGCGTCGAATGATTTCCGGCGCCACTCGATTCCAGGTTTCGCGGCGGGCACGACGTCCAGCCAGCCAGTCTTCCCAGGCCATCACGCGGCCTTTAGGAATCGTAGGGGTTGGTTTTTTGAGTCCATGAGCGCGTCGCCATCGAGCTTGGTCTACGCGGGACGGATACGATATTCGAGCCTTTCGGCAAGGCGGCGCACTTCCAGCCAATGAGCCGATGTTTGGGACTGGCCACGAGGAACGCCTTTTTCCTATCCTCCCGGCACGCATGAAATGGCATCTCATTCTCCTCGCCGGCCTCACGGTCGCCTCGCCCGCTTCGCTCCGCGCCGACGAAGGCATGTGGCTCTTCAACCAGCCTCCCCGTTCCTGGCTCAAGGATCAGCACCAGTTCGACGCCAGCGATGCCTGGCTGGAGCACCTCCAAAAATCCTCCGTCCGCTTCAACTCCGGCGGTTCGGGCAGTTTTGTCAGCGAAGACGGCCTGCTCATCTCGAACCATCACGTCGGGGCCGACGCGCTGCAGAAAATCAGTTCTGCGGAAAAGAATTATCTCCGCGACGGCTTTTACGCCAAAACCCTGGCCGACGAGGTCAAGTGCCTGGATCTCGAGCTGAACGTCCTGCAGTCGATCGAGGACGTGACCGCGCGGATCAACGCGGCCATTCCCGCCCAGGCGGAACCTGCCGCCGCCTTCGCCGCCCGCCGCAAGGTGATCGCCGAGATCGAAAAGGAATCGCTCGAAAAGACCGGCCTCCGCTCGGACGTGGTCACCCTCTGGCAGGGCGGGGCTTATCATCTTTACCGCTTCAAGCGCTACACCGACGTGCGCCTGGTCTTTGCTCCGGAATCGCAGATCGCGTTCTACGGTGGTGACCCGGACAACTTTGAGTTCCCGCGGTTCGACCTCGATATCTGCCTCTTCCGCGCCTACGAAAACGGCCAGCCGGCCAAGGTCAAAAACTTCCTGAAGTTCTCACCCACCGGCGCGAAGGACGGCGAGCTGGTTTTTGTCTCGGGCCATCCGGGCCGGACCAGCCGCCTGCTGACCGTGGCGGAGTTGGAGTATCTGCGCGATCAAGGATTGCCGAACCGGTTGAACTCGCTCAAACGCCACGAGGTCCTGCTCGAATCCTGGAGTGCGCGCAGCGAGGAGAATTCCCGCCGGGCGAAGGAGGATTTGTTCGGCGTCAAGAATGCCCGCAAGGCCATCGACGGCCGGCTGGCCGGCCTGCTCGATCCCGAATTGATGGGCGCCAAGGTTCGTACCGAGGCCGAGTTCAAGGCGCGGCTGCAACGCACGGGCGGATACGAAAACGCCCTGGCCGCCTACGACCGAATCGCCAGCGCCACCAAGACCATCGCCGCCCAGGCCATGCGCCAGAACCTGCTCGAGGGCGCGCAAGGATTCAGCGCCGAAAGCTTCGGCCTCGCCCGCACGCTGCTCCGCGCCGGCGATGAACGAACCAAGCCCAACGGCGAACGCCTGCGAGAATTCGGTGACTCCGGCAAAGCCTCACTCGAGTTCAGCCTCTTCTCCGAAAAACCCATTCACAGTGATCTTGAAATCTTGACCCTGTCCGATTCGCTGACGTTCTTCGCCGGCCAACTCGGGGGCGCCGACCCGCTCGTTGCGAAGGTGCTCGCCGGAAAATCGCCGCGCGATCGCGCCGCCGAGCTCATCAACAAAACCCGCGTCCGCGACGTCGCTTTCCGCAAAAAACTCTACGAAGGCGGCGCCGCCGCCGTCTCCGCGGCCGCTGATCCGATGATCGAACTGGCCCGCGCCATCGACGCGGAGTCCCGGGCGCTCCGCAAGATCGCGGAGGAACAGTCCGAGGTGAAACAACAGGCCCAGGCCGCCATCGCACGGGCACGCAATGCGTTGCTCGGCACCGCCGGCTATCCCGACGCCACCTTCACGCTGCGCCTGTCCTTCGGTGTGATTAAAGGCTACGACGAAGACGGCCGAAAGATTCCGGCCACCACCACGCTGGACGGGCTTTATGGGCGTGCCCGGGAGATGAACAATCGTCCGCCGTTCGACCTGCCGCCGCTCTGGGCTAAACGCAAGTCACGCCTCAACCTGCAGACGCCCTACAATTTCGTCAGCACCTGCGACATCATCGGCGGCAATTCCGGCAGCCCCGTGGTCAACCGCGCCGGCGAGTTCGTCGGCATTATCTTCGACGGTAACCTGCAAAGCCTGCCTTGGGACTACGCCTTCAGCGAACGCCAGGGCCGCGCCACCTCGGTCCACTCCGCCGCCATCTTCGAAGCCCTGAGCAAGGTCTATGGAGTAAAAGCCCTCGTGCGGGAACTGGCGGGCGGGAAAAGACCGTAGGGAAGCCCGTGAGTTAGCGAATGAGTGAGTCAATGAATGAGCGCTCCCTCGCTAATTCACTAACTGACTAACTCACTAGTTCGCCAACTCCACCACCGTGACGCCCGGGTTCGCCCGGTTGAAATCGCGATCGCCTCGAACGGAAGGATGTCGGCGAGCCAGCTCCCGGCCTTCCAGTGAATCCGACGAGAATCGCTCGCCCGCCACGACGAGCACGGCCCGGCCTTCCTTGACTCTGAGCCGAAGCGATTTCCGGATCGCCGGCCCCAGCTTTCCACCCGCGCCGCTGGAACCCCAACCGTGGATCACTTTGAGCACGCGATCGCCCGCCTTCCGGGCAGCATCGATTTCGGAAAGCAGCCGGCGCCGAGCTTCCTCGACCGTGGGCATCCCCGCCTCAAGATTGATCGTCCGCATGGGATCAGTTTGGAATGGGCCCGTAGCTGTATCGAGCCCAAACCCAGCCGCTCAGGCTCATGTTGTGCTCAGAAAAGCTTCGCCAAAACTGATTGGGAAGTAACGAACTCAACCCCAGTCAATCCGGCCGGGACATTCGCTCCAACCGCTTCGCATCGCGTCGACAAAGCCAAAGCGGAAGGGCGCCAAAAACGCCGAATGAACAGTCGATAAGCCGCCACCAAATGGGGATTCCGCGCAGTCCACCGAAGATCAGCGCGTAAGGAATGACCAAGGCACAGGCGAGCAAGCCATAGTCGAATAGCCAGCGGTGGCGCACCGGATCGCGCCAAGCCCACACAAAAGCCAGCGCGATCATGAAATGCCCAAACGCCAGCCAGTCTCCGCCATACGCAATGAACGGGTGCTTTTGGTTCGTCTCCTGCAGCGCATCCTGCACCCGGCAAAGCCACGTCGCCCAAGCCGGGCCTTCGCCAGCGGGACTTCCCGCCACCTTCACGCGCGCGTCCGTCATCCGCACGAGCCAGCCCAACTCCGTCTCCAACGGGATCGCCGTCACCCCGCTAAAGAACAGCCCCAGAACGAACAGAGCCGTCAGGCAACGCAGTCGTCGACGAAGTCGACCGGCAAGATTCATGCACAACTCAACGCCAACCACCCTGGCCTTCACTCACTCGCTTACAGCACCGTCTGCACGGCAAACCCAATCAGCTTGAGCATTGTCGCCGGGTAAAGGCCCAGCCACAGCATGCCCACCACGCATACCACCAGGGATACTTTGGTTGCCGCCGGGATCTCGATGGCCGAGACATCGGCGGGACGCGGGCTCCAGTAGATGGCGCGGATGACGCCGAAATAGTAGTAGATCGAAATGATCACGGCGACCAACGCCACAGCGACGATCCAGTAATAGGCAGGGCCCGCGTCGATGGCAGCCTTTAAGAGCAGGAACTTGCCGAAGAATCCGGCCAGCGGCGGGATGCCGGCCAACGACACCATGGACAAGGTCATGGTCGCCGCGAGAAACGGCGAACGCTGCCCTAGCCCCGCCAGCGAGCTGATGTCTTCGGCTTCGCTCACGCGGATGGCCACCGCCAGCACGGCGAACGCGGCCAACACCGTGAACAGGTAACCGGAAAGGTAATACAGCACGCCCACGGTGCCGTCCCGGCTGAACACGGCAACGCCGAGCAGGAGATAGCCGCCGTTGGCAATGCTGGAGTAGCCAAGCAGACGTTTCAGATTGCGCTGAGGTATCGCACAGAGGCTGCCGTAAAGAATCGTGATGGCCGCCATGATCAGGAGAACCAGGTGCCAACGAACGATGAATTCCCTCGGCATCACCACCATCAGCAGGCGGATCAAAAGCACAAACCCGGCGGCCTTGGAGCCAACCGCCAGGAACGCCGTCGCCGGCGTCGGCGAGCCCTGATACACATCCGGCGCCCAAACATGCATCGGGAACACCGCGATCTTGAAGGCCAGCCCCGCGATCACCATCAGCAAACCCAGCAGGAATACCGGCTGATTCTGCAACGCCCCGGTCTTGTTGGTCAGCTCGATGAAGCTCATCGAACCAACCGTGCCGTAAACCAGGGCGATCCCATAGACCATGACCGCCGAGGAAAGTCCGCCGAGGATGAGGTATTTGACTCCCGCCTCCAACGAACTCACCCGGGTTCGCTGAAAGCTGGTCAGCACATAAAACGAAACCGTAATCAACTCAACCGAAACGAAGAGCATCGCGAAGTCGTTGGCCGACGCGGCAAACAACATCCCGGCCAGAGCAAACAGGGTCATGCTGTGGAACTCGGAGGTGCCGGAGGGAAACCGCCGGGCATAACCAACCGACATCAACATGACCAGCATCGCCGCGAGCAGAAAGAAGCGTTTGAAAAACAACGCCAAATCATCCATCACAAACGCTGCGTTAAAGGCGAATTCAACAAAGTGAAACCATTGTCCGCCAGTGACGACCTTGTAGTTGTAAGGCGGCCAGATAAAACTGCCGATGAGCACGCCGCCGAGGGCTGCCGCGATGATGTAGCCGAGCTTGGCCCGGTTCTCCGCCGGAATCCAGAGGTCCAGCAACAGGACGCCGAGCGCCAGCAGCACCACGCCGATCTCCAGACCAATCAAAGTTGTGTTCATCGAAAGTCGTTATTCGTTCGCGGACGGAACGCCGGTCCGTCCGACGGGGCTGGCGACGGCGACCGTCTTTCCCACCGCCCCAGCAGCGGGCGCCGCGGCCGGAGCCGGACGTGACGCCATCTTCACGATGGGGTCCACGCTGGCTTTGATGCGGTTCGCCAGACCTCCGGGGAAAACACCGAACCAGAGCAGCGCACCGAGCAGCAAGAGGAACGGCAACCGCCGCCAGGCATTGGCATCCTGCAACGTCGGTTCCGCCGGAGCCGGCCCGTCGGCATCATCGGTTCGAGCCAACGCCGGCTCGCCGTGCCAGATGCTCCGGATCGCGCGCAGCATGTAAATCGCTCCAATCACCAAGCCGCCCCACGCTGCCACCGTCACCAAACGCGGAGCGTGGCCCAGGTTGCTCTTCCAGGCACCAAACAAGACCGATACTTCCCCGGCAAAGTTGGCAAAGCCCGGCAAGCCGCAACCCGCCAGCATCGCCATGATCATGGCCACACCAATGAACGGCAGCTTGCGCATCAACCCGCCCATCTGGTCCATGTCTAGCGTGCCCGTCGTCTGGCGCAGATAGCCGCTCAGCCCAAAGGTCAGGGCCGCGAGCAGGCCGTGAGCAATCATCACCAGCACCGCGCCGGTTACGCCGATCAAATTGAGGCTGGCGATCCCCAGGAACGCAAAGCCCATGTGGGCCACGCTCGAGTTACCAATCAGCTGGTTCAAATCACGCTGGCGCATCGCCACCCAGCCGCAATGCAGGATGTTCCCCATGCACAGCAAGGCCAGGACGCCCAGCCAGCTCTGCGCACCCTGCGGCATCATCGGCAACGCCACCCGAATCAAACCATACAGGCCGAATTTCTTGAGCACGCCGGCATGCAACATCGCCGTCGCCGTCGGCGCCGCGCCATAACCCAGCGGCGCCCACGTATGAAACGGCCAAAGGGAAACCAGAATCCCAAAGCCAAACAGCAACACCGGAAAAATCATGCCCTGCGCTCCGCCTGACATCGGACTCGCGCTGAAATGTTTGGTCATTTCAATCAGGCTCGACGTGCGCTCGGCGACCGGCATCTGCAGATACAGCGCGATCAACCCAAACAGCGCCAGCAGCGCACCCGCGCTCAGATACAGCGTGATGTTGAACGTCGCATAGTTGCGTTCCGCCCCGCGTCCCCAGACCCCAATCATGATAAAGGTCGGCACCAGCGCGAACTCATGGAACGCATAGAAGAAAAACAAATCCAGCGAGGCGAACGCGCCCAAAATCCCACCCGTCATCACCATCAACAGAATGTAGAACTCCTTCTCGTGGGATTGGATTTCCCACGAAACACAGGCCGCACCAAAGGCCACCAGAGCTCCCATCAGGATGAGGCCGACATTGATGCCGTCGACGCCAACTAGATAGTTGATCCCCAGCGTCGGAATCCAGGACGCCCTCTGGAAATACCGGTAACCGCCCTCACCGATCGGCGCCGCGTCGAACCCGGCAAACATTCGCCAGGCCAGCACCAACGTGGCGAAGGTCGCCACGAGCGCAATGATCCGGACCACGAACCGGTAGTTACGCGGCACCAGCAGCATCAGCAGCGCGGCCAGAAACGGGAGAAGGATGATGGAAGTGAGCATGCCGGGCGGATTAGTGGAGGACGAAAATCAGGACGACCACAAGGCCGGCCACCATGAGAAACGCGTAGGTCTGAAGACTGCCGCTCTGCACCAACCGCAGGCCGCGACCAAGTATGTCCGTCGTGCCGGACAGCCCGCGCACACCCAGCCCCGCGATGACCCAGCGATCCAGGAAAGCAGCCAAGTACGACAGGGCCTCGTGCGTGATGCGGATGAAAAAGGCGTAAATCTCGTCAAAATAAAACCGGTCCTGCATTGCGCGCGCCAGACCACCCAGCCGGCTGGACAAAAGATCATTGTTCGCGCGGCCGTAGATCGCCCACGCAAAGGTAAACCCGAAGATGACACTCCCGATGCTGGCCAACGCCGGTAACGGCGCGTGCGCAAACGGGGCAAACAAAGCGTCCAGAAATCCGGCGGGCGCGTGCCCGTGCGCTTCAGCATGCCACTGCTGATCGATATAGGTGTCAATGCCCCAAACTCCTGCCAAAACCGAGGGAACCGCCAGAACGATCAGCGGCCAGGTCATCACCGCCGGCGACTCGTGGGCATGCGACGCATCCTTTGAACGCGCCTCGCCCAGGAACGCCACCAGGAACAAGCGCGACATGTAGAAGGTGGTCAGGAAGGCCACGAGCACTCCAACGATGAACAGCAGCGCACTCCGATCAGCGGCCGCGGCCAGAACCGCGTCCTTGCTGTAAAATCCGCTGAACCCCGGCAGTCCACACAATGCCAACGTTCCAATCAAAAAAGTCTTGTAGGTCGCCGGCAGTTTGTCCTTCAGCCCACCCATTCGCCAGATGTTCTGTTCGTGATGACAAGCGTGAATGACCGAGCCAGCGCCCAGGAACAACAGCGCCTTGAAAAAGGCGTGCGTGGTCAGATGAAACATGGCCGCGCCAGGCTTCGCTACGCCCACCGCCATCACCATGTAGCCGAGCTGGGACAGGGTCGAATAGGCGAGGATACGCTTGATGTCATCCTGCTGGACCGCCATAAGCGCCGCCAGCAGCGCCGTGAAGCCGCCGATCACCGCGATCAGATCCAGCGCGGTCCAGCCATTGAGAAATCCCAACGGAGCCGGCCAGACGCTCTGCGCTCCGAAAAGGAAAAACACCCGGCAGAGCATGTAAACACCGGCGGCCACCATGGTCGCCGCGTGGATCAGCGCCGAGACAGGCGTCGGGCCTTCCATCGCGTCCGGCAACCACACGTGCAACGGAAACTGGGCGCTCTTGCCCATCGCACCGCAAAAGATCAGGAAGCCCGCCACCGCCGCCACTCCGGCCCACGCCGCCGGCGCATGCCCCAGTCGGGTCTGCAGTTCCGCGAACCCGACGCTGCCCAGCGTGGCCCAAACCAGGATGATACCCAGAATGAAGCCGAAGTCGCCGAGACGATTGGTGATGAACGCCTTTTTGGCGGCATCCGCTGCGCTCGGTTTCTGATACCAAAAACCGATCAAGAGGTAGCTCGACACACCCACCAGCTCCCAAAAGATGAACATCATCACCAGATTGTCGGCCAGCACGATGCCCAGCATCGAAAACATGAACAGACTCAGGCTGCCGAAGAACCGACCCTTGCCCGGGTCATCGTGCATGTAGCCGGTCGAATAAATGTGAATCAGGCTGCCCACCCCGGTCACCACCAAGAGCATGATCAAGCTCAGCCGATCCAGGTGCAGCCCGATGTTCACCTTCAGGTCGTCAAGGTTCAGCCAGGACAAAGGTCGGGCGTCAGCGCCTTTGGCCAGATCCAAACCGGACGCGCCCTGCATCTGGCCAAGGATCAGAAACAAGCCAGCCGATAACAGAAACGAGAGCACTACCGCCGCCACCGAAATGCTCGCGCTCAGCTTGGCGTCTCGATGGGTGAAGACAGCGATGATGCCAGCCGAGAGCAGGGGCAGGAGCAGGATGATCCAGGCCAGATCCGGTATTTGGAAGTTTTCGAACATGGGCGAGCGAAATCAAAGTTTCATCGTCGTGAGATCCTCGACATGCGCGCTCTGGCGCTTGCGGAAGAGGGCGACAATCAACGCCAGGCCGACGGCCACTTCGGCGGCGGCAACCGTGATGATAAAAAACACCATGATCTGACCGTTCAAGGAGTTGTTGAAACGACTGAAGGCGACCAGGGCCAGATTGGCCGAGTTCAACATCAACTCGAGGGACATGTACATCACGAACAGATTCCGGCGCAGGATCACGCCGAGCGTCCCCAGACAGAACAGCAGCGCGCTGACGATCAGATAATGTTCGAGTCCAACCGGGGTCAGGTGCATGGGTCGGGGAGTTAGCGATTTAACGAGTCAGTGAGTTAGTTGATGCGTCAGCCCGTTCGGTTATTTCAGATCCTTTTTGCTCAGGAGGATGGCGCCCACCATGGCCACGAGCAGCAGAAGCGAGACGATCTCAAACGGCAGCAAGTACTGCGTGAACAACATGACGCCAAGCGGCTTGGTCGCCCCTTCCAATTGCGGGGCACGTCCTTCGCCGAGGCCGGAGCGGAAAATCGTGACCACCATCAGGCCGGCCAGCGCCACCACGGAAAGGAGGCCGGCGGCCAGCCCGAACCGGTTCAGCTTCCGCCGGACTTCCTCGTTCAAATCCAGCAGCATGATGACGAAGAGGAACAACACCATGACCGCGCCGGCGTAGACCAGGATCTGCACCGCCGCGAGAAAAAAGGCGTGCAGCAGCACAAACAACCCGGCCATCGAGATTATCGTCAGCACGAGGAACATCGCGCTGGTGACGGGGTTTCGACTGAACGGATTGAACACCACGAGCACGCCGCAGAGGAGCGTGAGCCCGGCAAAAAAGTAAAAGAAAAGATCGGTGGTCTCCATGGTCGGTCAAACTTTCACCGGAAAGCTTTCCTGCTCCTTGGCCTCCTCCAGCTTGTGTTTCCACTTCTGGATTCCTCCGCGGGTTCCGCCCAGCGCGAGCAGCTTTTCCTTGTTGTAAATCATCTCCTGCCGGGACAGGCCGGTCAGCGAATAGTCCTTTTGCAGGAAGATGGCTTCCTCCGGGCAGACCTCCTGGCAAAAGCCGCAGAAGATGCAACGGAGCATGTTGATTTCAAACTCCTGCGGCATCTTTTCCGCATTCGGACGATCGGCCGGCTTCCCGCCCGGGCCCGGCGGCGTAATTTTAATCGCCTTCGGCGGGCAGACAAACTCGCACAGCTGGCAGCTGACGCACTTGGTATGACCTTCCTGATCGCGCACCAGATACGGCGCGCCGCGGTAACCTTCCGCCACCACCCACGGTGTCTCCGGGTAATAACCGCCGGACAATTCCTTGCCGACCGTGTGCCCGCGGAAAAAGGTATTCGTGAAGTGCTTCAGCGTGACCTTGAATCCGCCGTAGAGGGCCGGCAGGTAAAGCCGTTCCCAGAACGTGAGCTTTTCGCGTTTAACGATCATGGCTTGCTTTTCATCCACAGCACCAGGGCCATGGCCAGAATGTTCAACAACGCCACCGGAATAAACCGGCGCCACCCCAAATCCATCAGCTGATCATACCGAAACCGCGGCAGCATCCAGCGCACCCAGATGAAGACCAGCATCAGGACCAGCAGCTTGCCCACAAAGATCCCGATGTGCAGCAATCCGCCCAGGACCGAATTCGCCGGCTCGGTCAGGCCCGGCAGCGTCCACCCCCCGAAAAACAGCGTCACCATCATGGCCGACCCGGCCACCATGCTCGCGTATTCGCCGAGGAAAAAGAGCGCGAACTTCATCGAGCTGTATTCCGTATGATAGCCGCCGACCAGCTCGCTCTCGGATTCCGGCATGTCGAACGGAAGGCGATTGGTCTCGGCAAACGCGGACACGAGAAAGATGGCGAACGAGACCGGCGCATAAAAGACCAGCCAGCCGTGCTGCGCCTGCCACTCAATCAGCCGGCTGAGATTCAAATCCCCCACCATCAGGAACAGCGGGATAACGCTCATGCCCATCGCAATCTCGTAGGAAATCATCTGGGCCGTCGAACGAATGCCGCCGAGGAACGGATACTTGGAGTTGCTGGCGTAGCCCGCCAGCACGATGCCGTAAACGCCCAGCGAGACGATGCCGAAGGTGTAGAGAATGCCCACGTTCAGATCGGCGATGACCATCTTGTTCTCCGGATTGCCCAACGTGGATCCGAAGGGAATCACCGCAAGCACCAGAAACGCCGGCACCATGGTGATGGCCGGCGCGAGCCAGAAATAGGCTTTGCGCACGTAGTTCGGGGTGAAGTCCTCCTTTAGGATGAACTTCAGGCCGTCCGCCATCGGCTGGAACATGCCCCAGCTCTGCAGCAGCTTGCCCAACACCGGAATTTTCAAAGCCAGCGGCGGAGCCGTCCGGTTGGGGCCGACTCGATCCTGAACGAAGGCCGAAACCTTGCGCTCAACCAACACGGCGTAGGCAACAATCGTCAGCACCGGAACGATGACGCAGACAATCTTGAGGAGGGTGATGAGGAGAAAGGTCATCGGTTAGGTTCCAGTGAGGTTCGCCCCGGCCTCCCCGAGGCCAGCCCAGCTCAGCCCCTGGAAAGCGCTGATCTCGGCCGCCATCTTGTTGAAGAGGCCTTCGATGTTCACCACGCCGTTCTGGCCGGTGACATTGTAAATCAAGTCGTGCAGAAACTCCCATTCAGGACGGGCCTCACCCGGCGCCTCCACCGCCTTGAGAAAACGCTGCACCCGCCCCTTCACGTTAGTGAACGAGCCGCGCTTCTCGACCTGCGCACAGCCCGGCAACAAGTAATGGGCCATCGCCGTCGTTTTGCTCGGAAGAATGTCGCTGACGACCAAGGTTTCAACCCGCTCCAACAGCCCGGCCGATATCCCGTGTTGCGTGACGTCCTCGCCAAAGACGACCAGCGTCTTGATCGCACCCGACTTGATGCCGTCCGCAATCCGCGCCAGACGCGATCCCATCGGATTGGCCGCCAGTCCGAGCGCGGCTGCACCCCGGCTGTTGGAATTTTTGTCCGCGTTGACCAGCAGCTTGTCGGCCTCGCCGGCCCGCGGCACCGAGTCGGTGATCGCTCCGGTTTTTTCGGCCAGCTTCCGCAGCAGGAAGAGCTCTTCGTTCGTCTGGCGGGCCGACGCCACGATGGCCACCGTTCCGGACGGAGCTTGCCGCAGTTTCTCGCCGATCTCACCCAAGGCCGTGGTCCAGGTGGACTTGCGGCCGCGCATCAGGACTTCCTTTAGCCGATCCTCGCGGCCGATCCATTTGTAATTCAACCGGCCGGCGTCGCACATCCAGCAGCCATTGACCGCCTCGTTTTCGCGCGGTTCATAGCGATAGACCTTCTCCTCGCGGGAGCTGACGGTGATGTTGCAGCCCGTGCCGCAGCTGGTGCAGAGCGAGCGGGTTTCCTTCAGAAACCAGACGCGCATCTTGAACCGGAAATCCTTCGACGTCAGCGCGCCCACCGGACAGATGTCGACGGTGTTCAGCGTGTAATTGTTGTCGAACTGCGTGCCGGGATAGGCGGCGATGGTGTTGTAGGACCCGCGATTGACGATGCCCAATTTGTCGTCGCCGACGATGTCCTTGGTGAACCGAACGCAACGCGTGCAAAGGATGCAGCGTTCATCGTCGAGCACGATGCGCGGTCCGAGATCGACGGCCTTTGGCTTGTGAACCTTGGCTTCAACGAACCGGCTTTCGGCCTGACCGTATTGCACCGAGTATTCCTGCAGCTTGCATTCGCCGGCCTGATCGCAAATCGGGCAATCGAGCGGATGATTGATGAGCAGCCCTTCCAGAACGCCTTCGCGCATCTGCCTGGTCGCGGGCGAGCTGGGATAGATCTCCATCCCGGGCGAAATCGGCGTCGCGCAGGCGATCGCTCCACGCGGCTGGGTGGGATCGTACGGCAGCACCTGCTTGGCAATCTTCGGCGTGCCGTCCTCGTTCAGGACCGGCTTGCGATCCGGGCCCATCGCAGGCAGCCCGAACTCGACCAGGCACATGCGGCAATTGCCGGCGATGGGAAGCTTCGGGTGATAGCAATAGTGCGGAACCTCGGCCCCGGCGATCTGACAGGCCTGCAGCATGGTCGTCGGCACCGGCTTCCCCTGCCAGTCAGGCATGGTCTTCGGGACCTCCACCTCGCGGCCATCGACCTTGATCTTGATCTTCTCGACCGGCGGCGGGACCGGCGCGGCGGGCTTGGGTTCGTTGGTCGTCGTACTCATCGCATCAATCCCTGGTCCCATGGACTCCAGCCAGCGGAGCGTGTGCACCAGGACTCTTCGCCTGCCGTGCTTCGTCCGCGGCACCTTTGGCTTCGAACTCGTCCTTGAACTTTTGCACGAAGCTCAACACCGGCCACGCGCAGGCCTCGCCGAACGCGCAGATGGTCCGGCCCTGAATGTTGCTCGCGATCTTCAACAGATAATCGGCGTCCTGCTTTCGTCCGTGCCCATGGCTGAGTCGATGCAAGGCCTTCGACATCCAAAGCGAACCTTCCCGGCAAGGCGTGCACTGACCGCAGCTCTCGTGCGCGTAGAACTCCGACACGTTGGCGAGGCAATCAACAATGTCGCGGCTGTCGTCCATCACGATGATCGCGCTGGAACCGGACATCGTCCCGGCCTGCTGCAGGGAATCGAAGTCATAAGGCAAATCCAGCAGTGGGACGTCGACCTTGGCCATCTGACCGTCCGCGCCTTTTCGATTCAGCTTAAAGACTTCACCTGCCTTCAACACCTTGGCGGACGATCCTCCCGGAATGATGGCCTTGAGCTTTCGTCCGTCGCGCAAGCCCTGGCCGAAATTCTCGTGGTTGATCAACTCGCCCAGCGTGACCTTGCCGACCTCGATCTCGTAGTAGCCCGGCCGCTTCACGTCGCCGCTCAGGCTGACCACGCGCGTGCCGGTGTTGTTCGGCGTACCGAGCTTGGCGTAATCCGCAGCACCCATGGCCACGATGTGTTTCACGTGGCAGAGCGTCTCCACGTTGTTCACGATCGTCGGGCACATGTAGAGCCCGAGCACCGCCGGAAAATAGGGCGGCTTGATGCGCGGATACGGCCGTTTGCCTTCCAGCGATTCGATCAACCCGGTTTCCTCGCCGCAAATGTAGGCGCCGGCACCACGATGGACATGAATCTCCAGGTCGTAGCCGCTGCCCAGAATGTTTTTGCCAAGGAAGCCCTTCGCCCGGGCTTCTTTGATGGCGCGATTAAGAATGCGGGCGCCCTCGGGCATTTCGCCGCGGATGTAGATGTAGGCCAGCTTGACGTCGTTGGCCCAGCAGGAAATCACCATGCCCTCGATGAGCTGGTGCGGATCCTTGTGGATGATCTGACGATCCTTGAACGTGCCGGGCTCCGATTCGTCGGCGTTGCAGATCAGGTAAATCGGCTTGCCACTTCGACGATCGACGAGGGACCACTTGATACCGGCGGAGAAGCCGGCTCCGCCCCGGCCGCGGAGGCCGGAGGCCTTGACCTCTTCCCGCACGACTTCCTGCGGTGACATCTTTTTGCCGTCGGGCAATTCCCGTGGCGGAAGAGCCAGAACCTTGCGCAACGACTCGTAGCCACCGTGCTTCAGGTAGCTCTCGAGATCGTTCGCGTAACCGGGGGCGTCGATTTGCTTAAAGATGAGGCGGTATTCTTGCGGCATACGGGCAGCTTGACTCTCAGTCGGGAATCATTACGTTCTTCCGCCTACCGGCCTGCCCGATGGTGTAACGGTAGCACAGCAGACTCTGGATCTGTTTGTCATGGTTCAAATCCATGTCGGGCAGCCAATTCATTTCAAACGCGCTCCAGCACGCTGTTTCTTTATCGCGGCATCATGCTTTTGCCGAAGCCGAAGAACTTCGTCTATGTAGTGGATGTGCACCGCGTCCTTTTCTCGCATGATGGAAGCTTTGCTTTTGCGAATGGACTCGAGAGGCAACGCCGGCACTTCGCAATCGTGAAATCTCAGCCGAACCGATTTACGAAGCTCGGACGCAAAGCTGCCAAGTCCGTCGACCGCGTAGACGAAATTAATCAGCATTCCGTCGGTTAGTTCGACCACCGTATTTCTCAACATCGTGCCCCCCAGACCTCGTGCGATGTTGACGGGTTTCATGTACTGACGCGCCGGCAATTCGATCCAAAGATCAACGTCATGCGTCATGACCGGAACACCTTGAAGAACTGCGGCTGACATGCCTACGAGTTGGAACTGAATTTTTTCAGCGCGGAGCGCCCCCACAAGCCGAGCGAACGGAGAAACGTCTCGTTCATCTGCCACCGCTCCTCCGGAGTCGCGGCCAGACTTCGCGCGTACAATACCTTTTCGCTTTGATCCAGACCGCGAACGAGCCGAATGCTTCGATACACTTTTCGCCAGTCTTTGAGGCTTGTTTTCACGTTTGGTTTTCTGAGCCATGCGGAGTTGTCACCGGCACTTCGCCAAAATCTCGTCCGCCCGCGAGTTCGTCACGCCCTCGTGGAACTCCTCGTTGCACATCATGACGGGCGCAGTGCCGCAACTCGCCAGGCACTCGACGAACTCCACGGAAAATTGGCCGTCCTTCGTGGTTTGGATGCCGTGACGATCGGCATCCAGGCCCAGCTTGTCGCAGAAATGCCGGTGCAGCTTTCCCGATCCACCCAGCGCACAGCTCAGGGTGCGGCACACTTTCAGCACATACTTCCCGACGGGCTCCTGCCGGAACATCGGGTAGAAGGTGACCAGCTCGTAGACATTGATCGGCTGCAGCTCGAGTTTGCGGGCCGTCCATTCGATGGCGTCCTTCGACAGCCAGCCGAAGTGTTCCTGCAAGGCGTGCAACAGCATGAGCGAGGCGCTCCGCTTCTGCGGATAGTGCGTGATCAATTCGTCGATCTGCGCTTCAAGTTCTTTGGGAACGGTGAAAGTCATCGGTCACATTCTCCCATCACAAAATCGAACGAGCCCAGGATGCTGACCACATCGCTGACCATGCAGCCGGGCAAGATATGCGGCAGGATGCTGAGGTTACAGAACGATGGCGCGCGAATCTTCAGCCGGTAGGGCGTGCCGCCCCCGCGCGAGTTGATGTAGAAGCCCAGCTCGCCCTTCGGATTCTCCGCCCCGAAATAAACCTCCCCCGCCGGAGCGTTCACACCCTGGGTCACCAACATGAACTGGTGAATCAGCTCCTCCATGCTGGTCAACACCTTGTCTTTCGGAGGCAGGACCGTCTTTCCATCCGGGATGTTGATCGGTTCCTTTTGCACGTTGTCCGGACCGCCCGGCAATTTGTCCAGGCACTGACGAACAATCCGCGCGCTCTGGCGCATCTCTTCCATGCGAACCAGGTAGCGATCGTAGCAATCCCCGACCGAGCCCACCGGAACATCGAACTCCAGCTGGTCGTAAACCAGATACGGATGCGCCTTGCGCAAATCGAAATTCACGCCGCTGCCGCGAAGGTTCGGGCCGCTCAACCCGTAGTCGATCGCGTCCGCCTTGGAGATAATTCCGACATCGCGCGTGCGATCGACGAAGATCCGGTTGCGGGTCAGAAGTTTCTCCGACTCGTCGAAGTTTACCGCCACTTCGTCGAGAAACTTCCGGCATTGCGTCACCCAGCCGGCCGGGAGATCCCGGGAGAGTCCGCCGATGCGAGTGTAGCTGGTGGTGAATCGCGCTCCGGTCAGCGCTTCGATCAAATTGTAGATCTTTTCGCGCTCGGTGAACGTGTGCATGAACACGGTCAACGCTCCGACATCCATCGCGTAGGCGCCGAGCCCCAGGAGATGGGCGGAGATGCGGGCCAGTTCGCAGCAGATGACGCGGATATACTGGCAGCGCGGCGGCAGTTGGCGGTCGATGCCCATCAACTTCTCCACCGCCAGCGCATACGCCACGTTGTTGTGCAGGGGCGCGAGGTAATCCAGTCGATCCGTGTACGGGATGAACTGGGTGTAGGTCATGTTCTCCGCGATTTTTTCATCGCCGCGATGGAGAAAACCCACGTCGGGCATGGCCTTGGTGATGATCTCGCCGTCGAGTTCCAACACCACGCGAAGGACGCCGTGGGTGGAAGGGTGGGATGGCCCCATGTTGAGCACCATCTTTTCGCCTTCCATGTCGCGGAGTTCATCCGGCGACGCGGCGGCGGCCTCGGCTGCGCGCGCAGCCGGGTCACGAAACTCGATCTGTTGAACCGTGGGCATGAATCAATTGAGCAACATCAAACCAATGACCGTCAGCAAACCCAGCAACCCGCACAGGACCAAACCGGCGCAACCTTTACGTCCGGTTGACGCCACGCGAAATTTTTCCGGCTCCTTCTGGCGGAGCTCAGCGCTGTAGCTGTCGACAAAATCCTTCGCTTCCTTCAGCCCGCAGCCGGCGGATTCACGCACGAGCTTGATCGCTTCGATCGCGCGCCCCTCAAAAATCGCATTTCGAATGGCCTGACGTTTTTCTTCGGGCAATTCCATGCGCTGTTCGATTCGCTATTCTGGAGTGCGCACGCGCGGTTCCCGCGCGATGGAGTCTTTGCCACCCGCGACGGTCACAAACGGTCCTCCCTCCAGCGGGGCCCGACGGGTAAAGGCGACTTCCGGCAACTCGCTCGGCCGGCCGGCCAACGGAAAATCCTTGCGCAAGGGAAAATAGGGATAGCCATCCCACATCAGAATCCGCCGGAGATCAGGATGCCCGCGAAAGCGAATGCCCATCATGTCGTAGACCTCGCGCTCATGCCAATCCGCCCCGCGCCAGACGGTGGTCACCGTCGGCAGTTCCGACTTTTCCTCGCTCACATTCGTCTTGAGCCGGAGATGCAAGTGATGGCCGTAGCCGTAAAGCTCGTAAACAAGGGTCCAGCGCGGATCCTCACCGTAGTTGTCGACACTGGAGAGATCGATCAGTGCGTCAAAACCCAGGGATTGCTTGGCAAAGGCGCAAACTTCGGCGATTCGCTCCGCGTCGGCGACGGTCACGGTGAATTCGCCGCGGAACTCAACCGGGGCGGAAATGAGATCCCCAAATTGGGCTTTCAGTTTCTCGGCTGGCTCAAATGTGCTCATCGAATTTCAATCGCGGACCGACCTGCTGCAGGCCAGATCCGGTCACGACGTTCAGGAAACACCCGCTTTGACGGCGGCCGCCCGGTCCATCTCGGCCAACTTCGCCTTCGAAGTCAGCATGGAAGATATTTCCAACTCCTTCAGGACGGGTTGGGTCTCCACCTTGTGCTGCAGCTTAATCAACGCGTCCAACAACGCTTCGGGACGCGGGGGGCATCCGGCAATATAAACATCCACCGGCACAATCGTGTCCACACCCTGAACCACCGCGTAGCTGCGATACATCCCGCCCGTCGAAGCGCAGGCGCCCATCGCGATAACCCACTTGGGTTCGGCCATCTGGTCGTATATCCGACGCAAGGCCAACGCCATCTTGTAGGTCACCGTACCGGCCACAATCATCACGTCCGATTGCCGCGGGGAAAACCTCATCACCTCGGAACCAAACCGGGCGATGTCAATCCGACTGGCGCCCGATGCCATCAACTCAATCGCACAGCACGCCAGTCCCATGGGCATGGGCCACAAGGAGTTCTTGCGAAACCAATTCAAGGCAGAGTCGAGCCGGGTGACGATCACGTCCCCTTCGACTTTCGAGTTATAAGCGATGTCGGTGGAGGCCTGCATAGCGCCAACGGGCGTTGAAGCCCGGCGATTGCGGCGAAGCTATGCAGCACCCCGATCGCAGGCAAGGCTAATTGTGAATTATTTCACAAAGTCTGAGACCACCCACAAGACCTCACCCTGCTCGTCAACAGACGCCCTCCCGACCATGGCCTCATCGCCCCGATCCTACTGAGCGTCGTAGGTCATGCACCGAGCGACTTCCTCGCTTGGAAACCACCGTTTCCGGTCCGCTTCCTGTCCCAGCAGCGTTCGGCCGCACCGCCGCACCAGCGCCTTGTAAAACCGATCCGCCGCCACGGGATCAGCCACTTTCAGCCAGGTACCCGCCTGCCACAGCACCAGCGCCGTCTCCGACTTCTGATCCGGCATCAGCACCGCCGCGTCCCAGGCCAGATTGGCCGCCACATACCGAAAATACCAAGCGGCGTTTGTCGCTCCCGTTTGTCGCACTCGCTGAACCTCGTCGCCCGTTGCCGGAAGGAAGATCGGTCCAGCCACAGGCATCAGGCGCGCCGGGGGTGAATTGGTGTAATCGAACCCTCCGCTGACGCGCCATTCGGTTTCGACCGGCGCCGTAAACACGCTCAACCCACTCGCCATCACCGACTCGGCAGCTGACCACAGTATCGTCGCCCGCTCCGCTGCGGGCCGACCTCGCTCCTGCCTCACCTGCAAGGCGTGGAGATACGCATCCAACACCGGGAGCTCAGCCGTCGAAAAATACGCGCGGGCTTCCGCCGGGCGACCCGATCGAACCAAGCGCCAAGCCAGCCACCCCCGCGGCATCTGGCCGCTCAATCGCGCCCTCCCTCCGTCGCGGCCACCTTCGTCCTCCGTCGATGGGTCGGGACCCTCGACTCGGCCGGGCTCCCCGGCCGCATCCCCCACCCCGCCCTCGCCGTTTTTCCTTCGCACCGACACTGGCCAGGCGCGATCCACGTAGGACTTCAGTTCGTCCACGGTCAGCACTCGATCCGCCACATACGCAGCATCGGTCCAGTAGCCACCACGGAGCATGGCATCCAGGGCTTCGACATATTCTCGTCGGGCCAACCGCAAAGCACCCCACTCGCCCAGCAAGTGTCGTCCGGCGTCCGGTCCGCCTTCCCGTTCGTCAATTCCAAGACGTTCCAGCAACACCGTGGACTTCGCGGCATTGGCCGAGGGTTCTGCCCGTGTTCCTGTCGCCGGATTGAACGACGCGGGCGGAAACTCCCGGGCTAGTCCGGCCCACAACTTCGCGGCTTCATCGAACTGTCCATCGCGCAGAGCCAGCTTCGCCCGAAGCCAGCGCGCTGCTGGCTGTTCACGGGTGTGCGTCAACCAGCGATGAGCTCGATCGAAATAGCCCGCCTGATAAGCGGCCAATGCGAGTTTCTCCGCGGAATCGAGATCACGAATCCCGGCTTTCTCCACCGCATCGAGCCAAAGCAAGGCCGGCGATTCCAGCGCATGCCACCCGTTGGTGGGCGCGGCGATCCAAGTCTGCTGATCCAGAACTTTCAGCACCGCTTCCTTGACCGGGTTATCGACGTCGACCGGGGGATCGCTCGCGCCGCCCGAAACCAGGTATGCGGTGATGATCCGCTGAGCCCGAGGATGAACGGCCAACGATTGCAGGGAACGGGCATTTTCCTGCAGCGCCATTCCCGCGGCCATCCGCAACGACAGCAACGCACTGGGATCGCCGGTCTCGACCTGTTCCAAATAAAGGTCGATCGCGCGCTCAAACCGGCCACGTCGCAATTCCACCCGCGCCTCCCAGCCCAAGCTCGAAGCCGCCAACCCAAGCCGATCCGCAAAACCGTTCGTCGCCAAACTGCGAGTCTGCTGAAACGAAGCGATGGCCCGGCGCGGCTCCGTTTCCCATCGAGCCTTGCCGAGCATGAACGCCGCCCACGTAGACCTGAATCGACGCTCGCCCGCTGGCCGGCGCAGTAAACGTTCCCATGCCGCCACCGCCAGGTTGGTGTTTCCGCTATGCCAGGCAATGGCGCCCTCAAAGTAGTCGGCGAACTCCGCCGGCAGTGCGTCCACCACCCGCACCGAACCCGGCGGCAGCACGGGCGGTGAGTTGGTGGGCGCCGCGGCCGGCCAACTGGTCCGGGCCGCGGCCGCGCCCACCGCGCTTTCCAGGATCGCCCGCTCGTTCGCGTGCGCCTTCACGATTCTCTCCACTTCCAACCCGTTTCGCCCGCTTGCCTGCAACGCGGACCGCACTTCGTCCAACTCCGCCGCGGTGGATTCCCCCAGGTAAGTGTTGGTGGCCACCACCGCCTGATACCGCGAGGTGACCAGCTTCATTGCCTCGATCTCCTGCGCAAAATTGGCTCCAGGCGCATTCAGCATCGGCGCTCCCCCGTCGGTCAGCAGCCGGTTGGGCAGCCAAAACCCACAGGCCAATGCCGCCAACGGAAGGGCGAGAATGACGAAGGACCAATAACGAAGGACAAATGCAGGGCGGCGCAGCGAACGTTTTGACCGGCCACGCGTCCCCTCGGTTTCTGCCCCTCCCCCCGCGTCCGCCGCCACCTTCACCTCTGCCGCCAATTCAGTTCGTTCGCTTCGCATGCTCGTCGTCAGTTCGAAATTCAGTCACCACTTCGCCCGCGCCTTCCAGTCGCAGCCAGCCCACGCTCCGCTCCTCTCCGGCCGCCAGCCGGATCGAACGTTCCACACCAAATTCCATCGCGTCGCCACCCAATCCCTCACCAGGCCCCCGCGCCACAAACCCCCGCAGACCATCGCCCGCCACAAAGCGTCCGCCCTGCCAACGGACGCCCACAACCGGCACACCCACATAGTCCCCCGGACCTGCATTGGTTAGGCTCAGCTCCACCAATCCCGGCCGGGAAACACGCCGCTGAACGGCAACCGAACTCAAAGGAGCCCGGCCGGCCATCACCTCTGACATCGTCGGCCACGACCAGTTCAAACTGTCTCCGCTCACCGGCAGGCGATACCAAATGACCCCTCCCATGTGCGAGGGGCGATCCTCGCCCCACTGCCGCACCAATTCCGCCATCGTCCCCGGGTCCGCCCGCACTTCGCGCTGGATCGTCGCTCCAGAAAAAATCTTCTCCGGGCCTTCTGCGTTCAGGCCAAGGAATCGTCCCGCCCCGTCATACGCCAGGCGATATCCATAGGTCGGGAGCGCCACCTGAAACGGCACGGCCACGCGCGCCGCCTGCTCCACCCAACGCCGGGCCATCCGCGAATCGCACAACGCAAATGCCTCGGAGGCGGTCCGCGGTCGGGCCAGGGAATGCACCTGCAGGACATAGCCGTCGGTGGCGCGAACAAGCCCGGCGAACTCCCGCCGCTTCAACCACGAAGGGAGCGTCGTGATGGTGAGGGCAACGCCCGCGGTCGACGACGACGACGTCTCCCGCCCGGACGCCAGCCCGGACCGAATCGCGCTCAGCCAGCGTTGGTAACCGGCCAGATTGGATTCCGCGCAATCGAAGTCGATGTGCAGTTCCGAAACCGCCACCCCGTTGGTCTGGGCGTTTCTGACCAAGGCTGCCGCCAGCGTCGCCAGGCCGGCGGCCGTGGGATCGTTGGTGACGAAGGGCCCAGCAAACGCTCCGATGCGCAGCGCCAATCCCACCGGCTGGCCACCGGCGCGCAACGCAGGATAATCAAGGGCCGCATGCACCGTCCGCGCCCGCCCGTCGACCCAGGCCACTTCGGCCGCAAGCAGAATGAGTCGATCGAAATTGGTCCCGTGCTGCCGCAGCGCCGCTTGCACCCGACCATCCCAAGTCCGCTGCCAAACGTAGGCCTGATGTCGAAGCGGACCGCGCGTCCGCTGGACACCAGGGCGAAGCCAAATTCCGGCCAGAACCCCACAAACAATCAGCAGCACCACTGCCCCCGCTCCCCTCAAATAAGCGAGTCGGCCGCGCCGGTCATCGTGGGCAGGTTTGTGTTCCACGACGAAAGGGTGAGACTACCCGTCGGGAATTCGAGCGCAAAGTTGGGGAACATGAAGGGCCGGCCAAATGCAGCCGTCTGAACAGCTGACCGAATCGAAAACTCGAATGAATCCGAGCCTCGGATGAAGACGCATCACCGCCTGCCGCTTCCGCTGCTGACCGTTCTCGCGTTGGCCTTGCTGAGCCCGCCTCCGCTCCCGGCCGCAGCCGAAGCGCCGGCATCAAACCCGCCAGCTCGCCCCTTCGCCGCCCGATTCAAGATCCCGCGAGCCGTCGTGCCCGGTTTTCCTGTGCCCCGGCCGGACCGGCCCGACGTGGCCATCGGCGAACGTCTCTTTCTCGAAACACGGTTCGCCCAGTTTTTCTACGCCCGGTGCGACGGAGACGTCAACGCGACTTTGCCCGCAGGTGATCCCGCGGTGGCGACGGCGGCGACCACCGGGACGCCGCTGCCCGGCCCGTTTGCCGGCCACGCGATGAACTGTCGGGTTTGCCATCTGGTCAATGAGTTCGGAGCTGCCGGCCGCGGGCATCGCACTTACGCCGACTATGCAAGGCGTTCACCCATCCCCGCCCGCGAAGACGGCCTGACCACCACTCCGCGCAACGCCCCGCCAATGGTCAATGCCACCGTCCCTCGTCCGGGCGGTTTCTTCCTCCATTTCGATGCCGAATTCGCCAGCAACGAAGACTTGGTCAAAGCAACGCTCACCGGACGGAATTACGGCTGGCTGGCCGACGAAGGCTCGCAAGCGCTACGGCATGTCGCCCGGGTGATTCGCGAGGACGACGGCCGCGGGCCCTTGGCCCGGGAATTTGGCGGATTCGCCTACCGGACGGTTTTCGCGGGGAACGACCCCGCGCTCGGCGACGAGACCGAACGCTTCCGCATCTCTCCCGCCTACCGCCTCGACGTTACTTCCTCCACCGACGAGCAGGTAATGCACGGCGTGGCCCGGTTGATTTCGGCCTACATGGATTCCCTCTTTTTCTCTCGCGACGAAAGAGGCGAATACGACAGCTCTCCCTACGACTGCTTCCTGGAAACCAATCGCATCCCCCGCCGACCGTCGCCTGGCATGAGCGAGTCCTATTACAACCGGGACGTCGTCGATCATTTGGGCACCTTGGCCGCCCCCATTTTTGTTACGCCCACCAACGGCTTCAATTTTCCCTTGGTCGGACGGTTCAAAACCTTGACCCAGGAGTTTCGGTTCGGGCCGCAGGAACTGGCCGGCATGCGGATTTTCTTCAGCACGCCAAAGGTCTCGGCCGAACTGAAAGCCCGTCGCGCCGGTCGCCCCGGACCGGGAACGGGCGCCGTCGCAGGCGGAGCCCCGGCGCGACGAGGTGGCATCGGCAATTGCGTGCAGTGCCATCCTGGCCCGCACTTCACCGACTTCAAATTCCACAATACCGGCGCCGCCCAGGAGGAATACGACTCCATCCACGGCGCGGGAGCGTTTACCCGGCTAAAGATCCCGGACCTCGCCCAGCGCCAGGCAGACCCGGCGCGTTGGCTGCCACCATCCGCGCTCCACCCGCGGGCGACCGGTCCATTCATGGCGGTTCCGTCCCTCGGCCAGCCCGGCCGAACGGACTTGGGATTATGGAACGTCTTTGCCAATCCCGCCCGGCCAAAGCCACAGGTCACGCTGCGCGAAACTCTGTCGGGAGAGGATGCCTCGCTCGCCGACGAAGCGCTTCTCCCCCGAACCATCGGCCTGTTCAAAACGCCCACCCTGCGCGGGCTCGCCTTCTCCGACCCTTATCTCCACACCGGACGCAAGGACACCCTTGAAGAGGTCATCGAATTCTACCGGAGCATTTCTCAACTCGCCCGGGCCGGTCAGGTCCGAAACGCAGCACCCGAGCTTTCCGGCATCCAACTGCAACCAGAAGATGTCGCCCCGCTCGCCGCGTTCGTTCGCGCGTTGAACGAAGACTACGAGTAACTCACGTTGTGCCGGCGGTGCGCCGGCGGTGCGTCCCGCCGGTGCTGCCCACCACCTTGGCACCTACCATTTGACCGACTTCAGATACTGCAGCGAAAGCGGAATCTGATCTTCGACCGTCGGGGATTCGTCCTCGATGAAGTAGTGCTTTACGCCGGATTTCTTGGCGGCCTTCAAAATAGCTGGCCAGTCCATTTGGCCCGTGCCCACAGCCACATCATTCTTCACGTCGGTTTTGCCGGAAAAATCTCCGACCAATCCCTTCCGCATATCCTTCACGTGCATCAATTCCCAGCGCTTCGGATATTTCTCCAGCCAGGCCACCGGGTCCTGTCCCGGATGTTTCACCCAGAAGACGTCCATCTCGAACGACACCAGCTTCGCGTCGGATTTCTTCATCAACAGATCCATGAATGTGCCGTCTCCGTGCCCGCGAAATTCGTAGCCGTGGCAGTGGTAGAAGAACCGAATGCCGTGACGCGCCAGAACGGCGCCCGCGCGATTGAAGACCTCGACCGCCTTCGCGGCCTCGGCTTCGTCGAAGTCGCCTTCGTGCGGGATCCAGGCGCAGCCGGCATAGCGCAGGCCGAGGGCCTTGGCGTCCTTCGCCACGCCTTCCGCATCCTTGTCATACCGTTCGAACGGAAAATGGCCGCTGACCGCATCCAAGCCGTGCTCGCCGAGCATGGCCCGGAACTTTTCCGGGGAAAGGTTGTAGGTTCCAGCCAGCTCCACCTTCTTAAAGCCGTAAGCCTTCACCTTCGGCAGCGTCTCGGGCACGCTGCGGGTAAATTGGGCGCGCAGGCTGTACAGCTGAAGGCCCACGTCTTCCTTGAACGTGGCAGCGGAGGTGGACAAAGCGGTGGACATCGCGAGCGCGAGCGCGGCGACCGGGACAAACAAGGTGTGCAGATGCTTCATGGATTTTGCCGTAGGTTGTGGGACGGAGCATAGCGGGACCACCGGGAAGGGGAAGCGCGGAATCAACACGAACGCATGGCCGCTGATAAACCACGCGCCTCCAATTCGCGCCCCAAGCGTCGCGCCATGTAACCGCTGGCCGCGAAGAGCAGCGCTGCCATGACCGGATACTGCCAGCTGGAAAACCGGGTAACCCAGTTCAACGCGATGAGTGAACACCAGACCGCGAACATCAGCCACCACACCGAGCCGACCACCGGTTGCAGCGCTCCGATCCCTACCATCCCGATGATCGCCAGCGCTACGAAAGCCACCGGCCCACACCAGAAAGGCCAGGCGTGGTCATCGCTGATGAACAGACCCAAGGTCAAAGCGCCAGCCCACGGCAATAGACCCATCGTGATCACCGTCATGATCACCCCACCCACATACGTCCGGGCCCGCAAGGACCACCAAAGACCTCCCACCGGGATCGTAAAAAACAGGCACGCCACAAACAAAAGATCCGCCGCCAGCACCTCAGGAGAACGGCCCCAAAATCGACCTGAAAGTTGCACCTCGATATACACGGTTACTCCGCTGAAAAGCACCACCGCCGGCAGGAACTGGCGCCAAAGGCCCATCACCCGCCCAGCCACGATCTGACGTGGCGTCAGCGGAGTGGTCAGCAGAAGTTCCAACACACCCAACTCCCGCTCCCGCCGAAAGCTGGCCGCCGAAACCAACGCCATCAACCCGCAAAGCGCGATCGCCAGCAGACCGTTCACTTCATTGACATCTTCAATTCGTCGCAGCCCGGTGAGCAGCGTCACCTGAGCCAAGGCCAACAGGCCCACCCAACCCCAGACCGCCAGCCGCGACGCCCATCGGCTTCCCCCCAGCCAGCCCACCGGATTGCGCTCCATCTGCCGGCGCAGCCGCGCCCGCCACCAACCCGGTGCAAAGCGCAATCGCACGAACTCGCGAGCCACCCGCTCGCGTCGCCGGGATGCCGGCAGTTCATGCCAAGCCTGTCGCAATCGCCAGGCTCCAACGCTCCACACCAACGCCAGCCCAATGCCCGACACCACCGGCACCAGAATACAAAGTCCCATCCACGCACCCCGCGAAGCCGGTGCGATCAACCGAAGAAATCCATCCAGCACCATTTCCGGATTCCACAACGCCAGCAAACCGATGCCCACCACCCACTCCGCAGACGGCACTGGCCCCTTGAATTTGGAAATGGCCAGATGCACCGCCAGCCCGTTCAGCGACGCCTGAGCCACCAGAAACAACAACGCAAAAAGCAGAGCCCAACCCAACCCACCCAGCACCGTCCGACTCAAAACGCTGGCTAGTATCCCCGCCCCCAACGCCCAGAAAAACGCGCCCACCAACGCCATCAAGGCTGCCCACACCGTGCTGGCCGCCACCCCACCCATCAGCAACGGCAACAACAAAACGGGAAACACGGACACGCAGACGGTCGCCGCACGCAACCCGTGGGCCAGCACTTTGGCCAGCACCACCTCGCCCGCCGTCAGCGGCGTCAGAAAAAGGAAACCCAACGTCTGCTCCCGTCGCTCCCGGCTGATGCAGTCCGCCGTCATGATCGGCACCAGCAGCCAGATGGTCATGAACACGACGTGGTGCAGGGCCGCAAAAAGCTCCGGCCCCGCTCGGCGCACGACCGGGCTCCAAAGCAGCATGAACGCCGCCACCGCCAGCACCATCCCGGCGCTCAGCGGACGCAGCCATTGCGTGCCGGCATGACGCGCCTCCACTCGCAATTCCCGCTCAATGATCGGATACAAACTCACATTGTCTCAATCCCCGCACGCTGTCCGCCCATCCACACCCGCCCACCGAACCGGACGCACTAAAACCACGCCATCGGCTCCGGTCCCGATGGATCAGACTGCCTGCTCCGCCACTCGTGCCCGTCCGCCATGAACTCCCGGGTCTCCAGCCCCAACGGAAGTCACCTACCCGCTGCGGTCGGAACAATTTCCCGATCGCGCAAGTGTCGCCAATCCAATTCTTGGACTTCCAACCTGCCCTCGGGTGCTCGCCTTTTTTCTCGCCCCCACCCGGCGCGCCTTCGTAGCCTCCGCTCACTTAACACATCGCAACCCGATCGTTCGTCGCATATGGCAAAGACCAAATACCAATTCTGTTTCGGCCCTTGGAATCTCAGCGAAGGTCAGGATCCTTACGGTCCCCCCACCCGCTCGCCCCAGTCCTTCGACTGGAAGCTCGGCCAACTCAAGAAGCACGGGTTCGAAGCCATGATGTTCCACGACGACGACGCGGTGCCCGACATCGACGGCAAGTCTGACGCCCAGATCCGCAAGGAAGCCAAGGAGCTGAAGAAACGCCTGGACGGCGAAGGCATCGTGGCCGAGATGGTCGCCCCCCGCCTGTGGTTCAGTCCGATGACCGTCGACGGCGCCTACACCGCCAACGATCCGAAGTGCCGGCGCTATGCCATCGAACGTTCCCTGCGTTGCCTCGACATCGCTGGATATCTGGACACGGATCTCATCGTGCTCTGGCTCGCCCGCGAAGGTTCCTACATTCGCGAATCCAAGGATGCCGGACGTGCCGTCGACCACCTGGTCGAAGCCATCGACAAAATGCTGGCCCACAATCGCCGGGCCCGCATTGCCATCGAGCCGAAGCCGAACGAACCGATGGATCACGCCTATATCCCGACCATCGGCCATGCTCTCGCCCTTTCGAGCCTGACCAGCGATCCGAAACGGGTCGGCTGCCTGATCGAATCCGCGCATGCCATCCTTGCCGGCCTGGACCCGGCCGATGAAATCGATTTTGCCATGCGCTTCGGCAAGCTCTGGTCGCTGCATCTCAACGATCAAAACGGCCTGAAATACGATCAGGATCGCCCATTCGGAAACGTCAGCCTGCGCAGCGCTTTCGATCAAATCCGCGCGTTGGAACGAACCGGCTACGGCCGGAACGGCGAATATGTGTGCTTTGACGTTCATCCGTTCCGCACCACCCGGCCCGAACACTGGATGGATCACCTGCTGAACAGCCGCCGCACCTTCCAGCGTCTGGTCGAAAAAGCCCGTTCGTTCGACGAGTCCGCCGCCCGCAAGCTGGCCGCCGACCGCAACTACCAGGCGCTCGACCAGATGGTGATCGAACATTTGTTGGGCCGGTAGATCCGCCGCCCAAGGCTCAAACCAGCCCGCCACGCCGGCAAAAGAGATGGCGCGACGGACGGGTGGCAGCGCGCCAACGACGTCGAATTCGAATTCCCACCACCGGAGCGTGACGGCTCCGGCCCGGTCCGGTCCAAGCCATGATGCGCACCGCAGCTACACAACCATGCCAATGACTCCCGAATTCGAAGGCTCGGCACCGCCCGTCCAACCGCCCCTGCCAGCTCGTAACGGATTTGCGGTTGTCATGGTCCGTCTGCTCGTCGTTGCGGGCATTGGCATGGCCGCTCTGGTCGGCCTGATCCTCATCGCCTGGCTGGTTGAAAACCGCCGCGGACAATCGGCATGGGAACAATATCGGGCCGAATTGACCGGCAAGGGCGAGAAGCTGGAACTCGCGGACTTGGTACCAGCGCCGGTGCCGGACTCTGAAAATTTCGCGGCCACGCCACTGATCGTGTCGATGTTTTCATCCGGCGGCGGACGGAAGACATCGGACCCGGCCGCACACGAGCAGGCCACCGCGCTGGGCAACCCTTTTCCAGCCAAGTCGGGAACCAAGACACCAGGTGGCGGCAGCTGGGAAACCGCGGTCTCCATCGATCTCGAAGGGTGGCAGGCTTTCCTGGAGCAGCATCCCCGTTTCCGATCCGATGACTCCAACCGACCAACCAACGCAGCCGCCGGGATCCTGACTGCCCTCGAACGTTTCGATTCGGAGTTGAACGAACTGTCCGCCGCGGCCGCCCGGCCGAGCACCGTGTTCCCGCTGCGTTATGAGGATAACTTCAACCTGCGTCTGCCCCATCTGGCTACGCTCAAGGGGGCCGTCACCCTCGTCCGGCTTCGCGCGCTCGCGCGGCTGCAGGCTGGGCAGACCAACGAAGCCCTGCAGGACGTGAAGCTCGCGCTCCGGATCAGCCAGGCGTTGAAGGACGAGCCGCTGATCATCTCTCAACTCGTCCGCATGGCCATGCTGCAGCTGAGCTTGCAACCCGTCTGGGAAGGGTTGCTGCAACGGCGCTGGAACGATGCCCAGCTCGCCCAGCTGCAAGCCACGCTCGTCGACATCTCGCTGCTCGCCGGCTATGGCCGTTGCCTCCGCGGCGAACGCTATTTCGTCAACGCCACCCTCGAGCAATACCGCACCGGCCGGTTGTCCACCCGCGACCTCGACACTTCCGGCATTGGAGTCGGCCCGATGTTTCGCTTGGTCCCGTCCGGTTGGCTCTACCAAAATCAGGTCTCCATCGCCCGATTCTACCAGGAGAAAATGCTCCCCATCATTGATCTCCCGCAGTGGCGCGCCCACCCCGATCGCGCCGCGGTCGCGGAATCCGCGCCGGAGCTCATACGCCGGACGCCGTACAACATCATGACGACCATGCTGGTTCCGGCGGTGGCCAAAACACCGCTTAAGTTCGCCCACCGCCAGGCCACCGTTGACCTGGCGGCAACCGCATGCGCCCTGGAACGATTTTACCTCGCCCAGGGTTCCTACCCGGAAAAGCTGGAAGCTCTTCCGGCAGGATTGGCTCGCGGCCTGCATCCTGACCTCATGACGGGCGAATCCTTCAAGTACGCCCGGACGCCCGACGGGCGCTACACGCTGTATTCCGTGGGCTGGAACCTGTCGGATGATCAAGGCGAGGCCCGGCACGGCCGCAATAACAACACCATCGAACCCTCCGAGGGCGATTGGGTCTGGAAATACTCGCCTTAGCCAACGATTCAGTTGGACAGCAGCCCGGCCACGTTTCCCGCCACCTTCCATCTTCCCATTTGAATTCCAGCGTTCGGGTGCGACATTCCGGCCAAACCACCCGAGCCTTATGAACAGCAGTGAACCCACCCCGACCCGTAGCAGCAGCACCGGCACCAGCATTCGCCTCAACGAAGAAGCAGCTTGCTCGTTCTGCGGACGATTTGGCGCCTTTGAAATCGGCCACCAGTTGCTCTGCCCCTCCTGCTACGAGGGCTGTGGCTCCTGCTGTCCGGAATTTGGTCGCGAGGATTTGACCGCCATCGCCACCGAAGACTCCTCCGAGAACTGAGAAAGCAAGCAACCGGCGGACGCCAGGGTCGAACGCCGACGCCGTCCCCATCGGCTGGTAACGACCCGCTGCAATCTCTGGCCCATCGAAGTTCCTAGTCCGGGGTTTCAAGGAAGTCCCGCAGCTCCGCCAAACGTTCTTTCCGCACAAAGCCGCGCACACCCAGTTTCCGGGCTGCCGCCTGAAACTCCTCCTCAGCGTGCTGGCTCACGATGATGACCCGCGCATCAGGAAAGCGTTGCCGAAGCAGGCGCGTGGCGGTGAGGCCATCCATGCCGGCCATCTCGATGTCCATCAACACCCAGTCAGGACGCTCGGCGTCATAACAGGCCAGAACCTCACCTCCATCGCTGCATTCCGTCACGACTCCCGCCGGCAAAAATGCGCGCAGGGTCCGCCGGAAGCCGGCATGATCGTCCACGATCAGGAACTTTCTGGTTCCCTTCTCGACTGGAAGCCCGGACGCCATGTGATGACGTTGCGGAACAGAGGAGAAAAGTGGAATGGAGGCCCTCGCACGAGTTGGGTGGCGGTGTTTACTCAGAAGCCTGAGTGTTTCTACTCACGCTTCCCGAACGCGAGCGCGTTCGCGATCAGGAGCTTGATCGATCTATCTACTCTTGCTTCGGAGGAATCGGGATCTCGAATTTCCATCGCGTGCCCGCGCCCGGCGCAGAATCGCATTCGAATCGGCCGCCCAAAATACGCACGCGCTCCGCCAGGCTGGTCAGGCCAAATCCGGGTCGCTGCCGCGTGTCGTCCGTCATGGCGCGATAATCGAATCCGCGGCCGTCATCTTCAATTCGCATCGTGAGCCAGCCGGCGCCGAGTTCGATCGACAGCCGGGCCCTCGCCGCATCCGAGTGTTTGAGGATGTTGTTCAAGCTTTCCTGCGCGATGCGATAGAAGTTGATTTCACCCTCGGGCAGGAAAAGGTCGTCAACCCGCGCCAGGTTGCTCTCCATCGCCAGCGAGCCCGACTCGGCCACCTTTTTTACCATGGCCTCCAGTGCCTTGGTCAGGCCAAGCCGATCAAGCTGGTACGGGCGCAAGTTGTACGAAATCTCGCGCACTTCCTCGATGGACTGCGAAACACCCCTGGAGATCTCCTCCAACTGCTCCCCCGGATTCGACCCGGCCGCGTTTTGCTGCGCGAGGTAGAGACGGTTTTTGATGATGAGCAGATTCTGCCCGAGGCTGTCATGCAGCTCTGCGGCGATCCGCTTGCGCTCAGCCTCCTGTGAAACGATCAGCTGGCGGGAGATGTTTTCCTGCAGACGCCGGCGGCGCTCAGCAATCCAACCGCGACGCAATCGGTTGATCACCCAGGCACCAATCAAGGCAAGGCCTCCGTAAAGCCAGACGGTTTTGTAAGGATACCGGTGCCACCAGAGCGCGAGGTTTTTCGGCGCGAGCGGCGGCACCGGTCCCTTCAGAGCCCCCAACAAATTGGTGGCGTGATGCAGCTCGTTCCGATACAGCTCCAACGGATAAACCGGGACGAGTTGGTCCGTAAATCGGACGCGCGCGTGAGCGTCGCCGCGAGGCGAGGCCATGTAAACCGCCTTCGCCGGATTCCAAGCCAGCCACTCGCCATCGATAAACAGCGCCCGCTGAAAAAGCACCTCGCCTGTCTCCACGTCGGCGTGTACGACCAGCTCATCCCGCTGCGCAAAGGCCAGGATGGGCTGCCGGGGATGAAAGGCCAGCGGCAGGTATTGGGAGGTGACGTTGGTGAACCGCCGCAACTCTCGGGACGTTTCCACATCCCACACCGCCACGGTGTGATCCGCGGCAGCCGAGGCCAGCCAGCGCCCATCCGCGCTGATGGCCAGCGATTGCACGGAACTTTGGTGCGCCAGCCACTGCCGCACGGTCGTCAGTCCATTGGTTTCCAGCACGCGAACCGTTCCGTCCGCCATGCCTCCCGCCAACCAACGGGAGCCCGGGCTGAACACGAGGACCTCAACCAGCACGGAGTTGGTCCGTGTCCGAAGACATTCACCACTCTGGGTGTTCCACAGCTTCATTGTCCCATCGGCGCTGGCACTCACCAGGAGATCGGACGCCGGCGTATAAGCCACCGAAAAAACGTTCGCCGTGTGTCCCCGCAAAACCCGCAAGGGCCGGTCATAGTGAGACTCCAGCAGCCGGATGGTGCGGTCCCGACTGACGCGGGCATACGGGCCGCCGGCCGAAGCAATCCAACCGCGGCGCCCGCCCACCGCCAGCACTCCAACCACATCCTCGCGATTGAAAAACGGGTGCACCGCCGAGATGGTTCCGTGGCCCATGTCCCAAACCCGCACCGTGCGATCCGCGCTCCCAGAAAAAAGCCACGCCCCATCGGCGCTGAAGCCCAACGCATGCACCGTCCCTTCGTGCCCACGCAGCTCGTAGCGGAAGCCGCCATCGCGCGCGTCCCACACCCGCACCCGCCCGTCGTTCGCGCCCACGGCCTCATACCGCCCGTCTGAGCTGAAGGCCAGACTCGACACCGGCGTTTGCAGAGGCCGCCTCGAAAGAACGTGTCGCACCGATCCATCCCCCATATCCCACAACCGGATGCTGGCGTCAGCCGACGCCGTGGCCAGCTCCCCCCCGTCCGGAGAAAAGCAGACTCGAAAGACTCCGTCCTCATGCCCGCGAAGTTCATACAAACGCCGACCCGTTCCCGTCGCCCAGACCGTGGTAACCCACTGGCCTGCCCCAGCCACCTTGGTGCCATCCGGACTAAAGGCGACGTCCTTGACGGCGGGCTCTCCGCTCTCGAGCAACAAATCCAGCTGCCCCGCGGGCAGGCTCCAGAGTTTTAACCCACGCCCGTCGCCGCAAGACGCCAGCCTCCGGCCATCGCGGGAAATAGCAATGGCCGTGAGCGGATTGGTGTGATTCAAAACCAACCCCGGCTGCCCCGTGGCCATGTCCCAAAACCGGATCAAGGGGGCTTTGTCCTCCCGCGACGCGGTCACCACAAACCGTCCGTCTGGCGTGAATTGCACATCCGCAATGCGCTCGCCCGTCGGCAGATTTCGAACCTCCACCCCACTGACCACGTCCCACACGCTCACCGACCCGTCATACGGAGCGACGGCAAGCCACCGGCTGTCCGCGCTGAAGATCACCCGCCGCGCCCAATTGCCAACATGATTGGTGAAAAGATGCACCAGTCGATCCGTTCGGTAGTCCCAAATTTTCACGCTCCCGTCGGTGCTCGAGGACGCCAGCCACCTTCCATCCGGACTGAACGACAGCCCGATCACCCGCTCCGGATGTCCCGGCAGCGTCTTGATTAAATCCCCCGAAGCCGAATCCCAAAGCCGGATCGCCTCACTCTCGCCGGACGAGGCGAGGACTCTGCCGTCCGGGCTGTAGACCGCCGCCAATGCCTCCAGCTCGTGCCCGCGCTGCAAGACAATCTCGACCGGCGCCGCCCAGGCCCCCAGTACAAACAGCCAGCCACCAGCGACCAGCAGTGCCCCGAGGGATCGCCGCCCGCCGGGGATACCAAATCTCGTCATGACACCATGGTTCTAAGTTAAAGCCGAGGCGTTGACACGCATTTCCCGCGGGCTTGCCACCTCCGCGCGCGTTTCGTAGCGTGCCGCGCATGGACACGGCTCAATGGGTGAATCTCAGCGACGAGGAGTTGCTGGAAAAGAAGATCTCCCACCTTGGCCTGAAGCTCGATGGCACCGAATTGCAGCCCCTCGTCCAGCAGCTCTACCAAGAGCTTTCCGCCCAGGGCCTGACTTACCACCCGCCCTGCCACGTCGGTGATGAATGGTTTGTCCCGGTCGGAATCCCGGCCATTTTTGTCCCCTTCTTCCTCGTCCACGATCGCCTGCGCAAACTGGAGCGAAAGATCATTCTGGAGGTCGAAGGCGAAACACCGGAGTGGTTCATGAAGCTCATGCGCCACGAAGCCGCGCACGCCTACTCCTACGCCTATCAGCTCTACAAAAAGAAAAAATGGCAGCAGACGTTCGGCCTCGCCTCCACCGAGGAAACCGAGTTCTACCGACCGCGCCCCTACAGCCGCTCCTACGTCGTGCACCTCGACGATTGGTATGGCCAAAGCCATCCCGACGAAGACTTCGCCGAAACGTTTGCCATCTGGCTCACGCCGGGCCTCGACTGGCGCGAACGTTACCAGGGCTGGAAGGCGCTGGAGAAACTCGAATACGTCGATGCCCTCATGAAATCGATCGCCGGCAAACCCCCGGTGCATCAACCCGAGTTCAAGGTCGCCGACTACAATTTTCTCAACGTCAAGCTGAAGGTCTATTACGCCCGCAAACGCAAGCTCTACGAGGATTGTTACCCCGACTTCTACGACAACGATCTGAAACAACTGTTCACCGTCGGCCCCGCCGCCGACGGCCGCCCCAAGGCCTCGGCTTACTTGCGGCAGCGACGCAAGGCCGTGATGAACGCGGTCTGCGCCTGGACCAATGAACGCAAGTACCGCGTGAACAAGCTGCTCTCCCGTCTGATCGATCGCTGCGATCAACTCGACCTCCACACCAAGACCGAGGATGCCTCGCAAAACCTCCAGGTGTCCGCCTATCTCACCACGCTGGTCATGAACTATCTGCACACCGGCAAGTTCAAGCGTACGAAGTAAACCGTGAAGAAGATCAAGCAACTCAAAGTCCTGGCCCTGTTCGACGCCATCGCCCCCACCACGCTCGACCAGGATCTCAGCGCCGAACTGAAAACCGAAGACTGGAAAACCGAGGCGCACGTGCTCGCCGCCCTCGCCGAACTCGGCTGCACGGTCCAATACCTCGCGCTCTTCGACGACCTCGATCTCCTGCGCCAAAAACTCCAGGCGTTCCAGCCCGACGTCATTTTCAATCTCGCCGACCAGTTCAAAAACAACCGCTCCTTCGATCAAAACATCGTCTCCGTTCTGGCCATGGAGGGCGTCGCCTTCACCGGCTGCGGTTCCACCGGCCTCACGCTCTGCAAACACAAGGGCATCTCGAAGAAAATCCTCGGCTACCACCGCATCCACGTCCCCGGCTTCGTCGTCATCGCCCGCGGCAAACGCATCAGCCGCCCCAAACACCTCCGCTTCCCCATCCTGATCAAACCGCTCAAGGAGGAGGCATCGCTCGGCATCTCCCAGGCCTCGTTCGTCGAAAACGACGACCAGTTCCGCGAACGCGTCCAGTTCATCCACGAGAAGTACGACAACGACGTCATCGCCGAGGAATACATCGCCGGCCGCGAACTCTACGTCAGCCTGATCGGCAATCATCGACTCGACGTGTTCCCCATCCGCGAACTGGTCTTTCGCGAGGTGCCACCCGACGAACCCAAGATCGCCACTTACAAGGCCAAATGGGACGAGGAATACCGCAAACGTTGGGGCCTGCAAAATCAGTTCGCCGAGGGCCTCGATCCGGCCTTGGTCAAACAGATCGAGCAAACCTGTCGCCGCATTTATCACCTGCTCACCATCGACGGTTACGCGCGCCTCGATCTGCGCCTCGCCGCGAACAACGAAGTTTATTTCATCGAAGCCAATCCCAACCCCATGCTCGCCGCCGACGAGGACTTTGCCCAAAGCGCGCTAAAGGCCGGCCTGAGCTTCCCGCAGTTGATCGAACGCATCATCCGGCTGGGGCTGAGCGCGGCGAGGGAGTGAGGCGTTTTCGACGGCGACAAGTCGCCTGGGTCAACGTTACTTCAGCACCAGGTCGTCCGAAGTCCACATCCGGTGATCGGGACCGGCCGAGCGAATCTCCATCTCGGTCCGCGAGAGTTGATGGAAGAAATACGGCGTGCCCCAGACGTCCACAGCCTGCCCCTCACTGTTCACGCGCAGACCGTCCCGGGCGGTCAGAAAGACGGATTGACGGGGATTCTGTCCGCGCAACGCCGCGGTGATCTCGGCATTGTCTCCCACGGGATTGCCACCGTATTTCAGCGCATATTGCCGAAAGGCCGCTCGATGATTCTCCAGTACTGTCACCGGACCCAAATCGGCTGGACGTTCTCCGGAATCATCGTCGACCGCGCCATCCGTGCCCGTCGCGATGGGTTGAGGCGAAAGCGGCGAAGGAGGCTCCGCGCCCGCGGCCAGCTTGATCGTGCGCGGCAAGGGCGGCACAGCGCTCGCCCTCGGCGGCAACGGAGCGAGGCCCGGCTCCTCATCACCTGGTTCATCGAGCAACCCAACGCTTTCATCCTGAATCGTCGACGGCAAACCCTTCGTCGGGCTTTGACGCGCCGCCACCTCGATCCCAGCCGAAGGGTGAACGCTCGTCGAGTGGTCGGCCCGCGGCCACCACCGGGCAATGAGAGCCAGCCCCACCACGACAACAATCAGACTGAGGCGTTTCACTTTTTCGATCCTATTCGGGTTAAGCCTGATGCCTTTCGGGTATTCCGATGCGATCGGAAAAGGCGAAGCTGTGCATGCGATTCGCCCTCACCCCGCCTGCGCGGCCGAAGCCGCTTCGGACGCGCGAAGATAGGTCGCCCGTGCCTGCCCACCGACGCCGCCACGACGTTGCCAACGATCGCGCTCGCACTGCGACGCCGCTGAAGTTCCCCCTCTCCTTGGGGAGAGGGTTGGGGTGAGGGAGGGTCGCGCCGACGGTCCGCGTTCGACGGTTGCGTCGAAGGGTCGAAGCTCATGGCGAATACCTGATAGGCATTAGGGTTAAGCAGGGCTGGCCCTGCTTCGAACAGATTGAGGCGCGCCCTGCTCACACAAAACCCAGGTTCGGCGACGAGAAACGTCCAAGATTCGGAAAAACCGTCGACAGGTTTCCGTTATCAACGCCAAACCAGCTGGCCAGCGTTGCGAAATATTGATCGATCGCCGTGGTCGGAATCCAACGGCCCGTGCCGGAATCGTCCGGCCCGTTGACCGTCAGCGTCGGAAAGCGGCCATAGGTCCGGCGTCCGCGCACAGCGCCGCCCATGATGAGGTGATGCCCGCCCCAGCCGTGGTCGCTGCCGGTGCCGTTGCAGGGGAACGTGCGCCCAAAATCGCTCGCGGTGAAGGTGGTGACGTTGTTCGAGAGACCCAGCTGTTCCATCGCGCGTTGAAAAGCGAACAAACCCTGGCTCAACTCGGCCAGAAGATTGGCGTGCGAACCCACGGCGGCCTGGCCCGGGCCGGGCGTTTGGCCGGAGTGCGTGTCGTAGCCGCCAACCTGGCAGAAGAAAATCTGTCGGCGCATCCCGAAGCCGCCATTGATCGCGCTGCGCGAGCCGGCCTCGATCAACCGGGCCACCATGCGCAATTGCGACGCCAGACTTGAGCTGAACGGGTTGCCGCCGGTGGGCGACGTGATCGTGGTCGCGAACGGCACCGTCCAATAGGCCGGGTCCGAGGTCGTCGTGATGGCGGCATTGAGCAGGCCACCGCTCTGAATGGCGTGCTCCGCGAGATCTGAATAGGCCTGCACCTGAAGATTGGGCGCCGGCAACGCCAGGATGTTGGTCAGGGCCTGCAAACGTGTCCCTGACACGTTTGACAGGTTGATCGCTCCCGAGGTGGTCACCGAATACTGTGACACAATGTTGCCAACTTCGAAGGTGTTTGCACCTGCCACGGTGACCGACATGGAGATTGGCGCACCGGGCTGAACCGCGGCCAACAGATCCGCGCAACGCCCGCCCCACCCCGTCAACGGCGGGCGATCCGGAATGGACGTCTGCCACTGGGTAATCTGATCCGAATGCGAGAACAGCTGCGGCGGCCGCGCCAGCAAGCCGGAGCGATACTCCGAGCGGGTCATCGGATAAACCAGCGTGCCCGTATTGAAAAGCACGGCGAGCTTGCGCTCGTGATACAACGTCGCCAGCTCGGGACAGGCCGGATGCAGACCATACTCGTGGCCATCGCTGCTTTCCGACGCCAGCGGCAACACCACATTGGGCGCCCCGGACAGCGGAACGGCGAGCAGATCGGTCCGGATGGCGGCGTAGTCGTCGTACTCCGCCTGAATCGTCGGAATGATAAGATTGTTCGAGTCGTTGCCGCCCGACAGGAAGACGCAGACCATCGCCTTGTAATCACTGATCGCCGACTGGGCCACGGCCGCGTTGATGAAGCGCAGATCGCCGATGGCCGCGCTCAGGGCGCCCGTGCCGAGCGCCGCGCACGCGGCTTGGCGGATGAATTTGCGTCGGGAGAGGATGTTGCTCATAAGGGATGCACGAGGAGGAATACTTCAGCGTTGAACGATGAATTCGGGTGAGCTGGCGACCAGATGAACGACGGCCCGCACGCGATCGCGCATCTGCGCACCGGTGGGAGCCGCGCTCGTATAGGGGAACCGGGCCGTGCTGGCGACGTAGTTGACGATGATGCTCTTCGCACCGGCCGAAAGCTGTCCGGCGCACAGCATCGTGTTCACGTTGTCCACCAGGGCCGGAATGCCGGCGTCGGCAGTCAGCGCCGGAGTCATCCAGGCACCGACGTCCAACGTGATCGAGCCGTTGCCGCCCGAGAAGCTGCTCAGGCCGTTTGTGTTGTTGCCATTGTTGAACAGGCCGCTGGTGATGAAGTTCATCTGCAGGATGGCGGTCGTGTCCGAGGTCAACTGGAACTCGGGCGTCGTCAGGCCAGCGGCCGCCAGAATGCCGGGATACTTGAAGTCCGGGAAAAAGAAGTTGAAGACCGTCGGCGAATTGAGCGGCGTCTGCGACAGGCTCGAACTGAAGCCGCCATCGGTGGCGTTCATGTTCCAGGTGTTGTAGCGGATCGTCACGCTGCCCGACCGGGTCAAGGGCGCGGCCGCCAGCGGCAACACCACGGGGTCGCTCTCCGTGCGATTGCCGGTCACCGCGCTGCCCACCACGAACCGATCCGGTCCCGGCACCGACGCAATGCGATAGACTCCATCCGTCGCCTCGACCCCGCCGGGAAACTCGACGTAAACCGTCTTGCCCACGGCCAGGCCGTGCGGGCCCGTGGTGTAGAACGTGATGTTGGTGCCGGAATGGGTGAAGCCGCCGCCCGTCCAACGCGGGAACACGCAGGCGCCGGAGCGCGCGGCCGTGTCGCCGGTGGCCACCGTGAACACCGATCCGCTCAGCACCGAGACCACGGTATAAACCCGGCTGGCGGCCCCGCCGGAAACGAACGTCAGATAGAGCTGACTGCCCACGTTCAGGCGATGGCTCGAGTTGGTGATGGTGATGACACCACCCGCCTGGCCATAGGTTCCCGCGGCAGCTCCGGAGGCAGTCACGGTAAAGGTGTTCGCATTGCTCACCGCAACGTTGTTGTAAATGCGCGACGGCGGTGCCGGATTGCCGACGAAGCTCAGGAAGACGTCGTCGCTGGGCCCGAGCCGGTGCGGCTTCGGCGTGGTGATGGTGATGAGCTGGCTGCCGTTTTGTTTGTAGCTGGCCTTGACCGGCAACGGCGCCGGCAGGGCGCGAGCGAGAGCAGTGGCCCGCAGCAGGGGCTCGCGTTGCTTACCAAAAGTCGGCTGATTAATGAGATTGGTGGAGCGCGCCTCGTAGTCGACCAGGATGGCTTTAATCACCGCCTTCATGTCACCGCGCACCCCGGAGCCGTTGTCGTTGAACTTTTGCACCACTCGATACAGGTAGTCGCGACTGGGGTGACTGGTGACGAGCCGTTGAATGAGCTGACGGCAGATGAACGGGCCGACGTTCTGGTTCTGGAAAATTGAATCCAGCGCGAGGTCGAGCTCCCGTATGCCGTAGGCATCGTAGTTCGTCGTCGCCGGATTTGCCTGCGCGCCCTGGGCGGCAGGGAGGATCACGTTGTCGAGCAGCCGTTTCGTGTTCAGTTCGTGGTGAGTCGGCACGAGCACCATCGCATTGGTGTAGTTCGGACTGGGATTCCAGTTCGATGGAAGCCGATTGCTCACGCTGTTCTGTGCGTAGTTCCAGCCCGTGAACACATACGAAAACCCGGTGATGACATCCTGGTCATAGGTGGGAACCAGATCGCCGCGGGAGTTCAGCACGAGCGATCCATCGGGCCACATGCGATTCAGGCCGACCGAAAAGAGCTGCAGAATTTCGCGGGCATAATTCTCGTTGGGATGCGTGCCGAGGGCCAGGTTGCCTTTGTCGTTGCGGCGCATGTCGAGATAGATCCCCATGGCCGGCGACAAGGTCACGTCCTTGAGCAGATCCCGGAAATTGCCGAACGCATGTTTGAGCAGAAGGTCGTAGTAGCCCGACAAAGCGCGCGAGTTGTCCTCCAGCGGGCCTTCCTCTGAGACGACGAGAATCTGGCTGAGGGCGAACGCGACCCGTTGCCGCAGTTGATCGGGTGCTGCCACCGACTGCTGCCACCACGTGTTGAAGGTGAAATTGCCGGGATACGGATTGCCCGGGTCACTGCTCGGATTGCGCAGAATGTTGGTCAGGTGCCCGGACGGCTTCAGGGCGAACTGTTGATCGATCCACTTGGCATAGCCCATGGCTCGCACGGCTTTGATCTCCGCCGGGCTGGCGCCAAAGGTCGCCTGGGCGAGAAACCGAACCGCCGCATTGGTGCTGGTATGATCGTCCGTCCACGCGAGCGGGGCTGGCGGAGGCGTAAACGTGGGCGAGCCGGCCGCCAATCCGAAATGTCCGTTGATCTCGCCACCGGGATAGGCGGCGGAATGAACGTTGATGTAGGCCTTGCCCTCCTTAAGCAGTTCACGAATGTCGTCGGCCGTGAGCGGGCCGGACGGTTCGATGCCCCAAATGTAGCTGCCGTCCACCTCCGGAATGGCGTCGTCGATGTCGAAGATGATCTGGCCCTGGCCGTTCTTGCCCTTGTAGGTGTCGGCATGAATGTGCATGCCCGTCACCGGCGCGGACAAGCCACCATAGCTGAAACGCAGAACCGCCTGGGATTCATCCGGGCTCAGACGCAGCGTGGCCGAGCCCACGCCCGAGCTGAGCGCCCCCGACTGCGCCACCATGTTGGCCGAAAACAAGGTGCCGGGCGCATTCGTCGCGGGCGTCTCGACAAACGGGGCCAGCACGTAGCCCGGCACAATGCCGGACGGAGCCGTGTTGGTGCCCGTGGAATCGAGCAACCAACCGACCGCCCAATGGTCAGCGCCCGTCCCCGCCTTGTGCAGCACCTCGAGGTAGTACCGCTGGCCGGCTCGCAATGACAGCCAACCGGACCGCTGGCCCGGCGCCAGATTCCACTGTCGCGGCAGGGTCGGCTTGGTCACCACGGCACGTCGCACCTTGTTCACGGATTCGTCGTCGTTCGAAATCCACAACTCAGCCGCGCTGTTGCCCGAAAGCCAGAAGTAGTAGTTGCCGGAGACCGGGGCCACCACGTAACCCCGGATGCGCTCGGCGTAGTTGTCGCCAAAGTTGGTCAACCCTTCGAGGTTGCCCAGCAAATTGGTCAGAGTCGGCGGGCGCTGCAGCGGAATATTGGTGATGCTGACCCCCGGGACATTCAGCCAAACCTCCCGCGTGACCGCGCTGCCGGTATCAAAGATCTCCAGGTCAAGCGTGGCCTGACCCAGGCCCACCGCATTGCTCGAGATTAATCCAACCGCAAACCGTCCCGCCACCGACGGCACGCCGCTGACCAAGCCATTGGTGGTGTCAACCGTCAGGCCGGGCGGCAGATTGGTGGCGTCATAGCCAAGGGGTGAGTTCGCGCCGGTGATGGTGTAGCTGAAGGGCTGGCCGACAAAGCCGACCGCATAGGCCGGACTCGTCACCGCCCCCGGAGCGTAGCCATCCGAACTCGGATACAGGCGCAGCGACGGGATCACCTGGCGTCCCTGGCTCGCGCTATACCACGACAGCCGGGCGCGCGCGCTCCCGCCCCGGGTGAAGTAATCCATGCGCAAGTTGTAGCGAACACCGGCGACGAGAGTGATCGCGTTGGTCCACGTCGTGGCGCTTTGATTCTGCCAGCGATCGATCAACAATTGGTCGTTGACCCAAAGTTTCACGCCGTCGTCCGTGCGCGTCTCAAAGATGTAGGTCTCGGAATACTGCGGCTCCACCTGTCCGGTCCAACGCACAGTGTAAAAGCCATTGCTCAGATCCGGCGTCGTCGCCGGGCCCCAACTGAAATCGATGATCGCGTCGTTCGTGGTCCAGAACAGGTTCGTCGCGTTAAAGTTGATGGGGTTCGTGTAGGTCGAACTCGCGTTGGTGTAATACAGCCCGGTCAGGCCGGATCCCGACGGGGCTGACGCCACCGAAAAACCGTCGCTCGCCGCCACCGTGGTGCAGACGGGCCCACTCGCGCCCACTGCCGCCGACACGCGAGGGGCGAGGAGGCTGGCCAGGGATTGGCTCTGCAGCAGGTTCGTTACATAGGCGTAGTCCGTGAACGGCTGACCGTGCCCGTCCGAGCGCGCATTGCTCCGCGCGCCCAGCGGGTTCAATCCCAGCTTGTATTCTTCCCAGTCGTTCAACCCATCACCGTCCGTGTCCACATCGGCGACACTCATGCGAAAGATTCTGGACGGCTGATCCGCCGGCGCCACGAGCGTGACCACGGCGTTGGTCCGGGCAACGACGTTGCCCTCCTTGACCCAATTGGTGGCCGGACCGCCGCGGGATACATCACACGATTCGAGTTCCAGCCGTTTGCCCAAGGCCCCCTGCATGGTCACGGCGAAGCCGGCCGGCGTCAGACGAAAGCCGGAGATGCGCGGCGCCGACACCGCGGAGCGCGGATCAGTTCCAGCCGTGGCCTCGTAACGGTTCGGCACACCGTCGCCATCGGAATCGAAATCGAGATCGAACCCCGAGGTGTTGAATAACGTTTCCCATACGTCGCTCACCCCGTTTCGGTTCAAGTCGAGCTGGGAAACCGCAGCCGGCGGGGCCGCCAGGGCGGATGCCGCGGAAAGTCCCGCGGCCAGGGCGAGCGCGGCCAGACGCCACCGCAACAAGGTACGTATCTCATTCCTGGACACTCCCTGCCCTGAAAGCGAGCGAACCGGCGGAGAATCAAGGCGATCTTCGCGTCGGGCACGCTCCGAACCACGGTCGAGATTGTTGAACAACATAGGCACGTCTCGTTGACCGACCGACGCATGCAGGTTCGCTGCCAACCGGCGTCAAGGCTTGGCTTGCCAAGAACGGGTCGCCCCTCCACTTTCCCCGCCAAGGCAGTTCAACCAGCAATACTCGACCGAATGCTATGAAAGAGATCTCCGCTCACCGTGACCCTTCCGTGGTCGGCCTTCACCAATCGATCCTCGAACAGGCGGGCATCGATTGTTTCATCAAAAACGAAAACACTGCGGCCTCGCTGGGCGCCGGATTCCTGGGCCTCGTCCAGTCACCGGTGTTCGATCCAGTCCTGTGCATCGTCGACGACGCTCGCTACGACGAGGCCCTCGCCCTGCTCAAGGGGGCCACCACCGCGGCACCCGCGACCCGTGGCGACTGGCCGTGTCCCAAATGCGGTGAAACTGTCCCGGGCAACTTCGAAGTCTGCTGGAGCTGCTCTTCGCCCAGCAACCCCAGCGCGTGATGAACCAAGGCCCGCAGGCGAATCAGTCGCGGAGATTTGAACGAAGTGCGCACCCGAAAGCGAATAACGTTCGTACTGTTTGTCGTGTTGGTTCTCCCTCTCCCCGTGCTCCCCGGGGGAGAGGGTTGGGGCCGGGTCGATTCGCACGCGAATTGTTCGCTCTCGGTTTGGGTCATCGCTGAATTGGCCCGGGCGACATCTCAATTCCGTCCAGGCGCGAGAAGTCACGCACGACACGATCGTCATCCAGCACCGCGATGAGCGTGTGCGATCGCGCACGTGGAATATTTCGGCCGACCAACAGCTCGTAATACCAACCGCAAACCGACCGTCCTCCCGGCTGGAACGAGATCCAGGTCGGCTCGCCGAGCATCAATTCGAGTTCCGCTCCGGTCGTGAGGTCCTTCTTGATTGATCCGAGAATCTCCGGGGTGATCTCAGTTCCCACCCATTGCCGCCGCGCCGCGTCGAAAAATTGATCGACCTCGACAAAATACGGCGACCGGCTGGTCGAGTATTTGACCCGCTCGACGTTTCCTTCCCGGGTGTAGAGCGCGGTCAACATTCGCCAACTCAGCGTGCCCGCCATGACGAAACTTCCCAGCCGCTTGTCCGGAAATTCGACCGTAAGATCGTTGCGCATCGCCGGCTCGGCCACCCGGTAGGAGTAGATCACGAACTCACGTCCGTCGGGTGTGGTCTCCCGAGTCCGCGGCGATCCCAATAGCGCCTCAACCTGCGACCGAGCCATGCCCGGCTGCACCTGCTGAGCCACCTTGGGCACCAGACGCCGCCCCGCCGACGCGCAGCCCGTCGAGATGACAACGAGAACACCGGTCAGGAGGAGCAGAGCGAGGGCTTTTGCCGAAGCCTTCATGGGCGATGAATAGGGAGCAAGCAACCTTCAACCAGAGCCGACTGGGTGAACTCAAACACCCGGTGCCCGGCAATGCCAGGCGCTACTTCGCCGGTTTTTCCATCTCGCGAATCCATTGCGTGAACAGCTTCGTCGCCTCCGTATCCGGTCGAATTGTTCCAAGCGGCGGCATCTGGCCGGGAATTCGCAAGGCCGTCCGCGTGACCAGCACGGAACGCGACGGCACACCCGGGGCAACAATGCGTCCGTTCGGCAGGTTGAGCGTGCCATGCTGCGGAACTTGATCGATGAGTCGCGTCCCGTTGAGGGAGGTCCAGGCCGCCAGATCCATGGCCGAGTTCCCGCCGCCCTCGTGCACGTGGCAATGCGCGCAGTTCACCGCTAGGTACGCTCGCGCCCGCGCCTCCAAGGTTGCATTGGTGTCACCGAGGCTCGGAAACTTAGGCTTGGCCGTCGGATCGATCGGCGGCTTGCCCTCGGCTCTCTCCGGAAAGAATCCGCCTCCCTCCAGCCAGGCCAATTGGTTCTTCGCGCCGCCATCAGCCTTCGGACGATTCAACTGTCGCGTACTCAGGGAAAGGGAGAAGTTCGCCGCCCGCGAATGGCAGACGAGACAATCGGACCGGCTCGGCACCAGCCAGGGCCGCGGCCCCTCCGGCAGCTTGAGCGTGGTGCGCATTCCTTTCACCGGCGCAATCTCCGCGTCGGTCTGTGCGTCGTTCCAAACATAGGTATAGCCCGCCCAATCGTTGTCGCGCTTGAGCAGCACCCGGGTCTCGACCCGCCGCGGCCCCGTGCGCGTATCCAAGGACAGGGTCTGCACCAATACCGCACCTTCATCCACCGACCACCAGCCGTCGCTCGGATGCAGTTTCGCCTTGGCCGGCAGGGCAAACCAATGCTCGCCCTTCGCGCCGTCGTGCCATCCGGGATGATTGATCGTGTAGCCCTCCACCCCGGGGGCAGCCCGCCCGGCAACGACATCCACAAAGAGCCCGGTCTCGCTCAATCGCCGGGGAAAGGGGGCCGCATGGGCGGGAGGAACGAAGGGAGCGAGCCGATAGAACCCGCCGTTGTAGTCGGCCACGAGCACTTCGCCATCCGCGTCGTAGCCAAACCCGACGATCGCCAGCGGCGTGTCCGCCAGTTCGCGATGCCAGAGCACGTTCGTGCCGTCATGACGCATCGCGTGAATGCGGCCCGTGGAGTAATCGCCGTAGATGTAGGCGCCGGTCAGATCGGGATAGGCGCGTCCGCGATACACGACCCCGCCCGTAAGCGAGCGGTATTCGCCATGATCATGTTCGATCGTGGGCAGCGTAAAGGGCGAAGGGCCTTTGAGCCTTTCCTTGAACATCGGCCGGCTGCCTTCGTAGGCGCTCCACCCGTAGTTTTCGCCGCGGCGCAGCAGGTGGGCGTATTCGCGCAAGTCCTGGCCGTTCTCGCCCACCCAGATCTGGCCGCTCTCCCGATCGCTGGTGATGCGCCAGGGATTGCGCAGGCCGTAAGCCCAGGTCTCGGGACGCGCATTGGTCAGGCCCACGAACGGATTGTCCGGCGGCACCACATACGGCTGGCCGGCCGGCGCGCCATCGACATCAATGCGCAGGACCTTGGAACGCATGGACGACAAATCCTGCCCCACATTGTCCCGGTCCATCGCCGACGTGCCGTCACCGGATGTCACGTAGAGCATGCCATCCGCGCCAAAGGCGCAATCGCCCCCATTGTGGCCGTTGCTGGGCCATTCGATCACGACCAGACGCGAGTCCGGCAGCACCCGCTTGGCCTCCGCGTCGAACGTATATCGCAGAACGCGCGTGTATTTCGGGCGGCCCGCCTCCGGCCCGTTCACGCTCAGGTAGATGAAGCGATTGGTGGCAAAGCCCGGGTGAAAGGTAAGGCTGTAAACGTGTTGTTTTATTTCGAGCAACACCTCTGCTTCCGTGACATCAGGCCGCGCCTCGAAGCGCCGCAGCACGCCACGCAATTCGTCGTAGCCATAGTTCTCGAGGTACAACACCCGCGAGGCGCCCGGCTCGCGCATGACGGCCACCGGCCTTTTGGGGTGCAACTGCGGGTAAGCCGGGACCGCGACATACGGCGGCGGCGCCTCAGGCGTGCCGGAGAAGTGATTGTTCGTCCAGGTGACGGACGGTGCGGCCGCCGGCGCCAACCCCGGCAGCAGAAGCGAAGCAACGAAGCAGACCGAACGGGCAAAAAGACGATTCATATGCGGGAACGAAGCCATCGCGACGGCGTTGAGCATGACAAGAGCAGGCGAATCGTGCCTTCACCACCCACCCTCTGTCACGGCCATTTGCGGCAACCAGAACCACACGTCACGCCGCGGGCTTCTGACTCTTTACCGCGGAGGGCGCGGAGGATTTAATGACCCAGGCCAACCTCGACCGAAGGCCGATCCTCTCCGCGTTCTCGCCGCTCTCCGCGGTTTTTACCGGCTTTATCCAAAGATCAAGGCGGCGAGAACAATGAATTGAGGGACGGCACGCTCGCCGTCTCGCCTACGTTGGTGGACATTTCAGGAAGCCCAGGTCCCCCACCAAATCAGGCAGGAACGCGGAGGCTTCCTCAGCCTTCAACGGAAAGTATTTGCCGGTCGCCGTGGCCAGGACGATGTCGCCGTCGCAGATCTGACCCGTGGCTTCAAAGACCTTGTTCCGCCGATTCACGACCAGCTCTGCGGTCGCCACCGCGCGATGCCCAGGGCGAAGCGGCCGCTGAAAGCGAACCGTCATCTCGACACAATACCCGAACTGTTTGGTCGCCACGGCGCAGGCCCAAACCATGATCTCGTCCAGGACCGTGGCAATCAGCCCACCGTGGACGACGTTGCGGAACCCAATGTGCTCCGGACGCGGGACAAATTCGGTCCGGACCACCTTGCCATCCGTATGAAACCGCAGCTGCAGTCCGTTGGCGTTGGATTCACCGCAGACGAAACAATCGTGAGTATGTGGTAGTTCGTGCATGAGGATCAGTATTCAGTAGGTCAGTTCTCAGTTCTCAGTTCCCCGAGCCCAGGACTCAGGCAATCACTTTGCAGATCGAACGCCAGCTTCGAGGCAGCGTAAATGAATTGCAAATTCAAGAATGACGGGCAGGTGGCGAGGTGCACTGAGCACTGAGCACTGAGCACTGAGCACTGAGCACTGAGCTACCGATCACCGCCAGCGCCACTCCGGACGAACTCCGCATGCAGGCCGGCGTAAATGCCACCCCGGGCGAGCAGTTCGTCGTGGGTGCCGCTCTCAATGATCTCGCCGTGGCTGAGAACGAGAATGCGATGCGCATGACGGACCGTGGAAAGCCGGTGGGCCACGACGAAGCTCGTGCGCCGGGCGAACAACTCTTCCAACGCATGCTGGATGAGCGCCTCGGTGCGGGCGTCCACGGCGCTGGTGGCTTCATCGAGAATCAGAATGCGCGGTTGGGCGACCATGGCCCGGGTGAAGCTGAGTAACTGCCGCTCGCCCGCGCTGAAATTGCCGCCGCGTTCGCCCACCTTGGTCTGGTATCCCTCGCCGAAGCGTTCGATGATCTCGTGCGTGCCCAGTTTGCGCGCCGCCGCCATGACATCCTCGTCACTGGCGTCCGGGCGGCCGAATTTCAAATTCTCCATGACCGTCCCGGTGAAGAGAAAGTTCTCCTGCGTAACGATGCCGATTTGTTCGTGCAACGACTCCACCGTGCCGGCCTGGAGATCGTGGCCGTCGATCGTGATGCGTCCCTGCTGTGGCTCGTAGAAGCGGGCAATCAGACTGATGATGCTGGTCTTGCCCGAGCCGGTCGCACCGACCAAGGCCACGGTTTCGCCGGGCTTGGCCTCGAACCGGATGTTTTTCAGCACCCAGGAATCGGCGGGCGTGGTGTCGTAGCGAAACGACACGTCCTCGAACACCACGTGGCCGCGAATGGGTGGCAACGCGGCGGCGCCGGGCTTGTTCAGGACCTGCGGCACCGTGTCGAGCAGGCCGAAGATGCGCTCGGCGCTGGCGGCAGTCGAGAGCACGGCATTGTAAAGGTCGCCCATCGTCTGGATGGGACCGAAAAACATGCCGAGGTAAAGGATGAACGCGGCCAGTTCGCCCACGCTAATCTCGCCCTGCGCCGCCAGCGTTCCGCCGTAGCCCAGGATGATCACGGTGCCGACACCGGACATCAGCCCAAGGAACGGCATGTAAGTGTGAAACACCCGGGCGGCGGCGAGCGCATATTCGTTGTGGGTCTCGTGCAACTCCTCGAACCGGCTCAGGTTTTCCTCCTCGCGGGAAAACGCCTGCACCACCCGCACGCCGGAGATGTTCTCGGCCATCGCCGCCGTCAATCGGGAGGTCTGTCCCCGAAGTTTCCGATACGCCTCGAGTCCGAACTTGTGAAACAACTGTGTGGCGACGAACAGCGGCGGCAGCACGACGCTGACCGCCAGGCACAGCCGCCAGTCGTATTGCAGCATCAGGACGACCACGCCCAACAGCGTCAGGGCGCTCGACAACATCTGATTGGCGCCCCACGTCATGATGCGATCGAGCGAATCCACATCGGTGTCCGCCCGCGCGATGATGCGGCCCTGCTGCGTCTTGTCGAAATAGTTCAGCGACAGCCGCTGAATATGCTCAAAGACCGCCATGCGCAGATCGTTGATCGCATTCTGCCCCACCCGAATGGCGCTTTTGACCTGGGCGACCGACAGGCCCCAGCCAACGATCAAGTTGCCGAGATAGAGCGCGCTGATGATCAGCATGCCTCGTCGGGCCGCGTCCGCCGCGGAGAAATTCGTCAGGAAACGATCGATGCCCAGTTGAATGAACTTCGGGCCCAAGAGTTGCGAAACCGTGGCCAGCAGGGTGAACACGAGGTTCCAGACGAACACCCGCCGGTACGGGCGCACGTAAGCGGCGAGGCGGGAAAAGATCGCCCGGCTCATCCGCCGCCGGGCGAACGCTTCTTCCAACTCGATGTCGTGCGGGTCAGCCATGGGGGCGTAGTTGCATCATCCCAATCCCTGGTTTCCCTCGGCGCACAAACCCGAACCACTCCCGTCGTGTCGACGCGTGCCACCTACTCCGACGCGGCGGCTGAAGTTCCCACCCGGCCCGGGCCTTCGCCGCGCCGAAGCGGCTACGGCCGCGCAGGCAGGGGAGAGGGCGGATCGCTTCGAAGTTCGCGGTTGCGCATACGCCACGAAATCCACGATTCCCCTCTCAATGCGCGTCCGGGCCATAGATTGAATGAACCACTTCATCGTGAACTCAGCTGTTGATGAAAAATTTCCCGATAGACCCCCGCCCGCCCGATCAACTCGTCGTGCCGCCCCTGGGCCACGAGCCGTCCTTCCTCCAGCACCAAAACATGGTCGGCCTGCTGGACAGTGGAGAGGCGCTGCGCGATGACGAAGGTGGTGCGGCCGGCGCATAAACGCCGCATCGCGTCCTGAATCTGGTGTTCCGTCTTCGAATCCACGCTGGCCGTGGCGTCGTCGAGGATGATGATGCGCGGGTCCATGAGGAAGGCGCGGGCGATGGCGATGCGCTGGCGTTGTCCGCCGCTGAGCGAGATGCCGCGCTCGCCGATGACGGTGTCGTAACCGTCGGCCAACGCGCTGATGAACTCATGCGCCTGGGCGGCGCGCGCGCATTCCTCGACCTCGGCCCGCGATGCCGTTGGGCGGCCATAGGCGATGTTTTCGAACGCGGAGGCGCTGAACAAAAAGGTTTCCTGGAAGATGATGCTGACCGAGCGCCGGAGTTCGACCAGGTCCAAGTCGCGAACGTCGACGCCATCAATGCAAACCCGGCCGTTGGTTGGATCGTAAAAACGGGGGATCAAGTTGACGAGCGTGGTCTTGCCGGAGCCGGTGGGCCCGACGACGGCCACCGTTTGGCCTGGGCGGACGGAGAACGAGATATCGTGCAGGGTCGGCCGCTTGGGTGCCACGGGCGGAGCAACGGTCTGCGGCGGGGCGGAGGCATGCGCGGCCTTGGCCGCGGCCGCAGCGGCGGCGAGGTCGCGCGGCGATTTCTTGAGCACTTCACCGACTGGATACTCGAAGGAGACCTGTTCGAATCGAACCTCGCCGCGGCCGGGCGGGAGCGGCCGGGCGCCGCTCCGGATGGTCTGGGGTTCGTGCAGAATCTCCAGCACGCGCTCGGCGCTGGCGCTCGCATTCTGCAGAATGTTCGTGAACTGGCCGACCATGCCGACGCGATGTCCGATCGCCATGAGATAGAGGACAACCTTCGCGAGATCGCCGACCGGCATGGTGCCGGCGATGACCTCGCGCCCCCCGATCCAGAGCACGAGCGGCGTGCTCAAGCCGTAGAGAAACTGGGCTCGCGGAACGCGGGAAGCCCAGTAATTCACCGTGGTCAGGAGCGTTCCCACATAGGTCTCCTTCTTGTCCCGGAACTTGCGAATCTCCGATCGTTCCCGCGCGAACGCCTTGACCACGCGAACACCGGCGATGTTTTCCTGGATGACCGTCGTCATCGCCCCGTGCAGATCGTGAACCGCCCGCCATTGCGGCTGCAGCTTGCTGGCGTAAAGGCTGATGAGGGCCAGCGTGGGAAACATCGTGCCCACCGCAACCCAGCCCAGCGGACTGCTGATCTGAAAGATCAGCACCGTGGTGACGATCAGGGACACCAGAATGTCCACGGAAAGCAGCAGGCAGGCGAACAGGAAATCTTGCAGACGCCAAACATCCGTCGTGGCCCGGGAGATGAGTTCCCCGGTGTTGGCGCGATCGTGGTAGGTGAAGGCCAGCCGCTGGAGCGAATCGTAGATGGCGGAGCGTATGTCGCCCAGCGTGCGCTGGATGGTCCGGTTACGAACCGGCCCAAGAACGAACCCGACCGCGGCACGAACCAGCACCAGGACGCCAAAAATGATCACGACCGGCCAGGGGGAAAAGGCGCGACCGGCGACGACGCTCGCCCGGAGATCGGTGATGGCATTGCCGATGATCTGCGGCAGGCTCATCTCGATGGCAATGTTGACGAAGAGCAGCCCGAGACAAAGAGCGACACGGCCCGGATGTCGTCCAAGAAAGGCGAGCACCCCCAGCAGGCTGCGGGGTTGCCATGGGGTCCGAGTTGGCGTCGACGCCGTTTCGCTCATCAACAATTGCGCCCGGCCACCAAGCCCGGCTGCGGCAGGGACATTGACGGGTGAAGCCCGGACGGGAAAGAACCAAACGGCGGGCCATTCTGCCATTGCGGCCCGGCGGGCCAATCCGTAGAACGTCCCGGTGAAACCGAAAACCACCGGCGCGCCCGCGCCCAAGCCCGACGGCAGTCTGTCCCCGGGTTTGCGCCGATTTCTCTACCTGACGGCGGCCACCACGGGTGGCGCGATCATGATCGTGGAGATCCTGGGCGCCAAGATGCTGTCGCCGTATATCGGGACGTCGCACTTTGTGTGGACCGCGCAGATTGCTGTCACCCTCGTGGCGCTGGCCACCGGTTACTACGCCGGCGGCTGGCTGGTGGATCGCAGCACGCGTCCGGGCCGAATCTATGCCGCTTTGCTGGTGGCCGCGGTTTACCTGTGCGCGAGCATGGCGGTGCGCGAACCGGTGGCGTTCGCCTGTCTCAAATTCAGCCTGCCGGTCGGCTCCCTCCTGGCCTCCGCCTTTCTGTTCTTTGTGCCGCTCTGCCTGATGGCCATGGTCGGGCCGTTCTTCATTCGAGTCCTGACCTCCTCCCTCGCCACGGTCGGCGGCAACATCGGCCGCCTCTCCGCCATCAGCACCGTCGGCAGCGTCGTCGGCACAACGTTGATCGGCTATGTGCTCATCCCGTATCTGCGCAATTCGGTCACGATGTACATCACGGCGATGATCCTCGCGGCCCTGGCGCTGGTTTACTTTGTCGGCTGGGGACGACGACCGGAAGACAAGGTTCCCGCCGCGCTGGCGGCCCTGCTCGCAGCTGGCACCGGCTATCTCGCCGTCCGCGCTGACCGCTGGCACGGGGAACGATTCATCGAACTGTTCCGCGGCAACTCGGACTTTGGCGAATTGCTGGTGGTGCAGGAAAAGGACAGCCCCCGGCGCTTGTACCTGAATGATTTCCTGACCCAGAACACCTACGACACCACGGAGAAAAAAAGCGGCTCGATGTTCACCTACATGCTCCACGGCCTGACCCACGTCTATGCGCCGAAGATCGAACACGTGCTTTGCATCGGAATGGGCATCGGCATTGTCCCCATGGAATTCGCGCGCGATCAGGTGAAAGTCGATGTCATCGAGATCAACCCTGCAGTCGTCCCGGTGGCCCGCGAGTTCTTCGGCTTCGAACCTGAGAAGGTGAACGTCAACATTGGCGACGGCCGGCAGTTTCTGCATAAAGCTTCGGACCAGTACGACGCCATTGTCCTCGACGCGTTCCTGGGCGATTCCTGCCCTTCGCACCTGATGACTCGTGAGGCATTCGCGGCCATGCGACGTGCGCTCAAGCCCGACGGTGTGCTGGTCATCAACACCTTTGCCGAGTTGGAAGGCGAGCAGAGCTTCTTTGGCGCCTCCCTCCAGAAGACGCTGGCGAGCACATTCTCCAGCGTGAAGATCCACGGCAGCTGGAACGGCAACACGTTCTTCGTGGCCTCAGCGCGCACGAATTTGAATTTTCTGAACCCGGCGCCGATGGACCGCGTTCACCCCAACACCAAGAATCTGGTCGAGGACTGCTATCGGCGCATCCGCGAAACCAACCCGGATCGCGGCATCGTGCTGACCGACGATTTCAACCCGGTGGAGTTTCACGACGCCGCCAATCGCGAGCGAACCCGCCGCAACCTGGTCGAAGCCGTCCGAAGCATGTAACCTCACCCCCTCCCCCGCCCCATGCATCGTTTCATCACCGCAACCGAAGTGCAGCACGGGGCATTTCCCTGGTGCACGGTGGAATGGATGTCCAATCCGGAACTCGTGGGCGCCCGCGACCTGTTGCTGGTTCGCGCCACGTTTCCCGCCGGGGAAGCGCACAACTTCCACAAACACCCCGGCCGCGAGGAAATCATCTACGTGCTCGAAGGCGAAGCGGACCAGTGGGTGGGCCGTGAAGTCCGCCGTCTGCGCGCGGGCGAGATGGCCCACATTCCGCAGGATACGCCGCACGCGACCTTCAACCCGGGGCCGGCCACGTTGAAGTTTCTGGCCATTTTAAGTCCGGTCGAAGCGCCGGGCGAATTCACGGTCGACGTTTTCAACGAGGAACCGTGGGTCACGTTGCGTCCACCCATTCCCTATCCCGCATCATGAAGGCACGCCCGCAACCCGGCCTCGTTGGCGAGTTCCCGTTCGTGGTCGAGCCGAAGCACGCCATTGAATTTGCCGAGGGCGGCATGCCAGCGGTGCTTTCCACCCCCAATCTCATCGGACTGCTCGAACGGGCCGCTCGCCTGACGATCGCGCCTTTGCTCGAAGCCAACGAACGCACGGTCGGAATTGAGATCGAGCTCCGGCACATCGCTCCCACGCCAATCGGCCAGACCGTCACCTGCACCGCACGGGTCATCCACGTCGACGGCCGGGAGATTTCGTTTCATCTCGAAGCCCGCGACGCACACGAGCTCATCGCACGCGGCTCGCATCGACGGGCCGTGATCCGGGTGGAGAGCTTTGCCCGACGCGTTCAGGCGAAAGGGTAATGTGCTCGCGAGCAAATCGCCGCGAATTGGAGCGCGGCAACGTTGCCGCGATTCGCCCCACCCCAACCCTCTCCCCCGGGGAGAGGGGAAACTTCACGGGCCGCGCGGAAGGAAGGTGCGAGGGTCGACGCGCCGATCGCTTTGCGTGATTCGGGTGGCGGCCGACGCGCGAGCTGTTCGGCCACCAGATCGGCCCTCGCGACAAATGTCTACGCAGGCGGGGTGAGGGCGATTCGCAAGCGCTTTTGCGCCCTTTCCCATCACGTCGGAATCTCCGAAAGACACCAAACCTACCGTCGCAGACGAAAGAAAGCCGTGGCGCTGAGGCTTCCTTCCGGCCAGCGCACTTCAAGGAACTGACCGCTGGCCGCATACGGCCCAAGGACAGCGGACCACTCAGCGCCGACGCCCAACGTCTCGGTGGATTCCAAAACAAACTCCAACGCGGTCCGTCGCCAGCTCACCACCACCTCACCCGACTCACGCCGAATGAACAGCTCCGGCTGACGCGGCGGCGCCACGACCGAGCCGGCGAAGTCAATGTCGTCGCCGGGTGTCGTCGGCAGCCGAATCGGCGTCGAGGCACAGGCCGTCCGATCCGTGTTCAACGGAATCACCCACAGGCCATTCGTGTTGAAGATGTAACCCGCCGCCACCAGGGCATCAGCGTCCGGCGCCCATTGCGCGCCCGTCAGAAAGCCATTCACGCCGCCTAACGACGTGATCGGGTGAAGTCCAGTTCCGTCGGGGTTGACCACGAACAGGTCCGGACCGTTGTTGAGCACGCCATTGATCAAACTGTCCGCGAAGGCAATCTGGCGACCATCCGGCGACCAGGCCGGCCACGATGCCGTGCCGGTCAGAATGCGCTGGCGCGCGCCGCCCCCCGGCGCCGTAACGTAGAGTCCAGCCACCGCCGCGTTGGGATTGAGATTGTGAAATGCGAGGCGACCGTCGACCGGGTTCACCGCGGGACCGTCATCATAACAATCGTTGGCCATGGGCAAGGCCGTCGGGCCGCCGTTCGTGCCGGTGCGCCAAAGCCCGCATTGATAGTCGAAATAGAGCGTGCTGGTATCGCGAACATCCCAATTGAACCCGATCAGGAAATCATTGTTCCCAAACAGCCGACGTTCGACGCCGCTGATCAAATCGCGCATCCAAAGATTGCCCTGGCTGTTGAACGGATTGCCTTCGCGCAAAAAGGCCAGATACCGACCGTCGGGGGACACCCGCGGGCGCACGCCGGTCGTGATGAACCGGTCGCCGGATCCGTCAAGGTTGATGGCCCAGATGCTGGGGTTGAGATTGGGGCCGCGCCGGCCGTAGAACACCGTGCCGTGAATGGAGAGGGGCACACTATTGGAACCGCCGGACACAACCACGGGCGGCAGGTTGCTGGTCACAGCCGGGTCACTGAGCGGCGGCGGCGCCACGGGCCGGCCGAAGGTGAAGGTCGCCGTCTGCAGACGCGAACGCTGGCGTGAAACCAAGTTGGTCGCGTAGTAGCTAATCGTAACGTCATTGCTGATCGCAAACGCGAAGCCGTACTGGCGGTAGGCCCCGTCGCCCAGGCGGTAGAAGGCGATGTCGGAAGCGGGAACGCCCACCGCGAGCGACACGGTGACAGGGGCTTGGTAAGCACCCGGGGTCGGAGTGATGCGTACGCGGACAGGGTCGGCGGCCTGCGGCCCCGCATAGCTGAAGAGGGAGATCGCCGGGTGATACTGATTAGGCACTCCAAAAGCAGCGCCAGTCGGACCAAGATTGGTAACTCCGCCTCCGTTCAACCCGGTTCCAGTTCCGCCGTCTCCCTGGCGGCCGATAAAGGTCGACGTCGGAAGCCCGGCCACAGACGTCGTCCAGTCCGGCACCGACACGGAGTAGATAAAGCCCGGCTCACGATTGACGAAAGGTTCGCTGCCGAAAAACCACGCCGTCGCGCGGGTTTGCGCGGAGGTGATCTCGGGGAGGTCCCGGCTGGAGACAAGACCGAAGCTGGTGCCGTTCCATTGAAACAACTGCGACTGCGCTGCGACGTCGCCACCCGCGGGAGCGGTGAACAACGCGAACTTTCCATCGGTCAGCGGCGCAAAGCCGGTGTAGTTCCGACCCGGGCCGGGGTTAAAATCCTGCACGAACTCCAACGACGTGCCGCCCGGGGTTGGAGGTCGCGCACCGCGCACGCCATCTTCAAAGTGCAGCACCAGAATGCCGGCGCCGCTAAGCTCGGCGTAATACACGCGCTGCAATGGCCCCGGCAACGAAAACTCCTGGAACGCCCCGGGCACAGGCCCGCCGGGGCCGTTGTCCAGCGACTGAAGGATCAGGCGCGCTTCGCCCGGCACATAAAACACCAAACGAGGCAACGCTTCGCCGCGAAACCTTCCGAACAGGTATTCCGTGCCCGGCCGGAGATCGCCGCGCGTCATGACGGGCGTCGGCACGCCCGACAATCGCCAGGCCTGAAAAACGTCCACCCCGCCCCGGATCATCCCCGCCGCGAGCGTCGCTCCGGACGCACCGAACTCGAGGCTGTTCAATCGCTCGAACCGCCCGCCCGGCGCAAAGGCCACCGCGGGCGACGCCACTCCGGCGTTCAAGGTGAGCAGGTCGGCGCGCTCGCTATTGCTGCTATTCGCAGAGCTGGCGACCAGCAAGCTGGGATACGTCAGCGGGCTGCCGAAAGGCGCGCGCAAGGCCGCCAGGCCGTGAGGCCCAACGCCGGCCGGATAAACGTTCGTCGGCGTTGCACTGGGTGAAAGCAAGTCCACCAGCAAGACCCGGTTTAACTCCGGGCTCGTCACGGCAATCGCTTCCCGCGCGGTCGTGATGAATCGGCCGACGGCACAGCCAGTGACGTTTTCCGCGCCCGTCGCAAACGGGCCGACCCAGTTGAGCTGGCCCGCCCCGTTGTCATAGCCCACGCGGGCATTGCCGGTCGACTTGTCCAGCACCAGCGCATCGGGAACACCGTCGCCGTTGAAATCGCCCGAGGTCAAAAACTCCGCGGGCGTTTCGTAAACGAATGCGGCGCCGGCCACGCCGGGTACGAGGATGAAGACGAGGAAGAGGAGCGAGGCGAGAAGGGGCCGGAAACACGTGGCGGCTGGTTGCTTCGTGCCGGCGAACTCCTGGACGAGACCTTGAACTGCGGAATGAATCCCGGGCCCGCCCTCACCCCGGCCCTCTCCCCCGGGGCCCCCGGGGAGAGGGAGGAACGATCGCGGCCTGTCTGAAGAACGATTCCTCGTCCCGATTTGGTCACCCGTCGAGCGATGGAGCGGAACGGAAGCGCCGATTGCGTGCTGCGCGTATACGCCCGATCGAATTTCAACGCAGCCGCTGAAGTTCCCCCTCTCCCCGGCTTGTCGCGCCGAAGCACGGCGAAGGCGGAGGGAGAGGGCTTGGGTGAGGGCGAATCGCGAGCCGTGTTCCGCATACGCGGGAAACACCCAAGCACCGTGCGGTCTCAGCCGAAAATGTTTTGCCGTGTTCATCAGAATGAAGTCGGGATTTGCACGGAGCCGGCGTTGATGATTTCAGTGGCCTCCCGTCGCGCGTTGAATCGCACGACCCAATACTGATAGCGGGCGCCGACCATGACCGGTTGGGAGTCACGCAGGTAGAGGAAGCGTCGCGAGCAATCGCAGGCAAAATCGCCGTTCTCGTTCATGATCGCGATCAATCGATCGGGAATGATCGTGCCGTTGCCCCCCGTGTCCCGCCAGGGAATGCGTTCGATCAACGGAGAGACTTGCGTCAGATCGCCGGAAACGGTCGGGAACTCCGGACTTCGCACCTGTTGCCGGTAGACGACAATGGGAAGCAGGATATCGCCGGCCCGGGACGCCGTCGACGACTGGCGGCGGAAGACGCGCGCATTCGGATCAAACCGCCCGTCTCGATCGGGATACAGAAAAACCAGGTTGGTTGTCCCGACGGTGTCCGGTGGATCGTTTGGGTTGGGAATATCGGCGATGCGAATCCCGACTGGATAACGGGGATCCGGCACCATCTTGGTTCCATCGAAATAGGTCATCAGCACCGCCTTCACGCGGGGCCGAAACTCTTGAAAGACGGAAGACGGCTCGTCGTCGTCGAACCCGCCCACGGGTGGCAGCGGGCGGAACGGCCATTTCACGCTGATGGGAGGTTCGGGCGGAGTCCAGGTGAAGTCCCATTCCTGCGACAGCTCGCTGGGATTGTTCTGTCGATCCCGACCGAGCACGGCGATTTTGTAAGGCACGCCCGCCTGGACTTGGGCATTAAAGGTGAACTGCGGGCCGGATCCGAATCCGGATCCCACGGGCGGAGTGTAGTGTCCCTCGCTAAACTGGGCCATCGCGCCCCCTGCGCGCGCCAGTCCGGCGTAGATCGCCTTCTGATTGAGCAGGACATTTCGCACCAGCGCGGAGCCGGCGAAACCCGACGGCGCCCCCGAGGACGGAGCCTGATCGGCCCGGCGGACCCGCAATTCAAACCGATGCACGCCGGCGGTGGGACAGAACCAATTCAACGCCACCAAAGGCTGCGCGGAATCGCCCGCTGCCGCTGGCTCGGACAGCACGGGGCGCGGCAGTTTCTCCGGCTTCGCCTCCCTGCAACCGAGAAATGCCATCGGGCTCCCATTCCCGTGCTCGTCCAACAGCTGAACGAAATAGCAAAGCTGGGCGGCGCTCGGCGGCATGGTGTTGTCGTTCCACACAATCTCCCGACCCGGCACCACCGAGTTGTAAGCGGCCGCCCCCTGCGACACGAGCGTCATGACGCCGCCGTCCACTTGCCGATAGACCCGATATTCCCGCGTCCGTGGAGTCAGGCGAAACCGCACCCGCACCGGCGCCACCCGGCCCCCCGCCGATCCCGTGATGTGTTCCGAGCAATCGCCGGTGTCAGGCAAGTTGGCGACACATCCGCGAAACTGGGGCAGCGGCCCGATCAGACAGGCGGGATAGCTGACGTAGTAGACCCCATTGGCATCCGGCAACGTCCAGGCCACGTCCTGCCAGACCACGCCATTCGATGACGCCTGCACCAGCGCCGGCGTGCCCAGATTCAGATCAAAGCGCATCGAAACCGTCCCGCTCGGATCGGGCGTTGGTGCGATGGCCGGAACGCACAGGGATCGCCCCCCGGTCGCAGCCAGATAAAACACGTCGCTCGAATCCACTGCCGTGCTCAACACAACCCCCGCGCGAAAGCTCGCCTCGCGGCGGGTGTTGGGCGTCGGCGCTGGTTCGAGCCGTCGCACCGCCAACCGCGACGTCCGGCCATAGTGAGTCCCCACGACACACCCCACATCGATGCTGTGTGGCCCATCAATCGCCAGCGTCGAATAGTCCATCTCAAGCCGTTCGCCATCCGGCGGAAAGTAGATCGGGCTGAAGTACTCCACCGTGAGGCTCACCGTGTTGCTGTAGTAAAACTGTGCCCAGGCGATGCCCGCGTCGCGCCGCGTACAGACGAACCGATAGTGCCAACGCCCGGCCGGCAATCCGGGCACGCCGATGTTTCGCGCCTGATCCGAATACACCACCGGCGAGCCGCAGCTTCCTTCCACGCGGCCCGTCGCCGCATCCGGCCCCTCGCGCTGACGCAACACCGCGGACGCCGGAGCGCTATGCGGTGACAACAACGGATCACAGGCCGCCTGGCTCACCGCCCGAATCGTATACCAGTAGTTCGCCAGCCCAGCCACCGTGGGCGCTCCGGGGCCATCGTCCCGGTAGCTGTTGACGTTCGTCCCCAGCCGATGCGCCACCACACTGACGCGATTGCTCAGCGGCAGCGTGTCGTTGGTGAAACTCATCGCCGGATTCTGCCAGCGGTAGATCCAGTAGTGCGTCACCGGCGAGCGAACATCCTGCACTTGCTCCCAAGTCACCAGCAATCGCTGCTCGTTCGAAACCGAGCCACCCCCCAACGGCACCACCCGCACGTCGTTCAGCACGCTGAGCCCGGTCGGCGCCACCGGGCGCACTCGCCGACAAGCCCGCGCCAATCCGCCCGCAGACACCTCGCCATCTCTTCCCAAAATGTCCCGCGCCGTGGCGAAGTAATAAAACTCCGACCCATCGTCAAACGCGGGCAACCCGATCGAGCGCCCGCGATCATCAGTAAAGAAATACGTGAGAGTATCAGCCGGATCATCAGCGGCACCCGCACCGGTTCCCGTCGAGTAATCCTTCGTCACCGGCACCGGCGCCTCGTTGACCTGCGTAAAATCTACCGTGCGCAACTGCGACCGGGTCGGCGGCGTGAGATGATATCCGCGAGTTTCGGCGGTCGCGCGCGGAATGCGCCACAGGTTATAGCCATAGCTCAGCAACGATAAGCGGCGAAGGGCATCCGGCGTGCCCCAGCGCAGGCGAATCACGAGATCGTCATTCGGATGATTCGTCCGCAGCTGAAACGGTCGACCCGGCGCCGGCAGAACTACAGGGGCGTTCGGCGCAATGGTCACCCGGCCGACGACTTGCGCCGGGGCGCCCGTGGCCGGGCTGATCTCGCGCACTTCATACGTCGTCAGAACCGCGCTGGCTTCCGTGAAGGCTTCACCCAGGCAAAGGGCAAGCCCCGGATGCACCCGGGCCATGACATGCAACCGCTCGGCCGTCGAGGCGTTGTTAGCGGCGGTCTGCAGCGCGATCAGCACCTTTTCCGGCACCGACCGGCTGGCGATCCCCGACTCGCGTCGCAAGAGCACATTGAGCGCGTCGCCGAGTTTTGCCACGCTTTCCCCCAGCGGCACCGCACTGCTCAGTCGGGCGTTAATGGTAGCCACGTCTGCAGCCTGCGCCATGATGCCGCGTTGGGTGAAAGGGCCGGCCGCATTGGCGTCGCCCGCTTTACCAAACACGGCGAATCGCTTTCCGGCCAGCAACAGGGGCTGCGACGTGCCCAGCGCGATGTAGGCGCGGTCCACGTTGCCAGAGTCCCGGGCCGTCGTGCCCACCGCAAAAACCAGATCAGCCAAGGGTGCCTGGGCGGATATAATCGTCGGGCACCCAAGAATTCCGACCGCCCAGAAACGCAGCAGCACACGCCATCGAGCGAATGCCAACACTTCCTTTTTCTTTGCGTCCTTGCGTCCTTGCGACTTTGCGTTTTCCCCTGCCGAACGCCACCGGCCACCGAATGACGGTGTATCAACGCAAAGGCGCAAAGGCGCAAAGGCGCAAAGGAACGGGACCGCCCGACGCCAGGAGGCAATCCGATCGCCTCGTCCGCGCAGGGCCACTCGCTTCAAGCCTACCTCGTTCAACTCGTGCGGATTCATGGGTTCGGTTCAGTAATCGAGGAAATAGTCCACGCCGCCATCATTCAGCACGCCTTTCACGGTAAAGCCGGCGCAGCCTTCGGCGCAGAAGGGACAGATGCCGATCTTGCCGCACACTTCGGCACCGCCGCCGAGGACCAGCTCCTGGCCACTGATCGACGCGAACAATGTCCAGTTCACACTGCCTCCCAAGACGCAGAGCAGCTCCGCATCGAGGCCGACCTTCTGGCGTCCGCCTAACCGACCGACTGGCGGCACGCTCCAGTCGTAGTAGATCGCGTTGTTGGCCCAACCGTCGAGACGGAGGAGGCAACTCGGTGGAATACCCACCAGCTGGGTGAGGGGAAAACGACCGCCGTATTGCACGTAGATCCCGCGAAACGCCAGCGGGTCTCCTGACAACACGACGTTCATGTCAGGGTCAACCATCTTGAGCGGGTCCATCGAGCACGATTTGCCTGCGAAGAAGCCAACTTCGCCCTGGATGCCCTTGGCCTCGCCCGAGGCCCGCGCAGCGAGGTAGGCTTCGGTCGAGCCGACCGCAAACATGGCGGCGAATCCCTTGACGGTGGCGCCCTTAACCTTGGTATTGCCTCCCAGCTCGAATTTGCCACCGATGCCGTAAACCGATCCGTTCTGGATGTTCCAGCGCGCGGCGATGTTCGCGGTTTGACCGTTGTCGAACCCGCTCCAACCCAGCGGCACATTCAATGCCCCAAGCGTCACTTCCGCCGCCGGACCGCCCGCTGGGATGCAACCGGCAGGGGACGAAGCCGAATCCAGCTCCAGCACCTGCAGGTAGGCGCCGAACTTCATTTCGTTCGGAATGTTCAACTGCACGTCCGCATCAAGGCGCAGCTTGCGCATCGAATCGCCGTTGAATTCCGGCGCGCCGCGAATCTTCGCCGCCAACAAGGTTTGCGTCAGGAAGGACGGCCCCTTAAGTCCGCCGAAGATCCCGTCCCGCGCGCTGGTCAATTGACCCTCCAGCCCGCCGCGAATCGCCCCGTTGATCTGCTGGAACAGCGTCTGCATCAGCTCGTCAACCACGAAGTCATCGTCGGCCAGAAAATTTCGGAAGGTCTGTTGGTACTTCGATGAAAGTGGTGCACTCAGGAAGGCAACCATCAATCGCTCACGAATCTCGCGAGTCGCTCGCGCCGGATCGGCCGTGAAATAATCTCCCGCCGGAGTGATCACGTTCGACATCAGCATCGACACACCTTTTCCAGCCAACGCCAGGTAATCCTGCAGCGCTTTGCCCCCGCTCCCGACGGCGCCGAGCGCGTTGTTGAACTGGCCGGTGCCCGCTCCGAGTTGGTTCCGGACCTCGGCCAGCTTGCTCTGGACCTTGCGCAACTCGGCCTCGATTTTGGCCAAGGTCGGCTCCAGGCTCTTCACCAAATCGTTGGCGACGTCCTGCACGATCGAACCAACCGCAAATCCGAGCGCCCCCGCCTCGTCGTCCGCCACCTTCATGATGATCTTCCCGATCAGGTTGCGTTTGCCCTGACCATCTTTCTCCAGAATTCGGATGAACAGCCCGAGGGTGTCATCGACGTCGCGCAGCACGCCGGACACCTGGCCGATGACGGAGCTAACCTCGTTCGACGCACCGTTGAGGGTCTGAATCACGCGCGCCAAATCCCCCGAAGCGCTCGCCACGATATTGGAGGCGTTGCGGAGAAAGTTCGCCGGATCGTCGCGCAGTGACTTGGCCAGGTCCGCCTGCAAATCCGGGAGGATCCGGTTCAAGACCGGCTCGAGAATGGGACGGAAGAATGCCTCGGCGTTCTCGCGCAGTGTCCGCTGCAAGGCGCGGACGCCTCCGTTCACGCCGGTTTTTTCGACCAACTCCTTCAGCTCGCCGCGAATGGCGTTCGACAAGGAATTCAGCGGACGATTGATCTCATTGATCGCGTCGTTGGCGAAATCCAACAGCTTCAGCCGCGGCAGCCCCAGGTTGACGTCCTGCGAAAAATCAATATCTGCGCGGCCGGCCGTCAGCAGCTTCAACCGGCTGCTTACATCGATGATGGGCAACTCAACGTCGCCATCCTCGAAGGAGCGAAACTGTTTGGCCGCGCGATCCCAGGCGAGGGCGTAGTCGAACTTCACCAGCTCGATCCATTCCCGCTGGGCCCGTGGACGCCAGTCTTCCGTCGCTGATTCCCGATAGCCGTCGAGCGTCAACCCGGACCGCGCCGGGAACCCGCGATGGGTCTGATCAAACTTGGTCACGGTAAAATAGTTATCCTTCCCGTCGGTCCAGCCGAGGTCCTTGCCCAGCCCGTCGACGGAACGCCATCCGCCCATGACATCCACGCGTCCTTCCGTGCGCGAACCGGGTTTGGGTGTGACATGCAGGTGAACTTTGGCGTCCTCGAACCAGAAAAGATCGAGTCGCCCGGCCAGATTGAAAAAGCCCTGCGGCGGCGCGCCTGGAATTTCCGGATTATTGAAATAACCTTCGCCGGCGGTGGATACGGGAAAGAGGCTGCTGCCGGAACCGCACAACGAGATCCGGCCGGGCACCGGGAAGCGCGAATCGACGCCCAGAATTTTATCGGCTGCCACCCCCAGATTTCCATTGGACTTGAAGGCCAACGCCGCCTGGAACGCATCCGGGATTACCGGCAATTGCATCTGCACGCCAAGCACGAGATACCGTTTCGCGGGATCGCAAAGATCCAGCGCGCTCGGACGAAACTCCAGGCTGAGGGGCTGAATCCACGTCTCCCAATACTCCATCTTTTTCTCGTCCGTCCCGGCCGGCAACGTCGCCGACTCCAGCGCTCCACGACACGAGAAGCGCATCTTTTCAAAATCGAGGAAGAAGTTCGCCGGAGCGGGCAGGGTCAGCCTTCCTTCCGTCAGCGATTCCCAAACCTCGCTGTCGAGATAGGACAAGCGATAACCGCGAAACGTGAACGGGTAGCCGGATAATGAAAGGTTCGGATTCGGAAAAGACTCAGCCTGGTGAATGCCGCTGACCCCGCCAAATCGGGCGTAGTACTTGGCGTTGGCCGTCAGCGGGAAAGGACCCGTATCGCGCCCGGCGAGAAAGCTCCGGCCCGTCGACGGCGATCGGAAGTTCACGCCCGCATAGTTCGCCCAACCCAACCGGTACCCCGGCTCGTCGCCCGGTCGTTCGGTGTAGGCCGGGTCCACGCCATCACCGACGCCCGTGAATAACAATACAGCCGGGCGCACCTCGGACGGTTGCGTGCTGAGATCCCCACGCAGAAAGGTTCCTGGGATGTGATAAGTCCCAGCGCCGACCAGGCCCGCTTGCTGGGCAAATCGCGGAGTTCCTCCCGGTCCAAGGTTGTCGACAAAACCCCAGGTCAGATTGGTCTCGGGCACCGCGCCGTCCGCCCACAAGCCGCCGTCCGCCGTAAACAACAATTGATTGCCCAAGGCCGAGAACTCGAGGCGGCCGGCCTCGATTCCGGCCGGACAATCCGGCTCCAGACAATCGCGTTTGTAAGGCACCGTCACCGGGCCCGCCAATTCGATGCGGCTCACGGCCGGATCGATTAAATCGTCAACGACAGACACCGATCCGCCAATCATCGGCACGTGACCCGCCGTTGCGCGGTTCAGGTAGGGAAAATGAGGACGGAATTCCGGCGCCGCCAACACCACGTTCGCCGTCATCCGGGCGGCGCCGTTGGCATCGGCCCGCACCACCAGATCCCCGCCGCCCCACGACGCACCGCGATAGTAGCCATCGTTGGAGATGCGATCCGCGTCGTCCGGCTGGGTCAACGTCGAGCGCGCCCCGTCGAGCCGATCGTCCTCCAATTGGCGGACGTAAACCAGGGCGTCGGGCGAGGGCAACACGATCTGGCCGTCATCCAGACGCCATTCCAGGCGCGGCGCGTGAATCCAAAACGGCTTGGTTTCTTCCACCCCGTAAATCGGCGCATTGAAGGTGAGCAGTCGTTCGACCGGTTCCAGGTTGCTGTTCAGCTCGCGCGAGCCGAACCCCAGCCGGCCGATGGTCAGGCGCAGCTCGCTGCTCCCTCCGATGCTGAATCCCGTGGGAAACTTGAGCTGCACGGCGCTGCGCGCGCCCGCGTCCGACAGCACGAGATTCGTCCGCACGAAACAGATCCCGTTGAGCAAGGAATTGTCGGGCACGGGCGCCGTGACGGCATAGCTCGATCCCGGCATGATCCGGACATCGCCATTGACGTAGACCCAGGCATCCCGCGCCGCGCCATCGCCGAAGGTGTGCTGGGGAAAACCGGTCAAATGGCCCGCGCCAGCGCTGACGCGCAGAGACAACGCGACGGAATCGCCCGGTGTCACCACGTTCACGCCGGGCGACGCGTCGAGATTGGAGAACGATCCCTCGATCGCGCCAAAGAACAGGCGGCGGCTAAAATGAAAGAGGCGCCGGGGACTGGACACACCGGTTGCGTCCGGGCTGAAGCCATTCCCCTCGTCATGAGACAATGTCACTCGCACTTGGTATTGTCCGTCGACCGGATCCAATTGCTCGCCCTCCGCCGGTTCCAAGGTCACCGTCGAGACGTTGGTGTGAAAGGTCGGTCCCGGCAACGCAGCCCCGTTGTGGCTGGGCAGATCGAGCGTGAACATGGTCGACGGATTGCGCAGTGGCACCGAGGTGCCGCTGGTTACTTCGATCAATTCGTAGCTGTAGCTCAGGGGCACCGAATCGATGCTCGCCGGCAGATCAAAATCATCAAACCGGGCGACGATGCTGGTGACGTTGACGAGGAAGCCGCTCTGTCCCGGAGAACCGTGGATCGCCCAGTCTCGCGCCACGGTCACGGGCTTGACGCTGCCGAGGACATTCCACGCCGCGTCTCCGCTGGTGGTGTTTTGAAACTGAAGAAATTGATGGGGCCCGTTGGTGGCCCGAACGCCAGTGAAAGCGCCGCCGCGGAACAACTGCAGTTCAAGCGTGTAGTTCTCGCCCGGCAGCAAGGGCACGGCCGGCCGGAGCGCGGCGCTGACCGATTGATTCACCTGGCCAAACGGCGGCAAGGCGACAAGCCGAGTCTGGTAAAGCGTGGCGTCGACGCTGACGTCGCCCGCCGAATCGTAAATCGAGACGGGATCGCCCGCGGAATCCAGGAGACGAAAGCCCAAGACCAGTTCGTCCGAAGTCGCAGCTGATGTCGCATTGGCGGAACGAACCAAGGCTTCGACCCGAAGAAACTCCCGGTCGCGCCCCGGCGAATCGTTGCCGGCGTCGATCTCCAATAGAGCCAAACTCCCGGGCGACAGTGAAAGGATCGAGTCCCTCGGGGGTGGATTCAGACCGGCGAGAGTGATGTCATCGAGATACCAGCCCTCGGCCGTGATGGAAGCATCGCTGGTAAATTCGAAACGGAAGGTCCCGAATTTTTCGGCAACCGGAAACGCCAAGGTTACCGGGCTCCATGCGGCCTGGGCCGAACCAGATTCCCAAAGCAATATTCGTCCGCTCAGCGGCCCGAAGAACCAGACTCGCGCTCGGTCGCAACACGGTTCGATCGACGGCATTTTCGACCAGAACGTCAACTGAGCCCTCTCATAGCCGGTGTAATCGAACGGTCGATCCATGTAGGCTAGCATCGAATCATTGTAGACCGGGTTCGCGGCAACCCCCGAAGGATAGGCAGAACCTGCGCAATACCCTTTCCACCCGCCCGTGTGCGGCGCTTCCCCGCCAAAGGCCGCGTTGACGTCATCCCAAAACGCCGGCACACCGGACGCATTCAAATCACCCACGGACCACGCGCCCGGAAAGATGCCTTCAAAACCTTCGGAAATGAGGGGTGTGGCGGGGATGGGAGTGACCGGACACTTTCCACCAACGCCAGCCTGATAAATCGCGGTGAGCTCTGCTGGGGACAGTGCCCGATCGTAGAGACCGAGTTCGTCCAACTTCCCGGCAAACGATTCGCCGCCGGGCCGCCGGCCGAGATTCAACTGCGGGGTCGTTTGCACAAACACATCCCCAATCACCCGGGAGGCCACTTCGGCGCCATTGAGATACAAGCGCTCTACACCGCTGGCGCGATCGTAAGTAAAAGCCACATGCTGCCACACACCCACGGTCACCACGCCCGGCACGGCAACGATGTAGGCGGTGGTGCCCGGTTGTATCGTGGCATAAAGCGACGCCGGCCCGCCAAAACCCGCGTAGGAAACGTTGATCCAAAAATGCGCGCCGAGGGTGACACCATCGAAATACTCGAAGATCGGTCTTTGCGTCGCGATCTCACTCGGGTTAATCCACGCTTCCATGGTCAAGCCCGCAGCCCCCACGTTCAGAGTCGACGACGGCGCGATCGAAACCCCCTGCCCTGCGGCCGTAAAATTAAACGCTGACCCGACCTCTCCGGAGGCATACCCCAACCCTCCCACCGGCACCCCATGGTTCAGCCCAAAACCGTCGCTGGTGTTACCGTCGCCTTTCCACCAACCCACCGTCCCCGGCAGCGGATTGAGGCAAACATCCGCCGCGACGACGCCGACCGCCATGAGCACGAGGCCGCAGCAGAACGCGGCCCCGATTGGCCAGCGCGCCCCGGTCCCCGGTGACACCAGACTTCCTCCCCTGCGATTCGTAGGTTCCCCAGTTGGAACGCTGGAACTTAGGTTGAACAATGCATGTCGCATTCATGGATGAGCTAAGGAATCCACCACTTGGCTTACAGGCTTTCTTTAAGAAAAGAATGGGGACCGTTCACGCCAGCCCGATTTGCGATTTGCGATATTTTCAAACGCAAAGCACCCCAAGATTGTGAGGTTTCCGGCGCCGTATTGCGTCGGCTCCAGCCCCAAATCTTCTTCGCAAACTTCGTCGGCGACCCAACTTATCCGGAACGATTCAGTTGGACGGCGGACGGTTGCGCCGCAGATTCTTGCGAAGGCCGAGGCGTGAGGAGCGAGCGTATTGAAATGAAATACTTAAGCTACTAAAAACGACTGCCTTCGCAAGAAGATCAAGCAAACGGCTGCCGGCCAACTGAATCGTTTCGCTTATTCAGGCCCGTCTGAATAAGTTCACGACGAAGTTTGCGACCCGAATTCCTCGCCGGAACCTGTCTCCCCGGAGTAGGGCGCGCTCTCCGCAGCGCGCCGCCGTCGGCAACGTCGTGGCATTTCGGGGGCCGGATCGACACGCAGGCGGGCGGCGCGGAGATCGAGCAACCTGTTAGTCGATTCGGTCGACCGCGTAAACCCTCTCCGCCGCCCTGCGGGGGAGAGGGATCGTCCTGACTCGCGTCCCAGCGAGTCGGGACAGGGTGAGGTGGAGCAGTCCGCTGGTTCATGTCGGGTGAGCAGGTCAAAAAAGAACGGGTGGCGCTCTCCGCAGCGCGCCGGCCGTGCGGTCAACCTCACTGTTCTCCGAGCAGGACCACGTGAACAGTTCGCAACACGTGTTCGGCGGCGGGCGGCGGAGCGCCGGCCCTGCCTCACGCTCCCGCTGAAAAGAAAAGGACCAGGATCGGAAAACCGATCCTGGTCCCGTGAGAATAACAAATCCCGCAGACGCTCGGCTTACTTGGCGCCCTGATCGATCCAGGCCCGTACCAGACCAATTTGATCCTTGGTCAGAGCCGGATACTTCTCGCGCTTGTCCTTGGGCGGCATCTCGGAGTCGGCCACCAGATCCGCGGCGTAGTGAACCCAGGCGCTCTTGGCGCTGTTGCCCACGACGATCGAGGCCCCGCCCGAACCGCCCTTGAGCACCTTGGCCTTGGTTTCCATGCTGTACTTGGCCTTGGGCTTCTCACCGCTGTGACATTTGAGGCAGGACTTCTCGACCAACGGCTTGATGTCCGCGTCGTAGGTCACGCCTTTCTTGGCGGCCGCCGGGGGCAACTTGCTGGCGTCGCCCAATTGCAGTTCGTCCGCCACCACCGGCCACGCGACCGTGACCGCCAATCCCAGGGAGAGAAGAATTGATTTACGTTCCATAACTTGATTGATGATGAGTTGAGTCCGTCGACCGGCAGCGAGCCCATTGCTTCGGAACTTCGCGCCGACCAGGCGACCGACATTTGCTTCTCCAGACGACGGCCCGGCCGTCGGGATTCAGTTTTGGCAGCTTTTACTCTCCCCCGCCCACGTTCAGGTCGGGATGCCGCTCATCGCTGCGTCAACTTCCGGTCGGAACCGGCCAGGTCGAACAAATGCGCGCAATCTTCCGGCTACTTCGTCTGCTTCACCTTCTGCCACTGGCCGGATCGTCCGGATTCAAGCACAGCGTCCACCACGTAATCCGTCGCGAGGCCGTCCTTGAAATCGGGCTTGGCCGGGCGCCCGGTGTCGAGGCCCTTGAGGAAATCCGCGACTTGATGAATGAAACTGTGCTCATAACCGATCTGGAGACCGGGCACCCACCAGTTCTTCATGTACGGCTGGTCGCCGTCGCTGACATGAATGCTGCGCCAGCCCCGCACGCGGCCTTCGTCGCGATGTTCAAACAACTGCAGGCGGTGCAGATCGTGCAGGTCCCACTTCAGAGACATGTGCTCGCCGTTGATCTCGAGTGTATAAAGCGCCTTGTGCCCGCGAGCATACCGGGTTGATTCGAAGAGGCCGAGCGACCCGTTGTTGAAGCGGCACAGGAAGGCGCAGGCGTCGTCGATGCCAACCTTCTGCTTCTTGCCGGTTTCCTGGTGAACACGTTCCTTGATGAAGGTCTCGGTCATGGCGGTGACATCCTTGATCCCGCCGTTGAGCCACATGGCGGTATCGACACAATGAGCCAGCAGATCGCCCGTCACGCCGGAGCCGGCGGCCTTGACGTCGAGGCGCCACAGCGCGGCGCCGCCCTGCGGCAGATCGGGGTTGATCGTCCAGTCCTGAAGGAAATTGGCGCGATAATGGAAAATCTTTCCGAGCTTGCCCTCGTCGATCAGGTTTTTGGCCATGACCACGGCCGGGCATCGGCGGTAGTTGTACCAAACCATGTTCGGCACGCGGGCCTTCTCGACGGCAGCCACCATTTTCTCCGCGTCCTTGGAGTTCAGCCCCAGCGGCTTCTCGCAGAGGATGGCCTTGCCGGCCTTGGCGGCGGCGATGGCCATTTCGGCGTGGGTGTTATTCGGCGTGCAGATGTCGATGACATCGATGTCGTCACGGGCGATTAGCTTGCGCCAGTCGGTTTCCACGGAGCGATATCCCCAGCGGGCGGCGAAGCTCTTGACCGCATCCTCGTTCCGGGCGCAGGCGGCCTGCAGCACGATCTGGTGGTCGGAATCGAAGAAATGTCCGACCTGAGAGTAGGCGTTCGAGTGTGCGCGGCCCATGAAGCCGTAGCCGATGATGCCAATGCGGAGAGGTTTCTTTGCCATAGTAAAATCGTGAGTTCGGGCGATAGAAGAAACCAACCGTCTCGCGCGAGGCAAGCGGAAAGCAGAAGCGCCATGCGATTGGAAGCGGCGGTCAAGGTGAACGTGACCGCGACCGCGGCTACCAACCGCACCCGCGGAGGCGAGGCCGCCGTTTATCGCCGCCGTCGAGCGATCGCCTTGCGCCCTTCCTCCGCCCACAACACCAGGCTGGCGACCGCCCCGATCAGGAAGAAGTTCGCCATCGGAATGGGCACGGTATGGAAGAGCCGGTTCATCGGGGCGGTGTAAATGACGAGAAAATGCAGCGCGTTTCCCAGCACCAGTCCGCCCAGCAGCCAGTAATTCCTCAGCAGGCTCAGGTTCAGCGACGAACGCCATTCACTGCGGCAGTTCAGCACATTGAACCACTGGCAAACCGCCAGCACGGTGAAGGTCTCGCTGCGGACCAAGTCCAGCGGCGCTCCAGTGGAAAGCCGCCACACGAAATAACCGAACACCGCCAGGACGGATGTGGTCACCATCAGCGCCAGACGCCCCAGCATCGAACGCCCCACCAGCGGCTCACCCCGCGGAGTCGGCGGACGCCGCATCTCATCACCCTCGCCCTCCTCCATCACCAGATTCACCGTCAGCACGCCTTCGGTCACGATGTTGATCCAGAGGATCTGGACCGCCGCCAGCGGCAACGGATACCCCAACACCAGCGCGCCTAACAGAACCAACACCTCATCCACCGACGTCGCGAACAGAAAAAGGACGACTTTTCTGAGGTTCTGATACACCAGCCGCCCGCCTTCCACCGCGCGGACGATGGTGGCGAAGTTGTCGTCGGTGACGACAATTTTAGCCGCGCTCTTGGCCACCTCGGTGCCCGTGATGCCCATGGCGACGCCAACATCAGCCCGGGCCAGCGCCGGGGCGTCGTTCACCCCATCACCGGTCATGGCCACGACGCGACCCTGGGATTGGAAGGCTTCCACAATGCGCAGCTTCTGAGCCGGATGCACCCGGGCGAAGACGGAGATTCGGTCCAGTTGACGTCGCAGCTCCGGTTCGGACATGGCCTCCAGCTCGCGCCCGTCGACGGCCAGATCGCCGTCCCGCGCGATCCCGAGCGCGCGAGCGATGGCCAGTCCCGTCGCCTTGTGATCGCCCGTGACCATGACCGGCCTGATGCCCGCCTGCTGGCATTCGGCCACGGCCGACTGGACTTCGTCGCGGGGCGGATCCATCTGGCCGACCAACCCCAGCAGGCAGGCGCGTCCCTGAAATTGTTGAAAGTCTGCCGCCTCGTCGAGCGTGGCGTCCTTCAACTCCGCAATCGCCAGCACGCGCAGCGCACGGCCCGCAAAGGCGTCGGCCGTCGACGCGACCAGGTTCCGACGGGTCGCGTCGAAGGGCTGCACCTCCGAGCCGTCCCGGGTGAAGCCGCAAAGGTCGAGCACCATTTCAGGCGCGCCCTTGATGAACACGCGCTGGGGCCGTTGGGCCAGCCCGTGCTGAGTCGCCATCATCTTGACGTCCGCGTCGAAGGGAATCTCCGCCCGGCGCGGCCACGCCCGACGAAGCGCTTCCAAATCGAGGCATCCCTTGAGGGCCAGGGTCAGGAGCGCTGCCTCGGTCGGATCGCCGAGGGCCCGCCAGCGAGGACCGGTGTCGTCGGGAGGCACAAGCTGCGCGTCATTGCAAAGTGCGCCCGCCTCCAACAACGCGCGAACACCCGGATCGCCGTCCACCGTCCGTTCCACGCCCGCCTCCAGCAGCCCGCCCGCCGGCGAATAGCCGGCACCCGTCACCGTCAACTCGCGGCCAGGCCACCACAGGCAGGTCACCGTCATTTCGTTCTTGGTCAGGGTCCCGGTTTTGTCCGAGCAGATGACGTTGGTCGAACCCAGCGTTTCCACGGCCGCCAACCGCCGCACAATGGCTCCTCGCCTCGCCATGCGCTGCATTCCCACCGCCAACGCGATCGTCATCGCCACCGGCAATCCCTCCGGCACCATCGACACCATCTGACTGGTTGCCACCATCAGAATTTCGAGCGGCGGCAGGCCGCGCAAAAATCCAGCCACCAGCACGACCACGAATAACACCACGGACGCGCCCACCAGATAGCGGCCAAACTGTTGAATGCGCCGCTCCAACGGCGTCTTCGGCTCCACCGCATCGGCCGTCAGCCGGGCAATCTGCCCCACCTCAGTCGAAACACCGGTCGCCACCACCACCCCCAGGCCGCGTCCGGCGGCGATGTAGGTTCCCGCAAACACAAGATTCCGTCGCTCCGCGAGCGGCGTGTCCGCCGGCAAAATCTCGGGATGCTTGGACACCGGCAGGGATTCTCCCGTCAACGCCGCCTCGGCCGCCTCCAACGCCGCCGACTCGAGCAAGCGCGCATCTGCACTCACGGCGTCGCCCGCCGCCAGCAGGAGAATGTCTCCCGGCACCAGATCACGCGCCTCGACTTGCTCCTCCCGCCCGTTGCGCCGGACCCGGACGCGCAACGCGGAAAGTTGCCGCAACGATTCCATCGAACGCTCCGCCCGCCCCTCCTGGACCGTACCGATGACGGCGTTCAAGGCGACGACCAGAAGGATGACGACGGCATCGCCCCGATGACCGACCGAGAGGGCAATGATGGCGGCGACGAAGAGAATGTAAATGAGGGGGCTGGCGAACTGGCGCGCGAAAACGCCCAGCAACGAACGACGGCGGGCCTCCGGCAGTGCGTTAAATCCATGCTCACGCAAGCGCGTCGCCACGAGCTCCGCCGTCAGACCATCCGCCTCCCGGACACCCCATTCCTGCGCGACCGCCTTCGCATCCTTCGCATGCCAGGCTGGGCGGAGAGAGGCGTTCACTGGTCAGTCAATTCTGGCGTACGGGGTGGAAAGCCAGCGCCACCGCGTGGCCGAGCCACACGGCGATCAGGCAGAGCGCCACCGAAGAAAGCGTGTAGGCGGTGGCGTGCCCCCAACGGCCGTCCTGCATGAGATTGAGCGTTTGGAGGCTGAAGGAGGAAAACGTGGTGTAGCCACCACAGACGCCCGCCATGAAGAAGGTGCGGACGGACGAGGAGACCGGCCAGCGGCCGTCCGGCCCCGTGCACGCGGCAAAGAACCCAATCAAGAACGAGCCAGACACATTGACCACCAGCGTGCCCCAAGGGAACGACTCGCCAAAGCGCCGGGTGAGGCAGCCTGCCGCCCAAACCCGCGAGATGCTGCCGAGCGCACCGCCAAGACCCACCCAGAAGTAGTCGAGCAATACTGGTTTCACCGGCGCTGATAGTCGCGAAAGGCAGGGGCAAGGCGCAAGCCCAGGGATGACTCGCGCCAAACGCACCAACTGGTGGGCAAGGCGGAGTTGAACTGTGCCAAACGCGGATAGGCGGCAAGCGCTGACCGCCGCTAGTGGTCCAGTATGAATACGCCGAAATTCAACCCTTCGACGGCGGTCCCCTTGGCTTGCTCGAATCGGTCGACCGCCCTTTATCCATTTTTCCAATCGAAATTTTTCAAACCACTCCCGGCGCAGTTTGCCCCTGAAGTCAGGTCGGTCGCGAAACGGATGTGGGCTTGGCTACTGACGTTGGGCTTGGCCGCTGCTTGCGCCGACCCGGCGGCGGCAGCCATCCGAACCTGGTCAGGAAGCAGTGCGTCCAGCGGCAACTGGACGACCGCAGCCAACTGGGTGGGAGGAACCGCCCCATCGGCCGGTGATTCGCTCGTTTTTCCAGCGGGTGCATCGCGCTTGAGCAACACCAACAACTACACGGCTTACACCACGTTTGCCGCGATCAGCGTCAGCGGGATCGGCTACTCGATCCGCGGCAACGCCGTGACGTTGACGGGCGGCATCTCCGGCGACTACGCCGGGAGCAGTAGCACCTTCAACCCGGACATTCGATTGAGTGGCAGCCAGACGTTCTCGGCATCGTTGGCGGGGAGCGTCTTTATTCTGGGTGGGGATGTGGAACTCGGCGCCAACAACCTGACCCTGTCCGGTTCCGGCGTGCTGATGGTGGCCGGCGGCGTCAGCGGAAGCGGCGCCGTGACCAAGGCTGGCAGCGGTCGCGCGGAATACGTCGGCGTCGTGGCCAATACCTACTCAGGCCGAACCACGGTCAACCAAGGCGTCCTTTTGTTGAGCAAATTCCTCGGTGGCGGTTTGGTCTCGATCCCCGGTGAACTGGTGATTGGCGACGGCATTGGCGGGGATGACGCGGACGTTGTGCAATTGCAGGCGTCGGACCAGATCGCGAACGGCGTCGAGGTGATCGTCAATTCTTCCGGCCTGCTCGATTTGAACGGCTGGAACGATACGATCGGCGAATTGCAGTTAACGAGCGGGCGGGTGGATTCCGGCACCGGAACGTTGGCCTTGGGCGCGGACGTTTCGGTGTTGGGCGGAGGAACGTCGATTCTCGATGGTCGAGTCAGCCTCACGACCGGTGCGCACATCGTCGATGCCGCCGGGTCATCGCTGCTGCGGGTCAACGCCGTGCTCACCGGAACCGGTGGCGTGACCAAGACCGGGACGGGTTATCTGAACCTCTATGCCAACAATTCATTTTCGGGGAGTCTCATCGTCCAAGGCGGCTTGGTTGATATCCAGAACGACGGCGCGTTCGGGGCGACGGCCGGATCAACATTGGTGACCGCGGGAATCCTCCGCCTCAACGGCAGCATCGTGACCGGCGAGAGCCTGACTCTTTCCGGCGGAAAATTTCAGGCTCTCGGCCCGACCAACGCATGGACAGGTTCCTTGAGCCTGGCCAACGCTCCAACGATTGAAGTCACGAGCGAAGGTCAGGTGCTCAATCTAGCGGGAGTGATCAGCGGAACGGGCGGATTCACCAAGATGGGCGCCGGCACGTTGCTGCTTTCCGGAGGCACTGCCAACACCTTCGCCGGCGATGTGGCCGTCAACAGCGGCGTCCTGTTGCTCGACAAGGTTCCGGTTGACGGCGCACTGCCGGGGCCGGGAACTTTGACCATCGGAGACAGCCTCGGCGGCGTTCAAGTCGACATCGTTCGCGCTGCTCGGAGCTATCAAATCGACACGAGCGTGGACATCACGATCAACGATTCCGGCATGCTCGATCTGAATGACTTCTCGGATAGCGTCGGTGCACTGGACCTGGTGGGCGGCTGGATATTGACCGGCACGGGCGTGCTCACCCTGGCTTCGGACGTGAATGCGACGTCAACCTCGAACCAAACGGCGCGCATCTATGGTCGGCTGACTTGGGCGGCGTTGACGCGCACGTTCGACATACGCCCGGGGCGGATTGTGCCGGAGCTGCGGATACTGGCCAATGTCACCGGGTCGGGTTCTGTGCGCAAAACGGGATCGGGCTGGCTGGGGCTTTCGCGTTCCAATGCCTACACGGGATTGACCACCGTTGTGGCTGGAACGTTGGCCGTGGAGGACGACTGGGCCCTGGGATCAACCAATGCAGGAACCGTGGTCGAAGGCGGCGCCAACCTGACGTTGGCCGGAGCCCGCATCGGGAACGAGTCGCTGACGTTTAACGAGAGCACCTCAACGGAGTCCACTTTCTCAGCGACCATCGTGATCTATTCCAACTCCTGGGCGGGGCCGATTTCGATGGCCTCCCCAGTTCGGGTTTCCATTCCGAATTCACCGAGCTACGTGAACCTTTCGGGGCCGATCACCGGCGACGGTGGAATCATCAAAACCGGTCCGGGGACACTGATCCTGTCTGGCCCCTCGGGCAACTCCTACACCGGCGACACGGAGGTTCGGGAAGGAACACTCGAGTTGGCCAAAGTCGCGGGCTCGGGCGTCGCGATCCGCAACGGGCAACTGCGGATTGGCGACGGGCTCGGAGGCGCCTCCGCGGATCGCGTCGTTTACCGGGCCAACAATGAGCTCTGGTCGACCGTCACCATCCTGATCGCATCCTCGGGTCTGTTGGACCTGAACGGCTTCGCCGACACGGTGGGTCCGATCATATTCTCAGGCGGACGGGCCGCGAGTGGCTCAGGCGGAATTCTCCACCTCGGCGGCACCGTAACGACGTTCGGAGGAACCGGAAGTCTCGAAGGGAGGGTGGATCTGCCGGCGACGCGCACTTTCAACGTGAGCGAAGCCGCCGGATCAGATTTGAGTCTGTCCGCACAAGTGACCGGGACGGGAGGAATCACCAAGACCGGCCCAGGCCATCTCTACCTGGCTAACGCGAATACCTATCAGGGAGTGACCACGGTCAGCGAGGGCCTCATCTATGCCGACGACGACAATGCACTGGGCAGCACCTCCGGTGGCTGCGTTGTCAACGCGGGAGGCGGCATCGTGCTTCGCTCCGGCGCCAACGTCGGGGCCGAGTCGCTCACCTTGAGCGGGACTGGCCAGGGCCCGCTCGGCGCCCTGGCCTCAATTTACGGATCCAACTCCTGGACGGGCCCCATCACCTTGGGCAGCGACGTCCGGATGACCACGTTGCAAGCCAGTGACGTGCTGCATCTCGGCGGCGCGATCGTCGGCACCACGAGTGGCCTGGCTTTGGAAGGCGGTGGAACAGTGGTTTTCGCCGGCTCCGACCAAAACACTTTCGGCGGAGTCACGCGCGTGAACTCAGGCACGCTGGTCTTGGAGAAGAGCGGCGCCAATCGGGCGATCGCCGGCTCTCTGGTCATTGGTGACGGACTGGGCGGGGTGGAGGCGGACGTCGTGCGCCTGGCTTTGTCCACGCAGATCGCCAACTCGTCCGATGTCACGGTGGCCGGCTCAGGATTGCTCGATCTGAATGGCACGGGCGACGCGATCGACGGACTGACGGGCTCAGGTCGGATCGATCTGGGCAGCGGCTTCCTGAACATCGGCTCCAGCGGTGGATCGAGCACCTTCGATGGCGTCATTCGAGGTTCCGGTTCGGTGTCAAAGCTCGGCGCAGGCGTGATCACGTTTACAGCAAACAATACTTACACGGGGCCGACCGCGGTCGGAAGCGGTCGCTTGAACGTAAACGGTGCGCAAGCGGCCAGCGCGGTGACGGTCGCAGCTTCAGCGACGCTAGGCGGAGGCGGCACCGTCGGCACCGTGACGTCCACGGGCGGTACGGTTTCGCCCGGCACAAGCCCGGGGCGGCTGCGCACGGGAAACCTTCAGCTCGACGCGGCTTCGACGTTCGTCGCGGAGTTCGCCGGAGAGACACCGGGCAGCCTTTATGATCAGTTGACTGTCAGCGGCAGCGTCAACCTCGGCGGCGCCACCCTGAGTTTGGATGTGGCGGGGTTGATCCCAACCGCTGGAACATTCTACACGTTGATTGAGAACGACGGGGTCGATCCCGTGATCGGAAACTTTGCCGGGCTGGTCAACGGTGCTCTGCTGACGATCGGGCCACGACAGTATCGCATCTTTTACACCGGCGGTTCCGGCAATGACGTGATCCTCGCGCCAGGCAGCATTTCCGCTCTGGTGGGCGCCACGGTGGCGGCCGCCGGGAACGCCAACGGCGTGATCGAACCGAATGAGTGCCATGACGTCACGATTCTGTTGTACAACGCCGACACCAATGTCCTGACCGGCATCAACGCGACCCTGAGCAGTTCCACTTTGGGCGTGACGGTGACGCATGCGCGGGTGAGCTATCCGGACATTCCAGCCCTGACGACTCGGTACAATACGAGGGCGTTTCAGGTCAGCACATCGCCATTCCTGGCCTGCGGCACCATGATTGACTTTGTGCTCACGCTGCAGACTTCGAGTCACGGCTCTTTCAAGGTGGCCTTCACCGTCCCGAGCGGTTCGCCGGGAAGTCCGGTCAACTTCAACTCGACGGACACGCCCAAGGCCATTCTCGATTCGGACACCATCACTTCGACGGTGAATGTGACAGGCGTCAGCGCGCCGCTGTCCGAAGTGGTGGTTTCCCTCTACGCGACGCACGCGAACCTTGCGGACCTTGATATCAGCCTGGTCGCGCCGGATGGAACCGCGATATCCCTGACCTCCGACAATGGAGGGACGACCGACAGTTACGGCAGCGGCTGCGGGACATCGGCGCGGACCGTCTTCGACAGCGACGCACTGACGAGCATTGTCTCGGGCAGTTCGCCCTACGTCGGGTCGTATCGACCGGAGGAGAGCCTGCAGGTGTTGCGAGGGCTGACGGGATCGGCGGTGAACGGCGCCTGGACCTTGCGAGTAACGGACGACGCGGCGGGCAACACCGGAGCGCTCAATTGCTGGGCCCTGACGCTTTACCCGGCCTCTTGCGTCCCGGGCTCGGGCCCATGCCTGCTTTGCGGCGACGACACGACGTTGACGAGCGCCATTGCCGTCAGCGATCCGGATGCGAACCGTCTGGTGCAGACCGGCGTCGCGAGCGGTTGCGGTTCGACCAAGCCGTGTCCGGGCAGCACCGGCGCCAGTAGCGAGTTTCACGCTTACTCGTTCTACAGCGGACACACGGGAACGTGCGTGACAGTGACTGTGGAGTCGCCTTGTCCCTCGACAAACTCGTTGCTGAGCGCGGCATATCTCGGCACGTATAATCCGTTGTCGGTCTGCACCGGGTATCTGGCGGACTCGGGCTCGGGCGCCTGGGTGGGCCATAGCCGCGCTTACTCGTTCAACGTTCCAGCCAAGACGAACTTCTGGGTGATTGTTCAGATGGCTACGGATAACGCGCCCTGTGCGGATTACGCGCTGACGATATCCGGTGCCGACTGCCGGCCGGTCTTGGAAATTCGCCAGACCACGGGCCTGCAGGCGCTGGTGCGCTGGCCAACTTATGCCTCGGGTTACCGGCTGCAGTCGACGAACCGCCTGGCCAACCCGCCGAACGCATTCAGCACGGTAAGCCCCTATCCGCTCGTCGTGCTGGACAGCTGGTATGCGATCACGAATACCGCTACCGGCACGCGCTTCTTCCGATTGACGAAGTAATCGGCGGAAGTGGGTCGCATTCGGCATCGTGCCGCCGACACCGGGTACGGCTGAAAGCGGCGCTCAATGGTAACGCACCCATCCCGCGTGCCGCCCTCACGAAGCCGCATTCGCCAACCCGGCCTCGACGCAGGAGGCGGGCATGACAAGCCGCTTCCGACGCACGGGTCTGATCAAAAGCGGGTGATGATTCAAGACGTCGACCCGCGCCTCACACGCGACCGCTGGTCAACGAAGCCCGACGCGCCTCCTTCTCTCCTCAACCGGGAGGAGGCCGGGCCTTCGCCGCGGCGAAGCGGCTTCGGCCGCGCAGGGGGATGAGGGGTGAAGACGGTTCGTTGGATCACTCGTTTTTATCGCACCCCGATCGCACGATCGCACCCCGCTTCGCCCCGGACTTGAATCAGCCAGCGAGATCCTCCATCGTCCCGGGCAGCAACCGATTTCCAATCGCAGCCATCGTTCACACCATGCAATCGTACGAGAAACTCGGCGTTTTCTACCTGGGTCGTTACCACGATCTTTCCGCCGGCAAAACCCTGCCAGACCTGCTGCTTTACAACTCAAATGACTTGCTAACGCATGCCCTGTGTGTGGGCATGACGGGCAGCGGGAAGACCGGCCTGTGCTTTGACTTGATCGAGGAGGCGGCCATCGACGGCATTCCTTCGATCCTGATCGATCCGAAGGGAGATTTGGGCAACCTGCTGCTCGGGTTTCCCGATTTGCGACCGGCGGACTTCGAGCCCTGGGTGAATCCCGACGAGGCACGCAAGAAGGGCCTGGCGCCGGCAGATTTCGCCGCACAGCAGGCTGAGCTTTGGAAAAAAGGCCTGGCCACTTGGGATCAGGACGGCGAGCGCATCCGCCGCATGCAGGCGGCCGCCGATTTTGCCATTTACACCCCGGGCAGCAACGCCGGCCTGCCCGTTTCGATCCTCAACTCCTTCGCCGCGCCGCCCGCGGCTGTCCTCGACGACAGCGAACTCCTGCGGGAACGGATCCAGACGACCGTCAGCGGCCTGCTGGCGTTGATTGGAGTCGAGTCAGACCCGTCCCGCGGGCGCGAGGCCATCTTTCTGGCCAACGTCCTGCAGACCGCCTGGCAGAATGGGCGGGATTTGGATCTCAGCGCGTTGATCCAGGAGATTCAAACGCCGAGCGTGACCCGCGTGGGTGTCATGGAGGTGGAAACGTTCTATCCGGCAAAGGACCGGTTCGCGCTGGCCACCGCCATCAACGGACTGCTGGCGTCGCCGGGCTTCAACGCTTGGCTGGAGGGCGATCCCCTCGACATTCAGCGCATGCTCTACACCCCGGCGGGCAAGCCCCAGGTGGCCATTTTCTCGATCGCCCACCTGGGTGACGCGGAGCGCATGTTCTTCGTCACGCTGCTGCTGAATCAGTTGTTAGGCTGGATGCGGACCCAGCCTGGAACGACGAGTCTGCGCGCGCTCCTCTACATGGACGAAATCTTCGGCTACTTCCCGCCCGTGGCCAATCCGCCGTCGAAATTGCCCCTGCTGACCCTCCTGAAGCAGGGCCGCGCCTTCGGCCTGGGGGCGGTGCTGGCCACGCAAAACCCGGTTGATCTCGACTACAAGGGGCTGGCCAACATTGGCACCTGGTTCCTTGGTCGCCTGCAAACCGAGCGGGACAAACAACGCGTCCTCGAAGGACTCGAGGGCGCCTCAGCTTCGCAAGGGTCCGGCTTCGACCGGGCCGCCATGGAGCAAACCCTCGCTGGCCTGGGCAACCGGGTGTTCCTTCTCCACAACGTGCATGAGGAAGGCGCTTCGATCTTCGAATCGCGCTGGGCGCTGTCCTACCTCCGCGGCCCCATGACCCGGGCCCAAATCAAAGCCGTCATGGATCCCCGGCGCGGTGGCGGCGCTGGATCTTCGGCCCGTGCCTCGGGCGCTCCCGCCGCCGCGCGCATTTCCGCCGCCCCAGCCGGCGCCCGTCTGGGTGCGCCCCGTCCCGCGGCGGCCCCCGCCGCATCCGCCCCCATTCCCCAGACCGAACCCACGCCCGCCGCGACAGCCTCGCCTGCCGCCGCTGAACCACCGCGCGCCAACGGCCTCGGCGCCACCCGCCCCGCCCTGCCTCCGGCCATTCCCCAGCACTTTGTGCCTGTCCGGGACACGTCTGCACCGTTGACCTATCGCCCCATGTTGCTGGGCTCAGCCGTCGTGCGTTTTGTCGACGCCAAGACCAAGGTGGAAGTCAACCGCCAGATCGTTCGGCTGACTCCGATCAGCGACAACGCCGTCCCGGTGGACTGGACCGAGAGTGAGGACGCGGAGATTCATCCGAACGAACTCGAGAAACAACCCGCCGGTGGCGCCTTTTTTGCGCCTTTGCCGCCCGCGGCCGCCCAGGCCCGCAACTACGCCAACTGGCAGAAGGATTTCATCCAGTCGATCTACAGCTCCCAAAAGGTCACGCTCTTCAAGTCGCCCACTCTGGGACAGGTCTCCAAGGCCGACGAGGACGAGGGTTCGTTCCGGGTGCGCCTGCAACAACTGGCGCGGGAACAGCGCGATGCTGCGGTGGCCAAATTGCGGGCCAAATACGCCCCAAAGATCGCCACCTTGAACGAACGTCTCCGCCGCGCTGAACAGGCCGTCGAACGCGAAGCTTCCCAGGCGACTCAGGCCAAACTCTCCAGTGTCCTTTCGATTGGCAGCACCCTGTTAGGCGCCTTCCTCGGCCGCAAAGCCGTCACCGCCACGAATATCAGCAAGGCCGGCACGGCGCTCCGCAGCGTTGGACGCGCCTCGGAACAATCGGCCGATGTCGCGCGCGCGGGCGAGACGGTTGAAGCGGTGAAGACGCAACTCAGCGAACTGGATCAACAATTCCAGAATGAAGCCGCGGCGCTGGAGGCCACGCTCGATCCGGCCGCGGAACCGCTCGAAACCCTCGAGCTCCGCCCCGCCAAAACCAACATCAGCGTCCAGCTCGTCACCCTGGCCTGGGTCGGCGAAAAGCATTAAGCGCAGGTGGGGCGCGCTCTCCGCAGCGCGCCGCCCGGGCGGACGACTTTGACATCGACCGAGCGGGTCCGCGGAATCATTCGGCCCTCTGCCTTTGGCGGCGGGCGGCGGAGCGCCCGCCTTACCCAAAAGGCCCGGTTCATGCCCCCATTTCGCGCGCTGCGTTGCAGGTTGCAGTTTCCCGCTTGAGCCTCTGCATTGGCTGCCCCGTCCGGCGGCAATTTGCAAGCCCGGCTTCATCGCCTCCTTTACGGACCGCCCGTGCCCGTAACGTTCGGTGCCTGACATACCGCGGGATTCTGCTATCCATGGTGATGCCGCCGGGAGGTGGGGACCGGGGCGCTAAAAGCCGTGTCCAGCTCGAATCGCACGACCAAGATCGAAGAAGCCGAAGCCGTCCCCGGCAGCGGGCCTCCTGAACCGTCCGGGCCGTCCACCCCCGGGGTTTCCCGGGAGAACCGTGAAATCCGGGTTCTGCTGGTCGAAGACGTCGTGGAGGAGGCGGATCTCATCCGCGCCGAACTGCAACAGGAAGGCGAACGTTTCAACTGCCGGCGGGTCGACAACGCGGATGAATTACTGCAGGAACTGGCCGGGTTCAGACCACACGTTATCCTCACCGATTACACCCTTCAGTCATTCTCCGCGTTGGAGGTCCTCGAACTGATCCGACGCCACGGCCTTGAGATTCCGGTGCTGTTGGTCACCGATTCGCATTCGGAGGAGGTTGCGGTGCGATGCATGCGGGACGGGGCCGAAGACTACATTCTCAAATCGAGCCTGAAACGCCTGCCCGCCGCGGTTCACAACGCGTTGACCAAACGTCGCGCGGAGTATGAGCGCCGACAGGCCGAGATCGCTTTGCGCCAAAGCGAGGCGCAATACCGGCTGATCACGGAAAACACGCGAGATCTGATCCTGCTGGTCGATCTAGACTACCGCCTGCTCTACGCCAGCCCTTCGCTCGAAAGCGTTCTCCGTTTTCCGCCCGGCCCCCTCCTGGGCACATCGTGCCTCGAACTGGTGCATCCCGACGATCACCGCCAGCTCAAGGAAACCCTCGACGAAGCCCTTTTCTTCCACGAGGCCCGGCAGGCCGAGCTCCGCCTCCGGCACCAAAACCGCGCCTGGCTGAACTTCGAGGTCGCCGCCAGCTTCATCTTCGACGAGCACCAGCCCGCACACCATGCCCAGCGCGCGCTCCTCATCTGCCGCGACACCAGCGAACGAAAACGCGCCGAGCGCGAAATTCGCAAGCTGGCCGCTTTCCCGAGGTTCAATCCGAATCCCGTCCTCGAATTCGCCATGGACGGAACCCTGACCTACTTCAACGACGCAGCCTTGAACATGGCGCGGTCGCTCCGGCGCAATCATCCGCAGTCCATCCTGCCGCTCAACATCGCCAACACGGTCAAAATGTGCCTCGCCACCGGGCAGGCCAAACTTCACCTCGAAACGAACATCTGCGGACGCCTCATCACCTGGTCCTTCTTCCCCGTCGTGGCCAATCAGGTGGTGCATTGCTACGCCGAAGACGCCACCGAACGGTTGAACCTCGAGGCCGACCTCCGTCAGGCCCAGAAGATGGAGTCGGTCGGACAACTCGCCGCCGGGGTGGCGCACGATTTCAACAATCTGCTGACCATCATCCGCGGCCACGCGGGCTTGATGTCCGAGGCGCCCAACCTGCCCACCAACCTGGCCGAATCCGCCCGCCAGATCACCTTTGCCGCCGAACGCGCCGCCAATCTCACCCGGCAGTTGCTCATGTTCAGCCGGAAACAGGTGATGCAACCTCAGTTGCTCAACCTGAACGAGGTCGTCCACAATCTCTCCAAGGTCATCCGCACCTTGCTCGGCGAGCAGATCGCCCTCAACCGATCGCTCATGGACAACCTGCCACCCATCCACGCCGACCCAGGCATGATGGAACAAGTCCTCGTCAATTTGTCGGTCAATGCCCGCGACGCCATGCCCCGCGGTGGCAGCCTGACCGTCGCCACCGGCTTCGTCCAGGTCGACGAGCCCTACACCAAACGCCACGCCGAGGCCACCCGCGGAAAGTTCGTGCGACTTACCGTCTCTGACACCGGTCACGGCATGGATCGCGCCACCATGAACCGAATCTTCGAGCCGTTCTTTACCACCAAGGAAATCGGCAAAGGCACCGGCCTCGGCCTCTCCACCGTCTACGGCATCGCCAAACAACACCAGGGCTGGATCGAGGTGGAAAGTGAAGTGGGCAAAGGCGCCGAGTTCAGCGTCTTCATCCCCGTCGCCACCCGCGCCGAACCCCACGCCCCCATCCCCGACATCCAGTCCGTCCCCGGCGGCAACGAAACCATCCTCGTTGTCGAAGACGAAGAAGCCCTCCGCGAATTGGTCAGCGACATTCTGCAACGCAAGGGCTACACGGTCCTCCAAGCCGCCACCGGCGCCGAAGCCCTCGAAATCTGGCGCAGCAACCGCCATCGCATCGACCTCCTCCTCACCGACATGATGATGCCCGGCGGCCTCGGCGGCCGCGACGTCGCCGAAAAAGTCCTCGCCGACCGCCCCGAACTCAAAGTCATCTACACCAGCGGATACAGCATCGACAGCGTCACTTCCGACTTCAACGCCATCGGCGGCGATCGCGCCACCTTCCTCCAAAAACCCTACGACCCGGAAACTCTGGCCCGCATGGTCCGGGACATTCTCAACGGCTCCACCACCTCCGTCGCTCCGTAAGCGTCAGGGCCGGGTGCCGGGTGCCGAGTGTCAGGTGTCAGGTGTCAGGTGTCAGGTGTCAGGTGTCAGGTGTCAGGTGTCAGGTGTCAGGTGGCGGGTGTCAGGTGGCGGGTGACGAGTGGGGTCAGGTGAGGCGGGGGAGGTTTCCGCGTTCTTTTCGATTGGTCGGCTGACGGGTGCGTCGTTCGTCGTCGAATCGTCCGGTCAGGATGGCACGAAGATGTCGCCTGAGTTGGTCATGGCCGTAGTTGGTAAACGCGAGGTTTTTGCCGACGGCCAACAACGGGTAGATCGGGAAGCAGGGAAAAAGCAACAGGGGCAACACCACGACAAAACCCACGGTTTTAAGCACCGCCAGCGCCGGACGTCGCGTGCTCACACCCATCCAAAAGCCCAGCGTCGCCACGGCCTGCAATTCGAGCACGGCAGCCACTACGGTGATCAATAAAGCCACGGTCCAAACCAAATCCCCGGGGTCCCACGGATCATCCGAAACAATCCAGTGATGGGCCACGAGGACGAACACTTCCATCCCCACCAACGCCGCCACCGGCCCGAGAAACATCCGGCGCACGGCCAGCAGATGTCCGTCCACCATCTGGCGGGTCGTCAGTGGAGTCACCAGCAATAGTTCCATCGCCCCCGTGTCACGGCCGGCGCCACCCAAATGGCACGCTTCCGTCGCGACCCAGACGGACAACGCCAGATGCACCACGACAAAAGCCATCACCAGGGTTACGCCCACACCGCGGATCGAGCCGGCCAGCAGCCAGCCACTCACACCCACCCCGCCCGCCGCAACCACGAACAACCACAAACTCAAGGGCGGTCCGTCCCCGCGCGCCGCCAGCCAGAGGGCCGGATTGATCGCCAGACACCGAGTCCGACGACGACGAGCCGCCGCCTGGGTTGAAGTGGACAAGACGCGCATTCCGCCTGGGGCCCGCGCCGGCCGGTCCTGCCAGACCCGGGGGAGCAGCACGCTGGCCGCGACCAGCGCAGTCCAGCTCAACGCTTGCACCACGCGGATCGAATTCCAGAAGCGATCGGCATCCGCAGCATACGCCCGATCGAAGGATTGCAGAAACGCAGTGAACGGGCTGATTGCCTCCAACCCGGCCCAAGGCCCGCCTGGCAAAAAAACGAGCAGAGGCGGGAAGGCCGCCATGGCTAAGACCAGCAACGAAGTTCGCACCCACGTCGCCCGCTCATCGCGACTCAATGTGGAAACCAGGAGGCCAACGGTGAGGGACAGGAACAGGGCATTGAGCAGCGCCAGGACCTGTCGCCAGAACTCACCCATCGTCACCCCACCCAGCACCAACGGGATCGCGAGCGCCGGAAAAATCGCCAGAAGTCCGTAAACACTGTTGATCGAAGACGCGACGAGCTTGCCCAACACCACGTCATATCCCCGCAGATCCGTGAGAAACAGCAGCCCCAAGGTTCCTTCGCGCTTCTCACGGCTCAAACAATCCGCCGTCCCTCGCGCTCCTTCGATCAGGCAAAACCCAAACGTCAACCCGGCCAGCGTGACGAAAACGGTGGTCCCAAATCCCGGTCCAGCCTCAAACGCCAGATGGCCCAGCAGCAGCACCGCGACCACAAGGAACGAAGCCGTCGCCGCAAACAGGCGGACGGCGTGGGTCCCCCGATGTCGGGCCCGAACGCGCAACTCGCGCTCGACAATGGAAAGAAAGGTCATGCGGCCGAGAGGATCGACACCGGCCCGCCCAACGTTCCCACGAACCTCTCCATTTTCGATTTCAGATTTCCGATTTGCGATCTGGCTTCCGCTTCGGATCGCCCGATCGACGACGAGGCTCGCGGCGCGGAGACTCGGCCACCTATCAATCGACAGGGCCAGCGCGCAAACCCTCTCCGCCGCCCTGCGGGGGAGAGGGATCGTCCTGACTCGCGTCCCAGCGAGTCAGGACAGGGTGAGGTGGAGCCGTCCGCTGGTTCATGTCCCGTGAGCAGGTCCAAAAAGAACAGTCGGCTTTCCACCATCGCGGTCATGCCTGCGGCCTCCCAGCTTCGGTTTCGGCGGGCGACCGGACGATTTCCAGCATCAGCCGACCCAACGCCTGCCAGCCGCTCAGCCAGGGTTTGCCTCCAGCCAAGCGGTCGAACATCACCTTGCGCAAATCGTCGTTGAGTCTGTTCCATGCCCAAGCCGTCAACACCACGTCAACCACAACGCTGGTCAAAAACATCATCAGGAAGGCATCCATCGCCCCATAGTGACCCGGCCCCAAGACGGTCAGCACGAGCAACGCAATCGTCGCCACCCACGGCGTCAGCAACACCCACCAGTTCGTGGCCGACATCGCTTGAGACGCGTTTTTCGCCACCACGCCCTGCCACAAGCCCATCACCGAGACTGCCGCCAAATCCAGCAGAAAAGTCCCCAGCTGCAACGGCACCAAAATCATCCACGATCTTCTCTCCATCTCGTCACTAATGTCCGCACCGAACCAGACAAACAAGATCTCCAGCCCAATCACGGCCAGCACCGGACCCAAAAAACGCCGCTTCAAGGCCCGCAGCGGACCGGTTACCAGCTCGCGATGGCTCAGGGCCGTGACCAAAACCATCTCCACGGCACCGTCCGTCTGCCGGGCAAAGACCCGGCCGGCAGACGCGCCCACCCAGTGCTTGAACACGAGTTGCACGCACCAGCTCAAGAACAGAACCGCCGGCAGGTTGAAGCCGATGTCCGGCCACAACGCGCGCATCGCCCACACCACGAAAACGGCCAGCACCAGAAATCCCCACGGCAACGCCCACGTCCGCTGCTCACGACTCGCATACCAAAACATCGGATTCCGGCCCAACGCCGCCGCGCGAAAGCGTCGCCTCCGCTCGCCGACACCGCCCAAAACCCATTGCCGCCATTGCATCCGCCAGTCGCCACCCCGGCCGCCCACCGGCCGATCCTGCCAAACGCGCGGCAAAATCAGGCTGTTCACCGCCAGCACCAGCCAGCCCAACAGATGGGTCGCCCCAATCTCGACCCAGAAGCTTCCCGGATGCAGCCGGTAGACTGTCTCCGGGAAGGATCGAAGTCCCATGACCGGATTGGCCCGGTTCACCATCTCAAGCACCGGGGCCTGCCAACCACAGACGTGAGCCAGCGGAACCGATCCGAACAAGCAGCCCAACACGAGCACCGACCACCCGGCCGCACTATGTTCCCGGCGGCAGAAGGTCGAGACCAACAGCGTCACCGCCAGCCCGACGAACAGGGCATTGGCGAGAACCAGGGCCAGCCGCAGGCAATCGCCCGCCGTCGCGCCGCCTAACAACACCGGCAGGCACAGGACGGGCACTACCGCCAGCAATCCATGCCAGGTGCGCATCGAGGCCCCGGCCAGTTTGCCCAGAAGAATATCGAACGGGGTCAGGCTGGTCAGGAACAGCAGCCCCAGTGTTCCTTCACGCTTTTCGAAACTGACAGTATCAGCGGCCTGCAACACGGACACGATCACCCACAGAAAAAGCAGGATCGCCTGCCCGTTCAGGACCTCGGCCCCCAGTTGACTGAGTCCCAGCGCCCTCACCCCAGCCATGCTGAGGACCACTCCCACCGGCGCCGCCGCAAACAGCACCAAGGTCAGTCTTCCCCAATAGGTCGTCCAACGACGGGCCGACACCTGCATCTCGCGGGCGACGAGCGGCGATGCCCGCGCGCCCCAGGCGTGAAGTTGTCGATCGTCGATGATCATCCTTCAGATCGACCGTCCTCCGTCCTCCGCCTCACGAACCGCCACCTTTCGTGGAAAATCGCTCGGTCGCCACCTGCCGAAAACGTTCCAGCAGGTTCTGCCGGGCCGGCCAGCCATAGGCAAAATCAATGCACAGACTGATCGCCACGTACAATCCCGGCACCCCGTACTCCTCAAGAAACCGTCCGTTGGCATAACCCAAGCCCCCGCTCAGCCCCACCACCGTAAGGGTCAGCCCCAAGAGGACCCAGGGGAGGAAAAGAATTCGCACCAGCGACGCGGCGGCGGCACGGTTCGGTCGCCGGCTGTTCAAGCCCCGCCACATCCCCAGCCAGGTCAGGGCGAACATATCCGCGACAAAGACCAGCATTCCGACGACACAGACGGACACCCAGCCGCGGTTGTGCTGGCCCGCCATCAGGAACACCAGATCCACCAGCAAAACGAAGAGCACCGGTCCCGTAAATTGCCGCTCAATGCCCAGCACTTGCCCGCGAACCATCTCGCGCGCCGGCAGCGGAGTCGAAAGCAACAGCTCCAACGCTCCACTCTGCCGATCCAGGGAAAATCTCCGGCACGCTTCCGTCACCACCCAAAATCTCAAAATCGTGTGGGTGAACAGCGCCGACAGAAAATACGCCGGCAGATCCGTCCAGTCGCGCGGGAAAAAGGTCAGTCCAATGACCCAAATGATCACGCCACCGGCCAGAAAGGCCCAGACCGCCGCCACTTTGAACCGTCCACGGCTGACCAACCAGAGCATCGGGTTGATCGCCAGCAGCCGCCGCCTGCCCTCCACCCGCTGCGCCACCGGCGCAGCTCCCAGCTCCTGCGCCCGCTGGCGCCGACGCAACGCCGCCTCACTCATTGGTCGATCCTGCCAGGTCCGCGGCACAATCCACGACGACGCCAACAGAAAAAGCCAACTCAAGACGTGAACGGTCCCGACCGAAGCCCAAAAATACGCCGCACCCGACTGGCCGCGGCGCGCATCATCAAACGCATACACCGCCGAAAAGCCCGGACACGGGAGGCTCAACCATTCGGCCAGACCAGAATTGCGCCAGCCGTTGAGGCGTTCGACAAAAGCTGCCGCCATCGGCAGTCCCACCACGAAGCCCGCAATCAGTCCGAACGCCCAGATCATCGCGCGACGTTCATCCCGGTTGACGGCGGAACAAAACATCCCGACGGCCAAAGAGAACAGCAGCGTGTTCGCACAAACCAACACCACGCGCCCAAACTCGCCAAAGCTGACTCCGCCCGCCAGCAGAGGAATCGCCAGCACCGGAAACAACGCCATGAGACCATAGGCGGCATTCAACGAGGTCGCCGCCAGTTTCCCAAAAATGATGTCGTAACCCTTGAGGTCAGTCAGAAACAACAATCCCAGGGTTCCCTCCCGCTTCTCCTCACTCAAACAGTCGGCCGTCCGAAAGATCCCGATGAACCCGCAGTAAATCATCGCGATGATGGACAGCGGGACGAACAACGCCATTCCGATCCGGGCCGGGGTTCGAAACTCGGGGAACGCCAGGATCCAACAGCCGATGAACAAGCCCGCCGCCGCCACCCCCACCCGCAGCCAATAGGTGTTCCGGCGACGGGACGCCTCGATCAGCTCGCGTTCAACTATCGGAAGAAAGGTCATGCGCCCGCCGGCCGAAAATAGGAGCCAGCCGCGCCCATGGAAAGGGAAACCTGCATCCTGAGGCGGAGCGTGGACTTCCAAGTCCGCAGCAGCGGATGGAATCGGCCGCCAGCGTCGGAACCTTCAAGCCGCGTCGCCCTCGCGAGCTGCTGCGGACTAAAAGTCCGCGCTCCGGACCAAAAATGTCCCATCTCCAGTGCGAGGCCCGCGGTCCGACCGATCGCGCTGCGACGGGTTCTAAAGCCGACTCTGGCCGAAATTTCCGGCGCGAAACGCCGCCGCCATGCCCAAGGGGACCTGCGCTTCGGCTTCCACCACCCGCGCCCGCATCTCCGCCACGCGCGCCGTCATCTCCTGCGCCGTCGCCACCGCCGCCGCGCGCCGGACCTCAGCCTGCGATTGCGCGATGAGCTTGTTGGCCTCGGCTTGTTCAGCCTGCAGTTTGGCCCCGACATTTTCACCCACATCGAGATCAGCGATGTCCAGGGACAAGATCTCAAAGGCCGTGTTGGCGTCGAGCGCCTTGTCGAGGACGGTCTTCGAAATAAGATTGGGATTCTCCAGCACAACCTTGTAGGTCGCCGCTGATCCAATCGTGCTGACAATGCCCTCCCCCACCCGGGCCACGATCGTCTCCTCCGTCGCCCCGCCCACAAAACGGTCCAGATTGGTCCGCACAGTGACCAATACACGGGCCTTGATGACGATGCCATCCTTGGCCACACCGTCGATGGTGGTCCGCCCCAGACTGGGGTTGGGACAATCAATGACCCGCGGATTAATCGACGTGCGCACCGCTTCGAGCAGCGTCTTGGTCGTTCCTTTGGTGGCGAGATCGATGGCACACGCCCGATCGAAGGGAAGATTGATCCCGGCTTTCCGCGCCGCGATTAGGGCGAGAACCATCATGGGCACATTGCCTCCCGCCATGAAGTGAGTGGCCAGGTCATCGACGCTCAAGGGCAAGCCGGAGCGCACCGCAGTGATGCGGTGATCCACGATCAACCCCACCGGCACCCGCCGCAGCCGCAGCGCCACCAACTCGCTGAGGGTCACCTTGGCGCCGGAAAACAACGCGCGGATGTAGATCACCCCAAAGTTGAGTGCGATGAGGCCAATGGCCAAGGCGACAACGGCGCCGATGGCCCAAGGAATGAAATTCCATTGGGCGAACGGGAGCGTGGATTGGGCGAATAGGTAGTTCACAATTAGATCGAGCTCAGCAGCGCACCGTTGGTCGGCCGCACCGGGAAGCACGGGAGTTCAACGAGCGACCGTCCGCATTCCCGATCGCGCGCCTCGAACCATGCCCTCGGTGCGGACCGGTTTGGACGCTGCCTAACCCGTGGATGCTGGGAGGAAGGGCGAATTTTGCCGATGGGGGATACTCCTCCCATTGACGACACGGTTGAAAGCTCCATTTGCCGTTGGGGCTGCTTTTCCATGCCTTCTCATGAACCGTCAGGTAGGGCGCGCTCTCCGCAGCGCGCCGACCGGGCGGACCACTTCACCCGTGACCGGACGGGTCTGTGAAAACATTTGGCGAAACCGTTTCGGCGGCGGGCGGCGGATCGCCGATCCCGCGACGACGGGATCCGCGATCCGAATCAACAACTTGCAGATGCACCCCCCGCGCACCCTGCCTGCATCGCCCGCTTGCCATCGCCGGCGTGACTCTCTTCAATGGCGCCATGTTTCAATACGTCGCCCTGGCGAAGGACAAGTCCTGGCAGCCCGGCCCTTATCCCGGGGTCGAGCTGATGGTGCTGCACCGGAACGAGGCCACCGGCGGCGTGGTCGTGCTGCGCAAGTTCCATGCAGGGATCACCGTGCCAGCTCATGTCCATCCCGTCGCCAACGAATCCGTCTATGTGCTCAGCGGCGAATGGGAAGAGGACGGCAAGGTGTATTCGACGGGCGCTTACTTCTTCGCGCCAAAAGGGGAAAAGCACGGCCCGCATCACGCGCGAACCGAAGTGATCAGCCTGACACAGTTCGACGCACCGTTGACCGTCGCCTAACGGCCGCCGCCGTTCGCCCAGGCCAAGCCGGCGAGCGCTCGGCACCCCCACGCTGCCCGGACTTGAATCCGTTCTTGCTCGCCACTCAAGGCTCGGCTAGATGCAGGAGCAACGTTCAAGTCCCGCATATGCCTCCATCATCAATGCCTCACCTCTGGCCAGCCCGCTTCCCCTGCTCACTTCGACGACAGCCGTTGGGTTTGGGGCCAAACGCCAAAGGTCGTTCGAACGTCGGCGATCCGTTGCCCGTCGCGCGATTCGCGCGCCTGCGCCTCAGCCTGCTCGCCGCGCTGGCCCTCGGCGGGATGGGCGCCGCCAGTCCAGCCCTCGCGGCGGACGTGCCGACGCACACGGTTAAAAAAGGCACACTCCAGATGAAGGTACAACTCGACGCGGTCCTGGAGGCAACGGACATGAGTCCGGTCCGAATCCAGGCCAAGGCCGTCCCCGAACTGACCGTGCTGGAAGCCGTGCCCCATGGCGCGCGGGTGAGCAAAGGCCAGACGCTGTTGAAAATCGATACCGAAAAGCTCCGCGAACAGATCGAAGATTTGGAGTTGGATCGGCCCGCCGCCACCTTGACGCTCGAGCTGGCCGAAGCCGAATTGACGAACCTGAGCCTGACCACGCCATTTAAACTCGAGGCGACGAAACGCGCGCAGCGAGTGGCGACGGAAGACTTGGCCTACTTTGAAACGGTCGGCCGGGCCAATCGCGAAAAGAGCATCACGTTCAACGTGAAGGGCGCCGAGCAGCGTCTGGAGGGCGCACGCGAAGAGCTGAACCAGTTGAAGAAGATGTACGAGGCCGACGATCTGACCGAGGAAACCGAGGAAATCATTCTGAAGCGCCAGAAGAATGCGGTGGAGTCCTCGGAGTTTTACCTCGAAAGCGCCAAGCTCGCCGCCGAGCAATCGCTCAAGACGGCCCTGCCGCGCGAGCACGAGGCCATGCGTACCACCAAACGCGATCAGGACGCGGCCGCCAGCTACGCGGAGGAAACCCTGGCGCGAACCCTGGCGAAGAAGCGGCTCGACTTCGAAAAATCGAAGCGCGACCAAAAGAAGGCCGACAAGCGGCTGGCGGAGCTCAAAAAGGATCTGGAAGAAACCACCCTTACGGCGCCCATGGACGGCTTGGTTTACTACGGCTCCTGCGAGGACGGCAAATGGACAACGGGCGCCGCGGTCGCCAAGCGCCTGGTTCCCGGCGGAAAAGTCGCCGCCCGCGAGGTGGTGATGACAATTGTGAATCCAGCCCGCCTGGCGCTGCGCGCCACCGTGTCGGAGGCGGACATCGGCAAGTTGAAGGTGGGCACGGAAGGGCAGGCCAGCCCGGTGTCCGCAGCCGATCGAAAGATGGCCGTCGCGGTCGAATCCCTGGGTGAAGTGCCGCTGCCCGGCGGAGGATTTGAAACCCGGCTGAAGGTGACCAAGACCGATGGGGCGCGGCTCGTGCCCGGAATGAATTGCAAGGTGACCCTGAGCGGCAGCCGCTCCGGCGGACAGTCCCAGGTTGTGCTCGTGCCCAAAAATTTCGTCTTTGGCGAAGGCGCGGATCGGTTCGTCTACCTGGCCACCAAGAGCGGCCCAGAAAAACACTCGGTCAAGGCCGGGGCGTCGGATGATCGCAACCTCGAGATCGAGGAAGGCCTTGAAGCCGGGGACAAGATCCTGACCCGAAAGCCCGACTAGGCCGCGATGGCCGGACACGAACCCACATGAGGCCCGTCCAACAACCGCTGGCTTGCCCAGTTCGGTCGCAGCCCCGCACGGGTCCGACCGTTCGAGCCCTGCGCCTTCTTGTTCCCGGTCTCCTGTCCCTGCTGTTGCTGACGTGGAGCACTCCGACCACGGCGGCAGACGTGGCGCGCCTGAAGGTTCCCACGCCAGAACAGCTCAATCAATCGATCGAACGCGGACTCGCCTTTCTCCTGCAGCACCAGAACAAGGACGGCTCCTGGGGAACGGCCCGCAACACGAAGGATCTGAACATTTTCGCGCCCGTTCCGGGAGCGCATCATGCCTTTCGTTGCGGCGTGACTGCACTGTGTGTCGAGGCATTGATCGACACAGGCGCGGCGGATCACGACCCCAAGATGGCGTCCGTCCTGCGGCGCGGCGAGGACTGGCTGCTGGAGAATTTGCCGAAGCTGCGCCGTGCGGACGGCGAGGCCATCTACAACGTCTGGGGGCACGGCTATGGCATCGAAGCCTTGGCCGATGTCCTGCGCCGGGAGAAGGACGAGACGCGCCGAAGCCGGGTGCGCAAGGTGATCGAATCTCAGATTGAACTGCTGGGTCGTTACGAATCGGTCGATGGCGGCTGGAGCTACTACGATTTCCGCGCCGGCGCGAAGCATCCGAGCAGCGACCCCACCAGCTTCACGACGGCTACCGTGCTGTTGGCGTTTCGCGACGCGATGGATCTGGGCATTGACGTGCCGACAAATCTGACGGCACGCGCGTTGCAGTCCCTCCAACGACAGCGCAAAAAGGACAACACCTACGTCTACGCCGAGCCTCACAAAATGCGCCCGCAATCACCAATCAACCGCGCCGCCGGAAGCCTGGGCCGATCGCAGGCGTGCAATCTCGCCCTCCGCCGGTTTGGCGACGCATCGATCACCGATGCCGTGCTCACGAACTGGCTCGGGCGCTTGATCGTGCGCAACGAATGGCTGGGCTTCGGGCGCAAGCGCCCCGTCCCCCACGAGTCCTGGTTCCAGGTCGCCGGCTATTTCTATTACTACGGCCACTACTACGCCGCGCTGTGCAGCGATCAATTGCCCCGGGAGGAATCCAGACCGTATCGCCGCCTGCTGGCCGCCACCCTCGTTCCGCTGCAGGAAAAGGACGGATCCTGGTGGGACTTTCCGTTCTACGACTATCATCAACCCTACGGCACCGCCTTCGCCCTGATGAGCCTGATCCGCTGCCGGGAACCGTAGCGGGCCCAACGCCCGCAGCCGCCCGCTGGGCGCAACTCCTAATCTGCTGATCGCGGCCCGTCCGTCGAGGCAACGTCCGTAGCGCGTCGACTCTCGTTCCGGAGGCACACCTTCTCGCCCAATGTGCCCGTCATTACGGACGCCCATCCGTCCCACAACGCGAGTGCTGATGTCCACCCTCTCCCCGGGGGAGAGGTGCGGGGTGGGGCGAATCGCAAGCGCTTTCTCGGCTTTTGCGTCCGCAGCAAAATTTCCGAAAGGCATCAGGCTGGAAGCGCTGGAAGCCCGCAGTCCAGCCGTGCCCTCAGCCGTTACCACCAACTTCGAGCTGCACCGCCGTCCGCCCACGCCGCATCTTCCGACTCGCCGAACCGCCGCCAACTTGGTCCACTGTCGGCCATGCCTTTCGGGAAAATCAGCGCCAAAGCACTGCCCGGGATCCAGCCCCCGGTCCGTCTGCCAGGGCCATCGTCCGCGATGCGACCCTCCTGGCTGATGGGGATCCTCGTCTTTTCGTTCCTTCCCGCGGTCCGCCCTGCCCCGGCGGCCGCACCCGCCGGCATTCGCGTCACCGAACTGCGTCCCCCGAGCAGTGGACGGACTGGGTTCACTCTCCTTGCACCCGCCACTTCGGGCGTCGCCTTCACCAATCGCCTCGACGACTGGAGCTCGGCCGCCAATCGAGTGCTCAACAATGGCTCCGGTGTCGCAACAGGCGACTTTGATCGCGACGGACAGGTCGACCTCTTCTTCTGCTCCCTCGCGGGCGACAATCGCTTGTTCCAAAACCTGGGTGATTGGCAGTTCCAGGACGTCACCTCGCAAGCCGGCCTGCGTTTTTCTTCCGCCCCCTGCCGCGGCGCCGTCTTCGCCGATCTCAACGGCGACGGCTGGCTCGATCTGCTGATCGGAGTGGCCGGATCCAATCTTCGCTGCCTGCTGAACGATCAACATGGACGGTTCGTCGACGCGACCGCCAACGCCGGCCTGCGTGGAACCGAAGCCACCGAAACGATCGCGCTCGCCGACGTCGACGGCAACGGCACGCTTGATGTCTACGTGGCGAACAATCGAACCGACGACATCCGGGACTGGCCACGCGTGCCCGTGATCTACGTCAACCGCAAGCCGACCGTCCCGCCCCAGCTGCGAAATCGCATCTCGCTCGAAAGCGGCAGCCTGCAGGAATTCGGCGAGCCGGACGTTCTCTTCCTCAATGACGGACAAGCCCGGTTCCGGGCCGCGTCGTGGACCAATGGGACGTTCCTCGACGCCCGGGGACAACCGCTCGACGCCGCCCCGCTCGACTGGGGTTTGACCGCCGCCTTCCGCGATTTGAACCACGACGGCGCTCCCGACCTTTACGTCTGCAACGATTACTGGACCCCGGATCGTCTCTGGTGGAACGACGGCCACGGCGGCTTTCGCGCGGCCGATCCACAGGCGCTGCGCAAGTTTCCCGCGAGCTCCATGGGCGTCGATTTCGCCGACGTCAATCGCGATGGCCATCCCGATATCTTCGCCGTCGACATGTTGAGCCGCAGCTCGGCCTTGCGTCGGCGCCAGATGGTCGCCAAGCGCGGCGCGGCGTCGGTGATCGGCGACATCAACACGCAGGTGCAAACACCCCGCAACGTGCTCCTGCTCAATCGCGGCGACGGGACCTTCGCTGAAATCGCCTGCCTGACCGGGCTCGACGCCTCCGAATGGTCGTGGTCTCCCGTCTTTCTGGATGTCGATCTCGACGGCTATGATGATCTCCTCGTCACCGCCGGCCACCTGCGCGACATCCAGGACATCGACGCCAACGATCGGATTCGAGCCCAGCAGGAAAACTGGCGACGTTCACCCATGGCCGCCACCAACCTGCAGATGGCCTTCGTCACGGCCAAACGCGAGCATGCGCGCCTTTATCCGCCGCTCGCCATGCCCGTGATCGGATTTCACAACCGGATCGGCCGCGGCGAGTGGCAGTTCGAAGAAACGACCTCGGCCTGGGGCCTCGAACAGATCGGCGTGAATCACGGCATTGCGCTGGCCGACCTGGATCAGGACGGCGATCTCGATCTAATCGTCAATCGACTCGGATCCGCCGCCGCCCTTTTTCGCAATGACACCCCCGCTCCGCGCATCCTCGTTCAACTGCGCGGACGCCCGCCCAACACGCAGGCCATTGGCGCCCGCATCGAACTGTTAGGCGCCAGCGTGTCCAACCAGGTGCGCGAAATCACCAGCGGAGGCAGCTACATGTCCGGTCACGACACGGCCCGGGTCTTTGCCCCCGGCACCTCGTCGCTCGCGCTCCGCCTGCGCGTCACCTGGAGAGATGGACACCAGACGGAGATAACGAACGTGCTCGCCAATCGACGCCATGAGATCGACGAAGCGCTGGCCCCAACCCGCGCCACCGACGCCGGCCGAGTCATCACCACCAACACCCCACCCTTGTTCGAGGACATTTCCTCCGTCCTCCGCCATCGCCACGCCGAGGCGCCCTTCGACGATTTCGCGCGCCAACCGCTGCTGCCACGCCGCCTGAGCCAGGGCGGGCCCGCTGCGGCCTGGTTCGATTTCAACGGCGATGGTTGGGATGACCTGATGGTAGGGACCGGCCGGGGCGGATTTCCGGCTGTGTTCGTGAATCGTCAGGGCAAGGCCTTTTCCCCAATCCCGCTCTCGTCCGGCAGCACCAACGCTGTTCTGCGTGACCAAACGGGCTTGATCGGTCTCCGCCTGGCCAGCGGAGCAATCGCCATGGTCACCGGCACGGCGAGCTATGAGGACAGCCCAGTCCCCGGCCGCACCGCCGCCGCAATTGAATTGCGAGATCCAGTCACGGGTGGGATCGCCATGACCTTGCCGGGACCGGAATCAAGTGTGGGCCCGGTGGCGTGCGCCGATGTCGATGGTGACGGAGACCTCGACCTGTTCGTCGGCGGCCAGAACATCGCCGGACGATACCCACAACCAGCCAGCTCGATCCTCTATCTGCAAGATGCCGGCCGTTGGGCGGTGGACACCGAGAACACGCGTCGCCTGTCCAACATCGGACTGGTCAACAGCGCGGTGTGGACCGATCTCGACGGCGACGGCCATCCCGAACTGGTGCTGGCCTGCGAATGGGGCGCGATTCGAACCTTCGAAAATCGCCAGGGCCGCTTGACCGACGTAACCCAACGCAGCGGTCTGGCCGAGCAAACCGGCCTTTGGCAAAGTGTCACCGCGGGCGATTTTGATGGCGATGGCCGGCCCGATTTGGTCGCCGGCAATTGGGGACTCAACAGCCCTTGGCACGCTTCTCCACAACAACCGCTCGTTCTGGTTTATGGCGACCTCGCAGGACGAGGTGGAGTCGACTTGTTGGAAACCGAGTACGCCTCGGCAAACGGACCGCTCGTTCCCCGACATCTGCGTGACACCCTCACCGCCGCCATTCCATGGCTGGCCGAGCGCTTCCCAACGCACGCCCGTTGGGGCGAAGCCACGATTGAGGAAATCATTGCGGACCGCCCCACGCCGGTGCAACGGGCCAGCGCCGTCACCCTTCGCTCCATGATCTTTTTGAATCGCGGGAACCGCTTCGAAGCTCGCCCGCTTCCCATCGAAGCGCAGTTCAGCCCCGTTTTCGGCCTCTGTGTGGCTGATTTCGACGGCGATGGGCACGAGGATCTCGCGCTCGCGCAGAACTTTTTCGCGTTTCGTCACGACGATGCACGGCTGGACGCAGGACGCGGTCTCGTCCTCCGGGGCGACGGCCAGGGAAACTTTGCGGCCATGTCCGGCGCCGCCAGCGGGCTGCGCCTGCCCGGTGAACAGCGTGCCATCGCCACTGCCGACATCGACCACGATGGACGGCCGGATCTTCTGGTGACCCAAAACGGTTCTGACACGGCATTGCTACACAATCGCGGCGGGCGAACCGGCGTGCGCGTCCGATTGCGCGGCCCAACCGGGAACACTGCCGCGATCGGCGCATCTGTGCGCGCACGGTTTCCCGGACGCCAGGGCCCCGCGCGCGAAATACGCGCTGGCGGCGGCTGGTGGTCCCAAGACAGTTCGGAGATTATTCTGGCCATGCCAGAGCCAGCCCGAGCCATCGAAGTCCGCTGGCCCGGCGGTAAAACCACAGAGCACCCGCTTCCTCCCGGCGCCAGAGAAATGACCCTGTCGCAAGAGGACCCCCTGCCCTGACGTGCTCATCGCATCCGTGGCGTTACCAGATCAACAACCAGCGATCACCTCACGATAGTTTGCCACGCCCAGCTTACCGGGCTCGGCATGACTGTTCGGCGGGGGGCCTTCGCGCCCTGCGCAAGGCTTCTCCCAGCTTTTACCCCACACTTTTTACCAGCATCTCCGCCCCGACGAACCCACGGAGGCCGTGTGTACAACCAAAAAAGGCGATGAGGTAAAAGATGAAGACATCGCCGAACCAGCCAGCGGCCGCTCAGCGAAGTCGTCGAACGCCAACGGCGTTCCGTCGCAAAGCCCAGGGTTGGCGCAAAGCGCCTACCCTCGGATTGGGATAAGCAATTCATCAAGCCCATCGGGGTTGCGTCAGTACCTCGGGTGACCGGGCACGCCCCTTCGACTTTGACCACGTCAAACCGCAGCAGACGTCGTCCCTTCAACCCCGCGCGAGCGCCGGCGCGTACGCCGGTCAACGTATTCTCTCCTCACCGCTCCTGCTGGTAGATCCACGGGCAACGTGAAACGAGTCACTGCCCACATGCCCTTGCTCGAAGATTTGAAGTCTTCGCTCAAGGGAAGGTGCGGCCGCGATTCTTCCATTCGAATCACCAACCGAAATACCACATTGAACACCCACCCATGAAATTGACTAACCGTTGGCAACAACTGCGTGCCGTTCTTTCCATCACCATCCCGGCCTTCGGACTGGCCATGGCCCCAGCCACTCACGGCGGCAATCACACTTGGAGCGGCCTCGGCGGGAACAGCCTCACCTCCAATCCCCAAAACTGGTCCGCCGGCGGAGTTCCCATCGCTCGCGAAGCCAATGTCGTCCTCATCTTCCCGGCCTCTGTCGCGAACAAGGACGTCATCCAGGACATCCCCAACCTCGGGATTGATCAGCTCGTCATCCAAGGCGACGGCTACTTCTTCATCGCCGCCTCCGGGGCCAACTATTTTCTTCGGGGCGGCGCAGCGCCGGACATCAACAACGGCTCGAATAACGATACGCGCTTCGGCCTGAGCGGTGCATTGGTGCTCAATGGCGAAGTAACGCTCCAGGGCACCTCGGGCAGCGTCTTAATCGAGGGTGCGATCACCGGAACGGGCGGCATGACCATCAGCGGACCCACGGTCGAATACGCGGGCAATACGGTGAACACCTACTCCGGGTTGACTCGGGTCGCGAACGGCACGCTGCGCTTGAACAAGGAAATTGGCGTCGGCTTCGCGGGAGATCTGGAGATTGGGATCACGATCGGAGCCAACAACAACGAACGCGTCATCCTCGCCCGCAACCAACAGATCCCTGATGCGGCCCACGTCTTGATCAGGCCCACCGGCTGGCTCGATCTCAATGGATACAACGACACCGTCGGCCCGATGACGCTCGTGGGAGCAAAGGTTACGACGGGTGTCGGAACGTTGACCTTGGGCGGCGACATTGAAGTCCTGGCCCACGATGAATACTGCTCCATCGCAGGCCGCGTGAACCTGGGCGCCGGCAACCGGACGATCACCGTGGCGACCAATGGAAGTCTTGATTTGCTCGCCGCGGTGAGCGGAGCTGCGGCAACGACGTTGCACAAGCAGGGCCCGGGCTATCTTCAGTTGAGCGCGGCCAATACGTTCAGCGGCGCGTTTCATATCCAGGAGGGAACGGCGGTCCTGTTTGATCACCTGGCGCTTGGCAGCGCCGCCGGCCAGACCCACGTGCATTCGGGCGCGAGCCTGCAGCTCTTCGCGGTGAACGTGTTGGGCGGCGAAACCATCCATCTCAGCGGACACGGCCAAGGCGATGCGGCCGCACTGGTGGCAGCGGGGGTGGGCTCGGCCAGCCTGGCCATCCAAGGCAACGTGGTGCTGGACAGTGACGCGAGCATTGGCGTGAACACCAACATGCTGCTCTCGCTCGACGGAGTGGTCAGCGGCCCAGGCGGCTTCATCAAAACCGGACCGGGCACGCTCTGGCTCGAGGGCAACGCATCGAACACCCATACCGGCACCAATCGGGTGAACGAGGGCCTGGTCAGTTTGCTCAAGCCCGCGGGGATGGTTGCGATGGCGGGCCCGCTGGTGGTGGGTGACGACATCGGAGCGCTCAAAGCGGACGTCGTCGAATGGCTGGAGGATGGCCAACTACCCGCGAACGCGGTCGTCACGGTGCGAGGAACGGGTTTCCTGAATCTTCATCAGCAGAGCCAAACGTTGGGCGGGCTCACGCTTGGCGCGAGCGCCCAGCTCGAAGTGAACGGCGCCGGCATTCTCACTCTGCCACCCGCGGTCTCGATCCTCGACGTGGGTTACGTGGCCTCAGACGTGCCGGGCAGTTTTGTCACGGGCCGCATCAACGGCAGCGGCCGCGTCCACCTCGCTGGTCCCACCACCATCAACGCCGCGTGGGTCCACACCATTGCCGCTCGAATCAGCGGAGCTGCCAACGCGCACCTGACCAAACTGGGCGGCGGCTCACTTTCCCTGTCCGGTAGCAACAGTTTCGCGGGCTTGGCCATCGTGAAGGACGGTGACTTGACCGTGCTCAATCCCTACGCCCTAGGCGCCACCACCTCCGGAACCATCGTCACCAACTCGGGTCTGCTCGCCTTGGCCCGCACGACGGTGACCGGCGAGACGCTGGTCCTTGCGGGCGACAATCAGAACAGCCTCGGCGCGGTCCTTGTGGCGTCCGCAACCAATGCCTGGATTGGGCCCATCACGCTCGCCACAGACAGTGTCCTTCGGACCAGCACCGCGTCGGGTGAAGGGCTCCTCCGTGTCGTCGGCCCCATCGCCGGCCCCGGCAAGCTCACGAAGATGGGGAGCGATCCGCTCGAGTTGGCCGGGACTTCCGCGAACACCTATCAGGGACTCACCACGGTCGCGCAGGGCGTTCTTCGTTTGAACAAGACGTCCGGCGTGAATGCCATCCCCGGCAACCTGATCATTGGGGATGGCCTCGGCGGTTTGAACGCAGATGGTGTCCTCCTGCTGGCGGCGCACCAAATTGCCGATTCCGCCTCAGTGACCATCGCCACCGCCGGCAATTTGGACCTGAACAACTTCGCCGAAACCATCGGCAGTCTCGCCGGTAACGGCCGTCTTTATTGCCAACTCGGCACCTTGACTGCCGGAGGCAACAACGAGAGCACAGTCTGGTCAGGCGGCATCCAGGGTCACGCTGCCAACACCTTGATCAAAATCGGCACGGGCGTGCTGCGCATCGATTCGCCCAACTTCTACAGCGGTCGCACGATCGTGCAGTCAGGCGTGCTTGATGTGCAGGCTTCACTCGACTCCACCGCCGTCCGCGTCCAAGGCTCCGGCACGCTGGCCGGCGTCGGTCCCGTTGGCAGCATTGAAAACCTGGTCGGCGGGACGGTCAGCCCGGGAATCAACGCGAAGGTCTTGGGCAGCGGCCAGGTGGCGATGAACCCCGGCTCCACCTTCCGCGTGGACATCCTGGGAACCGCCCCCACCGATTACGATCAACTCGACGTCACCGGCCCAGTCACTCTCTCTGGTGTCGCCTTGTCGCTGAACATCAGCGCGAACACACCGGTCGGCACTCAGTTTCTCCTCATCAAAAACGACGGCAATGACGCGGTGGTGGGCACCTTCGACGGCCTGCCGCAAGGCAGCTCGTGGGTCGCCCCCGACGGCCAACGCTTCTCCATCACCTACCACGGCGGTGACGGCAACGACGTGGTCGTGACGCGCGCCAACACCCCGCCTTCGCTCCCGCAACTTACCGCCACCGCCGTCACGAACGAAGGCGGCACCATTCACATCAACGGAACGATTCAGGATCCCGATGCCACCGACACATTTGTTTTCGAAGTGAACTGGGGCGACGGCTCTGCTCCGCAGACGGTGAATCTGTCCGCTGGCACGCAACTCTTCCACGTCGAGCACGTCTACACGGACGACAAGCCCAGCGGCCAACCCAGCGATTCATTCCAGATCAACTACACGCTGACCGACAGCAGTGGCAGTCCCGCGTTCGGCCAGCTCAACTGCGTCGTCGCCAACGTGCCGCCTGCCGTTTACGCCGGCGGGGCCGTGGGGGTGGCCGCGGGTCAGGTGCTGAACTCAACCCTCACCTTCGCCGACCCGGGCGCAGACACTTGGACTGCCACCGTGGATTATGGCGACGGCACGGGAGTCCAACCGATTTCCGTCGGCGCAGGCAAAAGCCTGCCGATCAGTCACGCGTTCCCGAGCAATGGTGTTTACACCGTCACAGTGGAAGTTTCCGACGACGACACCGGCAAGGGCACGGGAACCATCACCGTCTTGGTCGGGCTGCAACTGACCCTCACGAAGACGTCGGGAGCGGAAGTCGCCGCGTCATGGCCCGCCGTGTTCACTGGGTGCGTGCTGCAGGCTTCGCCCGCGATTTCCGGCGCAAGCTGGGTGCCTGTGCCCGGAGCGCCGAAGGCGCAAAACGGCCAGTGGATTCAAGGCATTCCATCCACAAACGCCGCCGGCTTCTTCCGACTGGTGAGGCCGTAAACCCAACCAGAATCGCAGGTCGCGTTAGATTGCAGTCATGCAGGCGCGGTTCCAAGCCGCGCCTGCATGCTGACGTACGGATGCAGGATCCCCAGGGATTGGTCAGGTCCGCGGTCGGGCAATTTTCCGCGACGCCTCTAGCTTGAAGGTGGAATGACATTGGAACTGGCGAACGGCGAGATCTCGGCGACCAGGTCCGGACGATCAACGCGGGCGCGTTGCTGCGTCCGACAAGCTGCATCCGACAAGCTATTGCCATCCCCTCCCAGGGATCGCTATGCTGTCGCCACCTAAACCCAAATCTTTGCCAACCATGAAACGAATCGCTTGCGTCCCGAGTTTGGCCGGTCTCCTGTCGTTTGCTCCACGTGGGCTGGCGGCCGCTGGTCTGGCCAGCCTCGTTTTTCTGGCGGGCTGCACTTCCACGTCCAACTCCAATCATCATCAGCCTCACACCACCGGAATGAATGTCTCCGAGCAATCCTTCGGCACCCTCCCCAACGGCACTGCCGTCAAGCTTTTCGTCCTCACCAACCACAAAGGAACGACGGTCAAGATCAGCGAATTCGGCGGGATCATCACCGAACTCTGGGTCGCTGATCGCAACGGCAAGGCCGCCAATGTCGTGCTGGGCTTTGATCGCCTGGACGAATACGCCAAGGGCCATCCGTTTTTCGGCGCGATTACCGGCCGTTACGCCAACCGGATCGCGCACGGCAAGTTCACGTTGGAAGGCAAGGAATACACTCTGGCCGTGAACAACGGCGCGCACCATCTGCACGGCGGCGTCAAAGGCTTCGACAAACAGGTTTGGAAAGGCACCGCTCTCCCAACGGGCGCGCACTCCGTCGGCGTCGCCTTCACCTACACCAGCCCTGACGGCGAGGAAGGTTATCCCGGCACCATGCCGGTGAAGGTCACGTACACGCTGACGGACGACAACGAGCTGCGCATTGACTACGATGCCACCACGGACAAAACCACCGTGGTCAACCTCACCAATCATTCCTACTTCAATCTCGCCGGGCGCGGCCCGGTGTTGGATCACGTGTTGACCATCAAAGCTGATCGCTACACCGCCGCCGATGCCGGCCTTATTCCCACCGGCGAACTGGCTCCGGTCAAGGGCACCGGCCTCGACTTCACCTCGCCCCGCCGCATCGGGGATCGGATCGGTGACTACATGAGCTTTGCCAAGGGTTACGACCACAATTTCGTGCTCAATTCCGGCGGCGGAAAACTCAGCTCCTGCGCACGGGTCGAAGACCCCGGCTCGGGTCGGGTCATGGAAGTGCTGACCACCCAGCCCGGCGTGCAGCTGTATCTGGGCAATCATCTCGACGGCTCCCGCACCGGTGTCGGCGGCGCGGTCTACGCCCAACACACCGCCTTCTGCCTCGAGACCCAGCACTTCCCGGACTCGCCGAACAAACCTTCGTTTCCCAGCACGGTCTTGAAACCCGGCCAGCGCTTCCAATCCACGACGATCTATAAGTTCTCCTCCAAGTGATGATCATCCCCGTCACGTTCTATTCGTATTTCAAGGATTTGACGGGCACGGCCAGGACCGAGGTAGCCTTGCCCGCAGGGGCAACCCTCGGTCAGCTTCACGATCGGCTGATCGAATTGCATCCGCGTCTGGGCGAGATGCGTCGCTCCACGCTGATCGCAGTCGGAGTGGAATACCAGACCGGTGACTATCGCCTGGGTGAACACGACGAAGTGGCCCTGTTTCCTCCCGTGCAAGGAGGATGACGGGGAGATTCCATGAGTCAGCGATTCCGTGAGTTAACGAGTTGGATCGGCGCTGCGACCACCGGGAGATCCGTGGCGGCCAAAAGCCTGGGAGCGCCGCCGTCCTCGGCGGCAAGCGGCTCGTGGCTCAGACCAACAACCTGCCGGCTGGAAGCCGGCGCCCCCATGCCGACGAGTGAATCAGCAGGACACTTTGGCCCAAGAGCATGAAACGTGAGTTGACCATCTCGACCGACCCCATTGATGAGCAGCGGCTGGTCGCCGGGCGTCAGGCCGGAACCGGCACCGGCGCGGCCATCTATTTCTCGGGCCTCGTCCGGGGCACGGAGAACGGCGCCCCCATTGCCGCGATCGACTACGAAGCCTTCGAACCAATGGCTCGCCACCAGTTCGAGATCATTTTCCAGGCCATGGAGAAACGTTGGCCCATCGAATCCGTTCGCCTGGTCCATCGCATCGGCCGGGTGGCCGTGGGCGAATCGTCGCTCTGGGTGGAGGTGCTGGCGCCTCATCGGGGCGAGGCCTTTGCAGCCACACAGTTTCTGATCGATGAGATGAAACGCGTGGTGCCGATTTGGAAACGTCCGGAATAGCCCGTCCCACCGCGTCGAACTCCCGATGTCAGCCGCGGATATCCAACCTCTCGGCCGCCGCGCCCTCCAGGTCGCCCAGGTCGTTCGACCCCTGCTCCAATGGTTCGCCACCGCCGCCCGCGATCTTCCCTGGCGTCGCACGCTCGATCCGTATGCGATTTGGATTTCCGAAATCATGCTGCAACAAACGCAGGTGAAGACGGTGATCCCCTACTGGACACGCTGGATGCAAGCGCTGCCCGACGCCCGCGCCCTCGCCCGCGCCCCCCAGGATCAGGTGCTCAAGTTGTGGGAAGGGCTCGGCTACTACACGCGTGCCCGCAATCTCCAGAAGGCCGCGCAACTCATCGTCACGACGCACAAAGGCCGCTTCCCGTCCCGGTACGACGACGTGCTCGCGCTGCCGGGCATCGGACGTTACACCGCCGGAGCCGTCTGCAGTATCGCCTACAACCAGCCCGTCCCCATTCTTGACGGCAACGTCATCCGGGTATTGACCCGTCTCTTCGGCATCGGAGGGGATCCTCGCGAGAAGAAGACCAATGAACAGCTTTGGAGACTGGCCGAGTTGACGGTGCGCTTCGCTTCAACCGCGAAAGGTCTGATGTTTCCCACGTGGAGCGCCGGCCCCTGCTCCGCCTTGAATCAGGCGCTGATGGAATTTGGCGCCCTCGTCTGCACACCAAAACAACCGCGCTGCGCCGAATGTCCACTGCGCACCTCGTGTCGCGCGCTGGCCACCGATCGCGTCGAGCACTTGCCCAACCTCCCCGCCCGCGCCGCCGCCACCGAACGAAGCTTCGTCGCTTTCGTCCTCGAACATCAACGCCGATGGCTGATTCGCCAGCGACCCGCCGGCACCGTCAACGCGCACCTGTGGGAGTTTCCCACGGTCGAGATTGATCAAACCAATCGCGCCCTGGCTCCAGCTGATCTTTTAAGCCAGGCTCTCCAACTGCCGTCACCCGCACTCACGCCCCTGCCCTGCATCCGGCATTCCATCACCCGCTATCGCATCACCCTGACGCCCTTTTTAGGACGATGGCCGGACAGCACCAGCGCGCCCGTTCCGTCCATCCAGTCCCCCGGACCGGAGGACGCCCTCTGGAAGACCGCAGGAGAGATTGAAGACCTCGCGCTGACCAGCGCTCACCGGCGCTTGTGGAAAAGCCTGCTCGGCTTGAAGGCAAAGTTTCTTATTCCGAGCGCGACGGTTAAAGCGGGACCGAAAGCTATTCGCATCATGCCGCCGCGCCGCGCAAGGACCGCGCGTCCCTCCGGCACCAGCAGGCATGTTTAAGACATTCGCGGAGGACGCGGAGGGTTCTGAAAATCTCCCGGGTTGGCCCGCTCGGGCCCGTCGGTCAAAGCTCTTCGCCAACGTCCGCCAAACGTCCGTTGCTCTCCGCGCTCTCCGCGGCCTAAACAAGGCCGATTCGTTGGCCGTTACCTCGCGCCTGAAGCAGCACGAACGCGCGCCCGCACGCGGATAAACATCGCCGTAGCCACGACATAAATAACCACGCCCGCCGCGGCGAAAGCGATCACCCACGCGAGGTGGAATCCGTCGCCAATTCGCTCCAGCTTGTTCCCCTGCAGCACCTCCGGATCGAGGGCCATCTTCAAGTAGTTCACATACCCCGTCAGAAAAATCGCCATCACCGCCACGAAACAAGCCAGGAAAACACCGGCGACAATCGACCCGGCCCTGCGCTCTCCCAACAAAAAAAGACCCGCCCCCGGCAGAAACACGTTAGCCGCCGTCGCATAGCGCAATTGGCGCTCGATCACGTCACCTGAGCCAACCCCCGAAGTTGTCGCCGCGATGCGCGTTTTGTGAGGAGACCCGGGCGATGCCGCGCCGGACGCTCCCGGCGGGAGCGGCGGAGGTGGCGGAGGCGGCGTCATGGCCGCGCACCGTCGCGGTTGCTCACGGAGGCCAACGAACGAGCCAACTGCCGCGAGCGTCTCATTTCGCCGGCGCAGGCGACGCCCCTGGAATGGTCAGATCAACTTTCAAGCTCTTGGGCGGATAACACTGCGCGCCCTGACAGGCCTGATAGCGCAAGGTCGCCGGCACCGTCAGCGGCAGGCTGATGCCCGCCTCAAGTTTCAACGGCACCGACACCGTGAATTGCCCTTCGTAAAGCGACAACGGCTTGTCCAGGCCTTCGACCTTTTGCGTCTTTCCCTTCGGATACACCGGATTCCCGGCCGTCACACCTTTCGTCGCAGCGATGCTCAGGGCCGTGGCAATGAAGTTGGGTTCGGACGGCCTGCTTGAATGGGTGTGATATCCCTCATCGATGGTGAAACTGATGACGGCGATCACTTCACGGCCCGGAGTCGCGACGCCTTTAATCCTGACCTCGTCAACCTTGACCGCTTCGCCGAGTTTTTTCGCCCCCTGCGCAGACGCGTCTCCCGCGGAAAGAAACAACGGAATCAAAATCAACCAGGCACATGGTTTCATAAATGTAGAAAAATCAATCGGGACGCGTTCAATGGGAAACCTTCAGTCCGTCTTCATCGGCCAACCCGACTTCACCATGGCCTTGTATCCGCCCGTCAGCGACAGAACCTTTCGATAGCCGAGGCGTTGCGCCACTTCGCAGGTCATGGCCGAACGAAAACCGCCGCCACAATACATGATCAGCTCGGTGTTCGGGTCCGGATAAAGCTTCTCGATGTCGCGTTCGAGCACGCCCTTGCCAAGGTGCTTGGCCTCCACGGCGTGGCCTGCCGCCCATTCGGAATCCTCCCGCACATCCAGCAGCACGACCGACGGGTTGGCAGCCAGGCGCGCACGCGCGTCGTCGATGCTGATTTCCTGAATGCGCGATTTCGCATCATTGACCAGTTTGAGGAATCCGGGCGAGTGGTCCATGGGCAGACGATAGAAGGCAACCCGGACCGGTCAAACGCAAAGTTGAAGGTTGCAAAGTTCGCATCGACAAACCCGTTGGACCCGCTAAACCTCAGCGCACTCATGCGCACCCCATTCCAACTGCTCATTGCGACCGCGATGGCCGCAGCCTCCCTTCCAACCCTGGCCCAAACGAATGCGCCCGCACGACGCGCCGAACGCCCGCCGCCGCTCGTTTCCCCGGAGCTTCGCCCCGACGGCGGAGTGACATTCCGTTACAAGGCGCCCAAAGCCACCGAGGTCAAGGCCGCCGGCCAGTTCGGACCCGACGCCGCCATGACCAAGGACGCCGACGGCCTTTGGTCGGTGACGGTTCCAGCCGTCCCCGCCGGCGTGCACGAATACCGGTTCGTGGTCGACGGCCTGTCGATCATCGATCCGCAAAATTCGGCCGTGAAACCCCAACGCTGGCCGGGCAGCAGCATCCTGCACGTCCCGGCGAATCCGCCCGCGCCTTGGGATCTCCAGGACATCCCCCACGGCACCCTCCACGAGCACCTCTACAAATCCAAGGCACTCGACAAATGGCGCCGCATCATCGTCTACACTCCGCCCGGCGCCACCGGCCGCCTCCCCGTCCTCTATCTCTCGCACGGCTACAGCGACAACGAAGGCACCTGGACGGTCCACGGCAAAGCCCACTGGATCCTGGACGCACTCATCGCCGCCAAGAAAGCCGTGCCGATGATCATCGTCATGATGGACGGTCACGCGTTACCTCCCGGCGCGGCAGGCTTCGGCGAGTATGGCCCCGCGAATTCCGACGCGCTCTGCCGCGAGTTGAAGCAGGACATCCTGCCGTTGGTTGAAAGCATCTACAAAGTCTCCGCCCGGGCCAAGGCACGCGCCTTCGCCGGCCTCTCCATGGGCGGCCACCACGCACTCACGGTGGCGCTGAATCATCACGACACCTTCGGCTGGATCGGCGCGTTCAGCTCCGCTCCGCCGCCCACCAACTCCGTGGCCGCCGGACTGGCCGCCGCTCCCGACGTGAACAAGGATCTGAAATTGTTTTGGATCGCCTGCGGCCGGAAGGATTTCCTGTTCCAACGCAACAACGAGTTCACCGCATTGCTGAAGGACAAAGGAATCCGTTACGAATACGTCGAGACCGAAGGTGATCATTCCTGGCCGGTCTGGCGACGTTACCTGGCCGAGTTCGCCCCCAAGCTGTTTCGCTGAACACCCGCTGAAAGGTGAGTGCGGACCCCTTCCACCTCGAGCGCTTCGTCTCGGCGCAGGACGATGGCACCTTCGCCGAGGCCGTCGCCGAATTGCGTGCGGGCCGAAAGGAAACTCACTGGATGTGGTTCGTGTTTCCTCAGCTCGACGGCCTGGGACACAGCGAGACGGCCAGGTTTTACGGAATTAAATCCCGCGGCGAGGCGGAGGCGTTCCTGGTTCATCCCGTTCTGGGACCGCGCCTGACGCAATGCTGCCACGCCTTGCTCTCGGTCAACGGCAGGTCCGCGCATGAGGTCATGGGGTCTCCCGATGATTTGAAGCTGCATTCGTCCATGACCTTGTTCTCGCAACTCGCCGAACCCGGCTCGGTTTACCATCAAGTGCTCGATCGTTACTTCGCTGGCCGACCGGACCTCAGAACACTCGCTCTCCTCACAAACCTGCCCGGCCCTTAACCGATGACGGCGTGGCCGGACATGAACCGCCGACTGCTCGGACGGACCGCGGGCTTTCAGCCCGCGGCGGCGCGAGCCGGAGACGATGCCTGATGGTTCGTTCGTGCGCCGCCGATTCCACCCGCTGCGGACCGGAGGTCCGCGCTCCCGGGCAGGAGGTTCATGGGAAGCCACCCGTTCTTTTTTGACCTGCTCACAAGACATGAACCTGATCGACTCAATTCGTTGAATTGGGAATTTGACATTGATTATTGGTTATTGGGGTCCCCGCGATCACCAATAACCATTTCTCAATTCGAAATTCCAAATGCGGTTCATGGGAAGCTCCCCGTTCCTTTTTCGACCTGCTCACGGGACATGAACCAGCGGACTGTTCCACCTCACCCGGGCGAGGCGACAACCGATTCACCTCGGCACGGCAATCCGTCAGCCCGGTCCATATCCGGTAACGGGACGTCTCGCGAGCGCCCGAGATGCCTGCCCGTCGGACCGCGGCCACTCCTTGGGGAGCCGGTCGATCGATTCCCGGTGCCGACGGGCGGGCGTCGCTCTCGAGCGACGCGCTGCGACCGCTCACCCTCAGCGTCCGGCTGTCATCGCCGCATCCCAGTCCTTCCAAACCGGTTCGTACCCCAGACGCTTGATCTGTTCGGACACCTCATGCGCCGGACGGTCATCCGCGATTTCAAACTGCCCGGTGGCACCCGAAGTCCGATCGGTCGACGACCATTCGCTGGCGCCGCCAGCGGCTTCCTCCAACGCGACAATTCGGCCGCGCTCCGTTCGATGAATCTTGTCCTGACCGGCCCCGGTGTATCCGCCGGGCTCGGTGTGGCTTCCCGCGCTCATCAAGGTGATGCCCAGCGGAATCAGGCCGTTGCGCAGGGGCGCGGGCTCGCGCGTCGACAAGACCAAACCCACATCCGGCAGAAACAATCGAAAGGCGCAGATCAGCTGCACCAACTCCCGATCGGCCAGGTGAGTCAACGGTTGAAACTCGCCCGCACACGGCCGCAGGCGCGGCAGGGAGATCGTCACCTGCGCCTTCCAACAGTGCCGCAGCAGATACTGCGCGTGCGCGGCCACGCTGATCGCCTCCTGTCGCCAATCAGCCAGGCCAAATAACGCGCCGATTCCCAGCCGCCGAAATCCCGCCGCATAACCACGCTCCGGCGTCTCCAGCCGCCAGTCGAAGTTCCGTTTCGGCCCCGCCGTGTGCATGTCCAGGTACACCGCCCGATCGTAAGTCTCCTGATACACGACCAACCCTTCGGCCCCCGCTTCCACCAATGGCCGATATTCATCCGTCTCCATCGGGCCAACTTCCAGCGAAACGCCCGGGACCTCCCGGTGCAAAGCCGCGATGCAGTCGCGCAGATACGAGTTCGACACGAACTTCGGATGCTCACCCGCCACCAGCAGCACGTTGCGAAATCCCTGTTCCTGCAGCGCCCGCGCTTCACGCACGACATCATCCACCGAAAGCGTCACCCGCCGGATGGGGTTGTCGCGCGAGAAACCACAATACTTGCAGTTATTGATGCACTCATTCGACAGATACAACGGAGCGAACAACCGGATGACCTTGCCAAAGCGCTGCCGGGTCAACGCCTGGGAACGCCGGCCCAGATCCTCCAGATGGCCCGCCGCCGCCGGGCTGAGCAACGCCGCGAAATCTCCCAACCCCTGGCAGCCCTTTCGCAACAAGGCATCAACCGTCCCCGATCCGGCTTCCCGGGCCACGGAGAGCAACGCCGACATCGGCAAGGCATCGAACACGCCCACAAAACTCATGCGCAGACGCTAGCAGACCAACGCCCGGGAGCAATCGATGAAAATAGCTGCGTCGTAACGCACGCACCACGCGGGCCGTGCGCGCCGGGAGCAGACGGAGCGCGGACTTCCAAGTCCGCAGCGGGTGGAATCGGCCACAGCGTTGGAACCTTTAAGCCGCGTCGCCCTCGCGAACGGCTGCGGACTAAAAGTCCGCGCTCCGGACGAAAAGCGGCACAGATGCCGCCCGAATCGGCACGCGGGATGCGTTCGCTACAACGCCATGACCTTCCGTTCGTGGGCCTCGACCACAAACCGTTTTCCCTTCTTTTGCACGCGGTGCCCCTCGGCTTCCAACCGCCGCTTCAACTCGGACACGCCACCCGGATACTTCGGGTTAAGTTCGCCGCCCGACTTCAACGTGCGCCAGTAAGGCGTCACCCGGCGGCGGCCCTGCGCCTCCGCCTCCGCCGCCGCATGCGCCGCAATCCACGCGAAGATCCCGGTCGTGATTGGACACGCCATCGTCGTCCCATGCCGTTGCGCCAATGCCTTGCGCAACTCATCGATCGTCGTCAGCCGCCCCTTCCGCACCTGCCGCATCAAGGCATCGACTTCAAGCGGTGCCGGGATGACCATCGTCCCGCTGCCCCATCGCCGGCTGAGTTTGCCTTCGATACTCGCCACCTTCGGCAGACCTTTTTTGTCCGCCAATTTTTCCGCCCAGGTCTTCTTCTTGCGCGTGCTCATGTTGCCTTTCAGTAATCGACTCCTTCCCTGCATCGATCACTCGCCCTCGTTCTTCAATCCAAATTTGCGGCTCCCGATCCTTCGGATTGATTTCCCGGCCCGACCCGTCAGCCTCCGGACATGTTATCCCGCGTCATTGGCTGTCTCGCCCTGGCTGGCGTCATCGGTTTTCCTTCGCCTCACCTCGGTCGCGCGGCGGAATCGTTCCCCGTGGCCATCGAGGTGAAAGCCCAAGAACCCGTCGGCGAACTCAAACCCATCTGGCGTTTCTTCGGCGCCGACGAACCGAACTATGCCTACATGACCAACGGTCGAAAGCTGTTGGCTGAACTCGGCGAATTGGCCCCGAAAAATGTCTACTTCCGCACCCACAACCTGCTCACGTCCGGCGACGGCACGCCCGCCTTGAAATGGGGCTCGACCGGCGTCTATCGCGAGGACGCCACCGGCCGCCCGATCTACGACTGGACCATCCTGGACCGCATCTTCGACACCTACCAAGCCTGCGGGGTCCGGCCCTATGCGCAGATTGGGTTCATGCCGCGAGATCTCTCCATCAAGCCCGATCCCTACCAGCACCGCTGGAACCCTGCGCTCGGCTACAACGAGATTTACACCGGCTGGACGTATCCGCCAAAGGACTTCGATCGCTGGCGCGAGCTCGTTTTCCAATGGGTCAAACACTGCGTCGAACGCTACGGACGAGCGGAAGTCGAGACGTGGTTCTGGGAGGTCTGGAACGAAGCGAACATCGGTTATTGGAAAGGCACGCCCGAGGAATTCCGCAAGCTGCACGACTACGCCATCGACGGAGTCAAACGCGCCCTGCCCACCGCACGCGTCGGCGGTCCCGACACCGCCGGCAGCGGCGGAATGTTCACCCGCGGTTTTTTGGATCACTGCCTCCGCGGAACGAACTTCGCCACCGGACAGGTCGGCACACCTCTGGACTTCATCTCGTTCCATGCCAAAGGCGCGCCCGTCCACCAGAGCAATCACGTGCGCATGGGCCTCGCCGCCCAACTCAGAACCATCGACGACGGCTTTCGCATCGTCGCGAGCTATCCGGAATTGAAAGGCAAGCCGATCGTCATTGGCGAATCGGACCCGGAAGGTTGTGCGGCCTGCCAGGGACCGCAGCTGGCCTATCGAAACGGCACGCTCTATTCCAGCTACACCGCCGCCAGCTTCGCCCGCAAACACGAGCTGGCCGAGCGCCATGGCGTCCACCTCGAAGGCGCGCTCACCTGGGCCTTCGAGTTCGAAGACCAACCGTACTTCGCCGGCTTCCGTTCCCTCGCCAGCAACGGCATCGACAAGCCCGTGCTTAATGTCTTCCGCATGTTCGCCCGTCTGCGCGGCGATCGCCTCGCACTCAAAAGCACCAGCGCCATCCCGCTCGACGAGCTCCTCCGTCGCGGCGTTCGAGACCAGCCCGACGTCGGGGCCATGGCCACCCTCGACGAAGGTTCGCTCAGCGTGATGATCTGGCATTACCACGACGACGACGTGCCCGGCCCAGACGCGGAAGTGACCTTGTCTGTGGCGGGACTCAAGGCCGCGGCGGAACGCGGTCTCGCTCGGAACAAGCCCGACGCGATCGCGGCCCGCCTCGAGCATTTCCGCATCGACGAGGACCACAGCAACGCGTTCGCCCTCTGGAAAAAGATGGGCTCACCGCAGACGCCAACCCCGGCGCAGTATACCCAGCTCGAACGAGCCGGCCGCCTCGCGCAACTGGAACCCGCCGCGCCACTGCGGTTGACCGACACCACCACCACCCTGAAGTTCAAACTGCCGCGGCAGGCTGTCTCCCTGGTGCAAGTGTCGTGGTAACGGTTTTGTATTCTAGCTGGCCATGAACCCAGCCGGTGTCTACCCTCCCATGCCATGGCCGTTCCGGGAGACATTCGAGTCCAAGGTCCCAGCGATTTTCGCACCACCCATTGGAGTGTCGTCCTCGCCGCAAACCACCCGGAGTCACACCTGCGCCACGACGCGCTGTCGACCCTGTGTCGAACCTATTGGTATCCGCTCTACGCCTTCGTCCGACGCCATGGCCACCCCCACCATGAAGCTGAGGATCTAACCCAGGACTTCTTCGCCCGGCTGCTGGCCAGGGATGGCCTCGCGTCAGTCCGTCAGGAGAAAGGGCGTTTCCGCGCCTTCCTCCTGGCTTCCATGAAAAACTTCCTGCTCAACGATTTGGACCGCAAACAGGCGGCCAAGCGCGGCGGCGGATGCAAGATGATCTCATTCGACGATCCCTCCGCCGAGGAACGCTACCGTCTCGAACCGGTGAACAACACCACGCCCGAGAATCTCTATAACCAAAGCTGGGCCCTTACCATCCTCTACTCCGTCCTTGCCCGGTTGCAACGGGACTATGCCGACGCGGGGAAGAGTCTGCTCTACGGCGAAATTCATTCCTACCTGGAGAGCGATGCCAAGACCTACCAGGAAATTGCGGACCGGCTGAAGATGACCGAAGGCGCCGTCAAGATGGCGGTGTTACGGCTGCGCGAGAAATACCGCGCTCAATTGCGGGCGGAGATTGCCCAGACGGTTGCGGACGAGAGCGAGGTGGAACCGGAATTGCGTCAGCTCTTCGCTTCCCTCGGCCGATAGGCGAAACAATTTTTGGAGAGGATCCCAGATATCCCGTGACCCTTTTCCACTTCTGCTTTTGGAAACGGTAGCCGGGAGGTGGGGCTTGGGGTGTTTTGATGCCAGAACACAGGACATGCCGGGTGTGTGGCGAGGACATCCAGTCCAACGCCCCGTTCGGTCATTGCCCAAAATGCCTCCTGAAGATGGGCTTCGGGCCAATGCCCCAAGAGCAGCGGGAGGAGCCCGACGTGGCGTCGGTTCAGGATCCCGTCGGAACTGTTCGCTACTTCGGAGACTACGAATTGCTCGAGCAGATCGGTCGCGGCGGCATGGGGGTGGTTTACAAGGCGCGACAGCACAGCCTGCACCGGTCGGTCGCGTTGAAAATGATCAGTGCCGGCGAACTGGCGTCGCCGACGGCAGTGCAGCGTTTCCATCTTGAGGCTGAAGCGGCCGCGAAGCTCGACCACCCCAACATCGTTCCCATCCACGAAATTGGCGTTCATCAGGGCCAGCACTACTTCAGCATGAAGCTGGTGGAAGGCGGCAGCTTGGAAGAGCTGACCCGACGAACTTCAATTCCCGTTCGCGATGCAGCGCTGCTGCTCGTCCGCATCGCGCGAGCGATTCACTACGCCCATCAACACGGCGTGATTCATCGCGACCTTAAGCCCGGCAATATTCTCATCGATGCGTCTGGAGCACCGCACATTACTGACTTCGGCCTGGCCAAAATTCTGGAGCATGATTTAGGGGTGACGCGCACCGCGGAGGTTCTGGGCACGCCGACCTACATGTCGCCGGAACAAGTGGCCGGACGCCCGCTCACCACCGCCACCGATGTCTGGAGCCTGGGGGTTATCTTTTACGAATTGCTGTCGGGAAATCCGCCCTTCCGAGCCGAAAACACCCCCGCACTGCTGCGGAAGATCGCCGAAAGCGAACCGGACAGAATTTCGGATCCCCGTTCGACATTCATGCCGCGTCGTCCGACGGCATCCGCCGACTCCGCCATCGCCATTCGAAAATCAAAAATTGCCAATGTCCTCGGTCGCGATCTCGAAACCATCTGCCTGAAGTGTCTCGAGAAGGATCCCGAGCGGCGTTACTCCTCCGCGGCCGCGCTGGCCGACGATCTCGAACGCTGCTTGCGGGACGAGCCAATTCACGCCCGCCGTTCCACCATCACGGAGCGGGTCATCATGTGGACACGCCGGCAACCAGCGCTCGCGGCCGCCGTAATCTTGCTTCACCTCGTCGTCGCCCTCGGCATCAGCGGTGTGGTCTGGCAGTGGAGACGCGCGGCCGAGGCCAGCGTCAAGATCGGGCAGAGCAACGAACAACTCCGCCGAACGCTGGATCAGATGGACTCCATCCAACTCCAACGCGCCGAAGAATACTTCGCCGAGGATCGCCGAACCGACGCCCTTCCCCGCTGGGCTCTGGTGTTGCGCAACAATCCTTCGAACCGGCTCGCCGCCGAACGGCTGATGTCCACGCTCTCGCACCGAAATTGGGCTCACCTGGCCTGTCCGCCCTTGGAGCATTCCAATCGCGTCACGTTTGCCCTGTTCAGTCGTGATGGCACCAAGGTGGTGACCAGCTCGGCGGACAATACCGCCTGTGTCTGGGATGCGACCACGGGCCGACGGTTGGCCGGCCCTTTCATCCACGAAGCTGAAATCAATACGGCTGTCCTCAGCGAGGATGGTCAGTGGGTGGTTACTGCTTCAAAGGATAAGACGGCCCGAATCTGGAGCGTTCGCACCGGCCGGAGCGTCGCTCCGCCCCTTGAACATTCTCGCGACGTTTCGATGGCGGGATTTAGTCAGGACGGAAAACACGTGTTCACCGTGAGCGGTGAGATCGGCCAACTCTGGAGCGTCAGCACCGGCCTCCCGACGGGCGATGCAATCAAGTGCGCTGGCCGCATAACCGACGTCAGACTCAGTCCAGACGGCTCACGCCTGGCCGTGGCATGCACTGGACGACAAGCTCAAATCTGGGATGCCGCTTCCGGCCTTTGCCTGCATTATCTGCAACACACCAACGACATTGTGGCGGTTGCATTCAGTCCGAATGGAGAGCAACTCGTCACCGCTTCCTACGACAATACAGCCCGTGTGTGGGACGTACGAACGGGCCAGCCTGCCGGCGAACCCTTCCATCATCGAGCCCGAGTCTGGACTGCAGAATTTAGTCCCGACGGATCTCGCATCGTCACTGCTTCAGGAGATGGGACGGCGCAAGTCTGGGATGCGCGAACCGGGAGGAGGATCGGCCGGGCGATGAAGCACGACGGCGAGGTTCGCTGCGCCCTCTTCAGTCCGGAAGGCACGCGCGTGGTGACAGCGTCCTGGGACAAGACTGTTCGCGTTTGGGACGCTGCATCTGGGGAGCGCCTGACGGAACCGTTGATTCATGATGATCGGATGTTTTTTGCCGGATTTTTTCCCGATGGCACCCGCATGCTGACTGCCGGCAACGGAAAGTCGGTGCTGATCTGGAACGTGGCACCGAGGCGTGGCAGCGTGCTCACCAGCCACGAGATTTTCCCCGCTCCGACCGAATTTAGTGCGGATGGCCAACTGATCGCTGTTCGCCGCCACAGCGGAAACAGCGAATTGCTCGATCCGTACACCCTCGCGAAGAAAGGCGAGCTGCTGCCGCAAGAAGCGGCCGCCCGCGCGTTCGCTTTCAGCCCGAATGGCACTCGTATCGCCACCGCTTCAGGTAAAATGATGGCAAGGGTCTGGAATGCCCACACCGGCAATCCAGTAACCCCACCGCTGATTCATGGTGGTGGGGTCATACGTGCCCGCTTCAGTCCCGACGGGAAAATGTTGGTGACGGCTTCGGAAGACAAGGCCGTGCACGTTTGGTCTGCCCATACCGGTCGGCCAGTCATCCCACCGATCCGTTGCGACGCCCAGCCGAGGTGGGTGGATTTTAGCCCCGATAACAATCGCGTCGTCGTGGCTGCCGGCGCGCCGGAGGCGAGCATCTGGGATATGCAAACAGGCCGAAAAGTTTTTGCGTTGCGCCACCGCAACACGGTCAATTGGGCCGAGTACAGCCCTGACGGCAAGCAAATCGTGACGGCCTCGGCGGACACGACCGCCCAACTTTGGAATGCGAAAACTGGCGAACGCATTGGCACCGGATTCCTCCACCCTATTCCCGTTACTCGCGCACGTTTCAGCCCGGACGGCGGACGGCTCATCACCGCGACTGACCGAGTATCGGGGGCCTGGCTTTGGGACACGCAGACCGGACGGATGCTCGTTGAGCCAAACCAAAGGGACGAGTCGATCCGTGCAATTGAGCTCTCTGCGGACGGCGGCCGGTTCATGACCGCGTCTGGAGAAAGAAATGCATGGCTTTGGGATGCGTGGACGGGCCAGCGCCTGAGTGAAAACCTGGCGCGCCCTGATACGCCTTTGCGCTCCGACAACGCCATGGCCAAGTTCAGTCCCGACGGTCGGCTTGTCGTGATCGCGACCGACGACAAATCGCTTCGTATTCTGGAAGCGCCCGCCGCACCGTTGCCCGTCCCGTCGTGGCTTCCAGAACTGGCGGAAGGGTTGGCCGGACAACGCTTCAACCAGCAAGGCCAGTTAGAAACAGTTCGGCCCTCCGAATTGTGGGCCATACAGCAAAGGATGAAAGCTTGGGCGGTGGTGCAAGGATCCGAGCGCGATTCTCTCGCCCGCAGGCAGCATGAATCGACCGAACACGGTCGTCCGGCTCCGGACCTCAATGCACACCCTTCACCCACCATCGCGAAAGGCGACGGCACCAACAACAACGCCTATTTCGCCCGCTGGGCCAGGTGGTTCCTGGCCGATGCCGCGACGCGCACCGTATTGCCATCATCGCCGCTCACGCTGCACGAGCACGCCAGGCAGTTGAGCGAACAAAGAACGTTTGAGAGCACGTCTGAAGCGCTGCGTCTGTGGCCGACGAATGCCTACATCATGGCGCGCCTGGCCGGCGCCTGCATCGGGCGTGCCGAGCACACGAACGGCTACGCGGATTGGCTCACCTCGCATGCCACGGAACTGGCGCCCGAACAACCGGTGACCTGGTGGTCGCGCGCCATATGGCTCCTCAGTCAGAAACGCCATGCAGAGGCATTGGCAGCCATGTCCAAAGTCGAGCCGCTCACCCCAAACAATCCGAAGTTCTACAACGACCAGGGGGCCATGATGTTTGAGGCCGGCCAATGGGAGAACGCCATTGAGGCCTTCACCAAATCCCTTCGCCTTACCTGCATCCCAACCAATGGGATGCGGCAGCTGCGCCGGGACGCGTTTCACGCCCGACGTTTGGCCCTCGATCATTTGGGCCGCAACTCGGAAGCGTATCACGATCTTCTTTGCGAAGGCTGGATTCCACCGCGCCCTACCAACACCAGCATTGCATTGGTCGACCTTGGCGCCTTCTTCAATGAATCATTGGTGGAGCGAGCCATCGAGCGCGGCTGGCTCGGGCCCCTCCTTTTAGAGAATACGTTGGCCGGTTCCCGCTTCGAGCTCCGCGGGATTGTTCAATTGGCTGGAGTCGCGGGTCCGAACGACGAGGTCCGCTGGCCGGAAAAAGTTGCGGGCATGGGCATCAACCAAAAAGTTCACTCTCTCCATTTCCTGCACGCTTGCCTCGGCACCATGCCAGACGGAACCAGAGTGGGGCACTACGCCATTCACTACGCCGATGGCCAGGAACTCATTGTTCCCATCATCTACGGTGAGCACCTCCGCGACTTCCTCCTCAGTTCGGATCCCACGCGGCGGCTACGCGGGGCAAGCGAAGCCTGGAGTCATCCAAGCTCAGACCTGAGCCAGAACATGCGTTTAGCCAAACAGACCTGGCTCAATCCACGTCGCGATGTCCCGATTTCAACCGTAGACTTCGTTTCCGCCAAAACGCGTTGCGCGCCTTTTCTCGTGGCGATTACCGCCGAGCCCTCCGGCGCACCCGAATCAGCCCCCTGATTGCACCGTCTCGGCCGATGCCAACGGATCCTGAGGCCCGAGACACGGCGGGATGCCGGGCGGACAGTTCCGGGTGCGGGTCTCGGCTTCGCCGGTAAACGGCGGCGCGGCTATCGAGACAAGCTCGCCGGACGCGCGGTGGGCCGCTCCCTCGAGATTGTCCGCGGCTATCCTGGAGAAGCTCAGCGCCGATTGAACGGGTGAACATCACGGACAGCCAAACACCGCGATGAATAAGACAATGGCGACGATATAGAACACCGCCGTGATTGGAGTCGCGCCAGTGATGGCCCCTAAAGCTCCCAGGCCCAGAGCTACGCCGGGATTGTTGGCGCCGCAAAGGAGCACTCCGGCGAGAGCGCCGCCCCCGCCAGCGAGGGCGCCAAACAGCCAACCGGGGCCGTACTTCTTGAGGAGAAATGTCCCGATGATCGTAATCCACAACCGCGCGATGACGGCATACTCACCCAAGGACGTCAGGCCGCTTGGGTCCAATGCGATGGTGGGAGCATTTCCAGCATAGCGGTAGAGGTTGAACTCTTGCGCGTCGAATCCGATGGGGTCCTGGCTGATGAACCGACCCAGGGCCGGCGAGTAATAGCGCGCACGGCTGAAATAAAGGCCCGTCTCCGAGTCCAGCTCTCGGCCGCCAAACAGGAACCGATCCCCCAATGCCGGCGCCGACTGGGCCAACACATTGCCGAAGCTGTTGTAGGTGATCCGGTTGACGACGTTTCCGGAATTGTCACTCAATCCGTGAATCGTCCCGAGGTTGTCCGTCAGATACCAATCGACGCCACGTGATGGCCAGTAGCGGGCGAATAGTTCGTCGACGCGATTGCCAGCCAGATAGCGGGCCGTAATCACTCCAGACTGATCGGCGTCGGCCCAGGCATTCTCGTGATCCAGCAAATAGCGTGTGACGACGCCATTCACGTTCTTGGCCATGCGCCGATTGATGGGGTCGTAAGTGAACTCGACGGTTTGAGTCGTCGTTCCCGTCGCATTCCGGTCCTGAACACTTACGAGCCGGTTGCGATGATCATACCGGTACTGCGTAGTGGCGCGAGTGACGGTATTGCTGCGACCGATCAGGCAGCCCTCGGCGTCGTAGGTGTAGGTGTGCGTCCCATCCGCCACAACCTGGTTGTTTGTCGCCACCAGATAGCCGGCGCCGCTGCGATTGCCGTTGGCGTCATAGCGGAAAACCTCATTCGGCTGTCCGGCGGAATAAAGCGTGTTGGTCAGCTGGCCGGTCAGGTCATACTGGTAATCGGTCGTCTGACCTCCAAGCACACGTTGCGTAATCTCCTGGGCGGCGTTTCGGCGATAGCGGAAGTCAGTCTGCGTCACGCCCGACGCGGTGGCGTGAATGAGATTGGTGACGAGCCCCACCGGACTGAACTCATAAGTGCTCTGACCGGCCAACACCGTGCCCGCCGCATCCGAATAACGTCGCACCCGGGTGCGCTGACCAGCCGGGTCGTAGTCGAAGTGCAGGCTGACCCCGGAGATGCCGCCTCCCTGCCAGCTTCGTTGCGCCAGGCGCGAGCGAGTGTCATACGCTGACGTCACCTGCACGCCCAGATTGTCGCTCACGGATACGACGTTGGTCGTGCCGTCATAGCCATAGGTGAGGGCGAAGTCGGGCAGGCCTGCGACGCGACTTTGCGTAGCGCGTTGGAGTCGATTCAACGCATCGAATTCGAAGGACTGAAGGCTGGACGGATCGCTGGCGCTGATCATCACGCCGATCTCGTTGAACGTGTAATCGAGGCTTCGGACGAGGCTGGCGCCTTCCCACCAGGACTCATTCGTTCGCCGGTTCAACGCATCAAAGGCGAACGTCCGTTTGCGACCATTGCGATCGATGGATTCGAGGCGGTTGCCCGCGGCATCGTAGGTGAAACGATTCGTTCGGCCCGAAGGATCCACTTGGTGAGTAAGCCGGCTGGCCGCGTCGTAGTAGTAGCGGGTGACATTGCCCAAGGTATCAATTACGGCCGTGCGGTTGGTGCCGTTGTCATACTCGAACCGCACCACCCCGCCGGCGGGATTGGTGATGGACGTCAGGCGGTTGGCCGGATCGTATCCGAACGTTGTAGTGCGTCCCAACGGATCCGTTTCACTGGTCTTGAGCTGGCTGGCGTAGGTGTACTGGGTCAGGTTTCCTTCCGCGTCTCGCGTCCACAAGAGCTGTCCTCGATCGTCATAATTCGAGAACCGGCTCCGGCCGAGTTCGTCGGTTTCACGGATCACCCGGCCCTGGGCATTGTATTCGAAAATGCGAAAACTACCGTCGGGGTTGGTGATCTTGCCTGGTTTGCCGCAGGGACAACCTGCGGTGTAGTCGTAAGTCGTGGTGAGCCCGTTGAAATCGGTCACTTGGATCACGCGTCCCTGGGCATCGCGCAAGAATGTCGCCTGACCGCCCAGCGCGTTCACGGCATTGGTCAGTTCGCCGCGGCGATCGTAGCGCAATTGAATGCTCCGGCCCAAGGCGTCCGTCAGGCGCGTCGGCTTGTTCGCGTCGTTGTAAGCGATGCGAGTAACGTTGCTGAGCGCATCCGTGACCTGAAGGAGATTACCGCGCGAATCATAGTCCGCGCGCGCGATGAATCCTCGCGCATCTTGACGCTGAATTTCGTTGTTGTTCGAGTCAAAGGCCGAGTAATTCGTCGAGATGCCGGGGATCGACCGCATGACTTCGTTTCCGTTGTCGTCATAGCGGAGGACGCTGGCCGAACCGTTGGCATCGGTGAAAACGACGGTGTTGGGATCCGGGAAATCCTGGCTGGTCAGATGACCGAGGGCATCGCGGATGCCGACGAGGCGTCCGGTGGAATCGTATTGGAGGTTGAGCGCGCTGCGGCCGAGCGGGTCGACGATGTTGGTGAGGTAATGAGCGCGCGCGGCGGAGTAGAAATATTGGGTAAGGTTGGAGATTTGGTCGCTGGAGTGGCGCAAGTCGCCGGCCAGGTCGTAGGTGTAATCCAGCGTTTTCCCCGTCGGATCCACGATTTGGCGAATGCGCCCTTGCGGATCCCGAATAAATGGAACGCTTTGGTCCGGGGTTGTGCCTCCCGCCGTGTAGTGAAAGATCCCGTCGCGCGTGAAGGCAAGTCGATTGCCGTTGGGATCGCGCACATCCCGCAGCCCGTCCCGGGCGTCGTACTCATAGACCGATCCGTCGTTCAGCGTGAGCCGGAACCGAGAGGGATCGTAGTTCTCGCTGAACAAACCGCCGTAGAGCAGGCCGCCCTGCTGAACGACCGAGTTGTCGAGAATTTCCAGCCGATCGAAAACGCCTGCATCAGGCTGCAAGACCACTGTCCCGATCCACGAGAAGAGCCAACCGGAAGGCACATAGCGCGTCGTGAATCCCACGCGCCGTCCATCCGGCTTGGTTAGATAGACCCGGGATCCATGGTACATGGTTCCGTTGCGAAGGGTCTTGCGGATCTTCGCATCGCGCACACCCAGGCTCCAACCATGGCCGAAGTCGCCCGATCGTCCCGCTTCGCGGCTGTCGTAAACCCGAGTCACGCTGATCGGAATCCCGGCCAGGGGAACGCTGAGATCGGTGAACTCCTGGCGAAACTCGCCAAACTTCAACTCGCCCTGGACGCTCACGACGGCGGGTTCATACCAGCCCTGACCATTAATGTCCTCGACGTAGATGCGGATCACGTAGTCGTCGTTCAACAGCATCGCCGGGTCGAATTTCCCGAGCGCCGCGTTCGGCAGGTTCCGGGTGCCGGGCGGAAAGTTCGACGAGAGCAAGGTGGTAAAGGCCGATCCGGCCTGACTCAAGTTGCCCAAGTCCACGTCCGCAACGGGCGCGAAGTCCACGCGGCACGCGGTCAAATCGAAGGCATTGGTAATCGTCGCCACAATGGCGGCGGATTTACTGATAATCGCTCCATTGGTGGGGCTGACAAATTGGACCGACAATTGGCTGACGGCCTGCGGATCGCGGAACTGAATGCGGTTGGTCGCCACTCCGGTGTTCCCGACGAGATCGATCGCAGTAGCCACGACAGGGAACAAGCCGAGCTCGGTCACGGTCAGGCTGCCCACAGCAGTATTGCCCGACTGATTCAACGCCACATCTTGGGTGCCAACCCGAAGGGACAAGGTGTTGATCCCCACGTTGTCCGTTGCCGTTACTCGGAATTGGACGGGCGATCCCAGATTCCCCGCCCATTGGCCGCCGGTCCCGGTCAAACCTTGAATCAATTCGACGTTCACCACCGGCGGTGTCGTGTCGGCCGTCACCACGACGGCAAACACTTGGGATGCCGTTCCGCCAAAGCCATCCGAGACCGACACGGTCGCGGTGTTCAGCCCGGATTGGTCGAGCGTTGGCGTCCAACTCACACGCCCAAGTGCATCGATCGTCAGCCCGCTCGGGCCGCTGATCACCGAGTAACTCAGCGCATCGCCATCCACATCGATGGCCCGCACGTCGTAGCGATACGGCAGATTCGGAACGCCGTTGGTGGGTGCGACGGACGCAATCATCGGGAACGCGTTGGACCGCACATTGACCGCGAACCGCTGCGCGGCGACGGCGCCGGCGGGATCGCGAGCTTCGAGCGCGAATTCGTAACGCCCCGATTGCCCGCCACCCGGTGTCCAACTGAGGACGCCCGTGCCCGCACTGCCCGGAACGAAGATCGCTCCCGCCGGCAACGCGCCGGTTGAAGACACGGTCAACGTGTCGCCATCGGCGTCCGTGGCCCGGAAGGTGTAGCTGTACGGCCGCGCCACCGTCGCGTCCCGCAATGGACTACTGACGATAACCGGCGCTCGATTGCCGCGCAGGTTGGAGACGAACAGGTTGAACGTTTGACTTGCCGTGCCGCCGCGGCTGTCGTTCACGGTCAGCGCAACCGCATGGTTCCCGATCTGATTCGTGCCTGGCGTCCAGCGCAGCAAGCCGGTCGCGCCGTCGAGACTCATGCCCGGCGGCGACTGGGTCAGGCTCCAACGCAATGGATCGCCGTCGGGATCGGTGGCAGCCGCCCCATAGAAAAACGGTTCGCCAACCTGAATCGCCGTGGGGGGCGCCGACGTAATGCGCGGCGGGCGATTCGCCAGCTCGATGGCGACGGCGAACGACTGGACGGCAGTGGTTTGATAAACATCCGCGGCTTCAACGGTCACCGCGACGGACCCCAGATGTTCCACGCCGGGAGTCCAACGCAAAGTGCCCAGGGCGCTGTCCAGCGACATGCCAACCGGGCCATTGATCAATCGCCAGGAAACCGCGTCACCGTCCGGGTCGACGGCCTGGAGATTGTAGGTGTAGGTCTCGTGTACGGTGGCTTGTGTAATGGGCGTCGAAACAATGACGGGCGCCCCATTCGACAGGGTGGAAGTGACATTCAGCACGAACGCTTGGGTGACCACGCCGCCGGGCCGGCCGTCGCTCACGCTCACGGCGATCGGATACGCGCCGAGCGCCGAAGGCTCCCAAGTCAGCAAGCGGGATCGCAGTCCGCCCGTGGTCGAATTGGTCAGGGTCATGCCCGCCGGCGCTCGGACCAAGGCGAAGGTCAACGGATCGGAATCGGCGTCGGCGGCCTCGATTGCGCAGGCATACGGCAGGCTGACACGCGCGGTAGTTCGCGGACGAGACACGAACTCTGGCGGCGTGTTGAGCCCGTTGGCTGACACCGTCACCGTGAACGTCTGTCTCGCCTCGGCACCATCCGCATCGCGCGCCATCAACTCGAAAGCCTGCGCGCCGACCTGGGCCGAATTCGGCGTCCAGTCCAGAACCGCTGCGTTGGCGCGGAACGGATGCGGCGTCAAGGTCACGCCAGCGGGCGGAGTGCCCGCCAATGTGATCGATACGGTCTGACCGTCCGCATCCTGAGCGATTGCTTCGTAGCGATACGGGTTTCCGACCACCGCCTGTTGTCCCGGGACCGAAACAAAGACGGGCGCGGTGTTTTCGCCGGACACCTGAATGACATAGGATTGGAGGGCGATACCACCAAAGCCGTCTTGGACGCGCAAAATGACATCATGCGAACCCGTTTGACCGGCGCTTGGAACCCAAAGGACGAGGCCGTTGGTCGACACACTGAGGCCAGGAGGCCCGACCGGCCGATCGAACGTCAGAGCATCCGCGTTAGGGTCAACCGCCAACACGCGATACAGATACGAGCGGCCGACTCGCGCCGTCGTGATCGGATCGGAAGTGAACACCGGATTGGCATTGGTGACGTTGGGCAGAACCTCGATGTTCCACGATTGCTCAGCGGCGCCGCCACGCCCGTCGCGCACGCGAACGTTGGCCGAATGTTGACCTAATTGATTTTCGCCCGGCAGCCATCGCACGACGCCGGAAGCAGCATCCACCGTCAGGCCCGACGGCCCTTGCAGGAGGTCGAACGCCAGCCGGTCGCCGTCCGGATCCGTGGCACCAAGGCTAAACGTGTAGACCCGGTTGACGGCGGCGACGGGATAAGTGACGGGCGCCACTTGCGGCGGCCGATTGGTGCCGGCCGGAGCCACGTTGAATTCCTGGAATCCGACGCCGCCGCGGCCGTCGTCGACGCGCACGAGGATGGTGGAAACATCGTTGGTCTGGGGACGCCAACGGAGCAAACCCGTGTTTGGATCGAGGCTGGCTCCAGCGGGACCGCGGACGAGCGTATACCGGAGCACATCGCCGTCGGGATCATAGCCGGCCAGCGGATACACGTATTCGCTGCGCACGCGGACGGGAATCGAAGCCAGCACATCGGTGGTGCCAGGCCGGACGAACTGCAGGGCAAAACTGCGCGCATCCCCGGAGCGCACCAGCCGGAAGCTGAATGTCGCGGTGTCGCCCGAGCTGATCCCATCCAAGATTCCGGTGAGATTCGTGAAGATCACTGTCGGATCCGAAACGGTGAGCAACAGTCGCAATTGTTCTTCGATGCGCTCGGCGTTGACCTCGACGAACGCCTTGGTGAACGAGATCGCCGTATTGCCGCCCGCCCGAAGCTGGTTCAAATCCCACGTCGCGCCGCCGGTCTGCCAGGCTAGCGGGACATATTCCGCCAGCGGATTCTCCGGTGCGTCATCGTTGACCGCCGCGCCAAGAAACGTGCCGTTCGTGCTCACGGTGAAGCCTCCGGCGCCGTCCGCCGTGTAGGCCTGGAGCGATGCGTCGAGGCCGATCGCCGGCTGCCCACCGCTGTCTTGAATCAGGCCGTCGAGGATCACGTTCATGCGAACGCTGTTCGTCCGTGCCTCGGCGATCGTCGACGCCAGGGTGAGGCTCGAGTCGACGATGTCGCGATTCTCGTCGGTCACCAGGATCACGTTCAAGGCCGCGCTGCCGCGGAAGGGCAGCTGGCGCAGGGCCGAAGCGATCCCCGCGTAGCCGTCTTCGGTGCCACCCGCCGTGGTGACGAGCAGCCGGCTCGTGCCAACAAACAACGAGGCGGGCCCAAATGAAGCGCCTCCGCGCGGATCGAAGTCCAGGTAGAGCTTTCCACCTTTCACGCCGTCGAGCGCATACGCCACCGCACCGCGTCCCGTCCCCATGAATCCGGACAAGAGCTGCGCCTGGGCCGACGGGCTAATCGGCTGGAACGGCTGAAGCGTAAACCCATAGGCCAGTCGATTGTCCACGCTCGCGTCCACCGTCAGCCGATAATCGCCTGGAACCAGGTCCAGGGTGAACAACGGATTCGCCGGATCAATGGCCGCAAACGACCGCGCATTCACGACGTTTCCCGCGGGCCCATCGAGGGTCCAGGTGAGAGTGTTGCTGGGCGTCAACGAATCGAAGTAAAGCAACGTCCGCTCCGCCAGGCTGAACACATAAGTATCCTCCTCGCCCGCCACCCGGATCGTCCCCTGCACCGTCTGCCCAACCACCAACGGCTGCGTCGCATCGGTCAGCAGTTCGAGGTTCAGCGTGTAGCTGCGGCTGTTGGTCTCCGTAATCCGTCCTTCCAGCAACAGCGTATACATCCCGCTGACCGTCAGCGGCCCGGTTTCCACATCGCTGCTCAACAGCTGATTGAAGCTCGTCTGGCCCACCGGATCGATCAGGCGCCAGCGGCTGCTCGTTGCTCCACTTTCCAACGTCTGCATGTCCGCATACACCCGTTGCGCTGCTTCGGC
>JBGARF010000008.1:0-344373 GCA_044230345.1 Limisphaerales bacterium
AACGCGCACGGTCTTGCCCCCGCGTTGTTCGCCAGGCCAAGAGCAGATGGCCACGCAAACGTGATCAGAAATCCCTCGATCATCCCATCAGCATTCGTATCCACAAAACCAACCCTAAAATTACCGAAAGGCATTAGGCTGAAAGCCCGCGGTCCGTCGGAGCAGTCCGCAGGTTCATGTCTGGTGAGCAGTCTAAAAAAAACGAAGCCTTCCCATGAACCGTCCGGTTCTTGCTCAAACCAGGAATCCGACGGGCGGCGTGGTGCTGGTCAGAGGATAGAAGTTTCCAATGTTCGGAAAGATCAAGGGGAGATCAGTTTTGCTCACGCCCAACCAGAGGGCGAGCTCGGCGAAAAATTGATCGCAGCTGGTGGTCGGGATGAACCGGCCGCGACCGGTATCGAGCGGGTTCACCTCGGCTCCGCGATCCGGGTTGAGCGTCAGCGACGGATAGGAACCGAAGATCTTTCGGCCCGCGACGGCGCCGCCGACGACGAAGTGATTGCCACCCCAGGCATGATCCGATCCGCGGCTGTTGCTGGTCAGGGTGCGGCCAAAATCCGAGGCGGTGAACAGCGTCACGCGATCGGCCACGCCGAGGGCGACGAGCGCGGAATGAAACGCGCCAACGGCAGCGCTGACTTGGGGGAGCATGGCGTTCTGGTTTTCCAGAACATCGCTGTGATGATCCCAGCCGCCCCACTGAACGAAGAAAGTCTGGCGCCGGGCGCCAATGGCTGCGCGCCCTTGAATGGCCTTGGCCACCATCTGGAGCCGCTGACCGAGATACGTGGCGGGGAAGGTGACGCCGCTGGGCAACGCCGGTGACGTGGCGGTGGCGAAGATCTGGTAGGCGTCAATCGCCTGCTTCTTTCGGACGTTGAACGTCTGCGCCAGCAGATTGCTGTAATGCTGGGTCAGCTGGCTGTCGACGGCGGTGCTCATGGCGTTGCGGACGTCCTGGTATTGCTGCCAGCCCGGGCTGTAGCCGCTCAGTCCGACGGCGCCGCCCGGCGTGATCGAGTATTCGGCCACCGTGTGGCCGGTCTGAAACACGTTGCTGCCGTCGAGCGAGATTCCCATCGGCACAGTTTGATTGGCGTTCAGATCTTTCAGCAGATCCGCCATTCGACCGCCCCACCCGATGCCGCTGCGCGCATGGGGAATGCTGGTCTGCCATTGTTCGATCTGGTCGGAATGCGAGTAGAGGCCGAGCGGCAGGCGTTTGAGATTCTGGCTGACCTCGCTGCGATTCTGGACGGGTTCAATCAGCGAGCCCACGTTGGCGATGAACGCGGCCTGGCCGGTCTCGAAGAGATTCGCCAGCTCCGGCATCGCGCCGTGCACGGCAAACGGCGGCTGGCCGTCGGGATGAATGTCGATCAGCTGGCTGGGCGTCAGTGCGAGGTTCGAGCGCGAGGCGCGGTAGGTGGCGTAGGCGGCGGGATCGCGGGGCACGAGCAGGTTGAACGAGTCGTTGCCGCCGGCGAGCAGGAGGCAGACGACGGCACGGTAGTCGCCCGACGCGGGCGTCGAAGCGGCGGCCACGCCTTCCATGAGGCGCAGGTTGAGCAGCGTGTTGAGCACCGGCAGCGCGCTCATGCCGCCGCAGCTGGCCTGACGCAGGAAGGCCCGACGAGAAAGGGAACGGGACGTTTTCATGGGATGAGTCAGCGCAGCACGTTGAAATCGGGAGAAGTCACGATGAGATAAATCGCGAGGCGCAGGCGTTCCCGGTGCCATTGCCAGGTCGGCGGGTTGAGGCGCAGCATGGCTTCGCGAATGATTTGGAACTGGGGCGGCGAGAGAGTCCCGCCCGTCAGCGTGAGATCCAGCCGGCGGATCAATGCATCGGGATCCGCCGCAGGCCCGGCGGGCACATCCTGGTTGATTTGCGAGGCGGGCACGATCAGGGACAGTTCGTTGGTGAGATTGGCGCGGACGTTGTAGCTCGCGTTGCCGGCACCTTGCGTGTGCAGCCCGCCCAGGATGGCATCGTCCCAAAAGTAGTTGGGACCCGTGATGGCGCTGCTGGCATTGATGATCTGGAACTCGGGCGCGACGAGGCCCAGCTGGGTGATGGGTCCGGGCGGGCTGTGCGCCGGGAGAAAAAAATTGAAGACGCTGGGCGCGTTCAGAGGGTCTTGCAGGTGGTCGAGGGAGAACTGGTCCAGCGGGTAATAGCCGGAGGTCGACGCCGCATTGAACGCGCGCGCGAAGTTCACCACGCGCAGGAAGGGCTCGCGGAGCTTCCCCCACGTGGGCTGTTGCATCATCGCGGGATCGCGCGTTTCGGGATCGAGCAGGATGGCTTTCACCACCGCCTTCAGATCGCCCCGTTCGCCCTGGCCGTTGTCGGCAAAGGCCGCCGCGACGCGGGCGACGTAGCCCGTGCTGGGATTCGATGTGACCAGGCGTTGAATGAGCTGTTTGCCGATGAACGGCCCGACATTCGGATGCGCGAACAGATTGCTCACGGCCGCGTGGACATCGGCCAGCCCGGCGACGCCCGAGTTGCCGGGACTGGCCGTTCGTGCGGGCAACTGCAGCCCGCCCAGCAACGACTTCGAGTTGGTGTCGTGAAAGGCGTCCCAGCATTTCATCGGCACGGTGAAGTCCCGCGGCCAGATGGTGAAGCTGGTGTTGGTGCCAAAGGTGAAGCCCGTGAACACCCGCGCCAGCTCGGTGATGTCGCTGTTGTCGTAGGTCGCCACGGGCTGGCCGTTGGTGAGGATGCGGGTGCCGTCGGGGTTCAGCTGCCAGAGGCCGATGCTGAACAACTGCATGATCTCGCGCGCAAAATTTTCGTCCGGATAAATCCGGCTCGCGGGATCGGCTTTCTGGTTGCCCAGATGACTGAGGTAGATGCCCATGACCGGATGGGTGGCCACGTCGAACAGAAGGTCGCGATAATTGCCGAACGCATGCTTGACCATCAGATCGTAGTAATTCGCCATCCCGACCGGTTCGGTGGCGAGTTGTTCAGGACGATCCGAAACGACCAGGATCTCGCTCAGCGCGAACGCGACCCTTTGCCGCAAGGGATCCGCCAGCGTGTTCGTCGCCGCATCGGGACGCAGTTTGGGCGAGCCCATCGCGCGGCCCCACCAGGAAAACTCCTTCCAATTGCCATAAAGTTGGAGCGCGTCGGCGTGGCCAGCGGCCCAGCTGACCCAGGGCTGCAGATACCCATGCGGGCGAGTGAACTGGTCCTCGATCCACCCCTCGAAACCAAGCGACATGACCTCCTCCACATTCTCCGGAACGCCGTCCGCATCGGCCGCCGAGTCCTGATCGGGACCGAAGGCAGCCTGGATCAGAAAGCGCGCCGCCGCCTTCGCTGATGGCCCGCTCGCCGCCGTCTCGTTCTCCAGCGTCAGGGCAACGCTGTTGCTCGGGCCGATCGTGTACCCGGCACCAGGCAGCACCGTGACCGTGATGGTTTCGGTCGGCTCCGCATCGTCGGTGTCGACCACCGGCGTCAGCTCCAGCCAAACCTCCCGCACGCCCAGCGGAAAGTGAACGGTGGTTTCGACGGGCGTTGTGTAGTCGACGCCCTTCGTCGCGGTGCCGGCAAACGAGAAATTCACCGTCAACGGTTTCAACCCGCCCGCTCGACGCACCGCCACCAGGCCGGGATCCGGCCATCGCTCGGTCATCATCAGATCAAGCGCGCCGAGGCTCACCACGCTGGCCGCGCTGATGGCGTTGGTGCCCCGGGTAAAATCAAGCGCGTCCTGCCGATCGCTGTGCGCCGTGGCCGGGCTGAACCCGAGCGATAGCTCCTCCCAATCGGTCAGGCCATCGGCGTCGGTATCGGCGTCGTCGATGATCAGGCGAAAGAAACTGGTCGGAGCCCCTGCGCGCGGAAACAAAGCCGACTGCGTCAGGCTGTCGCCGATCAGGGAAAGGTTGGTGATCCAGCTGCCAGCGCCCAACTCCGGCCGGGAGATGACCTGATAGCGTTTGCCGACGACGCTGTTCCATTCGAGTCGCACCAGCGAATCCGGCCACGGCGCGATCCCGAGGACGGCCGGATGCGAGAGCGCGTCGAGCGGATTGGTGCCCGCGGCGCTTTCCTGTGCATTGGTAAAGGCGTCGCCGTCGTTGTCGCCGTCGGGCGGCAGCGATCCGTAAATCAGCTCCCAGACGTCGTTCAGCCCATTGCGGTCGCGGTCCAAGCCGGCGGCGCCTGCACCGGCGCTGGCCCCGATGAAAGTGATGAGGACCAGGCTGGCGAGGTGGATCGAGTTTCGCATATCCATGAAGTGACGGCGGTCGCAGTGGGTCGCAGTCGTGTCAGTGGGGTGCGAGCTGCGAGCAGTATGCCGCACATCATGCCACATCCTGACGTGGTCGTCCGCTGAATTTTTGGGAAGAACTTGAAACGCGGCAGGTAGGGCGGGCGCTCCGCCCCCCCCCGCCGCCGGACATTGTCTGCATTGTGTTATGGCGTCGCGCTCGGAGTGCACGCCTCACGTGAATGTGAAAAGTGTCGGTTAGAGCCAATACTCGTCGGAATTTGGCCTGAGCTTCGAACCCTTCGCCGCCACAGGCGAACGCTAACGGTCGGCGCCATTCTCCCTCACCCCAACCCTCTCCCCAAGGAGAGGGGGAACTTCAGAGCCGAACCGTTCGCTTCGTTCGCGCGCTGCGCACGGCGGCGTCCACGATCTCCTGGCCGATCCGGCTGATGCGAATGCTGACGGGCCCTTCCAGCGCGCGGCCTTTCGAGAGGCAATCTACGAGGTATTGAACCGGGTTTTGGTGTGGAGCCTTGGTGGCCGGAGCCGGCACGCGGTGCGGCAACGGCTTGCGGCGCGTCTGCACGGTGACGTGATCGTCGTAGTCGTAGCTGGCGACGGTGCCTTCGGTGCCGGCGACGATGAACCCGCAACGCGGTTGGGGCTGGATGATCCACGGGTCGGTGAATGTGCCCCAGCGGGTTTCGAACTTGGAGAGGCCGTGCGCGTAGCGGGCCACGACGATGCTGTGTTCGTCGACTTCGAGGCCTTTGGGTTCGTCGACGCAGGCGGTGACTTCGAGCGGCCGGCGGCCGCCTTGGTACCAGGTGCCGAGCGTGGTGCCGTAGCCGAGGTAGTCGAGCAACGACCCGCCGCCGTGCGCCTTTTTGTAGAACCAGGACTTCGGCTTTTCCTTCGCCACCTGCGCGGGAGTTTTCTCGTCCTTGTCGGCCCCGTGCCAGAGCGGACCCCGGTTGCCACCGAAGTGCCAAACGTTGAGCACGTCTCCAATGTGTCCGGCGGCGACCAGCTCGTAGGCTTTCCGATGTGAAGCCACCCATTGCAGCGGCCAGTTGATCATCAGCGTCCGGTTGCGGGGCATGGCCGCAACCATGGCATCCGCCTCTTTCAACGAGGCGGCGAACGGTTTTTCCACCATCAAATGCACGCCGTAGGGGGCGACTTTCTTGACCCACTCGCCGTGCTTGGAGGCTGCCGGGCAGAGAATGACGATGTCCGGCCGGGTGCGTTCGAGGCAGGCCCGGTAGTCGGTGAACGCCCGATCGCGGGGCAGACCCAACTTGCGGATGGCCTCCTCCATGCGCGCCGGTTGTTCGTCGCTGATCCCGACGATCTCCACGTGCGGATGCTCGTGGGCGTAACGGAGCAGGTCGCCCATGTGAAAGTGATCGAAATTAATCCCGGCGATCTTCCAACGTTTCATGTGCAGTTAAGATGGTGAGCGGTGATTGCGGTTACGATTGCGATTGCGAATGTGTTGCGGCGGAGCCTAGCGGCCGCCGTGGCGCAGGGCCAGCCGGGAGTTGAACCGCAGATTTCGGCGCAGACTGAGGTGACCGCAGATGGACGCGGATGGACGCAGATGACTTTCCGACGTTCGCGCCGAGCGATGCGGAGAATTGGCGGCCTATCTCGCAAGCCGCCGACCGCGGGTGAGGTGGAGCAGTCCGCTGGTTCATGTCTGGTGAGCAGGTCTGAAAAAAACAGGTGGCTTCCCCTGAACCTCCCCTCCGGAGCGCGGGCCTGTGGCCCGCAGCGGGTGGAATCGGCGGCGCGCGAACGAACCCTCAGGCGTCGTCTCCGGCTCGCGCCGCTGCAAGCCCGCGGTCCGTCCGAGCAGTCGGCCGGTTCATGTCAGGTGGGCAGGCCTAAAAGGAACGGGTGGCTTCCCGTGAACCGCCTTCCGGAGCGCGGGCCTTTGGCCCGCAGCGGGTGGAATCGGCGCGCGCAGGAACGAACCCTCAGGCGTCGTCTCCGGCTCGCGCCGCTGCGGGCTGAAAGCCCGCGGTCCGTCCGAGCAGTCGGCCGGTTCATGTCAGGTGGGCAGGCCTAAAAGGAACGGGTGGCTTCCCGTGACCGCCCTCCGGAGCGCGGGCCTTTGGCCCGCAGCGGGTGGAATCGGCGGCGCACGAACGAACCCTCAGGCGTCGTCTCCGGCTCGCGCCGCTGCGGGCTGAAAGCCCGCGGTCCGTCCGAGCAGTCGGCCGGTTCATGTCAGGTGGGCAGGCCTAAAAGGAACGGGTGGCTTCCCGTGAACCGCCCTTCCGGAGCGGGCCTTGGCCCGCAGCGGGTGGAATCGGCGGCGCACGAACGAACCTCAGGCGTCGTCTCCGGAGCTCGCGCTGCTGCGGGCTGAAAGGCGGTCCGTCCGGAGCAGTCGGCCGGTTCATGTCAGGTGGGCAGGCCTAAAAGGAACGGGTGGCTTCCCGTGACCGCCCTCTGGAGCGCGGGCCTTTGGCCCGCAGCGGGGTGGAATCGGCGGCGCACGAACGAACCCTCAGGCGTCGTCTCCGGCTCGCGCCGCTGCGGGCTGAAAGCCCGCGGTCCGGCCAAGCAGTCCGCAGGTTGATGTCTGGTGAGCAGGTCCGAAAGGAACGGGTGCTTCCCGTGAACTGCCCCTCCGGAGCGCGGGCCTGTGGCCCGCAGCGGGTGGAATCGGCGGTGCACGAACGAACCCTCAGGCGTCGTCTCCGGCACGCGCCGCTGCGGGCTGAAAGCCCGCGGTCCGTCCGAGCAGTCCGCTGGTTCATGTCTGGTGAGCAGGTCTGAAAAGAACAGGTGGCTTCCCGTGAACTGCCCTTCCGGAGCGCCAGCCTGCGGCCCGCAGCAAGGTGGAATCGGCGGCGCACGAACGAACCCTCAGGCGTCGTCTTCGGCTCGCGCCGCTGCGGGCTGAAAGCCGCGCGGTCCGTCCGAGCAGTCGGCCGGTTCATGTCAGGTGGCAGGTCTAAAAGGAACGGGGTGGCTTCCCGTGAACCGCCCTTCGAGCGCGGGCCTTTGGCCCGCAGCGGGTGGAATCGGCGGCACACGAACGAACCCTCAGGCGTCGTCTCCGGCTCGCGCCGCTGCGGGCTGAAAGCCCGCGGTCCGAGCAGTCGGCTGGTTCATGTGTGGTGAGCAGGTCTGAAAAGAACAGGCGGCTTCCCTTGAACCCGGCTCACCCTGATCCTCGGATAAGCCGGAAAAAACCGAAGCCTGCGACGTTACTCCGACCCTTGCCATCATTCCGGGCGACCGATTAGGTTCGACGCATCAACACGAGCACGAACGATCTCGACGTCGCCGCATTGGGGTCGCCCGACTTTCTGTCGGGCGTGATCGAAGGCTTTTATGGCCCGCCGTGGTCGGCGACCGAACGGGCTGAGCTGTTTGCCGGCATGTCCGCGTGGGGGATGAACACCTACCTCTACGCCCCCAAGGACGATCTGAAACACCGCGCCCTTTGGCGGGAGTTGTATTCGCCGGCCGAGGCGGCATCGCTCCGCAGCCTGATTGACGACGCCGGACGCCGGCGTCTCCGGTTCATCTATGCGCTGGCCCCTGGGCTGGACGTGCGCTACAGCGACCCGGCCGAGTTTGATCGCCTGATCGAACGGCTGCGGCAGATGATGGCGCTGGGCGTGCGCGATTTTGCGCTGTTGTTCGATGACATTCCGGATCGAATGCACCCGGCGGACCAGGCCCGGTGGAAGTCGTTTGCTGAGGCGCAGGGCGATTTTACCGTTCGCGTGCAGGCCTGGCTGCAAGGACGGGTGTCCGGGGCGCGCTTCCTGTTTTGTCCGACGCCCTATTGCGGCCGGATGGCGGCCCGCGGGCTGGGTGGCACAAGTTATCTCGAGACGATCGGCCGTCTGTTGCCGGCGGATATCGACGTGTGTTGGACCGGGCCTGAAATCATTTCGCGGGAGATCTCGCTCGGACATGTGCAGGAGGTGACTGGCTGGCTTCGGCGCCGGCCTTTGATCTGGGACAATCTGCACGCCAATGACTACGACGGTCGGCGGTTTTTCTGCGGGCCGTATGCCGGGCGCGCTCCGGAGCTTCGTTCCGCTGTCCGGGGCATCCTCACCAATCCCAACACCGAATACCCGTTGAACTACGTGGCGCTGCGGACCTGCGCTGAGTTCGCGACGGGCGGCGGCGACTGGGATCCGCGCGGAGCTTATCTGCGGGCGATGCGTGATTGGCTGCCGCGCTTCGAGACGGTGGGCCGCTCCATTGCGCTGGAGGATCTGGTGTTGTTGGGGGATGCGTACTATTTGCCGCACGAAGACGGCCCCGAAGCGCGGACCTTGTTTGCGGCCGGTGAAGCGCTCCTGGCCCGCGATCCGGTGACTTGGGATCGGCGTGAAGTGGAGGCGTGGCAGGAACGCGCGACGCGATTGAAGGAATGTTGTGCGCGTTTGGCTGAGCTGCGGGATCGTCCGCTGTTCTATGCCTTGAGCCGGCGCGTGTGGGAGCTGCGCGAAGAGCTCGACCTTTTGCTGGCCTACGTTCGAATCAAATCGGAATCGGCTGGAAAGGCGGTGGCGCAATCGGATTTTCACCTTCCTGGCACCTATCGCGGCGGCTACGTCGCACGATTGCAACGGCTGTTGGAACCGCACCCGGACGAAACCTTTACCGTCGGAGCAGCCGAAGCCAAACCATGAGCGCGTTCCGCCTGCGACCGGCACGACCGGGGGACGAACCCGGCGCTTACCACGTTTGTTTGAAGACGGGCGATTTCGGTCGCGACGGCGAGCCGTTCTACCGCGACGATCCCGATGCCTTGGGGCGAATCTTTGTCGGGCCCTACCTGGCCTTCGAGCCGGACTCCAGTTTGATCCTGGAGGATGACGAAGGCATCTGCGGCTACGCCTTGGGCGCGCTCGATTCAAAGGCGTTTTACGCCCGCTATGAAAGGGATTGGAGGCCCCGGTTGTGCGCGCAGTTTCCGCTGCCCGGCGGCGACCCGACGTCGTGGAGCCGGGTGCAGATGGTCCATTCCTGGTATCATCAACCCGACTATTTCATGCCGGAGCCGTACGCGACTTACCCGTCGCATCTGCACATCGATCTGCTCGATCGGGCCCAGGGACAAGGGTTGGGCCGACGCATGCTGGAACAGGTGATGGATGCTCTGCGCGCGCGCGGATCGCCCGGAGCTCACCTCGGGGTCAGCATGGCGAACGAGCCGGCGTTCGGATTTTATCAACACCTCGGCTTTCGCGAGCTCGTGCGGGTTGGAGCCGGACGCGACGGGTGCATCTACATGGGAAAGACCTTTAGCCGTGGAGGATGACCTGATGAAAAAGCAGCGGACAAAAATGGCGCGGATGAAACGGCGCGCGAGCCAGGCCAGAGCGAACGCGGCCTCCGCCGTCGATGCCCTGGCTTTGTTGGGCGGCACGGCACTGCGTCGCACGCCCTTCGTCCGTTGGCCCATCTTTGGACCCTCGGATGAGCGTCGTGTGCTGGGGGCGCTGCGGAGCGGGCACTGGGGCAAGTTGAGCGGCTCGGAAGTCGCGACATTTGAGCGGCGTTTTGCCGCCCAGCACGGCTGTCGACACGCCATCGGCGTCGTCAATGGCACGGTTTCCCTGCGCCTCGCCTTGCTGGCGGCCGGGCTGGAAGCGGGCGATGAAGTCATCATCCCGCCCTACACCTTTTACGCGACGGCCTCGGCGGTGATCGAGGCCAACGCGGTGCCGGTATTTGCGGACATCGATCGCGACACGTTCAATCTCGATCCGGCCGCCGCGGCCGCGGCCATCACTCCGCGCACGCGCGCGATCATTCCGGTTCATTTTGCCGGCCAGCCGGCGGATATGGCGGCGTTTCGAAAGCTCGGCCGCAAACATGATCTGGTCATCCTGGAAGACGCGGCGCATGCGCACGGGGCGTTGCACCGCCTGGGTCCGGCGGGATCGCTTGGGCATCTGGGCTCGTTTTCCTTTCAGTCGAGCAAGAACCTGACGTCGGGCGAAGGTGGACTGATCACCACCAACGATGACGGCCTGGCCGAGCGTTGTGTCTCGTTGCACAACTGCGGGCGGATTCCGTCCGGGGCTTGGTACGAACATCACATTCTGGCCGGCAACTATCGCTTGGGCGAATTGCAGGGCGCTCTGCTCAACAGCCAGCTCGATCGGCTCGAAGCCCAGACGAAAACCCGCGATCGCAATGGGCAGTTCCTGGCCGCGCGCCTGGCGCGTCTGCCCGGCGTCTTCCCGCAGGCGCGGCCGGCGGATTGTCTCCGGCACAGCTATCACCTGTTCATGCTGAGGCTGGACGCGCACGCGTTTGGCGCGCCGCGGTCCGCGGTGGTTCGGGCCTTGCAGGCGGAAGGCATTCCGTGTTCCGGCGGCTACGCCATTTCGCTGCCGCGCCAGCCGATGTTCCGGAACAAGTCCTTCGGCCCTTACCTGCCGGGCCTGCGTCGACGCTTGAACTATCGAAAGGTCGAATGTCCCACCAGCGATCTCATCTGTGAAGAACAGGGGCTCTGGATCGAACAGAGCGTGTTCCTCGGCACGAAGACCGACATGAACGACATCGCCGACGCGTTCGAGAAGGTTTATCAACAGCGCGCGGCCCTGACAGCTTGGGCGCGGGAGAATGCGCAGGGATGATTGCTTCGAGCCGCATTTGACACCTGTGAACACCGGTTTTCTCCAGCGTCGCGTGGTGCCCGTCCTGACGGCAGTGAGCGAGAACAACTACATGGCGGCGATTCGCGCCGGCATGATCACCATTGTGCCGCTGACCATTCTCGGCGGCTTGTTTACGGCGTTCTGCAACCTGCCGTTGGAAGGCTGGGAGAAGAAGATTGAAGCCTGGCTTCCACTGCTGCAGGTGCCGGTGACCGCAACGTTTGGAATGCTTGGTGTGTTCGTGTGTTTTGCCATCGCCTACGATCTGGGCAAACGTTTGAAGCAGGAGGGCGTCATGACGGCCACGCTGGCGACGCTGGTGTTTCTGCTGCTGCAGATCGACGTGAAGACCCAGTCGCTGGTCATGGGCGGGCTCGGTTCCGCCGGATTGTTCACCGCCATTCTCGTGGCCCTGATTACCGCGCGGGTGCAGAAGTTCTGCACGGATTCGAACCTCGTCATCCGCATGCCGCCCAGCGTGCCGTCGGTCGTGTACGAATCGTTCCTGTCGCTGGTGCCGATGGTGTTTCTCGTGCTGATCTTCTGGCTGATTCGTTTCGTGTGGGGCGTCGACATCAATGAGCTGGTGAAAACCGTGTTCTCGCCGCTGGTCTTCGCCCTCAACACCCTGCCCGGCATTCTGGTCTACGCCTTTCTCGTCACCCTGTTGTGGTCGGTGGGCATCAATGGTGACAACACGCTCGACGCCATCGTGGCCGCGGTTTTCCTGCAATACCTCGGTGCCAACGTGGAGGCCGCCGGCCGGGGCGAACCGTTGCCCTACGTGACGGCGCTCGGGTTCTTCACCACCTTCGTCAACGTGGGCGGGACCGGCGCCACCATCGCGCTAGCCCTCGTCATGCTGAACTCGAAGGATCCGGGCTATCGCAAGGTCAGCCGGCTGTCGCTGCCGACGCAGGTTTTTCAAATCAACGAGCCGATCTTCTTCGGTTTTCCCATCGTGCTCAACCCGGTGTTCATGGTGCCGTACATCCTGAACGCGCTCCTGCTCACGACCGCGTCCTATCTCCTGATGCACTGGCACGTCATCTCCAAACCGTTCGTCAACATTCCGTGGACCACTCCGCCGATCATCGGGCATTACCTTGCCACCGGTGGCGATTGGAAGGCGGCCGTCTGGGGCGCGATCTCCATCGTGCTGGCGATGATGGTTTACTATCCCTTTGCGAAGGCGGCGGAACGTCAGCGCTTGCGGGCCGGCGCCGATCCGGACCAGGCCGCGGCCGGGAACTGATGCGTCCAGGCCGAGCGGGAATGACTTCCTCCATTTTGGCTCGACCGCGTTAGGCGGTCACGCGCTTGCATTTCACTCGCAACCGACCCGGGTTGGGGTGAGGGCGAGGTCCGGGGCAGTTTCTCTGTTCCACGGTGTCATCCGCATTTCCCCTGGCGAATGTCTGTAACGTTTCGCCGGGTTCGGTGCTGTAAGAGGTAAGGCGCTCTTGAACGCTCAACGGATTGACCCGCATTACGCAATACGCATGAAAATTCCTTCTCCTCTCAGCCAAGGACCGCAGATCCCCGTCTCGATTCGGATGTTCGTCGATTTTTGTCATGTTCACTCACTTGCTCGCAGAAGAGTATCGCCGTTGCCAACGCCCATGCGTGCCACCACGTGGCCGCTGAGGTTCCCTCTCACCCGGTCCCGTTTCGCGGGCCCTCCCTCTCCCCCGCAATGCGTCGGAGAGGGCTCTTGCGGAGGGCGGTTCATGGGATGGCGTATGCTCTGGGCGATTCCGGTGATCCTGGTCTCCCTCCTCACCGGCATTCTGGGCGCGGCCCCCGTCGTGACCAGCGATCGGGCCGGCCTAAGCGGAACCACACCCGCGATGGCGTTCGACGGCAACACCGCCACCTTCCTCCGCACCGGGTATCTTGACTGGCAACATCTGCAGGTGGACTTCGGTGTGCCCGGGCTGTTCACCGGCCTGCGTCGTTATATGACCAGCAACGGGACGAACACGGCGGGCGCCCGCCTCAGCCAGGGAGAGGCGGCGATGTATTCCATCGATGGCACGAACTGGGTGGCGTTGAAGGCCAGCGACACGGTGGGCTGGGCGGGCTACGTCAGTTACAGCCAGGGCCTCGCCTGGCATTCCGTGCCCTATGGATGGTCAGCCTGGCTCAATCTCACCTCCGCAGTGCCGGCGCGTTTCGTGCGCTTTCGCTGGGACGGCGACAATGATGCATTGAACGAACTTCAGCTCACGTTTGCACCGGCGCCCTCGCTGGATCCGAGCCGTTTCACGGCGGGGGCCGAGCGGGTCACGTTCGACGCGCTCGCCGCGGGCGGCGAGGTGCGGCAACAGCTGCGCATGCAAGGCGTGCGGTTTTGGGGCAACCCGGTGCGAGCGGTGAACGCCGCGGCCGCCGGCGTGTCGCCACGTTCAACGCCGTTGCTCGGCCGCGCGCATCGAGCGGGGCAACCCGTGGAAATGCGGTTTCAGTATCCGCGCCGGCGAGTGGGACTCTATTTCGCCGTGCCCGGGACCACAGGCGACGTCCGGGCAATTCTGCGCGCGTTCGATGCCAATGACGTTCAACTCACCCAGGCGGTGGTCAACGTGCCCACGGTTTCGGCGGGTCGCCTTACCAACTTCATCGGAGTTGAAGCGGCCCAGACGACGATTGCCCGGGTGAAGCTCGAGTTTTCCGGAGTGGCCGGCGCGCCATTCCTGGACGACATCCTGTTCGAACCGGCGCAAAGCCAGGTCACGGCCCTGGTCGAGGCGGTGACCGCGCCGCGGCTGGTCTTGCAGAACACGAATGCCGCCCTGGCGCAGAGGCTGGCGGCGGTGGCGCAATTGCTCGAGCTGCCGTGCGCTCCGTCCAGCGCAGCCCTGCGCGTGACGGCGAAGTCCGATCCCGACCTCCACGTGCGCGAAGCCGCGATTCACGCGATCCAACAACTCCACGATCCCTCGGCCGGGCCTGCGCTGGACGACATTGGGCGGGCCGCACCTCCGGGCAGCGCGACGCAGCTGGCGGCGATCAATGCCTTGTGGGCGCATCATCGCGAGTTCCCTCCCGCCGATGCGCCACGCGTCACGCTGACGGCCGTCACCCCGATTCGCGCCGGCGCGGAATTCATCGTTGAAGCGACCGTGATTTCGCCCGTGGCCCGCGGACGGGTCCAACTCCAGTTTGCCCCGACGAAGGACATCCAGCTGCTGGCCTGGACGAACGGGACGAATCACGCCCGCTATGACGGCCCGTTGGCCGCCAACCAGCCGCGCACCGTGCGGGCGCGCTGTCTCATGCCGAAGGCTGGGCAGGCCCGCTTCAATTTCATCGCCCGCCTTGATGAAAGCGTGATCGACGGCCGCGCCTATCACCACACGCTCTACGTTGAAAGCACGGCGCAAGGCGGAGCGGCCAGCGTGACGCCGTTTCCCGGCTGGGACACCGAGGTGATGACGCGCAGGGCCCTGCCCGGCGGCGCGGGTGGCAGCGGCGAGGCTGCAGGCGGTTTCGCCCTCGCCGGCACCGGCGAAAGGAATGCCACGGTCAGCGGCTCGGTGCGCTACGAAGATGGCGATTCGCATGGCGATGCCACGCCACTTCCGATCAGCCCCACGATCTCCAACCGAAGACTCAAGGCATCCTCCCTGGTCCAGGTCACCATCGTCAACGCAGCCGACCCCGATGAGGCGTATGGCCAGGGCTGGACCGATTCGAATGGGAACTTCTCCCTTTGGTGCGAAGACGTTCCCAATCTGCAGAATCTCGCCGTCGTGCTCCAGGCGGACAACGCCGTGGTGAAGGTCTATACCGATCTCGATTGCGTGGCTGAAACCTGGGCCGGGCTGCATCCGCGCACGTTTGCGTCCGGTGCCGCCGGCCCGGTGACCGCCGGGCGTTTCGATGCTTTTGCCGAATACCTGGATATTGAGGTGGGCGAATGCCTGTTCAACACCGCGATCTACCGCCTGAGCTTCGCGGCCATGCTGAACATCAGCCAGACGATCCAGATTGGCCGCGCCGACATGGAGTCCAACCGCAACGACACGGACGCGATCGATCAGGTCGAAGTCGAGTATGCCGAATCCAGCTGGAGCCATTTCAACGCGCTGATCTCGCGCAACGTCATTCTCACCGCGTCGCGGGCGAACGGACAGGCGCCATCCTCCAATGCCAGCGGCGTCGACTACGGTTTCCGCGACAAAACGATCCTCCACGAGTATACCCACTTCCTGGAGTCCGCCATCTCCACCACCGATTACCATTCCGGCTCGCACACGAACTGCACCGAGATCGACTCCAACTTCAACGATCCGGAATTTGCATGGTCGGAGGGCATCGCTGAATACAACGCGCAATGGTTGCTGTCCATCCCCGCCCTGGAGTTAAGCCAGGCCGGCGCCGGTCCGTTCGAAGCGCCCTGCCATCCCATCACCTTCCTGAGCCAGGACGCGGAGCGCTTCTATTCCGTCGAAGGCTCGGTCGCGGGCACGCTCTGGGATCTCAGCGACGGGCTCGGGCGCGGCTCCGAATCCTGGGACACCGCCGACGGTCCGGCGATCGCGGGTCGACGCACCGTTCTGCAGATCTTCGACAACGAACTGGACGATCGCGGAGGCATCGGCTTCTTCGATGATGCCCCCGATCTGCTCGAATTCTACAACGCCTGGGCCGCTCGTTTCGGCGCAAGCTTCGCGCGCGGAACGCCGGTGCTCGATGCCATCCTGAATCAATATCAGCTCGTGCCCGGCGCTGACTCCAGTCCCGCGGTCAAACAGCGTCCATGGCCCGTCATTGAGCCCGATCCGAATGTGCCGGGTGACTTTGACGCCTGGCTGGATCTGCCCGGCGGCCGGGTGCCCCAATACTCCGCGGCCCGTTACGAGCCGTTCGATCCGGCCCAGCCCTCGCGACCGGTGCTGACCATCCACCGGCGCTGGTCCTTTCTCGATGGTCAGCCGGCCGGCGCCAACGCCGGCGGCAACCTGCTCCTGATCAATTGCGGGGTGGCCAATCTCGGCCCCTTCACCATGCCGGTGGGCGGATCGGGGAGTCCGCTGCAGGCGTCGGCTGCCACCGTCGTCACCCTGGTAAACTACGCGCCGGGCGAACCGCAATGGCTCGGCGTCCAGGGCCTCCCCTCTTCATTCACTGGCAGCCTGGCGCCGGAATTGAAACTTATGCCGATCGCGTTTCTGCCGGACGCATTCACCCTCGCGTCGCAACGCACCCACGTCGCCGACGTGGTCTTCCTCTTCAATTTTGGGGGCGTCAGCGACGCGCGAACGGTCCGGATCGAACTGGAGGTGATCGACAACGGAGCGGATGACTCCGACGGCGACGGCCTGACCAATGCCGACGAGCGCACGCGTCGGGCTGCCAATCCCTCGGAATTCGGCTGCCTCAATCCGCGGGACCGGGACTCGGATCATGACGGAGCCACCGATGGCCAGGAAGTGGCTCGCGGCAGTTCGCCGTGCCGACGGGACACGGATGGCGACGGCATCCCGGACGGCTACGAGTTTTCGCATCCGTGCCTGGATCCGCGGGTGAGCAACGCGTCGACCGACAGTGACGGCGACGGCATTGGCGACGTCGAGGAAGTCAACTTGAGGCATACCGATCCCTGCAAGAACGACACGGACGGTGACGGCATTCCGGACGGGCAGGACAAGTGTCCGCTGCACCCCTCGGCCAACAACAACGATCTGGATGGGGACGGTATCGGGGATGAGTGCGATTCCAACATCGACGGCGACGCGTGCAACAACCTTTTCGATCCATTCCCCTTGGTGCCGGGAACGAACTGTCTGGTGCGTCCGAGTGATCCGGCCTACGACGCGAAGGGTCGGTTGCTGCGCGAAGCTGATCCGCGCCTGGAGGCGTTCGCGCAGGATGTGCTGATCCTTCTCGACGGCCTTCGGCCGCAGGGGCCGGACTCGTGTGGACCGGTGGCGTGCCCGCCGCCCAGCGTGAGTCTGTTCAAGCCCACGGGGGATTTGATCCGGACGTTCTTCGCGGATCAGTTCGGGTTCGACCAGAACAGCGGATTTGCCACCGCGGCGCTGCCGGTGGGAGATCTGGATCACGACGGGGTCGTGGATCTCGCCATTGGCGCTCCGCGCGCGCCGGGATTGAACGGAGCGGCCGGCGCAGGCGTGGTGCTGGTTGTCTCCGGCGGCACGGGCCGCGAGCTGGGACGAATCAAGGGCGGAGGAGTCAATGGTGCCTCGGGATCGGCCCTGGCGCTGCGGTCAGCAGACGAGCTCGCGATTGGAGCGCCGGGACGCAGCAGCGTCGCGCTGGTCAAACTCGCCAACCTGACCGTCACCCGCTCCCTCGACGGCGGGGGCCAGCTGGGCTCCAGCTTCGCGGTGGTGCGGACCGACACCGGCGACGAGTTGTTCATCGGCGCCCCGACCGACGGGACGGCCGGCGCCATCTGGCGCCTGCGACCCGACGGGACCTTCGCCCGATTCCTGAGCGGCACCACCGCGGGTGATCAATTTGGGGCAGCGCTCAGCGATGCCGGCCAGCTGACACCCGGCGGCTTGAACGCGCTGCTGGTCGGCGCGCCGAACGCAAAACGTCGCGGAACCAACGCCGTGGGCGAAGTTGCGCTGATCGGGCTGAACGGCACGCGATTCTGGACTCGCGAGGGACGCGAGGCTGGCGAGCGGTTAGGCAGCGCGCTGGCCCCGCTCCGAAGCACTCCCGGCGCCATCGTCGGCGAGTTTCTCGCCGGCGCCCCGGGCTGGCGCGCCAACACCGGTCGAGCCGAGGTCTTCGGCCCGGATGGCGAACGGCGGTGGAGCTTCGTGGGCGGCGCACCCGGTGACTTCGCCGGGGCGGCAGTGGGCTCGGGACCGGACACGGATCGGGACGGTTTCCCGAGCTACGCGATCTTCGCGTCCGGAGCCCGCCAGGCAAACGGCGCGCCCGGCCGGACCACTCTGTGGGAAGCGCTCTCCGCGCCCCGAGTGGATGTCGTCGCACGCGCCGCGAATGGCTCGATCTCACTCGTCGTGCAAGGCCGGCCAGGCGTTCGCTACCAGGTGTTGGCCTCGACCAACCTGTCCACGTGGCAGGTGATTGGTGAGGTCACGGCCGAGACCGGCAGCTCACCGTTCGTCGACGAGTCCGCCTCCAAACGTGGCCGTAGCTTTTACAAGTTGGAGGTGGCTCCGTGAAACGGAGACTCGTCCCATCACCGGAAGAGCGTCTGCCCGCACGGCACTCTGGATCACTGTCTGACCACCTGCTCCAATCCGCTCTTCGGATCGTCCAGCTGCGCGGCCTCGGCGGCCCCGCGGGAGCCTTGGCGGATCCAAGCACGCAGACGCTGGATCTCTTCCCGGGACAACGCCGGATATTTGCCGCGCTGGCCCAACGGCGGCATCTCCAGGTCATCCACCCGATCCTGAACCACCTTCAGCAGGAGGCTCGCCTCCGGGCGGCCCGGCACCACCACGGGTTCGCCGCGGGCTCCGCCACGCACGACCGCGGCGCGGTCGGTGACCATGTAGCCGCCCTTCGGCCGCGCCCCGCTGTGACATCCCGCGCACGAACGATTGAGCACGGGCTGGATGTCCCGCGCGAAATCAACCGGCGTCATCTCCGGAAGCAAGGTCCCCAGGCTGTCGTCAGCGCCGGCGGCGGGGTTGGAAGCTCCCCGGTCGGTTCGGTGGCCCGACGTGACAGCAGCATACTCGGAGCGGTTGATGCCGCGACCGGGCGATAGCGATGTGGCCAGCGCCATCACCGCCCAGCTCGAGCCGGCGCTGGAGATCCAGCCATCGGCGCCGTGGGCAAATCCGCTGTCCATCGGGGGCTGGAACGGATGCGCGCGCCGGCGCACATGCCAGGTGCCGTCGGTCTGCTGGTTGCCTAACAAGAACGCGAGGCCGCGGCGGACGACCGGGTGGCTCGCCGAGAGGTGCCCGCCTTCCATGAGGGCATAGAGTGCCTGCCCGGTCGCATAGGCGTCGCTTTCCAAGCCGTTCAGCTGGCCCCAGCCGCCGTCGGCCCGTTGGGTGGCGATCATCCCTTGGGCCAGGCGGGCCAGGGAGGGGCTGGTTTCGCCCGCCCAGGCCAGCCCGAGCAATTGATACGCCTGCTCCTCGCCGGTTTCCGCCGACGCCTTGGCCAGCCATGTCTTGGCGCGCTGCAACGCGGTGTTCAGTTCCGCCCGTCGCGCCGGAATCCCGAAATGCCGGATCGTGTGCACCGCCAGGGCCGTGGCCGCGATGTCGCTCGCTTGAATGGGCGGCCGCGGGAGGTTCCAGCTCCAATGCCCATCGGCATGCTGCATTGCCGCCAGCTGATGAACCGTGGCATCGGTGGCGTCGCTGGCGGGCATCTGCTCCAGCTGCAATGGCAGCGAGGCGTAGCCGGCGAAGATGGCGGCTTCGGGATGAAAGGTGGCCTGGAGGCTCATTTCCAGCGCGGTGATGCGCGGGTCGGCCGGCGTGACGGGCGTGGACGACATGAACGATTGCATCAGCTCAAGCTGATGCCGCACGGCCGCTCGATCGGTGGCGAATCCGCGAGCGTGGGCGAGGCTGAGCGCGGCGAGCGGCAGCTGTTGTTGATGACACGAGATGCATTGCTGTTTGCTGGCATGTCGTTGGAAGGTGAGGGCGGAGTTCTCGGCGGTCGCCGTCAACGGCGTCAGCGCGCGTTGAATGGCTTGCACGACGGGCGCTTCATCGGCTGGCCCGGGCTGGCGTGAGGTGGCGGCCACCGTAGCCGTTCTGCGCGCGGGGGCCGGTGCGGCGGCGGCGGAGTCGATCGCGCCGGCTTTCATCAGGGCGCGCACGATGGGCGTTTCCCCGCGTTTGCGGGCGAGGGACAGCGGCGTTTCGATCGCACCGAGAAAATTGTCCACGGGCTGTCCACCTTCCGCGCGGGCATCGGCACCGCTGGCGAGCAACACATTGACGAGAGCTGGCGAAGCGTGCTCCGAGGAAGCGGCCCAGTGGAGCGGGGTGTAGTTGGCCACCAGATCGCGCTGGTCGACCGCCGCGCCGGCCTTCAACAGAAGTTGGGCCGCGCCGACGCGTCCGCCCCAGGCGGCTTGGGCCAGCGCACCGCCGGCCAAGGTGAATTGATCGACCTTCGCTCCGCGATTCAGCAGCAGCCGGATGATGGCTTCATTGCCGTGGAATGACGCCCATTGCAGCGCCGTGCGCCCGCCGCCCCAGATGAATCCGTCGCCGCTCATGAGCGGAGCGGCGTCAATGGCGGCGCCGTGATCCAGAAGCAGGCGGACTGTCGCCAAATCGTTGGCGGCGGCAGCCGCCATCAGGGCCGTGGCGCCAAACGCGTTCGTCGCGTTGACCGCGGCTCCCCGGTCGAGCAACAACCGGACGGTGGGGTGATTACCCGCTTTGCGCGCCGCGAGGATCAAGGCGGTGTTGCCGAGGACAGACCGGGCGTTGACATCAGCGCCGGCGAGAACGAGCAACTGCGCCTTGTCCGGCATGGTGGCGGCTCGCATCAGGGCGGTGGCGCCGGCGGCGTTGGTGGCATTCACCTCGGCGCCGGCTTCCAGCAACCATTCGAGCACCGCAGGCTCGGCATACAGGGCGGCCGACATTAGCGGCGTGTCGCCGTGGGCGTCTCGCGCCTGGAGATCCACGCCGCGCTTCAGAACGGGCCGCACTTCAGAGGCGGTCCCGACTCGCAGCAGGGAGAAGAGATTGGTGCTGGTGGCAGCGGCAGCGTTCGCGGTCAGCGATCCAGCGACGAGGCCGGCGGCGACGACCACGCCCAGGAGAAGGGCTGGAAGTCGGGGCGTGGGGAGCTCCTTGTTCCTTACGAACCTGGTCACGGGGGACGAACCCGCGGACTGCTCCACCTCACCCTGTCCCGACTCGCTGGGAAGCGAGTCAGGACGGTCCCTCTCCCCCGCAGGGCGGCGGAGAGGGCTTACGCGCTGGCCCCTTCGATTAACAGGTGATCGAGTCTCCGCGCCGCGAGCCTCGTCGCCGATCGTCCGGTCCATACGGGGAGCCAGATCGCCAATCGCCAATCTAAAATCGAAAATGGGGAGCGTCGGCTGGGGCGGCCGATTCGTCGAAGTCGAACGTTTATTCATGGGGCAAGGATGCACCAACTCAGGGGAGGCGGGTATGGGCCGAAAGGTGAAACGAGTGTGGCGGGGACGGATCCGCGCCGCCAGCGACCTCTTTGGGTTCAAATGGCGCTCGACACCCCGGCGGCGTTCCGGTTTCCTTTGCCGGATTTGAAGTATCTGATTCGCACCTGACTCAATGAACGAAACACTACTTGCCAAAGCGAAGTCGCTCGGGTTTTCGGACCGCCAGATTGCCCATCTGACCGGCCGCACCGAGGACGATGTTCGCGCGCTCCGCCAGAAACTGAAGCTGGTGCCCAGCTACCGCCTGGTGGACACCTGCGCGGCCGAGTTCGAAGCGTATACGCCGTATTACTACTCGACCTACGATCGTGGGGATGACGAGGTCAAGAAGACGGATCGGCGCAAGGTGATGATTCTGGGCGGGGGCCCGAACCGGATTGGACAGGGGATTGAGTTCGACTACTGCTGCGTGCACGCGTCGTTCGCCCTGAAGGAAGACAATTTCGAAACGATCATGGTCAACTCGAATCCGGAGACGGTTTCGACCGACTACGACACCAGCGACAAGCTGTATTTCGAGCCGCTGACGCTGGAGGATGTGCTGCACATCTATCAACGGGAAGGGTGCTGGGGCGCGATTGCGCAGTTTGGCGGCCAGACGCCGTTGAACCTCGCCCTTGGACTGCAGAAGAACGGGGTGAACATCATCGGCACCAGCCCGCAGAGCATCGAGGTCGCGGAGGATCGCAAGCTGTTCGCGGCGATGTTGCGGAAGCTGGACATTCCGCAGCCACCGAACGGCCTGGCCACGAATGAGGCCGAAGCCGTTGAAGCCGCCCAGCGGCTCGGCTATCCGGTCCTGGTTCGGCCCAGCTTCGTCCTGGGCGGGCGGGCGATGCAGATCGTTTATTCGGACGCCGAGCTGCAGCATTACATGCGGTTCGCGGTCGAGGCTTCGCCGGAACGGCCGGTGCTGGTGGACAAGTTTCTGGAAGACGCCACGGAAGTGGACGTTGACTGCATCGCGGACGTCGGGCAGTTCCAGGATCCGGCTCAAGGCTCGATCGTCATTGGCGGGATGCTGGAGCACATTGAGTTCGCCGGCGTGCATTCGGGCGACGCTGCCATGGTGCTGCCGCCGCACACCCTGCCGCCGAAGGTGATCAACACCATTCGCGAATACACCCACGCCATGGCTCGCGAGCTGAAGGTGATTGGCTTGATGAACGTGCAGTATGCCGTCAAGGGCGACACTGTTTATGTGCTGGAGGTGAATCCGCGCGCCTCGCGCACGGTTCCGTTCGTCTCGAAGGCGATTGGCGTGCCGCTGGCCAAGCTCGCCGCCAAGGTCATGGCGGGGAAGACCCTGAAGGAACTGGGGTTCACCGAGGAGATCTGGACCAAGTACTGGGCGGTCAAGGAATCGGTGTTTCCGTTCAACCGTTTCCACGGCCAGGACATTTTGCTTTCGCCGGAAATGCGGTCGACGGGCGAGGTCATGGGCCTCGACGCCGATCTCGGCATCGCCTACGCCAAATCCCAGATGGCGGCCAATTCGCCGCTCCCCCTGAGCGGACGGGTGTTCATCAGTGTGAGCGACCAGCACAAAAAAGCGCTGCCGGCAGTCGCCAAGCAGTATGCCGACCTGGGTTTTGAATTGGTGGCGACGGGCGGAACCGCGAACGTTCTGGAACAAGCCGGGCTCAAGGTGCAACGCATCTACAAGGTCTCCGAGGGTCGGCCGAATGCCGTCGATCTGCTGAAGAACAAGGAGCTGCAGCTGGTGATCAACACGCCGTCCGGTGCGGCGCCCCGCGCCGATGAAGTGAAGATCCGCACGACGGCGGTTTATACCGGAACGCCGATCATGACGACCTTGAGCGGCGCGCAGGCTGCGGTGCTGGGCATTGCCGCTCTTAAGAAATCCGGCTACGGCGTGCGAACGCTGCAGGAATATCATTGATTGGATTTCCGTTTTCCGGAACCGGGGGCGGCTCCGCCACCCGGTTCCGGACAATTTTCTGCTCGACGATCCTTGGTTCATCCCGATACTGCGCGTGTCTTTGACACGCCATGGGAGTGTTTGAATACCAGCCTGGGAGGGCCGCGCGCACGCATGCATTGTCGTCGCCGGCAAAACCGTTTTTCATTCTTGGCGGCGGAGCCGTCCACCGCGCGATCTGTGCGCGCGGCGGGCCGCCGGCCGCCTTCACGCTGATCGAGTTGATGATCGTGATGGCCGTGATTGCGGTGCTGGCTTCGATCACGCTTCCGGCGGTGGCTCGGGCGCGATCGGCGGGCAAATCGACGGTCTGCGCAAGCAACCTGCGGCAGTGGGGCCTGGCGACTCACGCCTATACGTCTGATCACGACGACTTCCTGCCGCCCGACGGATCGCCCAACGGCACTTCAACGAAGTCCGGCTGGTACATCGATCTGCCGAAAGCCCTGTCGATTCCGACCTACGCCGAGCTGGATTGGCCCTTGAATCCGGACGTGACGCCGCCTCCCGGGCTTTGGGTGTGTCCGGGAAGTACCAATCGGAGCAATGGGAGAAACTTGTTCTTTTATTGCCTGAACCAGCATGTGAACGACACGGGAGCGGCCAACCGGCCGGTCACAATCGAGAGCCTGCGACATCCGAGCCGCACCGTTTGGCTTTTTGACAATGGCCGACGGGCGGCGGTGGCCCAGCAGAACAACGTGGCGATTCAGGTTCATCAACGAGGCGCCCAGTTTTTGTTTCTCGATGGGCACGTGGCGCGATTTGCGGCGGCGGACTATTGGGACCGGCGAAACAACCGGGGGCGGACCGATCATCCGGAGATTCTCTGGGATCCGCGGCCGTAGTTCCCCGGTGTGCGAACGCGGGCGGCGCCCAATGGTGCGGGTGAGTTGCGTCGACGATCGTGGCGCGTGGCGTTTCTGATCCAAAAGCTGGCGCGCGTGATCTGCATCCTGGCCTCGGCCTTTGCCCTGGCTTACCTGCTGTCGCATGGCATTCGCCAGACGGCGTGGTTCAAGGAGCGCCTGTACCACCAGCTGCTCACGGGTGACGAGGAGGCGCGTCTGCGGGCCGTCAGCATTCTCGCGGATGTCGGCGCCGAGGCCCAGCTGTTGCAAGGCCTGAAATCCCGAGACGAAAAGATCTCGGACATTTCGCGGCGGGGACTGGATCACCTGTGGTTTAGCGCGGCAGGGCGGCGTGCCTTTGCCCGCATGGAGAAGGCGTATGCCCTCGCCGAGGAAAAGAAATTCGCTGAGTCCATTGAGATTCTGGACCAGTTGCTGGAGCAATATCCCAACTACGCGGAAGCGTTGAACCGGCGGGCGTCGGCGCTTTGGCAGGTCGGGGAATATGAGAAGTCCCGGCGCGACTGCGAGCGGGCGCTGGCCATCAATCCCAACCATTACGGGGCCTGGCAGGGGTTGGGTGTGAGCCAGCTGCAACTCGGCGATTTCGCCAGCGCCCGACGGGCGTTGCTGAGCGCATTGGAAATCGCCCCCAACGATCGCGTCACCCAGCGGTGCCTGCAAAAGATTGACGACTTCCTGCGGGAACTGCCGGGTGACATTGGCGAGCCCAAGGTCCGGCGTCAGCTCGACCTGCTCTAGGGAAGGTTCATCGGAAGCCGCCCGTTCTTTTCAGACCTGAACCGGGCATCGCCCCTTGCGCTTACTCCTGCTCTTGCTCTTGCTCTCTTCGGGAGGAGCAAGAGCACGATTAAGAGCAAGAGCAAGAACCGGGGCGGTTCATGGGAAGGCGTCAGGGGCTGAGCGATAGCAGCGACCGTTCAATTGGTGGCTTGAGTTTGAAGGCATCCACTCCTTCGTCGATTGGAATTCGCGCAGCCGATCGCAGCGGATGCCGGCTCCTGATTCACGCTTGGCAGCGGTGCGGGGGATCCCTTAGCGTGGCCGCGTGATCCTGTTGCTCCGGTTCATCGGCGTGATGAATGCCGCGATCTGGTTTGGTTCCGCGGTTTTTGTGCTGGCCGCCGCTCCGGTATTTTTCTCCGCCACGGTCCAATCGACGCCGCTGGGCAAGTTCTGGCCAGGCGTGATGGTCCAGTTTGTCTTCGAACGATTCTTCTACGTGCAGTGTGTTTGCGCGACGGTGGGCATCGCTCATCAGCTGGCCGAATGGGTTTACCTCGGGCGGAGCCTTCAGCGTTGGGTGATGATCATGCTGGGTGCGTTGTTGTTGTTCACCTTGGCGGAAGGCCTCATCCTTCAGCCCCGCATGCGTTCGCTTTATTTGATCAAGTATGGGCTGAACGAACGCTACGTCGCCACCCAGTATCCGTTGGCCGAACGTCTTCAGGCCGAAGCCAGCTTCAAACAATGGCACCGCGTCTCACGCATCGCTGGTCTGTTCGCCACGCTCTCGCTGGGGGTCTTCCTTTGGAAAGTGGTGCACCCGGAGGACAGCCCGCGCTTTGTTGCGTCCAAGTTCCGCGGCTGAACGATTTAGTTGGGCGGCTGACGGTTGCGCCGCGGCGTTGATGAACAAAAATGGTGCCGAATCGACGGTTGACTTATCCTGACGATTGCCGTTCTCATTGGTCCTGTAGTTCAACGCGAAAGGCTGTTGGGGATTAAGGGGGGGGCTGCCAATGAAAAACAACAATACCGCGCCGAATCGAGGCATTACCGGAGATTCTGGTCCGTCTGGTCCGAGTGCGACCTCCGGTTCTGATGAAACCATAAAATCTGAAAGGATTCAGATTGAACGAAAGCTGTTTCTTTTTACGCTGAAAGAAAATCCGCGAGGGCGTTTCTTACGCATCACGGAAGATGTGGGGGGGCGCCGAGATACCATTATCATTCCGGCGACAGGTTTGGCCGATTTCGCCAAGGTCATCGAAGCGATGGCCGAAGCCAAGAATTCCAACCCGGAGGAGGCACGGCAGCCATAGCGGGCTGCGCGTGCGCGCGCGCTCCGCTCCGTCGCATCGTTTTGGGGGGCGATGTGGTGCGGGCGCTCCCGTGGGGTGGGGTGGGGTGAGGTGAGGGGGCGGAGTATTCGGGCCGTGAGGACCGTGATCCGTGAGGACCGTGATTTTGGAGGCGAGGAAAATGGATAGGCGAGGAAAGGACCATGCAGGCTGAGCGCGGACCAGAGCGGCCGTGGAGGTCTGAGCCAGCCTAAGGGCTAGCCCAAGGTGTCGCCGCGCTACCGGGCCTGCAGCCACCGGAACTAAACGCCTGCCTCTCCCTGCCTCTCTCTAGGCTTCCGCAGCGGTCTTGGCCTTGGCGCGCGTTTTCACCCGGGGAGCATCGCCCCAAAGCGACTCCAAATCATAGTGCTTGCGCACGTCTGCCCTCATGACGTGGACGATGACGTCGAACAAATCCATGACCACCCAGCCTCCCACCAGGCTGCCGTCGACGGCGCGGGGCTTGAGGTCTGCTTCCCTGAGCAGGCCGTCGCCGATTTCGTCGGCGATCGCGCGCACGTGCGGTTCGCTGTTGCCTGAAGCGATGACGAAGTAGTCCGTCACGGACGAGATCTTGCGCACATCCAGCACGAGGATGTCGTCGGCCTTTTTGTTTTCGGCCAGGCTTCGGCAGAGCAGGGCGAGTTTCTTTGCGTCCATCAGCCGGCAAGTTTGCGTAAACGGGCGCTAAAGATAAAGCCCGGAATTGTGAATGGCTTCTGCCACCGCGTCGGGGACCAGGCCGCGGATGGCTTGGCGGGCGCGGATTCTATCTCGAATGACCGACGACGACACGCCGAGTGGGAACCCGTGCAGTTCCTGTCCGCGAAACGGCGGTGGCAGGGGCTGCGAGGGCTGGCCGGGGCGGGGTATGACGACGAAATCCGCCAGTTGGGCGAGTTCGGTTGTTTCGCGCCACTTGGGCAGGCTGGCCACGTGGTCCGCGCCGATGAGGTAAAACAGTTGGGAGGACGGATGCCGTTCGCGATAGAAGCGCAGGGTATCGATCGTGTAGGAAACGCCTCCTCTTTCGATCTCCTGCAGGTCGAGTTCCGCCCGGGTATTGCCGGCGAGGGCGAGGCGAAGCAGGCGGATGCGTTCCGACGCGGGTGCCGGGCATGACTCGGGTTTGAACGGCGACTGTGCAGCCGGGATGAAAAACAGGCGGTCGAGAGCCAGTTCTTCGCACGCCGCCTGCCCGACCAGCAGGTGCCCGCAGTGCACCGGGTCAAACGATCCGCCGTAGAGTCCGATTCGTTGCATGGCCAATTTTCTCTCGGAAATCTAACAGCACCGATCCATCTGACCTTCGTAACGTCGGGCGAGCACGCGTTCGTAAGCTTCGCCCCGGGTCAAAGGCCTGGCTGGCTCGGCGGTGCCCAGCAGGTCGACCTGAGGTTGGCAGGGGCAGACCAACGCCGCGCTCTCGGCGCGATCGATGGCGGCCTCGCCCGAGATCTCCCGAATCAAGCCCACCGCCAGGGCCATTCCGCCCAGCGCTCCCACCCCGCCGGCCTCGTTCACTGCATAGTCAGGCAGCCAAGACGGCTTGGTTTCGGACAGCTCGGGTGCGCGCACCCGACGGAGCAGCCGCCACCATTCATACGCGCTGATCAGGAAAATCGTCGCGACCATGACGAGGAAGAAGAAAGTCACCCAGGCATCAAGCCGGGCATTGAACACCTGCCGCGCGAGCTGTGCGACCTGGGTGGCCTGCGCCGGAGTGGTCACGCCCGCGCCCCGCAGTTGTTCGCGCTTGGCCTGCGCCGCATTCGCCGCGGCATGAAAACCAATCCGCGGATCGGGGTGCCAGATCTTCTGCACTGCCGCCGTCCCGGTCACGGTCAGCAACCAGAGCAACGGCACCAGCGTGACCAGCGCAATGGCCGGAGAGCTCGACAAGTCCGAGGATGCCTGGGGCGCTCCGGGCGGTCTGGTTTCGGTGCGCAGGCCGCTTGTTCCGCGGCGCAGGGCCATCTTCAGAATGACGGTGGTGGCGAGGCACAACGCGGTGGCGGCCAGCAGCTGGTTGGCGATGCCGAAAATCGGCCAGAGCGCCTTGATGCCGCCGTCGGGATCATAGACGGCCGCCAGCAGGAAATAGCCCCACAACCCGACGACCAGTCCGCTGGCGGCGAGATTGGCCGACAAGCTCTTGACGTCACCCAATGGCTTCCACACGTGACCCAACGCATCCTGCAATAGGTAACGCCCCACCCGGGTCCCGGCGTCGAGCGTCGTCAGGATGAACAGCGCCTCGAACATCAGGGCAAAGTGATACCAGATCGCCAGCCACCGATCGCCCAGGCCGGGCAGCGCGCGATGAAACAGATTCGCCATGCCCACCGCGAGGGTGGCTGCTCCGCCGGTCCGTCCATAGAGCGATTCCTCCTGCACTTCCCGCGCCAGCTCACTCATCCGATCCGTGGTCAAGGCGAACTCAGGTCCGAAACCATTTACCCGTTCCACCGTCGCGGTCGCCACCGCTGCAGGGTTGGCGCCCGGCACTTTCATGTTCATCGCGAGGTAAACTCCGGGCTCCAGCGTGCAGGCGGCGATCAAGGCCATGATCGCCACCAGGCTCTCAAGGCACATGGCACCGTAGCCGACCGGCCGGCAGTACGTTTCCCGCGTGATGATCTTGGGGGTGATGCCGCTGCTGATCAGGGTGTGAAACCCGCTGATGGCGCCGCACGCAATCGTGATGAAACAAAAGGGAAACAGCTTGCCCGGCACCACCGGGCCCGAGCCGTCCACGAACTTCGTCATGGCGGGCATCTTCAGCTCTGGCAGGACGAGCAGAACGCCGAGGGCGAGCAGAAAGATCGTGCCCAGCTTCATGAACGTGCTGAGATAATCCCGGGGCGCCAGCAGCAGCCAGACCGGCAGGACGCTGGCGGCGAAGGCATAGACAATGACCGACCAGGCCAGGGCGGGGGCTTTCAGATGAAAGATTTCCTTCAACGTTTCGTTTTCAGAGATCCATTGTCCGCCGGCCACGGCGGCCAGCAACAGGACCACGCCGAGGATGGACGCCTCCAAAACCTGACCGGCCCGCAGCCAGCGGAGGTAGCCGCCCATGAACATCGCGATGGGAATGGTGGCGCTGACGGTGAACACGCCCCAAGGCGATTCAGCGAGCGCGTTGACCACCACCAGGGCCAGCACCGCGAGCAGGATAATCATGATCGACAGGATGGCGACCACGCCGATGACCCCGGCCACGCGATTCAGCTCGTCCCGGACCATCTGGGCCAGCGAACGGCCGTCGCGCCGCATGGAGGCGAAGAGAATGACAAAATCCTGGACGGCCCCGCCCAACACCACGCCGATTAGAATCCAGAGCGCGCCGGGCAGGTAACCAAACTGCGCGGCCAGCACCGGTCCCACCAGCGGGCCGGGGCCGCTGATGGCGGCGAAATGGTGACCGAACACGATCCATTTGTTCGTCTTCACGTAGTCCCGGCCATCTTCGTGGACCTCGCAGGGCGTGGCCCGGCGGTCGTCGAGCGCCAGCACCCGGGCCGCGACCCACTTCGAGTAGAAGCGGTATCCGATGGCATAGGTGCAGAGGGCGGCAGTGAGGATGTAGGCGGAATTGACCGCCTCGCCGCGTTTGACCGCAAGCGTCACGTAGGCGAAGGCGCCCAGCAGCACCACGGCCAGCCAAATCAGGAGCGAGATCAGTTTTTTCATCCAGACGAACAACGGCGTTGGCGGGAGTTCTAATTGCTGCGTCGCCCTTAGGCCAGCCCACGTTTTGAGCCCCGCCTTTACTGCCTCATTGCCAGTCGGCGACGATTCCGATACAACTACGGCGTGAAAATACCCGGAGGGAAGGACATCTCAGGATCCCGCTCCGAACGCCTCTGTCGGAAGGTCAACGTTTTCCCTCGGCTCTCCACTCGTCGTCACCTCGCGTTTTCGTTGATCGAGTTGATCGTCACGCTGGCCTTGCTCATCGTGCTCGTCGTCCTCTGGCACGGGTTCGGTTCCCGCAGCCATCAGCAGCGGCAGAAGAAGGCCTGCGAAAAAAATCTCCTGAACATCTACCTCGCGCTGGACCTTTTCGCGCGGGATCACGAGGGGCGGTTTCCCGCGATGACCAACGCCCGGACCAGCGAGGAGGCGCTCTCGATGCTGGTGCCGCAATACACCGTGGCCTCGGACCATTTCGTTTGTCCGGGAAGCAAGGATTCCCGCGTCGCCCCGGCCACGCCTCTGAAGGAGGTCCGGATCAGCTATGTGTATTTCATGGGCCGGCAGCAGGGCGAAACGGGTGGCGTCGCGGCCGTGCTGATGAGCGATCGCTGGATTGATCTGACGCCGAAGACCAAGGGGGATCCCGTTTTCTCCACCAACGGTGTCGCCCCGGGCAACAATCATCATCAATATGGCGGCAATTTTCTGCTCAGCGACGGCGAGGTTCGGACCAGCGGAGCAACGGCTCCGTTCGCCTTGGAATGGCCCAGTCACATCGTGCCGCTCAACCCCCGATAACCATGAAGATACAATGTCACTGTGGCCAAAAGTATGCGTTTGAGGTCACGCCCGAGATGGCGACCAATCCCATCCGGTTTGTCTGCCAAAGCTGTGGGATGGACAGTTCGGAGTTGGTGAATCAACTCATCCGCCAGGAATTCGCCCCGGGCCACTCAACGCCGAAGCCAACACCCACGCTCACGCCACCACCAACGGTATCGGTGCGCACCGCATCGCCAACGGCGTCGCCCGGCGCGTCCGCCCGGCCGATGCCGCCGTTGCCGCCTTCGCCACCGAAAGCGGATGTCTCTCCCGGCCTCCGGGTGGCTGCCGTGGCTACGTCCCATGCCCATGCGCCGGTGGCCTCCGGAGCGGGTGCGGCGGCGGTGCCTGGCGCTCATCCCGCTTGCACACGGCACCCAGGTGAACTCTCCGCGCACGAGTGTTTGGTTTGTCGCAAGCCGATGTGCCCCCAGTGCATGCGGGTCACCGGACTGGTCTGTTCGCCGCTGTGTCGGAGCAAAGCCGAGGCTCAAGGCATCGCGGTCCCGGAGTATGCCGACCAGCGTGACGTGTCCGAACGCCGTCGCTGGCGCAAGGTTGGGCTGATCGTGGGCTCGATCGCCGCCGTGTTGATGGGCGTTTTTGGCTTCTGGTTTTGGTACGCGTGGTTTGGTTCCGTGCCCAAGGTGGTCTATTCCCATCGCTACGTGAACCCGGGCTACTCGGGGAGCATTCACCTCGCAGCCAACCAGCAGCTGGTGGTCCTGCACGGGGGCACGCTCGAGAAACACCAGCTCGAATCCGGGTCCGTCGCATGGTCGGTCGAACTCATCGATCGCGACCGAATCGCCAGAGACTCGGCGGCCGAGCTGGAGGAGATGAAAAAACGGCGCGAGGAGGCCATTCGCGAAGGGGCCGATCGCGATGCCTGGCAACTTCCCACCTTGGACGCCCTGACCAAGGCCAACCTCCGCTCGGCCGCCGCTGCGTATGACTTGCAGGTCAGCGGGGAAAACGTCTGGCTGGTCACCGATGACAAGCTGACCCGCTACGGCTGGACCGATGGCAAGCCGGACCAGGAGATCGCCGTGGATCCTGGCTTCAATGAACAAGTCCGGGCCGGCGACGAGCTCATCTTCACAGCCTTCAGCCCGTGGTTCGCCGGCGGGTCGACGGAGACCGAACGATCCCTGAGGGTCAACCTGGCCACGGGCGAGTCCAAGGCGACCGGCCAAGCCGCGCCGAACCGAACTGCCTTGGGCGCGAATCGATCGGGGCAGAAACCTCGAGCGGGATTGGCCGGCGGATTGGCTCGCGTTGGCACCAACGCTCCTCCCAGCCAGGGCCAGGCGCGAAGCAAGGCGCTAAATCCCGCGGCCGTGGCCCGCCAGGCGCAGAATCTCCCGATGCCCAACCGCCTCGCGCTGCCCGCCACCCTTGCGGCGGCGGAGAATCAGCGGCGCACGCAGGCCATGCTCGACGAAGACACGGATGCCCCGGCTTTGCCCAGAGCCGTCCCGCGCAAAACCGGCGCTCGTCCTTCCGCTGAACAGATCCGCCGAATCCCGACGCCGGAAGGCGTGGTGGAACTGGGCGTCCGTCTGTTGGAGGAAAAGCTCGTGACCCGCGAGGCCATGAAAGAGCGGCCGAAAAAATCCGCGCTTGAAGGAACGGTCAACGCCGCCGCCACGACGGACATTGCCAATGAGATTTTCAACGAGATGCAACGTGACCGCGACGGCTCGACCGTGCAGGAGGATGAGAGCCGCTATCAGGTCACAGTGCGCCGGGCTGACCGGGCGATCCCGCCATGGACCGGCGAAGTCGTGGGGCCTCCATCGCTCCACTCGTTGAAGACCGTCGACGTTGTTGTCGCCGGCAAAGGGCTGATCGTGTTGAACCGAAGCAACAAGAAGATCTGGGAGGGAAAGCTGAGCCACGCGTTGCCGGGGGGCGGCCTCGATGGTTCCGATCCGCTGGCCTCAGCCGACGCACCTTCGGCCCGGGAAGGGCGTTTGACCGCGGGCGTTGGGCCGTTGGTGGAACGGGCGGAAACACTTTACGTGTGCGATCAGGGCATGCTCACCAGCTTTGGGTTGTCCGACGGAACAGTGCGCTGGCGTCTGCCGTCCGTGGGGATCAGCGGCCTGTGGTTTGACGCGGCCGGTCTCATCTACGTGAACACCACCACCGGGAGTCCGGACAGTCTCAAGTATTCGAAGCAGATCGACATCTCAACCAAGACCCACAATCAGGTGCTGAAAGTGGATCCACAAACGGGCCGGACGCTTTGGGCTGCACACAACGAAGGTTTGGTGACCTATTTGTGGAACGACTACATTTACACCGTCGAATCCAGCGCCGGGCCGGAGGACGACGAGGATGGAGGCCTGGCGGGGATGCCCATGGGAATGGCGATCCCGGCGCACATCCGGCTCAAGCGATTGGATGCCAGGAACGGCCGCGTGCTGTGGGAACACTATCAGCCGCGTTACCCGTTGGATGTGCACTTCGATCGCAACACCATCCAGCTCCTGTTTCGGAAGGAAGTGCAGAACCTGCGGTTCATCGTGTTGTGACCGCCGATTCCACCGGGTGACCCGCCCATGGGAAGCCACCCGTTCCTTTTGTTGACCCGCTCACGAGACATGAACCAGCGGACTGCTCCACCTCACCCGGTTCCGACCTCGCTCGGGCGAGCCCGGAACCTGCCCTCTCCCCCGCAGGGCGGCGGAGAGGGTGTACGCGCCGGGCGGTTCGATTGACAGGTTGCCGAATCTCCACGTCGCGTGCCATCTGGTCGATCCTCCGGTTCATGGGAAAGGCGAAGCGAGCTGCGCTCATGGCCGGCGCAAACGGTAGATGCGAAGGGAGTCAGTCCGCCCGGCGGCCGGGTCGGTAAACCGATACTGCGGCACCGTCGGTCCCAAGGGCAGCCAGTGCAAGAGATTGGTGCTGTATTCCACCTGTAGTTCCTGGCCTGCAATTCCGTCCCCGTCCTCCACCGAGAACGCCACGTTCGTTCCTCCCAGCCCGACCACATTCGTCATGCGCAGGCCGGCGTGATGCGCATAATATCGATCCAGCACCAGGCGCACGTTGGCGGGAGTCAGGATGCCGTTGCCGTTGATTCGTGCGAGCGCGCCGGCGAGTTCGTTCTGGTCGACCTGCCCGTCGCCATTGAGATCGCCCGGCGGCCAAGGCCAGGGCTCCACGGTCACCAGCCGGTTCGTTGTGCTCACGTTCCCGGCGGCATCGCGCGCGGTATAGGTCAGATTGAAACGGCCCAATCGCGACACATCAACCACGCCGTTGGTGGTGACGCGGACCATGGAGTCGCACGCGTCCCCGACGTCCACGCCTGGATCGAGATAGGGCACGTGTTGAAAAACGCGGTCGGTGGCGTTGCCGCGGATCGTCAACGTCGGCGGGGTGGTGTCGATGACCTGAAGTTCGCTGGTCCGGGAGAAAACGCCGAAGCTGTTTGTGACCAGGAAATGGATCGGAAACCGCCCGATGGTTTCCGGCGGCCCGGCGGGATCCAAAGCAATGGGCAGGACGAGGCGCGGGTCTGTCGCGGGAACGTCGCACTGACCGAACGTGTTGTTGCCCCACGCGACCACATTGCCGTTGGCCAGCAAGGCCAGGGAATGAACGCCGCCGGCCGCAATGGCCACGACGTTCGACAGGCCGGCCGGGACATTGCACTGCCCATCGTCGTTTTGACCCCAGACCCGAACGTCACCACTCTCCAGCAAGGCCATTACATGATAGAGGCCTGCGGCAATGGCCACGGCGTTGGTGACGTCCGGAGGGATCTCAAGTTGCCGATATCGGTTGTCGCCCCAGGCGTGAACTGTTCCGTTCGCAAGCAAGGCGACGCTGAGAGCCGAGCCGCCGGCGATGGCCACGACGTTGCTCGTCGCCAACAGCGGGACGGCGGTTGCTCCGAACGAGGCGGATCCCCACGCAAAGACCCGGCCAATTGAATTCAAGGCCAGACTGTGTTGCGCGCCGGCGGCAATCGCCACGATGTTGGTCGCGGCCGACGGAACATTGATTTGCCGTTCGGAGTTCCGTCCCCAAGCGACCACCGTCCCTTCGGATCGCAATGCGAGCCCGTGGCCGAAGCCAGCGGCGATGGCAACGGCCGGGCTGGCGGCAGGTGGCGCCGGCGTGTCGGAAGCGAGGCCCCAACTCAGAACGGTGCCGTCGGTGCGCAGAGCCATGCGATGATGGGCGAAAGCGGCCAGGGCGGCGACGTTGCGGGCCGATCGTGGAGGATAGGATTCATCAGGGTCTCCACCCCATTCCAGCACGGAGCCGTCTGCTTCCAAGGCGAGGGAATGAGCGATCCCCGCCGCGACGGAAATGGGGGCCATTCTGGCGCGAATACCGGGAGGGCGCAGCGGGGCGTGACATTCGTTCGTCCAGGCGAAGGATTCGTTGACATTGAACGCGGGGCTCACGGCGCGCGCCATCGCGCTCTCGACGACTCCCAAGGCGTTGCTGGCCATGAAGCGCCCGAAGACAACCCGGTCGGTCGGCGCGATTTCGAAGGGTTGCCGGATGTCCTGCAGGGTTGCGGATTCCGGGATCGATCGTTCCGGACGGGCGTTGGTCACCTGCATGGTATTGCCGGTCAGAATCCGCACGGTGGTCGGCAGGTTTCCCGCATGCAAGCGGCTGCCAAGGATGAGTTCATTGGGCTTTTCCCCGGAGAACGATGCGGGGCCGAATTCCGGCGCGAATGGCACGCCGGAGGCGACGCTCTCGACTTGCCGCAGCTGGGCACCGGGCAGAAGCGAGTTCGTGGATTGGTTCAAAATTGCGTCCCCGTAGAGATCATCGCATCGCCAGTAGATTACGAGGCCGGGCTCGGTGCCGGAGAGACGCCGATGGATGTCATCCGGCACCTGGATGAACTCGCGATTCCAGACGCGAATCTCGTCCACCTCGGCCCGCAATTGTTCGTTGGTCCGGTCTGGGGTCGAGCCAAAGGAATCGAGGGGCAGCGGCAGCGATCCAGCCAGGCACGAGTGAAAGGTGCCGTTGGTGAATAGACAGATCTCGGATGCGTTGGCCGAGAAGGTCAGATGAGTCCATTCGTTCGCCGGTGCGGTGTAGTCGAAGGCGCGGTCACTGACGCCGAATTGGGTGAAGCCAACCTTTCGACTTGAGCGGTATTGTTCCAGCTTCAGCGCATTCGTCGCATTGACGAAGAGCGGGGCTGATGCGGTGTCCGTATCCCGCCTTTTGACCCAGAGCTCCACCGTCCACGGAGGTGGCAGCGACGCCGGTTTGCCGATTAATCGGCTTCCGGCTGAGTCAAAGACGAGCGCCTTGCCTGGCCCAACCTGGGAGTGGGCCGGGAAATGGCAGGTCTGAGCCAGCACGAGAACGAGTAGCGTGTTAAGAAAATTCCGGGAAGCAAAGGTCTTCATACCTCATCCATAAAGCGCCGCCTACTCTGTGTTGCAAAAATTCCGGGGCGGATGCGCCGTGGTCTTCGTAATTCTCATCTCCAGGTAGTCTTCAACCCGAACTCGTGATCGATCAGAAGACATCTGCGTCCATCTGGGTTTATCTGCGGTTTTTTGGGCCTGCTTGACCTTCTCACGCTTCATCGCCACCATGCGCGCGTCTCACGGAACGACCGCAAAGCGAAAGAATGCCCGGACGCGAACAGGAACGCGGTTCAATGTTGCTGGTGGAGGAATGCTTCGCCGCGGAGGACGCGCGTTTTTTAACCGAGCTCCGGCGGGTTGAGCAGCCCAAGCTCCTCGCCGCGTTCGCCGACAAATGGAAGCGCGACCCGCGGTCCTGGGCGCGCCAACAAACGCTCGACTACCTGGATCTCCCCTTCGATCGGCCCGGACACCAGCCGGTGGTCAAACGTCTGTTCAAACAGGCGGAGGAAGGCCGCGATGACGAGCTGATGGCGCGGTTTCTGGTGGCGTTCGATCGAAACGTTCGCCGAATCATTGGCACTCGCTGGTCCTGGGACAGCGCGTTGCGGACCGGGATCCATCGGCAGGTGCTGGAGGCTCCCCGCAATGTCATCCCGTTGGCGGGCTCGACCTACATCGATCCGGCGACCGGCCGAAAGGCTCCGGCTCCGATCCCCAAAAGGAACCCGCGCCTGTTCAAGTATCGAACGCGCTATTACCTCCGTCGGCGCGCCTGGCGATACTTCCGCACCCTGGGCTTTGCGCAGCCGGACGCTTACCCGGCGGCGATCGCACGGGCATTGACGCGGTATAGCGACGCGGATTTTGCCAAGGGCGAACATATTCTCGATTCCTGGGGTGTGTTGCATGCGTGTTTTGGCGGACATGACGCGCTTGAGTTCGACGCCGACCACGCCAAAGTCCGCGCGGATCGCTCTTTCTCCGAGCTGGCCAGCGCGCCGATGTTTCCCGAGACGTGGAAGCGGGCGGAATCTGCGCCGATCCTGTTTCAACTCCTGTTCGAGGCCGCGTCACGGCTGGTGCGGGTCTGGGCGCGACAAACGCTCGAGCGCGAGCACGGCTCCTACACAGCCACCGTTGAACAGCTGATCAGACTGTTGGATCACGACGATGCGGAGGTGCAGCAGTTCGGCGCGCGGCTGCTGGCCAATGCGCCGAGGCTGGCCACATTGCCGGTGACGTCCTGGCTGCGTTTGCTGGAGACGCGGAATACCGAGGCGCTGGCGATGGTTTGCGCGGTTTTTGTGCGCCATGTGTCTCCCGAACGCCTGACCCTCGCGCAGAACGTGGAGCTGGCCTGCGCGCGACCGGTGCCGGTGGCGCGTTTGGGGCTGCAATTCTTGCAGGGCAGGGTCATCGCCACGCCCGAGGATCGGGCCGCCATCGTGAGTGTGGCCGACACGCGTTGCGGCGCGGTGGCGGGCGCGCTGACGACTTGGGCACTGGGTCTGCTGGGCAGGGCGGAACATTATCAAGTGGATCAAGTCGTGCGCTTCTTCGACAGCCTGCGGGTGGAAGCCCGCGAGGCGGCGTGGGCCTGGCTGACGGCGGGGGAGGGAGACGGCTCGAAGGATGCGGACGGCGCCATGGGACTGGCGGATCCCGTGTTGTGGAGCCGGCTGATCGAGACGCCGTTCGACGATCTGCGCCTGCGGCTGGTGGATTTTCTGGAACGCGAGGTGGAACGCCGGTCGGGTCCGGGGGCCGCGGATCCGTTGCGTCACCTTTGGACTTCGGTGTTGTTAGGCGTGCATCGCGGTGGACGGCAGAAGGCCAAGGCGGTGCGGCAGGTGGGCGAGGCGATCGCGCGCGATCCGGGCTGCACGGAATCGCTGCTGCCGGTGCTGGCGGTGGCCGTGCGTTCCGTGCGCGGGCCGGAAGCGCGGGCGGGCTTGTCGGCGGTCATGTCCGCGCTGGCGGCGCGGCCGGAATTGGCGGCGGCGATCCATCGTTTTCTGCCGGAGTTGAAATGGGCGGAGGTGCCGGCATGAACCTGCGCTTTGCCTACCTGGGACAGAGCGGACTTCTGGCCGAAGCCGGGGGGCAAACCCTGAGCCTGGCGCCGAACCTCGCGCGCGAAGCGGTGGCCTTCGACGCGCCGTTGCGGCAGCCGCTCCGCTTCCGCGAGGCGATGTCGGCGTTGCACGATATCGTGGCGTCGGATTTTCGGTATCACCCGCGGGACAAGACGGCCTACGAGGAATGGAAAAAGAGCGAGGTCCGACGATTGGCGCAGGTCCGGCAAGGCGCGCACGCGCAAGCATTGAAAGACCTGGAAGCGCGGAGGCGGGAGCCGTTGCCGGCCGGGTTGGAGCGCGAGTTCGAGCGGTGCCGGAAGCGCTACTGGAACGCCCGCCAGGAGTATTCCAACCACCTGCTCAAGCACGATCGCGACCTCTGGCGGCAGTTGATGCCGTGTGACCCGGTCATCACCGTGGCCGATGACGTCGTGTTCTTCGAATGTTTCTCCGCCGACGAATCGAGCTACGGCTGTTTGACCGTGGGTCGCGACGCGGGCTTTGGTCCCGGACGCGACAGCCGGTGCGGCACCACGAACGTCGATTATTCCTGGGATCTGTTCGATCAGTTTCAAAGCCTGCGTTCGTATCGTGAGACGCGTTTTCGCATCGATCCGGCCGGATTCACCGTGGCGACGGCGGGGCGTGCGGAATATCGGGAGGAGAAGATCGATTTGCCGCCGGGCTGGCTGCGTGGGTTCATGCAGATTCAGTCGGCCATGGGCCTGCCGGCGCGGAAGGTCACGCTGGGGCGGGAAGCGGTGTATTCGATCCTGGCCTTTCTGCGACGCCACAAGGCGCAGAAGAGTCCGCGGGCGCTGCGGTTCGAACTGCGGGCTGATCAGCCGCCGGCGCTGGTGCTGGAGCCGTGGGAACAGCGCATTCCATTGCACGGTGACATCGAGCCGTTCGGGCCCGAGCCCATTCGCATTTGGGGTCGCCAACGGCTGCTCTCGCTGGCCCGCGTGCTTCCATTGGCGGAACGGTTCGAGGTCTACCTGCTCGGCACCGGCCTGCCGTCGTTCTGGCTCGCGCGCATGGGCGAGATGACTCTTACCCTGGGCTTGTCCGGTTGGACGGCGAACGACTGGACCCGATCCTCCGCGCTGGATCTGCTGGTTCCTGTGCCGCAAGCGGGTCCGGAGATGATCCGGTCCGTGGCGGAATTCATGCGGGCCAAGCGGCGGGCGACGTTCGCGGAGATCGTCGCCCAGTGTGGCGGGCAAACGACCCTGGTGGCGTCGGCGTTGAATCATCTCGCGCACACGGGGCAGATTATCCACGACTTGTCCGGTGGCGTGACCCGGTGGCGGCAGATCCTGCCGATGGTCTTGGGCGAGGAACAGCTGGGTCCGGAGAACGCGGAGTCCGCGGGCGCGAAGGAACTGCTGGCGCGCGGCCGGGTGAAAGTTGAGTCGCGCCAGGCGGCGCCGGCGGGCGGGACGGTTTTGATCGGCGTGGCGGATCACAAGCCGGTGGAGTTGCTGGTGGACGCGGATGGCCGGATCAAGCGGGGCCGTTGTTTGTGCGGGCATCATCAGAAAGCTGGCCTGCGGATGGGCCCGTGCCGGCATTTGTTGGCGTTGCGAATCCTGGCGTGGCGCCAGGTGCAACCTGGAGGTTGAGGTTGATGTCGACCGGAAATGTCGCTATGAAACCGCCAGCCAATGGAGCATTTGGAATTTGGGAAGGGACGTGGGTGGCTTTTGAGCCCATCATGCCGCGGTGTTCCGCCGCGGTGGCGATTGCCTGGCCATGCGTCCCCAAGGTCGTTGTTCGTTTGGGCCGTCGCACTAGCTGTCGCGCGGACCAAGACGACCCAAGGGTCTCCGCACGACAGCTAGTGCGACGGCCCTTGGTGAACGACCTCGGTCCTGAGTGCGAAGTCAAAACACGCACGTCCCTCCCAGCTTTTTTCACCACCCTGCGGAGCGCGGGCTTCCAGCCTGAGGCGTTGCGGAAATTCGCCGCGAACGCGGAAGGCGAAAAAGCGCTTGCGATTCGCCCTCACCCCAACCCTCTCCCCCGGGGAGAGGGGGAACTTCAGCGGCGTCGTGGTGGGGGTGCGAGCTTCGACAGCGTCGTTGCGTGCCAGTCGGCAGGTGGGCACGTGCGACAGATCTTGGCGTGTCTCCAGATCGAGACGGGCGTCGACCTTCAGGCGGGCCGCGAGCGTTCTTCCCTCTCCCTGGAGGAGAGGGTTGGGGTGAGGGCGAATCGCAAGCGCTTTTTCGCCCTTCCAGGTCGCAGCGGAAACAGGGAAGGGAATTCTCTCTAGCGCATGGGACTTTTCTCCTGGCTTAGTCGATTGTTCGGCCCGCGTCCTCCGGCTGCTCCGCCGTTGGTGACGCGTGTCCAGGTCCCGCCGCTGCCTCCGGGCGGAGGCGTCGCCAGTCCTGCTCCCCTCCAAGTTTCGGGCAGCCCCTCCGCCAGCGCTGCCCCGCCCAAGCTGAACCTCGACGCCTCGCAGTTCACTCCGATCAGCGGCGCCGAGGCCAAGGAACAGATGCGGGGTAAAACCCTCTGGGGCAACCCGTGGTTTGGACGTCGCGATCTGATTCCGCCGGCGAGTGATGATCGGACGTTGATCATCGACCGGGCGATGGTGGCCCACGGTCTTCTCACCCCGGATGAATTGGTCAAGATTCACGAGGTGGGTTCGCAGATGGAAGAGCTGCGACCGGATCTGGCGCATGCCCACACTGTGGCGAACGAGGCGGTCAAACTCGATGCCCAGGCTCGAGCCGCGCTGAAGGCGCAGAAGAAAGCGGAAGCTGCCGAGCGCCGTGAGCGACATGCCGCCGGCGTCCAGCAACGACGCCAGACGGACATCGTGTTTCTTGGGCGCGGCGTGTCCGGCGGACTCGCGGATCGCCGCGCCAACGTGGAGAAATTGCAATCGCTGGGATTGCCCGTGCTGGCCACGCCGGACGATGTCGCGCGCGCGCTGAACCTGTCGATTCCACGCCTGCGCTGGCTGGCGTTTCACTCCGAGGCATCAGCGGTAACGCATTACGTGCGCTTTCAGGTCCCGAAGAAATCCGGCGGCCTGCGCGAGCTCGCGTCGCCTCATCACGACCTCGCGGCCGCTCAAAAATGGATTTTGATTCAGATTCTCGAGAAGCTGCCTACGCACGATGCGGCGCATGGCTTCGTGCGGGGGCGCGGCACGATGAGCAATGCCGTGCTGCATGTGGGCCGGGCTGCGGTGATCAATCTCGACCTGAAGGATTTCTTTCCTTCGATCACTTTCCCGCGGGTCAAAGGCATCTTTCAGGGGCTGGGCTATTCGCCGGCTGTCGCCACCATACTTGCGTTGCTCTGCACCGAATGTCCGCGGCGTCAGGTGGATTATGCCGGTCGGGTGCTGCAAGTGGCCATCGGCCCGCGGGCGCTTCCCCAGGGCGCCTGCACCAGCCCGGCGCTCAGCAATCTGCTGGCCCGACGTCTCGACGCCCGTTTGGCCGGCCTGGCCGCCAAGCTGGAGTTCACTTACACGCGTTACGCGGACGATCTCACCTTCTCCGGTCCCGGCACGGCGGCGCCGAAGATCGCTTATCTCCTCGCCCGCGTCCGACATTTGGTCGCGGATGAACATCTGGTCGTGAACGAGACCAAAACCCGCGTGCAACGGCCGGGCGGACGTCAGTCCGTGACGGGCATCGTGGTCAATCGAAGGCCGAATGTGCCGCGGCCGCTAATTCGACAGATGCGCGCCATCCTGCACGACGCGCAGCGGAACGGGCTGGCGGCGGCCAACCGCGGTCGGCGCGACAATTTTCCGGAATGGCTGGGCGGCATGATTGCGTACGTTCAGATGGTGCATCCGGAGCGCGGGGCGGTCTTGCAGGAAATGTTCCGGCGCGTGCGCGGATGAAATCGCGCCGAAAATCGCAGCGAACGACGTTGGCCATTGCCCTGGGAGATCCGGGCGGCATCGGGCCGGAGGTGACCTTGAAAGCGGTGGCGGCGGACCCGGCCCCGGGCGCGCGTTACCTGTTGATCGGCGATGCCGGCGTGGTGAAGTCGACCCTGGCGTCGCTGAAGCTGAACTTGCCGGTGAAGCCGATCGCGCAGGCGGGCACTGGCGATCGTGTGCTGCTGTTTTCGCCCGGCCCGGCGTTGGCGCCGGGATTGGGGGTCGGTTGTCCGGAACATGCACGGGCGGCACTGGCCTGTTTGCGGGCGGGTGCGCGACTGTGTTTGCGGGGCGACGCGGATGCGTTGGTGACCGCGCCGGTGAACAAGGAATCGATTATCCGATCGGGTGCGAAGACTTTCGTCGGGCAAACCGAGCTGTTGTCGGCCATGGCGCGGACGCGGCGGACCGCGATGATGTTGCTGGGCCACGACGACCGCGGCCGCTGGCTGCGGGTGGCTTTGGTCACCATTCATCTGCCGTTGGCCCGAGTCGCAGGTTCACTGCGGCGGGCGAAGATTCAGCTCGCGATCGAACTGGCGGCGCGAGCCTGCCGGGACCTGGGCTTGCGACGTCAGCGGGTTGCCGTTTGCGGCTTGAATCCACATGCGGGCGAAGGCGGGCTGATGGGCACGGAAGAGATCACCCTGATTCGTCCGGCCATTGATGCCGCGCGCCGCGGTGGCGTTGATGTGATTGGGCCGCTGGCCGCGGACACTCTCTTCCATCAGGCGTTGCGAGGGGATTTTGATGCGGTGGTGGCGATGTATCACGATCAGGGGTTGGCGCCGCTGAAGATGGTGGCCTTCGACACGGGCGTTAACTGGACCCTGGGCTTGCCGTTCATTCGGACGTCGCCTGATCATGGAACGGCCTATGACCTGGCCGGACGCGGCGTGGCGGAGCCGTCGAGCATGATGGCGGCGATTCGACTGGCAGGTCAGCTGGCGAGGGAACCGCGGAGGACGGGTGCGCGGATGTTTTGAAACTGACGTCAGTAAGAGAATGTTCGAAGGAGTTGGTGGGTGATCCGCCGAGAAAGTACCGGCCGGAGGTCAGTTCTCTCCGCGTCTCGGTGCATCTCGAAATTGTCTGATCCACGCGGAAGAACTTCGAAACCGCAGATTCACGCGGATGAACGCAGATAAGAATCGGGGGTTTTGTGGATGACGACGATTCGAGCCTTTGTTTACGGGTTGTGGATAATCTGGATCGGAAGCGAAGCTCAAAATATCTGCGGCCATCTGGGTTCATCTGCGGTTTTGAAATTCGGCCGACGTCCTTACGCTTGGTTTTGGGATCTGAAACAATGCCGGGACAGTGCCGGCAACGTCCAGAGTACCGGATCGATTAGCGGCAGGAAAAGGGGGGATGAATTCACGAACCGGCCGGCGAGCCGCCGGCGCTCCCAGGAGCCCGAACCTAGGACAATTGCGATTATGCCGCGGGCCGCAGGTGGCGTCGGATTTCGTCGGCCTGATCGGGGCTGAAGTGGTCGAGGACGATCACCACTGGTTCTGGATTGGCGGGTCGATAGAGCTCGATCGTTTCGATCTCAAGTTCGAGGTGCCGGACTTCGACGAGCTGCTGCCACGAGATGTTGGTTTTGTTGCCGCCGCCTTCCAGGCTCAGGCCGGAGTGATCCCAGCGCAGGATGGGCGGCGCGAACCGGCGTCGTCGCCAATGATCTGCAGCAAACAGCAGCGTGCCGGCGGTCACCCCGCAGCCGATGGCGATAGCCGGGCTGGAAGTTTCAAAGGACAGCCATGACCAAGCGGTGGCGGCGATGCCGAAGATGACGCAGAGGATGCCGGCAGCGGCGTGGACCTGGGCCGCCGGTGGAACAAAACAGCGGGGTAAACGCGCGTTGTCGGGCCGACTCATTGTTGGTCTGCGCGCGGGACTTTAGCGTCTGAGCGCGATCGACCAACTTCTACATCGGCAGCCTTGGGCCAAAGCTAAACCAGAATCCCTTGAATCACCTGTCCGTGATCGAGATCGAGGCGCTTGCGTCCTGGGACTTCCAGCCGGCGTGAGTCCAGCCCGAGCTGCCGCAGGACCGTGGCGTGGATGTCCGTGACGTAGCACCGATTTTCCGCGGCATGAAATCCCAGCTCGTCGGTGGCGCCAAATTGGGTTCCGCCACGAACTCCTCCCCCGGCCAGCCACGCGCAGAACGCCTGGGGATGATGATCACGCCCGTCGCCCTCGGCTCCCGGGGATCGGCCAAACTCGGTGCCAAAAACCACCAGCGTATCGTTCAACAGCCCGCGCTGTTTCAAGTCCATGAGCAAGCCGGCGACGGGCTGATCCACCTGGCTCGCCAGGTTGGTATGATTCGCCTTGATCCCCGAGTGCGCGTCCCACGCCCCGCCGCCTCCGCCGCCGTGAAAGATCTGCACGAAGCGAACGCCGCGCTCAATCAGGCGGCGCGCCACGAGGCACTGTTCACCAAAAGATTTCGTGCCGTCCCGATCGAGACCGTAGAGCGCGCGGATGTGTTCAGGTTCGCGATCGAGCCCGATGGCCTCCGGCACGCTGGCCTGCATTTGAAAGGCGAGCTCATATGACTGGATGCGCGCCCGCAGGGCGGCGTCGTCCGGATAATCGATCCCGGCCAGATGATTCAGTTTCCCGAGCAGTGAAAGATTAGCGACTTGTTCCTCGTGCGTGATGCGGCCGGCGGGCGGGTTGATGAAGGGCAGCGGCTTGCGCGGGTCGGTGTTGAGGCGAACCCCGCCGTGCTCAGGGCCGAGATAAGCCGCCCCGTAAGTGAACGTGCCGCCGCAGCAGTCGCCCGTGGGCGTGCCCAGCACCACGAACTCCGGCAGGTTCTCGTTCATCGTGCCGAGACCATAGGCAATCCACGAACCCAGGGTGGGATGTTCCAGTTCCCGCGGGTGCCGCCCGGTTTGCCACGTGAGCTGAGCGCCGTGGTCGTTGTGGATCGTCCAAAGCGAGCGCACCACCGCCAGATCGTCGGCGCACTCGCCAATCCGTCGAAACCAATCGCCCACCACCAGGCCGCTTTGGCCATACGCGCGATACCCGGTTTGCAGGGGAAAGATCGTCTTGCGATTGCCGTGCGCCGGGTTGGCGCCGATCACGTCCTTGCCTTCCGTGGCCAGGACGTTGGCATAGGGCGTTTCCGCGATCGATTTGCCCGCGTATTTGGTCAGCTCCGGCTTGACGTCGAAGCTCTCGACATGGCTCACGCCCCCGCAGAGAAAGATCCAGATGACGGATTTGGCGCGCGGAACGAAATGAGGCTGCCCGCCGGCGGCCTGGGCTGCGGAGGCCTGAGGGTCGATCGAAGGCGTCCCGCCCGCCCGCACCACGCCGTCGCGAAACAGCATCGCCCCCAGGGCCAAACCGGTGAAGCCCATGCCGGTGTCAGCAAGGAACGAGCGTCGGGTCACGCCGGGGCAGGAATGTGGGGGGAGCTTCATACAGGATCGATCCTAACGGACGGTCACGAAATCACTGTGGTTGAGCAGGACCAGCAACAGGTTGGCGCGTTGTCGCTCGCGCGACACCCCGGTCGCAGCCGCCTTCTGGTTGACCGACTGGTCGTCCGGGACGGCGGGGCGTGAAGGGGGTTGGGTCAGGAACTCGCGGCAGAGCGTGAGTTCAGCGGCCTTCGCGCGGCGGGCCAGCACCCGTTGGTAGGCGCGCTGCACGAACTCGTCGTCCGAGCGCGATTCCTTGGTGAGCTGCGCCGCGATGCGTTCCGCTTGGCGGAAGGCGATCTCGCTGTTGCCGAGGGCGAGCGCCTGTTGGGGAATGACGCTGGGCCGCCGTTGATAGCATTCGGTGACGGTGGGTCCGTCGAAGAGGCGCAGGAATTCGACTTCCTTCTCGGCGGCGAGCCGGAGATACAGGCTGCGGCGTTTCGAGGTCAGGCCTTCGCGATGGTCGATGTCTGGACCGCCCATCGCGGGGTCGAGATCGCCGGCGACATAAAGCAGGTTGTCGCGGATGGCCTCGGCCTCCAGGCGCCGGGTCGGCATGCGCCAAAGCCAGACATTGTCAGGGTCGAGGCGGATCGAGTTTTCGTCCTGGGTTGACGCCATCTGATAGGTCCGGCTGGTGACCATGAGACGGTGCATCTGCTTCATGCTCCAGCCGCGCTCCATGAATTCCGCGGCGAGCCAGTCGAGCAGGGCGGGATGCGAGGGCGGCCGTCCGCCGCGTCCGAAGTCGGTTGGGGTTGGCACCAGCCCGCGCCCGAAATGACGAAGCCAAAGATGATTCATCGCCACCCGGGCCGTCAGGGGATTTGCCGGATCGGCGATCCAACGCGCGAAAGCCAGGCGGCGTCCGGTGCTTTGCTCCGGATAAGATTCCGTCGTGCGGCGTTGATACGCCGTGGTGGCCGGGGCTTCCGCGGCCTTCTTCGCAGCGGACAAGGCCGCGGCCGCTTCATCGCGTTTCTTCTGCGCCGCGGTGAATGCCTGGGTCGCTTTTTCCCGTTCGGCCGGTTTGATGGCCGCGAGGTTGGTTCCGGACGTGGCGGGCTGATTGGTTGACGGCAGGCTCTCCAACTTGCTTTGGGCCGCGGCCAGCGTCCCGGCGGCCAGTTGCAGCTTCAATCGCGCCTCATGAACCGCGAGGGAACGTTGGCTCGCCATGGCGTCCATGGCGGCGATGGTCCACGCGTGTTCGCCTTTCCGGCCGATGATTTCGAGGGCTTCCACGTTGAGGACGGCCTGCAGCGAAGTGAGCTTGGCCTCGGCCAGGCGGGCGGTCAGCTCGAGTTCACGTCGCTGCTGGGGTGAAGCTGCTCCATTGGTGGCGGCGCGAACGGCGGCGATGTTGGCGTCGCGGACGGCGCGTTCCGCAGCGTCAAGCAGCTCGCGTCGGACGAACTCCCGTTCATCCGGCCGCGCCGCCTCCCGCGGCAGCCCAATCGCGGCCAATTCCAAGGCGCCCTTCGTCCGCGCCGGGGGCGTGTCGCCACAGAGGGCCGGGGGGATTCCAGCGAGCATGATGCGGTTGGTGTCCGGATGGCGCTCGTCGCCGCGGATGAGAAAGTGAGTAACCCGGTTGCTGCCGGTGTCGAAGGCTCGGACAAGCCCGTCCTTGGCGGTATCCAGCTCGCCGGGCAGTCGATCGGTGCGGACGTGATGCGGCTCGAAGATGGCGCGCATTCGGTAGTAGTCCGCCTGGGAAATGGGATCGGTCATGTGATCATGGCACTTCGCACAGCCTGCGGTCACCCCGAGAAAGGCCATGCTGGTATGCTTGATCGTGTCCTCCAACCACTGTTCGCGGCTGAGCATCTTGTAATTCCGCACCAGAAAACCGGTCGCACGGAGCGCGTTGGTGTCGAGCGGCGCGAGTTCGTCCGCCGCCAGCATCTCCATCACCATCCGATCGTAGCCACGATCCGCGTTGAGCGATTCCACGATCCAATCCCGCCACCGCCAGATGTGCGGTTTGCTGTCGCGGATCTGATTGCCATCCGCCCAACCGGCCCAATCGCTGTAGCGCCAGACGTCCATCCAGTGGCGTCCCCATCGTTCGCCATGGCGGGGATCCGCGAGCAGCCGATCGACGACGCGTTCGTAGGCGTCGGGCGCGGTGTCGGCCAGAAAGGCTCGTTGTTCTTCCGGAGTGGGGAGAAGGCCGATCAAATCCAGATAGACCCGGCGCAGCAACACTTCGCGCCGGGCTTCCGGTCGTGGTCGCAGGCTTCTTTCCTCCCGTGCCGCGGCCACAAAAGCATCAATGGGGTTCAACACCCACCGCGGGTTGCTGACGGCTGGAGTGGAAGGACGCCGAACGGTGTTGAACGGATGCCAGCGATACGAGGTGAGAAGACGGGCGAACTCTGCCCGACGCTCGGGCAGGACTTCGAGCTCGGCTGCGGTGGGCGCATCCTTGGCATTCCCTGGATTGTGACCGAGTAGAATTTCCGACTCGTTGGCCACGCCGTCGCCATCAGCGTCCAGCGCGGCGACCGCGGCCAGGCGCGTCGCCAGGTCCCGGTGTTGTCCGGCGGCGGCGGCGTTGCTGTCCTCGGTGCCCAAACGCCGGAGCTGGTCCCCGAACGGATTGTGGGGGAATTCGTCGAGGCTGAGCGGATTCTCCCGCTCGGATGGAAGGTGGCAGGTGGAACAGGCGTTGAGCTTGCGGCTAAGGAACCGGTCGTAGTGGGCGCCGAGCGCCGCTCGGTTGGCCGGAGTCGCGAGCCCGCTGACCGCCGGCGCCACCATGATTGCGACCAGCAGCGAGGGGAGCAACCGGAGGGACGACCGCGGTCTGAAGGGCTCGAATGGCATGGCTCGGTGCTGTTGGGACTGAACCGTTCTAGGCTTCGGCCGGGGCGGTGTCAACGTCGGGCGCGATCCACGGATAAGGCCGGTAGAAACCGCGGAGAACGCGGAGGGCGCGGAGATGGACCGGCCTTGGGTCGAGTTTGGCCAGGGTAGAATGGTCGACACAGGAGATGGAGCCGGTCAGCGGAGGGAACTTTCCGATCCTTCTTCAGATCCTTCGCGACCTCCGCGGTTTAAAAAATTGGAACCTTCGCCGTTACGCGCGGTTTTGGGGTGGGGCGCGGGCGGAAACCGCGAGTTGCGTGGCGGACGAAACCGAAGCAAAATTCCTGGCGTCATCTTTTTTGTCTTATGGCCATTTACGTTTACGAAACGATTCCGAAGTCTGCGAAACAGAAACCGCGACGGTTTGAGATCGAACAAAAGATGAGCGAGCCCGCGTTGACGACCGATCCGAAGACGGGCGAGCCGGTCCGTCGGGTCATCATCGGCGGCAGTGGCTGGGTTACGCACGGCGCGAGCATCCTGTCGATGAAAGTCCCGCGGTCGCGGCGGTAGGCTTAACGGTCGAACAACTCCGAAAGCGGCCGGCTTCGGTCCGGCATGGGGCGGCAGGCTCATGTTTCGGGTTCTATTCCATCTGGACATGGACGCGTTCTACGCGTCGGTCGAGCAGCGCGATCGGCCGGAGCTGCGAGGGCAGCCGGTCATCGTGGGCGGCTCGCCCACCAAGCGCGGCGTGGTTAGCGCCGCATCGTACGAGGCGCGCAAGTATGGAGTCCGCTCCGCGATGCCGACGGTGACGGCGGCAAGATTGTGTCCGCGCGGGGTGTTTGTGCCTCCGCGCATGAGTCATTACCGGGAGGAATCGCGCCAGATCATGGATCTCGTCGCGCAATCTGGGGCCATCATCGAGCAGGTTTCCATCGATGAAGCGTATCTGGATCTTTCCCAGCAAAGTCAGGGCGCCGATGCGGACGAGAGTCTGGCCCTGGCCGTGCCGACCGCGCGCGAGCTCAAGCGGCGGATCCAGGCCGAGCGCGGCCTGACGGCGAGCATTGGCGTGGCGGCGAACAAGCTGCTGGCCAAGCTGGCGAGCGATTTTCAGAAGCCGGACGGGCTGACGCTGATTCGCGAGAGCGAGAAGGTTTCATTTCTCCGGCCCTTGCCCGTGCGCGCCATTCATGGCGTAGGTCGGGTGACGGAGCAGGTGTTGAACGGAGCCGGCCTGCGGACGGTGGGCGACTTGCAGGATCACAAGGGAGATCTTCGTGCGCTGGTGGGATCATGGGGGCCCCGGCTCAAACAGTTTGCCTTCGGCGACGACGATCGGCCGCTGGAACTTGGAGACGAGATCAAGAGTGTCAGCGCGGAGGAAACATTTGAGCGGGACACGGAGGATCGGCAGATCCTGCGGGCCTGTTTGCGGGAACAAGCCGCCGAGATCTCGGGTCGATTGAAGCGCAAGCAGCTTGGTGCCTGCACGGTTCAGGTCAAGGTGCGCTACGGCGATTTCTCCACCCTTACCCGACAGATCACAATGGAGGATCCGATCGTGGAAGCGACCGACATCTATCGGCTGGCGTGTTTTCTTCTCGGTCGCGATCGTCTGGTGAAACGCCCGCTACGTCTGCTGGGCGTCGGGGTCAGCGGTCTCATGGAACCGATCGCCCGGCAGCTGCCCCTGTGGTCGTAAGTGGAGTTACTTTTTCTGCGAACGCAGGGCTGTTTCAAGCGTCTTGAGATCGTCTGCCGTCATCGACGGCGCCGCCTTTTTCATCATGGCGACAAACCAGTCGACTTCCTCGGGGGCAAACGGGTGGCCGATGTTTCGGGCCTCAGTGCCTTTTCCCGTGGGCCGCTTCGAGTTCACGATGAGCGCGCCCTTCGCGTCGACGAACGCCGAATAGGGCAGGCCTTCCGGGCCACCCATTTTGACCAGCCATTGATCCGCACCGGGATTCTCATCGGACTTGTGAGCTTCGCTTTCCTGGACGATTAACTTGACCGGCACGAAGTATTTTTCAAAGACCGGCTTCACGTCGGGCCGCGCGAGGAACGCGTCGTGGCGTTTGCACCAGCCGCACCACGAGGCGCTGAAACGAACGTAGATGGTCTTGTTGCTCCCGGTGGCTTTCACGCCGGCGGCCGCCATCAGCTCGTCGGCGGTCGGAGTGGCGGCTTGCAGGCCGAAGGTGGCGGTCAACGCGACGAGGGCGACAGCAGCGAGGCGGGAGGGGAATAGAGTCTTCATGACGGCAACCGTGTGCCGTTTCGGTCGGGTTGGCAAGACGGCGCACGATCTGATTTAACTTCGGATCAAGACGAGGGACCGCCGGTGGACGCCGATGGACGCAGATTAATCAGAGGCCACCTAAACGGTTGGTGAGGCCTCGAATCTGCACGGTCTGGCAGGCTTCGTCGACGGTTCGTCATGCGTTACCCATCTGCGTTCATCTGGGTTCATCTGCGGTCCGTCTCCGATTCCCAAAGCAAGGCGCCGCGGGAGGAGCTTCGTGCGTCAATGATGCACGAAGATGATCCGGCTGCCTTGGGGTTCGAACTGAAAGTTCATCCGGCGCAGCTTCAAGGCGGCGGCGATGGCGTCGTGACGTTCGGGCGGCGCGCAGAACAACAGGAAACCGCCGGTGCCGGCGCCGAGGAGTTTGCCGCCGACCGCTCCAGCTTTGCGCGCCTTTGCATACCAGTCGTCGATGACATCGGTGGTGATGCCGCGCGCGAGACTTTTCTTCAGCTTCCAACCTTCGTGAATGATCTCGCCGAACGAGGCGGCCCGGTTGTGTTGCAGTTCCTTGCGGAGCGTCTGCGCGAGGTCGACCATCTGGCGGGTGACGGTCTGTTTTCGTTTTTCGGACCCGAGTCGGGCGGATTGATCCTGGAGGATGGCCGAGGCGCTGCGGGTGATGCCGGTGTAGAAAACCACGAGGTTGCGCTGCAGCTCCTGCAGGGTTTCGCGCCGGCAGATGATGGGCTCGACCCGGACGGTGTCGTCGGGCTGGAACTCGATGAAGTTCAGGCCGCCGTAGGCGGCGGCGTATTGGTCCTGTTTGCCGATCGGTTCTCCGCAGCGATCGATTTCGATGGTGCAGGCTTCATTGGCCAGCTGTTCGGCGCCGGCGTGGCGGCCGGTGTGCGCGTGCAGCGCGTGCAGCAATCCGACCGTGAACGAGCTGGAGCTGCCCAGGCCGCTGCCGCGCCCGGGGATGTCGGCCACCGACGTGATCTCCACCCCGCCAGCGATCCCGAGCAATTTCAAGGCCTCGCGCACCAGGGGATGTTTGATCCGCTCCACCGTGCGTGCCTCCTCCGTTCGCGAGTAGGACACGCGGATCTTCTCGTCGAACTTCGGGTTGACCGTGATGTAGACAAACTGGTTGATGGCCGTGGAAACGACGGCTCCCCCGAATCGTCGGTAGAACACCGGCAGGTCGGAGCCGCCGCCGACGAAGCTCATGCGCAGAGGAGTTCGGCTGATAATCATGTGAGCAGGCTCATTTCTTTGCGGCCAGCACGATGGCCACGGCTTCCTTCAAATCGGCGGCCACGTGATCGGCTTGAACATCGTGTCGGCCGTCCTTCCCGCCCGCACCCGTGCGCACCAGGATCGAACGCAGCCCGGCATTCCGGGCCGTCTGCAGGTCGACGGTGGTGTCGCCGATGAACCAGCTTTGGGCCAGATCGATGTTCAGCTCGGCCACGGCACGCTGGATCAGACCGATGGCCGGCTTGCGGCAGTCGCATCGAATCTTCAGCTCCGGGCGTTCGCCGGGGAATCCGGCGTCCGGATGATGCGGGCAATGGTAGATGCGATCGAGGAAGGCGTGCTCCAGTCCAAGCAGGGTTTCCAGCTTGTTATGGATCTGCTGCAAGCCGGCCTCGTCGCACCAGCCCTTGGCGATCACTGGCTGGTTGGTCACCACCACGGTGCGCCACGCGTGATGGTTCAAATCGTGGATGGCCTCGGCCACGCCCGGCAATAGCTCGAGACCTTCGGTGTTGCGCAGATTGTCGCGATCAACAATCAGGGTGCCGTCGCGATCGAGGAACACCGCTCGCTGCGGCACGGCCAGCGAGCTGCGGGCGATCGTGCCGTTCTCCAGTTCGCGACACACCCGATCGTAGCGCTCCGGCTTGCCGATGTCCTTGATGTATTCCGGGGAGTTGTACCCCAGCAGGCGTCGCCTCTGAACCAGCATGGCGGGGAAGACATGCTGGCCGAAATCAACCAGGCCGGCCGCGGGCAAGGCGGTCCGGGCCGCGGCCAGGGCCGAACGATCGAGGACGTAGAGGGCGGCATTAACGAGGTTCTGCCGCCAGACGCCGGCCGGATGCGGTCGATGATGAAAGCCGGTCACGATGTTGTCCGGGCTCACTTCGACGAGGTCTGAATCCAACGGGTGATCGTTCGGGTGCAACAGCAAGGTGGCGTCGGCTCGCGCGGCGGCGTGGGCATTCCACAACCGGTCCAGGTCGACGTTCACCATCGTGTCGCCGTAGAGAACGAGAAAACGGTCGGCGAGCAGATCGAATCCGGCCAGGACGGCGCCAGCGGTGCCCAACGGTTCGGTCTCGGTCACGTAACGGATGCGAACGCCCCACTTCGAGCCGTCGCCGAAATGGCGTTCGATCAGGTCCGCGCGGTAGTGCACGAAAAAGATGAGATCATCGAACCCATGCCGGCGGCTGAGCTCGACCTGATGCTCGAGCAGCGGGCGGCCGCCAACGGGAATTGGGATCATCGGCTTGGGCAGGTCGCCGAGCCGATCGCGCAACCGGGTGCCGGCGCCGCCGGCGAGAATGATGGCCTGCCGGCTCACGCGCGGTTTTCCTCCACGATCTCAGCCACCGCGCGGTCGACAGCCTGGTCGGAGGTCAGGCGCGGGCTCCAGCCAAGGCCCTTCAGCTTTTCGATCGAGTAGTTGAACTTCGGCACGTCCCCGACCCAGCCGCGGTTGCCGGAGCCGAACTTGATCCGCGCTCCGGGCGCCTGCTGGCGCACGACGGATTCGGCCAGGTAACGCACGCTGGAAACCGTGTCGGCGGTGCCGATGTTGAAGAAGTTCAGTCGATCCCGGCTCCGTTCAACGATGAAGAGCATCGCCTCGAGCAGGTCCGCGACGTGGAAATACGGCTTCTGCTGGGTGCCGTCACCGAGCACCTCGAGCTCGGACGGATTTCGTTTCAGTTTCTGCACGAAGTCGAAGATCGCGCCGTGGGTGGCGCGGCTGCCGACGACGTTCGGAAAGCGAAAGATCCAGACCTGTTGCAGAAACGCCTCCAGCGCGGCGCTGATGGCGGCTTCGCTCGCCAGCTTCATGGCGCCGTAGTTCGAGATCGGAAAGAGCGGCCCGATGTCTTCGCGCATCAAACCCGGTTGCTCGCCGTAGATCGCGCTGGTGGAGGCAAAGGCCAGGCGCGGGATGCGCTGCTCGCGCATCACTTTCAACAGGCTGTGCGTGGTCTGAAAGGTGTCGCGAAAATCCACGTCGGAATCCGCCACTCCCGCCCGGATGTCGGAGTTCGCCGCCAAATGCCACGCCATTTCGAACGGAGCCGGCCCGGCCTCCGCCGCGACCAGACGGGACAGCCCGGGGACATCGTTGACGTCCTGTTCAAAGAACTTGAACCGGGGATGGCTCAGCGCCTTGGCCAGGTTGGTGCGGCGGCCCAGCTTGAGGTTGTCGACACCGACGACGGTATCTCCACGGGCCAACAGCGCATCAATGAGATGGCTGCCGATGAACCCGGCGGCGCCGGTGACGAGGCATTTGGTGCTCATTTGGTGCTCATGAACGAGCGGCGATGAAACCGGTTCAGGCCGGCTTTGTCGAGCGCGCGATCCACTCAGGAAGTGCCGAGTCGCGCTGTCTTTCTCTGCGCTCTCTGCGCCCTCCGCGGTAAAACCTCGGCGCCGTGGAAAGCGCTCCCGAGTTCTGAACGGAAGCGGTGCGCTGGGCCACCAGGATGAGGCTGGGTGGTTCCTTTCAGATCTGCTCACGGGCCCTGAACCGGGCATCCCCCCTTGCTCTTAATCCTGCTCTTGCTCTTGCTCTCTTCGGGAGGAGCACGAGCGCGATTAAGAGCAAGAGCAAGAACCGGAGGGTAGGTTCGAGGGAAGTTGCCCGTTCCTTCTCGACCTGCTTACGGCAGATGAACCGGCGGACTGCTCGGGCGGACCGCGGGCTTTCAGCCCGCAGCGGCGCGAGCCGGAGACGATGCCTGAGGGTTCATTCGTGCGCCGCCGATTCCACCCGCTGCGGGCCACAGGCCCGCGCTCCGGGGGAGCGGTTCACGGGAAGCCACCCGTTCCTTTTAGGACCTGCTCACGAGACATGAACCAGCGGACTGCGTCACCTCACCGCCTTCGGGGAAGCGAAGTTCGTAGGGAGGAAACTTCGTCGCGAACTTCGTCGTGAACTAAATCCGACGGGTTCGAATAGTTGGGTCGACGAAGTTTGCGAAGAAGATTTTGGAGAGGTTCACGGGAAGCGGGAAGGCGGCCACAGGCCGGTGCTCCCAGCGATGCACTCGCACCGGCAATTCTTTCGCACGCACTAACCCGCCGCGGTCCGAATTGCTTCCAGCTCTTCCCAGCGGGTGTAGAGGCCGGCCAGCTTCTCGCGCGCGGCGTCCAGTTCACTCTTGAGCTGATTGGTCTGCGCGGCGTGGGTGCGATGAAAGTCCGGCGACGCAAACAACGATTCAATGCGGGCGATGTCTTCGTCGGCTGCTTGAATGGCCGCTTCCATGCCTTCGAGCTCCCGGTTTTCCTTCCAGGTGAGCTTCCGTGGTCGCGTCGAAGCCGGCTTTGGCGACGCCTGACCAGCAGCGGACGGTCCCGAAGAGCTCCGCGAATTCGAGGCTGCCGCCGGGCCGGGATCGGCCGCCGCCGAACGCGCCCGTTTTTCGAGGTAATAGTCGTACGACCCGACACTGTGGAAGACGCGGCCGTCGCCTTCGAACGCGAGGATGTCGGTGCAGACCCGGTTGAGAAAATACCGATCGTGACTGACCACGCACACGGCGCCGGGGAAGGCGATCAGGGCCTCTTCAAGCACGCGCAGCGTCGGCAGATCCAAGTCGTTGGTGGGTTCGTCGAGGATCAGAAAATTGCCGCCATTCTTGAGAATCCGGGCCAGCAACAGCCGGCTGCGTTCGCCGCCGGACAGATGTCGCACCTGAGTGTTGATGCGATCATCGGCGAAGAGAAAGCGGCGAAGATAGGCGCGAACGGAAAGGCGATCCTCGCCGAACAGGACGAACTCCGTGCCATCGCTGACCTCTTCGAGCACCGTGCGATCTTCGCGCAACTGGAGGCGGCCTTGATCCACGTAGTTGAAGCGGGTGAGCGGCCCGACCTTGACCGAGCCGGTGGTCGGCGCCAACGCGCCGAGAATGACCTTGAGCAGCGTCGTTTTGCCGGTGCCGTTCCGGCCGGCCACGCCGACGCGCCGGCCGTTTTCGAAGACGAAGTTGAACCCGCTGACCAGCGTTTCACCGCCCATCTCGATCCCGACATTCTCCAAATCGACGACCCGGTTGCCGAGCTGTGGCGGCGGCGGAATGACGAGATCGATCTCGTCCTCGGTGGAGGGCCCTTGTTGCGCGGCGAGCTCGAAGTAGCGTTCGATGCGGTTCTTGGCTTTCTTGCGCTGGGCGCTCGGGCCGCGCCGGACCCATTCGAGCTCGCGGCGCAGGAACATCTGGCGCTTGTGCTCGACGGTTTCTTCGGCGGCCTGACGCTCGGCTTTGGCCAGCAGATAATCGGTGTAACCGCCTTCGTAGGAATAGAACCGGCCGTTGGCCAGTTCGACCGTCACGTTGGTGACCCGATCCAGGAAGTAACGATCGTGGGTCACGACCAGAAACGTGCCCGGGAAATCCTCGAGAAAGCCCGCCAGCCAATCGATCGACTCCGGGTCAAGATGGTTGGTGGGCTCGTCGAGGATGAGCAGGTCAGGACGGGAAACAATGGCGCGGCACATGGCGACGCGACGCTTTTCTCCGCCGGAAAGGGTTTCGATGTCGCGCTGTCCGTCCGGCGCGTGGAGGTGGGACAAAGCGGTTTCGATGCGCCGTTCGACGGACCAGCCGTCCAGCGCCTGGATTCGTTCCTCCAGGACGGCGTGTCGGCCGGAGGTGGCGGGGAGCGCTTCGAACTCTGCGATTAAATCGAGAACATGGCGGGCGCCGGCGCGGACGTTGTCATGGACGTTGAGCTTGGGATCGAGCGTGAATTCCTGCGACAGATATCCGACCGCCAAATCGCGACGTCGAGTGACCTCGCCGCGATCGGGGTGCTGTTCGCCCGCGAGAATGCGGAGGAAGGTGGACTTGCCAGAGCCGTTTCGTCCGACCAACCCGACCCGCTCGCGTTCGTGCAACGTGAGGGTGGCGTTTTCAAGCACCACCTGTTCGTTGTATCGCACCACCAAATCAGTGGCGCCCAAAATTGCCGGACCCGAATCAGCCATGAACGGCGATTAAACCGCAAAGCCCGGGCGGGAACCATGGAAAACCTCGGGCCTCGGATCCATGGCAAGAATCTTTGACCGCAGATGCACCGCAGATGCACGCCGATTAACGCCGATAAAACAGGGCGAGCCTCGATCGTGACAACCCAAGCGATCGACTACCGTGGTCGTCCGTCTGAGGGCTTCATCGATCCCAAAATATCTGCGTCCATCTGGGTTTATCTGCGGTTTTTAATTCCGAGCACCGTGATTACGCGCGCTTCCTGGACGGGCATTGTGATCGCCAGTCTCGACGGTCCGCACTACTTCAGCGGCTTGATGCGGATGTCCCGGAACTGAACGACCATGGGCGGGCCGGCATGAATCTGGAGCGCCAGCACGCCGGACTGGGCGGCTTTCGCCTCGTGTTCGTCGGTGACGTCGACCGTCTGCTGGCCGTTGATGAAATGCTGGAGATGATTGCCCTTGGCGATGACCACGTAATCGTTCCAGTCCTCGTGTTTGATCTTGGCCTGGATTTCCTTCGAGTCACCGACCGATCCGGTCACTTCGACCTTGTGCTTCCCGTCGGCCTCCTTGACGACAACCTTTTGTCCGCGCTGGGCGAGAATGCCGCGACCGCGTTCTTCGTAGAGAATGCCGCTGAAAGTCTTGCCCGCCTCGAAGTCGGCCTGATAACCGCCCACGATCGGACCGAATTTTCCCTGCTCGGTGACCTTGCTGCGGTATTGGATGCCGGAGTTGCCTTTTTCGATGCGATACGAGAGGTGGAGCTCAAAGTCGGCTACGTCGCCATTGGTCCAGACGAGAAAAGTGTTGTGGCTGATCTTGGTGTCGGCGTCGCTGCCGGTCACGCCGGTGATGGTGCCGTCCTTGACGGACCAAAGCTTGGGATTCCCCTGCCAACCGGTGAGGTCATGTCCGTTGAAGAGACTCTTGAAACCGGGCTCGGCGGCCGAGGCGACCGACACAGCGAGGACTTGGGCGAGCGATACGGCGGCGAGAACAGACAGGTGCTTTTGCATATTTGGATTGAAAGATGTGCACCGTCCGACGGCCCGGGACCGGGGGACATTCACGCGCCCCAAAAATCCCGCGTAACGGAAAGCGCCAATCTGGTTTAACCGCAGAGAACGCAAAGACCGCAGAGAATTGACAGTTTTCGCGCCGCGAGACAGTTCGATGCAGATACATTCCCTCGATGACCGTCGCTCGCGCCAACCTCGACGGGGAGCCCGTTTCTCTCTGCGTTCTTTGCGTTCTCTGCGGTTGGGCTTCTCTTATCCGTGGATCAAGTGCGCCAATTCCACTGCCAATTCCACCTTGTCCGCCTGCCGCCGCGCTGGCATCGTCCAATGTCGCCCGGACAACCGCCAACCCTGAACGTCGCCGTCCATGCTGAAAATCACTGGCCAGGGCTCGATCACCACCTGTGACGGACTGACGCGTCGCGACTTTCTCCAAGTCGGGACGCTGGGCGCGCTTGGGCTGTCGCTTTCGAAGTTCTCCGAGCTGTCGGCGCTGGGTGAAACGGCTGCCGGTGACTCGGGCAAGTCCTGCATTCTCATCTTCAATTTGGGCGCGCCGTCGCAATTGGATTTGTTCGATCCAAAGCCGGACGCGCCGCGGGAGATCCGCGGTCCGTTCAAGCCCATTCGAACCAAGAGCGATGCCTTCGAGCTGACCGAGATGCTGCCGCTTCACGCCAAGCTGGCGGATCGATTCTCGCTGGTGCGTTCGTGCTATCACACGGCCGCTGCCGTGCACGACACGGGACATCAAATGATGCAGACGGGCCGCCTGTTCACGGGCGGCATCGTCACGCCGCATGCGGGTTGTGCGCTCGAGTTTCTCAAGGGACGCCGGAACGAGATGCCGGCCAACGTGATTTTGCCGGAGCCCATGGGCCCGACGGGTGGCAACATGCCACACGGACAGGACGCCGGCTTTCTGGGCAAGACGTTTGATCCGTTCGCGCTCAACGCGGATCCGTCGAAGAAAGATTTCAAGGTGCCGGATTTGTTGCCACCGCGGGAAATTGGCGAGGCTCGCCTGCAACGTCGGCGTGAGATGCGGGCGGTGGTCGAAGACACGATGCGCGATTTCGAGGCGAGCGAGAGCGCGAAATTGATGGACGCGAACTTCGCCAGTGCCTATCGGCTGATGACCAGTCCCAAGGCCCGCGAGGCGTTTGACCTGACGAAGGAGCCCGAGAAAGTCCGTGAACGCTACGGCATGACTCGCTTCGGGCAGTGCTGCCTGCTGGCCCGCCGCTTGGTTGAAGCCGGCGTGCGGTTCGTCACCATCAACACGTTCATCACCGTCTTCGACGAGATTTCCTGGGACATCCATGGGTCGAAGCCCTTCACCAGCATCGCGGGGATGAAGGACATTGTGGCGCCGATGTATGATCAGGGCTACAGCGCGTTGATCGAAGATCTGGTGCAACGCGGAATGCTGGATCGGACGTTGGTGGCGAACCTGGCCGAGTTCGGGCGCACGCCCCGGATCAACCCAGCCGGCGGTCGAGATCATTGGCCGCAATGCTGGACGGTTTACTTTGCGGGGGGCGGCGTTAAAGGCGGGCGGGTGGTGGGCCGCAGCGATGAGATTGGAGCCTATCCCGTGGAACGTCCGGTCGCTCCGAAGGAAATCGTGGCGACTATCTATCACGCGCTGGGGCTCGATTTGGACACCCATCTGCCCGGACCCGCCGGCCGGCCGTTCCCGCTGGTTGACTTCGGGACGCAACCGATTCGGGAGCTCCTCTAGGCACCACAAACCTTCCCATGAACCTCTTCTCCGGAGCGCGGATCCCGCCGTCGCGGGACCCTCAGCGGGTGGAATCGGCCACGCACGAACGAGCCGTCGGGCATCGTCTACGGCCCGCGCCGCTGCGGGCTGAAAGCCCGCGGTCCGTCCGAGCAGTCGCAGGTTCATGGCCCGTGAGCAGGTCCGAAAGGAACAGGGCGCTTTCCATGAACCGGCGGATCGACCAGAAGGCACGCGACGCGGAGATTCGGCAACCTGTCAATCGAATGGCCCGGCGCGGACACCCTCTCCGCCGCCCTGCGGGGGAGAGGGCAGGTTCCGAACTCGCCCGAGCGAGATCGGAACCGGGTGAGGTGGAGCAGTCCGCCGGTTCATGTCTGGTGAGCAGGTCAAAAAGGAACGGGTGGCTTCCCATGAACCGCATTTGGAATTTCGAATTGAGAAATGGTTATTGGTGATCGCGGGGAGCCAACGGATACGGGTCGATTCCAAATAACCGATAATCAATGTCAAATTCCCCATTCAACGAATTGAGTCGATCAGGTTCATGTCTCGTGAGCAGGTCTGAAAAGAACGGGTGGCTTCCCATGAACCTCTCGGTTCTTGCGCTCCCGCTTAACCCTGTTCTTGCTCCTTCCGAAGAGAGGCAGGAAGTGCTCGCGGATTCGCCCTCACCCCACTCGTCCCGCTGGAGCCGCTCGGCGGCGAAAGCGGAACTCTCTCCCTTCGCCTTCGCTGCGCTGCGCCGCGACAAGCCGCGGAGAGGGGGAACTTCAGGCGCCGCGTGGTGGGGCGCGAGCGCGTTGGCAACGGCGATACTCTTCTGCAAGCAGGTGAGAGTTCGTGGCGCGAGTCGACGAGTCTCCGAATCGAGACCTGTCTCGTCCGCACGAATTGGCCGCGATCGTTCCTCGCTCTCCCCTTGGGAGAGAGTTGGGGTGAGGGCCAGTTCACGAACAGTTCGTTGCGTCCATCGGCTTGCTCTCTTACCTCCTGCGCTTTTCCGGCTTTTCCTCGTCTTCCTCCTTGCTGCGATTTCTGCATCCGCGGCGGCTCCGTCATCGCCTTGGTCGTTTCGCAACGATGTCCAGCCAGTGCTCGCCAAGGCGGGGTGCAGTTCGGGTGCGTGTCACGGCGCGGCCGCCGGCCAGGGCGGGTTCAAGCTGTCGTTGCGCGGCTATGACGACGAGGGGGACTGGCGGTCGATCACTCGTAGTGCGCTGGGTCGGCGTCTGGTCCTTTCCGATCCCGCGCTCAGCCTGCTCCTGCTCAAACCCACTGGCGCCGTCCCGCACAAGGGCGGCACTCGGTTCGACACCCATTCGCTGGAGTATAAAATTCTCGTTGAATGGATTGCGCACGGCGCGCCCGGTCCCAAGGCCGACGATCCGCGTATTACGCGACTCGAAGCCAAGCCGGCTCACGTGACCTTGCGGCCGGGCGACAGCCGGTCGCTCCAGGTGGAAGCCACGTTCTCCGATGGCACCACGCGCGATGTTTCGCGCTGGGTCAAATACTCGGACGCCAACGCCGCCGTCACGTCGGTCGACGAACAGGGCAAGGTGACGGTGATGGGCCATGGCGAAGGCGCAATTACCGCGTGGTACCTCAGTCGCATCGCCATTGCCACCGTGACGGCGCCCTACACCAACTCGGTGCCGTCCGAGACTTTCACGGGCGCGTCGCACCGAAACTTCATCGATGATGAAGTGCTGGCCAAACTGCGGGAGCTGAACTTGCCGCCGTCGCCGCGCTGTTCCGACGCCGACTTCATCCGGCGCGCGTATCTCGACACGATCGGTTTGCCGCCGACGGCGGCGGAAACGCGCGCGTTTTTGAGCGACACAAACCTGAGCAAACGCGATCGGCTGATTGAATCGCTGTTCACCCGGCCGGAGTTTGTTGATTACTGGACGTATCGCTGGAGCGATCTGCTGTTGGTTAATGGCGATCGCCTGCGGCCCGCGGCGATGTGGAGCTACTACCAGTGGATACGTGGACAGGTCGCGGCCAACGTGCCCTGGGATCGGTTTGTGCGGTCGATCGTCACGGCCACGGGCAGCACGCTGGAAAACGGCGCGGCGAACTATCAAGCGTTGCATGACGATCCGGTGAGCCTGGCGGAGACCACGACGCAGGCGTTCCTCGGCATGTCGATCAATTGCGCCCGTTGCCACAATCATCCGATGGAGAAGTGGACCAACGACGAATACTTCGGGTTCGCCAACCTCTTCTCCCGGGTCCGGACGAAAGCCGGGGGAGGCGATGGCGAACGGATTGTGCTTGTGGCCAGCGCCGGAGATTTGGATCAACCGTTGACGGGCCGGCCGCAGCGGCCGAAGCCGCTGGAGGGGCAGGCGTTGGAACTGGCCGATCCAGGTGATCGGCGCGAGGCGTTGGCTGACTGGCTGACCTCGCGCGAGAATCGTTACTTCACCCGGGCGATTGTGAATCGGGTCTGGGCGAACTTCCTCGGCGTTGGCTTGGTGGACAAGGTCGACGATCTGCGGGTAACGAATCCTGCGAGCAACGATCAGCTGCTGACCGCGGCGGCGAAGTATCTGGCGGATCAACGATTTGATCTGCGCGCCCTGATGCGGGCCATTTTGCAGAGCGAAACCTATCAACGGAGCAGCACGCCGTTGCCTGGCAATGCGGCGGATCAACGCTTTTACGCCCGATACTATCCGCGGCGGCTGATGGGCGAGGTGCTGCTTGATGCTTACGCGGAGGTCACTGGTGTTCCCACTGAGTTTCGACAGGATCTGCGCAACCAGAACCGGGGTTTGGGTGATCGATATCCGGCGGGATTGCGCGCGCTGCAGCTGCCCGACACCCAGGCGTTCAGCTATTTCCTCGACACCTTTGGCCGGCCGGATCGGGTGAAGACCTGCGAGTGCGAACGGACTCAGGAACCCAGCATGGGCCAGGCGTTGCACCTGGCCAACGGCGAGACGCTGAACGGCAAGCTCAAGGCGGCCACCAACGTCATCTCTCGCCTTCTGGCCGACCGCCCGACCAGCGATCGTCTGGTGGAGGAAGCCTTTCTGAGCTGCCTCGCGCGTTTTCCGTCGGACGCGGAAAAGCGGCGCCTGGTGAAGACGCTTGAGGCGGCGCCGGCCGATGACCGGCGAGAGGTGGTGGAGGACCTCTTTTGGGCTTTGCTCAGCAGCCGGGAGTTCCTGTTCAACCATTAAATGAAGACTCGCCAAACGTCTCAACGGGTGCCAGTTTTCGTCCGAAGGATACCTAAGAATGCGTTCCAGGAATAACATGTGGCGACCGACTGGTGAGCGCGTTCTCCCGACCTTTCATTTCGACCCGAACGAGTGACGGTGCCGGCTCTTTTCATCCTTTTTCCACCATGAGCGAACTCGAAACCATCCGTCAGGTCCTGCAGGCGGCAGGTCGTCGTCGTCGATTGCAACGCGCGCTCAATGGGCTCGCCGAGGGTGCGCTGTTCGGTGGAGCGTTGTTCGTTGCCGCGCTGGCCGCGTACAAACTTCTGCCGTTGCCGGCGCGGATCATTCCCGTTGCGGGCGCGATGGCGGTGGTGTGTGCCGTCGTGGGGATGTTGCGCCGGGCCTGGCGGGCGGAGGTGCCGGAGCAAACCGCCCGTTGGATCGATGAACAGCAGCAGCTGAAGGAGCGGCTCAGCACGGCGTTGGAGGTCTCGGCCTCGACCCGGCCGGCGCCGGCCGATTGGAAAGGCCTGGTCTTGTCGGATGCTTCCCGTCACGCGGCCGGGCTCGACCTTCGGCAATTGGGCCGTCTCGTTCTGCCGCGTCGGGCGCGCTGGGCGGCGTTGGCGCTGGCCCTGGCTGCGGGACTGGGATTCGTGCCGGAGTACCGGTCAAAAGCGTTTCGTCAGCAACAGCAGGACACGGCGATTATCCAGGATGTGGGCAAGAATCTGGCGGAGCTGACCCGACGCGACCTCGCCCCAAAACCGGCGACGCGGCCGGAGGTGCAGAAGTCGATGCAGGAGGTGGCTGAATTGGGGGACAAGCTGGCGGAGCATTCTTTGACCAAGGCGGAGGCGTTGCGCGATCTCGCGAGCGTCACCGAGAAACTGGCGCGCCAGGATCAGGCCTTGGGGCAAACGCCGGCCTACAAGAAGCTGGAGCAGGCGGCGCGTCAGCCGGGCAACGCGGCCGGGGCCACGCCGGAATCGATCCAAAAACAGATGGAAGCGCTGCAAAAGGCGCTGGGAACGGCGGCGGACAAGTCGGACAAGCTCGATCAGATTTCGCGTGATTTGCAGAAGCTCCAGCAGAAGGCGGCGAGCATGGCGGGCAACGACGGCAAGGCGGGAGAAGCGGCCCGGCAACAGATGGCCGAAAGCCTCGCGGAACTGGCGCGACAGGCGCAGCAGGCCGGGGCGTCGCTCGAGAGCTTGGAGGACGCGATCCAGGCGCTTAAAGGCAATAACATTGATCAGTTCGTCAAGGACCTGGACCTGGCGTCTCATGATTTGGAAAAGATGCAGGAGATGGCCCGGGCGATGCAGCAGCTGCAGCAGCAGTTGAGCAAAATGGGCAAGGATTTGGGTGAGCAGCTGAAATACGGGCAGGCGCAGGCGGCGGTGCAAACCCTGGAGAAAATGATCGAGCAATTGAAGGCGGCGAACCTTTCCCAGGAACAACTTCAGAAAATGCTGGATGAACTTTCGAGTGCGACTCAGCCCGCGCAGGAATATGGCAAGGTGGGCGAGCATTTGAAGGAAGCGTTGAGCCAGGCCAAGCGGGGCGACAAATCTGACGCCGCCAAGAATCTGGCCGCAGCGCAGGAGGAGTTGAAGAAGTTGTTGGAACAGATGCAGGACAGCGAGGGGCTGCAGTCGGCGCTCGCCGCTTTGGAACGCGCGCAGGCGGCGGTGGCGAGCGGCCAGCTTTGGAGCCAGGTCCAGCCTGGCGGCCAATGCAAGTCCTGCAACGGAAAGGGCTGTGCCCGCTGCAACGGCACCGGGCGCTGCTGGGGCCACGGCGGCCGGCCCGGCGGGGGCGTCGGAACCTGGGCCGAGGAAGAATACGGCTGGACCCATTTTGACGAGCAAGGGGGCGGCTGGGACAACTCCGGCATTAAACGTCCGGACATGGAAGGCAAGGGGCTGACGGATCGGCCAACTGATCTCAACCCGAATCTGATGCCCGACAAGGTGAAGGGTCAGATGTCGCCCGGGGGCTCGATGCCGAGCATCACGTTGAAGGGCGTGAGCATCAAGGGCACCAGCAATGTGAAGTTTCAGGAAGCGGCCACCACGGCCCAGCAGGAGGCCGAGAGCGCCCTCAACCAGGATCGTGTCCCGCGTGCCTATCAGAACGCCGTGCGCGATTACTTCGACGATCTCAAGAAATGACGACCGAACAAAAGATACAGACCTTTCGCCACAACTGGGACCAGCTCCGCACGGAGATCGGGCGGGTCATGGTGGGCGCGGACTCCATTGTCGAAGGCACTCTGACGGCGATTTTCGCGGGAGGCCACGTCCTGCTCGAAGGCGTTCCCGGCCTGGGCAAAACCCTGCTCGTGCGCACGTTGAGTGAGGTGCTGGACCTGAGCTTCAACCGAATCCAGTTCACGCCCGACCTGATGCCGTCCGACATTCTCGGCACCAACCTGGTCGTTGAGGGCCCGGACGGCCGGCGACAGTTCCAGTTTCAGCACGGGCCGATCTTTGCCCACATCATCCTGGCGGATGAGATCAACCGCGCGACGCCCAAGACGCAGTCGGCGATGCTGGAGGCGATGCAGGAGAAGCAGGTGACGGCGGGAGGCGAGATTCGCAAGCTGGCGGCGCCGTTTTTCGTGTTGGCCACGCAGAATCCGATCGATCAGGAAGGAACCTATCCGCTGCCCGAGGCGCAGCTCGATCGGTTTTTCTTCAAGCTCCTGGTGGGTTATCCGACGGCGGCTGAGTTGACCGAAGTGATCAATCGGACGACGGAAGGACACAAGCCCGATCTGCGGAAGGTGCTGGAAGGCGCCGCCTTGATGGATCTGCAGAAACTGGTCCGGGAAGTCCCGGTGGCGTCCCACGTCAAGGACTACGCCGTTCGATTGGTCCTCGCCACCCATCCGAGGACGGAGACCGCCGCGCCCGTGGCCAATCAATATCTTCGCTTCGGCAGCAGCCCGCGCGGGGCGCAATGTCTGATCCTGGCGGGCAAAGTTCGCGCGCTGGCCCAAGGCCGGTTCAATGTCAGCTTCGAAGACATTCAGGCGGTCGCCCTCGCCACGCTGCGTCATCGGTTGATTCCCAACTTCGAGGCCGAAGCTGAGGGCATCACCACCGATCACGTCATCAGCCGGATTCTGCAGGACGTGCCGAAGAACGCCGACGTGGTCCGGGCGTAGGCTGGCTGGAACGAGTGAGAACGCCCTATCGCGGGCGTGATACTTGGGGGGACGGACTCCGTCAGCAGCGGGCCCTTACTGGCGCCGGTAGAGATTGGCGACCCAATGGGGACGTTGCACCGGGCTGGCTGAAGGGAGTTGTTGCGGCGGGATGAGGCCCTGGCGGAGCAGGCCCTGTTCGTTTTCGCGCACGAGCAGAATGGCGCGCATGATCAGGTCCTGGGTCTGGCGGATCAGAAAGTTCATCTCGGGCTGCGTGGCGCGTTCGTTGGCCGGGAGCTGTTGCCATCGTTGGCGATGCGTGCGCAGGGCGGCAACGGAATCGTTCAGGCCGGGCAGGAGACGGCGTCGGGCCTCGCTGACTTCGCGGAGGCGCTCTTTTTCCTGGTGGCGGAGCGCGTGGGATTCCTGTTCGGCGAGCGTGAGCAACTCGCGGCTGAGCGCCTGATGGGATCGGAGGTCGGCGAGCATCTGCTGGAGAGGATTCATGGAGCTGGCTTTTTGGCGGCCGGTTTGGCGGGCGATTTCCCGGGCGCACTCGTCGGGGTTTTGGCGGGTGAACCGGGGGGCGCGCCTTCCGCGGCGTTGGCCGGGGCTTGGTTGGACGAATTGTTTATTGGGGGGAGCTTGAGCGATTGGATGGCGACTTCGGCGCGGTTCTGCCAGCCCATGTTTTGCTTGCGCCATTTGGCCATGGTGAAAACCGTGGCGAGGCCGGACGTATCGCCCGGGGAGAGCTCTTTTTCGCGGGCGATGATCTGGTCGAATCGTTGCATCGCTTCGCTCGGCTGCTGCAGTCGCTCGTAGATCAGGCCCGATTGGTAGAGGACGGGGACCTGCCAGGCCACGTTGGTGCTGAGCACGGCCATGCGGTTGTAGATTTCCAGGGCGTTGAGGTAATCGCCGTCCTTGTAAAGTTCGTTGGCGATCTGGTTGCCAGCCTTCTGCTGCCAGTAGGACCAGCCTTCGGGGTTGGACTTCACAGTTTCCTTCTGCGATTCGAGCAGCTTGAGCACCTGCAGCATGGAATCGCGGCGCCGTCCCAGCTGACGAAGGGAATCAGCGCAGATAAAGCGCAGTTCCGGTGTCTCCGCGACCTCCGGATATTTTTCGAAGAAGGTCTCGGCTTCGACCACGGCTTCGGCGTGGCGGCCCAGGCCGGTCAGGCAGCGGATGAACTTGAAGTGGACCTGGGGCCGGTTCAGTTCGACGGCGTTCTGTTTGAGGATGCGTTTGTAGAATTCGATCGCATCCCCGAGCTTGCCCTGCTGGTAGTAGGTGTCGGCGATTTCCGTCTGGGCCTGCAAGACGAGCCGTTTGTAGTAGTCGAACTGGTCCATCTGCATGCCCAGGGCACTGTTCATCACGGCGTAAAACTTCGTCACCGCCATGCTGTTGGCGCCCATCTGGCGGTAGAGCAATCCCTGGCGGAGGAGCACTTCCGGGACGGACGGATCTCCAGGATAAAGCTGGAGGTATTGAGCGAGGATCTGCTGAGCGCGGCCGAGCTGGTTCTCGTCCTGCGCGACCATGGCCAGCTCGAACATCACGGCCCGGCGGTATTCCGGCGGCAGTTTGGATTCCAGCAGGCCGAGCAGAAGTTTGCCGGCGGCGGCGTGCTCGCGTTCGCGACGGAGAACCCGGGCCGCGTCGATCTCCTGCTGATAGTCGCGTTTGGCTCCCTCCACTTTGATCTTGGGATGGGGGGCGGTCAGATTGGCGCTCTGCAGGGCGTCAAGGTTGCTGGGCGAAACGCGTCCGGAAGCCGGCGTTTCCGACGGGTCCGGGGCCGGATTGTGATCATGGGCGGCGTCCGTCGCCGCTGGCTTTTTTGCCGTTGGGCCGGGTTCGGCGGCGTGCCCGGGTTCGGCGTGCGGTTGCGCGGCTGGCGCGGAGCGGAGTCCCAAGGCCAGCAGCAGGACGACCCAAGCGAGCCAGGCTGGCCGAACCAGTTTCTGTTCAACGTGCGCCTTCACTTGGAGCCCGAGGAAACGGTGGTGCCAGTGCCACCAGGTGTCACCTGATAGGTGGCGGAGGAGGAGCTGGATGGACGTGGCTGCGGCGGAACAAAGCCCACGGGCACAACCAGACCACCGGCATTTGTACCCGGAAGGTAGTCCGGAGTGAAATACTGGAGAAAGAGTTGGGCTTGAGGCATCACCGTCTGGCTCGCATCTGGAATCAACCAGGCCGGGTTGATGGGGGGTAGCGCGGTCGGGGCCGGGGTTGGAGGGGGCAGGGGAGGCGCGGGTGGGCCGAACCATTCCGGCGCGGTGGGCGCGGCGGAGGTTGGCTTCGGTTCGGTTTGGGCGACGTCCGGCGAGACGTTCGTGGACGCCGGGATTGCGGGGCTCACCCGAGCGTTCGTCGTCGGCTCGACGGGAGCGACCCCGGCGAGCGGGGAGATCGCTGACGGACGCGGAGCAACGAAGCGCAGGGGCGGCGGTCCGACGGCGGGGAGATATCCCTGGTCAGCGGCGGTCAACGCCGAGGCAACGCCGAGTCCGGCGGCGAGGCCCGCCAGACCGAGGCGCCAGCGGAACGGATGCGAATGGCGAGCCATCGGAACACACGGTCAGTTCAGGGCGGAGACGGCTTCCTCGAACGAGGTCATGAAACGCCAGTCCTTGGTTTCCTCGTAGTTCTTGCACTCCTGCGTCACGACTTCAGATCCGATCATCCGGTTCTTGAGCGACAGCTCGCTGCACAGGCCGAGCACTTCGAGCCCGAGCTTGATCAGGGAGATGTCAGCGGTGCGCACCTGGCTGAAGTCCATGATGACTTTGTCCAGGCCGGCGTCGACGGCTTCCGAGAACTGGGGTCGGAGATGGACCGAGACCTCGTTGGCCACGGCCGATCCGAAGTTGGCGGGAAGATTGACCAGGAGCACGCCATCGCGTTGCTGGAAATACTTGTAGGAAGTGTCGAGGTTGAGCGCCCGGCAGACCTTGGCTTTGAGATCCTCGAGGTCGATGGGTTTGGTGATGATGCCGGAGAAGCCCATTTGCTGGGCTTTCGCTTGTTCGTCAGTGGCGGTTTTGACGGCCAGGCCGAAGACGGGAATGCTCTTGGTCTTTGGATTGCCGCGCAGCAACTGATAGAGATTGAATCCACCCGTTTCGGGCAGGGAAAGGCTGATCAGGATGACATCGGGCAGCTTTTGGTTGCAGAAGTCGATCGTCTGACCGGCCTGGGTGCGGCCCTCGATGCTCCACGGAGTATCCTTCAATCCGTTGCGAATTTGATCGGCGATGGCCGGCTTGTCGTCGACCACGAGGATGGTCAAGGGATCATCGAAGCGCTTGGCTTTCTCCTTGGTCTGGCCTTTGGGTTTGAGGTCGATGACGCGCCCAACGCGTTCCACCACCACCTCTTCCTTGAAGGGTTTGATCAAGTAGTCACGCACGCCGAGCTTGGCGATGCGCAGCACGTTATCCTTGCCAGCCTCGGCGGTGAGCATGATGACCGGGATGCCTTTCAGCTCCGGATCAGACTTCAACTTGGTCAACGTCTCGTAGCCGTCCATGATCGGCATCGTGATGTCGAGAATGATGATGTCCGGCTTCTCCTTGGACGCAACCGCGAGCCCCTCGACGCCGTTACAGGCTTCGAGCACCTCGCAGTCGAACGGTTTGAACGCCTTGGCGACAATGAGCCGGATGGTCCGGCTGTCATCCACGGTCAGAATCTTGAGTCCCATCAGTCGGTTCCTTCAGGTGGTTTGATCAGGATTTCAACCACCAGGCTGACGCTGTCCTGACAGCGGAAACACAACACTCGCCGAGTCGTGCTGCTGGTGGCTTCGATTGAAAATTGACTGCCGCGCACGATCGACGGGATCGTCAGCACGCAAGAGTGCCCTTGCTCGACCAACTGCGCCTTCAACCCGCCAACCACCATGTTGGCCAATTCCCCCATGGAATCGTTGATCATCTCGTCGCCGTCCACTTCCTCCGGCGGAAGGTCCAGCAAGATGCCGGTCACCCGACGGGCGAAGGTGGATGAACAATAGATGTAGACAACTCCGGTCAGGTCGCCGATGAACCCGACTGACCCCGCCACGTGCGGTTCGTCGGTTATCGCCTCCGGCGTCAACGGGACGACCTGGGCGTCCAGTTTGAGCATTGTCTGGAAGACATCGGCCACGGAGGATTTCAGCAACTCTTCGATCCGGTCGATCATGCAACTGGTGAATCGGTTGTTTCAGCAACCACTTTAGCGTCCATTTTCAGGATCTTGTCCGAGCTCAACCCCGATCTGGAACCAATGTCCCGCCTGTCCGCTTCCACGGAGAATTCGAGGAATCGGCCTCGCTCGTGCAAAATCAGGGTCAACTTTTGGGCCCATTCACCGATATGAGCTGGGTCATGGCTGAAGCTGCTCCGAATCTTGGACCGCTGGCGATCGAACAGATCGAAGTCCGCCTTCGATCCTGCCCGCGCCTTCCTTCCCTCGGCTCGATCAACAGCGCGTTGCGCGAGTTGCTCAGCGCCGATCAGCGCTATACCTCGCAGGTGGCCGAAGTCATCCGACGCGATCCCAGCCTGACCGCCCGCCTGTTGCGCATGGTGAACTCCGTCTATTACGGACTCTCCACCCCGGTCAACAGCATCGAAGAGGCTGTCTTCTACCTCGGCATCCGCCAGATTCGACAGCTCGTCATGGTCACGCCCGTGATCGAGGACTTCCAAAAGCTGGCGGGCAACACGCCGTTTCGCTGGCGCGAGTTCTGGCAGCATTGCATCGCCACCGCGATCCTCACCCGCGAGGTCCTCGCCGGAGTTTTCACGCCCGTCGACGAGGTTGATTACGTCGCCGGCCTGGTCCATGACGTGGGCAAGATTGTCATGGCCTCGGCGTTTCCCGAACATTTTCATCAGATCCACCGTGTCCAGGTGGCCGGCCCCCGCGAAAGCCGCCAGGTCGAACGCGAGTTGCTGGGAATGGATCACACGGAATTGGGGGCGCTCTACTTGCGCAATCACAATCTCCCCGACGTCCTGATCGACACCGCGCGCCACCATCACGAGCCGGAACGCGCCAGCCACAACGCTCAAATCGTCGCGGCCGTCCAGATCGCCAACCTCCTCGTCCGGCACGCCGGCATTGGCGTCAGCGGCGATACGGACCCCATCTCGGAGGAGCAGTGCCATGCCGCCACCGGCTGGGGGATTCTCTTTCCCAACCAAGCCGAGGCCGAGCGGGCCATCGCCCGGGCCAATCTCCAACGCAGCCTCGATCGGCTCCCGAATATTCTCGAAGGACTGGTCTGAGTTCCGGCCAACGAAGGTGTTCGATCGTGCGTGGTGGCGGCGCCCCTGCCTTAAACTTCCTCGCCAATTTCGTCGGCAGCGCGAAGGACAAAGCGCTTGGCCCCTGGCCTTTGTCCTGCCCCGTTCCTCAAGGGTTGGTTTGTTCCTTCGTAAACAAGCACTCGAGGCGGCTTGGGCCGCCGGAACTTCGGGGTGAACCGGCGGACGACCAAAGTCTCCCGGCCTGATCGATCCAAAGCTGCACGCTGCTCCATTCCTCGTGGATGGCCGTTTCCACCACAGCGAGGCCCGAGCCATCGGCTCGCAGCCGTTGCCATTCATTGGCCGTCGCAATCCAAAACGTGTCGTCGTGGGCTTCAGCGAGATTTGAGATCATGCGGCGCAGCGTCAACGTGGCGACCCGCCCGTCGGATCCCACCCGCGCCAGCTGGTCTGCGTCCGCCTTGACCTGATGAAACCAAAGGCCGCCGCGCCGATCCTCGGCGAGAATTGAGCCGGCGTTGGTGGCCACGATCGAGCCGGAGGCGTCGATGGCCGCGCTGCCCACGCTGCCCCGCGCGGAGAGCCAGAGGCGTCCCTGACGATCCAGCCGGTACCGCGTGAAAGAGCCCCGGTTGGTCCGGATAAACGCGTCCGCCCCAAGCCGGGTCCGCGCCACGACGCGTCCCGCCTCGACGTCAAGGATGGCGCTTTCGCCCAATGTGGTGGTGGCCAGCACGGAAGACCCACGGCCAACCGGCGCGAGGAAATCGATGCTCGCGATGTTGTTCGTAAAGCAGCCCAGGGCGGGCAGGTCGACGGCGATGGCTCCCGCTTCGGTGATGACCACGAATTCTTTGGACGACCACCACCAAAGACGGCCGGCGGAGTCCTTGTGCAGATGCTCGTAGCGAACGGACAAATCGCGCCGGTCCAAGTCCCCTTCCGTCGTGGTCGTCAGGCTGCGACGAAGTTCTTCCGGATGACTGTTCAACATCTGGGCGACCGACTCGTTCTGGAGAAACTGTTGCCCGACGACCAGCCCGGCCCACCCTTTTCGATCGGTCAGGAGCATGGCCCCGTCGGGTCCCGGGAACGCCGCGGCCAGACCAGTTCCCCACTCGCTCCGATCGGCGTTGGTCATCGTTCGCTGCCGGTGATTCCAGCCTCCGTCCGAGAAGACGGCCAGGCGCTCGGGAAAGCTTCGCGAGTGACACCAGGGTCGGCCAAGGCTGTCGTTGAAAACGGGGCTGAGGTCATTGACCAACATGGACGGAAACCGGCGGGAGACGGCCTCGGCGAGGCGGGGATCTTTGGGGCGAAGTTTGTAGATGCTTCCTTCGTGACCAATGACTCTCAGGTAGAGATGGCCTTGATGGTCGCCATGGATGATTTCGCTGGGCGGCATGGATTCCAAAGGCGGGAGATGTTGCACCGGCCGGCCGCGATCATCCCACGCTTGTAGTCGGTGTTCGGCGTCCCGAAGCCAGACCACCCCGTTGGTCATGACCACAATGGGATGGAAGGATCGATGTGTCGTGATGGCCCGTGCGAATTCCGGCGGCTGGCGTCGTGCGTCACCGCGCTCGGGCACGAGGAAGATCGCTGGTGTCCGGGCGTCTGCCGCCCCGGGTGCGGGTTCATCGGCACTCAAAAGAACCGTGGCTCCCGGTGTCGCCGGCAGGACTCGCACACGTCTGGCTTCGGGCGTCCCCAGCGCGTGCCGGACGGCCTCGACGCTCGTGCGGACGCCGCTGGACTGGACGACGAAAAAGGCATCGTTGGTTCCGATCGCCCAATACTCGCCGCCCGGGCGCGCCACGAGATCAACGATGAAGGGTACCCGCAAATCGTTGGTCCATCCCTGGCCATCATGGAACCAGCAACCCCACGGAGCGATGGGCCCGCCTCCGGCCGGTGTGGATCGGATCCAGCAATAGACGCGACCGTCTGCGTCCTCGGCAAAGCCCCGGGGCGTGCGTGCCAGCGCTGCGGCCGTATTTGCAGGCAGCCCGGTTTGCACCATGGCCTGGTATTCCCATTTTCCGTCGCGGAATACATGCACTCCTTCGCCGTCGCAGAAGTAGAGCCGCCCGGCACGACTTTGCCAGTTGCCCGGTAGAAACCCCGCCTCGGTACTGGTCCGAAGCCCGGCGGGCAGTCCGCGTGCCTCATGTTTCACCCAATCGCGTCGCTCCGAATCATAACCCAGGAGCGTCCCTGGGCTGGCCAGCGGACTGATCCAGATCCGATTCAGCCCATCCACTCGTAGCAACCGCGCTCCCGTGATCACTGCTGGGCGGTTGGATGGGGCATGGGCAGCCGCTTCCACCCGTTGTTTCAGCTCGGCCTCTCCCGGAAAATCCCCGGCTGCCCCCATCCAGGCCTGGCCGTTCGCCGCGACACCCAGGCCGTGCATCGCCGTGGTTTCGATCTTCTCCACGGCTGTGTTCCCCGCCGCCGGCCGGTCCGAGGCTCGGGCTGAAAGAAACCACTGACGCGCGGCCTTGTCGTTGGCAAAACGGAAATGCCACCGGCCATGGGCCCGCCGGGCAACGATCGCCTTCTCCAACCACAGCCGCTGCAGATCGTCGTGGGCGATGCGATACCGCACGGACCACGCGGGGTCAGGTCCAGCGACGGAAACCAAGCCGGGCGGGATGTCCCGGCCCGGATCGACCTCCCGTCCCCAGTCCTCGCCAAAAACCGGACGCACCTCCGGATGTTGTGCCCAGAAATTTTTTTCGCCGTCGCTGTTCCACCAGGACAGCCATCGATCGATGGCCTCGAGCCGGGCCGGGAGGGTGTTGGTCGGCGAATAGTTGGTCGGATGACTGACGATCGCCTCCAGGCTGGTCATGGCCAAATCCGCGAGGCTGCAGCGGACGGACTGGTTGCCGACCCAACGTGTGCTGGATTCTTCGCGCACCTCCAGCAGATCGACGAGCAACGGCACCGCCAGCCGGTTGGTGATCGGCTGCGTTCGACGGAAGTCCAAGCCAAACAGTGCGCCCAGGGTGTGCTGGGCGTGGCCGCGTTCGTCGGGCGATTCCGATCGCAACGCGGCCACCGCACGTTCGCGAACCTGTCGGAAATCCTCCGCCGTTCCGTGCGCCGGCAGAAACTCGAGGTGGCGTGGGAATCGTTCATTCCAGGACGCGCGGATGGCCGGCAGCAGCGACAAATCTCCCCGCTTCACCAGCGCGTCAAAGAGCGGGCCCAGCTCGGCTCCCGTCGATTTTTGCGCCCACGTCTTCAGCAGCGGGACGACCTGGACCGCGTTGGAATCGAGACGTTCCAGGCGCAGAAGTTCCGGGATCCGCTCGAACAATGGCAGATCTGTCAGCCTGGCCAGACGTGCCGTCACCGGGCCCTGGTTCGTGTAGGTCTGCCACCACGCCGCCACTTCGGCCGCGATCCGGGCGCGCACGTCGGCCGGCTGTCCGGAGAACGCGGGCTCGGCTGGAGGCGCCTGATGAAACCGCGTCCGGGTCATGGCCTCCAGGGAAGCGAGGGCGAGATCTTGCACGCGCAGAATGCGGACATACACGTCGACGCGGTCGAGCGGGGCCTCACTGAGGTTGCTGCGCTCGACGGTCGTTCGGACCACCCATCGGTTGGTCAACGCCTCCAGCAACGCAGGAATGGCGTTGGTGCCCATGGCCCGCACGAGGGCTTCGTAGTTGTTTCCGGACTGGCCGGGACGAGAGCTGACGACCATGTCGGGAAACCGCTCGATGTAATAGCGCGCCCGCGCGGTGGGCGGCAACGTGCCGGGGTCCTCCACCGTCGTGGCGGCCAGCCGCGGGAAATCCGCCACCTGCTGATGCAGGGTGGCAATCACGTCCACCAACTCCGGAGTGACGCGACCGCGGAAATGCGCGAGCAGTTCGTCCCAGGCGGCGAGGACTCGCGACCGGGGTGCGCCTTTCTTCAAGGCATCCAGGCCCGAGTTGAACATCCGGCGTGCTTCGCCGAGGAGGATCTGGTCGACGCCGTCCGCCAGATCGTTCGTCAGCCAGGCCGTGTGCAGCAACCGGATGGTCTCGTTGGTCAGGCCGTCCCAGGCTGCGCCCCACGCCAAGATAAAGAACTCCCGACCGGACTGAGGCAACGCTTCCCGCAAATAGTATTGCGGTTGCTCGTTCCGGTGAATCCGTTCCAGGTCCGCAAAGACGCGCGGCAACTCCTCGGCCAGACGATTGGTCCGCAGCAGGGTGGTTCCCACCCGGCGCTCGCCGTATTCCGCCCCAAAGCTGTTCAGCCAAACCAACTCGTCCGCATCTCGATCCCATTTCCATCCGGCTTTGACCCTGCCTCCGGCCCGCTCCGATTGGCCGGCTCGCACAAACTCGACCCGCTGAAATTTGGAAAGGTCCACCCACGGAACCTTGGCCAGCTGGGACAGCCGCTCCTGACAGGTGCGCGCATACTGCTCCCACCCCGCCGGAGTCGGAACGGGAGTCGGGGCCGATTTCAACGCCTCTTGCAGCAGACCGGAAACGCGCTCCGGCATTGTCGTTCGGGGAATCGATTCTCCACCTGCAGCCCGTGCGGAGGATGTCAGGCCGTTCGCCACGACCAACAGTAACCAAAGGCGGTAAATCCACATGCAGCAAAGGATGGCAAGGCCCCAGTCGGAAGCAAAGTGCAGACGCGTGCGGTCAGGGCGCCAGAGGACTGGCGCACTCGACGCCCTGGCGGAGCTCCGAGCGGCCTCGAGTTTCGCGGAGCGTCTTGGAGTTTTGACATCCTGGCCGAGGTTCGATACTTCGAGGCCATGCAATCCATCCACCGACTGCCCCTTGGCGGCATCCGCAGACTGTTGCCGGGTTTGGGCCTCCTTGCTGCCCTGGCCGGACCTGCCCGTGGCGAGGAACCGCTGCCGAACGTGGAGCGGCTCAAATCCAGCCCGGTGCTGCAAACGTTGAAGCCGAATCCGGTGTCCGGTGCGGCGGAAACGCCGGCCCGACAAACCCTGGCGCGGATGCATGTGCCGAAAGGCTTTCGCGTCGAGCTGATCGCGGCGGAGCCAGAGTTGCATCAGCCGGTGGCCTTCGCCTTCGACGAACGCGGGCGCATCTGGGTCGCCGAGGCCTACAGCTATCCGACCAAGCGTCCGGCCGGTGAGGGTCTCGACAAGATTGTCATCTTCGAAGATGGCGATGGCGACGGCCGGTTCGAGACGCGGAAGGAATTTGCCAGCGGGTTGAATCTGGTCAGCGGCCTCGAGGTGGGGTATGGCGGCGTTTGGGTGGGCGCTGCTCCGGAGCTGTTGTTCATACCTGACCGGAACCACGACGATGTTCCGGATGGCCCGCCACAGGTGTTGCTCGATGGGTTCGGATTTCAGGACACGCACGAGTGTTTGAACAGTTTCCTTTGGGGACCGGATGGCTGGCTGTATGGAAACCAGGGCGTGTTCAACTATGCGCGCATCGGCCGGCCGGGCGCGCCCGAAACCAACCGGGTGGAACTGCGGGCCGGCGTCTGGAGGTATCACCCGGTCCGGCACGAGTTCGAGGTCTTCGCGGATGGCGGGAGCAATCAATGGGGGTTGGATTACGACGAGCGCGGGCAGATCTTCATGACGCATTGCCGGAGCTATTGGGGGCGTGGGCTGACCACCCATGTCATTCAGGGGGCGCACTACTGGAACCAGGCGAATGCCAACTACGCACCGTTCATCGTGGCCAATCCGCCTTCGGACTACCCGGAGTACCGAAACTTCATGCTCGCCTCGGCGCGGTATGACCACGGGGCGGGGGGCGCGGGGCCTCCGGGAAGCGACGCCATCTATGGCGGGCATTCGCATGTGGGCACGATGATCTATCTCGGCGACAACTGGCCTGATGAATTTCGTGGGCACCTCTTCACCCACAACCTGCACGGGCACCAGATCAACCAGCAGGTCAACCGTCGGCTTGGCTCCGGTTTTGACACCGTGCACGCCGGCCAGGACGTGTTCTTTTGTTCCGACCCGGGATATGTCGCGGTGGATTTGCAGGCGGGTCCGGACGGTGCGGTCTACATGATCGACTGGTCCGATCGCCAGCATTGTCACAACCCCAACACCGAACGCTGGGATCGGACAAATGGGCGGCTCTATCGAATGCAGTACGACCCGACTTATCAGCCGCGCAAGGTGAACCTGGCGGCGATGAGCGATGAACAGCTGGTGGAGTTGCTGATGCGCAAGAACGAGTGGCATGCACGGACGGCGCGGCGCCTGTTGCACGAACGCGCGGCAGCGAAGCTGACCGGCACGGCGGGCGGGCGCGGCTTGTCGCGGGCCGCGTTGCGCGGTGTGCGCCAGTTGGCGCGGGAAGGTGTCACCGCGGGCGAACGGTTGCGAGGCCTTTGGACCCTGCACACGATCGGCGAGTTCGACGACGACGCCTTTCGACGCGCGTTGTCGGATCCGGACGAATATGTGCGCGCCTGGGCGATTCAATTGCGGGCGGAACGACGGGCGGTGCCGGCTGCAGTGCAGAAACGTTTCATCGAATTGGCGGACACGGATCGATCGCCCGTGGTCCGGCTGGCGTTGGCTTCGGTGGCGCAGCGGATGCCGCGCGCGACTGCCTGGTCGTTGGTCGAGATGCTGGCGTCCCACGGTGAAGATCGTGAGGATCGCAATCTGCCGTTGATGACTTGGTACGCCTTGGCGCCGTTGATGACCGGCGAAGCGGGCCGCCCTCCGGCCATCGAAACCTTGGAGCGTGCCTTCCGGCTGGCGCGCGAGACGCGCCTGCCGCAGCTGGCCGACTTCATTCATTGGTATGCCGCCACGCTGGAGGGCGACGCCCTGAACTTTGCGGTGACGCGCTTGAGCAACATGACGGGCAACTACGTTTATCGAAGGTTGGCGGGCCTGGAGCTCGCGCTGCGTTCACGCGCCAACGTGCCCATGCCCGCGGCGTGGAAGGAGGTCGCTCCGACTCTCTACGCCAACCGGGATCCGCGCGTGTCCCGACTGGCCGAACGGGTCGCAGCGGTGTTGGGGGATACCTCCATGTTCCCACGTCTGCGGGAAACCCTGGCCGATCCCAAGGCGGACGTCGGCTCGCGCCAACATGCCTTCAGCGTTCTCGCCCGGGCTCAAGATCCGGCGTCCTTACCGGCGTTTCTGGCGGTTCTGCCCGAGTCAAGATTTCGCGCGGCAGTGCTTCCGCTCCTCGCCCGGTTCGATCGTCCGGAGGTGTCGGCATCGCTCCTCGCCGTCTTCAGCCAGCTGCCCACGGCCGAACGCGCCGCAGCGCTCAACGCCCTGACCAGCCGGCCGTCGTTTGCTCTCGCGCTGCTCGATGCCGTTGCCGCCGGTACGATCAAACGGGATCAGCTCACCTCGTTTCAAGTCCGGCAATTGAGCCAGCTGCGCAACGCGGAGGTCGATCGACGAGTCCAGGCGGTGTGGGGACGTCTGCAACAGACGCCGGCGGAGAAATTGACGTTGATGAGTCGCCTGGAAAAAACCTTCAATGAAGCGCCGCTTTGGGCGTTTTCGGGCGGTGAAGGACAAAAGCATTTCCAGAAGCTCTGTGCCACGTGCCACCGGCTGAAGGACGAAGGCACGCTGCTGGGACCTGACCTGACCGGGGCCGGCCGGAACGGCGCACGCTACTTCCTCGAAAACGTGATCGATCCCAACGCCGTCATCGGGACGGACTTTCAAATGACCACCGTCGAGACGAAACAAGGCGATGTGATTTCGGGCTTGATCACGGCTGAAACGGCGAGCGCGTTGACCCTCCGAACCGTGGCCGGTGAATCGGTGGTGGCCAAACAAGACGTGGCGAGCCGGGTGACCAGCGATAAATCGCTGATGCCGGAGGGGCTGCTCGAGGCTCTGTCCGAACGGGAGCAGATCGAGCTATTGAAGTTTTTGACCTCGAATTGAAGCTCGAGTCCGGGGCATGCCTGATGGCGCCCCGTGCATCGTGAAGTTGTTGGTCCGGAGCGCGGGCTTCCAAGCCCGCAGCGGCTCGAGTCGGAGTTGCGGTCCGAGGATTCGAACATGCGCCGTCGGGTCGACCTGCAACGGACCCCGCCGAGCGGGATCCGCGGTCCGAAGCCGGAACGATCACCAACAACTTCGAGGTGCACCGGTGGTGATGTTGGTTTGACAAAAAGTTTGTGCGTGAGCGGGTCGTTCATCATGTTTGCGCGCATGAAGACCATCTTCGATACTCGAAACGGACTGCCCAGGAAGGCTCGTCAGCAGGTCGTCACCATTCTCAACCAAGTCCTGGCGGATCTCTCGGACCTTTACTCGCAGACCAAACAGGCGCACTGGAACGTGCGCGGCCCTTATTTCTATCCGCTGCACAAACTGTTCGATGATCTCGCCGAAAGCGTGGAGCAACACATCGACCCGCTCGCTGAACGCATCACTGCGCTGGGTGGCGTGGCTCGGGGAACGATTCGGCAAGCGGCGGCGGGTAGCAGGTTGAAGGACTTTCCTACGGAGGCGGCGGGCGACCTGGCCTATGTGACCGCCTTGGTCGATCGGTTCGCCCAAGTTGGGAATGCCGTTCGGCAGGCCATCGAGGACACGGATGAAGCCGGCGATGCGGACACGGCCGATTTGCTGACCGGACTGTCCCAGGACCTGGACAAGAGCCTGTGGTTTCTCGAGGCACACTTGCGGCGGTGACGGACGGCAAGCCGGCGCGCGGTTGGTCGGCTGGCTGCCGCCCTGCCCACGGGCCGGGCGCGGTCTGGTGCCGGAGAAATTGCGAACGAGCATGGGCTGATTTTCCGTGGCTACACTGATGCATGTTCAACTTTCAATCGCGGGGCGCCTGCCCCTGGCACTGGTGCTTCTGTTCGTCCTTGCCGGGCTGGCTTCGGCCGAGACGCCGGCCGCCAACCCGACCGGGAAGCCGGTACCGGCCGTTGATTTGTTTGAGCAGGGTGAGATTCCCCGCGTGCGCCTCGAACTCTCCGGCGAGGCGATGGATCGCCTGCGCAAGAGTCCCCGCCAGTATGTGGTCGGAGCCGTCATCGAGGGGGCGCGACGCTACACCAATGTTTCGATTCGCCTGAAAGGTGGGCCGGGAAGTTTCCGGACGCTGGACGATCGGCCGGCGTTCACCGTCAACTTTGATCGCCTGGCGTCCGGGCAAACGTTTCATGGCCTCAAGAAACTGCACCTGAACAACTCGGTGCAGGATGCCAGTTATCTCTCCGAGAAGCTGTGTCGTGAGATGTTCGAGGCGTCGGGCGTGCCGGCGCCGCGCGCGGGCCACGCCGTCGTGGCGCTCAACGACCGGCGGCTCGGCCTGTATGTGCTGGTCGAAGGGGTCAACAAACAGTTTCTCAAACGCCATTTCCTTCGCACGGATGGAAACGTCTATGATGGGCATTCGCAACAGGACGTGAACCAACGCCTGCGCGCGAACTCGGGGGATGCGCCGAAGGAGCAAACCCGCCTGGCCGATCTCGCCGCGGCGGCTCGAATGTCGAACCTGGCTGCGCGTCGCGTCGCGCTGGAGAAAACCCTCGACGTGGAGCGGTTTCTTTCCTTCATGGCGGTGGAGGTGATGGTGGAACATTGGGACGGCTATTCACTGGGTCGAAACAACTTTCGAATCTTCCACGACCTCGCCGCCGATCGGATGGTTTTCCTGCCGCAGGGGTTGGACCAGACGTTTCAACGGAAGGGCATCGCGGCCACCCCGGAGATGTCGGGCCTGGTGGCCAAGGCGGTCCTGGAAGTGCCGGAGTTCCGGGAGCGTTTTCGCCTGAGGGAATCGCAGTTGTTGACGAACACCCTGCAAACCGAGCCGTGGATCAAACGTCTGCGCGAGGTCGCGGCGAAAGTGCGGCGGACACTGGAAGCATCGGATCCTTCGACGGCCGCGTCGTATCTCAGCCGCGCCGCGTCCTTTCGCCGCAAAATCCAGCATCGCTTTGAGGGATTGCGCAAGGAACTGGGGGTTGCGAACGGTCCGTCCACCACCGAGAAACTGTGAGGGTCCTGGTTTTCTACGTGCTCGGTCTGATCACCGCGATCACCGCGGCCGCTCAGCCGGCGCAGGTTTTTCTTTTTCGACACGCGGAGAAACCTGACGACGAAGCGGCCCTGCACCTTTCAACGCGCGGGAGGGAGCGGGCTGAGGCGCTGGTCAAGCTGCTCGGAAAGGGGACGGTCTTGGCGACGAACGCGCCCATCGCCGCGATTTATGCCACGCGCGTCACCAAACACGGACACGGCGCCCGCACGAGCGAGACCGTGACGCCGTTGGCCCGGGACTTGGCGCTGCCGGTTCTGACCCCCTATCCGAGCGAGCTCGGGTCTCGGCTCGCGCGCGATGTGCTGACCAATCCCGCCTACCGGGGCAAGTCTGTCGTCATCTGTTGGACGCACCACGAGATTGCGGAGCTGGCAGCAGCCCTGGGCGTTCGGCCCGCGCCCGAGCCGTGGAAGGACAAGGTTTTCGATCGACTGTGGATCATCCGGCCGGCCGAGCGGTCGGCGGACCTGGAGAATCTGCCGCAACGTTTGCTCAAAGGAGACTCGAAACGGTGAGGGATGGCGGGGTGTGATCAAAAGTGGGTGAAGGCAGGGCTGACGTTCCGCACGAGTGCAGACGCAATGCACCGGGTCTGGTCGGGCCGGGCTTAATCTTGAGCGCCGCGCCAGCGCTTGCGTGCTCCGACCAAAGCGGTGCTGCGCCCCGCACTCCACGACGCTGGCGCGACGGCCTGGCGCCCCCAGACACGCGGAGCGTCATAATTTGTTCATCGGCCATGACGGAACTGTCATGAGCCGTTTATGAGCTGGTCATGGGCGTGCTCAAGGATGGAGCCATGAAGGCTCTTGAAACCCTGCTGGACGTCGGCCTGGTTGGTCGTCTGGTTGTCTCCCCCGTTGCCACCTTCAATTGTGTTCGCTACGTTGCCGGCCATGCGCGTGCTCGTCGTTGAGGACGAAAAAAAGACTGCCTCATTCATTCGGAAGGCGCTTCAGGCCGAAGGCCATGCGGTGGATGTGCTGCACGATGGGGCGCAGGCGCTGGTGGCCACGGCGGAAACGTCCTTCGATGTGGTCGTGCTCGATGTGATGTTGCCGGGCCGCGACGGCCTGAGCGTGGTGCGGCTGATGCGGGAGCGGAATGTTTTGACGCCGGTGCTGCTGCTGACGGCGCGCGGCGAGATCGGCGAGAAGGTCGAGGGCCTCAACGCGGGGGCCGACGATTACGTGGCGAAGCCCTTTGCGCTGGAGGAGCTGGTCGCCCGGGTGCGCGCGCTGGGCCGGCGAACGGGCGACAGTCGGGCCGTTCGCCTGCGCGTGGCTGATTTGACGCTCGACACGGTGACGCGCCACGTGGAACGGGGCGGCAAAACGATCGAGCTGGCGCCGCGCGAGTATCTGTTGCTGGAGTTTCTCATGCGCTCCCCGGGGCGCATTCGCGGGCGCATGGCCATCGTCGAACAGGTGTGGGACTACGATTTCGATCCCGGGACCAATCTGGTGGACGTTTATGTCATGCGTCTGCGGGAGAAGATCGATGCGGACTTTGAACCGAAGCTGCTGCATACGGTGCGGGGCGTCGGTTACGTGTTGAAGGAACCGGGATGACCATTCGCAATCGTCTGGTGCTTTGGTATGCCGGTCTTCTGCTGGCCGGGCTGCTGCTCGTTGCGGGCTGGGCGTATTACGAAATGGTGGTCGCTCATCCGGGCCTGACCCGGGCGCTCGCGGTCGAGGGTCACACGCCGCTCGAGGAATTCGGGGAGATTGTTTTGTTTGGCGGATTGCCCGCCGTGGTCTTGGCCCTGGTGGGAGGCTGGTTCCTGATGCGGCGCGCTCTCCAGCCTCTGAGCGCTCTGATTGAAGCGGTCAATCGTGTTCATGCCAGCACCCTCGGCACCCGCCTGGCTCGCACCCGCAACGGCGACGAACTCGATCAGCTGACCGAAGTCGTCAATTCCATGATGGCCCGGCTCGACAATTCCTTCACCCAGGCACGGGAGTTCACTTTACACGCATCGCACGAGCTGAAAACTCCGCTGACCATCCTTCGGGCCGAGATTGAGACCGCCCTGCAGGACCCTGCCACGCCCGATCCGCAACGCGAAATCTTCGCCGACCAGCTGGATGAGATCGCCCGCCTGACCAAGATCGTGGACTCGCTGACGCTGCTCGCGAAAGCCGATGCGGGCCAGCTGACGCTCACGCGCGCGCCTGTCCGATTCGATGAACTCGTGCGCGACAGCTTCGCCGACGCCCAGTTGCTCGCGCGTCCCGCCCGCATCGCGGTTCAACTGACGGCGTGTGATGAAGCCATCGTCCACGGCGATCGACATCGCCTCAAACAGCTGCTGCTAAGCCTGACCGACAACGCGATCAAATATACCCAGCCCGAAGGACGGATTGAGCTTGGCCTGGGGCGGCAGGGTGAGTTTGCCGAACTGACCCTGGCCAATACCGGTGCCGGCATCGCGCCCGAAAAGCTCCCCCGCGTCTTCGAACGTTTCTACCGCGGCGATCCATCCCGGAGCAGTGCGATCGAGGGCTGCGGCCTTGGACTGAGCATCTCCCAATGGATCGTGAAAGCCCACGGAGGCGAGATTTGGATCGAGTCGGAACCGGGTGTCCGGACGTGCGTCCGGGTTAAACTGCCGCTGGCAGGACGGCCGGACCCGTCGAGGACTGGTTGAACGACAACCGCGCAAGGGGCGGGCGTTGCTGGGCGGACGGACCGCGCCGCGAGTTTACCAGCGTTACTTGATATAGAGCTTGTACTCTTCCGAGTTGCGAGCTCGTTTCTGGACGCCGCCGAAGGCGCGGGTTTCGTATTCCACCTTGAAACTGTAGACTAGGACGTTTTTGTCGGCCGCCACCGGCACGTAGGCTTCCCAGCGATTGGTCATGCGCATGACCGGGCGCATTTCGTAGGTGTCGAAGCCGGTGACCACATACGGCTGAATGCTTTCGTTGATGACCGCCTGCTCGGTGGTATCCCACTGAAATTCGATCAGATACTGGTTGTTCGCATTCCGCGGCTGGGCGGTCGAAGTGATGTTCGTGACCGTCGTGGCGCAACCGACCAATCCGGTGACCAACGCGGTCAGGAGACCGAGCCCAATCCATTTCTTCGTCATAGCGCCCGCAGCGTTACACAGCCCGAAAAGGGATGTAAAGATGGAACTCCCAAGGAGCCGAGTGCGGGGTGTAATGGACGCCTCGGGTCGTCGTCTGAGGTCGTCCGGCAGGATGGGCGAGCCCGAAACGCGCCGTTCTCCGGCCTGACTTCTCGGGCCAGACGATTGTCCGATGGTTTATTGTCCGATCTGCTTGGCGTAATCCGCCGGGGCCAACAGGGCGCCAAGCTCTGTCGGAGTGGAAAGCTTGATCTTGAAGAACCAACCCGCCGCGTAGGGGGCGGTGTTAACCAAGGCCGGGTTGTTGGTCACCTCCGGGTTGATTTCCACGACCTCGCCGCTCGCGGGGGAATAAATGTCGCTGGCGGTTTTCACCGACTCAACGACGGCGCACGCCTCGCCCGCTTTGACCTTTCGCCCGACGGCCGGCAGTTCGACGAAAACGACGTCGGTCAGCTCGTGCTGGGCGTGATCGGTGATGCCGACTGTGCCGGTATCATCGGCCACTCGGATCCACTCGTGAGACTTTGCGTATTTCAGGTCGCCTGGAACTTGGGAACTCATAGGTCGTCGCGGTCACTGTGTTTGCACCCGATTTCACCGGAAACAACGCCGGGCGCAATCGAAATCTGGCCCCAGGCTATTTCACCGCCGCCCAGACCCGGCTGACGTCGTCGTGGTCGTCGAGCTCCTGGAGAAACTCTCCAACTTCCGCCCGCTGATCGTCGGTCAGCTCGGGATAATTCTTCGGGATGTAGCCGGGCTCGCTGGTCACAATCGTCCAGCCGTTTTGCGCCAGCCATTTCGACACGGTGTGAATCGCGGTTCGATCGACGATGAATCTCGCGCCAGTCACACCTTCCGGAATGTCGTCATTCTGCTCGGACGTGAGCGGTTCGACTTCATTGGCGCCGGCCTCGATGGCTACGGTCTCGCGATCAATCGCCGCATCGGGATGATGCGCTTCCACGAGGCCGACGGGATCAAACAGAAACTTGTTGCTGCCCGACGTCCCAAGCTGGCCACGGCGGAAGATTAGGCGGACTTCCGGTGCCGTGCGATTGACGTTGTCGGTCATGATTTCGACGATGACCGGCACCTTGTGGGGCGCGTAGCCCTCGAACACGGTGTGTTCCAGAACCAGCTTCTCGTCGCCGATGCCGGCCCCTTTCTTGATGGCCCGCTCGATGACATCGCGTGACACGCTTTCCTTCCGCGCCTTTTCCACGGCGGCGGCGAGACGTGCGTTCAGGTCAGGATCCGCGCCGCCCATCTTGGCGGCAACCATGATTTCCCGGACGAGTTTGGCGTTCGCCCGGCCTTTTTTGAGCGAGGCGACGGCCCGTTTTGCATGCAACCATTGACGACCCATGGGCGGCACCCTAGCAGGAGGTCCCGGATGGATTCAACGTCCAACACCGATGAAAAGTCAGTGAGTCATCGAGTTAGAGAGTTGGTGGATTGGCGAGTGCGGGCTTCCCTTCGCTCCCGTCTCTCCGTCTTCGAGGGGCCTAAACCCGCGGCCCGATCGCGGAACGCCCTTTTGAAATCGCAAATGAACTTGAGTCTTGCCCGGAAAAACCGTCATCAAGACGGACATGAAAGCTGTCATCCTCGCCGCCGGCAAGGGGACCCGCATGCGGGACCTCACGAATGAGCTGCCCAAACCCATGCTCCGGGTCCAGGGCAAACCCATTCTTGAACACATCGTGACCGGCCTGATCGCCGCCGGCATCCGTGAGGTGTTCATCGTCACGGGTTATCGCGCCGACGTGATCGAGAGTTACTTCGGAGACGGTTCCAAGTGGGGAATCCGCATCGCTTACGGGCGCCAAGTGGTGCAGGACGGCACGGGCAAGGCTCCTGAATTGGCGAAGGCGTTTGTCGGCAGCGACACGTTTTTGCTGACCTATGGCGATATTTTGGTCAAGCCGGAGACCTACCAGCAAATGCTGAAGCGATTCGGCGAGGGGCCGTTCAGCGGTCTGCTGACCGTGACCGGCAGCGAGGATGTCACCAAGGGCGGGATCAATTTCTTTGATGACCGGTTTTGCTTGCGGAAGCTGGTCGAGAAACCGTCCGCGGAACAGCTCGAGGAGTTGCGCCGGACCGGGTGGCTGAAGCCCGGGCAGATCGCCTGGTATAACGCCGGGATCTACATCTTCAAACCGGTGGTCTACGAGTTCACTGCCCGGCTGGAAAAATCGCCTCGGGGCGAATACGAACTGACTGACGCCATCAACGCGTTGGTCGCCGCCGGGCAACGAATTGCGGGCATGCAGATCGAAGGTCGGTGGGTGGATGTCCGGGATCCGGAGGTGCTCGCCGCGTTGGAAAACGGGGCGTAGAACGAGTCCAGTTTCCGATCCGTGCATCTCGAAGTTGTTGGTCAAGTCGCTGACTAACTTCGGCCCCTGTGGGAGCGCCGGCGCGCGCGCTTCCGAGGTTGCGGTCTGAGCGTCTCGCGGACTTTCACCAACAACTTCGAAATGGACCGGTTTCCAATCCGGGCCGGAAATTCTCCTTTTCAAGCGCATGGTTCAGGGGATGATGCCCGGCAAAACGAAAGGCAAATTATGGGCTTGATGGATTATCTGAAGACGCAGTTTCTGGAGATCATCCAGTGGGAGGACGATTCCCGGGACACGATATCGTGGCGTTATCCGGACGAAGACAAGGAGATCAAGCGCGGGGCGCAACTGATTGTTCGCGAGTCGCAGACGTGCCAGTTCATCTACCTTGGCCAGTTTGGCGATACGTTTGGTCCAGGTAAACACACGCTCAACACCGATAACATCCCGATTCTGTCCACGCTCAAGGGCTGGAAATACGGCTTTGAGTCGCCTTTCAAAGCGGACATCTACTTCGTCAATACCCGCCTGTTTACGGGCAACAAATGGGGCACAAGCAACCCCATTATGATGCGGGACAAGGATTTTGGGATCGTTCGCGTGCGTGCCTTTGGCACCTACGACTTCAAGGTGGTCGACGTGAAGACCTTCCTGAAGGAAGTTGCCGGCACGGATCATCAGTTTCGACTGGACGAATTTTCCGACGCGATGCGGTCGCGCATCGTCAGCGTGTTCACCGACGCCCTGGCCTCGGCCAACGTGCCGGTGCTGGATGTGGCGTCGCGATACTCGGAGCTTGGTGATGCGCTGTTGCCGCTGGTCAATCCGCAGGTCATCAGCAATTACGGGATCGAGATCGGCAGCTTTATTGTCGAAAACGTTTCCGTGCCGCCAGAGGTGGAGTCGGCGATCGACAAGCGGTCCAGCATGGCCGCGATCGGAAATCTGAACGACTACGTGAAGTTCCAGATGGCCGAGTCCATGACCAAGGGAGGCGATGGCGGTGGCATGGCGGGTGCCGCGGCGCAGATGGGTGCGGGGCTGGCCATGGGGCAGCAGATGATGGCCGCCATGGCGGGCGCGCAGGGGACCCCTCCGGCCGGAGGGGCTCCGCCTCCGCTCCCAGGCGGCAGCGCGGGAGGAGCCGCGGCGACGGGCCTGCCGGAATTGATGAGCCCGGCTGACGCCGCGCGTGCGCTTGGCGTGGGTGAAGCGGACGTCATGGCGGCGCTCGGAGACGGCTCGCTCAAAGGAAAGAAAATCGGCACGGCCTGGCGGATCACCCGGCAGGCGCTGGACGATTTCCTGAAGTCATGATCGTGGGCGCCAGAATGTCGCCGCGTTTCGCCTGATTCGCTCGGGCTTGTTTCGGCGACACCACTGAACGCATGAGCGAGGCCAAGGCTCGACAGAAATTCGCGTGCCCCGCCTGCGGCGGGGAAGCCCAGTGGACCCCAGCCCAGCAGGCGCTGGTCTGTCCCTATTGCAACACCACCTCGCCCGCTCAGGTCGAACTGACCTCGACGGGCGAGGAGATTATCCGCGAACACGACCTGGTCGCCGCCTTGCGCAGCATTCCGGACGACAAACGCGGATGGCAGGCAGAGAAGACGTCCGTGCGTTGCCAGAGCTGCCAGGCGATCTCCGTTTTCGATCCCACCCGCGTGGGCCAGCGCTGTGACTTTTGTGGATCGTCCAGCCTCGTGCCCTACCAGGAAATCAAGGAAGCCTTCTCGCCGGAGAGCCTCCTGCCCATGCAAGTGGCCGAGACCAAGGTGCGCGAAGCGATTCGAATTTGGTATGGCGGCAGGTTTTGGGCGCCAAACCGGCTCAAACAGAAGGCCATGACCGATCAGGTCCACGGTCTTTATATTCCATACTGGACCTTCGATGCGCAGGTGCATGCGGAGTGGACGGCGGAAAGCGGCGACTATTACTGGGACACCGAATCGTACACCGATGCGCAGGGAAAACGGCAGACGCGGCAGGTGCGCAAGGTTCGATGGTATCCCAGTGCGGGCAGTCTCGATCACTTTTTTGATGACGAACTCGTGCCTGCCTCGCGAGGGGTTCGCCCGGGCCTGTTGCGTGGCGTGGAGCCCTTTCCGACGCGGGAACTGGTGCCGTACAAGCCGGGCTTTTTATCCGGCTGGGTGGTCGAGCGTTATCAGATCGACTTGGTCGCCGCCGCCAACCACGCGCGCGAAGCGATGAACCAACAGGTCCGGCAGCTGTGTGCCGCACAGGTCCCCGGCGACACGCATCGCAATCTGCAGGTGTCGCCCGACTACTCCGGCCAGACCTTCAAGCACATCCTCGTCCCCCTCTGGATTCTTACCTACCAATACGGCCGAAAGACGTTTCAGGTGGTCATCAACGGCTACACCGGCACCATCGCTGGCGAGTATCCAAAGAGCTGGGTCAAGATTCTGATCGCCGTCCTGCTGGCCTTGCTGGCCGTGGGTGCCGTGGTGCTGCTGGCAAACCGGTGACAGGCCCGAAGTTGTCTGCGGGCTACTCCGACACTTCCTCCACCAGCACCGCCCCTCCACGTCCACGCGCCTGTTTCAACTCGGGAATGAGCAGCGCGCTGGCGGCGAGAATCAATCCGCCGCTGACTGCCGCCAGGGTCATCGGGGCGAAATGCGCGACGGCATAGAAAGCAACCGCCGGTGCCGCCACGCCCCGCACACCCGTCAGAAAGGTGTGGACGGCCATGTATTCCGCCACCCGGCCGGCCGGAGCGAACTTCGTCACCCACAAGCTCCAGGCAACGTCGCCGCCGGCATTGGAGATGCCGAAGACAATGGCGCCGATGATCAGGCCCGTGAGCGTGTTGCTGGTGAAGAAGGTGACGATGCCAATGGCGAACCCTGCGTTCAACGTGATGCGCAGGGCGAAAAAGTTCATGCGATCGAACAGGTAACCCCAGACTGGGCTGAGCACGAGGCGCGCGAGGTTCGGGATGACGCCGGTCAGCAGGGCGATCGTTCCAATGGACACGGCCTGGCCGTATTTCGGGTTGGCCAGATACTCCACCCGCAGGGGCAGCATCATCAAATTGGCAAATCCCATCAGCATCCAGCAAATCAGCGTGCGCCGAAATAGGGCGTCCTCGCGAATGAAACGGAGCGCGCGCAACGGGTGCGCACCGCCGTCGTCGGGAATGGGCGTGGTCGGACAACGGGAAAGGCACCAGCTGGCGAATCCAAGCGCTCCGGCAAAGATCAGCAGGAGCCACCGAAATCGATCCTCGTGTCCATCCAGGAGATCGCCCGCCAGCTTGCTGAACGCCGCCGCAGCGGCAATCCGGATCATCACGGTATGCGAAAACAGGCGCCCGCGCTGCGCGGTCGGATAGTTCTCCTGATACATGTGGGTCAGGAGGGGGATGATGGAAGCCGATGCGGTCATTCCGATCACCGAAAACACCACGTAAGCGGCAAGGCCGGGGAGAAAGGAGGCCAGGAGGAAGCTGACGGCGCCGGCGGCAAAGATGCGTGAGGCGGCGAGGGCGGTGGGCCAGCGCCGGCGGGTGACCCACGACACGACGAGTGGGGAGAGGAGCAGGCCGAGGCTGCCGGCGGCCGCCACCACGGCTTTGGCGAACCCGCCGGCGGCAAAATGCTTGACGGCGATCGCCAGCAAAAACGTGCTGCCGGCGGTTTCCAGAATGCCGGCCGTGCCCGCGCGCCACAGCTCGTGCACGTAGGTGCGGCGAGTGCGTTGCGTGTCGGAAAGCATCGGCGGCAGCCTAGAGTCAGGCTGAAACGAGCGCCAAAACATTCTTTGACCGGACAACTGTTGTCCAGCATCGGACAACGGAGGAATGGCGGTCATTGGTCCCGCTGCGGCAGTTTCAAGCCGGTCATCAAATTGAACGACTGCGAAGCTCAAGGTCGATGAGGACCGGGTCGACGATGAAAGTATGAATGAATCAGAATTCATCGAGCTGTATACGGAAATCACGGAGTGCGGTGAAACGCGGGCGCGCAGTGTCTACATGGTGATGTCGGAGTCGTTTCGCGTCGGCTGGAGCTGGGCGACGACCGAGCGTGCCGGTGCGGCTGATCGGGTGAACCCACCGGCGTTCGCGCCGCCCGAAAACATAGGAATGCCATGATGGCAGCGAGGCAACAGGCCAAAGGACGACGGCTGCAGTCAATCTTGCAGCACGCCAGCGGGGACAAGCGCTTCAAGATCCTCGACACACACCTCAAGCGGCACCAGTACCGGGCCGACGCGCTGATTGAGGTTTTGCACAAGGCCCAGGAACTTTTCGGCTATCTGGAGGACGACCTGCTACTTTACGTCGCGCACGCCCTGAAGCTGCCCCCCAGCCGGGTCTACGGCGTGGCGACCTTCTACCACTACTTCACGCTCAAGCCCAAGGGCGCCCACACTTGCGTCGTCTGCCTCGGCACCGCCTGCTATGTGAAAGGGGCCGATCAGGTGCTCCAGGCGGTGGAGGCTGAGGCCGGGGTGAAGGCGGGCGAGACCACGCCCGATCATCAGGTCTCGCTGCTGACCGCCCGGTGCATCGGAGCGTGCGGTGTCGCTCCGGCCGTGGTCTACGACGGCACGGTGGCCGTCCGCCAGACGCCCGAAATGGCGGTTGGCAAAGTGAAAGGATGGAAGGCAAATGGACCTGGCTGACCTCAACGAACTGGCGGAGAACGAACGCGCCTCGCGCAAAAAGTTCACCCTGCGCTGCTGCCTCGCCGCCGGCTGCATGTCGCTGAACTCCGCGGCCACCAAGTCCGCTCTCGAGGACGCTGTGCGGAAGGCGGGGCTCGAATCCGAGGTGGAGGTCCGCGGGGTGGGTTGCCTGCGGCTGTGTTGTCAGGGCCCCCTGGTGCAGGCGGATCCGGATGGCGCCGTGTTCGAGAAGGTGGATCCGGACGATGCTGGAGCGGTGGTCGACAGCTTGCCGGGCCGCTCAGCGACGGAGTCGAAGGTTCGTCGCGGCGACGCCAATCATCCGTTCTTCACCCGCCAGCTGCCGATCGTCCTGGCGAATTCCGGCAAAGTCGATCCGGAGCGAATCGAATCGTACATCGCCGAGGATGGCTACCAAGCCCTCCATACGGCATTGTTCGAGCTCACGCCGAAAGCCGTGGTGGAAACGATCGTGCAAAGCGGTCTGCGCGGACGCGGCGGCGCCGGTTACCCAACCGGGCTCAAGTGGTCCACCGTCGCCCGTTCGCCGGGCGAGAAGAAGTACGTGATCTGTAACGCGGACGAGGGCGACCCCGGCGCGTTCATGGATCGCAGCGTGCTCGAGAGCGACCCGCATGCGGTGCTTGAGGGCATGGCCATCGCCGCGCATGCCGTCGGCGCCGACCAGGGATTCATCTACGTGCGCGCTGAGTATCCGCTCGCCATCAGCCGCCTGCAAAACGCCATCAAACAGGCCAAGAAACTTGGCCTGTTAGGCAGCGGCATCTTTGAGTCTCCCTTCAATTTCAACATCGATCTCCGCATCGGCGCCGGCGCGTTTGTCTGCGGCGAGGAAACCGCCCTGATGGCCTCGGTCGAAGGCCGGCGCGGCACGCCCCGACCGCGTCCGCCCTTCCCGGCGGAAAGTGGTTTGTGGGACTGCCCGACCTTGATCAACAACGTGGAAACGTTTGCCAACGTGGCGCCGATCGTGCGCCGCGGCGCCGCCTGGTTCGCCGGCATCGGCACGGAGAAAAGCAAAGGAACGAAAGTTTTTGCGCTCGCCGGCCGGATCAACAATACCGGCCTGATCGAAGTTCCCATGGGCACGTCTCTCCGCCAGATCGTCGAGGAAATGGGTGGGGGCGCCCCCGGCGGGGCGCCCATCAAAGCCGTCCAGACGGGCGGGCCGTCCGGCGGATGCATTCCCTCGCAACACCTCGACACACCGGTTGACTACGAATCGCTGACCAAGCTCGGATCAATCATGGGCTCGGGCGGAATGATCGTGATGGACAACACCACCAACATGGTGGACGTCGCGCGTTACTTCATGGACTTCTGCCGCGACGAGTCCTGCGGCAAATGCATTCCCTGCCGGGCCGGCACCGTGCAGATGCATCGCCTGCTCACCCGGATCATGGATCGTCAGGCAACTGCCCGGGATCTGGCTCAGCTCGAGGAGCTGTGCGACATGGTCAAACACACGAGCCTGTGCGGTTTGGGCCAGACCGCGCCCAATCCCGTGGTCAGCACGCTGCGCTATTTCCGAAATGAGTACGAGGAACGGCTCAAATCTGATCCGTTTGCCACATCGGTGAACTCCCAGCCAACATGAAGGGTCTTCGTGTGCATTGTACCTTTGCCCGAAATCGCGTGGGAAAACTTCGAGGCGTAATGTCGTCGCGATTCGCCCTCACCCCGACCCTCTCCCCCGGGGAGAGAGAGCGCGAAGGGCGGGCTTCACCGACAGTTCCTCATCGGGCGCGGTCTAGCCCGCTTGCCTGCTCACCGCAACGCACCGATGCGGTCGACGCTCGTTCGTTACACTGCGCGGCCGCTGAAGTTCCCCCTCTCCCCGGGGGAGAGGGCCGGGGTGAGGGCGAGTCGCCAGCGGCCTTCCACTTCTCCACGTTGCAGCGGAGTTTTCGAGAATCGTTCCGTTCATCTGCTGCCAAACCGAACTAAGGCCATGGCTGCTCGAACTCTAACCATTGACGGAAAGCTGATCAGCGCCGAGGAAGGCTCCAGCATTCTCCAAGCAGCGCGCGAAGCCGGCATCGCCATCCCGACGCTTTGCCATCTGGACGGGGTGGAGGATGTGGGTGCGTGCCGGCTTTGCCTGGTGGAGGTGGAAGGATCGGCCAAATTGTTCCCTGCCTGCACTACGTCAGTCGCCGAAGGCATGCAGGTCCGAACTTCGAGCGATCGTCTGAAGGGCTACCGCCGGATGACGCTTGAGCTGCTCTTTGCCGAGCGAAACCATGTCTGTGCAGCGTGCGTTTCCAACGGCCATTGCGAACTGCAGGCCCTGGCTTGGCAGCACGGCATGGATCATGTCCGCTTCGAGTACCAATTTCCGAAATGGGACCTGGACCTGACGCATGCACAGTTCGGCATGGACCACAACCGTTGCATTCTTTGCACCCGTTGCGTCCGCGCCTGCTGGCACATCGAAGGAGCAGGCACAAAGAACGTCTCGGGGCGAGGCGCGATGTCTCAAATCATCACCGACCTTAACCAGCCGTGGGGCGATTCCGAAACCTGCACCTCCTGCGGCAAATGCGTGCAGTCCTGCCCCACCGGCGCGCTCTTCGAGCGGGGCGTTTCCGCCGGCGAGATGGTCCGGGACCGCACGCGGCTTGAGTTCATCGTCAACGCAAGGGAGAAGAAACAATGGAACGTGTAAGACTGGCTTCGATCTGGTTTGGCGGCTGCTCGGGCTGTCATATGTCGTTCCTTGATCTCGACGAGTTCCTGATCGATCTCTCGTCCCGCATCGAGTTGGTCTACAGCCCGCTGGTCGATGCGAAGGAATACCCAGAGAACGTCGACGTGGTGCTGATCGAAGGGGCCGTCTGCAACGAAGAACACATCGAGATGGCCCACAAGATCCGGCGCCGGACCAAAGTCGTCATCTCTTTTGGTGATTGCGCGGTGACTTCGAATGTCGTGGGCATGCGGAATCCGCTGGGTGGTCCCGAGGTGGTGCTGCGGCGCGCCTACGTGGAGCTGGTCGACGTGAACGCCGGCGTCCCGAGTGCGCCCGGTCTGTTGCCTCCGTTGATTGAACGCGCGTTGCCGGTGCATCAGGTGATTCCGGTGGATCATTATCTGCCTGGTTGTCCGCCGCCCAGCGCCCACATTCGCGCGCTGTTGGAGAATCTGCTGAACTCCGGCCCGGCTCTCACCGGCCGCCAACTCAAATTCGGATGAAGCGCATCGTCATCGACCCGGTCACTCGCATCGAGGGCCACGCCAAGATCAGCATCTACCTGGACAACGATGGCCAGGTGACCGATGCGCAGTTTCACGTGGTGGAGTTCCGCGGCTTCGAGCGGTTCTGCGAGGGACGCACGCTGGGCGAAATGCCAGCCTTGACCGCCCGCACCTGCGGCATCTGCCCGGTCAGTCACCTGCTGGCTTCCGCCCGGGCGGGCGACGAGATCCTCGCGGTGCGCGTGCCGCCGGCCGCGGACAAGCTCCGTCGCCTGATGAACCTGGGACAGATCGTGCAGTCGCACGCGCTCAGCTTTTTTCATCTGAGCTCGCCCGATTTCCTGCTGGGCTGGGACGCGCCGGTGGACAAGCGTAATGTATTCGGCCTGCTGGATGGCCACGCGGATCTGGCCCGGGCGGGCATTCGCCTTCGTCAGTTTGGACAGGAGATCATCGAGCGCCTGGGCGGCAAAAAGATTCATCCGGCGTGGGCCGTGCCGGGCGGTGTGCGCTCGGGTTTGTCCGCGGAGGACCGCGACGAGATCCGCCGCAGGTTGCCCGAGGCGTTCGCGACCACCAAACAGGTGCTCGAGCTGTTTAAGGGCCTGTTTGACGGCCTGCAGCGTGAAATTCAGGTGTTCGGCAACTTTCCGTCCTTGTTCCTCGGCTTGGTTGGACCCGAGGGCGAGTGGGAACACCACGGCGGCCGCCTGCGTTTTACCGACAGCTCGGGGAGCATTATCGCCGACCAGATCGATCCTCAGAACTACCGTGAGTACATCGGCGAAGCGGTCCAGTCGTCTTCCTACCTGAAGTCACCGTTTTACAAACCACTGGGCTTTCCCGACGGCATGTATCGGGTCGGCCCTCTGGCCCGGTTGAATGTCTGTCGATCCATAGGAACTCCCGGAGCGGATGCGGAACTGAAGCAGTTCCGCCAGCTCGGACACGGCGCCGTCACGTCCTGTTTTCATTATCACTACGCGCGTTTGATCGAAATTCTGGCCGGGCTGGAACGCATTGAAATCCTGATGGACGATCCCGATTTGCAGTCGGATCACCTGCGCGCCGATGCCGGCATCAACAAGCTGCATGGCGTCGGCGTGAGCGAGGCTCCCCGTGGAACGTTGTTCCACGATTACGAGGTCGATCGCGACGGTGTGATCCAAAAGGTCAACCTCGTCATCGCCACCGGCCAGAACAATCTCGCGATGAATAGGACGGTCGCGCAAATCGCCCGCCATTTTGTCCGCGGACAACAGATACCTGAGGCGGCGCTTAACCGGGTGGAGCATGGCATCCGTTGCTTCGATCCCTGCCTGAGCTGCTCCACGCATGCGGTCGGGCAGATGCCCCTGCGGGTGCGATTGATCGCGGCGGATGGTCGAGTCGTGGAGGAAATCAACAGGCCCGCATGAAACCAACGACCTCAGACGAGGAGACGCTCGCCTCAGACGGGCCAGGAACAGGGCGCGGCTCCCTGCCATCGCCGCCGCCCGCGCGCCTGCTGGTCCTTGGTTTTGGCAATACATTGCGGGGTGACGACGCCGCGGGCGTTCTGGCCGCCGACGCCCTGGCCGCCCTGGCCTTGCCTGGGTTCACGGTCGAATCCCGTCATCAGCTGACCCCGGAGCTGGCCGAGTTGGTGGCCAGGTTCGATCGGGTTGTGTTTATCGATGCCGAGCCGGCGCAGGATCGTGCCGACGACGAACCTGCCACGATGCGGGAGATTGTTCCGATTGAAGTCGGCTCATCGGGACCGTCGGTCTTTGGCCACCATCAGGATCCCCGCGCGCTGTTGGGGCTGGCCCGGAGTCTTTACGGCCGCGCCCCGTGCGCGTGGCTGGTAACCATCGGTGCCCTGTCCTTTGAACTGGGTGCGACGCCGTCCCGGCGATGTGTCCGAGGCATCGCGCAGGCGGTTGAATTGGTGGAGCGCCTCGCTGAACGCAAGGCTCGGGCCCGAAGCCCGCTTCGGGCGATGATATCCTCGGCTGGAGACGGATAAGCTGATGCACGAAGCAGGTCTCATGGCGGAGGCATTGGAACTCGCGGCCGCGGAGGCTGCGCGGGCGGGTGCCACGCAAATCCATCGCCTTCGCCTGCGCGTTGGCATCCTGAGCGGCGTGGTGCCGGAGGCTTTGCGGTTTGCTTTCGATGCGCTGGCGCCGGGATCGGCGGCGGCCCAGGCGCGCTTGGAGATTGAGCCGGTGACTCCAGTGGCGTGGTGCGCGCGGTGCGAGACGGAATTTGCGTCGGAAGTTGGCGCGGCAGTGTGCCCGGGTTGCGGCCGGGTTTCAGGCGAGTTGCGCCGGGGGCTTGAACTCGAGCTGGCGTCGGTGGAAGTATCGTGACGGTCAATCGAACAGCCGGAGAATCAAACAGCATGTGCCAGGAATGTGGATGCGGTCTCGGTGGCGAAGTGAAGCATCATGGTTCGCATAAGCACGCCCATGTGCATCCCCACGACCATGACCATGACCACGGCCCTCGCCACGAGCCCGATCGCAACCCGGCTCGCGCAGGCGCCGGGAACGATCTATCCCGCCCGTCCGAATCCCGGGTGCTCTCGGTGCAACGCTCACTGCTGGAGCGCAACGAGCGGCTGGCTGAACAAAATCGGGGCTTTTTCCGCGCGCGCGATCTTTTCGTTCTGAATGTTTTGTCGGCGCCTGGTTCGGGCAAGACCACGCTGGTCCAGGAAACGGCCCGCCTTCTGCGAGGTCGCCTGCGTACCGGAGTGATCGTCGGCGATCTAGCCACCGACAATGACGCTGCGCGCCTGCGGGCCGCGGGTCTTCCCGTGGTGCAGATCACCACGGGGACGTTGTGCCACTTGGAGGCGGACATGATTGCGCGCGCCCTCGACGAGCTCGATCTGAACGCGCTCGATCTGCTCATCATCGAAAATGTCGGCAATCTGGTCTGCCCGGCCTCCTATGATCTGGGCGAAGCCTTACGGGTGGTTTTGCTGTCTGTGACCGAAGGCGAGGACAAGCCGCTGAAGTATCCTCCGCTCTTTCACTCCGCGGACGTTGCGTTGATCACGAAGAGCGATCTCTCGGTTGCCGTTGATTTCAAGCGTGACGTCGCCCTGGCAAATCTGCGGCGGATCAGCCATCACGCCCAGGTGTTCGAGGTGTCGGCCCGCACGGGGGATGGGCTCGAAGCGTGGTGCGCCCACTTGGTCGCGTGCCGGGAAGGACAATTGAAAAGCGGCGGCCAGTGCGAGAAGCAGGAGCACGCTCGGCACTTCCACGAACCGCACAAGTTCGAAGCTCGTGAAAACTCCCCGTGAACCTCCCCGAGTTCAGATTTCCGATTTGCGATTTGGCGGGACACATAGCTATCCCACGAACCGCACGATCGACACACTGGCTCGCGACGCGGAGATCCGGCGACCCGTTCGTCGGAGCGTGCAGCGCGGAACCCCTCTCCGCCGCCCTGCGGGGGAGAGGGCAGGTTCCGAACTCGCCGGAGCGAGATCGGAACCGGGTGAGGTGGAGCAGTCCGCAGGTTCATGTCAGGTGAGCAGGTCTAATAAGAACGGGTGGCTTCCCATGAATCAGGCCATTTTCGATTTCAGATTTCCGATTTGCGATTTGGCGGAACACATAGCTATCCCACGAACCGCACGATCGACACACCGGCTCGCGACGCGGGGAGCGGCGATACCCTGTGGCGGGCAGGCGAGGGATCGTGACGAGAGTCGGCGAACATCCGAATCGAGACGTGGCTCGCTCGCACAAACCGGGCTCGAGCGTTCCTTCCTCTCCCCGGGGGAGAGGGACGGGGTGAGGGCGGATCGCAAGCGCCTGCAGCCTCCACTCGTCGCAACGGAATTTCCGAAGGACATTGAGTTTGCAGAGCGGTCCGCCCAAGCCGTCACCGGTTCATGGGCCAGTTGGCATGAGTTGAGAACTCGTGAAAATTTCCCGTGAACGTGGCGCTTGAACGTCGGTCGTCGCGGCTGGAGCTGGAAGTGCGCGGCGTGGTCCAAGGACTTGGCTTCCGTCCGCACCTCCACCGGCTGGCCACCAGCCTGCACTTGGCTGGATGGGTCCAAAATTCCGCGCAGGGCGTTAATCTGGTGTTGGAAGGTGACGTTGATGCGTTGCACACGTTTCTCCACCGCCTCGCGACGGAGGCGCCGGCTCACGCCGTCATCGAAGCGATCTCTTCAGGCTGGTCCCCTGCCACCGGGCTTGTCGGCTTCGAGATTCGCCACAGCGCTTCGGTCGGAGCGCCAACCGCGCTGATGCTTCCGGACCTGGCCATCTGCCCGGAATGTCTGCGCGAAGTTTTTGATCCGACGAATCGACGGCATCGCCATCCCTTCACCAACTGCACTCATTGCGGCCCGCGCTTCAGCATCATCGAAGCACTGCCGTACGATCGCTCGCGGACGACGATGCGAATCTTTCCGCAGTGTGCGGCGTGCCGGGCGGAGTATGAGAACCCGGACGATCGCCGGTTCCACGCGCAGCCCAATGCCTGTCCCGATTGCGGTCCGCAACTCGCCTTGTGGAATCCCGACGGCAACGTCATGTCCACGCGGGATGAGGCGTTGCGGATGGCAGCGCGAGCTGTGCGCGCGGGACAAATCGTGGCGGTCAAAGGTCTGGGAGGATTTCATCTGATGGTGGCGGCGGATCAGCCGGCGGCCGTGGCTCGCTTGCGACAACGCAAGGGACGGGAAGAAAAGCCGCTCGCGGTCATGGCGACCGACATCGCCGGCGTCCGGACGATGTGCGAAGTCTCGGCCGACGAGGAGCGCCTGTTGGTCTCGTCGGAAGCACCGATCGTGTTGCTTCGCCGCTGCGCGGGTGGTCCGACGCTCGACGGAGTGGCGCCGGGCAACCCGTATCTCGGTGTTCTCTTGCCGTATACGGCGCTACATCACCTGCTGCTGCGCGAGATCGGCGGGCCGGTCGTGGCCACGAGTGGCAATCGGCGGGACGAGCCCATCTGTATTGACGAGCGCGAGGCGATCTCCCGGCTCCACTCGGTGGCGGAGCTTTTTCTGGTTCACGATCGTCCCATCGTCCGGGCCGTGGATGACTCCATCGTGCGCGTGGTGGCGGATCGACCTTTGATTCTGCGCCGCGCCCGAGGGTATGCACCGCGCGCCGTCGATTTGGCCGGGGCGGAGACCGCGGAGGACGAGGGCATGGAGAACACCGAGGAGCCGGGGGGGATTCTAGCGCTTGGCGGCCAGCAGAAAAACACGGTGGCGATGGCCGTCGGGCGGCGTGTTTTCCTGAGCCAGCATATCGGCGATCTGGAGACGATGCTGGCGCTGGATGTCCACGGGCGAGCGGCGCGCGATCTCCAAGCCCTGCGCCAGGTGAACGCGGAGTTGGTCGTGACCGATCTGCATCCTGGCTACGCTTCGACCCAGGCTGCCGCGGGTTGGCGCCTGCCGCGGCTTGTGGTTCAACATCACCATGCTCATCTGCTGTCGTGCCTCGCCGACAATGGCGAGGCGCCGCCCGCGGTGGGCGTGATCTGGGACGGCACCGGCGACGGCGGCGATGGCACCATTTGGGGCGGGGAGTTTTTGGTGGCGCGCGCTTTTGGAGCCGAGTTTGAGCGGCTTGGATGCTTTCGGACCTTTCCGTTGCCGGGCGGCGAAGCGGCGATCCGCGAGCCACGTCGCGCGGCGTTGGGGTTGTTGTTTGAACTGTTTGGTGACGAGCTTTGGTCCATGACGGATCTGCCGACTCTCGCAGCCTTCACTGCGGCGGAGCTGGGGGCGCTGCGTCGCATGCTGGAGCGGCGGGTGAACACGCCGCGCACCTCCAGTGTGGGGCGTCTATTCGACGCGATGTCATCTTTGCTTGGACTGCGTCAGATTTCGCGCTTCGAAGGCCAGGCGGCCATGGAACTCGAGTTTGCCGCAGAAGCAGCCGGCCTGAATTGGGCCGGCGATCGTCGAGAGGCCATGGGCGAGGAGATGCGATTCACGGCTTTCGATCTACCCGCTAACGAGGCGAAGACTGATCAACCCGCGGGGCGGATCGTCGATTGGGGTGCGTTTGTGCGCGGGTTGATTCAAGCTGAAAGGGCCGGGGTCGCACGGCCAATCCGAGCCGGTCAATTTCACCTGGCGCTGGCGGAGTGCGTCGCGCGTGTCGCTGCGCAGGCTGGTCTGGAGAAGGTCGCCTTGAGCGGCGGCTGTTTTCAGAACCGCCTTTTGACGGAGTTGGTAATCGAACGGCTGCGAGTCGCCGGCTTTCGTCCGCTTTGGCATCGCCACGTGCCACCCAACGACGGCGGTCTCGCGCTCGGGCAATGTGTGGCCGCGCGGGCCGGAGGCCGCCGCGGGCCGCTCGATCGGGTCTTCACCGAATCATTGACGGCGGGCGACCAGGGCCCAGTCTCCACCGGAACCGGAACATCGCTATGTGCCTCGCCATTCCCGGAAAAGTCCTGAGCATCACCGGCACTGATCATTTGTGGCGCGAAGGCCGCGTTGATTTCTCGGGGGTGATCAAGACGGTCAACCTCGCCTGCGCACCGGAAGCCGGCGTTGGCAGCTACGTGCTCGTCCACGCGGGCATGGCGATCAGCGTGGTGGATGAAGAGGAGGCCCGGGCGGTGGTGGAGCATTTTCACGCCATGGGCGAATCGCTGGGATCCGAACTTGGGTCGGCTGGGTCAGAGCTTTCACCCCGCCAGCCGGAACCATCGAAGCCAGGAGGTGGGGCATGAAGCATCTGGATGAGTATCGCGACGGCGCGATCGCCCGGCGCTTGGCGGAGGACATTCGGCGAATCACCACTCGAACGTGGACGCTGATGGAAGTCTGCGGCGGTCAGACGCACGCGATTCTGCGTTTCGGCATCGATCGGCTGCTGCCGGAGTCGATTGCGCTGCTGCACGGTCCGGGCTGTCCCGTTTGCGTGACGCCCGTGCCTGTCATCGATCGGGCATTGGCCATCGCTGCGCGGCCGGAAGTCACCTTCTGTTCGTTTGGCGACATGTTGCGCGTGCCGGGCTCCCGCACCAACCTGCTGGCCGTGCGCGCGGCGGGCGGGGATGTGCGTGTGGTTTACTCGCCGCTGGATGCGGTCAAGCTGGCGGCGGCCCACCCCGATCGGCAGGTTGTCTTCTTTGCGGTCGGTTTCGAGACAACGGCGCCGGCTACGGCGCTGGCGGTCCGACACGCGGCGGCGCTGGGCCTGGCCAATTTTTCCCTGCTGATTGCCCATGTCCTCGTGCCGCCTGCGCTGAAAAGCATCCTGACCGCGCCGGATTGTCGGGTGCAGGGGTTTCTTGCGGCCGGGCATGTTTGTTCGGTGATGGGGCAGCGCGAGTATGAACCCATCGCGACCGCGCACCGCGTGCCGATCGTGATCACGGGCTTCGAACCGCTGGACCTGCTGGAAGGCGTGCGCCGTTTGGTCCTGCAACTCGAGCAGGGTCGGGCGGAAGTGGAGAATGCGTATCGCCGCGTCGTTCGCGCCGACGGCAATCAATCCGCCATTGAACTCGTCCGCGACGTGTTCACGGTGGTACCGCAGGAATGGCGCGGCCTGGGCGCCATCCCTGAAAGCGGCTTGGGCCTGCGCGAGCCTTATGCTCGGTTCGATGCTGGTCGGCGCTTTGATTTCGTCGCGGCTCCGGCGTCGGAGTCGATCGAGTGCCGGAGCGGGGACGTTTTGCAGGGACGCATTCGGCCGTCGCAGTGTCCGCACTTTGGGAGCCGCTGCACACCGGATCAACCGCTGGGGGCGACGATGGTGTCTTCCGAAGGCGCTTGCGCCGCCTACTACCGATATCGCGAACCAACCGGAGCCGATTGATGGAAGCACACGATAAGCACGGAACACCGGCCACGAATTTACCGCCGGGCTCGCCGTCGTCGGGCTTGGTGTGTCCGGCGCCGCTGCCGGATCCGCGCCGGATACTGTTGGGACATGGCGGCGGGGGAAGGTTGACCCGGGATCTGGTTGAACGACTGATGCTCCCCGCCTTCGCCAATGCCGCATTGGAAGAGCGACACGATTCAGCGGTGTTGACCACGGACGCCCCGCGGCTGGCGTTCACCACGGACGCCCATGTCGTGCGGCCGCTCTTTTTCCCCGGCGGCGATCTCGGCACACTGGCGGTCCACGGCACGATCAACGATCTGGCCATGAGCGGCGCGCGCCCTGCCGCGCTTAGCGCCGCGTTCATCCTCGAAGAAGGACTGCCGTTTGAAACGCTCGAACGCATCGTGGAGTCGATGCGGGTGACGGCGGCAGCGGCCGGCGTTTCGATCGTGACGGGCGATACCAAAGTCGTTGAACGCGGGCGGGGTGACGGCGTGTTTGTGACGACGGCCGGGCTGGGTTGGGTTCGACATTCGCTGACGATCGGTCCGGCCGCGGTGCGGCCGGGGGATGCGGTGTTGTTTAGCGGCGACGTGGGGCGCCATGGCATGGCGATTCTCGCGACGAGGGAGGGGTTGCAGTTCGAGAGCGCGCTGGAGAGCGATTGCGCGAGCGTGGTGGATCCGGCATTGGCCTTGATTGAAGCCGGCCTCACGGTTCGCTGCCTGCGCGATCTGACCCGGGGCGGGGCGGCGGCCGCGCTCCACGAAATCGCGACGGCAGGCGGCGTGTCGATCGAACTCGACGAGCCTGCCATTCGGGTTTGCGATCCCGTGCGCGCCGCGTGCGAGCTGCTGGGTCTGGACCCGATGCAGGTGGCGTGTGAAGGGCGCTTCCTGGCCATTGTCCCCGCGCCGGAGGCGGAAGCAGCGCTGGCCGTCCTGCGTCGATTCGAGGTGTCAGAGAGAGCGGCTGTCGTCGGAGTCGCGGGTGCAGCGGGAAGGTTCCCCGTTACCATCAAAAGCCCGTTTGGGCCGGTCCGAATGGTTGAGATGGGCAGCGGTGAGCAACTGCCGCGGATTTGTTAATCCCCAAACGCGCCCTACAACTGGGGCTTGGATAAAGCCTCCGTCTTTTTTCGTTCCTCGCGCCTTCGGCGCGATTCCTCCCGCTGACGTTCCATCTCCGCAATCGCCTGCTCCGGGTCTTCGATGACCGTGGCGTTGGTCGAGTAATATTCCGCGGGTCGATGTGGTTCCGTGGCTGCCCGGTAGTCCACGATCCTGGTCGCAGGCGTAATGTCCGGGATGAACCGGCGGCGTGTTGTACCCAGCACCACGTTGGTCACTTCGAAATATTGCGTACTCTGCACGACGAGTGAGCCGGAAGATGAATTTGTGTCGCCTACGTATTGCACCAATCGGGCGCGCAAAGGAAACGCCAGCCCTGACACATTGGTCCACGACAACACGTCGATGCGGGAATTGGTTGTACCCGTCTTGAGTTCGTCGGGAAGCAGCGCTGAATTGAGTCGCCGACCAGACAGCTGGCCGTCGCGATAATTCACAAACATCTTCATGAACTTCGGCGGCGTTTCATTGAACTTCCATTCGGACCGCAGAAGGAGATTCTCCGAAATCATCCCACGCGTGCCGTTGGGAAGATTAGGATCGGCGATCCAGACCGGATTGATCGGTCGCAAGTAGTCCATCGTGCGCTCTTGCCACTCGCGATGGGCGGCGAATACGCCCCAAACTTGCAAAGCCGATCCGATCCCCCTCGGGACGGGGTTTGGATTGATCGTCAGCGTCGCGTCGTTGCGGGCACGGTTGGTTCCACTTTGCGCGGAATCAAGACGGACAAATTCGTAGCCGGTCTGTTCCGAGACTCCAAATTCCTGATATTTAATCCCCCCATCCAAATTCCCGGGATGGACCCGAATGATTAGATTTGTTCCATCGGTGGCGACTTGGAAGTTGCGGCGATGAGTTTGGTCTTTCGGAGAATTCGGTGCGCGATAGACCACGTCCCAGCGGCCACCCAGCTCGTAAGCCGCTTCGCCTCCCCATAGAAGAGGCACCGCAAAGATCGGCAGCAGGACAAAGACAGTGAACCGGAGGGGACGGGGGATGTTCATGGCGTCACCTATGCGACAGGTCCCTTGGTTGACGCGTTCGATTTCAGTTTCATCCGCGCTTGGCCAGATCAGGAATTTCCCGATGGATCCTCCCGTGGAATCACGGACCCGGCGGCGAGGATTTCTCGGTGACATCGACCCTTGTCGGACGGGGGGCCTCTGGTATCGTTGCCCCGTGGCAGCGAGCAATTCTCTGAGAATGTCGGTTTGCGGCGGGTGCCGGGCCAAGCATTGGCTTCCGGCGGAAACCTCCATGCTGCAGCCCACGCCGTGCAACAAGTGTGGTCATCCGGTGATCGCGCCGACCATGCTCCGCAATTTTGAAGTGCGCGAGGTGGTGGCCTCCGGGGGCATGGGCACGGTCTATCGGGCGTTCGACACCAAGCTCGAACGGATGGTTGCACTCAAGATGCTGAAGCGCGAAATGGCTCAGGATGCGCAGGTGATGGAGAGCTTTTATCGGGAGGCGCGGGCCACAGCGGCGTTGAACCACACGAACATCATTCACATTTACAGCTTCGATGAACATGAGCGGGCGCCGTATCTGGTGATGGAGCTGGCCGATCACGGCAGCCTGGACAGCTGGATTACGGCCGACGGCGTGGTGCCGGAATTGAACGTATTGGACATCGGCAGCAAGGTGGCGTCAGCCCTCGACAGCGCGCTGCAACACAACCTGCTGCACCGGGACATCAAGCCGGCCAACATTCTCTTCAACGAGTACGGTGAGCCCAAGCTGGTGGATTTCGGCCTGGCCCGGGCCGCTGAGGCGGAAAATGAGTATGAGTCGTCGATCTGGGGCACGCCGTATTACGTCGCGCCCGAGAAAATCCAGCGGCAGGGGGAGGATTTCCGTTCGGACCTGTACAGTTTGGGCGGCACGTTGTATCACGCATTGACCGGTCACGTTCCGTTTGAGGCTGAGACCGTCGAGCAGGTGGTGGCGGGGCATGTGCACACGCCGCTGACGCCGCCGAACGAAGTCCGGCCGGGATTGAGCCAGCCTACAAGCGATGCGATCGCGACGGCGATGGCCAAGGATCCCAACGCCCGCTATTCGAGCTACGGGGAATTCATCATGGCCTTGACGGCCGCACGGAGCCAGCTCCTGCTCGAAGACTTGAAGCACCAGCAGGAAGTCAAACGGACCCCGGGCAAGTCGTGGTGGCGTCGGTGATGCGGAGCGTCGGCGCGCTTACCCCTTTTCGATGCAGGCGTACGCGTTGTGGTTGTGGATGCTCTCGTAGTTCTCCGCCTCCACTTTGTACCAGGTGACGTCGGGATGGCTGTTCAGCCGAACGGCGACGTTCCGCACCAAATCCTCCACGAACACTGGATTCTCGTAGGCCCGCTCCGTCACGGCCTTTTCGTCGACGCGCTTGAGCAGGGCATAGAGCTCGGAGCTGGCTGAGCTCTCAACCAACGCAATGAGATCCTCGATCCAGATCGCCTTCTCCGAGCGGATTTTCACCGTGACTTCACCCCGTTGATTGTGGGCGCCGTAGGCGCTGATGGCTTTGGAGCAGGGACAAAGCGTGGTCACGCAGGCCTTGACCGTCAGCATGAAGTCGATCTCGTCGCCGCAGGCGGCGGCATCGAAGCGCGCGGTGTAGTTCATCACGCTCTTCATTCCGGACACGGGAGCCAGCTTCTCGAGGAAGAACGGGAATTCCATTTCGAGGTGTGACGTGGCCGCGTTGAGCTTGCGCTGCATGGCGAACAAAATGTCGGGGATGTTTTCGACGTGCACAATGTTGCCGTGGGCGTTGAGCACCTCGATGAATCGGCTCATGTGGGTACCCTTGAACTCCTTGGGCAGATCGACGAACAGGCCGATGGTGGCCACGGTGTTTTGGAGGGAATGCGCCTTGTCCCGGATCTGGATCGGAAACTGGAGGCCGCGAACACCGACCTTGTCGATGCGCAGCTGGCGGTGATCCCGCTCGCTTTGTTTGTCGTGCAGCGGGGTCTTCTTTTTGTCGTGCGGTCCGCGGTTCACATCCATGACGCCCGGGGTTTCTTTGAGCATGCCGGACCTTAGCAGGCACGGCCCCTGATGCAAAACGGATTTAGGCTCCGATCGAGGCAAGATACGCAAATGGTTGGGCAATAAGTGTGAATCGCCTACCGACGGCTTGCGGCAGCTTCGGCCCGTAAATCCGCTGCGCCGGCCAGAGTCCGGGTCGGATTCGAAAAATAGGCGCAGTTGAACATTGTAATTCATGAACAACAACTATCTCTCGACGGGGCTGCTGCTGGCAGCCGTGGCACAGGCGGGTCTCAGCGGCAGCGTTACCGCGGAGGATTGGAAGGACAAGACGATCGCGCCGGTGTCAAATCCGGTCTTCTTTGAAGACCCGCATATCCGGAACGAGCTGCGTCCGTTGTTCGCCCTGCACAACATTGATGAGGGATTCATCACGGGCGGTGGCGACGTCAAACTCTACGCCGCCCAGCTCCGGTGGGCGATTACCGAACGCCTCGCTCTCATCGCGACGAAGGACGGTTACATCCAGTTCAATCCCGACAATTCCGCGGTAGGCAACGATCAGGATGGATGGGCGGACATCGCGGCCGGCTTCAAATACGCCTTGATCGATAATCGTGCGGCGGAATTCATCCTGACGCCCGGATTCACCATTGAACTGCCGACCGGCAACGAGCGCGTTTTCCAGGGCAACGGCAAAGGGGAATGGAATCTGTTCGTTTCCGCGGCCAAGGGTTTTGACAACCTGCATCTGACGGCCAATGTCGGAGCGCGCATCCCGAATAATTGGAAGCAGGAGACCGCTCAGGCTCACTACAGCGCCCAGGTCGATTACTACACCTGCCAATACTTCATCCCGTTCGCCGTGTTGAACGGGTTCACGGTTTTGAGCGAAGCCGAGGCGCTGCCGCTCACCTCCGAAGGTTACGACCTGATCAACTTCGGCTCGTCCAATGCCAAGGGCGATACGTTCGCCACGTTCGGCGGGGGGTTCCGCTCGAAACTCACCAAGAACGTCGAGGTCGGCTTTGCCTATGACAAGGCGTTCATCAGTCCCAAGGGCTTGTTTGACGACCGCTTTACCGTCGATGTGATCTTCCACTTCTAGTCGAAGTTCCCGAGTCAGCGAGGCCGGGCTGCGCGTGACGCGAGCCCGGCCTCTTCCGCATCTTACCTCGAAGCTTGCCGCCGCCCGGCGCGTCCATCTTCCGGCACCCATGAAAATTACCGACGCCTTTATTGCGGAACACGCCGTCATCTATGCCCAGCTGGATCATCTTGAGCACGCCATTCCGGCCGCACGAACGCTGGGTGAAGTAAAGGTAATGGCTGGCCTGCTCGAGGCGGCGCTCAAGCCTCACGCGGAGGCCGAAGACGAGCTGCTTTTCAACGGTTTGGAGCCGGGGCTCGATCAGATGGGCAAGCTCGAGAAGGTGCAGCACGAACACGACGCCATTTGCAAGGGGCTCACGCTGGTCAAGCAGGCGCGCACCCGCAAGGACGCCCAACGCCGATTGCTGGCGGTGGTGCACCTCACCCGCAAAGAGTTCGATTTGGAAGATCGTGTGATTTTCCGCATGGCCGAGGAGTTGTTGCACGAACAAACCCTGCAGCGCCTCGGCAAGGCCTGGGCCAAACAGCGGTTGGTGCCGTCGCGCTAACGGTGGCGAACCCTGCGTTGACCGCAACGGGCCAGATGGGCGACGGAGACGGATGGCTGCGCCACCGACGAACGCCGAACGACGGAAGACGAAGGCCTTCGTCAAAAGATCCAGCAAAAGACTAGCGGCCATCTGAATCGTTCCCGCTTGGACTGATGGTCACCATGAAAATTTCGGCTGAAGGCCGGAGGTGCCTTACGAATCGACTGGACGCCACTTGAAAAGGGGACGTGGGGCTGTGCCGGTGGCCCCAACTAACCCAAAAGAAAAGAGACCGTCATTGACCCGCGGCGACGTTTTGTGGCAATCATTGGAGGACAATCCGGTCGCAGAATTGCCCGTGGATGGGGCATGCTGTGGGCTAGCTGCGACGCTAAAAAACCAAACCAACGAATGAAAACTGCACTCAGAGCGGTGACCTTATTGGCGGCCTCTTGGCTGCTGTCTACTCCAGCCCGGGCTGAAATCACCGGGCATTGGAGTTTTGAAGCGGCGGACTTGTTCGCGTCGGCGCGAATCGGCTTCCCGATCCAGGAAATGGATGTGGACACCGCGATCAATACAACCTTTGGCACGACCGGCGTGGGCGACTTCGCGGGAGTGCCCCGGATCGCCGGACAGCCAGTGGCGATCATGGGCTTTCCGAAGACCAGCCCAGGCGGCGGATACGATGTTCCCCACGGCGCCGAGGCCAATGGCGGCGGCATCAAGGTGAACCAATACACCCTGATTTTTGATATCCTGTTCCCCTCGTCTTCATCCGGCAAAAAGCGCGCCCTCTTCCAAACGGATGGCAGCGGAAACGCGGAATTCTTCGTCAACGCCGCCAATCAAATTGGCGCCGATGGGCACTCCTTTGCCGGCAATCTGACCCCGGACGTCTGGCATCGGGTGGCCTTCGCGGTGGACCTGGCCTCCCCGACGCGCACGATCGCCTATTTCATCGACGGAACCAAAGTGTTCGAGGGCGCGACCTCGGATCTGTTGGATGGTCGATTCGGGCTCATTGTGCCGTTGGTGACGTATTCCTATCTGGAATTCGCCGCCGACGACGACGGCGAAACCGAGGCCGGCTATGTGAACAGCATCCAGGTCCGCAACGAACGTCTTTCCGACGGATTGATCTCCGCGCTGGGTGCGCCGACGCCCACGGGCATTCTGACCGGGCCCGTGCCGGATCCCTATGTGGCGTCCGTCACCCCGCCCACGGATTCCTTGCGCATTCCGGAACGTTCCACCGTGAGTCCGCTGCCGCTCATCCAAGCCGTGATCGTCGACGGCACCAACGAAGTCAACGAAGGCACCGTCGTCATGCGGGTCAACGGAGCGATCGTGACGCCGACCGTTGCGGTCGATGGCGTCTCGAACGTGGTGAGCTACACGCCAACGGCTCTGTTGGCGCCGTTTTCCACGAACTCGGTTCGAATTGATTACTCCGGAGGTGACGGCACCGCTTACAACGTCCAGTGGCAGTTCTTTGTTGGCCGTTATCAGGCGCTGGCCGCCGCGGCCGCCGCTCCATCCGGATCCGGGGTGAATCCCGGCTTTGCCGTGCGAACCGCGCAGGCGCCAACGGATACCGGCATTCCGAACGTGAACAGTCTGAGCCGCGCCCTCCGCCAATTAAACGGCACCTTGTCCGATACGGGTGGCGTCGCCGTGGCCAACGTCGCCCTCCCCGGACCGAATGCCAACGGAAGCTACAGCCAGTCTCTCATCGACTACAATTTCGATTCGAGCCGCAGCCCCTTTGGCAACTTCCCGAACGATCAGCCGTTCCCTGGCATTCCGGGCGCCGGAGCCGCCGGCGATCTGTTCTCGACGGAAGTGGTCACTCACCTCGAACTGCCGGCCGGTTCGATTCGCCTCGGTGTCAGCGTGAGCGTTGACCGAACCGACAATGGCACCGACGACGGTTTTGTGCTCTACGCCGGCGCCGACGCCCGCAACGTCCTGTCGCCCATTGTGGGCACGTTCTCCCGCAACGTGGCGAATCCGTTTGCCTCGACCTTCAACAACAACGAATTCAATGTCGCGGCGCCGGTCGCGGGTGTCTACGCCTTCCGTTTGGTCCATTGGCAGACCTTCCAGAATGCCAGCCTCGAGTTTTATTCCGTCGATCCGATCACCGGTGCCAAAATCCCGATCAACGACAGCACGCCCGGCTCGATCCAGGCCTACCAGTCCAGTGGTGCCGCGTTTGCGAACAAGCCGTACGTGTCTCAGATCTCTCCCGCCCCCGACAGCTCCGGCGTTTCGCCTCTGCTGCCGGTGGAAGTTTTGATTCAGGACGACCAAACCCAGGTGAATACCAGCTCGGTGCAGCTCCTCTACAACGGAACGGTCGTGCCGCGCACGGTGGCGAAAGTCGGGGGCCGGACCACGGTTTCCTACCAGCCGAATGCAACTCGCGCCGAGGTGACCAATCGCTGGCGTCTGATTTACTCGGATACGTCGGTGCCCGCCCGATCCTTCACCAACGATTGGCAGTTCACCATTCAAGTGGCCACCGTCGTGGCCGCCAACGTCACGGGCCAATGGGACTTCTCGGCCTCTCGGCCACCATCGGCCAGCCGCTTGAGTTCCTGGACGGCGCGGCCGGACAGACGGCAGCGCTCACCCAGTTCGGGACCACCACCAGCTTCGGCATTCCGGACATCGGCGGCCAGCCCGCCACCGTCATGAAAGTTCCGGGCAACGTCGGTGCAGGTTCGGATCGGCTTGGTTATGTCATGCGCCACGGCATCAGTGCCAACGGCGGCGGCTCTCGAGTCAATCAATACACCCTGATCATGGACATCTACTGGGACAGCGTCCCGCCCGGGTTCGCCTCGTTCCTCAACTGCGACCTGAGCAACACCTCGGACGGTGACTTCTTCTACCGGGTCGCCGACGGCGGCTTCGGCCAGGGCACGGGTGGTTACGAAGGCAACATGCGCATGAATCTGCAAACGTGGCATCGCGTCGCGTTCGCCGTCGACATGGCAGCCAATCCCCCGGTGGTCACCAAGTATCTCGACGGTTACAAGCACGCCGACCAGACGGCCCCCAACAACCAGCTCGACGGCGCCCGCCGCGCGATGGAAGTGGCCGGTGCCGTCCTGTTCGGCGACGGCGACCGTGACGAACGCGGCACCTGCTACGTCAACAGCGTCCAGGTCCGTTCCGGCAAGCTGAGCGACGCCGAGATCGCGGCGCTTGGTGCGCCCAGCGCCTCCGGTGTTCCCACGACCACGCCGCAAACAACCGTGAGCGGCCAATGGGATTTCGAACGCGGCACGCTCGCCCCCACGGTGGGTCGACCGCTGGAATACTTCGACGGCGCTGCCGGCCAGACGTTCGCGCAGACTCAGTTCGGGACAACCACCAGCTTCGGCATCCCGGACGTCGATGGCCAGCAGGCCACGGTGATGCGCGTCCCGGGTAACACCGGCGCTGGCGCCGACCAGTTGGGTTACCTGATGCGCCATGGTATCGGGGCCAACGGTGGCGGTGCGCGGGTCAACCAATACACCTTGATCATGGACATCTACTGGGACAGCGTCCCGCCCGGGTTTGCCTCGTTCCTGAACTGTGACGTCGGTAACACCTCCGATGGCGACTTCTTCTTCCGGGTCGCTGACGGCGGCTTCGGCCAGGGCACGGGCGGCTACGAAGGCAACATGCGCATGAATCTGCAAACGTGGCATCGCGTCGCGTTCGCTGTCGACATGGCGGCCAATCCCCCCGTGGTCACCAAGTACCTCGACGGCTACAAACATGCCGACCAGCTGATTCCTAACAACCAGCTCGACGGGGCGCGGCGCGCGATGGAAGTGGCCGGCGCTGTCCTTTTCGGCGACGGTGACCGCGACGAACGCGGGACCTGCTTCGTCAGCAGCATCCAGGTGCGTGCTGGAAAAATGACCGATGGCCAGCTCGCAGCTCTCGGTGGCCCGAAAGCTTCCGGCATTCCGATCGCCACTCCGGACACCACGGTCAGTGGCCAGTGGGACTTCGAACGCGGCACCCTTGCTCCGACGGTTGGTCGTCCGCTCGAGTTCTTCGACGGCGCCGCCGGTCAGACGTTTGCGCAGACCCAGTTCGGCACCACGACGAGCTTCGGCATTCCTGACATCGCCGGCCGGCCGGCCACGGTGATGAAAGTTCCGGGCAACACCGGGGCAGGCGCCGATCAACTCGGCTACATCATGCGCCACGGCATCGGCGCCAATGGCGGCGGATCTCGCGTCAATCAATACACGCTGACCATGGATCTCTACTGGGACAGCGTCCCGCCCGGGTTCGCCTCGTTCCTGAACTGCGACCTGAGCAACACCTCCGATGGCGACTTCTTCTTCCGCGTGGCAGACGGTGGCTTCGGCCAGGGCACCGGTGGATATGAAGGCGCGACTCGGATGAACCTTCAGACCTGGCACCGCGTTTCGTTTGCGGTGGACATGGCGGCGAATCCGCCGGTGGTGACCAAGTTCCTGGACGGCGTCAAACACGCCGACCAATTCGCCCCGAACAACCAGCTCGACGGGCCGCGCCGGGCGATGGAAGTCAACGGTGCCGTGTTGTTTGGCGATGGCGATCGCGATGAACGCGGCAACTGCTACGTCAGCAGCATCCAAGTGCGCGCTGGCAAGTTGTCGGACGGTCAGTTGGCCGCGCTCGGCTCGCCTGCCGCCACCGGCATTCCGGTGGTGGTCAGCGCTCCGCAGCCGGTTTCAGTGCAAGTCTCCCGAGCGGGTGCTGCTGTCCGGGTCTCGTGGTCGGCAACCGCGGCCGGATACATCCTCCAGGCCAGCCCGAGCCTTTCGGCACCTGACTGGCAGACCGTTCCCGGCGTCACCGGCAACTCCGCCGATTTGCCGGCCAGTGGCAATTACCGCTTCTTCCGGTTGATCAAGCCGTAAGGTTGACGCAACCGACAGCAACGATTCACGCGGCCGGGGCGTCTTGCCCCGGCCGCTTTGTTTTTTGACGTCGGTGGTTGAAGCAACGGGGCACCATTCTTCAGCGGCCGGATACCGTCGATGGTGACTGTCGGCGCGCAGCAGATCCCGGACAACGCAGTCGATCCGGGCTTGCGCCGGTCCGGCGACTTCCTCACCGTTCGCCCATGCAATTCGGCATCTGCAACGAGATCTTCAAAGGCTGGTCGCTCCCCGACACGTTTGCCTTCGCCCGCAAGGCCGGCTACGACGCCGTTGAGATTGCCCCGTTTACCATCGCGAATTACGTGACGGAGATCTCCGCCGCCCAGCGCATGCAGATTCGCGACGCCGCCGCCCGCGCCGGGATCGTCATCTCCGGCCTGCACTGGGTGTTGGTCCAGGCCGAGGGCATGTATCTGAACCACACTGATGCCGCCATTCGTACGCGGACGGCTCGGTATTTCGTGGACCTGGTTGATTGTTGTGCTGATGTGGGCGGGCGCATCATTGTGGTTGGGTCTCCAAAGCAGCGAAACATCCTCGAAGGCGTCTCGCCTGACCAAGCCTGGACGTGGGCGACGGACACCTTTCGCGATGCGGTGCGGCACGCCGAGGATCGGGCGGTTACGATTTGTTTCGAGCCGCTGGCTCCCAGCGAGACGAACTTCATCAATACCGCCGCCGATGCGGTCCGGTTTGTCCGGCAGCTGAACTCGCCTGCGTTCAAGATCATCCTGGATGTGAAAGCGATGTGCTCCGAGGCCAAACCGATTCCGCAGATTATCCGCGAATCGTGGCCGCACTTTGCCTATTTTCATGCGAACGATCGCAATCTGAAAGGCCCGGGCTTTGGCGACGTCGACTTCCGTCCCATCGCGGCAGCGCTGCGGGAAGTCGGCTATGATGGCGTGGTTTCGGTTGAAGTCTTCAAGTTCGAGGAAGGCCCGGAAACAATCGCCAACCGCAGCATTGAGTATCTCCGGAAAACCTTTGCAAGCTAGTCGGTGACCCGGCGCCCAGCTCGACGCCGGACGGTTGGCCTCACGCGATAGACCGCAGAAATCCGCGACCAACGCTTATTATTGGCAGGCTCAATGCGGCCGCCAACGCAGTCGAACGGCCCGTGGGCTTCCCGATGTTGGCCATCCTTCGGAACAGCCACGGGCAGGCCCAGCCGAGGGAGGAAAATTTCGCCCGGTTCCCTGTAATTGGATGCCGTCGATTCTCTAGGAGCAGGTGAAATGAAACCATGGGCTTTCATTCGCCAGACCCCCGGTCGGACGGACGGGCCCGAACTCCAGTATCGACCTATGAAAAACCTTCTCCATGCAAATCCGACGTCCGTTTCAGTCTCGCGCCGCCGCCGGGCGGACGTACGCGCGACCCGCCTTCTCCTAGGGCGCCGGCTGGTCGCGGTGATGTTACTCAGCCTCCTTGCCCAACCGGCTGACGCGTTCTGGTTCTTCTGCCGATACCGCGAGGCGCAGAAAGCCGCCGAGATCGCGAACAAGGCCAAGGAGCGCTACGAGGAATATCTGAGCGATCCCAGGGCCCGACGCGCCCAAGTGGAGGCCTGCCGCCAGGCTTGGGATGTGCTGCGGACGAATACCTTCGCCGCCATTGCCGAATTTGCCCAAGAAGTGCCCGGCACGACCTTTACCGGACCGCCTAACGTGAAGGACCTGGCCAAGGACGCCCTCAAGGAGGCGATTAAGGAAGTCCTGGGCGAGGCTGTGTCCCTGCATCGCGAAGGCATGGTGCAACCCCTCACGGACGGGCAGGCCGGGCAGTTCACGCGACCAGCGGGGGTCATCGTGGCGGCGACCGCCAATGCGCCGGTCCCGATCGGGCCGGTCACAGCCAACCACATCACGACGCTGTCCCTGGCCTACGTCACGCTGCAGGACTATGACGGCAGCCTCGGCGAGGCACCCCCTTGGAGCCTGGCCGCTGGGCCTCTCCTGCTCATGCGCGGCAGCTTTCGTGACATTCCAGTCGGCTCGTTCGGGATTGGGGCCGGCAACCCCGTGGCGGCGGCTTTCGAAGTCTCCACATTCACGCCAGAGGACCTGTACCTCCTGCACCGGGAGCAACCGGCATTGCTTCGCGGCGCCTACGACAACGGGTTCTTCTCCCCGGAACTTCTGAGCTGGGCTGGGGAACGACAGTTCCCTTGGGACATGGGCCGAAACATCCGTCCCTTCATGCACCAAGCCGGCTCGATCGAGATCACCGAAGTCAATCCGGGCGCCGGGACGGTCTCGGGTCGGTTCTTCGCGATCGCAGGGCCGGGACCACTCTGGGACAACGGCGGGTTCGACCAACAGATGGTCACGAAGTCGGCGGTGGGAACCAGCGAAGGGACAGCCCGGGCGGCGGACGACTTTGAGTTGGCGCCGGGCAACGGCCAGCCGTGGACGCTGCGGCTCATCACGGCGCAGCTGGTGCAAAGTTCCGATCCATTGGGCAATCGGGCGCAACTGGAGATCTATCGCGACTCCGGAACCGGCAGCCCCGCGAGCAGCGAACCGCTGGCCATTCTGCCCGGCATCGATTCTCAAACTGTGGCCGTGGATTTCACGGGCGCATCAGTGCACGAATACGTCTTCGATCCCCGTGGGCTGCAGCTGCCTCCGGGCCGATACTGGCTCGCGGCCGTGGGATTGGGCGATGGTACCGGGACGGATCGCGCAGGCTTCGCGTCGACCGGCCATCCCGTCATCCGCCTGGCGCAGGGCCACGTGTTGCGACCGGCCGAAGGCGTGAACGAATGGGCGCCGGTGGAGCTTGTGGATGGCATCGCGACGGATTTCGCCTTCACGGTGGACGCCGATCAGTCAGCACTGGCACCAGCTCTGCAGATGGCTCCGGCGGGGAGCGGGCGCGCGCGGTTGTCCTGGCGGGCCGGAACCGGGGCCTACACCATCCAGCACGCCTCGAACTTCGCCGGCCCGTGGTCGCCTTGGCGGGGGCCGATTGTCGAGATGGACGGACAACGGCACGTGTTGGTAAGCCCGACCGGCGACAGCCGCTTCTACCGGCTCCAATCCCGGTCCCGGAAAAAATTCTGCGAAGGGATCTATGTGTGCAACACGGGCGGTTCGGTCTTCGCGATCGGACAGACTTCAAAGATTGGTTTTTGGGACGTCGAGTCGTGTCCGGGGAATGCGACGCTGGGCGACGGCTCGGCCTGGACCCTCAAGCCCCTTACGTGCAGCTGCCCGTGAAACCGTCAGCGCGCGCCCGAGCACCCGCTTCCCGCAATCCCCCCCGTCCGCCGGGGCGGGGGGAAACCTGGAGGGTAGGGCGGTTCCATTGCACCCGATGCCAGGTGACGGCCGCTCCATCCTCGCAAGTTTGTTTTGCCCAATCCGCGCACTCGGCTCAGATTTCAACCCACCCATGGCCGCGACGTTGCATTGTTCCTCCTGCTCGGCTCCACTGACCTCGGCCGGAGGCGGTCCGGTTTGTTTCCGGTGCCTCGTGCGAAGGACCTTCGCGGAGGAAAACCTCGCAGACGAGGGCAGGACGGATCCGCCGCTCGAAGCTGCTGCGACAGCGGACGCCCGCCTCGCGGACGACCACCGCGGATCGCTCCCGCTTCCTCGTCGGTTCGGCGAGTACGAACTGCTCGCAGAGTTGGGCCGCGGCGGCATGGGAGTCGTCTACAAGGCAAGACAGGTGGGGCTCGACCGCATGGTGGCGGTGAAGCTGATGCAGGCTGGGGCGGCGGCCCCCGCTGAGCTCCTGCAGCGATTTGAACGCGAGGCCAGGGCGGCAGCCACGCTCCGACACCCGGGCATTGTTCCCATCCATGAGGTCGGTCAAGTGGACGGCCAGCCCTACTTTTCCATGGAGCTGCTGCCGGGCGGCAATCTCGCCGAGCGGGTGCGAGAGCGGCCGCTCGCCGCGGTTGACGCTGCGAGCTGTGTGCAGCGGCTCTCCGAGGCGATGGCCTGCGCACATGAACGCGGTATACTTCACCGCGACCTGAAGCCGGCCAATATCCTGATCGACGAGGGCGGCAGCCCCCGCATCACGGACTTCGGCCTGGCCAAACGGTTGCAGGACGGCTCGGAACTCACCCTGACCCGGCAGATACTCGGCACGCCGCAATACATGCCACCCGAGCAGGTCCGCGGTGTGGCCGGGCCCGGCAGCGACATCTACGCGCTGGGCGCCGTGTTATATCATCTGCTCACCGGCCGCCCTCCATTCCAGGCAGCAACCATCGAGGAGGTTCTTCTTCAGGTCATCGATCGCGACCCGGTCTCGCCGCGGTCCTTGAACCCGACCGTGCCGCGCGACTTGGAGACCATCTGCCTGCAATGCCTCGAGAAGGATCCGGACCGCCGCTATCGATCGGCTTCCGATCTGGCCGAGGACTGTGGCCGCTGGCTTCGGCACGAGCCCATCGCGGCGCGCCCGCACACCCCCTGGAGCCGGGCTTGGAAATGGGCCCGCCGCCAGCCAGCCGTCGCCGCCCTGACGGCTGCCCTGCTGGGCACCGTGATCACAGGATTTGTCGTGACGTTGCGGCAGCTGAGTGCGACGGAGCGAGCGCGCCGGGAAACGGAGCTCAGTCTGGCGCGCGCCACGAGGGAAGGAGTCAAGAAGGCTGAGTTCTCCCGCTTTCTTACTGACATGCTTGCCGGCGTCGGACCAGGGGTGGCGCTGGGCCGGGACACCGTGCTGCTCCGCGAGATCCTCGACCAGACGAACGAACGATTGGATCGCGAGCTGCGGGGCGAGCCGGAGCTGGAGGCGGAGCTGCGCAGCACGCTCGGACGAGTTTTTCTGGAGCTGGGTGAGGCGCGCCCGGCGGAATCAGCCTTCCGCCGGGTGCTGGCGCTGGAGAGCGCCGGAGGATCGGCGCGGGCCCGCGAGACCGCCCAGGCGCTCACGCACCTCGGGATTGCGCTGCACAAGCTCGGCCGCCTGCCCGACGCCGAACGTCGCCTAATCGAAGGCGTGGCCTTGCATCGAAGCCTCCCCGATGACGACGAGGGTCTTGCGCACGCGCTCAACAACCTGAGCATCCTTCGCGCGGACCTGGGTCAGCTTGCCGCAGCGGAATCCCTCCAGCGGGAGGTGCTCGCGCTCCGTCAAAAGCGCGGCACCGACCCAGCTGCGGTGGCCAACTCGCTGGCCAACCTCGGGGCGGTGGTTCAAAAGCTGGGGAGACTCCCGGAGGCCGAATCCCTGCACCGCGAGGCTTTGGTCGTCCTGCGAAAACTGCCAAATGAAGGAGGATTGAACACCTTCACCGTGCTGAACAATCTCGCCAGCATGCTGCGGCAGCAGGGGCGACTCGCCGAAGCCGGGCAGCTGTTGGCGGAGGCCCGGGAAGCTGGCGTCCGCCTCGCCGGGCCCGAACACCCGCGCCTTGTCGCCGTACTTGGCAATCTCGGCGGAGTTCTCGAAGAACAGGGACGCCTGCGCGAAGCCGAACAGTTTCACCGCGAAGCCCTCGGCATCAGTCGCAAACATGGGGAACAGCCGGCGATGCTGGCGAGAGCGTTAAACAACCTGGCGTCGGTCCTCCAGCGTCAAGGCAGCTCTGCGCAGGCCGAAACGCTGCATCGTGAAGCGCTGGCTCTGCGCCGGGTCGTGTTCGGGAACGAAAACGGCGTGGTCGCCGAATCGATGAACAACCTCGCAGACGCGCTCTATTCACAGGAGAAATGGACCGAGGCGGAAACCCTCCATCGCGAGGCGCTCGCCCTCCGCCGACGGGTGCTCGGTCCGGAGGATCCCGCCGTGGCGATTTCCCTCAACAACCTTGCCCGGGTGCGACATCGCCAGGGCGGACTGGAGGACGCGGAGATGTTGCATCGGGACGCCCTGGCCCTGCGCCGACGGGTGTTGCCTGCGGATCATCCTGACATTGCCATCTCCCTGATCAACCTGGCGCAGGTGCTGAACTCGCGCGGACAGTCTGTCGAGCCGGAGCGGTTGCTGCAGGAAGCGCTCGCCCTGCGGCGAACGCATTTTGGTGAGATCCACCGCGACACCGCCAGTGTCTGGAACAGCCTCGGCACGCTGTACTACGAGCAGCGCCGGTGGGCGCAGGCGCAGGCCGCCTATGAGGAAGTGCTTCGCATCCGGACTCAAGTGCTGCAGCCTGAGCACCTCGACGTCGCGCGCGCCCAGCGCAATCTGGGGCTTGTCCTCGTCAAGCAGGGACGCTCCACCGACGCGGCCACCTTGTTGCGCGGTCCCATGGTGGCCACCCAGGCGCGGATCGAAAAGCTCCTCGCCGAACACCAGCCCGCTGTAGCCGAACCGATCGCCCGGGAAAACCTCCGGCTCTGGAGCGAATTCAGCAGCCAGACGTGGCGCCGGTTCCACGCCGAATGTCTCCTCGGCGCCTGCCTTTTGGAGCAAGGTAGAACCCGGGAGGCCCAACCGTTCCTGGTCTCCGGGCAAGCCGGTCTGGAACGGTTGAGCCAGACCATCTCGCCGGAGAACGCGTTGCGGGTGCGCGGGCATTCGCTCAAACGGATGGCCCAATTCCACCGCGACATTTCCAGCGATCAGGCCGCCGAGTGGCAAAAAAAGCTTGCGGACCTGGAGGCCAACCCGCCGTGAACCTCGGTTTCTGCGAGGTTCTGGAGTTCTGGAGGCCTGGATTGCCTCACGCCTCGGACTGTGCTTACCTCCGGCCGTGGCCGACGCGCAAGAATCCCCGGGGCCGAATGACTGGTTCGCCAGCACGCATTGGAGCCTGATCCTGCTGGCCGGTCAGGGCTCATCCCCGGCCAGCCAGGCGGCCCTCGAACAGCTTTGCCGCGGCTACTGGCCTCCCCTCTTCGGGTACGCGCGACGTTTGGGGCACCCCGAGGCGGATGCCAAGGACCTGACCCAGGCCTTTTTCGAACAGTTCCTCCAGAAGGGCTACATCCGCGCGGCCGACCCCCAGCGGGGCCGTTTCCGCGGATTCCTCCGCACTTGTTTCCGTCACTTCATCGAGGCTGAATGGACCCGCGCCCGGGCGCAAAAGCGCGGCGGCCAGGCCATGTTTATTTCCTGGGATGAGATCCAGGGCATGGAATCCCTCGATTCCAACGCGCTGGGATCAGAAACGCCGGATCGAATCTACGATCGCCTGTGGGCTGTGCGACTGTTTTCGCGGGCGATGGATCGGTTGCGGCTCGAGTTCGTCCAGTCCTGCCGCGGAAATCATTTCGAAGTTCTCCGCCCTTTCCTGGAGTCCTCCGGAGATCAGGCCGCTCACGCCGAGGCGGCACGCCAACTTCAGTCGAATGTGAACGCCGTCGTGGTGGCTATTCACCGGCTCCGTCAGCGTCTCCGCCAACTTGTCCGTGAGGAGGTCGCCCACACCGTTTCCCGCCCCGAGGACCTCGAGGACGAACTCCGCTACCTGCGGGAGTTGCTTGGTGCTTAGCCGGAACTCTTCCATTGGCCAGCAGGCGTTTGCTTGATCCCCACGCCTGCGGCGCAACCGTGCGCCTCCCAACGGAATCGTTCCGGCTTAGGAGCCCAAGGAAACCCTTGCGGAGCATTCGGTCGCCGGAAATACATCCTTGAAGACTGGTGGAGCCGAGGGGATTCGAACCCCTGACCCCCACAATGCCATTGTGGTGCTCTACCAACTGAGCTACGACCCCAGCCGTTATTGGGAGCGGAACCGTAGGAATGCCCAGTTCCTTTGTCAAAGCTTATTCTGCGCTTACACCACTGTAATCCTCCCGCAATGCCCCAGTCATGGTCGGGTGCCACCTTCTCTCCAGTGAAATGAACCAGAAAGATGAATCGCAAAATCGAAATCAATAACCTCTCAGCCCCTTCGTCACGATGAAAACCATCCCTGCCCGAATGCAAACCGTCGTTCGCCGCCTGCCCCAAACTGTTCTCGCCGGCGCTCTTCTCGTCGCGTTGACCACCTTGGCCATCGCCGCCAAGCCCTCCGGCGGTTCGGATGAAGCTTCTCCTGCCAAAGAGGCGAAGGACGCGACGCGCAAATCCCTCGCTCTTGCCGTGGACGAACGTCCCGTCAATCGTGACGCCCGCCCTGGCACCAGCTTCGCCCCGGTCGTCAAGAAGGTGTCGCCGGGCGTGGTCCGGGTCTTTACGACAACGAAGCCCCGGCAGTCGTCGATGCCTGAATTTCCCGGATTCGAGAATCCGTTCTTCCGACGGTTTTTTGGCGAAGATCCCGACGAGGCCCCCGGCAATCCAGGCAGCCGCCGTCGCGGGTTCCGAGCCCCGCCTCAGCACGGACTGGGTTCGGGCGTCATTGTGACGAAAGACGGATATATCCTGACGAACAATCACGTGGTTGATGGGGCGGACGAGGTTAAGGTCGCGCTTCAAGACGGCCGTGAGTTCGAGGCAAAGGTCGTTGGTCGTGACCCCAAGACGGATGTTGCCGTCCTGAAGATCGAGGCCAAAGACCTGCCTTTCGTCACGATGGCCGACAGTGATCGGATTGAGGTTGGCGATCTGGCGCTGGCGGTGGGCAATCCGTTTGGGATTGGACAAACCGTTACCATGGGAATGATCAGTGCCACCGGTCGGGCGAACGTGGGCATCGACTATGAAGACTTCATCCAGACTGATGCTGCGATTAACCCGGGCAACTCGGGTGGGGCGCTTGTGGATGTGGAAGGTCGGCTCATTGGAATCAATACGGCCATTCTGAGCCGAAGCGGTGGCAATCAGGGCATTGGCTTTGCCATCCCGACAAATCTCGCGCGGGACATCATGGAAAAGCTCGTGCACGACGGGAAGGTCACGCGTGGCTACGTGGGATTGATGATCCAGGACTTAACCGGGGCCTTGGCCAGGGAGTTCAAGTTGAAGGACAATCACGGCGCGTTGGTTGGAGATGTGGTGCCGAAAGGGCCAGCGGACAAGGCGGGACTGAAGACCGGCGACGTGGTGCTGGAGTTCGCGGGCAAACCGGTGCGGGACAGCCGGCAGTTCCGGCTGCAGGTTGCCCGGACGAGTCCCGGACAACAGGTCCCGCTCAAAGTTCTGCGCGACGGGGAAACGAAAACCTTCGAGCTCAAGATCCAGGAGCTGCCCGGAGGTCAGAGCGTGGCGAAGTCGGACCGGAGCGCGCCCGACGAAGGGACGCTCAATGGGGTTGAAGTGTCGAATATCTCCCCGGAGGCGCGTCAGCGTTTCAACATTCCAGATAACATCAAGGGTGCCTTGGTCACGGACCTGGAACCTGACTGCGCCGCGGCTGAAGCGGGCTTGAGCGTCGGTGATGTGATCCTCGAGATCAATCGGCAGCCGGTGAAAAACGCCGATGAGGCAGTGCGACTGACCGAGCGACCCAAGGACAAGACCACGCTCCTGCGTTTGTGGAGCAAAGGTGGGAGCCGGTTCCTGGTGGTGGATGAGGAGAAGTCGCGGTGACGCGAATGGTCACCGGGTGGATCTGTCGTCGCGAACGAAGAGCGGGGCATGGACCAAAGTCCATGCCCCGCGTGGGAATTCCTGTAAAGGCGTTAACGGAAGTTTGCCTGCACCGAGATAGTTCGGCTCATGGTCACCGTGATGGTTTGACTCGAGCTGATGACGTCACCCGTCCAGCCTTTCCAAATGGAGTTACGATCCGTGGGATCGGGTGTTGCGGTGATGGTCACAACGGTTCCGGGAGCGAAGACGGTGCCGGACGACGACGAGCCAGTGGGGCTGAAGGTGACCGTGCCTTTGCCGTTTCTTTTGATGTCGAGTTTGTAGGTGACCGTATTTGTGGAAGGCGGTGGCGGCGGTGGGGTCACAATGGTTCCTTCGCGAAGTTGAAACGCGAGTTCGAACGAGCCGCCGGGCAGGGTCAGACCGCCATCCTGGGAATAGGCGCCCCACGATGGATAATTTTGGATGACCGACGGCAGGCAGGCCCACTGTTCGCCTCCGGTGTTGTTGGCGACGCAGACGTAGTAGAGCGTGTTGGATTGCAGGTTGAGGCCGGAGAATCCGAGGTCATAGACATACTCGGAATCGAGCACGCCGAAGACGGCGCGTCCGGTCCGGCTGCGCGAAACACTGGTCGGGGTGAAGGTCCCGATCAGCCGGCCAGCCGCCGGAAACGACGGCCAGGTGATGATCGGCGAAGGCCCGTGATCATAGAAGCGAATCGTAAAATTGTCCGAAGCCGCCTTGAAGCGGGCGAGGTACGTTCCCCAGACGCGGACGCCTGTCACGGAGGTCGCATTTTTCAGCATGAAACCCGATCCGGCGAGTTCCGGGCCGGCGCTCGGGTCATTGACATAGGCTCCATCCAGAATGGGTGCTCCTCCGTCGAAAACAACCGGGGCTTGAACGGCGGGAAGATTCCGGGGCGCCAGCACGGGCGTCATCATGCGCGCGAGAGTGGCGTAAGTGTAGCCGTCGCCGTCGGTCGCGGTGAGCGTGAAGTTGCCGCCTTGGAGCAGAGCATTGGGGGTCGGTGTTCCCACGATCGTGTTTCCCACTACGCTCAGGCCGTCGGGCAAGCCGGCGGCCCCGTAGGTGATGGGTTCCCGGCCGGTGGCGCTGAGGGTCGCCGAGTAGGGGGTGCCGATTTCGGCGTCGGGAACGATGTAGAACGAGAGAATGGACAGCGGGTAAAAGCCGAGGCTGGGCGTCCAGACCAACGGGGTGGGCGCAGTTGCAGCCGGGTTCGGCATCACGTTGACCTGGACGCTGGCGGTGATCGGATTCTGCGCGCCGTCGTAGCCTTGCAGAGAAAAGCTATAGGAGGTGGGCACGGTTGGGTTTGGCGCGGGGATGCTCTCCTGGCCCGAGGGCAGGGAAACGTGCGTGCCGGAGGGGCCCCAGCTGCGGGCGACGAGCGATACGTCGGGCGTGGCGGTCCACGAAAGAGTGAGGCGATCGCCTCCGCTGACCGTGGTCGAAGCGGTCCCGTTGACCAACAGACTGAGGTCCGCGCAGGCGGCCATGGGGAGCAGCGCGGCGGCCACGAAAGCTGCAGCGCGAAGCGGCCGGAGGGCCGGAATAGAGGATCGAGATGAGGTATTCACAATGAGGACTGGTACCGGATTGTTCTTCGATGATTTTGTTGATCCGCCGAAATGCCCGGGCTGCCGGCGCGGGGTTCCGATGGACGGGCTGTTCTTAAGCAGAGGTGATGCCATCGCGCGCGGGAGTTCGGTTCGGCGGCAGCTGACGCGGTCGAGGCTGGTGCCTCTCGATCAGCCGTCCGTTGAAATGTTCCGATCCCGGAACGGGCGGCGATGTTCGGTCCGGTGGCGGAACGGACGGCGCGTCCATGGAGTGTCCTTGTCGTTTGCCATCCCGTGACCCATCATGTCCGACGTTATGCGCATTCTGGTGGTCGAAGACGACAAGAAGATTGCGTCGTTCATCGTCAAGGGTCTGAAGCAGAGTGGCTATGGGGTGGACCATTGTGAGGACGGCGAGGACGCTTTGTTTCTGGCCGAGACGACGGCATTTGACGCCGCGATTGTCGACCTGATGCTTCCGCGCTTGGACGGTCTGAGCCTGATTCAAAGAATGCGGGCGCGGAACATTCGCACGCCGATCATCATCCTGAGCGCGAAGGCATCGGTTGATGATCGGGTGAAGGGGCTGCAATCCGGGGGCGACGATTATGTGACGAAGCCGTTTGCGTTCTCGGAGTTGATGGCGAGGCTGCAGGCGTTGATCAGGCGGGCCTCGCAGAGCACGGAGCCGACGCGGCTGACGGTGGGGGATTTGACGTTGGAGTTGATCTCGCGCCAGGTGAAGCGGGGCAATGAGACCATCGATCTACAGCCCCGGGAGTTTGCGCTGTTGGAGTATCTGATGCGCAACCCGGGTCGAACGGTGACCAAGACGATGGTGCTGGAGCAGGTGTGGGACTACAGCTTCGATCCCCAGACGAACGTGGTTGACGTGTTGGTGCACCGGCTTCGGGCGAAGATCGATCCGGACCGGACGCGGCTGCATACGATTCGTGGAGTGGGCTATGTCCTTCGGGCTCCTTAGGCGCTTCAGCGTCCGGCTGAGTCTTTGGTATACGCTGCTCTTCGCGGCGAGCACCGGCGCGGTGTTGATGTTGGTGTACTACCTCGTCGCGCAGGAGCTTGAGCGCAAGGAGGTGGAGGTCATCCAATCCCGGGCCAAGGAATACGCCGCCTTTCTTCAGGCGCGCGGCTATGGGGAACTGAAGCAGCGCGTCCTGCAGGAAAACGATCCAGCAGATGCAAAATCGTTCTTCGTCAGCGTTGTCTCGCCCCTGGATGTCGTGGACTACGTCGTGATGCCGCAGGATTGGGGAGGGTTTCAGTTCCAGGGCCGGGTAAAGCGGTTCTGGCAGCAGTCCGATCTGACCCGCATTCCCAAGGATGCAACCAAGGATTTTGCCTTTGTGAAGGTGGAAATGCCCAATGTGGGCACGGTGGTTGTGGGTCGGAGCACCAGCAATCGCGGTGCGCTCTGGGAGCCGTTCCGCAAGACGGTGCTTCCCGCGAGCGCTGCAATCCTCCTGCTCAGCCTGGTGGCGGGCGCGTTTGTCGCTCATCGAGCGATGCGGCCGGTGCGCCAGATTGCGGCCACGGCGCGGTCCATCATTGAGACCGGCCGGATGGATGCCCGCGTTCCCATGCGGCAGTCGCGGGATGAACTCGACGAGATCGTGCGGGTATTTAACACGATGCTGGACACCAACCAGTCGTTGATCCGGGCCATGCGTGAGTCGCTCGACAATGTCGCCCATGATCTGCGCACGCCGTTGACCCGGTTGCGTGGGATGGCGGAGATGGCGTTGCAGCAGGGCGACGGTGGACATGTCCGCGAGGCCCTGGCGGATTGCGTGGAGGAATCGGAGCGGGTGCTCAGCATGCTGCGAACCTTGATGGATGTCACCGAGGCGGAGGCGGGCATGATGCGTCTGCAGCGGGAGACCGTGGATCTGAGGCAGCTGATTCGCGAGGTGGCGGAGATGTACGAGTATGTGGCGGAGGAGAAGGAGATTGCCGTGGCGCTGGACCTTCCGGCCGCGTGCGAGGCCTGGGTGGATGCGGCGCGCATTCGGCAGGTTTTTGGCAATCTGCTGGACAATGCGTTGAAGTACACCCCCAAGGGAGGTTCGGTGAAGATTGGTGCCGTGACGGAAGGGGCCGAGGCCGTGGTTCGGTTTTGCGATACCGGGATTGGTATTCCGGCGGCCGAGCAGGACAAGATCTGGACTCGCCTTTATCGGGGTGACAAGAGCCGGTCTGAGCGCGGCTTGGGTTTGGGCTTGAGCTTGGTGAAGGCGTTCGTCGAGGCCCATGAAGGGACGGTGACGGTCGCGAGCGACGGCGCGCATGGCTCGGAGTTCGTCGTGCACTTGCCGGCGAAGGCGCGATAGCTTCGGGTCCGGTCAAGCAGCTGGTGGCAAGCGGGTTGCGCTATCGCGGTTGGTGAACGGGGTGGGCGGGGTGGGTTGTTGGTTAAGGGAGTGCCAAAAATGCCGAAGTAAAACGTATGCAACGGCACGCTCCGCCGGGGTTGTGCCCCGTGGGAGCTAGTGGTCGAGGCACGCCGCGCGTGCCTTCGCGTGCCGATGCATCTGTTGTTCTAAATCATTCGGTATTGCGCACGTCATGGTTGGCTCACTAACCGCCAGCGAAGAAGCCCAGCTTAGCCAGACGATTGAGATGTTCGAGGTGATCACTCAATCGCAGCCGCAGGACTATCAATCGCTCGAGATTCTCAAAGAGGCCTATTACAAGCTGGGCCGTGAACCGGATGTCATCCGGACTTCCAAACGCATCGCCGAGGCCTATGTGCTGATGGGCCAGCTGTCATCCGCCATCCTCGAATACGAAAGCATTCTGCAGCGATACCCTGAGGATCCCGATGTGCTGGCGGCCCTGGCCAAGCTGGAGGACAAGGCCAGCACGCTGAACTGTCCCGCGCCGTCCACCGACAACACGGAGTTTTTCCGCCCGCCGCCCAAGGAGACACCGGTGCGGTCGGCCGATGCGAAGCCGGCGATGCAAGTCGAAGACGGGCAGTCGCAAATGCGCAAGCTGTTCGTGGACTCAAAGCTGATTGGGTCTTCAGATTTCGAAAGCTACTGGCCGAAATATGATCCCAACGCGTCGATCAAGGGCGTGATGGATCCGTTCATCCAGGTGTTGGCCGACAAGGGCGTGCTGCCCGTCGAAAAGTCGCTCAAGGCCATTGCGGACAAGCAGAGGCTCGCGTTCCTGCCGATCGAACGTTACGAGCTCGACATTGAGCTGATCCGTTCCTGTCCCGCCGCGACACTCCAGCGCTGGTGCGTTCTGCCGTTTGATCGCATGAGCAAATCCATTCTCGTGGCCACCGCCAACCCGTTCAACAAGCAGGCCACGGCCGAGCTGGAACAGGCGCTCAAGCAGCGGCTGCTCTGGTATCTGGCCGCCCCCGCCGAAATTGCCAAGGCCCTTCGCCGGGTCATTCGCTAAACCCACTGACCCTCCATGGCTGCCGTTAAAACTTTCGGAGAACGGATCGCTGACGCCCTCGTTGAAGATGGGCTGCTCTTCGTCAAACAGGTCGAGGAGCTGCTCGAACAACAAAAAAAGGAGGGCACCCGCCTCCTTAAAATCATCACCGACAAGGGCCTGGTCACGGATCAAGACATGGCCGTCTCCATGGGCCGCGTCCTCAATGTCCCGCCGGTCAACCTCGCCCGCTGTGGCGTGACGGCGGAAATCGCCGAGCTGATTCCCAAGGAGGTCTGCCAAAATCACAAGGTCGTCCCGATCTCGCGGCTCGAGAACAAGCTGTTTCTCGCCATGGCCGATCCGCTCAACGTCCTCGCCATCGACGACGTCCGGCGGATCACCAAGCTCGAGATTTCCCCCCTCATTGCCTCGGAGAAGTCGATCATCGACAAACTCCATCACCTGGACAGCGGCAAAGCCGGGACGATGGAAGACATCATCAATGATGCGAAGGCCGCCGAGGATGCCAGCGAGGCCGAGGGACTCGAAACCGTCAAGGAGGCGGTCGAAGAGGTCAACCTCGACAAGCTGGCCGCTTCCAGCGAGGAGGCGCCGGTCATCAAGCTGGCCAACCTCATTCTCGTGCAGGCCATCAAGGAGCGCGCCTCCGACATTCACATCGAGCCTTTTGAGAAAATGGTCCGGCTGCGTTACCGCGTGGACGGCGCGCTGATCGACAAGGTCCCGCCGCCGAAGAATCTGCAGATCGCGCTCGCGTCCCGGCTCAAGATCATGAGCTGCCTCGACATTGCCGAGCGCCGCCTGCCGCAGGACGGACGCATGCGGGTCAAGGTCAGCGGGCGCGACTTCGATTTGCGTGTCTCGTTTCTTCCAACGGTTCATGGCGAGAAGTGTGTGCTCCGCGTTTTGGACAAGAGCAACCTTTCGGCGAGCATGGACAAGCTGGGCCTGGATGCCGACACGTTCCGGCGATTCCGCACGGCGGTTGATTCGCCGCACGGGCTGATCCTGGTCACCGGGCCCACGGGGTCCGGGAAGACGACGACTCTTTACTCGGCTCTGAACGAGCTGAACAACCCCGAGTATAACATCGTGACCGTCGAGGATCCGGTCGAGTTCCAGATCCCGGGCATCAACCAGGTGCCGGTCCGAAAGGAGATCGGGTTGACCTTCGCTGGCGCGCTTCGCTCCATCCTGCGTCAGGACCCCGACATTGTGATGATCGGTGAGATTCGCGATACGGAGACCGCGGAGATCGCGGTCGAAGCGGCGCTGACCGGCCATCAGGTGTTGAGCACGATGCATTGCAACGACGCGCCCGGCGCGGTGGCGCGCCTCGACGACATGAGCATCGCTCCATTCCTGATTTCGTCATCTGTCATTCTCGCGTGCGCTCAGCGGCTCATGCGACGCATCTGTTCACATTGCAAGGAGCCCGTCGCCTATCCGCCGACCATGTTCCGCGACCTGGGCATTCCCACCACCCATTTTGATGGAATCACGCTCCATCGTGGTCGCGGCTGCGAACGCTGCAACAATACGGGCTACTCCGGCCGCGCCGCCATCATCGAGGCGATGACCGTCTCCGATGACATCCGCAAAGCCATCATCGCCCGGGCGAGCTCGATGGAGATTGGAAAGATCGCCATCAACCAGGGCATGAAAACCCTCCGCTACGCCGCGCTCGACAAGGTGAAGGACGGCATCAGCACCCTCGAACAAACGCTCGTTGTCACGGCTGGCCACTAGGCCGGAACGATTCAGTGGGCCGGCGGCCGTTTGCTTGACCTTCTTGCGAAGGCCTTCGTTGTTCGTCGCGCGTAGCCCGCATGGCGGGACTCGGTCCTCACGCCCGGCGCACCGGGCTCCAGGCCCATCCAGGTCCCATCCGCTTATCCGGATTCCTGATTAGCACATCTCAAACAAACCAGTTGCTGGGATAATGCTGCATATGACACCGTCTCGGCCCTGTTCAATGAGAACACACACAAACATAACGCTGACTTCGAGGCTCGCGGCTGACGCGGGTCGGGCTGGTTTCGATGGCCAGTCAGGATGTGGCGGCGTGCGCGGCGGTTTCCCGACGGAGTCCAAGGCGTATCGAGGGACCCATCTGGCAATGACGCATGTGGCAACCGGGTTGGGCGAGAGTTGGAATGATTGCGCCACCAGCGTACGCCGAACGGAGGCAGGCAGGGGATAGCGAAAACCGATAACGAGATTTTCCCAACCCTGCTTACCGAAAAGTAAGCGGGGTTTTTTGTTTCCAGAAACTCGGGGAGCGAACCGACAGAGCGCCGTGAACGACGGGTGACGAAAGGCGAACGGACGGGCGATCGAATGAATTGATGAACGACGGGACAGAGCCAGGCCTGTTGACGATGGACGGGCTGGCGGGGCTGGCGGAGGCGTCAGCCGGCATTTCCCAAACTTTACAGTTTAAGGGCTTCGGAGGAGGTGTGCCCCAAAACACCGAAACAGCCGCCGTGAATCCGCGGGTTGGGGTCGATGAGACCACCAAGAGGTGTTTGCTCTTTCTCCGGGGTCAGGGTTCTGACCGCTCGGTTTGCCCGCACTGACTGCCTTGCGGCCGGGTTGAACTCTGACCCCGGAGAAAGAATCTAGAATCTCACCAGCGGACCGCCGTCCAGGGACGGCGCGGTTCGCTTCCATCGAAACAAGCCCCCGGCGCCCTTCCGAATCGCGCCGGGGCAAACAGCGCGTGGTGTGGCAGCAACATGCTTCCGCTCGTGCGCTGATCTTCCCGTCCGTTGTCGTGGGCTGGGAGATCAGCGCACTGGAGCTGAAGCGACGCAGGTGCAAGTCCTGCCGCGCTGGCCAGTTTTTGACGGCGGGCGCCTGTTCCGGGCCGAACCGGGCAGGAGCCTCGTTTCAATTCGAGACAAAAGGATTGGATTGCCCGGGCTCGGCGGTTTGCCAACACTCGGGCAACTCTCAGCCCAGACCACGCCATGATCATTCCGCCGACCTGGAACCTGCCGGAGAACGTTCGGACCCGATTGGGCCGCACCACCTACGGGCGTCAGCGCGCCATCATTGAGGACAGCCATATTCTTCTGGTTTTACACAAGCCTCCGGGGCCGGATGACCTGGACCGGGAAGGTGTCTTGTTCTGGCGCGATCCGGCGGGTGAATGGCAGCTCAATCGTGGCGGGCCGGGGCCTGGTGGGCTTAAGCGGCACATTCAGCTCTACGAAGAGGTCGAGACGAAGGTCATCAAGGACTACGAGGCTGCTGCTGACAGCACGGCCTTGTTCAATCTGCTGGAGGTGCTCACGCCGCTGGTGCGTGCGGCCAAGAGCATGCATGCGGCGTTGCAGGAAGCTCGCGAGGCGGCGGGAAATGATCCCTTCCTGATCGAGATGCGCGATCTGGCCTACGAGGTGGATCGCAACCTGGAGTTGCTCATCGAAGATGTGCGCAACGCCATTCAATACCGGATGGCGCGCGAAGCCGAGGAACAGGCCAGGCTTAGCCGGGAGGCGCTGCACGCCAGTCATCGGTTGAACATCCTCGCCGCGCTCTTCTTTCCACTCATGGCCGTGGCCAGCGTGTTCGGCATGAACTTCGCCCACGGTTTCAACGACCGTGATCCCAAGATTTTCTGGTTGGTGGCTCTGGTCTGCCTCGGACTCGGCTTTGGCATCAAGGCCTGGGTGCTGGGCAGGAAAGACAGTTAGTGAATGAATGAGCAAGTGAGTTAGCGAGTTCGGGCGATGGGTCGACGAACGTGTTGACTCGACAGCACGTAACCACGCCTAGCGGTCTTCGCAGATTATTCTAAAACGAGTGACGCTGCCGCGCACTCGCCCGCTCATTGACCCATTTACTCACTCACCATTTTCAGAGGGAAGTGCGGCGAATTGAAAAATAGTGGAGGGGCCCGACGCGCAGGACGCGTGGCGGGACCCCTGCCTTTCGCGGCTTCCCTTTGTCTCCATTTCCAAATCAGAATCAGCTCATGCGCCTGCATATTCTCAGCGACCTGCATCTCGAATTCGCCGCGATGAAGCCGCCGGAGGTGGACGCGAACGCTGTCCTTCTGGCCGGCGACATTCACCTTGGGCAGGAAGGACGGCGCTGGGCGGGAAGAGCGTTTTCCGGGCAGCCGGTTTTCTACGTGCTCGGCAATCACGAGTTTTATCGCAACGCGTTGCCGCAGCTAACGAGAACGCTCGAACGCGAATCGACTGAAAGTTCGATTCACGTATTGGAGAACCGGGCAGTGTCCATTGGCGGCTTCACAATCCTGGGCTGCACCCTGTGGACTGATTTTCAACTCCGGGGTAACGCAGACCATGCGATGAGAAATGCCGAACGGATGATGAGCGATTTCAGTTTGATCGAGTTCAGTCCGGAAGGTCGTCGCCTCCGACCGCATGACACGGTGCAGTTGCATATGGAATCGGTGGCCTGGCTGCGGCGGGCGCTGGCGGAATGCGATCGTCGTCGAACCATCGTGGTCACCCACCATGCACCGAGCCAGCGGTCGGAACCAACCTATCACGCGAATAGCCCTTTGGGCCCGGCCTTCGGCTCGAACTTGGATTGGTTGATTGAGGAGAGCTGCGTGCCGTTGTGGATCCACGGCCATACGCATCACAATGTTGATTACACCATCGGTTCCACTCGCATCCTGTCCAATCAGCGCGGTTACCCCAGCCAACCCTGCAGCGCCTTCGACCCATGCCTGGTCGTCGAGCTCTGACCGGGCGCTTCGTCGGGCCAGCTGGTCGCCAACTCACTAACTCATTAACTCACTCATTTCCTATGGGCACCTCGCGCGATGACTTCGTCAAATATCCGCGCACGCCGCATCTCTTTGGATCGAAGGGCACCGACGACGATCGGCACCTGGGTCGCAAAGAGTCGGAGGCGATGATCGCGGATCCTTCCCTGATCGTGGAGGAGAAGATGGACGGCACCAATATCGGGATTCACTTCACGACGAGCGGCCGCATGGTCCTGCAATGTCGCGGGCACGAGATCACCGAGGGCATGCATCCGCAGTATGACTTGTTCAAGCAGTGGACCGCGGTCAAGCGTCCGGTGCTGGAAGCCATGCTGGGTGACCGTCACATTCTCTATGGAGAATGGATGTATGCTCGCCATTCGGTGCACTACCGGGCGCTGACGCACTACTTCTTCGAGTTCGACCTATACGACAAGGATGCCGGCGAGTTCCTCGATCTTGAGACGCGACTTCAGATGCTGGACGGGACGGGCTTGAAGACGGTGCCGGTGGTGCACCGTGGATCGGTGACGGCCGGGGATCTGCCCGGTTTGATTGGTCCATCCGCGTTTGGAAGTGTCTTTGAGCATCCGCTGACGGGACGGACGGACGCTTTGGTGGAGGGCCTTTACGTTCGAATCGAGGCGGATGGGTATGTCACGGGACGGGCTAAGCTGGTTCGTCCGGAGTTTGTCGAAAAAGTGAAACAGAGCGAGCATTGGCAGCATCAGGCGATGGTGCCGAACGAGCTCGCGGAAGGAGTGGACATCTGGTCATGAAAACCTGGGACGAAGTGTTGGGGGCCGGGACAGCTTCGATTCTGGCGTGGGCGGGCGACCAGGCGTGGGCGCGCGCGATGGCGGCGTGCGGGCAGGATGCGGGCTGGCACGCGGAGGGCGACGTTTGGACGCACACCTTGATGGTCTGCGCTGAGCTTGAGCGCCTGCCGGACTGGCCGAAGCTGAACCGGGCGGAACAACTCAAGCTTCTGTTCACCGGGTTGTTCCACGACGCCGGTAAGCCTGCGACCACGATGATCGATTCGGAGACAGGCCGAACCCGATCTCCGCGGCATGCCCAGGTGGGCGCAGAGCTTGCCCGGCGCGAGCTCCGTACGTTGGGCTGTGAGCTTGCCACCCGGGAGGAGATTGTCTCGCTGGTGCGTTACCATGGTCGACCACCGTTCCTGTTCGAAAAGGAAAAGCCGGAGCTGGAAGTGATCGACCTTTCGTGGCGGGTGAACAACCGCCTGCAGTATCTGTTTGCGCTGGCTGATACGCGCGGCCGCACCACCCGTGAGTCCGGTCGTCCCGAGGACAACCTCCACCTGTGGAAGCTGGCCGCGGAAGAGTCGAATTGCTTCGAGCGGCCGTACGCCTTTGCCAACGATCACGCGAGGTTCCTGTTCTACCGGCAGGCGCTCAGCAGCCTGCACTACGTCCCACGCGAGGACTACCGGTGCACCGTAACGTTGATGTCCGGCCTTCCGGGTGCCGGCAAAGATACGTGGCTGGGCAAAGAACGGCCGACTCTTCCGGTCGTCTCGCTGGACCAGCTGCGCGAGGAGTTGGAGATCGATGCCACCGACAATCAGGGTGCAGTCATCCAGGCCGCTCGGGAACAGTGCCGGGAGCATCTGCGCGCCGGGCGCGACTTCGCGTTCAACGCAACCAATACCATGCGGCAAACGCGGACGCGCTGGCTCGACCTATTCGCGGACTACAATGCCCGCATCGAGATCGTTTACCTCGAGCCTCCGTTGTGCCGGATCATCGAGCAGAACAGCCGCCGGTCCGATCCTGTGCCAAGGAAGGTCATCGATCGACTCGCGGAAAAACTGGAGCCTCCGGCAGTGATCGAAGCGCACGCTGCACGACTGGTGGGCGCGTAGCCACTTGGAACGGGAGTGGCGAAAGGCGCGTTTCCGTCGTGGATGCCAAAGACCGATGAGCCGAACCTGCGCTCGAATCCGGCGGCTCTGCCTGAGTTTGTTGGTCGTCGTTGCGTGATCACCCAGAAGGTGGATGGAACATCGGGCACGTTCTACCTGCGCGGAGGTGAGTTTGGGGTTTGTAGCCGCAACCTCGAGTTGCTGCTTAGGGCCAATCCGGCGAGACAGATGAAGGCGCCGGTGTAAGCGGGAAGCAGATGAAGGAAATCGGTGTAGCCGATGGTGGGATGAACGCCGATTGCGAAGGTGAATCCGATGCCGCCGGCCAGGAGGAGCGCCTGCCTCAGGCTGCGTGACGGCGGGCTGCACCAGACGCAAAAGAACCAAAGAAGACCGCAGGTCGCCACACCACCACCAAAGCCGGCCCGATCGTGAGCGATGAGCGGCACCAGACGCGGATTGATCGCCTGCAGTTCGGCGGCGGTCATGCCCATGAAAGTCAGATCTTGCGGCACGAAGACAGTCGTCATCCCGACGCCCGTGATGACCAGTCCGGCGGCGGCCATCCCGGCACCTGTGGCCAGAAGCAGCGCGCGGCCAAGGCCGGCGGATGAACGCCAGGCCACGGCGTGGCCGGAGCGGAGGATGGAAGTTGGCCCATCGGTGAGCGGCAAAGTTCGCCGCAATCGGGTCATGCCCCAGACAAATGGGCCGAGGAGGAAGAGGGTGGCGAGGCCGTGCCAGGTGTCCAAGTAGCCGTAGCCGAGATAGGCGAGGAAACTTCCGAACCCGGTGAGCCCGCTCAGTGTGAACAACCACCAGGCCCAGCTTTCGCCACGTCGCAGGGGAAACTGGATCAGCCAGAGGTAAAGCCATCCGATGGCGATTAGTGCGCCGCCAAACGAGACGCGATCGTGAAACATGAAGTGCACAATCCGACATTGATTGATCCCGCAGAGCTGTTCCTTGCGCATGCCCAGGAAGTGCTCGTCGTGCGGCAGGAAGTGGCCGGTGGCCGACTGGAAAATGGCGAAACTGCCCGCGAGCATCAGGCTCAGCGCCACCAAAATGAGCAGCGGGCGACCGTCGCCAACCAAGGACGCGATTAACCCGCGCTGGTCATCGTGGGTTGTTTCGTTTGCCGGCACTTCGGTCGAGTGTTCCGTCGGGCGGGCTTGCTGACAAGCTTCCGCCTGGGGCTGACCGCGGCGGCGGTTGGAAAAAATCTCCCCAAAGCCTGCGTTGACACGGACTCTCACCCGTCTACGGTTGGCCCCACGGCTCGAGTCCAGCTGCGCCCCAGGCGCACCCAATGACTGTCAGCATCCCAAGTCGCCGTCAGGTCCAGGGATTTACTCTCCTCGAATTGCTTGTTGTCATCGCGGTCATCTCCATCCTCGCCGGGCTGTTGTTGCCGGCGCTGGGCCGGGCCAAGGAGAAGGGGCGGCGCATTTCGTGTTTGAACAATCTCAAGCAGATCACGATGGCGATGCACCTTTTCGTCAACGACAACGACCGCTATCCGTGGCGCATTCCGGAGGACGACGGTGGTTCCAAGGGCCGGCAGCGGGTTTATTGGAGCTTTCGTGTTCTCCGGAACGAACTCAGCTCGCTGCAGGTGGTGACCTGCCCGAGCGATCGCCGCGAAGTCGCCCAGCGTTGGGACAGCCTCATCGACACCAACGTTTCCTACTTCGTCGGCGTCGACACCAAGGAAGGCCGGCCCGGCATGATGCTTGTCGGTGACATGAGCCTGGACGGCGGGCGCAAAAACCGCGACTGCCCGGTGGCGGGCGTCAACAATCGGGCCATGGAATTCGCCAGACAGGACATCCCGAATCTCTTTTGGCGTGATCGTCCGCATGGCGGGGTGGGCAATGTTTCGATAGGCGATGCCAGCGCGCATCAGGTCAACGCCCGGGCGGCACGGGAGATTCTGATGGCGTCCGACGATGACGGTGGCGGCTCGTTCAACAACCACATCCTGGCACCGCGTTAGCGCCGGAGACGCGACGTTGCGCGGTAAACGTCTCACCATTGAATCTGTGCGAGGAGCGTTCGCAGTCGCGCGCCGCGGGCTGGATTCACGTGTTCGACGTGCGCGACTCGACCTTCCAGATGGGCTTTGAAATCCGCGTGACGGGAGCGGTTTTGGCTCGAAGGCCCGGAACGAGCACAGTTGTGGAGGATCGCCTTGAGCTCGTCGTAGCTCCGGCGCGGTACGTTGACCTTGGAATTCAAGACGAGTCCGGCCGCCCGTTGCGATCCGGCCGAACGCATGATTCGGGTTTTTCGATGATGCACTTTGAAACCCTCCTCCAGAATGATGGCGCCGATTTGCACCTGCAATCGCTTGATCTGCCTGGCGACGGTGTCGTCGCCGGAGAAGACCAGGTCGTCGGCATAACGGGTGTAGTCTGCACCCTCGGCCTGTGCCAATCCCGCCAGCCGACAGTCGAGGCGAAAAGCCGCGAGATTGGCCAGTGCGGGCGAAGTGGGAGCGCCTTGCGGCAGATGCGGACGGGTATAAAGAGATCGAGCCTGCCGCCGGGTGGCGGTGTCGTCGCCGTTCGCCTGACGCTCGCGGCCTGAGCTGGGAGGAACGGAACAGATGACATCGCCTGGCGTGGTGTTGATGCAGCATCCTGTCAGAACCCGGGCCACGTCTTCCGGGTAGCCGGCCGCCATGAAGATCGCCCTGACGCGGGCGGCGGATACGCTGGGGAAGAAGTCCTGCAAATCAATCCGCAGCACAATGCGCCGGCCGAGGTGAGGGCCGACGAAAGTCACGATGGAGTGTCCCGCCTTGAAGCCGTGGGCGGACGGGTGGGCGGGGATGCGATCGAGAATGGCCGACAGAATCCAGCGCTGGATCCCTTTGAGACGCTGTTTGGGGGACTCGATGAGGCGAGGCAGCCCATGCTTTTTTTGGCGCCAACGATAGGTGTAATGACGGAGCGGCCCGGGGTTGAGCCGTGCCTCGAGCCCGCGAGCGTCGGCAAACCAGGCCAGTTCGCCCCGGGTCAAGTGCAGGTGCGCGCAGAGTTCCTGGACCGTACGGAAGACTGGGACGTTCCAAGCGCTGGGCCGACCTGGGGCGGGCGACATGGCCGGCGGTCCGCTGCGTTCGGCCGACGCGGTCAGCTTGTGGCGGAGGCAGGCCCTTGAAAATCCTTCGTCCGCCCGGATGAACCGCTCCAATTGAATGCGCAGTGGACGCGTTCCGGGACCGAAGCGCCGAATCAGTCTGCGAGTAAATGGTCCCAGCCAACGCCACTGACGACCGAGAGTCCGGCTCAGGCGGGCGATCGTCTCGGTCTCGATCAGGCGTCCATCGGCGATCGCCGTGGCCAGCCGGCGGGCCACCATCTGCTTCGATGTCATCACGTCGCGTCTACCTGGGGCACGCCTCCGGATAGTGCGGGCGCGTGCTCCAACGCGTCCAGTCCGGCGTGAGCAAATTTGCGCGTCAGCGCAACGGGGCTCTCGCGATGTTACAGGCACTCAGTCGTTGCCCCGGGGTAACCCCGGAGAGGTGAAGTTGAACCGAGGTCGAATTCACCAGCTTGGAGCACGGCTCGCAGGGTCGACTTAAGCCGCAGGTCATCGCCGGCGTCAAGAGCTGGGACGGGGCCTGATCCCCCACGCAGGAATTTTTGACCGCAGATTCACGCCGAAATACGCAGATGAAAACGGGGCGAGTTTTGATCGTGGCGTGCGCTCTTTCTTTTCCCACCCGTACCCATCTCAAAATCGAAAACCAAACCGCATGTCCACCCGATCCAGAAAGCCTCTGCCCAAGCTCGACGCACCTCCGCTCCCCGGCGTGAAGTCGTTCAAACCGCCCGGCCCGTTGGCGCAGACACCTCCGCCCGCTCGCCGTCTTGACGCGACGGGGGCCGCTCCGCCGGAGGTCGCGCCTGGCGGCGCGGCGGCCGATGGGTTGAGTGCACTGCCGACGCCGGCCCAAGGATTGCCGAATTTGACCGATGCCCAAGCTTATTGGGCGTTGGCGCGGATCTGATCGACGGAGCCGCGGGTCGCCGAAGGCGGCGAGGGCGGGAGGGCCCGGGCTGTGCCCGTGAACAATCGACACCCGGCGACCGTCTGGCCTGATCGGAAATCGGAAAAACCGCCGCCATGATTCAAAAGACGACCAAGCATTTTCCGGGGCCGATCCTGGTGGGCACCTTGATTCAACTTGCCGCCTGGGCACTGCCGGCCGGGGCGGCCGTGGATTTTGCACACGAGGTGGTGCCGATCCTGCGCCAGCATTGCGCCGAGTGTCATACTGGCTCGAAGCTCAAGGGCGGCTTTTCCATGAACGACCGCGCCGCTCTGCTGCATGGCGGCGAGAACGGTCCGGTGGTCGTGCCCGGCAGCAGCGCCAAGAGCCGGATGATTGAGCTCATCGAATCCAACGATTCGGACGAGCAGATGCCGCCCAAGGGCGCCCGGGTGCCCGCCGCCCAGATTGCGACCTTGCGGAAATGGATCGACGCCGGATTGCCGTGGGAGGAGGGCTTCGCTTTCCAGAAGCCGGCCTACGAACCTCCGCTCAAACCGCGCCGGCCGCAGTTGCCACAAGCTTCCAGCCGCGATCGAACCAATCCCGTCGATCGCATCCTTGATGCCTCGCTCGCCAAGGCGCGTCAGTCGCGCCCCCGGCCGATCGACGACGCGACCTTTGCGCGCCGGGTGCATCTCGATCTAATCGGGCTTCTGCCCACGCCCGGCGCGCTGGATGCCTTTGTGCAGGATCGCAACAAGGACAAGCGAACCCGGCTGGTGCGGTCTTTGTTGAGCAACGATGTGGCCTATGCCGAGCACTGGCTGACGTTCTGGAATGATTTGCTTCGCAACGATTACGCGGGGACCGGCTACATCGATGGTGGGCGGAAACAGATTAGTGCCTGGCTTTATCAGGCCTTGATCAATGACCTGCCCTACGACCAGTTTGCGCGGGAATTGGTGGCGCCCGGGCCGGAGAGCGAGGGCTTCGCGCGCGGGATCAAATGGCGCGGCAATGTCAGCGCCGGCCAGGTCGTACCCATCCAGTTCGCGCAGAGCGTTGGCCAGACCTTTCTCGGCATCAACCTCAAGTGCGCCTCATGCCACGACAGCTTCATCGATCGGTGGAAGCTCGAGGACTCGTACGGATTGGCGGCCGTCTATGCGAAGGAACCGCTGGAACTCCATCGTTGTGACAAGCCGGTGGGTCGAAAGGCGAAGCCGGCCTGGCTGTTCCCTGAGTTGGGCCAGATCAACCCCGCCGCGGATCAGCCCGAACGACTGCGGCAACTCGCCGCCCTGCTGACTCATCCGGACAACGGCCGCTTCACCCGCACCATCGTCAATCGACTTTGGCATCGCTTGATGGGCCGCGGCATTGTCCATCCCGTGGACGCGATGCAGTCCGCGCCCTGGAACGTCGACCTCCTGGATTTCCTGGCGGTGCATTTGTCGGATCACAAATACGATCTCAAACAAACCCTCGAGCTGATCTGCACCTCGGCGGCGTATCAGTCGCAAACGCAGGTCGTGGGTGCCCATGCGGACGAGCACGGTTATGTGTATGCCGGTCCGCGGGCCCGCCGTCTGACCGCCGAACAATTTGTCGATGCGATCTGGCAACTGGGTGGGATCGCGCCGGCCAAATACGATGCTCCCATCCGCCGGGGAAAGATTGATCCGGCTGCCGCGAAAACAGCGTCTCTGCGGGGCCAGTGGCTGTGGGCCTATCCTGACGCCAGTGGCGCCAAGGGCGGCGAAGCGTTCACCGCCCGACGCGAACTAGTCTTGAAGGAAGCTCCGGTCCGGGCCGGGGCGGTGGCCACGGCCGACAACAGCTTTGCCGTCTACATCAACGGCACGCAGGTCAAGACCGGTGACAATTGGGAGCAACCGCAATCGATGGATTTGTCGACGCGGCTGCGGGCGGGCACGAATGTGATCCTGGTGGCCGCCCGGAACGGCGGCGAAGCGCCCAATCCGGCGGGCCTGTTCTTCGAGGCATGGCTGGAGATGAAGGACGGCACTCGCACCGTGGTGGCGACCGGGCCGGACTGGGATGGGGCGACGGTTCAGCCGGATGGAAAGGGCACATTCAAGGAGCGTCCCGATTGGAAGCCAGCTGCGGTGCAGGGCAACGCTGGGCTGTGGATGGGGCGGGTTGAGCCCGAGCTGAAGCTGGGGCTGGCCCGGGCGACCCTTTCCGATCGGACGCCAGTTCGATCTTCGCTGATGAAGAGCGATTTGCTGATGCGCACGCTCGGTCGTCCGAATCGGGAGCAGATCGTCAGCACTCGGCCGAACGACTTGACCACCTTGGAAGCCATCGACCTGGCCAACGGCCCGGGATTGGCTTCGATGTTGGAGCGGGCGGCCGCGAGTCTGGCGGCGCGGGAATGGAAATCGCCAGAGACGTTGGTCGACTGGGTGTATCGATCGGCGCTGGCCCGTCCGCCGACGCGGGCGGAGCGGGAGTTGGCCCGAAGAACCCTGGGCACGCCCCTGACGGCCACCGGCATGCAGGACCTGCTCTGGGCGGTGGTGATGTTGCCAGAGTTTCAGTTGATTCGCTGAGCGCCCGGGCTAATTGTTGACCTGACGAAACCGTTATGAAAACCACGACCTCGTCCTTGAATCTCGATCAACCCGAGGCCTTGGCCCGCCGGGATTTTCTCAAGCAACTGGCGCTGGCGGGGACCGCGGCGCTCATGTCCGGCGAGCCGCGTCTGTTGGGAGCGGACGGCGGGGCCGACGGCGAGAAATTGGTGCAGCCCAAGGCCACGGCCGATACGTGCATCGTGCTTTGGATGGCGGGCGGGATGGCGGCTCCGGAGACATTCGATCCCAAGCGCTACCGGCCATTTGAGAAAGGCGTGGCGATCAAGGATATCCTCAGCACCTTTCCGGCCATCCCGACTTCGGTGGATGGCATCCAGATCTGCCAGGGCTTGGAGAACATCGCGAAAGTCATGGATCGAGCCACGCTCATCCGCTCGGCGGTGCAGCCTGATCTCGGCAGCATCCTGCACTCGCGGCATCAATATCATTGGCACACGGGCTATGTGCCGCCACAGACCGTGGCGTGCCCGCATATTGGTTCCTGGATGGCCCGCGTTCTCGGGCCACGAAACCCGGTGATGCCGGCCTTCATCAACATCGGCCAACGCCTCGAAGGCCATGGAGAATCGGAGGAGTTGAAAGCATTCACCACCGCGGGATTCTTTGGGAACGAGTATGGGCCGATGAACCTGCCGTTTCCCGAGGAGGCGGCGCAGTCGGTGCGCCCGCCGAAGGGAATGGAGCCGGGACGGTTCGAAAATCGATATCAACTTTACCGAAAGCTGATCGATCGGAACCCGCATCGGGAGTTCCTCAGCGACTACCAGCAGGAATCCATGCTGCGCTCGCTGGACAATGCGCATCGCCTGCTCAGCTCGAAAGATCGGGCCGCGTTCGATCTCTCGCTGGAACCGAAGGAAAGCTTCGACCGCTACAACACCGGACGGTTTGGACAGGGTTGTTTGCTGGCCCGCCGACTCGTTGAGGCGGGGGCCCGGTTCATCGAGGTGACGACCGAATACGTGCCTTTCCTGCATTGGGACACGCATGCCGACGGACATGATACCGTGGTGCGGATGCATCGGGAGATGGATCAGCCGATCGCCCAGCTCGTCCTCGATTTGGAAAAACGCGGATTGTTGGATCGAACCTTGATCGTGGTGGCCAGCGAGTTCAGCCGCGACGCCCTGATTGAAGGCGTGCCGGGGTCGAGCGCGACTGATCAGGCGACCGTCAAGGGCGAGACCCTGGAGAGTCCCAAGCATTATGGGTTGCACCGGCATTTCACCGGGGGTACGAACGTGGTGATGTTTGGAGGCGGCATGAAACGGGGATACCTCTATGGCCAAACCGCGGATGAACGTCCCTTGGTGGCGGTGAAAAACCCGGTGAGCATCTCCAATCTGCACGCCACGATCTTTACCGCCATGGGCATCAGTCCGAAGACCGTGTTCGACGTGGAGAAACGCCCGTTCTATGCCACGGAGGACGGCAAGGGCGTGGCGGTGAAGGATGTATTTGCTTAGTCCTCCTCCAAGAGTGACTCCAGCGTCCAAGTTCCTCCTCGTCAAGCGGGCGGGAATTTGTCATAGATTCGGCCATGTCGAAGGTCAGTTCGAATCCCGCGCCCGCTACCTTCCAGACCACCCGATGGACCCTCATCAGCGCGGCGGGGCAGGACGCCTCTCCGCAAGCTGCGGAGGCACTTGACCAACTCTGCCGCGCCTATTGGAAGCCCGTCTGCGCCCATATTAGCCGCAGGCTCCGCTCCGATGCGACGGCCGAGGATTTGACCCAGGATTTCTTCGTGCGGATGCTCGGGAAGGATTACTTCCGTCGGGCCGACAGCCAGCGAGGCCGCTTTCGCACCTTCCTGCTCACCGCGCTGGACCATTTTCTCATCAATGACTGGCATCACCGCCAGACGGAGCGTCGCGGAGGAGGGGCTGAAGCTGTACCTTTGGGTGAAGACGGCGTGGACGAGCGAATTGCTGATCCCGCCAACAGCGCGGTTCAAGCCGGAGTCCTTTTCGATCGCGACTGGGCTGCCGCCGTCCTTGAACTGACCCTGCTTGACCTGCGGGCCGAGTACTCCGCTGACGGCAAAGCTGAACTCTTTGATCAACTCAAAGCGTTCGTGGGAGCGGGTTCGTCACCGCCTCCTGCGCACGAAGTTGTGGCGGCAGAGCGGGGCCTCAGCCCGGGGGCCGTGCGGGTGGCGGTGCATCGACTTCGCGATCGCTACCGCGAACTGCTTCGCGGCCGGATTGCAGACACGGTGACGACACCGGGCGATGTTGATGACGAACTGCGCCACTTGATCAACGTCATTCGGGCGACTTGATCCGACCACGTTTCTCTCCTTCCCTCTCATGCCAACCCCCGGGTCTGAATCGGTTTGCATCCGCTGTGGTGCCGCGTTGAATCGAGCCGTGCAGGATGGGTTATGTATGGGGTGCTTGCTGGAAGCCGGTCTATCTCCTGCCGCGCCGGCGGAACCCTCCTTCGCCGATAAACCGGGTGCCGTTTCGATGCGTTCCTTTGGTGACTACGAGCTCCTCGAGGAGATCGCCAGGGGCGGCATGGGCGTTGTTTATCGGGCCCGACAGATCAGTCTCAACCGGTTCGTGGCCGTGAAGATGATTCTGGGCGGTCAGTTGATCGGCGTGGAGGCACTCAGACGCTTCCGTCAGGAAGCGGAGGCTGCTGCGCAACTCAAGCATCCGCACATCGTCGCCATTCATGAAGTTGGGGAACACGATGGGCAGCCTTACTTCTCGATGGATTGCGTCGACGGGCTGACGCTCCGCCAGTTGACTCGTGATAACCCGCTCTCTGCGCCCCGCGCCGCCCGCTACCTCCGCACCATTGCCGAGGCGGTTCACTACGCGCACGAACAGGGAATCGTCCACCGCGACCTGAAGCCTTCCAACGTGCTCATCGACGCCGTCGGCCAGCCGCACGTCAGCGACTTTGGTCTGGCGAAGCGCCTCGGCTCCGGCACGGACCTGACCTTGAGTGGCGCGGCCATGGGCACGCCGGGCTACATGCCGCCGGAGCAGGCTTCCGGCGGGAGCAAGACGGCCAGCCCATTGGCTGATGTGTATGCGTTGGGGGCGATGCTCTACGATCTTCTGACCGGCCGCCCTCCTCACCGCGCGGAGACTCCGCTGGAAACACTGGCGCAGACCGTGAACCAGGAACCGGTTAGCCCGCGCCTGTTGAACGCCAGCATTCCGCGCGACCTGGAAACAATCTGCCTCAAGTGCCTGGAGAAGGAGCCCGCCCGCCGCTACGGGAGCGCACGGGCGATGGCCGACGATCTTGCGTGCTACTTGAACCACGAGCCGATCCGCGCCGTTCCACCGGGCGCTTTCTATCGTGCGCGAAAGTTTATCCGGAGGCATTGGGTTGGGGTGGCGGTGGCGGCGTGCTTCGTCGCGGTGCTGGTGGGGGCGACCGTGGTCAGCGTGATGTATGGACTTCGCGCAACTCAGGCTGAAGCTCAGGCTCTCACCAGCGCACAAACCGCTCGTGCGTCGGAGGAATTGGTCAAGAAACGCGTCATCGAAGTGGCGGCTGAACGCGACGAGAAGGAGAAGGCCCGGCAGGAAGCAGAGAGCTTCTCCACCTTTCTGACCGAGGTATTCCAGAGCCCCGACCCGGCACGAGATGGCCGGACGATCACCGTTGCGGAGACGCTCGACACCGCCGCCAAACGGCTGGACACAGACCTCGCCACCCAGCCGTTCCGCCGTGCGCAGTTGCAATTTGTTCTTGGCTCGACCTACACGTCCCTGGGACTCGCCCGCCAGGCCATCCCGCTGCTGGAAGTGGCCCGCGCTTATTCGCGGTCGAATCTGGGGACGGCCCATCCGGCCACCTATAGGGCGATGTTAAACTTGGCGAGTGCCTACTTCGCCGCCGGTCGCTGGCCAGAAGCGCTCAAGTTGCGGGAAGAGACGCTGGTGCTCGCTCGTTCGGTGAACGGCCCGGAACACGCTGACACATTGCTTGCACAACATGGGGTGATTTCGTCCTACCTGGACGCCCATCGAATCGATGAGGCGCTGAAACTGGCCGAAGAGTTACTGCCGCTGACGCAGAAGGTGAACGGTCGGGAACACCCTCAAACGATCAGCGCCATGACCACCCTGGCGGTTGCCTACGGAAATGCCGGTCGGCAGACCGAGCATCTCAGGCTGTTTGAGCAAGTGCTTGAGCTGAGGCGCAGGATTGACGGCCCGGAGCACCCCAGCACGCTTATCGCCATGGGGAATCTCGCGAGGGCGTATTTTTCTGCCGCCCGTTGGGACGAGGCTCTCCGGTTGCGGGCACAGGCGATGCCGCTCTATCGCCGGGTATTTGGTCCGGAGCATCCCTCCACGCTTGGGGCCATCTATTCGCTCGCCGCTTCCTATGGGCAAGCGGGGCGAAGAGATGAGGCGCTGCAGTTGCACGAGGAACTGTTGCCGCTCCATCGGAAGGTCAATGGCCCTGAGCATCCCGACACCCTCAGGAACATGTATGCGCTCGCGAGTCTATATGATGACGTTGGTCGCCACGAAGAGTCGCTGAAATTGTCGGAGGCGTTGCTGCCGCTCTCGCGCAGTATCCATGGCCCGGAACATCCGGAGACGCTGAACGCGATGACCATCCTCGCAAATGTGTGCGCTCGTTCGAACCGCCCAGAGGACGCGCTGAGGCTTCGCGCGGAGGTGCTACCGCTGCGGCGCAAGATCAATGGGCCAGAGCATCGCTATACCCTCGGTGCGATGACCGATCTGGGCATTTCACTCGGCCGGGCAGGCCGTTTGATCGAGGCCATAGATTTGCTGGAGAAATCGGTGGCGATTAAACGGCGCGTGTTTCCCCCCGGGAACCCGTATCTCGAAGTGGCGCTGGAGAATCTGGCGGACTTGTATGGCAAGGCCGGGCGGCCGGCCGAGGCGCTGGCTCTTCAGAAGGAAACACTCGAGTCGCTCCAGGCGGCTTATGGTCTGAAGAGCAAAAGAATTCTCGGCGCCATGAGAAATCTCGCCTTGGCCTACATGGCGGCGTCGCGCTGGGCAGAGGCCGAACCCGTGCTTAAAGATGAACTGGCCATCCGGCGCGAACAGTTTCCCGTGGAACATGCTGACACCCTTGCCGCGATGTGCTCGCTGGCTGAAACCCAAATAAAACTGGGTCGGATTTCGGAGGCGGAGGCGTTGTTGCAGGCGTGCCGACCTGTCCTCGAACGCACATTCCCCGGTCGCACGGTCACGCTCAATGCCTGCAGCCTTGCAGGCGAGGTGTTGCTCGCGCAAAAACGTTTCTCGGACGCTGAACCGCTGTTGGTTCAATCCATCGAGCAGTTGCTGGCTCGAGAATCCGCTAATCCGGGCCGGGGTCGCGAAATCTACCGGCAGGCGGCGGGGGACCGGATTCTGCAACTCTACGAAGCGTGGGGAAAGCCAGACGAGGCGACGCGGTGGCGGAAGAAGTTGTCGCGGCGGTGATTCAGGTTCCACGTTTTCTGAGCGGTCATGGTGGCCTGGGAAATTCTTGTAACACATCTCTCGTCATCCTGTAGCTCCTGTTGGAACTGACGCGCCTCGCCGCCCTCGGATTGAGCGGGCGTTGGCCACAAACCAATACAAACCGACAGGAAAACCATGAACACTTCCGTAACCATCTGCTGGAACTCGCCCAAGCGAAAACTGCTCCCCGCGCTGATCGCGGCCGCCGCCCTTCTCTTGGGCGCGACTGCATCCCAGGCCGCTCCAACCCCGAAGGTCTTGCCGCCTGCTCCACATGTGTACAGCGCCCTGAGCGCTCACTGGTGGCAATGGGCGCTGTCTCGTCCCGTCACCGGTCATCCATTCAACGACGATCCCGCGTTCGACGTCGCGAGTGGTCAGCATGGGCCGCTCTGGTTTCTGGCCACGCCCTTCGGGACAGTGGAGCGAGATGTGACCATCCCGTGCGGGCGATCCCTGTTTATTGGATTGCTCAACGCGGAAGCTTCCGATTTGGAAGGCTTGGGCGCGACGGAATCGGAGCGGCGCGAAACGGCGCGCTTTCTTGCAGACCACATCCAGAATGTGACTTGTGCGATTGATGGCGTAGCCGTGCCCCGCCTGGAGCGCTATCGCTTCACTTCACCGCAATTCAGTTTCGAGGCACCGTCGCCCTGGATTTTCGGTGAAACGGGCGGCAGCGGGACGGCTGTGGCCGATGGCTATTTCCTGCTGCTGGCGCCGCTGGCGCGAGGTGCGCACACGATCCGCATCCGCGGCAACTTTCACTTCGCGGTCGCCGAGGGGGATCCGTTCGACTTGGATGCCGCGGCGGACGTGACCTATCGCATTCGGATGCAGTAGCGCATCGTTTGGCGATAAACGGCACGGCCGTCAACGCCGCCGGGGATCGTGGTCAGAAGAATGTAATCGAGGGCGCGTCCTTGGATGGGCGCGTCCTTATTAATTTTCGGGCCCCGGCATTGGGGAGCGCGACGCCGCGAATCGCTTGCGGTAACTCTGGGCACCTCAGTCGGCAATACTTGGCCCGGGCGGAACAAGATTCATGCAGTGAAGATCATTGCTCACTCTGGGTTTGTGCTCGCCTTCGTCGCGCGATTGGGCAAGCAATAGCTCCGATATGAAACCGGCTGCGATTCCGCCTTCGCAACGGCGATCCTGGCTTGTGCCGACAAGGATGCCGCTGTTCCTGCTCATAAGTACTCTGGGCCTGTCGGGGTCAGCGGTTCCGCTTGCGGCGGCGGAGCCGTCGGCCCGGGAAGTGGAAACGCTGCTGATCAAGCGATGTTCTGAATGCCACGGGCCGGATCAGCAAAAGGGAAAGCTTCGGTTGGACTCGCGCTCGACGGCGTTGCAGGCCGGGAAGTCCGGACGGGCAGCGGTGGTTCCCGGAAAACCGGCCGAAAGCGAGTTGATCGCACGAATCACCTCCACGGATCCGGACGAGTTCATGCCCCCGAAGGGTGCACGTTTGACCGGAGAGGAAGTGGCGTTGTTGCGGCATTGGATTGAGACGGGTGCGGTGTGGCCGGAGGTTGACCCCCGGCAGCATTGGGCATTCACCAAACCGGTCCGGCCCGAAGTTCCGCGGGCTTCGGATTTGCACGCGGGCTGGGTGCGCAACGAAATCGATCACTTCGTGCTGGCCCGGCTTGAGCGCGAGGGTCTGGAGCCGCAGAACGAGGCGGACCGATACACCTTGGCGCGACGGGTCAGCTTGGACCTGACCGGGCTGCCGCTCGGCTGGGAGCGTGTCGAAGCCTTTGTCCGGGACCGCTCGCCGGATGCGTACGCGAAGCTGGTCGATGAATTGCTCGCGTCGCCGCAGTATGGTGAGCACATGGCGCGGGGGTGGCTGGATTTGGCGCGCTACGCGGATTCCAACGGCTATCAGGTCGATCTGGCCCGGTCCATCTGGCCCTATCGCGACTGGGTGATCCGCGCTTTCAACGAGAATATGCCGTTTGATCAGTTTACGATCGAACAGCTGGCCGGGGATTTGTTGCCGAACGCGACCCTGGAGCAAAAGGTCGCCACCGGATTCAACCGCAACACCAAAATCAACGACGAAGGCGGCGGTGACGCCGAGGAGTACCGGGTGAAGGCGGTGAAGGATCGGTTAGCGACGGTGGGAACCACGTGGCTCGGACTCACCCTGATGTGCGCCGAATGTCACAGTCACAAGTACGACCCGGTGTCACAGGACGATTACTACCGGTTGTACGCGTTCTTTAACAACACCACGGACGGCGGCAATTACAGCGTGGCTCCGACCGTCGAAGTGCCTGCCGCGCGCGTTAGCCGGACGAACCAATACTTGGCCGAGCGGCTGGCTGCGACGCGACAGGCGTTGTCGACGGCCGAGCTTGCACTGCCCAAAGCGCAGGCTTCGTGGGAGAAACAAGTGGCGCGGAGGGAATCGCCGTGGCGGGTTTTGTCCCTGACCAACGCGGCGTCCACAGGCGGCGCCAGCTATACCAACCTGCCCGATGGCTCGCTGCTGGCCACGGGTGTGAACCCGATATACGACACGATTACGGTGGAGGCGGACGCAGACCTGACCGGAGTCACCGCGGTGATGCTGGAGTTGTTGCCCGACGCGAGCTTGCCTAACAAGGGCCCCGGGCGTTGGAGCAAGACGGGCAATTTCATTCTGGATGAGTTCGCCATGACCGCGCGGCCGGTGGGAGCGGGAGAGACGGGTCGACCTGTCTCCGCCAACACCAACGTGGTCTTCTCGGCAGCCGTGGCGGACTGGGAACAGCAGTATTATCGGGCGGAGCACGCGGTGGATGGGAATCCGAAGACAGGCTGGGCCATCGGCCCGAGATTCGGGCAACCGCATTTCTTGATCGCGGACCTTGCCCGGCCGGGCGCCTTTTCGGGCCGGAAGAGGGTGGGCTTTCGGTTCGATCATTATCATGGCAACAGCCATTGCGTCGGTCGTTTCCGGCTGTCCGTCGCCACGGAGAAGGATCCGATCGCGCGCTGGCCGGTTCCCGAAGCGGTGCGCGCCGCCGCGCGGATCGCGGCCGATCGTCGCACGCCCGAGCAACGCCAGTTGCTGGCAGCGCATTATCGGACGGTCTCGCCCGATGTGCGCCGACTCGAGCGCGAAGTTTTCCGGCTGGAAGAACGAATCAAAGAGGAAGCCGCGCGCAAGGCGTCGACGCTGATCGTTCAGGAGCGGACCGAGGCCAAACCGCGCGCAACGTATGTGCACGTGCGAGGCAACTTCCTGGAGAAAGGCTCGGAAGTCGGTCCGGGGGTGCCGGCCGTTTTTCCCCCGCTGCCGGAAGGCCCCGTGACAAACCGACTGTCCCTGGCCCGCTGGTTGATGCTTCCCGACAACCCGCTGCCGGCCCGGGTGACCGTCAATAATTTCTGGCAGCGCTACTTCGGTACCGGCCTGGTGAAAACGAGCGAAGACTTTGGTCGGCAGGGCGAGGCGCCGTCGCACCCTGAGCTGCTCGACTGGCTGGCGACGGAATTTGTCCGCAGCGGCTGGGACGTCAAAGCACTGCAACGACGCCTGGTTCTTTCCGCGACCTATCGGCAGAGCGCGGTGGCCGATGCCCGACGGTTGGAGAAGGACTACTACAACCGCCTTCTCTCCCGCGGGCCGAGGTTTCGTCTGGATGGCGAGATGATCCGCGATCAGGCCCTGTGCGTGAGCGGGCTGCTGAATCCACAAATTGGGGGTCCGAGCGTCTATCCGGTGCAGGTGGCCAATCTGTGGAAGGAGATTGGTTTCCTGCGTCCGGAGATCGGCATGGACGAATGGCCGGTCAGCGAAGGGCCCGATCTCTATCGGCGCGGCCTCTACACGTTCTGGCGTCGGGTCTGCACCTATCCGGTGTTTGCGACCTTTGACGCGCCGAGCCGGGAGGTTTGCACGGCGCGCCGGCCGCGAACCAACACGCCGCTCCAGGCTTTGGCGGGCCTGAACGAACCGACGCTGCTGGAAGCCGCGCGGGTCTTTGCCCAACGGATCCTCGCCGAGGGAGGGTCGAGCGTGGATGAGCGAGTCGAGTTCGCTTTTCGCACCAGCCTCGGCCGCCGGCCGAACGAAGCAGAGACGGAACGGCTGCGAGCTTTTGTCGAACAACAGCTCAAGAGCTATCGACGCGACCGCCCTTCGGCGCAGCGTTTGATCAGCGTTGGGGCCGCACCGCTTCCAACGGAGATCGACGCCCGGGAGCTGGCCGCGTGGATGATGCTGGCGAACCTGTTGCTCAACCTCGACGAAACCTTGACCAAGGGCTGACCCATGAACCCACACCTTGAATCCATTCGGGCGGCGACGCGGCGACGGTTTCTCCAACGCTGTGCGACGGGCATGGGCGGGCTGGCCCTGGGCTCGCTGCTGAACGACAGGCTGTTCGCCGGCACGGGCGCGACTGCTCCCGAAGCAGCCGGGGCGCCCCATTTTGCGCCCAAGGCCAAGAGCATCATCTACCTGTTCCAATCCGGCGGGCCGTCGCATCTGGACTTGTTCGACTACAAGCCGGAGCTGAACAAACGCAGCGGCCAGCCGGTGCCGGAGTCGCTGGTCAAAAACATCCGGCTGGCCCAGATCGGCAAGAATGCAGCGCTGTTAGGCACGAGATATCAATTCCGGCAATATGGGCGATCCGGGGTGTGGCTGAGCGAACTGTTGCCGCATTTGCAGGGCGTGGTCGACGATGTTTGTTTCGTTCAGGGGTTTTACTCCGAAGCCTTCAATCATGACCCGGCGACGATCTTCATGAACACCGGCGCGCAACTGGCCGGCCGGCCCGCGATGGGCTCGTGGTTCAGTTATGGGTTGGGCAGCGAGAACCGCGATCTGCCGGCCTTTGTTGTGCTCATGACCGGCGTCGGCCAGCCGCTGACCAACGCCTCGTGGGGCAGTGGATTTCTTCCGACGGTCCACCAGGGCGTCACCCTCCGGTCCCAGGGTGATCCTGTGCTCTACGTCGGCAATCCACCCGGCATGGGTTCCGCTCGCCGCCGGCAGTCCCTCGATGCGCTCCGCGACTTGAACAAGATGCGGCTGGATATCCTGCGCGATCCGGAGATCGAAACCCGCATTGCGGCCTACGAAATGGCGTATCGGATGCAGACCAGCGTGCCGGAGGTGATGGACATCTCGAAGGAAAACCCGCGAACCCACGCGGCTTATGGCACCACCCCCGGCGTGGCGTCATTCGCCAATAATTGTCTGCTTGCCCGTCGCCTCGTCGAGCGGGGCGTGCGATTTGTGCAGCTCTATCATCGGGGCTGGGACCATCACGGCGGACCGGATGGCAACCTGGTGTTTGACCTGAAGAAGCGATGCAGCGAGACGGATCAGCCGGCGGTCGCGCTCCTGCGCGATCTGAAGGAGCGGGGCTTGTTGGATTCAACCCTGGTCATCTGGGGCGGGGAGTTTGGACGCACACCGATGATGCAGGGCGCGATGAAGCCTGACCAGATTGGGCGCGATCATCATCCGCATGGATACACCGTCTGGATGGCGGGAGGTGGAATCAAGCCGGGGATTGTCCATGGTCGCACGGATGAGTTCGGCTTTTACGCGACGGAGAACAAGGTTCATGTGCACGACCTGCACGCCACCATTCTGCACTTGTTTGGCGTCGATCACCTCAAGCTGACCTATCGCTTTCAGGGCCGGGACTTTCGTTTGACCGACGTCCACGGCGAGGTGGTGAAGGGCATTCTGGCGTAAGCTATGGTGCCGCGGGCGTGACCAGTTTGTAGAACCTGGAGTTGGCGGCGGGCGCGTCATCGTTGACCACCACAACCGCGGAGTTCGGCGCAGCGGGCACATCCTTCAACTTGAGCCAACCTGAGCCGTTGAGGCTGTCCTGGTAGAGAACCGAATAGGTCCGTCCGCTTTCCGCCAGAAACCGGAGAGCCACGATGGCGCCGGAGACGCCGGACAGCTCGATACGCAAGGCGGGATTAAGATCGACGACCCAGCGATGGACGGCGGCGTGGTTGGTTTCCTGCCAGGAGCCTGCGGAATTTTTGCCGATGGCGAAAAACGCGTTGGTGCCGGTGGGCAAGTTGGGCAGACTCACCAGGCCGTTGGTGGGATTGAAGAGATTTGAAGTGATCAGGAAACTGTTGGTGAGGGGGACCTCAGCGCTCCACGCTCCGTCGTTCAGTTTCCAGCGGAAGGCGACCACGCCCGGTCCGGCCACGCGGGCCGTTGCCGTGGCTTCGGCTGTCGTGCCCGTGGGCAGGCCCGAGATGCTGGCGCCCGCCGGCACGAGCGCGCCCATGTCCAGGCCGTTCGGGCCTGAGCCGATGGCGGGAGAGCCGGCCAGAAGCATCAGATTGCTGCGAATGTTCGCAGCTGTCATGGGCCCGTTGATATTCACGAACAGCGGGTTGGCGGAAAGATTTCCTTCGCCCGGCCAAACTCCGCCCTGAATGAGGTTGTGGGTGGCATTGAGAAATGACTCGGCCGGGTCATAGAGTGGGAAGGGATTGGCCTGGATCACGGGATCGAGGCCATAGGCGATGTTGCCTTCGAAGATGGCCCCGCCGCCGTAGGGCCGACCCCGCCACGGTTCGCCGAAGAGGATAATGCCGGGCGGGATGGGATTGCCGGCGCCGGTGCGGGCGATGGCATTGGTTGTGAGGTGAACGATCGTGTTGTTTTGCATCACGGCGCCGCCGTGGTCCTTGAGCAGCAACGTATGCTCGCAGTTGAAGAAGATATTTCGCGCGATGAAGAGTTCGGAGATGGCATTGCCTTCGCCGGTGGTGATCGGATTCGACGAGCTGTCGCGCTGCGCATCCTGCTGCACGTTCATGAAGATATTCCCTTCAATGTGGGCGTCGGTGGCATCCATGTCGAAGCAGTCGTCGACGGCGGCGAGGAAGACGTTATCGATGAACTGGCCGATGGGGCCCGGGCGGTTGCCGCCCGTGAAATCGATGCTGTCGTTGTAGCCGCGGGGCGCGCCGAAAACGCAGCCTTTGATCAAGGCGTGGCCATTGGCGGGCATGCCGTTGAAATGCACCGGCTCATTGCCGGCGCCGCCGGGGATGATCGAGTTCAACAGCGTGACTGAGGAATTCACCAAGTCGACCACCTGGGCGGTGGAATCGGTCCAGTCGATGGTGTCCAGGTAGAGCGTTGTTCCAGAGGCTTCCAGGGCGGACCCGGCGAAGAAACTCATGCGGGCCTGGGCGACGCGTGACGTGGTGCTGTTCGCGTTAAACAGGACTTGGTTCCAGGTGGAGGCGCCGGCTGCGGCGTTGCGCGTAAAAACGATCGGCGCCTCCGGCGTGCCTTCTGCCAGCAGACGGCCGTTGATCGTCATGCCCATTCCTTGGTTGAAGAGCAGGGTGACTCCCGGCTCGATCGTCAGCGTGACGCCGGCGGCAACGGTCACATTGTTTGAAATCACGATCGGACTCGCTGCTGCGCTCCAGGTCGTATCTACCGTGATGGTGCCGCTCGGCGGCGCCGGCGGCGTCCCGACCGAGAGGTTGGGGATGATCGACAGATCGCTGCTGGTCAGGCTTTCGTTCACCGCGATCAGCGCGAGGACATGGTTGCCCGGGCTCAGGAGAAGGTCCGCGCTGCCGAGGTCAATCGGGAGCGGGGCCGCTCCGCCGCCGGCCAATGCTTCGTGGGTGGCGGAAGCCGTGACGGAGAAGGACGGTTCCGTTCCAGGATTGCCCGGAACGAGCTGTCGGGCGACCTCGATGCCGTCCAGATATGCCACGAAGCCATCATCAAAGTCGATGTTGAGCAGTGCGTGCAGGTTGGTCGCAAACGGCGAGCTGACGTTGAAGGTTTGGCGCAGGTAAATGGTGGTGTAGTTCGAGCGCATGTCGCTCAGGATCGTGGCATCGTCGCCATCGCCGTAGCCGAATCCGCCGGGGCCGCTCAACCAGGTGGCGCCGAGCGCGCTGTCGGGCAGGGATGCCCAGCCGGCGACCGGGGCGGTGGTGCCCTTGAAGTAGCGCCAAGTCCCGCCAGCGGCCACCAAAGGAGGATTTGGAGGATCAATCACGGCCAAATCAACAATGAGCGAAAGGTCGCTGCTGGTGAGCGATTCGTTCAGGGCGATGAGGGCGATGACGTGAGTGCCTGCGCCCAAGCGGCTGCCGACGGCGCCCAAATCGGAGACTGACGCGGCAGCGCCGCCGCCGGCCGCGGCTTCGTGGGAGGCGGAGGAGACAGCGGTGTAGGCGGGCTCGACGCCGGCGGCGCCGGGAACGCCCGCGCTGCGCGTCAGTTCAACGCCGTCCAGGTAGAGGACATAGGCATCGTCCCAGTCGATCGTCAGTTGGAGATGGGCGGTGGCATCCAAGGCTTGGGGAAGGTTGATCTCACGACGGATGAACACCGTCGTGTAGTTCGACCGCATGTCGGTCAGGGTGGTGGCGTCATCGTTGTCGCCGTAGCCAAACCCACCCGGGCCGCTGAGCCACGATGCGTTAAGGGCGGCATTGGCGGCCGTTTTCCAGTCCGATTGTGGGGCGGTCGTGCCTTTGTGATAGCGCCAGGTATCTCCGTGGTTGACCAAAGGAATTGTGGCGGCGGAGGCCGGGCCGATCACCAGAAGAAGGAAGAAACACACGGCCAAAGGCCGGGAAATTGAAATCATGCACCATTGTATGCCATACGAGTTGTGGGATTGCAAAGGCGTCGAGGGGTGCATGGGAGAAGTGCCGAGCAGGGACCGGAGACTGGGACGGCGACTGGAGCGGCCAGGATCCTCGAGATCCGTCCGGGGTGTGATTAAATTCGGGTGAGGATTAGTTCCAGAATGAGGCCCAAAGGTTGTTGGCGCGGAGAACGCGCAGGTGTGCGATCTGGTCAGCATGTTTTGGAAGCCAGGCCGTGCCGGCCTTTTTGAGTCGGGCCTGGAGGACGTGTCGGTGACCGCTTTCGATCATGCCCGAGCCGATGGGCAAGCCCAAAGCCAAGGCGGTTGGATAGTCCAGAGAAGCGAGTCGATTGGTCAGATAGCGATGACCTCGGCGGACTGGGGCTTCTTCGTCCGGCGTAGTCTCCGGTTCCAGATGTTCGGCCAAATCAGCGATGACCTTGGGTGCCGCTCCCCGCTTGAGTCTGGCCTGTTGGGTGTGCCGCCACTGGTCGGCTTGATTGGGCCGGCACACCAGAGCGGCCGCGGCCAGGTATTCGCTGACGTGAAAGAAGTCGCACAGGAAGTGGCCTTGCGCCCCGAACACCTCTTGGCTCTGCAAGAGGATCCACTCAGCACCGTCGCCCACTGTATGAATCCGACTGTTCATTCCCCAGCCTGCCTGCCGCGTAACATGGCCCCAACGCCGTCCGGTTTGCTCCACGCTTCCAAAGGTGGCTCCATACACCGTCGTGGCACTGTCCTTGGCCTGCGCCGCAACCAGGCGCATTTCCTGCCACTGGCGCGGGCGTTTGCCCTTTCTGGGCCCCGGCTCAACCGTGCGGATCAGCGTGCCATCGGTCTCGCTGATCACATGCGGCTCGGCTGCCGCGGGTAGAATGCGGAACGGCTGGGCATACTCTTCCTCCAACTGGACATGGGCCCTCTGCGCATGGGCCAAGGTGGCGTCCCGCACGGCGCTGACACCGATCTGAAAGCCGTAATGTTCAAGGACACTGCCGGCCGCGCGCGCAAAGGAATGTTCGCAACCAAAGTCCGTCAGCACCCGCTCCAGCCGACGCGACCGGCCCCGCGGCGTCACGCCCAGGCGTTGGGCCAAAGGCCGGATATAGCTCTGGCTCGAACTGCGCCAAATCCGATCGACCACGGCGACCACGCCGAAAACACACCACCACGTCAGCGTTTTTTTTTACGACTGCGCACCGTCGCATCCTGACTCTTGAGTTCGTCTCCTACCCGTACTTCAGCCTGCGTGGCCCAATGGCTCATCGTCGAATGGCCCAGCTGCCGCAACGCGTCGATCAACAATCCCTCGACCTCATCAGCCGACTTGAGTGGACCGTCGGTGGCATGGGCTAGTTCCAGAATGCTCTGCACTCGAGCGAACATCTCCGGATGTTCTCGGAGCCGTTCGATCAGCTGCGTTTCCGGGACGGTAAGTTTCGGACTGCCGTGGGCTTGCTTCATCCCGACTTTATTGGGGTAAGTGGCTATATTTGTACATTTTATTCCGCAAATATCTTCCCCGCCCTCACCCGGATTTAATCACACCCATCCGTCCGGGTTGCCCGCATTGATGATTGAATCCCACCGGGCGATTTCCTAGCTTACGGGCGCGTTCCGTTCGGGCTCAGTCCGGGCGGCGCCATTCGGGCAACGCCGTCAATTGTTTAAAACTCTATGTTCAACGCCTTTCGACCTGCGTTCAGGCTCTATTCGCTGCTGACAGCAGGCGCGCTTGCGCTGGCCGTGGCGGCCGGGACGGGCTGCAATAAGACTTCGTCCGGAGATGTGATCAAGGTCGGGGAGTTTGCGTCGCTTAGCGGCAAAGAGGCCACGTTCGGCATGTCGTCTCACGAAGGGACCCTCATGGCCATTGAGGAGCTGAATACGGGAGGCGGCGTGCTGGGCAAAAAGTTCGAGTTGATTACCGAGGACGACCTGTCCAAGGCCGGCGAGCCTGCCACGGTCGTCAACAAGTTGATTGCCCGTGACGGGGTCATCGCCGTGCTGGGCGAAGTCGCCTCCAGCCGGTCGCTGGAAGCAGCCCCCATTTGTCAGCAGAACAAAATCCCCATGATCTCGCCTTCTTCGACCAATCCCAAGGTCACGGAGACGGGCGACTACATCTTCCGGGTCTGTTTCATCGACCCATTTCAGGGAACGGTGATGGCGAATTTTGCGACGAAGACCCTCAAGGCAAAAAAGGTGGCCGTCTTCACCGATGTGAAGAGTGACTACAGCAAGGGATTGGCGAAGTTTTTCAAAGAGAGCTACGTGGCGGCGGGAGGGCAAATTGCGGCCGAGCTGGATTTCAATGGCGGCGACAAGGATTTCAAGGCTCAGCTGACGGCCATCAAGTCGGCGGGCCCGGATGCGGTCTTCGTGCCAGGCTACTACACCGACGTGGCGCTCATCTGCATTCAGGCCAAACAGCTGGGATTGAGCGTTCCGTTGTTTGGTGGCGACGGCTGGGAAAGCGAGGATTTGGTCAAGATCGGTCAGGACGCGGTGGAGGGGCACTATTTCTCGACGCACTATCATCCGGACGTCGGTTCGCCAAAAAGCACCGCTTTTGTGGAGGCGTACAAGAAGCGGTGGAAAAACGCGGACGGCTCCGCGAAGCTGCCGGACGCGATGGCTGCGTTGGGTTACGACTCGGCGATGATCTTGGCCGATGCGATCAAGCGTGCGGGTGGGACAGACGGGCCCAAGTTGCGGGATGCCTTAGCGGCCACGAAGAATTTTGATGCCGTTTCCGGCCGGATTTCGATTGATGCAAAACGTGACGCGACCAAGTCGGCAGTCATATTGCAGGTGAAGGGCGGCAAGTTCCGCTTTGTCGAGACGATCAATCCCTGAATCTGCGGGCCGGCCGCCTTCGTGAGCATTGTGCGTTCACTCCTACTCGTCATCGATCCAAGCCTGGCATGAACTGGTTGCAGCAATTTATCAACGGGTTTGGCTTGGGATCGATCTATGCGCTAATCGCTCTCGGTTACACGATGGTGTACGGCGTCTTGCGGTTCATCAATTTTGCCCACAGCGACGTGCTGATGCTTGGCGCGTTTGCAGCCTTCTTTCTGGCTCCTCAGGTGGGGCGCATTTTGCCTGAACAATCTTACGTCGGAGCCGTGCTGGTGTTGGTGTTGGCTGCCTTGGTGTGTGCGGTTGTGGGCATTACCATTGAGCGTCTGGCCTACCGGCCCTTGCGCAACCGGCCGAAGCTGACGGTGCTGATCACGGCCATCGGAGTGTCTCTCCTGATCGAGTTTACTGCGCAGCATCGGCTGGTGCTGGGCGCGAACACGAGGCCGTTCCCCAAACTTTTGCCTGAACACACGTTGCATTTGGGTGGAGTGAATGGGTTGAGCATTGCGAGCTACGATCTCGTCGTGCCAGTGGTGACCGCCCTGCTGCTGGCCGCCTTGTGGTGGGTGGTGCAGAAGACCCGCATGGGAACCGCGATGCGGGCGGTGGCCTACAATCATCAGGCGGCCGCGCTGATGGGGGTGAACATCGATCGAGTCATTTCATTCACGTTTGGCTTGGGCTCGGCGCTGGCCGCCATCGCAGGCGTCATGTATGCCATCAAGGCGCCGGGGATTGAGCCTCTGATGGGCATTCAGCCGGGGCTGCGGGCCTTTGTTGCCGCCGTGCTGGGCGGGATCGGGAATCTATCCGGCGCGGTGCTGGGCGGGCTGGTGTTGGGCCTTCTGGAGACGTTTGCGGGTGGCATTCCCGGGATCTCCAATTATCGCGACGGCATCGCTTTTGCGATTTTGATTTTGATCCTTCTGTTCCGGCCGGCTGGGCTGCTGGGGAAGGTGCAGACGGAAAAGGTCTGATGAATTGGGGTGCAAAACGCTGGTTGTTCGCGGGCGTGGCTGTGGCCGGTCTAATCTCTTATTGGTCCCACCTTTTCAATCGCTATTACCTCGGCATTGCGATCGACATTGGCATCAACATTGTTCTGGCGGTCAGTCTGAACCTGATCAATGGGCATACCGGGCAGTTCAGTCTCGGGCATGCGGGATTCATGGCGGTGGGTGGCTACACCTCGGCCAAGCTGACGTTGGAGCTTTCTCGAATGGTGCCGGACGCGGCTGCGCCCGCCCTCTTTCTTGGCGCGCTGGTGGTGGGGGGATTGGTCGCAGCGGTGGTTGGCCTGATGGTGGGGGTGCCTTCGCTGCGTCTGCGGGGCGATTACCTGGCGATTGTGACCCTGGGTTTTGGTGAGATCATCCGGGTTGTATTTCAGAACATGGAAGCTGTGGGCGCCGCTAGCGGGCTAAAAGGGATTCCGAACTGGACCACCTTTGGATGGGCTTGGGCCGCGGCGGCCGTGACGGTTTTCACGATTGCCTGCCTGGTTAATTCCACCTACGGCCGGGGCTTTATCGCGGTCCATGACGATGAGGTGGCGGCCAGCGCGATGGGGATTAATCCGGTGCGATACAAGGTCACGGCCTTTGTTGTCGGAGCGTTTTTTGCCGGCGTCGCGGGGGGATTGTATGCGCACCACAAACAGTTCCTCTCGCCTACTGGCTTTGACTTCATGAAATCCATCGACATCGTTGTGATGGTGATCCTCGGCGGGATGGGTCGGACGGTGGGTGTTGTCCTGGCCGCGATTGTCCTGACCGTTCTGCCGGAGGTGCTGCGAACCTTTTCGGACTACCGTATGATCGTGTATTCGCTGCTCATCATTGTCTTGATGATGGTTCGCCCGCGCGGGCTGTTTACCTGGCCGCTGTTCGAAAAGGGCAGCCGGGACTAGGCATCAATGAGCGCATTCTCCCAGGACGATCTGTTGCGGATGGAGCAATGCACCATCCGGTTCGGGGGGCTCACTGCCGTCTCAGAGCTTGACCTCCGCATCGGCGCCAACGAATTGGTCGGCCTTATCGGACCGAACGGTGCGGGTAAGACGACCGTGTTTAACCTGATCACGGGCGTCTATGCGCCGACGTCGGGGCACATCCAATTCAACGCCCAGTCCATTTCGGGACGGAAACCCCACGAAGTCACGGCTCGCGGCATTGCCCGCACGTTTCAAAACATTCGGCTGTTCGCCTCCCTGAGCGTTTTTGACAACGTCCGTGTGGCGGTGCAACTGCGGCAGGGCGGGGGAATGTTGGCGCCCCTGATTCGGGGCGGCGGCTTCCGTCGGAGCGAGCAGGCGGTGGAACGCGAAGTGATGGAGATGCTCGACATCTTTTCCCTGGGCAAGTTTCGGCATACCCTTGCCAAAAACCTTCCCTACGGGGACCAGCGGCGGTTGGAAATCGTGCGGGCTCTGGCCACCCGTCCCAAGCTTTTGCTCCTCGACGAGCCGGCGGCCGGGATGAACCCGACGGAGAAGGTTGAATTGATGACCTTGATCCGATTCATCAAGGACAAGTTCAAGATCGCCGTCCTGCTGGTGGAACATGACATGCAGGTGGTGATGGGGATTTGCGAGCGAATCAATGTGCTCGACTACGGAGTGAAGATTGCCGAAGGCAGCCCGGATGCGGTGCGCCGCGACCCGAAAGTAATCGAGGCATACCTGGGTGATGCTCATCTCCAAACTCCAGGCCCAACGTGACCGCCTCACCCCCATCCACCGACCGGTTGGCAGGATCGGCGGCGAAGCCGATGCTGGAAGTTCGCAACCTGCAGGTGAACTACGGAGTGATCACCGCGCTTCAAGGGATCACGCTCACGGTGAATCAGGGGGAGATCGTGACCCTGATTGGAGCCAACGGGGCGGGCAAAACGACCACGCTGCGCACCATTTCAGGCCTTTTGCGATCGCGGGGCGGGGAAATCCTCTACGAGGGCCAGTCCATTGCCAATCTACCGGCGCACTACCTCCCCCGTCTGGGATTGGCCCATGTGCCGGAAGGCCGGATGGTGTTTGCCAACCTGACGGTTCAGGAGAATCTCCGCATGGGCGCGTATTTGGTGCGCGACAAAAAGGTCATCCACGAAGGGCTGGACTATGTCTACAGCTTGTTTCCGCGCTTGAAGGAACGGCTTGGGCAATTGGCGGGGACGCTGTCTGGCGGTGAGCAACAGATGTTGGCCATCGGGCGGGCGCTGATGAGTCGGCCGAAGTTTCTCATGCTGGACGAGCCCTCCCTGGGGATAGCCCCGATTCTCGTGCAGAAAATCTTTGAGAAAATCGTCGAGATTAATCGCCAGCAAGGCATCACGATCCTGCTGGTTGAGCAGAACGCGAATCTAGCCTTGGAAGTGGCCAGGCATGGTTATGTCTTGGAAACGGGGAAGATGCTGCTCGACGACACGTCATCGCGCTTGCGGGAGAACCCGAAAGTAAAAAGTGCTTACCTCGGGTGCTAACCCGGAACGATTCAGTTGGCAGCCGTTAGTTTGTTCTCCTCGCGAAATCCTTATTTTGGCAGCCGGATCTTCAGTTGGGAGCGGACGTCGCGTTCCAGTTCCTTTGGTGCTGGCTTTACTGTCTGCTCCGCGGGCGAGAAATAGACCGAGCCGGTGAGCGTATGGACTTTGGGTTCCGCGCCGGATGATTCAACGAAGACTGCTTTACCGTCGACCACGACCAGATAGGCGCGGGCGTTCAGGCGAAAGTCCCCGTCGACGATGCCAACGATACCCGACGCAACTTCGATTCGAAGTTTTGCCCCGGCAGGAAGCGTGCCTGGGTTGCCCACGACCTCCCCTCCCTTCAGTTCAAGCTGGATCTCTGAAGGCGTGACTGAGGTCAGTGCCAGGGTGGTGCTCTGAAGAAGCCGGAGCTTGGCTTTGCCCAGTCCAAGATCAAGATCGAGGGATGAACCAGTGGCGGTTTGAATGACATCGCCTGATTTTAGGACCGTCCGTGTTTTCAAAGGTTGGTAGGCGCCTCCACCGCGGGAGAACTGGGCTAGCCCGAGGAGGCCTGTAGTGGTGGCCTCTGCGGCAGAGATGGTTGGGAGATAAGGGGTGGCGGAGGAGAGCAGGATCAGCAGGAGGATGCGGGCCTTCGCGGTTACGGGTGGGAGAATCGGCGGATTCATGCTGTGAACTGTGCCCCGATCTCCACAGAGAATTCAAGAAGGTGGTTCGAGGCAAGAGAGTGGTGGTAGGAACTGGATTCGAACCAGTGAAGGCGTAAGCCAGCAGATTTACAGTCTGCCCCCGTTGGCCACTTGGGTATCCTACCATCACGGACTGGCCGGAAATGGAGGCGAATTAAGCCAAAGTGATCTCAGCGTGTCAATGGCCCGATCTCAACAAAGGAAAATCCCGAAATAAGTCTTGCCTCTGAGCCGCCAATTTGGATAGAAAGAGGCTAATCCTTTTGCCGAAAAAGGACTAATCACGCCTCAGGCTCCGTGCGCTTGGGGTGGAGTCCACCGTGAGAACTTGGGAACGGCGGATTTGAATAACCGCGCGGCGCGGAGAAAAATTGGTCGGCGAATTAATGAACGCAGTCGGGTCCGGCTGGTCAAAGGTCCGTCGTCTGAATCTCGCAATCGAATCGAAAGAAGTAACTTATGAACAACAAATGGCTTAAAGTATCGTTGGTGGCGGTTGTTGGGGTTATTGCCGTAGTCATGGCCAGCCCGAAGATGGACGCCCAATCGCCCCCGGCTGCGACGCGGACAATTTGTCACCGGGGCCAGACGCTGAGCGTTGCGGAAGCCGTTGTTGCGGCCCACCTCAGTCACGGTGACACCGTTGGTGCCTGCGTGGTGACGCCGGTCAACGGTCAATAGTTTTGGTCCGGTCGGCCTCGAGGTTAACGAGGTTAACTAAAGCCGTTCGGATTGGCCACGGCGGCTACCTTTGTAGTCAGACTATTTTGGCTTTTCGAAGATTCTCCGCTGCCCTTGTGGTTTTTTCCGCAAGGGCTTTTTTTTATCCAGAGGGCGGCATTCAGCAGCGGCCGTGAATTACCTGTATACAGGGCTCTTGGTGGCGGCATTGGTGGTCATCGAGGTGCTAATTGGTGGCACGCGAATGTTGTTCAGCCTGCCCTCCTACGGTCTGCTCTCTCTGGCTTCTGTCTTGAGCCTGACCTCTTTTCGGAAGCAGCCGATCCCGGCTGGTTTCGCCTGCCTTGCCGTCTCCCTGCTTTTTGCGGGATATCTTGTGGCCCGCATCTTCCTTTCTCCGGTGCCGTATCTTGCTCGCGCAGACCTGTTTCTAGTGCTGGCTGCGCTGATTGTCTATCTGCTGGCGGCCGTCTTCCTCACTGCTCCCAAGTTTCGCTTCATCTTCTCGATGGCTCTCATGGCGATTGCTTTCGTGCACGTTGCCATTGGAGCGATCGAGTACTTGCGAGGACAAAAAATCCCGCTTTTTGAGTTTATTGAAAAGGCGGACTACGGAATGCGCGCGAGTGGCCTTTACGTCTGCCCAAATCATTTGGCCGGGTTTCTCGAAGTAGCCGCCTTGATGGGGCTTTCGATCGTTTGCTGGAGCCGCCAGAATTTTTGGGTCAAGCTCCTCGCGGCCTATGGAGCGATCGTTTGCGCTGTAGGCATCGTCCTGACCGGCAGTCGCGGGGGATACTTCAGCACGAGCGTCGGGCTCATGGTGTTTGGCTTCCTGAGCTTTCGTGCCTTGCGCCGGGCTCATTTTCATCAGGTGTGGGTCCCAATTGTCACTGCGATTACCCTGGTCGTCGTCCTGCTGGGAGGGGCTGCCGTGCTGTTTTCGAGCCATCACCCGATTCAGTCCCGCCTCAGCAAGGTGCTGACCGAGGATGTCCGGATCCAAATCTGGAAGATGGCAATTCAGCAGTTCAAGGAGAGCCCGGTGGTGGGAACGGGTGCGCAAACCTTTCGACATTTCGGGCGACTTTACCGGCCGAGTGAGATGCCGGCCGACCCGGAGTTCGTGCACAACGATTACCTGCAGCTTCTGGCGGAGTACGGCGCAATTGGTTTGGCCTTGGGTTTGGCTTTTGTCGGCGTTCATATCTGGTATGGCTTCCGGACCTTGAATTACCTGTCGACGGATCGCGCCGCGTCGCGGAATCGGCTGCAGAGCGACTCAACGGCCCTCAACATTGGTGCCCTCTCGGCGGTGTGTATTTACGTTGTTCACTCGATCTTCGATTTCAACCTGCACATTCCGGCCAATGCCTTGGTGGTGGCATTCATTCTCGGAATTCTGGCAAATCCCGGGGTGACGATGCGACGAAACACGAAAACAGATGAACGGTTGGTAATGGCCCTGAAGGTAGTGATACCGGTCGCGGGCATTGGCATCGCCGTATTCGGCCTGCCCACGCTTCCGTCAGAGTATTTTTCTGAACAGGCTCGGCGGGCTTATCGGGAGGAGAGATACGAGGATTCGATCAAGTTTGCCGAGCGCGGTATCGCGCGGGATCCGGGAAATCCGTACCTCCATCTCTATAAGGGGCAGGCCTACGCCAGCATGGGTGAAGCCACGACCGATGTTCCGGCTGCCAAGATCGTTTACGCCGAAGCGGTGGAAGCATTTGGGAAAGCTCGTCAGTTGTATCCGCAGGATCAGTGGACCTTGATCGGATTGGGATCTGCGTTGGATGGCCTGGGTCGTTTCGCGGAAGCCCGCCCGGTTTACCTTGAGGCAATCCGATGGAATCCCGCATCAGCTCCGATTTACTTGTACTTTGCCACGCATCTGCGCCTGGCCGGAAACTTTGACGAAGCGGAGAAAATGTACAAAAAGTCCATTGCTCTCTATTGGAACATTGGCGCGGTCAAAGGACTGGAACTGCTTGCGAAGGCCCGTGCGGAAGGCGTGTCTCAATAGACATGTCGGCCCGACGGTTACAGTGCGCGAGCGTTTCTTCAGTAGTTCCTCAGTAGACGTCCCTCTGGTAGCGCTTGGACGCCTTCAAGGCTTTGACGTAGTCCAAGGCCTGATTTTCCGTCTTTCCGCCCGCGATGCGGACGACTTGGTGCAACGCAGCGTCGACGTCCTTCGCCATGCGACTTGCATCGCCGCAGACATAGAAATGCGCCCCTGCTTCGAGCCAGGCAAACAGTTCGGCGGCTTGTTCCAGCATTCTGTCTTGCACGTACACTTTCCCTGCTTGATCGCGCGAAAACGCGGTGTCTAAACGCGCCAGATGGCCATCTTTTCGGAACGCTTCGAGCTCGTCCCGGAATAGAAAATCTGTGGCCCCGCGCTGATCTCCGAAGAACAGCCAATGCCGGCCGGTGGCGCCGACGGCCCGGCGCTCGTGAAGGAACCCGCGGAAGGGGGCGATCCCGGTGCCCGGGCCGACCATGACCATAGGGGTCTCGGGTGCAGCAGGGAGGCGGAAGTTGGAATTGGCGTGATGGAAGACCCGGACCGGTTGGGAGCTGGACACCCGTTCGGCGAGGAACGTCGAGCAAACGCCTTTGCGTTGACGTCCCAGCGACTCATAGCGAACAACGCCCACACAGAGATGCACCTGGCCGGCGTGAGCGGCTGGACTCGACGAAATGGAGTAGAGCCTCGGTTGCAGCTTCTTTAGCAAGGTGACAAACGTGACAGGATCGAAACGGGCCTGAGGGTAAGTCAAAAGCAGATCGATCACCTCTCTCCCGCGCACAAACTCGGTCAACTTCCCATTAACGTCGGGTGCGGAGAGTTTTTCCAACTGCTCCACCTTGGTGATTTCCGCCAGCGCCTTAATCAGCGACGGCTGAATGCGCGTGATGTCATATTGGTTGATGAGTGCTTCAAGGAGCGAGATCTCGGGCGCTCCGGCGTCTGGGCCCGGCACAAGTTCGTCGCCAGTACATCCCAAAGCTTGCACCAGCTCCGCCGCAAGCTCCGGGCAATTGGCGGGATAAACGCCGAGGGCGTCGCCTGCTGTATAAACCAAGCCGGTGCCGTCAACTGAAAACTCAAAATGACGCGTATCCTTGGCTGAGCCTTCTGCATTGAGACGGCGATTGGTGACCAAGGGCGCGGGGCAGGGGTTCTTTCGATCGGGCCCTGAGTGGGTCAACGGTCCGCTGGCGATGGACGTCCGAACTGGTCCGGACTCGACCGTTGCGGTGGGGGGGGCTCCACCCGCCAGTTTGCCGAGGGCTGCCCCCAACCAGGCAACAAAAGGTGCTTCAAACTCGAGATCGCAATCCACCCGCGGATGTGCGCAGCGGGCGCCAAGCTTGGCCAGTTGCTCGTCGACACTGCGGCCGAACGCGCAGAATCGGGGGTAATTGGAATCACCAAGCGCGCAGACTGAGAAATTCATTCCGGCCAGGGCGGGAGCGGATGGGCCCGACACATATTCCCAGAACGCCCGGGCGTTGTCGGGTGGTTCACCGTCGCCGTAGGTGCTGGTGACGACCAGCACGGATTGCTCGGTGGCGAGTCGGCTGACGGGGTAGGCGGAAAGATCGTGAATCGTCGCGGCGAATCCGCGCTGGCCTGCCTCGCGTGCAATGCGTTTCGCCAGGCGTTCCGCGGTGCCGGTCTGAGATCCAAAGAGCACGGTCAAAGGCTGCAGTGGGCGCGCTGCCGGGGCAGGCGATGGGGCTCCGCCCGCGGAGGTGCGGGAGAAGAGGCCGGCGAAAAAGCCGTTGAGATACGCCCGTTGCTCGGGCGTGAAGGGGGCGGAATCCGGTAGAACCGGCACAAAACCGGGCGGGTTCATTCTGAGAATAGCTCCTGCAATTGTTTCAACTCGTGACGACGGGTGAATTCGACGAAGGTTTCGCCGTTCTGACGCCGTGCTTGATAGGTTTTCAACACCCGCTCCAATAAGCGCGGCAGTTCGTCGAACGAAATGCCCGTAAATATCTGCCGCCCGATGCCGGCTTCGCTGCCCACGCCGCCCCCAAACACCACATGGTATCCTTCCACCGACTGGCCTCCGGCGTTGACCTTGACTCCCTGCAATCCGATGTCGCCGATGTAGTGTTGGGCGCAGGAGTTTGGGCAGCCGGTCAGGTGGATGTTGATGGGGCGATCGAGTTGGACGCGTTTGTTGAGATACTCCGCCAGCCGCACCGCCTGTCCCTTTGTGTCCGTCGCCGCCCACTTGCATCCGGTGTTGCCGGTGCAGGCAATCAAACCGCCGGCGATGTTGGTCGACTCATGGTGCAATCCCGCGCGCACCAGCTGTCTTTTTACGGTTTCGACAAACCCGTCCGGGACGTCTGGCAACAAAAGGTTTTGCCAGGGCGTCAGACGCACGGTCCCGGAGCCGTAGTTGGTGGCCAGCGTCGCGATGCGCCGCATTTGTTTCGACGTCATCACGCCGACTGGCACCACCACCCCAACGTAGTTCTTTCCCGGCTGTTTCTGACGGTAGACACCAATGTGGCCGTGTTTCAGCGATGGCGGGCGCGGAACGCAATCCTTGGGCGGAAGGCGCACGAGCGCGAAAGCAAGTTTCTGCTGGGTTTCCGCCAGGAATTTTTCGACGCCCCACCGGTCGATCAGATACTTCAGCCGGGCCTTTTTTCGATCGGTGCGGTCCCCGTTTTCCGCGAAGACTCGAATCATCGCGGCCGCGACTGCGACCGCTTCGCCGGGACGCAGGAGCACACCTGCGTCGGAGGCCATCTGGCGATGGCCGGTGATGCCGCAGAGTTCCACTCGGAAGTAAACACCGGGATCCACTGCCACCGTGGCGCCGTCGCGGAGAAAGATGCCCTGTCGTGGCTCTGTGACTTGCACGGCCATGAACCCGATGTCGTTGGTGTCGGCCACCGTGTCGACGGCACCGCCACCTTCGAAGGCGACGTTGAACTTGCGAGGCAGGCCGTAGAGGTCGCGATGGTTCAGGATGTAGTGGTGGAGAGCGTGGGCATAGGGACGGGTGTCAATCAGCTCCCGGGGATCGAAGCCGGCGGTGGGGGACGCCGTGATATTGCGGACATTGTCGACTCCGCTGCCTTTCGCAGTCAGGCCCAATCCTTGCAAGCGGGTGAGCACGTTGACCAGATTGCGCGGCGCAATCTCCCGGATCTGAAGGTTGGAACGAGTGGTGATGGCTGCCTTGCCATTGCCGAAATCGTCGGCCAGAGCGGCCAATCCCTCCAGTTGCACAGCGGTCAGTTCCCCGGCTGGGATGCGACAGCGCACCATGAAGCTGTTCTGCGCAGGCGCGACGTAGAACATGCCGAAATAACGGAAGCGAAAGGTGTCTTCCTCATTTGGCGTCTGGTTGCCCTCGGCGTGGGCCATCAAGCGATCCCAGCTGTCGAGTGGATTCTCCGCGTGCTTCCACAGCTCCTGCTTGGTGACTTCGCTCGCCAGAAAACCGAAGATCGTTTCTTCGGGCGCTGGCTGGGCTTGATTGGTCCCGCCTTGGGCGGGATCGGCCGTGACCAAGCCGGCTGGGGTGAGGCCGACGTACGGCGCGGCCAGTGCTCCGCTTTGAGCCAGGCCGGCCATGAAACCGGAGAGATACTCCTTCTGCTCCGATGTAAAGGCGCCGTCGGCGGTTGCGGTGGGCATTTCGGTCCCAATTCGGGACGGGGCCGAGGACGAAGCGGTGTCGGTGCCGGCTGCGGTGGTCATACTTTTTCCAGGCGCACCGCGCAGTGTTTGTAGCTCGGCTGGCGCGAATGCGGGTCAAAATCGGCCCGCGTCAGTTGGTTGGTGACATCATAGTGCATGGGCATGAAGACCTGCCCGGCAGCGACCGTGGCGGTCACAAAGGCCAGGCAACGAACAATCCCCCGACGCGATTGAACCAGCACCGTGTCGCAATTGCGGATGCTGAGTGCGGCGGCGTCGTTCGGATGAACTTCCACGTAGGGTTGAGCCGGATAAAGGGATCGCAGGACGGCCGATTTTCCGCTCCGGGTGTTGGTATGCCACTGCGCGCTGGTCCCGCGACCAGTCAGGAGCACGAGAGGATACTCCGAGTCCACCGGTTCAGCGACCGGACGCGGTGCATCAAAGACGAACTTCGCCCGGCCGTCCGGGGTGAAGAACTGACCGTCCGCAAACAACCGTCGTTCGGGTGCCGGTTCGGTGGTTGCCGTTCCCGCTCCGTCATTGGTCTGAGGTGAAGCCTCTGCTTCGGGCCAGGGCCACTGAATGCCGCCGGCGGCTTCCAGCTGTTCGTAGCTGGCGATGCCAGTCAGGTCGCAGGGCCGGCCTGCGCTGAGCCGACGAAGGATCTGAAAAGCGGCCCGCGGCGTTGTCCATTCCCGAAACCGTTCTCCGCAGCCCCAGTAGTGCGCCACGAGACGAAGGATGTTGAAGTCGCTCAAGGCTTCGCCGGGGGCGCGCGCGACCTTGCGCGCGACGCCAATCCGACGCTCGCTGTTGATGAACGTTCCCTCCTTTTCTCCCCACCCCGCGGCAGGCAAGAGAAGATGCGCGCGCCGGGCCGTCTCCGTGGTGGTGTACATGTCCTGGACGACAAGAAATTCCAGCTGGTCGAAAGCCTTCTCCAAAGCGGGACGGGCCGCGTCCTGACCGCGCCCAATCCAGGAATGAATCGGGTTCGTCCCGATCACCCAAAGCCCCTTGATGGTCCCGTCGCCAACTCGATCGACAATCTGATCGTAGGCCAGCGAGTTGCGGGCCGGGATTAAGTCCGGAGAAATCGCCAGGATTCGCGCCACTTCAGCCCGGTGATCGGCGTTGAGGAAATCGCGGCCTCCCAGCAAGCCCGTCGCATTGGCAAACAGGCGCGAGCCCATCGCGTTGCACTGTCCGGTCACGCTGTTTGGGCCTGTCCCCGGTCGCCCGATGTTGCCGGTCATCAGCGCCAGATTGATGATCGCCTGGGCGGTGCGTGTGGATTCGTGCCCCTGATTCACCCCCATGGTCCACCAGAAGCTGACGGCTTTCCCACGATGGATGGTCTCAGCCAGACGAAAAATCTGTCCGACGGTCAGGCCGGTGACGGCGGCAGCCTTGTCGGGCGTGTAGTGGCGGACAAATTCCGCAAAGGCCTCGAAGCCGGTGGTCGACCGCGTCAAGAACTCGCGATCCACCCATCCGTTCTGAGCCAGGATGTTGGCCACGGCGTAGAGCAAGACCAAATCGGACTTGGGCTGTAGCGCCAGGTGCTGGCTGGCGTTGGCCGCCGTTTCGGTCGTGCGAGGATCGATGACGACGATCTCGGGCCGGTTGCGGTTGCGAAGGACGCGCTGCCAGAGAATCGGGTGGGCGATGCACAAATTAGAGCCGATGAACACCAGGACGTCGGATGCCTCGAAGTCCGCGTAAGTGTAGGGCGGCGCGTCGAATCCGAAGCTCTGCTTGTAGGCCACATGGCTCGTGGCCATGCACTGGCGCGTGTTCGAGTCCCCATGCAGTCCGCCCAGGCCGAACTTGAACAGGGCGCCCAGAAACGCCATTTCCTCGGTCAGGATCTGGCCACTGCTCAAAAAGGCCACGCTTTCCGGACCATGCCGCGACATCAGCTCCTTGAAACGATTGACCATCGTCCGGACGGCTTCATCCCATCCGGCCGCCCGCTGAATCCCGTCCGGCCCTCGCAACAGCGGAGTCGTGGCCCGGTCGGGCGCGGTGAGCGGCGTAAGGGCTTCCCAGCCTTTTGGGCATGCCATGCCGAGATTGACCGGATAGTCCACGGCGGGCGTCAGGTTCACCGCCGCGCCGTCGCGGAGGTGCGCATGCAAGGCGCAGCCAGTGGAGCAGAACCCGCAGACGGTTCGGATCACTGCTTCAGGCGTCAACCGGGCCGGAATCTTGCCCAACCCAAAGCGGCCAGGCTCGAGCAATAGCTCCGACGTCAACGGCCCTGTCCATTCGCGAAGCCAGGTCGACGGCTTGCTTTCCCCGCCTGTGGCCAGCGAGACCGTTGGTTTGGCCGGACTCATGTGGGCAATCCTCCGGGCATGCGGCGTGCACCACCCGCGACAAAATAGACGTGGCGAGCCACCCACTCCGAAACCAGCGTGCTGAGGGCCGATAAGGAAGCCCACAGATGACTCCATTCGCGCGGCCCGGCCAGCGCCGTCAAGCCTGCCACCGTGGATACGACAAACAACGCCGTCCGCCAGCGGAGCGTTGCCGGCAGGAGGTGACGAATGACGCGAACGTTCCAATGAATCGGGCTGTCCGCGTTGTGCAACGCCCGATTCATTTCCCAGCGGCGCCAGAAGAAAAGCGTCGCCCGGACGAACGTCGCCAGGCACACGGCGACCGGCGCGACTTCGGCGGCCTGCTCCAACCCCGCCCAGTTCATCCAGGCAATGGTGGCGCCGGCGAAGGCAAACCCGAGCAGCAACGTCGTTCCGAAAAAATTCCCCAGAGTGTGTCTTGCGCTCCAAGCGGCACGCCCGGTGTCGATGTAGACCATGGACGACGCCATCACCCCGCACAAACCCACCATGGCGGCCGCGGCCGTGGCCGCCAGAATCAGAGAAGACGATGAAAGAGTCCAAGTTGCGGCGACGGCGAAAACGCCAGCCAGAGCACCTGCTTGAAAGGCGATGATCTCCCGGCTGAGCCAACTGCGGCGCCAGCCCAGAAATGCCCGCCACGCCTTGCTGGGCCGCCCGAGGTGAAAGACCGACGCCGACATGCCCGCGGCGAGCAAAAGCAGGGCGCCCAGGTTCAATCCTTTGAAATGGTTCGGCCCGCCGCCATATCCCGTCACTGCACTGGCCAGCCAGAGGCCCGCGCTCGCCTGGGTCAGAACAAGCATCGCCACCAGCGGGCCATGTGCTGGGTCCAGCCGCAGACTTTCCCGATCCGCCGCCCGCTGCTCACCTTGCGTGCGAACGGAAAGGTAACGGGTTGACGGCAGCGTCAAACTTGGCTCCGGTGAATCCGCCAGGAACCCGTTCGATCCGGCATGGTCTCTCCACCGACCGGAGTCAGCATTTGCCTCCGCGCGAGCAGAAGGAACGGGAGCATGGTTTTGCTGGAAGGTCGTGGATTTCCTTGAATAGCGTGTCCGCACGGATTCCTGGTCGATGATCGTAATACGGATGGCTTCATTCGGACAGGCCTGGGCACAGGCGGGAGCCTCTCCTGCTGCGAGACGGTTTCGGCAAAGATCGCACTTTCGAACGATCCCGAGGCGCTGGGAATAGCGAGGCACCTCGTAGGGGCATTTCATCACGCAGTAGGAACAACCCATGCACTGGTCGTCGAGATGCCTAACTATTCCAGTCACGGGATCCTTGTCGTAAGCGAGCACCGGGCAGCCGTTCAAACAGCCGGGGTCGACACAATGATGACAGGCCGTGGTGACGTGCTGCTGGAAAGCCGGGGTTGCGCCGTGCGCCGGCGCAAGCAGAAGCCCGACCGAGCGCCACGTTTCGTCGTCGTCGAGCCCGTTCAACGAATGGCAGGCGGTCACACACGCCTTGCACCCGGAACACCGATCGAGATCGACTTCAAAGGCATACTGTTGTCCAGGCCTGGGGGCAGCTGCGGGCAGGAGGGCTTGGTAGCGCCCCGACTCGCCTCGGGGAGGTTGATCGTGCCGGCGGGAAAAGGTTTCCACGGCGGACAATTCCCGCTGTTCCGCCAGCAAATCGTCGATCAGGGTCGTAGTCCGATCGGGCTCAAGCACGCCGGTCGAAGCAGGCTGAGGTTCCACATCGACAACAGCGTTCACGGAACGGGGGCGGCCGCCTCGGCCAGGGTGCGAGTCACTGGTCGCGTCGCGCCTTCCGACGAAGTCGAGTTGTCGCTGGCCTGCGCAGGGGGCGCCTTCGGTGCTGGCCCGGACGAGTTCCTCGGCTCCGAAGGACGCCGCCGGTGGGCGCGGTCATTCAGGAAGGAGATGAGCTGTTCACGCAGCTCATAATAATCGCTGCGCTGCATGATGTCCGCGCGCACCCGCGGACGTTCGAACGGGACCTCCAGAATCTCGCCGACTTCCGCTTCCGGGCCGTCCGTCATGCAAACCACCCGGTCCGAAAGGAAAAGAGCTTCGTCGACGTCGTGCGTCACCATGAGCGCTGTCTTGCGATCTTTGCGCCAGAGGTCGAGCAGCACCTGCTGAAGCTCGAATCGAGTGAGGGAATCGAGCATGCCAAACGGTTCGTCGAGCAGCAGCATCTTCGGCGAAAGGGCAAACGCGCGCGCGATACCCACCCGCTGACGCATGCCCTGGGAAAGCTCAGCCGGTCGACGGTGCATCGCGTCGGCCAGTCCGACCACGGTCAGGTAATACTCCACAATCTGTCGCCGTTCTGCGCGATCCGCCGTGTAGAATGCCTGGTCCACCCCGAGCATGACGTTCTCAAACGCGGTCAGCCACGGGAGCAGACAAGGCGACTGGAAAACGATTCCACGATCCGGCCCGGGCCCCACCAGTTCCTTGCTGGCGAGGATGATGCCTCCGGCCGAGATCGGGTTCAGGCCGGCGACCATGGAGAGGACGGTTGATTTGCCGCAACCCGAGTGGCCGATCAGGGTGACGAATTCGCCCTTCCTGACGCGGAGGTTGAAGTCTTTGACGATGGTCGCCGGCCCGTTGGGCGTGGGATAGATCTTGGCGAGATTGTCGATGACAAGATAGTCGGACATGGATGGCCTTCAGACTTCGATGGTTTCCCGCTTGATCTCGCCTTTCCGGATGGGGCGACGCCGGCCGCCCAAGAGCGGGGCGGGCACGCTCAAATCCTCCGGCTCGATGTCTGGCAACACGAGGGTCCGGCTCACTTCAGTCCGCTGCCGGCGATTGGAGGCAAGCAGGCATTCGATTACCTCCCGACGAATCGCTTGGAAGCGAGGGTCATGATTCAGCGCCTTGCGGTCGCGCGGCCGCGGCAAATCAATCGGGATCGAACGTCCGAGGGTGGCACCCGGTCCTGCGGTCAATGGAATGATGCGGTCCGCCAGATAAATGCCCTCGTCAGGATCGTTGGTGATCAGCACGACCGTCTTCTTGTTCTCAAGCCAGATGCGCGAGATCTCGTCCTGCAGAGTCGCGCGAGTCAGCGCGTCGAGTGCACCCAGTGGCTCGTCCAGCAGCAGGATTTGCGGATCCATGGCCAACGCGCGGGCCACGCTGACCCTTTGGCGCATGCCGCCCGACAACTCGCCCGGTCGCTTGTTGCGCGCCGGAGTCAGATTGACCATCGCGATGTGCCGTTCGGTATGCTCGTCCTTCTTCGCCCGTGCCCAGTTCGGGAAGCATTGGTCGACGGCGAGGTAAATGTTCTCAAACACCGTCAGCCACGGCAGCAGGGAATAGTTCTGAAAGACAATCCCCCGATCCGGACCCGGTGCCACGATGTCCAAATCGTTCAACGTCATCGACCCCGAGTCGGGGCGCAGCAACCCCGCCAGCATCGAGATCAAGGTGGTCTTGCCTGATCCGGAATATCCGACGATGGCCACGAACTCCCCCTTTTCCAGGGTCAGGTTGATGTCGTGCAAAACGTTCGACCGTTGCCGCGTCGGACCGAAGCCCTTGCTGACGCCCTTGAGTTCGAGAAAGGCCATGGCGTTGTCCTCAGGCGGTCTTAAACCGGCGTTCCACGACGCTCATCAGACGATCCAAAAAGAACCCCACAAATCCGATGGTCAAAATGCAGAGAATGATGCGCGAGTAGTTCAGCGCGTTGTATTCCTGCCAGAGAAATCCGCCCACGCCGGGCCGGCCCGTCAACATCTCGGCGGCCACGATCACCAGCCAGGCGATGCCGAGGCTGAGCCGGAATCCGGTGAACATGTAGGGCAGCGTGGCCGGGATCAGGACCTTGAAAAGGGTCTTGGTGCGGGACAGTTTCAGCACACGCGCGACATTGAGATAATCCTGGGGGATGGAACGTACGCCGACCGCCGTGTTGAGGACCGTCGGCCACATTGCGCACACGGCGATGGTGAACAGGGCGCCGAGCTCCGATGCTTGCTTGCCGGCGCCGAGAAACAGAACCAAACCCAAGGGCAACCAGGCCAGGGGCGATACCGGGCGCAAGATCTGAATGATTGGATCGAACGTCTTGGTGAAGGTTTTCGACAGGCCCAGCATGAAGCCGATGGGCGTGCCGACGATCAACGCAATCGCATAGCCCTTCGCGACCAGCACCAGCGAATACCAGGTGAACCGCAGGATGCCTTGATCCATCTCCCCGCGTTTCTCAAATGGCTTGAGCACGTAATCGCGGCTCTCCGCCCAGGTCTTTGCCGGTGACGGCAACTCCTTGGCCACGGTGATGCTGACCAGGTGCCAGAGGGCGACGCCCACCGCAAAGCCCAGCAGCGGTAGGATGAGCCAGTCGAGTTTCAGCTTGCTCATGCTCAGCCTTTCACTCCATGCACCGGGAAGCTCTTGGCGTATGCCTCAAGGTCTCCGGCGGGATCAAATTTCACTCCGTCAAACATCGTCCACGCGCTGTCGTCCGCCTTGCCCTCGGTGAAGTTGATTTCCTTCATGGCCTCCGCGTAGAGATCGCCGCGCATCACCTGCTTGGCCACGCCCGCATAGTCCGGCGCCGCGTCGACCATGCCCCACCGACGGAACTGGCTGAGCCACCACTTGGCGTAAGCAGCCTGCGGATAGTTGCAGTTGCGCTTGCTGAAATGCATCGGCATGGAGTCCTCTTTTGTCCGGCCGTCGCCGTAGTCCAGCTTGCCCAGCAAGCGTCCAAGGATGAGGTCCTTGTCGCAGTTGATGTAGGTCGGCTTGCTGACGATGGCACATTGCTCAGGGCGATTGTTCATGTCGTCGAGCCAGACGCTGGCTTCGTGCAACGCCTTGAGCACCGCCTTGACCGTCTTGGGGTTCTTCTCCGCAAAGTCCTGCATGAACGCGCAGACCTTCTCCGGATGATCCGGCCAGATGTCCTGGGTCGTGACGGAGGTAAACCCGATTTTGTCGGCGATCGCCCGGGCGTTCCACGGTTCGCCCACACAGAATCCGTCCATCTTGCCGATCTTCATGTTCGACACCATCTGCGGCGGCGGAATGGTGATCAGCGAAACATCCTTGTCCGGGTGAATGCCGCCCGCGGCCAGATAGTAGCGCATCCACATGGCGTGCGTGCCGGGAGGGAACGTCATGGCAAAGGTCAGCGGAGTGCCGCTCTTGCGCGCCTCATCGGCCAGCGGCTTCAGCGCCTTTGGATCCGCGCCGACCTTTCCTTTGAACCCCGCCTGCAGAGTGATGGCCTGCCCGTTTCGGTTGATCAACCAGGGGATGACCATCGGTTTCTTGGGCGATCCCAGCAGCCCCATGGTCGACGCGATGGGCATGCCGAGGAGCATATGGGTGAATTGATTGTCGCCTGACGACAGGGCGTCACGGATCGCTGCCCAGTTCGCTCCTTTGGCAATGGTTACCTCCAGACCGTATTTCTTAAAAAATCCCTTCTCGGCGGCGATGACAAACGGCGAGCAGTCGGTCAGTGCAATGATTCCGCACCGAAGCTGGCTCGTTTCGGGTGCTTCGGCCGCCATCGTCGACCCCACCCAACCGCGGGGCAGTCCGGAAAAAAGTGCGGCCGCAGCCGTGCCGCGGGCTGCGTGGTTCAGAAAACGCCGACGCGAAAGCGGCTGGGTCGAGGCTATGGTTTCGAGCTTGTTTTTCATGCGAGACACAAACGCGGCCTACATGGCCGATGAACCGATAGAACCCGAACTGTGCCACCTTCCGATCAGCATCCATGCAATTTAGAAGGCGTGATCATGAACGGATCGCATTCTTCGGAGAACTCTCCCATCGACAGTGGGTTGGCGCTTGGTCCAACGCAGGGACGTGGCCGTGGATATCCGCGCCAGACCGGGGAACCCCCTTTTCCGGGCCCCAAAAGGACCGCTCCCCACGCCGGTAATTGAACACGATGGACAAGAAACGGCATGGGCGCGGATTCGATGGTTCAGGTGCTGACGCCGGCCGATCCTTGCGGCAAAGTGCCGGCTCGATGACAACCGAAGCCCGTGCCCTGCCCGCCCTGACGCCGTCGACGCTTTACCTGGTCGCGACGCCGATCGGGAACCTGGAAGACATCACGCTACGCGCCCTGCGTGTTCTCCGGGAATGCGATGTGGTTGCGGCCGAGGACACCCGGCGGACGGGTCAGTTGCTCAAGCATTTTGAGATCAGCCGGCCCATGATCAGTTATTTCCAGTTTAACGAGGCCAAGCGGGGCGAGGAGATTCTCGATCGACTCGCTCGAGGCGAAAGGGTGGCGCTGGTCACTGACGCCGGCACGCCTGGGATCAGCGACCCCGGCGAGCGAGTGGTCCGAGCGGCCCGGGAACGTGGGTTCCGAGTCGAAGCCGTGCCCGGCCCTTGTGCGCTGGTGGCTGCCTTGACCGCCAGCGGATTGCCCACCGACGAGTTCCATTTCATCGGCTTCCTGCCCCACAAGTCGGGCCAACGCCGCAATCAACTGGAGGCGCTCAAGGCCTTTGCCGGGACGCTGGTCCTCTACGAATCGCCTTACCGAATCGAAAAGCTCCTCGGAGAGTTGAACGCCGCCTTCCCCACCCGCGTCGTCGTCCTGGCGCGCGAGCTGACCAAGAAGTTCGAGGAATACCTGCGCGGCACGGCCGGCGAGCTGATCGAATTGCTGCGCAAACGATCGTTGAAGGGGGAGTTCGTGGTGCTGATTGGTGGAGACGCGGCTCCGTCGGTGGAAGCAGGGGATAGACCGGAACTTCCGGACGAACGCCCGGACTAGTCCCATCGCGGACGACGGGCCGAACCGCTGCTCAGACGAATTTTCCCGGATTCAAAATTCCGTGCGGGTCGAGCGCCCGTTTCACGGTGCGATGCAGGGCGCGCACCTGCTCATCCGCCGCCCTCGGCCACCAGCGGGCCTTGGCGAGCCCGATCCCGTGTTCGCCGGTGATGGCACCGTCCCAAGCGATGACCTGTCGGAATAGATCATCCAACGCAGCCTCCGCCCGCTCGTTGGCCCCGGGTTCGTTGCGATCGAGCATGATGTTCACATGGATGTTCCCGTCGCCGGCATGGCCGAACGCCGCCACCATCAGCCCATGCTTCTTCTGCAATCGGGCCGTGAACTGAAACAGATCTTCCAACCGACCGCGTGGCACCACGATGTCTTCGTTGAGCTTGGTCAGGCCCGTGTCCCGGAGGCTGTAGGAGAACTCGCGACGCAGGCTCCACAGGCGCTCGGTGGCCTCCGCGCCAAGGGCCCGATCAACAAAGACCGGACGCTCAGGAAGAATTACGGCCTCCAACTCCCGAATCTCCGAACGCACTGACGTCTCCCGCCCATCGAGTTCAACGATGATCAGCGAATTGCATCCCTCCAGCTGGCGGCTCCCGGTGCGCTTGCGCGCGGCAGCGAGCGTGAACGAATCCGCCAGCTCAAGGGCGCACGGCAGAAATCCGGCGCGAAATATCCGGCGGATCGCGCGCGTTGCCGCGCGGGTGGACTTGAACCCGCACGCCAGGCATGCCCGATACGGCGGCAACGGCAAAAGCTTCAGCGTCGCGGCTGTAACCACGCCGAGCAAACCCTCGGAACCCACGAACAACCGGTGCAGATCGAATCCGGTCTTGTTCTTGTGCGTGCGTCCGCCGAGCCTCGTCACGGTGCCGTCGGCCAGCACCACCTCCAGGCCTAACACATAGTCGCGCGTCACCCCGTATTTCAGACAGCGCGGGCCGCCCGCGTTGGTCGCGATGTTTCCCCCAAGGCTGCAGTCCGCGCGGCTGGCCGGGTCCGGGGGATAGAACAATCCGCGCTTCTCCGCCGCCTGCTGCAGGTCGGCGGTGATCACCCCAGGCTCCACCACCGCGACAAAATCGTCGGCGTTCACCTCGCGAATGCGTCGGAGCTTCTCCAGCGACAGCACGATTCCCCCACGGCTGGGCACGCAGCCGCCCACGTAGCCGTGGCCGGCGCCCCGCGGCGTGACCGGGATGCGATGCTGGTGGGCAAAGCGAAGAATCCGGCTGACCGATCCCACGGATTTCGGCAAGGCCACAGCATCGGGTTGATGGGCGGCAAACCATTTGTCGCCGGCGAATTTCTGGCAGAACCCGGGGTCGAGATGGAACTCGCCGGCGGGAAGTTGAGCCCGAAGACGGCGCAGCGCAGGAAGCGGGGGCATGTCAGTGTTGGATCCGGAATGTTTGGGAACGATTGGGATATTGGGACTGGGTCCGCCAGGAGCGGCGCGCTACACAACGTCGACGTCCTTCGCCGCGATGATTTCGCGAGCGCTCTCGACCTGATCTTCAGGCACCTGGACGTGCACTCCGCCCACGCTGAAGGCACCGCCTTCCACGTTGAGCGCAACGGCCTCGTTGGAGACGCTGGCGAGCAATCCAGCGGCGTCGAGCCGGGAGCAAATCAGCTGCGCTTCGACAGGGTTGAACGTGGTGAAAACTTTGACGAGCGACATAGCAAAGCCAGTCTGCGGCCACGGCCTCGAACATGCAACCTCGAGGATGACATCCGGTCCTTTCGTAATGCACGCATCCTGCGATGCCCTGGAGTTTGGACATTTCTTCTGGCAAGAGCAGACGGAGCGCGGACTTCCAAGTCCGCAGCGGGTGAAATCAACCGCCAGCGTTGGAACCTTCAACACGCGTCGCCCTCGCGAGCCGCTGCGGACTAAAAGTCCGCGCTCCGAACGAAAAATGTCCAATCTCCAGTGCGCGCATCCGGAGTGCCGGTCTGCCGGCATCTTGCCGACCTCGTGGACATCCCTGTCCCCAAACCCGGTGCCGCCGGTGTTCCGTGACGCTTCAGGGACTCGCCGGTCCAATGGCGCCCACATAGCGTCCCAGCCAGTAGCCCAGCAGAAACTCGTCGCCAGGAAAGTCTGTCCGATCGTCTCCGTGATCGAGGATGAACGGCTGCGTGTTGATACGGGCGATCAACCGTTCTCCGGGCGGAAGCAATTCCTCGAGCTCGCGGCCCATGAAGTTGGGTTCCCGACGATGAATGTCGCGGCGATGCGAGTTCCGCATGCGCCAGGCGATGGTGTCGAGCGGCACCCCCCGCAACGTCCAAATCGCGCCCGCAGGATCAAACTCGCGTCCGCCACAGGCGGAGAAGAGGAAGTTCCAAATCGGATATCGTTCGGGCTGTTCGAACGGCCAGTGATCCGCCATCGCGGAGAGAAAGCGCGCTCTCAACCTTTCGTCGAAGGCAAACCGCACCAACGGCCAGTAGGTGAAAAAGGCCAGCTCGTCGTCGCTGTGGTTCCATTCGTTGCCCATGTCGTCGCCCCGGAAGATGAACCCTTTGGTCGGCGCGATGAGCTTCATCGGACTGAGGATGTTGGTCAGATAACCGTGCCGGTCGAAGAGTTCGAAGGCCTTGGTCCGGTAGGCTTCCTTCCCGCTCATGCGCCAGGCCACCTGGAGCGCGGCAACAACTTCAGCGCTGTTGAGACGCCGGTCGACGATGCTGGCCGGATACCAGTTTACGTATTCCGGATGCCACCGGCCCCACAGGGTCGGCTGGCCATCCACGTCCACCAGGTAGAGATCGTGCCTGAGGATGTGGTCCACGATGGGAAGCCAGTTCGCCGCAATTCGCGCCCGCTCAGCATCGTTGGTCGCCACCAGTTCCCACATCACCGCGTGGGCAAAGCATTGGGAAGCAATCTCGTCGCTGCTCGTGTGGCCTTTCCATTCCCATCCGGAATCCGGTGCGTCGCGCCAGCGATCCACATCCGAATACTTGAATCCGCGTCGCTCAAAGGTGCGCGCGGGAAAACCTGCGTTGGTATGAATGCGTTGCAGTCGCTCCAGCGCCGCAAAGGATTCCCAAGCCATGCTCCGGATCTCCGCCTCGCGAGTGACCGCGTACCGCGCCGCAAGCGATCCCAGGTAATAGCTCGTCCATCCCCCGTCATTGTCCGTGTCAATCAGCTCGCTTGAGGACAGGTCGCCCGGCGTGACCAGTCGCCGCTCGGCGGTCAATCCGTAGCGCAGGTTGCGCGAGCGTATTTTGCGATGAAACCATTCCGCCTTTGCCGCCAGGGTCGTTGGGCGAAACTCGATCTTGTTCAGGCCGGTTCGCGTGAGCACCCACAGATGTCCATCCCGATCGGTCGCCAGATCGCGGACGTCGTCGTCGCGCAGCCAGCGACGGCTTGCGTAGTAGCGGAAGCGGGGAGGTTCGAGTCCGGGAGCGGCCGGAATAGCATACCGCGAATTCACCTGCGTCCTTTGGAAGTAAGCTCCACGGGTGCTCCCCCACCAGACCCCGCCGGCCACTGGCCAGCGGGCGGTCACCTCCGGCCACGGAGCGCCCTCAGGCGCGGCGGGGACTGATGCCGGCTGAGTCGTGACTTCGACGCGGCCGCCTTCGCGGAAGGCCAGGCGCGCACCTGCGCCGGCTTTCACCCGGCCGAAGGGTTCTCCGTTCTTCCCGTTGGAAAGCCATCGATCTTCAAGCAGGTAATAGAGGTCGCCCTCCGGTGACAAAGCTATGTCCAGGGGTACTTCGGCGGCCAACGGCCGAAAGCTGCGATCGAGCGAGAGCGTGTCATCATAGACCCGGGCCACGCCGCGGTCCGTCCGCACGAACACGACGTTCTCCTTGTCGATGCAGAGCTGGTCGAACCGGGCGTTCGTCAAACTTGGGTCAAGACGGATGCGGACCGCGACGTCCTGGAAAAATGATTCGTCGGGGATGGGGATCGGGGCGCTGTGCAAAACCTGAGCTGCCGCCAGCCAAAGACAGAATGAGAGGGAGAGGAAGGTCAGGCGCATGGCGGTAGCCAATCACGCACGGCCGCCCGCCTCAATCCCAAGTTCTCAAGGAGCAAAGCGCCCGGCGCATTTCGAAGTTGGTGGTGAAAGTCTACGAGACGCTCGGACCGCAACCTCGGAAGCCCGCGACGGCGCTTCCGGTGGGGCCAAATCTAGTCAGCGATTTTACCAACAACTCGCACTCGCACACTCCGCAACACCGCACACCGCGAGCACCGAGCTCCCGGCATGCCCTAGTCCTGGAACCGTCCGTCCGTCCGTCAAGGTGCCGTGACCTTGGTTGCGCGGAAGAATCTCTGGAGGGCTGTCGAGTTTGGAACAGTCAGTTGCGAGGTGTATTGGGACTGAACCACCGAGCCAACCGGCGTCCATTCTCCCGGCCAACTGCTGGATTCCTGCAGTTCGTAGCGCTGCCCGATTTCGCCGCCGGTAAGGTTGAACACCAAGCCCGTGTCCGGCGCAGTTGCCCGGCGAAGGGCGAGGTAAAGTCCGCCCAGCGGATCGGATTGCAGCACGGTGCCGGCTGCGCCCAGCAGCAGAAACGTGTTGTTCACGAACGCCACTCCGGAAGTTTTCGCGTCGCTGCCGTAGTTCACGCGCCACCATGCCCGGCCGTCGGCGGATGCGTAAACACCCACGCTGCCAGCACTCGTCACGCCCGTCCCGCTGGCGGCCAGATACACTCCACCTCCGTAGGCGACGTTTTGCAACGGTACGGCCAGATCCGTTTCCAACTCCACCCACGTCGCGCCGTCCGCCGATTCGATCACCGACGCCCGATTGGCGCCGTTGACGTCCTTATACCCGACGCTGACAAAGCGTCCGTTTCCGTAAACCACGCTCAATAGTGATGAGCTCACGCCGCTGTCTTCCAGGTGCCAGTCCCGTCCGTCGACGGAGGTCAGAACAGTCCCGCCCGAGCCCACCACAACAAACTTGCCGGCCTGATAGGCGATCGAAGTCAAAAAAGTGCTGATCCCGCTGGAGGCACTTTGCCAGGTCTTCCCGTCCGACGAAGTCCGGATGTTGCCGCCGCTCCCGACGGCAACGAATTTGCCCGCGCCATACGCAATGCCCCGAATTTGGCCGGTGAAACCGGATACTGCCGTTGACCAATCCACGCCGTTGGTGGTCCGCACGATCCGTCCTCCCGCGCCGCCGGCGACATAGACGCCCTGTCCCCAGGCTGTGGCCATAAAGGCTTGGGGAAAGGCTGGCTGAGCTCCGTAGCCGTCCGATCGCACGAAGTTCTCCAGGTTCGTGGAGCTGCACAGGGTCGTGCCGACCAAAACATAGCCACCGTCTCCGGCCACCGCGGCCGACAGTTCCAGATCCGAGTAGCCCCGACGCACCACCTCCCAATGCTCGCCGTCCGTTGAGCGCGCCAGCAACCCTGAGGAACCGCCCGCCACAAAAATCCCCTGGCCATAGGCCACGGTGGTCACCGACCCACTGGGTGCCACGGCGACCGGGTTCCAGGTCGACCCGTTCGAAGACACGAGGACGGTTGCGCCGCTGGCTCCGCCGAATAGTCGGGTCAGCACCGTCGTCGCCCCGTCCGAGGCCGCGTCCAAACCCGAGGTCCCGTTGGCGAGGGACGCGCTGACATCCCAATGAACACCGTCGCTGGACTCATACGGAGTCCAATGGACAACGCCAAGTGTCGAGACGAGCATCGTCGTGGTGAACCGGTCGAAGGTTCGTGCGACCGGTCCGCTCACATAGCCTACGGGAAAACCGCTGATCACATGGGGCTCCCAGGAGGTGCCGTCCGTGGAAACCAGGGCCGAGCGGTCGCCGCCCGCCGCCACAAATACGCCCGAGCCAAAACTCACTCCGGTGAGGTCGCGCGTCGGGCCCACGGACTGAACGGCCCAGCTCACGCCGTCCGTGGACCGGATGATCGTCCCCGCGGCGCCGACTGCAACAAATGCGCCATTGCCAAAAGTCACGGCCACCAGCGCCTGCGTGGTCCCCGCACTGCGCTCGGTCCATACACCGCCGGCCCGCGTCACGACTCGCCCTCGCTGACCCACCGCCACGAAGCGGCCGGCGCCCGGCACGACCGCATTCAAAGGGTCGGTTCCCGTGACTTGTTCTCGCACCCATCGCCGTCCGTCCGGAGAGGCGTAAATCTTGCCGCTCCGATCTACGGCCACAAAACTTCCTTCCCCGTAGGCGAGGTCCGCAATGGTTTCCCCGGTCGGCGCTGGATTGCGCCATGTCCAATTGCTCAAGGCGTCGGCGGCCAAACGACTTGGTGAGGCGCCTACCGCTGCCGCCACTGCCAGGCCAAGCGCCATGAACCGGCGGGATTTCACCTGCTTGGAGGTTCGAATCATAGACATGTCTCCTCTTGATTTAAGGATTCTTCTCTTTGGGTAGGTCGGACAATAGGATGTCCGATCCGGCACAGATTTGCAATCGCCGGTTTTTCAGGCTGGGTACCGCCAGGGCGCGGCTTTTATCTATGCCTTTCGGAAATTCGCCATGAGCATCGCAGACGTCGCGGCAACAGGCGAAGGAGCATGGCCGTCGCGATTCGCCCTCACCCCAACCCTCTCGCCCGGGGAGAGGGGGAACTTCAGCGGCGTCGTCACCGTGCGGATGAGCGTCGACGCGTCCGAGCTGTGCGGCCACCAGGTCGCCCTCGCAACGAAGGTCAACGCGCGGCCAGACCGCGCCGGGCGTCGAAGGTTAGGCAGGCCGCGATCGTTCCGCCCTCTCCCCGGGGGAGAGGATTCGAGTGAGGGCGAATCGCAAGCGCTTTTGCGGTTTTCCATTCGCGTCGGAATATTCGAAAGGCATTAGGGCTAGGCGTTGTCGCGCAGACCACGCTCCGCTGCCCGCGTCAGTTTTCGCACTTCCTTCTGCAGCAACGCCGTTACACGATGTTTAGTCAGATAGACCCGCGCCAGTGAGACCCCGAGCATCTTCGACACACGGGTCGCCGGCCAACCCTTGGTCACGTAGCGATCAAAAATCCGATACTGGCGTTCAAGGAGCGGTCACTGCCTGCAAGCGAAAGAAGCGCTGCGCTCCGCTCGGTGTGACTTCGACTCGATAGCGATCTCCAAGCACAGACGGGACCTCCGGAACTGCGACCCAGTTGGAAGAGACAAGCTGGACGCTGCGCACCAGCTGGTAAGCGGAAAGGTCCGTGGACCAACTCAATTCCAAAAGGCCGCTGGCCAGCAACGTCGCCTCCAGCACCGCTGGCGTCGCTGGCACCACCTCAATCCTCACCGTCTGGCGATCGCTCTTGGGGGGAGTGCCCTGATCATTGACTTCAAATCGAACGACATGGGTGCCGACGTCCGCGTCGATCGGCGTCCACCGGAACACGCCGGTCTGTGGATTCAAGCTCGCCTGGGTCGGCGCGTTGGCGCCAACCAAATACAACAACGAGTTCAACGGCCGGTCGGGATCGGTTGCCTGAACCGTAAATCGTAACGTGTTTCCCACCACCACTCGTTGGTCCTCCAAGGACGCCAGAACCGGCGGCTCGTTTTGTTCCCTGACGACGACTTGCACCACACTCGTAACACTCAGTCTGGGCGAGCCGGAATCGCTAACCTTGACCCGGAAGGCAACAGTTGAAGGACCCTGACTCTCCGAAGGCGTCCAGCGTAAACGACCACTATTCGGATCCAACGTCAGTCCGTTCGGCACCGCATCAAGCAGGAAATGCTCGAGTTTCTGAGGCGGCCGATCCGGATCGTCCGCCTCGATTTGCCGATCGATCGTCTCTCCCTCGTTTACGGAAATAGGGGCAAGCGCCGCCAGCGTCGGAGCCGCGTTCACCTCCGTCACGACGACCGTCCAGGCTTGCGTCACGCTCAAAGCCGGCTGGCCGTTGTCCGAAGCCACCATGAGCAGAACATTGGTCGACGGCCCTCGCGCTTCCCGTGGTGTCCAACTAAACGCGCCGGTCACGGCATCGATGGATGCCCCTCCCGGCGGAGCGCTCGCGAAGGAGAACGTGACGGCTTGATTCGGCTCCGGCGCAGTCGCACTAAAAACACGCGTCAGTTCCTCGCCTTCCGCCACGATGGCGGCCGCAGGCGGCGGAAAGACTGGAGGCTGATTAGGCGCTGCGGTTCCCAGCGAAATCACTTCAGCGACGAAATCGTTCCCGGTCCCAGCCAAGTAGTCCGCCCGAAAGGTCAATCCATCGGCAACGTTCGTCCCGCCTTGGCCCCAGCCGCGAAACGTTCCAATCAGCGGATTGCTCGAGGTGACGTTGATCAATCGGAATGTTTTGGCGAGCGCGGGGACGAAGCCGATGTGGAGTTCGGCCACAGCATCGGTGACAATGGCCGAGCCGGAAACTTCCACCTGATCAAAACCTGTGCCCGGTCCGTTCCCGTTCAATTCCATGACCAGTCTCGAGCCCGGCCGAAGAGTGAGGTCGCCAATCGTCAAAATCCCGGGACTCGCGCCGGGCTTCAGGGTGGCATTGGACGCCACCGTGACGGTCTGAACAAAACCGGTTCCGCTCAATCCGCCGGAGTTCGTGGCGACAAAACCCGCCGCCAGCAACGCGCCATCCACCTGCACCAATCCGCTCACCGAACGAACCAGTCCTGGGTAAGGATTGCGGCCGGTTAGAGTCCACACGCCCGACCCGGTTTTCGCTACCGCCCCGCGTCCTCCAAAGATTCCGGCAAAGGTGGTCGAGCGATGATTCGCTCCCACCTGCACCACATTGGATCCGACTTGCAGAAGTCCATTTCCCTCGAGTGAACCAAACACCTCGGGCTTCAAGAGGGGGAACGCCCCGAGATCAAACGTTGCGCCCAGGGATCCGACCACGCTCGTTTCCGGGGCCAGTTGGCCATTGGCTTCCCAGCGGACCAACGCGTTCGACTCCACCACCAACGGCGTGCCCGCAATCGCTTCGACGAAATTGGACTTGCCCAGCGCTAGCATCCCCGCTTGCACCCAAGTCGACCCCGAATACTCATTGGGCGCCGCACCCGTCAGCCGCAACCATCCTGCGCCTATCTTCGTCAATCCACCTGCGCCCGTCACCAGCGCGCCACAGATCAACCCGTTGTCCGCCGGCCCGGCCACGTTCACGAAATGCTGGCCGGGCGTTAGGCGCAGCTGGCCACGCAGCAATCCACTCCCCGCTGAAAACCCGCCCGGGACCGACAGGTCGCCTTTCAGAGTTAGTTCACCAGTGCCCGTGCGGACTTCGCCTTGCTGAATGGACAGCTGCGCCACGCTTTGATCGTAACCGTCCAGATCGGCCAGTCCGCCCGGCAAGACGCTGATCTCGGCCAATGGATTAACAGCATCTTCGGCAGCCCATCGAGCCAACGCCACCCCGCCGCTTCCAAGCTGTCCCACAATGAGTCGTCCCGGGACCACTCCGGCCCGACCCATTCTTAGTCGGCCGTTCGCCACGTGAGTGACGCCTTGGTAGGTGCTCGAACTTCTCAAATCCAGTTCACCATCCGCGCTCCCTTCCACCACGAACCCGCCGGGTCCCGTCACGGGTCCCAAAAGCGACAAAGTCGGATCCGGCCGCATCGTCGCTGTTCCGAGCAATTCGATCGTGCCCTGCCACAGACAATTTCCCCCTTCGAGGACCGCCCCGCCCATGAGCTTGGCGATGGTCGAGGAGTAAACGATCGGAGATCCCAACGGGCTGTCGCAACGCAGGATGGCCCCTCCCGCAACCGAAACCGACACCGCGCCACGCCCAAAGCAATCGCCGTCTTCCGCGATCACCCTTCCCTCGTCGAACAACCAGCCCGATACCTCGGTCTGCGTTGTTCCCGAGGCCAGCGTCAAGTCGCCGCCGCCAACTTTACGCAGTCCCGCCGCACTGGAAATCGCACCACGCAAGCGAAGGGCAGCCGCATTGCTGATCATCCCGGCACCGCCAAACTCGAGACGGCTGTCGATCAGCGAATCTGTCGAAACGCCACTGGCCGTCAACGGCCCCTGCAATGCGATCAAGGCCGACGAGCTGTAGATCTGGCCGCCCCGCATATCGATGCCGGGAACGGTTTGCGGTCCAGCGTCGATGCGCATCCAGACATTGCTTTCCAACACCCAGCGCGCATTTCCCAAGGCGTTACTTCGCCCCAGTTCCATCCCGCCCGACCGCAGATGCACCGTCCCGCTCAACGTCGCGGCGCCCGATCCATTCACGCGCAACACCCCCGACACGCCATTCTCAACGGACAACCCGCCCGGACCGCGGACAGCCCTGGACCACTCGATTGCCCTTGCGGCCACAATGACCGGCGTGCCGAAGGCCTGCACGTCGCCGTCCCACTCGACATTGGCACACTCGAATCGAGCGCCGTCGTAGAGCGTTAAGTCAACGTTGTTGAATTTGAACAGCCGTGTATCCGACAAGGCCAACGGGATTTGCAGAGTCCCGCCACTGCGCACCGCCACCGGCGCGGGCGATGGATTCAGGGCAGTGGTGGATTGAACGCGAAGCCGCCCGGACTGGATCTCGATCGACCCAAGCCGATTCGTCCCCGTTACCTCCAACACGCCCCCGCCCTCCTTCACCGTGGCCGGACTCGCGTTGGTCACCGTCATGTTCGCCAACACCGACAACACCGAACCGCTGTCGACTCTCAAGGCCAACGGCGCGCCGCGTGCCGTGAGCACTCCTCGGATGACCGAGATGCCGCCGGGTCCCGGCACCCAAATATTTCCAACTGTCCCACGCATGAACAATTCCGCCCCTTCGAGGGTTACTTCCCCGATTCCCGATCGAACATCCGCAAAGCTGTCTACCAAATGCAGCGCCGGGACGGCTCCATTTGTCACCATGACCGTGGTCCCGGCCAACGCTTTGATGGTTGCGCCAACCAACGCTGCATCATCCGTGGCCACGCCCAGCCGTCCGTTGCGAACCTCGACCACTCCGTCAAACATTCGTCCCACCGTGCGCGTTACGACTACCGCTGGCCCATCAACCACAAACGTGCCGGTGTAGGTATTCGCCTGCGTCCCGGTAAACAAAATCCCCTCGGCCGAACCGCTATCCTGAAGACAGAGAATGTTTCCTGTCCCACGAATCGCTCCCCGCAGTTCCAGGGTTCCGTCGATCAATTGTCCCGATGTCGCCGTGCGCGGCCCTCCCACCACCAGACGCGTGTCCCCCACCATGCTCACCGCCCCATAGATCACCAACCGTCCGGCGTCGGCTCGAATTTCTCGATCGCCCGTCAGGGTTAGATCCGCATGGATTTCCGGAACATTCTGATAGCCCTCAATTTTACCGGTCACGGTCAGTGGCCGACCAAACAGCCGCGCTCCAATCAAGGTCAGATTCCGCACCCGCAACGGACTTGTAATGTCGTTCGTCACGACGGAACTGATCACGGGCTGCCCATTGTTCAACGTCAACGGATCCAGGATGAGATCGTCGCCATCCTGAGGAACGCCGTTGGGAACCCAGTTGGCTCCGCGGCTGAAGGAACCGTTGTCCAAGGTTCCGCGAAATGTCTTGGTCGCCGCGAAGAGCTGAACTGAGCCCGTCGTCAGCGCCAATGACATCAACCCTGCCATTAACCCCGCGAGAGCTCGTCCCAAGCTCCGCCCCGCTACCCACCCATTCGAACAATTCATGCAAACCCTCTTCCGATCGTGTCCGCAAAATAGTTATCTCATCATCCAATCATTTCGTTAGGTTGATTGGAAGCTTGAAGTTGCCGATCGTTGAGGAAAACGCAAAGACGCGAAGGCGCAAAGAAAAGGACGGGCTGAAACGGCAGAAACGACTTTTATTAACCGCAGAGAACGCAAAGAACGCAGAGAAGAGGAAGGGAGACCGAAGAGACTTCATCGGATACCTCCGGCCATCGCGAGCGCTGCCGCCGTTCGGGTTAACCGGCCAGCTGCCTGTCGGTAAACCTTCTTTGCATCCCTTGCGTTCTTTGCGGCCGAAGCCATGAGACGCATCCTCATTGAACAAGCTCGACGGCGGGATTCCGAGAAGCGGGGGTGGTGGCGTCGCGCATGAGCCGCTCACGGAGTCCATTATTGAAACGACCTCCAGCCACGAGGAAATCCTCGCGGTCCATGAAGCGCTGGATGTGCTCGCCGCCGAGGATCAACAAGCGGCGGATCTGGTGAAGCTTCGCTTCTTCGTCGGCATGGGGATGCCGGAGGCCGCGACGGCGCTGGACCTGCCGCTGCGGACGGCCGAACGCCTATGGACCTTTGCCCGGGCTCGTGTCCGCAGCGTGATCGCGGATATGCATTGAACGACTTTAAAATCCTGGCGGATATCTGGCCGGTTTAGCGCGTTGGAGTCGAGTGTCATGAATCCGATCTCATCGTCGTCCGACCCGCACCCGCGGGACATCTTCCTCGAGGCGCTCGAGCAGCCGACGCTGGCCGAACGAGCCGCCTTTCTCGACTCAGTTTGCCAGGGTAATCCCGCGCTGCGCTGCGCAGTCGACAAACTGCTCGCGCATCATCACGACGATGGATTCCTGGAGGCGCCTGCGATCTCGAACGCCGCAGCCGCAGCCGCCGCCCCCGTATCCGAGCAACCCGGGGACCGGATTGCAGGCCGAGCTCAACACAGGAAAAAACTTTCCCAGGAACACCTGACGTAACTGTTCCAAAGGATGCAATCTGAGCGTCGCCCCGCGGCCGAATTGCTCAGCGTGGGCCGATTGGGCGGCCAGGAAAAACGGCTGGTTCTGAATTCCTGGATTGAACGGCTCAAGGACCTGCCGGTGTCACCCGCGCGGCGGATGGAAAAGCGCCTGACGATGTTGGAGAATGGCCAATTGTCGTTCGATTTGAGCAATACTCCGATGGTCGACTTCGCGCCCCTTGAGGGAATGCCGGTGGCCGAGCTGAATCTTTCGGCCTGCGATGCGGTGGCCGATTTGCGTCCCTTGCGCCGCCTGCCGTTGCGCGCCGGAGCCGGCGTGGAGATCGATTTCCAATCGGAGACCGACATCATCGCGCTGAGGGGTCATCTGACCCGGCACGAAAAGCCAAACTATCAAGTCTACCAGTTCGCCGGCGCGTCTCACATCCGGAACATCGACGTGGCGGAGTTCGGTCTGCCGGATCCGGAGAAAGCCAACCCGGCGGACTGGGTCCCATTCTTCCGGGCGCTTTTCGTTGCCGGCAACAACTGGTGCAACGGAATCCAACCGCCGCCCAGCCTCTGGCTCGGCGCCCCCCCAACGACGACGAGATCGCTCGCGACTCGAACGGGAACGCCTTGGTCCGTTATGTCGGTCGGCAACCGGTGAATTCCACTGGGTTCCCGTCGGCCAATTGATCCGTTGTCCGAAGGCCGTCCTAACAACGCACGACCAACAACCCGCTTGGCCCGCTGCGGCATTGGACCCGCAGCGGGCCTTCGCGCGCATCGGTGCATCGGCCTGCCGGGCTGAAGTTTCATCCCTCAGCCCGGCATTGGCTGGCGCCACCGGGACACCTCGGCGCCGACGTCGTCGACGCGCTCACGCGAACTTATGTCCCGCCGCGTGCCCGCCATCGACGTTCAAGACTTCGCCGGTGATGAACCGGCTGGTCGCAAGCATGTATGCGGCTTCCGCAATGTCGATGGGTTCGCCAATCCGATTGAGCAAATGCAAGCCAGCAAGCGAGTCCGCATCAGACACGCCGATCTTGCCTTGCAACGGACTGCGGATGATGCCCGGGGCAATGGTGTTCACACGAATATTCTGAGAAGCAAACTCGGCCGCCAGCTGACGGGTCAGCGCATGAATCCCGCCCTTGCTTGCAATGGGCGCAGTCGCCGGCAATCCGGCGATGGCGTGGTCCACCAAGACCGTGCCGATGTTCACTACGTTTCCGCCGCCGGTCTTCAGCATCGCGCGAATGGCTGCCTGTGTCGTGAAGAAGGTCCCCTTCAAGTTTGTGGTGAGGAAACGATCGAGGTCAGCTTCGGTCACGTCGAGGAACGGTTTCGGCGCGAATACGCCGGCGTTGTTGACGAGTGTGTCGAGACGCCCAAAACGCTCCAAGGCGACGGTCACAAGCTTCTCGCCGACGTCTCTTCGGCCCACGTCACCCGGGACCGAAGCGATCCGTGATGAACCGCCCAATTCACGGACCGCCCCGTCGAGGTTGTCAGCGTGGACCGAATTGAGAATGAGGTTGTGTCCTCGTTCGAGGAACAATTGGGCAATCGCCCGGCCAATGCCCGTGGAAGCTCCAGTGACGATGATGGTTTGTGTTTTCATGATGGAATTCGGATTAGGCGTTGGCTGACGACTTGGCGGCATTGAGTTCGGACTTGGGTTGGCCATTGAGGCCCCAGTTGTCGGGGTTGATTTCTTGAATGACGACGTGGGTGGTTTGCGGATCCTTGTCGAGCACATCCTGCATCAGGCGGGTTACGCCCGCGATGATCTCCCGTTTCTGCCGGGCGGTGACGCCCTCGCGAGTGATTTGGACATTGATGTAAGGCATATCGTTTCGATGGTTGATGTTGTTTTGGCCGGACACCGGTTCGACCTGCATGCACGGTGACCGCGACCGCGCAGCGCGCCCAATACCTTGTTCCTTGAGCAGCGATACCTTTGCGGCATAGTGAGCCTTGCAATGGAACTGCGACATCTCCGCTATTTCGTGGCCGTGGCTGAAGCTTTGAATTTCACCAAGGCCGCCGGCCGCCTGCGCGTCGCGCAACCGGCATTGAGCCGGCAGATTCAGGGTCTGGAGGATGAAATTGGAGTGGACCTGTTGAAGCGCGGTCCACGTGGCGTCGCGCTTACGGCGGAGGGGAAGTACTTCCTCGACGAAGCGCGCCACCTCATCGCACGGGCCGACGAATCAGTGGAAAAAGTCCGCGCCCTGGCCCGCGGCGAGTTGGGTGAGTTACACCTCGGATATGCGCCTTCGCCCACGGTCGAAATTCTGCCCGCCGCGTTGGCGGCATTTCAAAAGTCGACTCCGCGGGTAAAAGTTGAGCTTCACGATCTGTCGAGCAACGAGATTGCCGCCGGACTGCGCGACGGCCGGCTCGACCTCGGCATCATGGTGCGGCCGACCGAAGAGAACGCCATCGGGCTCGAGTTCGAGCCATTGAAGAGCTACCCGTTTTGCGTAGCCGTACCCGCGCGACACCCGTTTGCCAAACTCAAGGCTGTGCCGGTCGCCCGCGTGGCGGCCGAATCGTTGGTCATCCTGCGGCCCGCTGAATACACGGATTTCCACCGGTTGACCCTGGGAGCATTTGCTGGCGTGGGGCGTAAGCCGCGCATTGTGGCCGAGGCCGACAGCGGAGGCTCGTTGTTCGCCAAGGTGCAGGCCGGACGGGGCGTCGCTCTGCTGCCGTCCGTTTATCGCCACGCGATCGGCTCTCGCTTGGTGCTACGGCCGTTGACACCGCATGGCTTGGCCACACTGGAAGTGGTGGTCAGCCGCGCGACGAAATCCGACTTATCACCAGCCGGGGAAAAGTTCCGGCTGCACCTGCAACGATTCGCGACCAGGAAGAAGTAGGCCCACGATCCAGACCAACGCCGGCAGGAGAAATTGCACGGGCGTGATCGCCGTGCCGTCGCTCCCGCTGGAGACCTTTCAGCGCGGGCGCGCTGTTCACTTTCGTTGCCAGCATCCGGAGGCCGCGGGCCTCCGCATTAATGTCATGACGAGAATGGGCGAACTATTTCGGCTTGCGTCCGAGAGCTCGGTCGAGCTTGTCGAGCAGCCGCAGACCCAGCGCGGGATCTCCCTTGGCGGCCAGTGCCTGAAAGCGCACCTCGGCGTCGTATTGCGCCAGCGCCACGCTCGAAAGGTCGTCCACGAGCCGGTTGAGGCTCACGCCCTGGCTCTTGGCCAGTTCCTGCAGCCGTTGATGCTTCTCATCCGGCAGTCGAATCGTCATTGTCGCCATGTGTCACCTCAACGTTTTCAAAAACTCGCTTGGACGCAAAATACGCACGGCTGGAAAGCGAAGATCGCTCCCCGAAAAGTCACGGACATTGTGGGTGACAATGCCTTCCGCCCCACCCGCCACTGCCAACTCAAGAACGTGATTGTCGCCCTCGTCCTTGAGGTTTGGCCGCCACAGATAATAAATCTTCGTCCAGGCACAAACGCTGGCAAACGCGGCGAACATTTGTTCCCGTTCCTTGGCGGACAAGGGGCACCCCTCGAATAACGCGTTCCTGCCGAGAGCGTCCTCCATCTCCAGGAATAGCTTGTGCCCCAAAAGCGGTTGGCACTGTTGTCGCAGACAGCGGCGCAATACTTCCCGGCTCGGTCCCGCATCACTCGTCAGCGCCGCAATCAGCACATTGGTATCCACTACTATCTTTATCGCCACTGAGTTACTGATAGCATAGGTGCTATCAGCACGTCAATTGTCTGGCTCAGCCCCTCAGCCCCAAAACCACGCGACCACGCGTAACTCCGCGGGGGACTTTCGGCGCGCGAAGACACACGAATAAACACGAATGGTTCCGACCGAGCCCGAACGCGAACGTTCTCTCCACGTTATCGAGATACCTCCAATGAGCGAAATCACCAACCCCCTGCTTCTATTCGTGTTCATTCGTGTCGATTCGTGGGCAAACCCTCTTATGCGTAGAACAGGGCGGAATAGGTTGGCTTCAATGTGGCCGTGTGTCAGGGTTCCCTCCATGCAGTCCGATTCTGCAGATGAATGGCACGAGTGGTTCCGGCTTTCTCCGTTGGAACGTTGGCGCGAGAGCATGAAACTATGGTCGCAATACCTTGCCCAAGGAGGCAGTCTTGATCCCGAACCCGATTCGCAAAGTCCTTTCGACTTTCCAGAGCTGCGGGGTGCGCGCCCTGTTGATGGGCGGACAGGCCTGCGTGTTTTACGGCGCGGCGGAGTTTAGCCGCGACACGGACTTCGCGCTTCACGCCGACGCCGCCAACCTGGATAGGTTGAGGTTGGTCTCCTGAGCGAGGAGCAAGCCGAGCGCGCCCTGGATCGGGCCTATTGGGCGCCGCTGAAACTTGAGCTGGAACGAATGCGGCACAGTCGAGGGTAGATGATGGCGTGCCGGACGACCCGGTAATCGTTGGCTCGCTGATTCCCAGCGGGACGGCCCCGAGGACTTCAATGCATTTCGGAAAATCTCCATGAGCAGCGCACACGTCGCAGCAACCGGGGAACGAGAACGGCCGTCGCGAATCGCCCTCACCCCAACCCTCTCCCCGAGGAGAGGGGGAACTTCATCAGCGGCGTGGAAATCCGAATGGACGTTTACGCGCCCGAGCGTTTCGGCCACCTGAACGGCCATCGGAACGAAGGTCTGCGCGCAGCCGGATTGCAACGGGCGTCGACGGTTAGGCAGGCCGCGATCGTTCCTCCTTCTCCCCGGGGGAGAGGGCCGGGGTGAGGGCGATTCGCAAACACTTTTTCCCAATTTTCGTTCGCGGCGAATTTCCGTATGTTTCGCGCGAGGCAGGGAAACGCGAATTCAACTCAATGCCGGGACTTCGATCGGCGTCCGACTCTTCACTCACGTGTTTTCGCGAACCGATCATGACGCGCTGTAGCCTCACCGATATCCGCGGGACGAGTCGGTCAACCCATGTCCCGATCGGGGCTTCGGCTGCCTGGGTTTTGGGTATTTTTATCTTCTGCTTTCTCCGAGCGGGGTTGGCTGCATCGCAGGATCCGCTGGAGCTCTTCGAGCAACGCATCCGGCCGACGTTGGTCAACGAATGCTACGAGTGTCATGGAGCGAAGAAGCAAAAGGGCGGACTGCGCGTGGATTCCCGAGAGGGCCTTCGCCACGGCGGGGATTCCGGCCCAGCGCTCGTTCCAGGCCACGCGCGGGAAAGTAGGCTGATCCAGAGCATTCGACATGAATCGCCGGAGGCAAAGATGCCCAAGGACCGCCCCCAGCTCCCGGCGGCTGTCATTGCGGATTTTGTGAGGTGGATCGATCTAGGCGCCGCGGATCCGCGCGACGGTCCTCCCGCAGAGTCCCCGGCAGCTTTGACTGGCCACGCTGGTTGGGCCGCGACGCTCAAGGCGCGCAAAGACTGGTGGAGTTTTCAGCCGGTGCAAAATCCGCCCGTGCCGAAGGTGAACGATGCCGCGTGGTCAGATCATCCGGTCGATCGGTTTCTGCTGGCGAAGATGGAAGAACGCGGCCTGCGGCCTGCCACCGAGGCCAGCCGGGAATCATTGTTGCGACGCGTCACGTTCGCGCTGACGGGACTGCCGCCCGCGCCGGAGGAGATTGAAGGGTTTCTTGGCGACCTTTCTCCGGACGCCTACGAGCGACAAGTGGACCGGCTGCTGGCGTCGCCGAGAGTTGGCGAGCGTTGGGCGCGGCACTGGATGGACCTTGTTCGCTACTGCGAATCCCACGGCAGCCAGGGTGATCCAGAGCTGCCGATGGCCTGGCGCTATCGGGATTATCTCATCCGCGCCTTCAATGACGACGTGCCCTACGACCAGTTCGTCCGCGAACATATCGCCGGGGATCTCCTGCCGAACCCGCGCCTCAACCGCGCGGAGGGGCTGAACGAATCGAGGTTGGGCCCCGCCCATTTGCGGATGGTGGAGTTTGGCTACATCCCGGTGGACGCGCTGGACGATCAGGTGAAGGTCGTCGACAACCAGATCGATGTCTTCGCCAAGACCTTCCTTGGGCTCACCGTTTCGTGCGCGCGCTGTCACGATCACAAGTTTGATCCGATCAGCCAGAAGGATTTCCACGCGCTCTACGGCGTCTTCGCCAGCAGTCGTCCTGGCCAAGTGGTGGTGGACTCGCCCGCGTTGCTAAAGACCAACCGAGCTGAACTCGCGGCATTGAAAAAGGAGATCCGCGCCGGGCTGGGCCAGGCGTGGACCGTTGCCGCCGCGCGGCTGGGCACGGACCTGCTTGAGCACGCCGCGAGCAATGCCGAGATGGCCCGGGTAACGCAGGAGATCCAGCGGGTGACGCAGGATATTGCCGAAGTCGAATTCCGGGCGCGTGCTGCGTTGGCGCAACAGAGCGGTTCGACCGCTTCAAAGCATCTGCCCGCGCCGATGGCTCGCTGGAGTTTCGAGGAAGACTTGCGCGATGCCATCGGCGACATGCATGGGCGGGCGGAAGGCGGCGCCGAGATCCGCGGCGGCCGTCTGCTGCTGAACGGCACGAACGCGTGGGTTGTTACCAGTCCGCTGCCCCTCGAGCTCCGGGAAAAAACACTGGAAGTGTGGGTGTCTCTAGCCGGACTCGATCAGAAGGGAGGCGGGGCGTTGACCGTGCAGACACCGGACAGCGAGCGTTTCGACTCGATTGTTTTCGGCGAACGCGAGGCGGCCCGGTGGATTGCGGGCAGCGACTTTTTTCGTCGCACCCAGGATGTTGGTGGCCCGGCGGAGACTGCTCAACCTGGCGAACTCGTCCATCTTGCGGTGGTTTACGCGACCAACAACTCCATCACGCTCTATCGCAATGGCGCTCGTTACGGAAAATCATATCAACAGGGTGAGCTGCAGACCTTCGCTGCAGGCAGCGCCCGGGTGGTGTTAGGCAAACGTCACCTGGCTCCGGGCGTCACCGCGCTGGCCGGCGAGATCGAAGAAGCCCGGCTCTATTCCCGTGCGCTTACGGCGGAGGAAGTGGCGGCTTCGTTCCAAGCCGGGGCGATGGGCGTGGATCCGGAAGCGCTGACCCAATCACTGACCCCGGCGGAGCTGGCGAAGCGATCGACTCTTCAGCACGAGATGAAAAAACTTCGGGCGGCCCGAACCGGGCTACTCGAATCATCGAAGGCGATGGAGACGTGGAATGGCGCGCTGGCCGACGCCGCGAAGAACAACGCCAGCCCGTTGCATCCGTGGGTGAAACTATCCGGCCTGTCCGGCCACGCCTTTCGCAAGGGCTGGGATGAGCTGGCGAACTACTGGACCAATGAGCTGGCTGGCCGTCGCGAGTTCAATCGAACCAACTTCATACGCGCTTGGGACCTGCGCGGCGACGATGCCCGCCGCTGGTTCATGGCGGGAAACAATCCGACCACACCAAATCAGCGGACCGGCAGTGAGGCCGGCGCACCCGTTCCAACCGGCGAGTTTTGCGTTGAGGTCCAGGGCGAGCGGGTGTTGCGCGGCCTGTATCCGTCAGGGGTCGTCAGCATCAGCCAAAGGTTGACCCGAAAACAGAACGGCGTGTTTATGTCGCCACGGTTCAAGGTGGAGACCGACAGCATCAGCGTCCGTGCGCTCGGTGAGCGTAGCATGGCGCGGTTGGTCGTTGAGAACTATGCACTGGGCGGAGGCGGACTTTATCCGGCGGTGAACCTGAACGCCGACGAGATGAAGTGGCTGCGTCTCGACACCGCCTACCGCAAGGGCGCGCACGCCTACTTGGAGTTCGTGACGACCGATGATTCGCCTAATTCAGGCTCCGCCGAAGGCGGGCGTGCTCATTTCGAGGCGGCCGAAGTGGTTTTTCACTCCGGTCCTCAGCCGCCGAAGGAAGTCGTCGTGCCGGTCGCGCTTCTGCTGTCCGCCAACGCGCCCAGTTCGGCAAGCGAGTTAGCCCAACTCTACGGCCGAACGCTGACGGCCGCAGTCCAGCACTGGCGTGAAGGAGCCTTGAGCGAGGAAGAGCTCGTGTTTCTCGATTACTTCATCCGCCGCGACCTGCTGCCGGCCTCTCTCGCGCGTCTGCCTGACCTCAAGGAGTCAGTGGCGGCATACCGTCGGCTGGAGGCGGAGATTCCGATCCCGCGTCGCGCACCCGGGGTGCACGAGGCGGCCGCGTTCGATCAGCCGTTGTTCGTGCGCGGCCAGATCACGCAGCCGGGTGAACCGGTGCCGCGCCGGTTCCTCGAGATGTTCGACAGTCGACCGTTCCGAACTTCATTGAGCGGCCGGCTGGAACTTGCCGATCAAATCGCGAATCCCACCAATCCGTTGACGGCCCGGGTCATGGTCAACCGCCTTTGGCATCATCTTTTCGGACGCGGCTTGGTCGGCACGGTGGATAACTTTGGCCGGCTTGGCGATAAGCCCACCCACCCGGAACTGCTCGACTTCCTCGCGACGCGTTTCGTCGAGCAAGGTTGGTCGGTCAAGAAAACGATCCGTTTCCTGGTGACGTCGAAAGCGTATCGACAGTCAGCGCTGGCTTCTTCTGAACGCGGGACGGATGAGGTGGAGCAGCCTCTTGTTGCATCGCCCGTTGGCACGAGTTCGGAACTCGTGAACGTTCCCTCTGCGACGCGTCGGATCGACCCGGGCAATGAACTGCTGTCACACGCACACGTGCGCCGCCTTGAAGCCGAAGCGATTCGCGATGCCGTGCTGGCCACGTCGGGTCAGTTGGACCTGAAGATGTATGGGCCCGGGGTCAACGTTTACTACGTGGCCAAGACCGAAGGCGGCGGACCGAAGGGGCCGCTTGATGGCGAACGACGACGGAGCATCTACCAACGCATCCGTCGTAATGCAGCCAATCCGTTTCTGGAAGCGTTCGATGCGCCCAAGCCCGCGACCACGCGCGGCAAGCGCGACGCCACCAACGTCCCGGCCCAATCGCTCACACTGCTCAATGATCCGTTCGTGATCGACCAGTCCGCCAAATGGGCCAAAGCACTGGTGGCCGACGGCCGCAATCGCGACGAGCGGGTTCGCGCGATGTTTGTCCGTGCGCTGGGCCGCGCGGCCACCGCACAGGAACTGGCCGACAGCCGTGAGTTCCTCGCCGAATTGGCAGCGGAACATTCCGTCCCGGCCGCCGAACTCGAGCGGCACGAACGTGTCTGGCAGGACTTCGCCCAATCCCTCTTTTGTCTCAAGGAGTTCATCTATGTCGACTGAACGAGCCCGACAAGCCGCGCGCTGCGCGGAAATGATTTCCCGACGCCACATGCTGGCGAAATGTTCCACCGGGTTTGGCTTGGTGGCATTGTCCGGCCTGATGGGCAACGGACCAAGCCGAGCGCTCGCCGCAAGCGCCGGCGTGACCACGGCGAATCCATTCGCGCCACGTCCGTCGCATTTCCGCCCACGAGTCAAAAGCGTCATCTTCTGCTTCATGTCGGGCGGAGTATCTCACGTGGACACGTTTGATCCGAAGCCGCGCTTGCGTCGGGACCACGGCAAACCGATGCCGGTGCCGGTCCGGCCCACGATGTTCAACCAGAATGGAAACATCATGGCCAGCCCGTGGGAGTTCCGGAACCGCGGCCAATCCGGCCTTCCGGTCAGCGATCTATTTCCGCACGTTGGCGCGTGCGCGGACGACTTGGCCGTCATTCGTTCAATGACCAGCGTGGCGAACGAGCACGCTCAGGGAAATTATTTCATCCATACCGGTTTCTCGCAGGCGGGATTCCCGTGTGCGGGCGCCTGGACCACTTATGGCCTGGGCAGCGAGAACCAGAATCTGCCGGGTTTTGTGGTGCTGGCCAGCGGCGGGTCGCCGTTGGGCGGCGTGAACATTTTCGGCAATGGCTTTCTTCCCGCGGTGCATCAGGCCTCGTTCATCGACCCGACCCAGAAGGAGCCGCTCGCCAACATCACTCCGCGCGAAGCCGACGGTCTTCAACGCAAGCGGCTGCGGTTTGTGGAACGTCTTGACCGCAGTCACCTCGAGCGGCTCCACGGCGACGATCAGGTTGAATCCGCCATCCAGAACTACGAGATCGCCTACCGCATGCAGTCCGCCGTGCCGGAGCTCGTTGATCTCCGGGACGAGAGCGAAGCGACAAAAAAGCTTTACGGCATGGACTCGCCCGTGCGGGAGAAGGTCGAATACGCGCGGCAATGTCTGCTCGCCCGCCGGCTCGTCGAGCGTGGCGTGCGCTTCATCGAGCTCACGTGCCTGCCGCGCCCCGCGGATCTCGGGCAAACCGGCAATCCGTGGGATCAACACGGTGTGCTGAAGGCCGGTCATTCTGAGATGGCGTTTCAGGTGGATCAGCCCATCGCGGGCCTCATCCACGATCTAAAGGCGCGCGGTCTGTTCGACGAAACGCTTATCGTTTGGGCGGGAGAATTTGGCCGGACGCCCTTTGCGCAATCGACCGACGGGCGCGATCACAATCCCTTTGGGTTCAGCGTGTGGCTGGCGGGCGGCGGTATCCGGGGTGGCACGGCCCACGGCGCCACGGATGAGCTCGGCTATCACGCGGTCCAGGATGTCTGCACGGTTTACGACCTCTGGGCCACCGTGCTGCACCTGCTGGGACTGGACCATGAGAAACTCACCTACCGTTTCGGCGGCCGCGATTTCCGCCTCACCGATGTCCACGGCCAGGTCGTGAAGGCGGTGCTGGCGTAAGGTGGAGAATGCGTCCCGCCATGGGCGCAGGGCGGGACTGACAACGGGCAAAGGAGGCCCATCAAAAGCCAATTCAGCACTCACCCATCCTCGGTGCTGAATCGGATGGTATCAAAGGCGGAGTAGGAAAACTTTTCGCCTTCAACCCTGTGCGGCCGACCAATGCAAATTCAGGTGACGCTATGAAAACCGCCCGACGTTTGAGCATGCTCGTCGTCCTGACTTCGTGGATGTGGATCACGCCCGGAGTTCAGGCGGTCACCAACGTGTTCTTCACCGGTTCGCAAACCGCGCTTCTGATCGTGTCCAACATCAATGCGGTCACTCTCCAAAGCGGAGATTATCTCTTCACCTACTCCGCGGATGGCTATTGGTCGTCAGGCGGCGGACCGCCGACCGGGCGGTTTTTCAGTGTTCATTGGCCGAATGGAGTTCAAGCGCAGGCCATCACCGCTGGGCCCAATCTCGGGGTCGGGGCCAACATCACGCTGAAGCGCGCGGACGGAAAGCGATTCGATCTACGGGCGTTTACCGGGAAGATTCTGCTGAACACTGCTGGCGCCGGCGGGGCGTTCGAGATCATGCCCAAGTTGGACGGCAATGATGCTTTCAACGACCCGGTGATGTATGACTGCACCGGCTATGCAGGCGCGAGTTTCCCTTACACGACCGCCCTGGCTGGTTATGACACCTACCAGGTGCACATGTGGGGTGATTTCGCACTGACGGCACTGACGTTGATCGATACCAATCCGCCGGTGCCGCCCGCGCCCAGGTTCAGCATCGCGGCCAGCGCGGAGCCGATCGCGGCGGGTTCGGCCGGCGGCGGCGGGAGTTATCCAAGCAACTCCCCCTGCGCGCTGATGGCTTCGGCCAACCCGGGCTGGGGTTTTCAGCGATGGACCGAGAACGGCGCGTTGGTCAGCGCCTCCGCCAACTACACGTTCACTGTCCGCACCAACCGCTCGTTGGTCGCGAACTTCGTCCCCGCCTACTCGGTCACGACCGAAGCGTTGCCGAACTACGGCGGAACCGCATCCGGCAGCGGCACGTTCAACAGCAATTCACTCATCACGGTTTCCGCGACGCCGCACACCGGTTTCAAATTTGTGAGTTGGACCGAGTTCGGCACGCTGGTGAGCACGTCCGCGAACTTCACGTTTAATCTCACGGGCGACCGCGCGCTGGTGGCGAACTTCGCGACGGCAGGCGTCGGCGCAACGTTCGATTTCGATACCGGCACGCCTGCGGTAGGTCCCGGGCAGGGGCTGCCCGCAACCCAGACGAAAAACGGCGTTACGGCGGCCTTCAGTACCCTCGCCGGAGGTTGGTCGCTGCAAAACAACTTCGCGTTCTGGTTGCCGCACGTATTCTCCGGCAACTTTCTTTATCCGAGCACCTGGGGCAGCGCGATGGCCGTGGAGTTCAATCAGCCCATGACTAACTTCACGATGGCGTTCGTGACCGGCGAGGTCTCCAGCGAATTCGACACGGCAGCGCTGGTCCGCGTGACGGCCTACACCAATGCGGCGATGACGAATCCCGTCGCGTCGGGGTCCGCGCGCGGGGCGTGGATTTCCGGCGCCTATCCGGAAGGGGTGTTGTCGTTTGGATCGGCGACGCCGTTCACGAAAGTGAAGATTGAAGTGCCATCGCAGAGCCCGGCGCCAAGCTACCTCTTCTTTGCGGACAACATCGTCGTTCAGCTGGCCGCCCCGCTCCCGCCGCACGCGCCGCCGTTGGCCTTCGGCAGCACGTTCTTTCAGCTCGCCGGGCAACCTCTCGCCATCAACATCGCCGACCTGATGTGGAGCGACTACGACCCCGATGGCGAACCGGTGTTTTTCGTCAACGTCAGCGCTGTGACTTCCAACGGACTCGCGCTCACGGTGGAAGGCCCGCACATTTTAGTGCCTCCAAACTCGCAGGCCGACGGGTTCACGTATACCATTGCGGACGAACTGGGGGTGACGACGAACAGCACGGCGACGATTTCCATCATTGCCAGTGCCACGAGTCGGGTGGAGGCGCTGGACCTAAGCGTGCCAGGGGAACTCAGCGCCCGCTGCACGGGCGTTCCCTGGTACTTCTACGAATTCGAGCGCGCGACAAATGTTACGTTCACCGGGGCGACGCGACTTTGGCCGGTCCAGGCGTGGGCCGACGGGTCAATTCTCGTGCGGGATGATTTCACCGACCTGCCCACCAACCCGCCTGCACAGGCGTTTTACCGATTGCGCTGGGCACCTTAAGTGTATCCGAGTCAGGCCTACTTTGAATCCGTTGGATGCCACCCGCGGGCGACCGCGAGGAAATTACTCATGATCTGGCGCGAGACCGACGGTGTGCCCTCCATTTCGATGTGAAACTGGGCGGCGTAAATCGGGCGATCGATTCGGCGCAGGCATTGTGTCTTGGTCCTCGATCCTTGTCCGCCTTCGGCAATGATCCTCCAGCCTTTGGGCGCCCACTCAATTTGCCCGCAGTGACTCTCCATCGCCTGAAATTCGCGCGGCAGATGAGCAAAGACCGGATCCTCATCCAGCGCTCGCACCCAACCCGGTCCGCGTTCGAAAACGCAGCCAGAATAATCGCCGCACGACCGCTGCGCCGTGTGGCCGATGTGGGTGTAAATCGGCGTCTTGGGATTCTTCGGATCACGGCAGTGCGGACAATCCCACGGTTGTTCGACTCCGTTTTCCGCGAGGATGGCCAACCCTTGCGCGCCGCCGCATGACGCCCAGATCGGGAGGCGACCTGCTTGCAGCACCTCGTGCACTCCGCGCCACGTCGTGCGATCGACTTCACACCAATCCTTGAAGCTCCCCGACAAAAAGGCGCAGAGCGGCTTCGGTTCGACGGCGAGGAATGCCAAGTCGAATGACATCAGCCAGACCTGCTGCGCCGAAAGCCCCTTTTCAGTGGCCACCGATCGCGCGAGCGGAATGAACTCCTGCCCGTGATTCGGCAGCCGCGCATCATGCGTCACATTGACCGCCACCACCCATTCCGGAAAATCAATGCTCGCTCCAGGCTCGCTGTAGAATTCGACTTCACGCAATGCCGGCGCTTCGCCCGCTGCGTCCAGAATATCGAGTCTCAGGAAACGGGTTAGGACGCCCGCTTTGAACCGGTGAATTCGGTAGAGCCGGGATTCTGATGCGACCGCGCCGCCGGGAATATCCACCCAACGCGCCCCGTCGTCGCTCTGCTGCCAGCGGTAATTCCGAGGCGCATTGCGGAAAACAAACGGGTGATCGCCGACAACCTGCAAGAGCGCACCGACGGCGCGAGGCGGGTCGAACTCGACCTGCCACCACCAATGCGACGTGTTCGTCGCGCCTTTCCAGAGCGAGCCAGCCTCCACCGAGAATCGATCTCCGTTTCGGGCCCCGGAGGCGGCCGATCCGCCAGACAAGCTCGATGCGCTGGTGCGTTCGGCCGCGTCAATCTTGGCGGCGCTCAGGAGAATGAACTGCGCCACCAAGCCCGCCATGACCAGCATCACGCCCGCATGCATGGAAGCATTATGAGCTTCACGTGCTCTGTGTCCAACGGATCGTTTGAAACGAAGTTTTTTCCCGCAAGGCCAGCGCCAGCCAGCGCTCCGGAATCCCGTCGATCCCCACCGCCAGTGCGACGATGCCGCCGACGATGGCCGCGTTGGTGTCGCAGTCGCCCCGGTCTGAATGGCGGCAGCCAGGGCGCGGCGGAAATCGTTCGAATGGCGAGCGGCGCACCAGAGGGCATTGTCATGTAGGGTTGTCATGTAGGGTCGGACCACGGCAAATTGTTGGAGCAAAATGGTCTCTGCCGAATGGAGGCCTAGAAACTGGGCTTAGAGCGAATTTTCGGGCCAGAAAAAGGGGCGTCAGAGAATCTAGTTCACGGTAGTAGTTCGCGTGGCCTTACCGACCACAAAATGGCAGCAAAAACTGGCTGTAAGGCTTCGTTCGACCAGATCCATTAGCACAACGTTTTTGGGCTTAAATGTTAGCCGTGGTCCGACCCCCTCAGATCATGGTCCGCCTGGGGTGACCCTCAGGGCCCTCACTGCGCCGGGAAAGTTTTAACTGTCATGCAGGGTCGGACCTCGGCAAATCTTCAATCCACTCTTGCATGCTGACAACTCTCGCCATTCAAAACTACCGGTCTCTGCTTCAATTGGTTCTTCCCCTTCGAAGGCTGAATTTGATCACGGGCGCCAATGGTTCGGGCAAATCAAATCTCTATCGAGCCCTGCGTCTCCTTGCGGAAACCGCGCAGGGTGGAGTGGTCGCCGCACTCTCGAAAGAAGGCGGCCTGGCCTCAACGCTTTGGGCCGGACCCGAATCGATTTCGAACGACATGCGCAAAGGACGTGCCCCCATCCAGGGCGTGCAACGAAAAGGCGCCGTTCGCCTGCGGCTTGGGTACGGCTCGGACGAATTTGGCTACGCCATTTCGCTCGGCCTGCCGGCCCCGTCCAAATCTGCGTTCGCACTCGACCCCGAGATCAAATCGGAACGCATCTGGGCCGGGCGCCACTTTCGCCCGGCCGCCACGCTCGTCGACCGGTCCGGACCCTGCGTCAAAGCCCGCCGAGACGGCGCGGTCCAGATCGTCGCCGATGGCGTTGATCCTTACGAAAGCATCTTCGGCTGTCTGGCCGACGTCAGCACAACGCCTGAAGTGTTCGCGACGCGGGAATTGATTCGGAGCTGGCGGTTCTACGATCATTTCCGCACCGATCGGGAAGCTCCGGCGCGCCAGGCACACCTGGGCACTCGGACTCCCGTCTTGCATCACGACGGTCGTGATCTCGCGGCGGCGCTCCAAACCATTCTCGAAATGGGCGATGCGGAAGGCTTGCAGCGATCACTTGCGGACGCTTTTCCCGGATGTCATGTCGAAATTTGCCGACACCACGACGGCCTTATGAGCGCGCTCTGGCACCAGCAAGGGTTGTTACGACCGCTCACCTGCGCCGAACTGTCCGACGGCACGCTAAGATTCCTGCTTTGGGTGGCGGCCTTGTTAACGCCACGGCCGCCGGCGTTGATGGTCCTGAACGAACCCGAGACCAGCCTGCATCCCGAACTGATGCCGGCCCTCGCGCGCTTGATTGTCCACGCCTCAGAAGCGACTCAACTCTGGGTAGTGTCCCACTCCGAAATCCTGCTTCGCGAGTTACGAAAACACACCACCTGTCAGACGACCGAACTCGAACGAAGTTTTGGCATGACCACCGTCAAAGGCCAGAACCGGCTCGAGCTTCCCCCGTGGCACTGGCCGGATTGAGTTGAGAGTGAGTAGTTTTTTCCCGCAAGGCCAGCCAGCGCTCCGGAATCCCGTCGATCCCCACGGCCAGCGCGACGATGCCGCCGACGATGGCGGCGTTGGTGTCGCAGTCGCCCCCGGTCTGAATGGCGGCAGCCAGGGCCCGGCGGAAATCGTTCGGATGGCGAGCGGCGCACCAGAGGGCATAAGGCACGGTGTCGGGCGCGGTCACCAGCGAACCGTTTCCCAAAGCTCGCGCGGCGACTTCGGGATCCAAATCCAACGGTGTCTGAGCCGCCAGCTGAATGCGGCCTTTCACGGCGCTGTCGGGCGTACGGGACAATATCGTCTCCCAAAATTCGCTCAAGCCGACGCGCCCACCGTTTAGCTTGCCCGCGATCGCCGCCGCCAACGCGACGGCTATCGCGCCGGCCACGCCTTCTTGATGCGTGTGCGTCACCCGGGCGGACAATTCCGCCGCTTCAACCACGGCCCCAAGGTTATCACCGAAGTAAGCGCCCACCGGCGCGACGCGCATGGCCGCGCCGTTGCCCATCGAGCCTTGGCCGCCAAAGGCGTTCGCCGCGGTCACACGCCAGTCCCCGCCGACCAACACTTCGCGCAGTTGAATGCGTGTCATTCGCCCGTAACCACGCTCCGGATCGCGTTCGAAGCGGCGGGCAAACCGCCTCGCCAGAGCGTCCTGCTCGATGAAGCCATGAATCCGCAAGACTTCGCAGATGGAGATGGCCATCTCCGTGTCGTCGGTGTGAAACCATGGGCCGGCGGGCAACTCGTCGCCCACCAACCGCCGCGGTGCGGAGTTCGCTTGATAGGCGCACATCTCGCCGATGGCGTCGCCCAATCCAAGGCCCGCCAGAGAGAGCCCCACACGATCCATGCGCGCGGCGTGATCTGCCGGGAGGCGCGCGTGATGAAGATTGGTCGGCAAGGCCAGCAGCTCTTCGACTCGCCGCCGCCAAGTGCCGTCAATCCAGTTCGTGTCGTTCCACGGCCCGATGCGCTCGGGCTTCCAACCGGCGAATCGCAGTTCATTGTGCATGGACCACGCGCGCTCCGTGTTCGACGAATGAATCAGCACCGGGCACACCGGCAGGTAGTCCGCTAGAAACCGCGCGACGTCCAGGCCCGTGCCCGGGTCCGCCGTTGCGCCCGGCGCGAGGTTCAAATCATGATCGAGGGAGATCACTGCCGCGGCGCCGAAGTATTCCTCTGCCTCCGCCATAAACGAAGGCGCATCACGCCAGACGCGGATTCGTCGCTCTGGTCGCAGCGTTCCCACGGCGCGTTCGAACGCCGCAATACGCTCTTCATTGTCTTCGAGTATGAGGATGAGGTCAGCGGTCATGGCGAATTAGCCGAAGGGCGGGAACAGCCGCCGCAAGCCGTGAATGAGCACGACGGTGAGGAAAAATAAGTTTCGCGGCACGATGCCGGGCCAAAACCAGCGGATTGGCTTCCCCGCTGGAGCGGCCAGCTCCTGGGCCAGGCGGACAAAAGAATTCCGTGTTCGCGGCCAATCGCAAACTCCGTTCTGCCATTGCACAGGAATACCCTCCGGCCCGACCTCGCACCCGACCAGCGCGCCGCAGATGGCAGCCACCGTGTCCGTATCCCCACCGCAGCGAATGGCGTTCCCGACCGCCTCCTCGAATTTGCCTCGATGCCGCAGCCATGCATAGAGCGCAACGGGAACGGTGTGATAGGCGTAACTGGTAATTCCCCGATGAAGGTTGAGCCCATGGGCAAACTGCTGCACGGAATCGCCCCGTTCCAAGCCCGTCGACAGCTGAGCGCAGAGTCTCCGCCATTCGGGATCGTCCGTCAGGGTGGCCATCAACTGGATTACGCCGGCGATGTTGCGGGCATCGCAAGAAGGCTCGGATTTTCCGCTTTCGGTGGAAGCCTGTTGATCCGGGGTTCGACAACTATACGCTGCCGCTTCCGCCACCGCTTGCGCCGCCGTCTCTGCGCGCGGGTCAAGATGCGTGAGCCGGGTCGAGGCGCGGACAAATTCGCGACGCCGGTTGGCATCCGTGGCAAAGACCGCACCAAGAATGGCGCTGCGCATCGCCGGGCCATTGCCGGCCGAGTTCACGCCGCTGCGATACGCCGGCACGCCCAGCCACAGCCGTAGGCACGCCCGCGCAGTGGCGGCGCCAACGCCCGCCGGCAGCGCGAGGAACCACCAGCGCAACTGCCACGCGAGCGAACGGCGAAAACCTTCCACGTCGCCGTGTGCGGCCAGCACCGCCTGCGCAGTCATGAACGCGTGTTCCGAGTCGTCGCTCACCATGCCCCGACCGAACACAAAATGATGACGCAATTCCCTCGGCCACCACTTCCGTTGACGTTGCGGTGAAAGTCCTTCAGCCGGCAAACCGAGAGCGTCGCCGACGGCACCGCCGATAAGCACACCAGCCAGACGCTGTCGTACGGTGAGCATTTCCCTAATCGTCTTGACCGAATGTGATGAACTCCGGCGACACGTGGTCGGTGAGCCAGACCTGGTTTGGGGTCAGGAAAAAGGCGTGGCCAGCGCGGTGCATGTCGCCGGCACGGATGGTCAACAAGATGGGTCGCCCGCGCCGGGCGCCGACCCGCAAAGTTACTTCGGTCTCGGCGGAGAGGTGGACGTGATGCCGTTGCATCTTGCGCAGTCCGTGTTGCCGGATGGCCGAGATGAATTGCGCCGTTGTGCCGTGATAAAGCAACTCAGGCGGGACGGCGGGCTCGTGACCAAGCTCCACATCGACGGAGTGCCCCTGGTTTGCCCGGATGCGATTCCCGTCCGGGCTCAAGGCAAAGCGCTGTTTGTCGCTGGTGCGGACGATTTCCTCCAGGTCAGCGCGCGACCACTTGCGTCCGTGTTTGGCGAGAGCGGCCAGAAGGTCGTCGACTCCAACCCAGCCGGCGGCATCGAGGGTGATCTCGATGGTTTCCGGACGATGCCGCAGCACAAGGCTGAGGAACTTGCTGTTGGAAGTAAGGGATTTGGGTGTCATGAAAACCTTTTGCCCTTCCAAGAACTTTTGAAAGAGACCTTCGAGATCGGCCTTGCGCGCGAGGACGTCAATCCACTCCTTGGGGACGGATTGAACTCCATAGAGCAATCCGGCGAGCCCGCCGGCGACGCATCCCGTGGTATCCGTGTCGCCGCCAAGATTCACCGCTCGCAAAACGCAATCCTTGAAGCTCCCGGTGGTAAGCAACGCCCAAACGGCGGCGTGCAACGTATGCAGCACGTAGCCCGTGGAAACGACGCGGCCTTCGTCGAGACATTCCATGCGATCGTTCATCAGCCAGGAAAAATGCGCGAACTCAGGGGAATCTCCGAACCGCTGCTGAAATTCAGAACGGGCCAGATCCCAAGCGTGACTCGCCGGAGTTCCGTGGAGTAAGTGGGTGACCAGCAATGCGTGAAGTGCGCAGGCCAGCGATGAGCGAGGGTGCGCATGGGTGATGGCGGATGCGCGTTGGACTCGATCCAACAACAGATCTCGGGGAGTTGCCGCAAACCGCAACGCTACCGGAATGATCCGCATCAGCGAGCCGTTGCCATTGTCGTACTCGCCTCGCCCGCCCGTCTCGGCAGCTGGCGTGCCCCGTTCAATTCTCATCAGTGCATCCGCCGTGGCCATGCCGACGTCGAACGCTTCGCCATGCGGGGTCCAGAGAAAATCCCGGAACCAGCCAACGAATCGGCGTCCCATGTCATCAAGGTTGAATTCCTCGGTGGCAAGGCTCTCCACACTGCAAAGCAGCAGGGACGAGTCGTCCGACCAGGTGCCGGGCGGTTGATGATGTGTGCCGTAACCGCGCATTCCGATTACTGGGTTTGCACGAATCTCGTCACGTGCTTTGAACTCGACGGGCACGCCAAGGGCGTCTCCCGTCACCGATCCCCAAAGCGCGCCAAGCATTCGTTCCTGCGCCGTCATTTGGCCTCCTTGTTGAATTCGGCCGTGACCTCGATGAGGCCCACGATGTTTCGGTTGAATTCCTCTAGTTCTTCCGCCGGAACCCAGAGCTCCTGATGTACGGTGCTACCGACCGTCTCGACCTTGAATTTGGCGAGGTAGTCAGAGCGTACGGCAAACCGTGTTACAAAGCCGCTGCCGGAGGCAGCCACGTTCCAGTCTCGCGCGATCTGGATGGCGTAATCCTCGTTCAGCACGGGATAGAAGATCGGCTGGTCGGGTAGGCGCGGCGGAAACGCCTTCATGCCGCTGGCACGAATGAGCGCCAGTTCGGTCGGGCCGACCGGGCGGTAGAGGTTCGTGGTGGCTGGACTGGTGTTCATGGTTCAACCTTTCTGGAAGCGCTTGGCAAAAATGTTGAACACGGTCTTGGCTGGCGAACGATCGAAGATGGCAAACACGACTCGGACGAATTGCGCCGCGTACGGGCCGTTCAACAACAGTCGGGCGAATGCGTCCGCCACCAAGACCGGGTCGTTCCGGAAGACCCCACAACCCCACGCGCCCAAAACCAGCGTATTCACTTGATGGGCCGCGGCCACTCGCAGCACGAACTCCGCTCGGCGCTGCAGGGTTGAGGGTATTTGGGGTAGCTTGGCCGGATCGTTCGTGGCCAAGGCACCGGCGTTCGGAGCCGGGCAGGTGATCACCGACGCGATCACAGGGCGATCCAGCAATTCGCCATCGTCGTCCACGAAGAATGGTACACCGGGCGAGAAGATGGCTAGATCCTGGTAAAGCAGGCACCGGTTTTGGCGATGGCGCTCATAAAAGGCTGGCTGGCGCAACAGACAGGGATACAGACCAGAAGATCGGGCAAGTGATTCTTCCTGGGCTTGGGCCCCGCCGAGGAAGCCGCCACCGGGGTTTTTGGCTGAGGCAAAGTTGAGAATCGCCAGATGGCCAGGGTCCGCGGCGGACAGTCGGATGATGGCTTCCACCGTGGATTCGGCGGTGACCTCGATCGACAACGGAGTGGAGCGCTGCGTCACCGGGACGACGTTTGCTGGGGTTTCATGGAAGCGAGTCCCCGAGAGTGCTGGTTTCATCCAGGCATCGAGATCAATTCGAGTGCCGTGGCGGTTGACATAGGCACCGTGCTGGAGTTGTTCGAGAGTCCGTTCGGCCAGGCGAGTGCGAGCATTGCGGGCGTTCATAGTGAGTTCAGTCAAAGCCAGAAGCTGAACCCGTGCTTTTTGAGCTGCTGGTATTTGCGTTCGTCGAAGCGGTAAAGGCGGGCGGCGCGGTGGGCCACGTCCTGTTGGATCTCACCGGTGTCGACCAGCAGGCCCATGCCCAGGATTTTCTTTCGGAAATTGCGTTTATCGAGGCGCTCCTCCAGCACGACTTCGTAGAGATGCTGCAGTTGCCCGAGGGTGAACTTTGCCGGCAACAACTCGAAGCCAACGGGCTCGTAGCGCACCTTGCCACGCAGCCGGATGAGCGCTGTCTCGAGGATGTCACCATGGTCGAACGCCAGGTTGGGGGCGTCATCGACGCTGAACCAGGCGGCCTGCCGCGCGTCGGTGGCCGCCTGTGGCTTGTGCTCGGCGAGCGAGACCAGCGCATAGTAAGCGACGCTGACGACCCGTTCGCGCGGATCGCGGCCGGGCGCGCCGAAGGTGTAGAGCTGTTCGAGATAAATGTCCTTCAGGCCCGTTTCCTCAACCAGCTCGCGGCGGGCGGCGGCGTCCAGGGACTCTTCAACCCGAACGAAGCCGCCGGGCAAAGCCCAACGCCCCTCGAATGGCTTCAAGTCACGCTGGATCAACAGCACCTTGAGATCGCCCTCGTCGAGGCCGAAGACAACGCAGTCCACCGTCAGCGCCGGCCGGGGATATTCGTAGGTATGCGGCATAGTGTCGTTCGGACACACTAATAGTGTTTAAACGACACTAAGGCAAATAATAACCATTGTGACCGCCGTTCGGCTGTGACCGCCCCGGCCAGGATCAACCGGTCACGGGGCGTTGCATCCTGGAGGCATGCCTGCCATTAGCCGGTTGGTGACGCGAGGCACGAGCGTCGACCACCGGATCCGAACACGTTCGCGGACGGGCATCTACCAGCCCAGGCCGCGAGTCCGCGTCTTGACGCGCGCGAGAAACATGTCGGCGGTGATGTAGAGCGTGGAACCGTCGTCACCCCAGCCGCAGTTGGCCGTGGCTTCGCCGGTTTGGATGGTGCCGAGGTGTCGGCCTTTCGCCGAAATCACGTAGATACCTCCGGGGCCGGTGGCGAACAGATTGCCCTTTTGGTCCAGCTTGAGCCCGTCGGGCAATCCTTTGTTCTCGGGCTTCATGAACGGCATCATGTCGAAGAACACCCGGCCATTGGCGACGGTGCCGTCGGCCTGAACGTCGTAGGCCATGACCACCGGGATCTTCGGATCCGACACCGCGACGTAGAGTGTTTTCTCGTCGGGCGACAGCGCGATGCCGTTCGGGCGCGTGACTTTGTCAGTCAACAGGGTGAGTTGGCCACCGGGCTTGAGGCGATAGACACCCTGGAACGAGAGTTCCTTCTTCGGGTCATCCATGTTGCCCACGAGGCCGTAGGGCGGGTCGGTAAAATAGAGATCGCCGTTCGAGTGATACACGAGATCGTTTGGGCTGTTGAAGCGTTTGCCTTGGTAACGATCGGCGAGGGTGATGTGGCGGCCGTCCTTCTCGATGCGACCGACCCGGCGATCGCCGTGTTCGCACAACGTCAGGCGGCCCTGCGAATCGACGGTCAGCCCGTTGGAGCCTGGCTCGCCTCCGCGCGGCTCGGCGCCCGTGTAGCCGGAAGGTTGCAGGTGGACGCTGATCCCGTGTCCGGGCGTGTAGCGGTAAACCGTGTTGCTGGGCACGTCGGAGAACACGAGATAACCGCCGGACTTGATCCAGACCGGGCCTTCGGACCAGTCAAAGCCCGAGGCGAGTTTCTCGATGCGAGCGTCGACCGGAATGAGCGTATGAAACTGGGGATCGATCGTGGCAAAGGAGCCGAACGCTTCGCCGTGATTGTTCTGGATGGTGGCCGGCGGCGGCGCGCCGGCGGCGGCGGCCGACGGGCCTGAGGCAAACGGGCATTTGCAGCCTGTCAGGGCCAGCAGGCTGGCTGCGAGGGAAAGAGAAAGTCCAGACGACGGGAACGAGATCCGGTGCGTTTTCATAGCGTGAGTGTGGGCAGAGAGTCTTTCCGGGGCCCGACGAGGTCAATTCCTTTTCGCCGGGCGGCGATTGGCGCGAACGACCGTCGGGGAGCGCCGGCGTCCCGCCGGCCGCAGCGATGAATGGCGAGCTGGTAGGCCGGCAGGATGCTGGCTCTCCCAGCGAGTGAATCGATCCGGCCGTGGTCCATTCGCGACGGCTCCTGCAAACCGTGGGTTGCACGGGCGGGCTGGTCTCAGGTTCAATGCGCCCATGTATCCAACACTTCGCCGGTTTGTTGCCCTGCTCATCGTTGGGCTGGGTGGTCTGGCTGGGCTGAAACTGGAGGCCGCGGACACTCCGAGGCCGAACGTGGTCCTGATTCTTGCCGATGACTTGGGCTGGGCTGACGTTGGTTTTAACGGCAGCACTTTTCATCAGACGCCGCACCTCGATCGCCTGGCACGCGAGGGTATCCGATTTACTTCGGCCTATGCAGCCGGGCCGGTGTGTTCTCCGACGCGGGCTGCACTGCTGACCGGGCAATCGCCCGCTCGCCTGCACCTGACCGACTGGCTGCCAGGGCGTCCGGACAACAAAAACCAAAAACTATCCCGCCCGGCATTAAACACCAATCTTCCAGCTGCGGCGGTCACCCTGGCTGAGGCGTTGCGCGGTGCGGGCTATCGCACGGCACACATCGGCAAATGGCACTTGGGCGGCACGAACTCGCGACCGCAGGATCACGGCTTTCAGTTCAATGTGGCCGGCGATCACACCGGCACGCCGCTGAGTTACAAGGCGCCGTTTCGGCGGGATGGGCAGGTCATGCCCGGTCTTGAGGAAGCGCCCTCAGGTGAGTACCTCACTGATCGGTTAACCGCCGAAGCGGAACAGTTCATCGAGACCAGCCGAAACGAGCCGTTCTTCCTCTATCTGGCGCACTATGCCGTGCACATCCCGCTCACGGCCAAAGACGATTTGGTGGCGAAGTATCGGGCCCGTCCGCCTGGCGCGACGCAGTCCAATGCGATCTATGCGGCCATGGTCGACAGTGTGGATCAAAGCGTCGGGCGCATCCTCAAGAAGCTGGCGGCGCTCGGGCTCGACGAGCGTACTCTCGTGGTGTTCAGCTCCGACAACGGCGGGCTTTCGGTGCGTGAAGGAGCGCATACACCGGCGACCTCCAATTCCCCCTGGCGTGCGGGAAAGGGATACCTCTATGAAGGCGGACTGCGCGTGCCGCTCGCGGCGCGTTGGCCGGGCGTCATTCCTGCGGGACAGATCAACGACACTCCGGTCATCAGCACGGATTGGTTGCCGACCGTGCTCGAGCTGTCGGGCGTTGCCTCCAACACCAACACCAAAACCAACAACAACGCGCCTCTGGACGGCGTGAGTTTGGCCGCGTCCTTGAAGGGTGGAGCGGCCCCAGCGCGCGAGGCGTTGTTCTGGCATTATCCGCACTATGCGAATCAAGGCGGCAAACCGGCTGGAGCGGTGAGAGCTGGCGACTGGAAGCTGATCGAACATTACGAGAGCGGGTATCTTGAGCTGTTCAACCTCGAGGAGGATCGATCGGAGACGACGAATCGCGCCGGGGCATTTCCCGATCGCGCCAATGCGTTGGCGAAGAAGCTGGCCGATTGGCGCAAATCCGTCGGAGCACAAATGATGACGACGAATTCCGCCTATGAAGCGGTGCCGGTGGCGCAGCGGGCCGATCGGCATGTGGTCCTGCCGGCACACGAGGCCATCATTCACGGCGCCACCGTGCGGTACGAGCCGCCGGCTCACAAAAACACGGTGGGCTACTGGGTTAAACCCTCCGACTGGGTCGAGTGGGTGTTCAGCGTTCGGGAGCCGGGAACGTTCGCGGTGGAGATGCTGCAAGGCTGCGGCAAAGGGAGCGGCGGGAGCGAGGTGGAAGTCACCATCGATGGTCAGCCGTTGCGCTTTACGGTCCAGGACACCGGACATTTCCAGAACTTCGTGCGCCGGGAAATCGGCACAGTGCACCTGAAGCAAGCGGGTCGATACAACTTGACTGTCAAACCGCAGACCAAACCTGGCGTTGCGGTGATGGATCTGCGACAGGTTGTTTTGCGGCCCGTGAAATGACGGTGGCGGGCCCGGCGAACTCCTTACCCGTTGCCGTGCCGTGGTTGCATTGGTTTGTGCGGCGGGAATGCTTCCGGCTTGCATCCTTCGATGAGCTGCGGTTTTCTCCGCGGGCATGGGAGTGCATGATCAAGGATTCAAGGGGTTGCTTCGTGTCTTTTTCCGGGATTTTCTGGCGGCTTTTGTCCCTTCGTTGCATCGGGTTCTCGATGCACGCTCTGTTCAGTTTCTAGACAAGGAACTCATTCAGATGCGTGGCGGGCGGCTGCGCACCAAGCTTGTCGACTTGGTGGCTAGAGTTCAGTTGCGCGGGCAGCCCAGCTTCGTTCTGGTGCATGTCGAGCACCAGGCGCATCGCGATCACAAGATTGGACTGCGCCTTTTGAGTTATGCGGTCTGGTTGATGGAACAAACGAACCTTCCTGTCTACCCGATCTTGATCGCCTCCTATGACCTCCCGGCCAATGCCGAGCCGGATCGGTTCGCCGTTCGAATTCTGAACCGACTCATTGTCGACTTTCGGTATCGCGTCATCCAATTGAATCGCCTGCACTGGCGCAGCTATCTCCGGATGAGGAACCCGGCAGCCACGGCTCTGATGGCGAAGATGAAGGTTCTCCCGGCGGACCGGGTGCGAGTGAAGGCGCAGATGCTGCGTTTGCTGGCCACGATGCGCCTTGATCGGGAGAAAATGGACCTTATTGCCGGTTTTGTGGAGCGGTACTTGCGGCTGACGGAACAGGAAGAATTGGGGTTGGTCCGGGAGCTCGACAAAGTGCTCGATATGAACGAAAAGGAATCGGTTATGGAACTCATGACAAGCTGGGAACGAAAGGGGCGGGCTGAAGGGCGGGCTGAAGGGCGGGCCGAGGGGCGTGCCGAAGGCGAGCTCGCGTTGATCAAACGCCTGCTTGCGCGACGCTTTGGACCGCTTTCGCCGACGATGCTCCGTCAACTCGGTCGCTTGAAGGTGCCGCAACTCGAAGCATTGGCCGATTCGTTGATGGAATTCAAAGGCTCGGCCGATTTGCGAGCTTGGTTGACAAAAGCTCTCCGGCCGTCGTGAGGTCGCGCCGTCCCTCCTGCGGTGCGAACAGCCCTTGAGCGAAGGTTGGTTTTTTCCTTCTTATACTGCGTTCTACGCCCCGACGTGGCGTTGGATGGCGTCGCAGATTTGCTGGCTCCAGTGACGTAGCGTGCCGTCGTCGCGGCCTTCCAGCAGCAGGCGCGCCTTGGATTCCGTGCCGGAATACCGCAGCAAAACTCTCCCGCCGTCGGGCTTGACCGCTGCCTCCGCTTTTTCTACCAGCTCCAGCACGCCGGACAGCTTGTCGAAGGGAACCTTCTCGCGAACCTTCACGTTGCTGACCAGCTGCGGGTAGCGGGTCCAGGACTGGCGCAGCTTGGACAGCGGCTGGCCGCGCGTGCGCAGAATGCGCAGCATCTGCAGCGCCGCCACCAGGCCGTCGCCGGTGGAACTGAAATCCCGGAAAATAAGGTGCCCGCTTTGTTCGCCGCCCAAATTGAACCCGCCGCGGAGCATTTCGTCGATGACATGCTTGTCGCCGACCTGGGTGCGGATGACGTGCCCGCCGGCGGCCTTCAAGGCAGCGTCGACGCCGGCATTGCTCATCACGGTGGCGACGAGCGTTTTGCCGGCGAGCGTGTTTTGGGCCAGCATCTCGAGCGCGGCAATCACCATGATGTCGTCGCCGTCGATCAGGCTGCCGGTTTCGTCGCAAAGGATGACGCGGTCCGCATCGCCGTCGTGGGCGATGCCGAGATCGGCGCGGAACTCGCGAACGCGCGCGCAGAGATTCTCGGGATGCATCGATCCGCAGTCGCGGTTGATGTTGGTGCCGTCGGGTTGGTTGCCGTAGACGATGACTTCGGCGCCGAGTTCGCGGAGGACGCAGGGGGTGGCCTTGTAGGCGGCGCCGTGGGCGCAGTCGACCACCACTCGAACGCCTTCGAGCGTCAGGTTGCGGGGGAACGACGCCTTGGCGTACTCGATGTAGCGGCCGAGCGCGTCGTCGATGCGCACCGCCTTGCCGATGGCTTCGGCGGTGGGCCGGATGTTCTCGATCTCGCCGCTGAAGACCAGTTCTTCGATCCGACGTTCGATCGGGTCGTCGAGCTTGTAGCCGTCTGCGCGGAAGAACTTGATGCCATTGTCGGCATGGGGGTTGTGGGAGGCAGTGATGACGATGCCGGCGTCGGCGCGCAGGCTGCGGGTGACATAGGCGACGCCGGGGGTGGGCAGGGGGCCGATGAAAAGGACGTCGACGCCCATGGAGAGGATGCCGGAGGAGAGGGCGTTCTCGAGCATGTAACCGGAGAGGCGCGTGTCCTTGCCGATGACGATTTTGTGGCGGGCGGCGCCGCGGGCGCCGGATTCCAGGGTGCGAAAGACGTGGGCGGCGGCGCGGCCGAGGCGCAGGGCGGTTTCGGCGGTGACGGGCTCGATGTTGGCTTTGCCGCGGACACCGTCCGTGCCAAAGATGCGGCGGTCAACCGGGCTGTGCTTATCCTTCGGATTGCTCATAACAGATAGAATCGGCGCGGGGAGAAATTGGTTAAACCGGTTAAATCGTTTGGATCAAGGGCTGTTCGTGGCGGCGGCGGGGCGGACGCGCACGATTGCGGGCGAGACCATCACCAGGCTGATGTCGCGCGGGACCTGGACATAGACGGCCACCGTGCCGTCGAAGTCGGGGCGCTCGGGAATGCGCACGAAGGGCCTGATATCGAGGGGATCGATGCGGCCAAGGTCGGTGGCGTGTCCGCGCACCGCGATGTCCACGGTCGGCGGGTCGACCTTGACGGGGCCGTGTGCGCCGGAGTCGGTCACGATCAAGATGGGGCGGGCGATGAAATTGGTCGTCGTTTCGCGCGGATCGAAGTCACGACTGATGGTCTGGCGGTCGATGTTGGCGTTGACGGCCAGCCAGACGAGCGTGGCGAGCAGAAGCGAGAGCAGCTTCAGCCAGAGGTGATCCAAGATGAGTGCGCGCAGCCACATGGTCAGTATTCAGTTCCGGTGCGAATGGCTCCGGGCGGTGGCGGCGGGATTTTGGTCGGCGCCGGGCTGACCGGACTGATCGGTTGAACGCCGGGTGCAGCTGAGGACGGCGTGGGGATGGCCTGTTCCCGACGGCTGGCGGTGGCGCGGAGCCAGTCGCCAAAAGACTTGGGACGCTCCGCCTTGACCAGCTGGGAGGTGAGAAACGCCCGGAGATTCTCCACCGTGACGCCACGCGTCAGCTGGCCGCGATAGGCGTAGGAGATGGCGCCGGTTTCCTCGGAAACGACGACGATGATGGCGTCGGTTTCCTCGCTCAGGCCGATGGCTGCGCGGTGTCGGGTGCCGAGAGAGCGGCTGAGATCCTGGCGGCGGGTGAGGGGGAAAATGCAGGTGGCAAAGGCGATGCGGTCTCCCTTGAGAATGACTCCGCCATCGTGCATGGCGTTGTTTGGGAAAAAGATGGTCTCGAGAATTTCCGGTGTGGCGACGCAATCGACGGGGACGCCGGATTCCACGACGCCCTGCAACTGGGTGGCCTGTTCGATGGCCATGAGGGCGCCGATGCGCACTTCGGCCAGCCGTTCGACGGTCTGGATGATGACCTCGATGTTTTCGCGTTGCTCGAGCACGTTGCTGAACACTTGGAGATTGCCCACCTGCGCGAGCAGACGGCGGATCTCCGGCTGGAAAATGACCAGAATGGCCACGACGAAGAACGTGGTGATGCTGCCCATCAGCCAGGTCAGCACCATGAGCTGGAGCAGGCGGGAGATCAGCCACAGCGTCAGCATGACCACGAGGAAGCCGGTGACCACCGCGGCGCCGCGGGTGCCGCGCACGAAGGTAAAGACGTAGTAGATCCCCACTGCGAGAATGAGGATCTCCAGGCCCGGTCGCCAACTATGTTTGATCAGGTCCAGCATCGATGCCGGTTTCGCCACCGTCCGTTGATGTCGTCTTATCCCATCGGCGGTTGGAACGTTCAGGATAGCCGCAATCGCCATCAAACTGCCGACGGAGAAATTGCCGTTGGCCGGATGGCTTCAATCAGCCGCACCGCCTGGCGCGTTGCCGCCACGTCGTGGGTTCGCACGATGTTCACCCCGCGCCCGATTCCCCAGCAGGCGCAGGCCAGGGATCCGCCGAGCCGATCGGTGGCCGCCCCCGGCGGCTCGCCGGTTACGCGCGGGATGAAAGACTTGCGGGAAGCCCCCAACAGCAAGGGCCGGCCCCACCTTGTAAAACTGTCGTGCTGCGCGAGCAACTGCAAATTGTGTTCCGGCGTTTTTCCAAAGCCAAGCCCCACGTCGAGCACCACCTGATCGGCCGATACTCCTGTCGCGGCCAGGGCGCGCAGGCGATCCTCGAAAAAAGCGTTCACTTCGGTCACCACATTCCCATAGCTCGGTCGGTCCTGCATGGTCTGAGGTGTGCCTTGCATGTGCATGGCCACATAGCCAGCGCCCGATCCCGCCACCAGCTGCCACAACTCAGATTCATTCCGGCTGGCGGCGACGTCATTGACAATGGACGCTCCCGCCGCCAGGGCCGCGCGGGCCACGCCCGGCTTCATGGTGTCGATGGAGATCGCCGCTGTGACGCGATCGGCAAGCTGCTCAATCACGGGGATGACCCGGCGAAGCTCCTCGTGTTCCGGGACCGGGACGGACTGGGGCCGGGTGGACTCGCCCCCGACATCGATCAGGTCAGCACCCTCCGCCACCATTACCAATGCCCGATCGACGGCGGCATTGGGGTCGGAAAAGCGGCCCCCGTCGGAAAATGAGTCTGGCGTGACGTTGAGTACGCCCATGATCAGGGCTGGGCGCGGAAAGACGAACTCGAACTGGCGGGCCCGCCAAATCATCGCGCGGGGCTCCGAATCATGGCTTCGACCGCCGTGACCAGCCGTCGGGCGATGGCTGCCACCAGCTCATCCGGAACGCCTTTTTGCGGATGGGCCGACTGGCTGAGCATGTGGCATTGGTCGTTGACGTAGTCGATGACCACGAATTCGCCGTCGTTTTGCTGGGCAATCTCGGTGGAAAAGAAGGTCATGCCGGTCAGGCCGGCGATGCGACGCGCCAGTTCCTCCACTTGGTTCAGGCTGAACTCGGACCAATCCTCCGCTCGAACCATCTGATAGTGGTCGGTGTAACAATTCCACCACGTGATCCAAACGTCGCCGAACACGAAGAACACCCGGAAATAAACCGGGCGGCCGGCGGCGTCTCGGGGATGGACCCGACGTTGAAAGAGGTAGTGGGTGTCCATCCAGGCGGCGATCGAACGTTCCAGATCGGCTTCCGATTCGGCATCGAGCACGAGTCCCTGTCGGCCGTAACCCATGGCGGGCTTGATCACGAACGGGCGGCCGATCGCCGCCCGCTCAGCCTCCGTCAGCTTCCAGTCTGAGGGTCGATCTCGTGGCACGACAACGGTCCAGGGCACGGGAATGCCGGCGGCGACCAGGCGCGGGTGAAGGCGCGCCTTGTCGAAGGCCGCTCCCGCGCAATCCGGCGGGTCGATCACGCGCCCGCCGCGTTGGGCGACCAGTTTGACCAGACGATGATAGATGTCCTCCGGCTGATGGTGCTCGCTGTGCATGTTGAGCAGCACCCGCGGCCAGATTCGGCCGTCGTGAACATACTGGAAGAACTGTTCGACCCAGAGAGGTTCGATGAGGAAGAAGTTGAGGCGCGCCTCGGACGCCAGTCGCTGGACGCAGTGGATGAAGTAATCATCCGCATCCAGCTTGTGCGTCATCACCAAGTCATAGACTCGCGTCTCGCGCATTATTGCCGTTCGTATTCACCCTTCCCGGTCTTTTTCAGCACGGTAAAGCCGGCCTTTTTTGCATCGGTGATGGACACCGGCTTCAGGTAGGTGGGCGTGTTGAACAGGGAAATCAATTTGCGCACCGGCTTTCGGCACGCCGGGCATTGCTTCAATTCCGGCGCGTCCAGCGGGCGGCGCAGGGTGAATCGGCCACCGCACGCCGAACAGCCGCCCTCGCAAAGCTCATACTCGTAAAGTGGCATGACAGGCCAAAAATCGGCATCCGGCTGGAAAAGTCAATGACCGGTCTTGCGCCATTTTCGTCGAGCGCAGCCTGAAAATGACGATAGATCCGGCGTCGAGCCGGATGCCCTTCGTCATGTTGGCGCGCTTGCGGATTGAACGAAGTCGTCCGGCGTGAATACTTCGCGCATGAAATCTGGAAATCGCTCCCGGCCTCGGGCCGGCAGGCCCGGCCGACCGTCTCGGCCCGCCGGCTCCGCGGCGGCCCGCACACCCAAGAACGCCACCCTGGTGCTCGTCGTCACCTGCGTCGCAGTGGCCGTACTTGCTTTTTGGCTCACTAAGTCCCTCCTTCCGTCGCGCCGGATCATGGTCTCGACGAACCACGTGGCCCTCAATCCGCCACCTCCCGGCCGGCCAACCGGTCCCGGCCTGGTCGGCGCGGCCAGCCCGGCTCCTGGTTCGGCCGTCAGTCCAAACGCCAGCGGAACGCCCGAGGCAAATCCGAATGCGCTCAATCTCGGTACGCCCCCGCCCATTGATACCAATGACGCCGTGCAGCTGCTCAATCGCGGGACCGAATACATGGATCGGGGCATGACGGATGCAGCGATTGATCACTACTTGAAGGCGCTGGCGATCAATCCTCAGGACGAGGAAGCCTATTTCAACCTTGGCTTCGCCTATACCAAGAAGGGCGAGCTGGAGAAGGCGGCGCAACAATATGAAAAGGCGCTGGAACTCTTTCCCGATTACAGCGAGGCGCACAACAATCTGGGCAATCTCCATGTCCGCCTGAAAAAGTTCGATCAAGCGATCACCAACTTTGAGGCCGCCATTCGAATCAGCCCGGAGAACAGCTCTGCGTTCAACAACCTGGGCCGCTGTCTCGCGCAGCAGGGCAAAACGGTGGACGCCATCGCCCAGTTCCAAAAGGCCGCCGAATTGAACACCAATTACGTCGAAGCCTTTTTCAACCTGGGTAACGCCCAGCTGGTGCTGGGCAAGCCCGCCGAAGCCATGCGCCAGTTCGAACGCGTGCTGACCATCTCCCCCGGATTTGTCCCGGCCGTCCAAGGCATCGAACGCGCTTCGAACGCGCTGTCCGCCTTGAAGAGCCTGCCGCCCCTCCAGCCGGGCCCGCAGCCGCCCTTGCGCTAGCGCTAGCGGTCACCGGTTTCCAGCCGGCTGTCTCGGCACCAACGGCACGTTTCTGGTCGCCGTCGGCCTTCTTTTGACCAGGGTGCGACCAACTAAGTTGATGCCCAGTTGATTGACTTTGGCCTTCCCGTCGTCAAACTGCCGCCTCTTTTTCATGAAGATGAATACGTTAAAGCGCGGAATGTTGACCGGGGCGCTCGTGCTCGCCGCCGGACTGGCTCACGGTGCGGACAAGGTGGACTTTGCCACCGAGATCAAGCCCCTCTTGGAATCCACCTGCCTGAGCTGTCACGGGCCGGAGAAGCCAAAGGGCGAGCTTCAGCTCATGACCCGGGCGCTGGCCATCAAGGGCGGAGAAAAAGGCACTTCCCTCGTGCCCGGCAAACCCGCCGAGAGCCCGCTCTATTCGACCACCGTCCTGCCGCCCAGCCATGACGACATCATGCCGCCCAAGGGCGATCCGCTGAGCAAGACCCAGTCGGGAGTGCTCAAGCGATGGATCGAAGAGGGCGCCGAGTGGCCTGAGTCGATGACGTTGCAAAAAGTTCAGCGCATTGATTTCACGAAGGACATCAAGCCGATCTTCGAGTTCGAGTGCGTGGCTTGCCACCGGGAAGGCCACGACAAGGGCGGCCTGCGGATGGATACGCGAGAGCTGACCTTCAAAGGCGGCGAGAATGGCGACGGCGTCGTCGCGTTTAAACCCAAGAAAAGCCGGGTTTACGTTTCAACCACGCTTTCCGTGGACGACGACGGCCTCATGCCGCCGGCGAAAAAGGGCGGCCCGTTGCCCAAGGAAAAAGTCGACTTGTTGGCGCGCTGGATTGAACAGGGCGCATCCTGGCCCGAAGGCGTTACGCTCGTGCCGAAGAAGAAGGACGAGGCGGGTGGCGACGAGACCGCAACGGTGGCGGCCATTCACGCCAAGATCACCAAAAACGTCGCCGTGCTCGAGGCGTCAGCGATGAAGCCTTACACCAACCTGATCTCCGGCACGACCGTGAAGTATTCAATGGTCCCGATCCCGGGCGGCGAATTCACGATGGGCAGCCCGGCGACGGAAAAAGGCCGAAAGAACGACGAGGGGCCCCAGCATTCGGTCAAGATCTCGCCCTTCTGGATGGGCCAATTCGAGGTCACCTGGAACGAATACGAGCTGTTCATGTATCCCGACCAGGAAAAGGCTTTGACCACCGAAACGAACAATCCGTATCTGGACAAGGTCTCCGACGCGGTCAGTCGCCCGACCAAGCCGTATGTCGAAATGAGCTTCGGCATGGGCAAGGGCGAGTTCCCTGCCATCTCCATGACCCATCATGCCGCCAGCAAGTACTGCGAGTGGCTCAGCGCGAAGACCGGCCATTTCTACCGGCTGCCGACGGAGGCCGAATGGGAATACGCGGCGCGTGCGGGCACGACCACGGCTTACTTTTGGGGTGACGACCCGGCGCGTTTGAAGGAATTCGCGTGGACCGCTCACAACAGCGACTTCAAGTATCAGAAGGTCGGTCGCAAAAAACCGAATCCGTGGGGGCTCTACGACATCTACGGCAACGTCTTCGAATGGTGCCTCGATCAGTATGATGCCGGCTACTACGCCAAGGCTCCGGCCGACGATCCTTGGAACAAATCCACCACGCCGTATCCGCATGTTGTTCGGGGCGGCTATTGGGATGACGAAGATCTTACCTTGTTCCGCAGTGCCGCACGCCGCGCGTCGAGCCCGGCTTGGAAACAACAGGATCCGCAGCTGCCCAAGAGCATCTGGTATCACACCGATGCCCAAGGGCTCGGCATCCGGGTCGTGCGCCCGCTGACCGTTCCGCCGGCCGCAGAAATGCAGAAGATCTGGAACAACGGGGTCGAGCGCGAATGAGCAAGACCGCGCTTCTCTTCGCGGGCCAGGGTGCCCAGGCTGTCGGCATGGGCAAGGATCTGGCGGAGCAAATTCCGTCCGCGCGCCAGTGGTTCGATCGTGCCAACGCCGCGCTCGGCTATGATCTCGCCAAGGTGTGCTTCGAGGGACCTGAGTCCGAGTTGACCAAGACGGAGCACGCCCAGCCCGGGATCTATCTCGTGGGTTGGATTGCCTGCGCGCTGCTCCGGGAACGTCGGCCGGATCTTCAGTTTCACGCCACGGCCGGCCTCTCGCTCGGCGAGTTCACGGCGCTGGCGGCCGCGGATGTGATGTCGTTCGAAGACGGTCTCAAGATCGTTCGCCAGCGAGGTTTGTTCATGCAGGAAGCCTGCGACACCACCAAAGGGGGCATGGCGGCGATCATTGGCCTGGATGAAGCGAAGACCCGCGAGGTCTGCGCGGAGACCGGGGTGGAACTGGCGAACCTGAATTGCCCCGGCCAGATCGTTATTTCCGGCCCGGCCGATCGCCTGGACAAAGCCTGCGAGACAGCCAAAGCCAAGGGCGCCAAGCGCGCGATGCCGCTGTCAGTCGCCGGCGCTTATCACTCGACGCTGATGGCCGGTGCGCAGGCGAAATTGGATTCGGCCCTGAAAACCGTCACGCTGCGGGCACCCAGCGTGCCCGTCATCTCGAATGTCACGGCGCAAGCCCACGGCACGCCGGCGGAGATTCACCGGCGAATGGTCGAACAGGTGACGTCGTCGGTGCGCTGGGAGGACTCGATGCGACACCTGCTGGCGCAGGGCTTCACGCGATTCATTGAACTCGGGCCGGGCAAGGCGCTGAGCGGATTCATGAAACGCATTGATGGCAATGCGCAGATGCTGAACATCGCCGACGGACCCAGCCTGGAAGCGACGATTCAAGCTTTGGGGTAATGCCTGGAACCTCCCCTCGCGGGAGCCCTTGCCCATCCGCAATCCAGGAGTTCGCGCCCACTTCGGCGCCGCCCGAAACTTCTTCGCCAACTTCGTCGGTAGCCCGGCCTATTCGAATCTTCCGATTAGGATTGCGACGAAGTTGGCGACGAAGATTTCTCCCAATGAACCCCCGCGGTTCATAGGCCCGTGCATCTCGAAGTTGTTGGTAAGAGTTCATACTTGGCCGGACCGCGGGCTTTCAGCCCGCAGCAGCTTGGGCCGGCGACGACGCCCGAAGGTTCGGGCGCGCAAGGCCGATTCCACCCGCTGCTGGCCATAGGCCCGCGCTCCGATCCAACAACTTCAAGATGCACCGGTTCTAGGCAGCCCAGCCACCGGATCGTTGACGCCTTCCGCGCTCCTGCCTAGCCTGCCGACGTGAGCACCAGCACAGTTCCTTCTGAGGCACGGGTTGTAATCGTTGGAGGCGGTATCGTCGGCTGCAGCATCGCGTATCATCTCGCGCGCCTCGGCTGGAAGGACATCGTCCTGCTCGAACAAAACGAACTCGCCGGAGGCACGACCTGGCATGCGGCCGGTTTGATTGGCCGGCTGCGCACCAGCAACAGCCTGACGCTGATCAACAAATACAGCGCCGAACTCTATGCCTCGCTGGAAAAGGAAACCGGCCATTCCGTCGGCTGGAAGCAGGTTGGAAGCTTGATCGCCGCCAAGTCCGAAGATCGGATGACGCAGCTGCGCCGCACGACCGCCATGGCTGAACTCTTCGGCGTGGAGGCCCACCTCATCAGTGCCCGCGAAGCAGGCGAGAAATGGCCGCTGCTCCGGACTGATGATTTGGTCGGCGCCGCCTGGCTGCCGCACGACGGCAAGCTCATTCCCAAAGAGGTGACGCTCGCTTTGGCCAAGGGCGCGCGCGCCGCCGGCGTGCGCATCCTCGAACACGTCCGCGTGACCGACGTCAATCGTGCGGGCGGTCGCGTCACCGGGGTGATGACGAATCAAGGTCCGGTCCGGGCGGAGAACGTGGTGTTGTGCGGCGGGATGTGGACGCGCGAGCTGGGCCTGCGCTGTGGCCTCAACCTGCCGCTCTACCCGGTCGAACATCATTACATCGTCAGCGAACCCATCGAGGGCGCCTTCGACGAACTGCCGGTCGGCCGTGACCCAGACCTCTGCCTTTACTTTCGGGGTGAAGGCAACGCCGTCATGCTCGGAGCGTTCCAAAAGTTTACGAAGCCGTGGAACGTTCCGCGCATTCCCGACGATTTTTCGTTCAAGCTGCTCGAGCCCGACTGGGAAAAATACGCGGAGCCCCTGGCCTTCGGCAAATGGCGCATCCCAGCGCTCGAAAAGTGCGGTTTCGCCAAGTTCGTCAACGGCCCGGAGAGTTTCACGCCCGACAACAATTTCATCATGGGCGAAGCGCCGGGAATTCGCGGCTTGTTCATTGCCGCCGGATTCAACTCGGTCGGCATCGCCAGCGCCGGCGGAGCCGGACGTTACCTGGCCGAATGGATGACCGAAGGCCAGCCGACCATCGATCTGTGGTCGGTGGACGTCCGCCGGTTCGGCGCCTGGGCGAACAATACGCCGTATCTGCGCGAGCGCGTGACGGAGGTGCTCGGACTGCACTATCAAATGGCCTGGCCTAACCGCGAGTTCGAGACGGCGCGCGGCGTTCGGAAGAGTCCATTGCACGAACGTCTCGCGACGAAGGGCGCCTGTTTCGGGGCCAAGAGCGGATGGGAACGCCCCAACTGGTTTGCCCGGACCGGCCAAAAGCCGGTCATGGATTATTCGTTCGGACGCCAGAACTGGTTCGAAAACCACGGGGCCGAACATCGCGCGGCGCGCGAGAAGGTCGCGCTCTTCGACCAGTCCGGCTTCGCCAAGCTCACCCTGAAGGGGCGCGACGCCGTCCGGGTGTTGCAACGACTTTGCGGCAACGAGATTGATGTGGCCCCCGGACGTTTGGTTTACACCGGGATGTTCAACGAACGCGGTGGCACCGAAAGTGACCTGACTCTCCTGCGCGTTTCCGAAGAGGAATTCTATCTCGTGACGGGAACGTCGCAGGGCCTGCGCGACGCGGATTGGATCCAGCGTCATTTTGAGCCAGCCGAGCACGTTGCTCTGACTGACGTCACCGCCGCCTATGGCGTGATCGGCGTGATGGGCCCGCACGCCCGGACATTGCTGGGCCGGGTTACGGATGCGGATCTTTCCAACGAAGCTTTTCCCTTTGGCACGGCGCGGACGATCGCAGTCGGGCAAGCGACCGCGCGGGCGCTGCGAATCACTTACGTCGGCGAATTGGGCTGGGAACTGCACGTTCCGGTGGAGCAGATGGGTCTGGCCTATGATGCCCTGTGTAACGCCGGGCAGGCAGGGCAGGATCTTGGGGTGGCCAATGCCGGGCATTACGCCATCAATTCACTCCGGCTGGAGAAGGGCTATCGCGCTTGGGGCGCGGAGTTGTCTCCGGATGAAACGCCGGTCGAAGCAGGTCTGGGCTTTGCCGTGGCCTGGAACAAGGCGGGTGGGTTTGTCGGGCGCGAAGCGCTGTTGCGCCAGCGCGAAGCGGGCGTAAAGCGAATCCTCGCCACGTTTGTGCTCGAAGATTCTGGCCCGGTCTTGTGGGGCAGCGAACCCATCCTGATGGACGGCCGTGCGGTGGGCTACACGACGTCGGGCTCGTATGGATTCACGGTTGGTGGTGGAATTGCGATGGGTTACGTGAAAGACCCGGGCGGAATCACCCGCGAACGCATCGCCGCCGGACGTTTTGAAATTAACGTGTCGGGCCGCCGCATTCCGGCCCGGGCGCATTTGCGCAGCCCGTACGACCCGGACCGTCGGCGAATCCTCGTCTGACGACCGGCTGTTTTTATGGCAAGCAACGTTTCTCCTGTCGGCCGGGACCGCGCGGGCTTCCCGGCGTCGTGGGACCTCGCGTCGCTCATCGACGGCTGTCGGCCCGGCTGGACCTTGCCGGGGTGTTTCTTCACGGACCCCGAGATTTATCGATTCGATCTGGAGCGCATCTGGCGCCGGGGCTGGCTGTTTGCGGGGCACAGCTGTGAAATCCCGAACGCGGGCGACTACTTTCTGGTCAACCTGGACCGTGAGTCGATCATTCTCATCCGGGACGACTCCGGCCGAATTCGCGCGCTTCACAATGTCTGTCGGCACCGGGGATCGCTCATTTGTGACGCCGAGTCGGGGCACGCGCCGCGGCTGGTCTGCCCCTATCATCAATGGACCTACCGGCCCAACGGCGAGCTGCTGGCGTGTCGCGGCATGCACGATGAGCTCGACAAATCCAGGTTCGGGCTGAAACCAGTTGCGGTCGAGGAGGTGGCCGGGCTCATTTACATTTCACTCGCCGAATCGCCATCCGCGTTCGATCCGGCGCGCGAGATGTTCGCGCCGCTCGCCCGGCCGCAAGGTTTCGACCGCGCACGTGTGGCCAAAGTTGCGGATTACCTGGTCAACGCCAACTGGAAGCTGGTCTGGGAAAACAATCGCGAGTGTTATCACTGCAACCTGAATCATCCGCAATACATCAAGGCCAACTTCGACCACTACAACTCCGACGACACCACGCCGCGGTTGCGGGAACAAATGGCCGAGGCTTCAGCCCGGCTGGAGCCAAAGTGGGCGGCGGCCGGGATCACGCCGCGGAAAGAAACCGGCATGACCTTGTTTCCGGATGCTGTGCGGAACATCTGGTTTTCGGCCAATCGCACGCCGCTGGTGGACGGGTATCTCAGTGAGACCATGGACGGACGAACCGTGGCGCCGTTGATGGGGGATTATCCGGATGCCGACGTGGGGACGCTGCGGATGCGGTCGCTGCCGAATTTCTGGAATCATTCGAGCTGCGACCACGGCGTCAGCACGCGCCTGTTGCCGATGGGCCCGCGGCAGACGGCCATCCGGGTCTGGTGGCTCGTCGAACGCAACGCGGTGGAAGGTCGTGATTACGACCTGACGAAGCTGATGCCGTTCTGGCAGTTGACTTCCGAGCAGGACTGGGAAATTTGTGAGCGGCAGCAACGCGGCGTGGAAACCAGCGCTTACGAGCCCGGCCCCTACTCCACCCACAAGGAGTACAACGTCGACGGCTTTGTTCGTTGGTATCTGAAAATGCTCCAATTGTCCGGGGCAAACATCAGTCCGGCGAATGGCGCGCACGGTGAAGGCCATGGGGCTCGACTCGACGCGAAGCCCGCGGGTGGTTCTCCCTCTCCCCGGGGGAGAGGGTCGGGGTGAGGGCGAGTCGCATGCGGATTTCAGCGTTCATTCGGTCGCTGCGGCATTCGCAAAGTCACTGCCGAATGGCATTGTCCCTCAACGTCTATTACGGCCAGCACCACGGAACATTATGAGCACACTTCCTGACAGCGAGATCGTGATCGTCGGTGGCGGTGCCGTTGGCTGCGGCGTGGCCTATGCGCTGGCGAAAGCCGGACAGAAGGACATTCTTTTGCTGGAACGTGCCGCGGAGGTCGGACAGGTCACGACGTCGCAGGGCGCGGGCTTGTGTGGACAAGCCCGGGATTCGGTCGAGCGCGTGAAGCTGGCCATGCATTCGGTGGCGACCTTCCGTGAGTTGCAGCGGGATTCCGAGGTGAAGCCGGACTGGAACGAGGTGGGCTCGTTGCGCATTGCCCTGAGCGAAAAACGTGCGGAGGAATTCCGACGACTCAAGCAGGCGGCTGATGCCGCCGGCCTGGACGTGGCGTTGATCGATGGGGCCGAAGCCAAGCGGCATTGGCCATTGATGAATTTCGATCGTGCGACGGCGGTGTTGTGGTGTCCATCCGACGGTTACATGACGCCCGGCTGTGTCGTGAAGGCCTACGAACATCAGGCGCGGAAGATGGGCGTTCGGTTTGCCATGTCGACGCTCGTGGAGGAAATCCAAACCGACAACGGGCGCGTGATTGGCGTGCGCACGAACCATGGCGTCGTGAACTGCCGTCGCGTCATTAACGCCGCTGGAGCTCACGCCTGGCATGTGGCCCGACTGGCTGGCCTCGAGTTGCCCATCGTGCCCGTTCGCCACGAGTATTTTGTCACCGTGCCGCTGTCCGGTTTGGTCCCGACCTTGCCCTGCTTCCGCGTGCCTGAGCTGACGTTGTACGGGCGGGTGCGCGATCAGGGTTTGCTGCTGGGCGGCTGGGAGCCGAAGTCGTTGCACACCGATCCGCGTTCGTATGAAATGGCCGGAAGTCCACCTCCGGTGATACCGGACTGGCCGGTGCTGCGCAGTTTTGAGGATCTCTTTGCCGATCTGCTGCCGTCGTCAACCGGGGCGGAGAAGAAGATCGTGGGCAAAGGCTGGCCGACGTTCACCCCGGACGGTCGGTTCATCATCGGCGAAAGCTGCCGCCTCAAGGGCTTTGTCATGGCCGGTGGCTGCAACGCCCACGGCATCTCCGGGTCGGGCGGCATCGGCCGGCTGCTGGTGGAATCATTGTTCGATCCGCGTCCTTCGGAATATGTGCGCAGCCTGAGCCCGGATCGTTTCACGGAAACGTCGTGGGACTGGCCCGAAGCTCAAGTCGAAGCGGCCCGGGTCTACGAGACTTATTACGGAGTCTGAACGGGAGATTCGGTTCCGTTTTAGGAAATCGAATGCGGAAAGGTTAGTGAGTGATTTAGCTAGTTAATGAGTTGATGAGTTGGGGCAGGATGTTCGTTGACGTCGGATGGTGGGCATCGTTTCAATGATGCGCAAGGAGATGGTGTTCATGAACAATTTGGAATTTGCGAAGACCGTACAGCTAACTCTCTGACTCGCTAACTCGCTGCCTTCCCTGTTTCCTGGCCGCCGGTTTTTCTGCGGCTGAAGTAGAGCGCGCTACTGATGAGGCAGGCGGTGCCCAAGGCGCACATGAAATAGGTGAAGCCCTTGAAGAAACCCAGCCGCGAGACGTCGCTGCGCGCCAGATCCCGGTAAAGCTGAACGCCCACCGATCCGGTGTAGCCGAGCGCGTCCGAGACGTAGATCGCGAACACGGCCGTGCCGACAAACCGCGTGGAAGCCAGCAGCCGCTCAAACAGCACGGAGCCGTAGGGCACATAGGCCAGATACGAGCCCAGCCCGGTCAGAGTCATCCACCAGAACCCGTTGATCACTCCCGCTTCCAACAGCACGGTGCCCGCGCCGAGCAGAGCCATACCGGTGGTCATGATCGCAAACGCCCCGATCAAACCCCGGCGGTTGTCCTTGATCAAGTTGAGCAACGCCAGCGCGCCCATCACCCCGAACATCACAATCGTCTCCGCTTGGGTGATGATCGTTCGATTCTTCGCGTAGGGATAGCCCAGCCCGTCGAAGAGCTCGACCTGATAGTTGTCGCGGAAATCCCGATAGGCCGTGAGGAACCCGTAGGAAATGGTGAGCAATGCCATGCCCAGCAGGAACTGTCGAAGGAACGCCACGCGGTCCGCGGCGGTCATTGGCTCCCGTTCTCCGCGCGCGGCGACGTCCGCCTTGTTCGGGCGCGGGATCTGGTCCAGAGCCCAGACGGCGAGGAGGAAGAGCGGCAGGAAGTGAAGGCCGGCGATGGCGGGCATCCAGCCGTCGCTGACCGAACGCAACACGGCGCTCACGGGCCCGCCCACGAGCGGCACATACGACCACCAGGTGGCCACATCCCCGGCCAGAATCGCCCGCCCGAAGTCCTTCACCACTCCGCTGGAAACGATGTAGGAACAGCTCAGTCCGGCGAGCAGCAGCTCCGAGGACCGGCGGCCTTCGAGATACCAGACGATCAAGCCCCACACCATGCCCAGCGGCAGGCCGTTCATGAAGATGGCCACGATCTTCAGGTTGTTGGGCAACATGCCGTAGAGCACCAGCGCCAGCAGGGCCCAAACGATGAGCCCGATGAGAGTGAAGGCGCGACGGCCCGGTGGAACTTCGGAGCACACCTTGATGCCAATGTATTTCGATACCGTGTAGCCGATGATCTGGCTGATCACGATCGCCGTCTTCAGCTGGATGGTCGTCGACAGAAACAGTTCACCTTCGAACTTCGCGGCCGCAAACGGCTTGCGGAAGGCGTACATGCAGAAGTAGGTCGTGAAGGCCGCGACGATCGCGTAGATCACGAAGACCGGCGTGGGCGCGCGTTCGAGGAACCGGGTGACAACTCCCGGAGCGACGGGTCGGCTCATGGACGACCTCCGGGAGCGTACGTCTCTGTTTGGATGCCGGTCTGCATGGTTTCGGTGATGCGGCGAGAGGATGGGCAACGGCCGTGGAAGGTTCAAGGCACAAGCGACTCGAACCTGCTTTCAGGCTAGGCGTCCAGCGGAAGGAAGGAAATGCGATCTCCGGGCGCGAACATCGCCCCGGCCGGCAGATCCAACAAACCGTCGGCGGCCGCCATCGATCCGAGCAAATGGGACGCCTGTGGGCCGGCCGGCCGGGCATTTCCGGCCTCGTCCAGCTGGGCACGCACAAAGTGCCGGCGATCGCCTCGGTTCTGAATCGCCTCGCCGGCAGTCACCCAGTAGCGGTGGGGTTCAACCTGCCGGGCGCCCTGCCATCGCCACAACGCTGGGCGGACCAACAACACGAACGTGACCAGCGCGGACACGGGATTGCCGGGTAGACCAAACAAATATTTGCCGTTCCACTGACCGAAGACGAACGGCTTGCCTGGTTTGACCGCGACTTTCCAGAGCTCGAGCGTGCCGCCGAGCGCCTCCAGTGCGGGCTTTACGAAGTCGTAGTCGCCGACCGACACGCCGCCGCTGGTGATCACCGCATCGTTCCGGCTCCATGCGGCCGCCAAAGCAGCCGTCGTGTCGGCCAACGAATCGGGCACCAACGGGAGGATTTCGGGGATCCCTCCAGCCCGTTCGATTAACGGCGTGAGCATCGCGCGATTGCTCTCGTAAATTTGGCCCGGCGAACAGGGCTGTCCGGGTTCCACCAACTCGTTGCCGGTGGCCAGAAGGGCGATCCGAGGCCGAGCCCGCACGGCAACGGTCCCGACTCCCAAGGCCGACGCGAGGCCCACCCGGGCGGCCGTCAGACTCTCACCGATCGGCAGGACTGGCTGGCCGGATTTCACGTCTTCGCCCTGAAACCGGACGTTTTCCCACGGCTTGACCGGGTCGAGGACAGCGACATGGTCGGGCGCATCTGCTGAAATTCGGGTGTCCTCCTGCATGACCACGGCGTCGGCGCCGGGGGGCAGAGGCGCCCCGGTAAACACGCGCGAACAAGTCCCGGGCCCGATCGGGGCTGGAGCTGCGTCTCCGGCGGAAGACCGTCCCACCAACCGGAGGACCACTGGCTGGGTTTGACCAGCGCTTGCGACGTCCACCGCGCGAACGGCATAACCGTCCATCGCCGAATTGTCGAAGCGCGGCAGGTCGAGCGGGGCGATCAACGGCTCCGCCAGGAAACGACCGTGCGCGTCCCGCAGTGGAACGGGCCCGACCGGGAGCGGGGTCAGGCGAGCCAGGATTTGGTCTCGGGCGGCTTCGAGCGAGAGCATGCGGAACTTTGTCCGGTGCCGAAGTTGAAGTCGACGAGGATTCCTTTCTCTGCTTGCGCGGGAAAGGAACGGTTTCTATTTTCAACTCATGCAACGCCAAATGCGCCTCGCCGTGGTCCTCCTGAGCCTCGCTTCCCCGGTTATCCCTGCCGCCCAAGCCCAGGATCCCGTGGCTGCAGCCGCGCGCGAGGAGGCAGCGGAGAATTACCGCAACGTTTCCGCCAAAGTTTCCCGGTTGGAAGAAGAGTCAAACTCGAGCCAGAGCCGCTTGCTCAAATTAACGGAAGAGATTCACAAGCTCCGCGAACAGGTGGACACGCTCAGTCGCCGTAACGAAAACGCGGCCACGTTGGAGAAAATCAGCCGCCTGCAGGACGCCATCAAGCAGGTCGACGAAGCCCGCCAGGAAGACAACAAACGCGTCATGGCCGAGATCGGACGCCTGCGCACCTTTGTCGAAAAGGCGATCAAAGGTCTCGCCACCATGCCGGCACCGGCGCCGGAAGAGCCCCGACGCGAAACGCCGCCGTCGCGCACGACGACACCCAAGCCGCCACCGGAAAACAGCTACAAGTACAAGGTCAAGAAGGGCGACACGTTGTCCGGTATCGTCGCTGCCTTGAAGGCCGAGGGTTACAAGGTGTCCACCCGCCAAATCGAAGAGGCCAATCCGGGCGTCAACTGGAGCCGCCTTGGCGTCGGCCGGGAAATCATCATCCCGCCTTCGTCGCCTTCGCCCAAGGTTGACTAACTCAACGCGTGCGCCGTTGTCGACGAGCATCCGGCTCACGCCGCGGGCGCTGATGTCCACCCTCTCCCCGGGGGAGCCGGGGGAGAGGCCGGGGTGAGGGCGAATTGCATCGGAATGTTACCTGGTGCATTCGCCGCGGTTTTCCCCGAAACCTTCGCAAGGAATTTAGTGGAAAGCCTCCAAATCAATTCTGTCGTCGCCTCATTGCGCTGAAAGCCTCGGGTCCAACCAAAAGCTCGTGCTGAGGTCGAGCATCAGCCGGTTGCGTCCGCGCGGATGGGCGGCCCGGCCGGACAACGCGGGCGCCACGCTCGGGATGGTTCTTGGAAAATAGACATCCACCGCCAGTTCGACATCAGAGAGGGCGGTGGGTTGGCCCACGGTCGGATTGTTCGCGGCGCGCAGGTCCATCAACGCGGCCGCCGGGCGTTTGCCCCAGAAATTGTCGAGCGGCACTGGCTCGTCCGTTCGATCAAATCGCCACAACCAATACCCGGTTTCCGCCGACGGATCGTTGGGCTGGAACCGTTGCACTACTTGCACGGCCTCCCGCAGGCGCGGCGCGGCGGCCACTCCGGGGCACATCCAGACCGCGTTCCCAGGCATCTGGTTGCTCAACGTCACCGCCGCCCAGCCAGCCCGCGGATCGGACGGCGGCCAGTCGGGCCACGAACGTGTTCCCAATGCCGTCTTGAGCGCGCGCTGATCGGGAAAACGATCATCGTGATCGCTCTGATAAAGGGCAAAGGCCAGGCCGATCTGGCGCAGGTTGGACAAACACGTCGCCTGATGCGCCTTTTGTTTCGCTTTGCCGATGGCCGGGAGGAGCAGCGACGCCAGAATGCCCACGATGGCAATGACCACCAGCAGTTCGATCAGAGTGAAGCCGAAGGAGGAGTTCGCGGCAGAAGGTCCGTGGGAAGCTCCGACGAGTTTCGCACTCGGGCCCACGGGCCCACGAACTGCGGACGGCTCGGACGGACCGCGGGCTTTCAGCCCGCAGCGGCGCGGGCCGACGACGATGCCCGATGGGTTCGTTCGTCCACCTCCGATTCCACCCGCTGCGGGCCACAGGCCCGCGCTCCGGAGGGGGCGGGGAGTCTTCACGAGTTCTGAACTCGTGCTTACTAGCCCATGAACCGGGGACTGCTCCACCTCACCCGGTTCCGATCCCGCAATGCGGGATCGAAACCTGCCCTCTCCCTCCCGCAACGCGGGACCGAGAGGGTATGCGCGGTGGACCATTCGATCATCAGGTTGCCGAACCTCCGCGTCGGGAGCCTCTTCGACCATCCTCCAAATCGCGGAAGAGCTTCGTGGTCCGCCGAATCGAATATGGATCGGCCGCGGACTGCCGCGCTCCAAGACACTCGCGCGAGTTCGTCGTCTGCTCATGGCGACTTCCTTCCCGGCAAGGCAAAGGCGACATAGGCGTCGCCGCTTTTGGTTCCGATCTTCCCGCCGCCGCAGGCGATCACCACGTATTGGCGGCCGTTGACCGAATAAGTCGCCGGTGTGGCGTAGCCCGCGGCCGGCAGTTTGACCTTCCACAATTCGCGCCCCGTCTCGCGGTCGAAGGCCCGCAGATGTTCGTCGCGACTGGCCGCGATAAAGACCAGCCCGCCGGCGGTGACCACGGGGCCGCCGTAGTTCTCGGTGCCGGTGGGGGGAATGCCTTTGGCCGTCAGTTCCGGCCATTCGCCGAGCGGCACCCGCCACCGATATTCGCCGGTGTTCAAATCGATGGCATTGAGCGTGCCCCAAGGTGGCTTGATGGCGGGGTAGCCGTTGGTGTCGAGCCACCGATTGTAACCGGTCGCCGTGTAGGGGACGGTTCCGAGCACGTCCTCGCCATTCGAGGTTTCCTCTCGTGCCGAAGCGGAAGCGGTCTTGGCCTCCGAGCCCTCTGCGCGGGTTGTGGTTTTGGTTGTTGGCGGCGAGCCGAGCAGGTGGTCCACCACCATCTGGCGCTGATTCTCGGTTAAAAAATCAAACGACGGCATCACGCCCTTGCCGGTTTTCAGCAGCGCCAGAATATCGGGTTTCTTCAGGCGTTGCTCGACGCCGACCAGCGACGGCACGTTCTGTGCGGCGTTGCCCTTGCGATCGACGCCGTGGCAGGCGGCGCAGATTTGCAGGAAGATTGCTTCGCCCGTGGCCAGAGGTTCCGCACCGGCCCGGCGCGTCTCGACCATCTCCAGGATCCAGGCCATTTCGTTGCCGTTCACGTAGAGCACGCCGTCGGGATCGGTGGCGGCACCGCCCCATTCCGCACCGCCGTCGAAACCGGGAAAGATGATCGTGCCTTCACGGCTGGGCGGGAGATACGGCGTGTGCGGTCGCAGTTTGGCGAAGCGATCCAGGGCCTGCCGATGCGCTTCGGGCGACAGATCGGTCAGCTCATCATAGGTCAACAACTGGCGCGAAAACGGAGCGGGTTTGACGGGCAACGGCTGCGTGGGCCACGCCGCTTCGCCCTGCAAATCCGATCGCGGCACGGGCACCTCGCGCATCGGGAACAGCGGCTCGCCGGTTTCGCGGTTAAAGACAAAGACATGGCCGGACTTCGTAACTTGCGCGACGGCGTCGAGCTTCCTTCCGTCACGTTGGACGGTCAGCAGGTTGGGCGGCGCCGGCAAATCCTTGTCCCAAAGATCATGGTGCACAATCTGCCGATGCCATACGCGGCGTCCCGTGCGGGCATCCAGTGCGATCAGGCAGTTGGCGAACAGATTCTCGCCCAGACGATTGCCGCCCCAGAAATCGTAGGCGGCCGAGCCCGTCGGGCAGAAAACCAGCCCGCGCTTTTCATCGAGGGCAAAGCCGGTCCAGACGTTTCCGCCACCGACGTAGCGGTAGGCATTGGGGGGCCAGGTTTCGTGACCGAACTCGCCGGGTTCCGGGATGGTGTTGAATCGCCACACGAGCCGGCCGGTGCGCACGTTGTAGGCGCGGATGTGGCCCGGAGCGGCCGGGGCCGGCCCTTCGCCCAGTCGCATGCCCATGATCAGCAAATCGCCGAAGATGACACCAGGCGTGGTCGAGTTCAGGGTGAGACCGGAAACGTCGCGCCCCAAATCGCGCTTGAGATCGATGGCTCCGCCGTCGCCAAAACCCGCCACCCGCCGACCGGTGTCGGCGTCGATGGCGTGGAGAAAATGATCGTTGCCATAGAGGATGCGGCGATCGCGGCCGTCCGCCCAATAAACCAGCCCGCGATTGACGCCGCCCTTGGTTAGGCCGGGCACGGACGACGGATTGAATCGCCAGCGCTCCTGGCCGGTGTCAGCGGACAACGCGAACAATTGGGAATCCGGAGTGGTGCCGTAAAGAACTCCGTCGATGATGAGGGGGTTACACTGGATCTGGGAACGGTTTTGACGGTCGACGCCGCCGGCGCGATAAACCCAGGCGACTTCCAACCGGCTGACGTTGCGGCGGTGGATTTGTTTCAGCGCGGAGAAATGGCTGCTGGCTTTGTCGCCGAGATAAACCGGCCAGTCGACGTCGGCCGCTCCGGCCGTCAATGCCGCCATCGTTAACGCGACGGTCAGATACGCATGCATGATGTTAATCCGTTTTCGAGATGAGAGCGCTGGCTTCCAGCGGCAAGTCGGTGGCCGGTGGGACGAAAGGTTTGCCGGCATGATGCCGGCGCTCCCAGAGGTGGATTTGTTCATCCGTGGTTCAGCAGTCTGCGCATCCCGCCTCAATAACCACCAGCCCCGAGGCTGGCCGACGATCCGGCCACCTTCTGGCCCGCCTTCTCGGCCGCTTCGCGCCGGCGATACTCGTCCATCATGGCGGCGGTGGCGGTGGCCCCGCAACGGGTGGCCCCGAGATCCCGCACCTTGATCAGGCCGTCCAGATCCCGCACGCCACCGGCCGCCTTCACTTGGACCTTCGCGGACACGCTGGCGCGCATGAGGGCGAGATCGTGCTCAGTGGCGCCCTGGTAGTTGTAGCTGCCGTCCGGCTGCTTGACGAAGCCGTAGCCGCTTGAGGTTTTCACCCAGTCGGCCCCGGCCCGTTCGCAGAGCTGACAAAGGCGCCGCTTGAAATCGTCGCTGGCCAAACCCGCGCCGCCCTTGGCCAGGTATTCGTTCTCAAAAATCACTTTGACTCGGGCGCCGTGCCGGTGAGCTTCGTCGCAGACGACTTTGACGTCGTGCTCGACGTAGGCCCAGTCGCCTCCGAGAGCCTTGCCGATGTTGATGACCATGTCGATCTCAACGGCGCCGTCACGACAGGCCAGCTCCGTCTCGTAACGCTTCGATTCGGTGGCGGAGTTGCCGTGGGGAAAACCGATGACTGCACCCACGAACACGCCGCTGCCGTGGAGCAGTTCGGCGGCCCGTCGAACGGCGTAAGGCTTGATGCAAACCGAGGCGACACCGTAGCGGGCGGCCAGTCGGCAGCCGTCCTCCAACTCCTGGTCTGTCATTGTCGGATGCAGGAGCGAATGATCGATCATCTTGGCCAGCTCTTCGTAGGTGTATTTCATAGGTCTCAAATGGACTCAAATCGACTCAATTCCCGCCCGTTCCCGACTAACGCAGCAACCAGAAAAAGACGATGGCGATCGAGGTGGGGCCCAACGCGCCGAGTAGCAAGCCCAGAGGGCTGATGCCATTCCCCGCGAAAACCTTCGATCCTTGCAATATCCCCACGCCGGCTGGATTTGGCGCATTCGCGATGACCGTCAACCCGCCTCCGGTGACCGCCCCGGCCACGAGCGCATACTTGAGTTCGTCGGAGATGCCTTCCACCAGCGAACCCAGATAGGTCAGGGCCGCGTTATCCGTCAGAGCTGTCAATCCGGTCGCGCCGAAAAACAGCGCGTTGCCGGTCAGTCTTTCGATGAGCGGCTTCAGCCAATAGGCCTGCAGTGAACCCAGCATGACGAGGCCCGCCAGGAAAAAGCCCACCAGCAATCCCTCGCGCAGCTTCAGTTCATCCTGATGTTCGGGCGTCGCTGTCACCACGCCCAGAAATAGAACCAGTACGCCAAAGAACACGTCTGGATGATGGGCGAACGCGACGACCATCGCGAGAAACGCCACATGCGTCGTGGTCAGCCAAACCGGCACCCGGTTGCCCGTGGCCGGTTCGTTGGCGAGGGAGCCCAACTCGCGGCGGAAGCTGAGGGCGATAAGCGCGGTGGAGACGGCGCAGCTGGCGGCGGCGCGCCAGCCAAAATGGGCCAGCATGAATGAGGTGTCCCAGTTCCATTTGGCGGCCACCATCAAGACTGGCGGCGCTGCGAAATGGGTCAAGGTGCCGCCGATGGAGACGTTCACGAACAACAAGCCGAGCGTGGCATAGGCCAGCTTTGAACTGATGCCCCGATCGAAGTAACGACGTTTAAGCACGAGCGCCAGCAGGGTCATCGCCGCCGGCTCCGTGATGAACGAGCCCAGCAGCGGCCCCAGCGTCAACGCAGCGCAGTAAAACGGCAACGAGCCCGGCAGGGGCAGCAACCGGGCTGCGCCCTCGATAATCGCCTCGGCAAGGCGCACAATCGGGCGCGTGGCGGCCACCACCATGACGACCAGCACGAATTTTGGCTCGGTGAAATTGAGACTCTCGACATACTTGATGGCCTCAGAAAATGACGCCTTCAACGCGGCGATACCGAGGAAGAGAGCGGAAGCCCAGAGGCCAAAGACAACCTCGGTTTCGGCCAGAAAATGGAGCAGATGCGCCTGCACGGAGCCCGGGCGACAGTGGTGCGCCCACTGCGCGAATCGCTTGACCGCAAACGTGTGCAGCACGGCGATGGCGAACAGAACGGTGGCCAGCGTTTCCATCAGGCCCGCGTTCTACCCGAAGCGAGACCGATCCGTCGAGGGGAGAAGCCGGGATCAGAAGGACTGAAATTTAAAACCGCCGATGGACGCCGATGAACGCAGATTTGGGAGAAGACATCCGCGGAGGCATGCGTCACGCCCTAGGCTGGCAATTTCTAACCGAGGAGGGCGCAGAGAGCGCGGAGGAGGTCAGAACTCTTTCCGCCGATCGGTTCCTGCCGAGCCCGTGCTCACGCGGCGTCGGGAATTCGCACGGTGAACGTCGCGCCGGAGCCTGGCGGGGACTCGCAATCGATCGTTCCGCCGTGGCGATCGACGATCGCCTTGGAAATGGCCAGGCCGAGCCCGGCATTGTTGGCGCCGGTGCGGGAAGCATCCGCCCGGTAGAATCGATCGAAGACATGGGGCCGGTCCTCGGGCGCGATACCGGGCCCGGTGTCGGTCACGGAGATTTCCACCTGCCCGTCCAGTCGACGCCCGTGCAGGCGGACCTGGCCTCCATCGCGGTTGTATTGAATCGCGTTGGTCAACAAATTGGTCAGCACTTGCATCAAGCCGTCCGGGTCGCCGTGGCACGGAAGCTCGGGCAGGTCGACTTCGATCTCGATCTTTCGTGGACTGGCCAGTGGCCGGACCAGGTCGGCACATTCCCGGGCGGTGACCGCGAGGTCGAACGGCGCCCGCGCCAGCGGCTCGCGCCCCCCTTCCAGGCGCGTCAACGCCAGCAACGATTCAATCAACCGACGCATTCTTTGGGCTGCTCGCTGACAGGCTTCCAAGGTTTCACGGTATTCGCCGGTCGAACGTTCCCGCGCCAGAGCCATCTGGGTTTGGGTCAAGAGCACCGTCACGGGCGTACGCAATTCATGCGCCGCGTCGGAGGTGAAACGGGCCTGTTGCGAGAAGGCAGATTCCAGCCGGGCAAACGTCGAGTTCAAGACACCGGCCAGACGGCCGAGCTCGCTCTCGGTCTCCGCGAGATTAATGCGCTGGGACAGATCCCCACCCGAGATTCGTTCGGCGGTGGCGCCGATGAGTTCAACCGGCCGGATCGCTTTTGTAGCCAACCACCAGCCGCCCGCCAGCCCCAAGGTCATCACGGCCAAGCCGGTGGCCAACAACCATGCTGCCCGCCGGTTCATGTCCACCTCATCCGCCGCGATGGAGCGCCCCACCAGAATGCAGTCGCCCGGGCCACCAAATACATAGGCTTCCCGCAAGTCTCCGCGGGTTCGGGCTGAAGGAAAGGCGCCTGGGCCGGGGCGTTCCGGCGGGTTCATGGGCAACGGCGCAGTGCTGGAATGACTGTGCAGGCGCCCGTCCCACATCCAGATCGCGTAGTAGAACGGGCTCACGTCGCCACGATCAAACAAGCCCGCGTCCTCCGGGGCCAGACGCAATTCCCGCCGCAAAAAGCCCGGACCCGGACGATGCCCCGGCTCGAAGCCCGCGGCGCGGTCCTTGTCCCGATCTCGACTTCGGTCCCGGTCGCGTTCCGGCGCGCTGAGGTCCGCTCCGGGGGCCAGCTCCGCTTCGAGGCTTCGGCCCGGTCGTCGCCAGCCAGGTCCAGCGCCGAGCCCGGTCCCAGGCGGAGGCCCCCCAGGTCCGCCCGGTCCGCCCGGTCCGCCGGGCTCGCGCGGCGGCGGCCGCAGGGCAGTGGCCAGGACTGAGATGCGCTGGTGCAGTTCCTGATCAATCCGACGCAGCTGCCGTCCGCGCTCCAGGCGATCCGCGGTGAAACCGAATCCGGCCAGCACCAGGAAGAGAATGAGCCCGTACCAAAGTTGCAGCCGCCAGCGGATCGATCGTGGAAAAAGACGCATGCTCACCTTTCGATGGCGTAGCCCAGCCCGCGCCGGGTCACGATGAACTCCGCGCCGATTTTCTTTCGGATGTTGGAGACGTGCACGTCGAGCAGGTTCGACAGGGTGCTGTCGTTTTCGTCGAACAAGTGTTCGTAGAGGGCCGTTCGGCTGATGACTTCACCGCGGTGCAAGGCCAGGTATTCGACCAGCGAATATTCCCGGGCGGTCAGCACAATCTCCCGGCCGTGGCGGGTCAGCCGGCGCGCCGCGAGATCGATTTCCACGTCGCCCAACACGATGCGTGACTGGGTTTGCTGCGTGGTGCGCCGAATCAAGGCGCGCAGGCGTGCGAGCAATTCCGGCAGATCGAAAGGCTTGATCAGGTAATCGTCCGCCCCGATGTCCAGTCCCTTCACTCGATCCACGCTTCGATCCCGGGCGGTCAACATCAGCACGGGAGTCTTTTTTTTCTGGCGCAGTCGTTGCAACAGCTGCCAGCCGTCCAGCTTCGGCAACATGACGTCAAGCACGATGGCGTCGTAGTCCCAGCTCTCCGCCTTGTAAAGGCCGTCCTGTCCGTCAGCCGCCGGGTCAACGGCATAGCCTTCCTCCCGCAACGCCTGGGCGAGGCTGCGCAGCAAATCCGGCTCGTCTTCCACGACCAAAATCCTCATGGCGATCTTCTACACCGACCCGGTTGGGTGGGCCACGAGGAATATGGCGCGGCCGTCCTTAAGGAAAGATGAAGAGCTGTTCGCTCAGCGGGGCTAGCCTGGATAATTCATGCGCAGCTTGAAACAGCTACACTTTGTGCGGAAAACGGCAGGTAGGGCGGGCGCTCCGTCGCCCGCCGCCAAACTCTGTCGTCATTGTGTTTCGCGGTGTGCTGCGGAGTGCGCGCCCTACCTGAGCAGGAGAAATTCAGGCTAGAGCAGGGGATGGGTTCGCCGGCTCAATGGAAAGGAAACGCGGCGACCGGACAAAGCGGATTCATGGATGCTCATCACCATTTCCACCGCCCACGCGCCATTGCGTCCGCTGCACGCCGCACCGGTGCGGCTGGCGATCGAACGCAACCAGTCGTCCACGACCCGGCCGTTGGCCACCGCGAAAGGCGACCGGGTGCCGGCGGGCTCCGCCTCAGAGGCGAACGGCTTCCAGCCGTCCGCGCGTCCCTGGTTGGTCCAGGCGACGTTCGACCGGATGAAGATGGACGGCGGGATGTTGGCATTGATCCGCGCGACACCGCGGCTGCCAACCAGCTCAAGCCCCCAGGCGCCCACGGTTTCGCGCAGGGCGGCGCGGCTGTCGAACGACGCCTGCACCCCTTGCGGAAAGGCAAACGTCGCCATGACCTCGTCGCCCGCCACCCAACCGACGTCGTCCTTCACCCGACGGGCATCGGCGCGGGTAATCGGGCGGCCCTGCCAGAGCACGGACGCCGTGCACGAAATTGGATCCCCGGCGAACAACCGCATCAAGTCGAAGACGTGAGTGCCCAGCACCATGGTGTCTTCGCCGCCGGCGCGGGCGTCCTGTTTGCCATACCCGCGCATTTCCACCAGCCGGCCGATGAGTCCGTCTGCGATCGCCGCTTTGAGCCGAACGACATCCGGTGCCAGGCGCATCTGGTGCGCAACGGCGATGCGGAGCTGGCGTTGATCCGCCTCGGCCAGGAGTTCGTCGGCCTCGGCGGGCGTGGTGGTGAACGGCTTCTCACAATAGACGTGAGCGCCCGCCCGCAAGGCGGCCAGCACCATGTCGCGATGCTGATCCGCGTGGCGCGGGGCGACGCTCACCAGCCCTGGACGTTCGCGTTCGAGCATTTCCCGATAGTCTGCATAGTCCCGGGCCGGGCGCAGTTTCGCCACGGCGCGGGCGCGTCCATCGGCGTCAGGATCGGCCACGGCGACCAGCGTGATGCCCGGGCGATGCTGGAAGATCTCGTCCAGCCCATGCCCGTAGTCTCCACGGCCGGTGTGGCCAATGACCGCGGCTTTGAACGGCGCTGCTTCTTGAGCTGCCAGCGGGCTGGCCAGGAAGGCGGCTCCGGTGGTGGCGGTCGCGGCGATGAAGCGTCGGCGGCTCAATGGATTCGTGGTCATGGACGCATTGGTCTTTCGGTGGCCCAACGACGCATCAGCTGCACGTTCCGATCAAAGGTGTCGTTGCGATGGCCACGACCGCCTTCGGGCCGGTCGTCGTAGATGTAGTTCAGATAAACCTCGTCCGGTTCAGCGCTGCGTCCGTGGTCAGTGGTGCGGGCCATCCATTCCATCAACGCCTGACGATGCTCGGCCAGAGCGGAGGCGCTGGCCGGCTGGTCGGCCAGATTGTGCAGTTCGTGCGGATCCTTGGCGAGATCGTAGAACTCCTCCGGCGGACGGGATTCAGCCAGGATCAAAGCTTGGTCGCGGTTGAGCTTTCCCTCGGCGTGCAGGCGGCGCATGGCTTGAACGATGGCCTTGTCGTCCTTGTATCGGTTCGGCTGCAGGTACGGGCGGTCAGGATAGAAGTTGCGGATGTATTTGAATCGTTCGCTGCGCACCGAGCGGATGCGGTCGACTGTTTCGTCGGCCCGGTCGCGGGCGGCGAACACATAGGGACGCGGCCGGGTCTCGGGCGCAAGGATGTTCCTGGCCTGCACGTCGGACGGGACAGGCAAGCCCGCCAAGGCGATGGTGACGGCGGCGATGTCGATGTGTTCGACAAGTTCGTTGCGTATCCGACCGGCAGCGATGCCGGGTCCGCGCAGAATCAGCGGCACGTGCAATCCACCGTCGTAGAGGAATTGCTTGTTTCGCACGTGGCTGATGCCGTGATCGGTCCAGAAGACAATAACCGTGCGGTCGAGCTCCCCGGCCTCCTGTAACTTTTGGACGATGCGGCCCACCTCCCAATCGGTGTAACGCACGCAGTCGAGATACTGAGCCCAGTCGCTGCGGATGGTGTCGTCCTCCGGAAGATACGGCGGGAGGCGCACACTGTTGGTGGAGGTGGCGCTGCCCAGGGTGGAGGTCACTCTGGTTGGCCAAGCCGGGCCGGGTTTTTGGCCGCGGTTCTTGCCGCCGTTGAGCTGAATCTGGACGAAGAACGGCTGGCCGGCCCGGCGCTGCGCCCAATGGTTGGTGTCATAGGTCGTCGCCGGGTCCCAAACGAAGTTGTAGTCTGTCTTCGCGATCTTCACGCGTCCGCTGCTGCGCAGAAAGTCGTCGAGGGTCAGGTTGCTGGTGTGGTAGCCGGTGGCCTTTAACCGTTCGGGAACGGTCTGCATGCCGGCGGGCAGGTGGATGGGATATTTCTCCGAACCACTCCGATGGTTCTGGCACCGGATTGCGGTCTGATAACAGCCGGTCAACAGGGCCGATCGGCTGATCGAACAGATTGGACCGGTGACAAACGCCCGGCTGAACCGGGTGCCCTCGGCGGCGAGGCGATCGACGTTCGGCGTCTTGATCACCGTTTCACCGTAGCAGGAGAAATTCGGCGACATGTCGTCGACGAGAATCCAGACGATGTTCGGCCGATCGGCCGCGCGAGTGCAAGTCGGGGCCAGGACGAGCAGGAGAATCAGGAGGTCCAGGAGGGAGCTTGCGGATGCCCGGGAGCGCCGGGCTGACATTCGCGCCGTGGCGACACCGGTCGGGCCGGGCGCGGAACGAGGTGGAAGGTTCATCCTGCGGACCGGTGGAGCTCTATTTTGGAGCTGGGGCTGACGCGCTCACGCAGAACAAATGTTTGTCCCCGCGCAGCAGCAGGCGGCCGGCGGCGAGGGCAGGAGAGGCCACGATCCGCTCGCCCATGGGGGTTTCTCCCAGCAATTCCAGTTTGTCACCCACCCGGGCCGTAAAGACCACGCCGTCTTCGCGCGCGGCGTAAAGCAGGCCATTGGCGATGACGGGCGAGGCGTAGAAGCTCGAAGTCCCGCGCGGCAAGGCTTCGGCCCAGCGGGTCCGTCCGGTCTGGGGATCGAGGCAGACGATCTCTCCGCGGTGGCGCAGGAGATAGATCGATCCATTGTGTTCGGCGGGCGTGGTCACAAAGACGCCGACATCCTCGCGTTTCCAGGCCCGATGGGTGGCCGTGACTTCGCCGGAGCCGTTTAGCCGGATGGCGTGTAGGCGGGCCTGCCCGGGCCGGTCGTCGCGTCCGACCGGAACGATCGCGAGATTGCCGTGAACCACTGGCGAGGCGATGGCCGGCCAGTAGCCCGTGCCGTCGGGATTGAAGCCGCCGCAGGTCCAGAGCAGTTTTCCGTCCTCGGCGGCGTGGGCCGTCAGATGATCCGCGCCCCAGAGCAGAAACGCGGGGCGACCGGTGTGTTGGAAGAACACGGGTGTGCTGTAGCCATTGTCATTTTCGTTTGGGGCCTTGAAATTGCGCGCCACCTTCCACTTCAGATCGCCGGTGGCCTTGTCGAAACCTGCCACCCAGGAATCGCCGCCATGCAGGCGCGCGACGATCACGTGCGCATCCGTCAGCGCCGGGGAGGTGCCCTGATCCCAGAACAGGTTGTCGGGCCCGAATTTCTCCGCCAGGTTCAACTTCCAGCGCACCGAGCCATCGAGGCCGAGTGCCACCAGCCGGCCGCTGCGGAAATAGACGAACAAACCTTTCCCATCCGTGACGGGCGAGGCATTGCAACTCGAGCCCAGCGTGCGGTGTTTGGGCGGGCTTTCGGCTCCGAGCTTGGTTTGCCAGAGGCGCCGGCCGGAAAGGTCGAACGACGCCACGGCGTCCTCGCCGTCGGCCGGGGTGGTGACGAAGATTTGATCCTTCCAGACGGCGGGCGTCGAGCCGCCTTTGCCGGGGAGCGCGACTTTCCAGGCGATTGCGTCCGCCTGCCAGCGTTCCGGGAAGGCGCCGCCCGAGACGAGGCTGCCGGTGCCGCCGGGACCGCGCCAGGTGGGCCAGTCTGCCCGGAGGCAGGGCGATGTGGCAGAGAGGATTCCTGCCGCGATGATTGGCCAGGAATTACGACGCAGCCAGTGCGAAGGGATCGACGGATGGTTCATGGTTCGAGCATGCCTGGCTGAGCTGGTGTTGGGAAGTCTCCGGTGGAGGGTTCTCCCTTGTCGTCCACCACCGGTTAACGGTTGTCCTTGGCCAGCGGTCGTCGGGTGCCGGCGATGTAAGGGTCGACGCGGGCGAGGAAAAAATAGGCGAAATCCTCCATCAACTTGGTCCAGATCGAACGGGACTTGCGCCAGGCCACCGGCTCGATTGTCTGGCTGTGCTGCAACGCGTCGTTGAACATCGCCCGCGCTTCGGCCACGACCGCTGGATCGACGATTCGCACGAGCAACTCGTAGTTGATGTTCAGGCTGCGGGTGTCCAGGTTCGACGAGCCCACATAGGCCTGGTCATCGATGATGAACAGCTTGGCATGCAGAATCTGGGGCTGATATTCGTGAATCTTCACGCCGCTTTTGAGCAGGAGTCGGTAGAGCCGGTGGCTGGCCAGCTGGGAGAGGCGAACGTCGGATTTGCCAGCGAGGATGAGATCCACCGTGCCGCCCCGTTTGATCACGCGGAGCAACTCGCGCCGCAGCCGCCACGTCGGCAGAAAATAGGCGCACAAGATCTGAACCCGCCGCGCGATCGCCAGATCGCCGGCAAGGGTTCGCTTCATGTAGTTGTAGCCCAGACCCGGGCCTCCCAGCAGGATGCGCCAGGACGATGACGACTTGGTCGAGCGCGCGCGAGTGCGGCGAAAGCGGAGCAGCGCCCGGTGCTCGGTGCGGGCCAGCTCCCAGGATCCGTCGAATGCCTCTCCCAACTCCGCCGCCAGCAAGCCTTCCGCCCGCATCGCCAGGTCGCGCCAGCCGGATTGAACTCCATCGCCGTCATACTCCGGCGCTATGTTCAACCCGCCGAAAACCGCGATCCCATCGTCGCACACCAGCAGCTTCCGGTGGTTTCGATAGGAGATGCGCCCTAGCTTCAGCGGGTTGAACCACTGAAACTCCCCGCCCACGTCCGTCAGCGGCTTCCAGAAACCGCCGGGCAACGCGATGGATCCAAACGCATCGACCATGACCCGCACGCGGACTCCGCGCTGCGCGGCCCGCACGAGCGCTTCCCGGAATCGCTGGCCGATGGCCTCGCCGGAATAGATGTACATCTCCAGCCGAACCGATCGCCGAGCCTCGTCGATGGCCGCCAGCATCGCGGGAAATGCTTCCCGTCCGGACGGGAGCCAGCGGAAGGCGGTTGTCGGGAGAGGCTGGGCGGTGTTCGGCACGCGGCCGTTATAACGGGCCAACGCCGGCCCGGCAAATGTTGTGACGATCCGCCGGAAGGGATTTTCTCCCTGACCATCAACTGCTTGCCGCGACAGTTAACCTGGGTGCTTGCGTCGGTCTCAGCCTAGCAGTAATTTCTGTCATGACAGAAATTGCGAATACGACGCCTAAGCTGAGTCCGGTGCAGCAGAAGTTTGTGTTGCATTGGGGGGAAATGGGGACGCGGTGGGGCATCAACCGGACGGTGGCGCAGGTGCATGCGTTGCTGTTCATCTCCCCGCACCCGCTGCATGCGGAGCAGATCCAGGAGACGCTGAGCGTGGCGCGATCGAATGTCAGCAACAGCCTGCGCGAGCTGCAGGGCTGGGGCATCGTCCGGCGGGTGCACGTGCTGGGCGACAAACGGGATCATTTCGAGTCGATGAAGGAAGTCTGGGACATGTTCCGGGTCGTGCTCGACGAGCGCAAGCGGCGCGAGATTGATCCGACGCTGACCATGCTGCGCGGATGCATCTCCGAGGCTGAGAAGGACGAAGGCACGGATAAATACACCGAGCAGCGCCTGCGGGATCTGGCGTCGTTTTTCGAGGTGACCACCGCCTGGTACGCGCAGCTGCGCCAGTGGCCGACCAGCGCGCTGACGCGCTTCGTCAAGCTGGGCGGCAAGGTGCGTAAGCTGCTCGGTCTGGGAGACGCTTGAGCTGTGGGGTGTGCTGTGAAACAAGTCCCTCCAACGCCAATGGATGATCCGACCGATCGGTCGGATCGGTCGGATCGAGCAGATCAACCCGCCCCTGCCGGCTGGCTGTTCTACGACGCCGAGTGCGCTTGGTGCCGCGGACTGATTCGCCGGTGGGGAGAGTTGCTCAGGCACACCGGCTATGAAGCGCTCCCACTGCAGACCCCGGGCACAGAGGAGCGTTTGGGGGTGACGCGGGCCGCGCTGCTGGAGCGCATGCACCTGTTGACCGCGGATGGCCGGTCCTACGCCGGCGCGGATGCCTTCGTGGAAATAGCTCGAGCCCGGGCCTGGTCCCGGCCGTTGGCGTGGCTCGCGGCGGTGCCCGGTTTCACTCCGATGCTGCGTCGAGGCTACGACTGGATCGCGGCGCGTCGGCATTGTCTGGCCGGGGCGTGCCGGGTGGAGTTGCCTTCCCGAGGGGCGGCTGGCGACGAGACCCGCGTGGCCGCACTGGATGTCTTGCCGTTGTTGGTTCTGCCGGCGTTGGTGTTGTTCGTCAGGGCGAATCTGGCGCCCTGGGTTTTCATGTGGCTGCTGGCCATCGCCATTTTTGCCGGCTGCAAGTGGCTGACACTGCGTTCTGCGGGTCGTGCGGGGCTCAAGCTGAGGCGGTGGGAACAGCTGGGTTATCTGTTCGCCTGGGTGGGCATGGAACCGCGGGAATTTACCCGGACCGCGGTGACCCGCAGGCCGATGGGGTGGGCTTCGATGATTTTGCCGCTGGTGCGGATTGGAGTGGGGTTGGTCCTGCTGTGGGTGGGGCCTCCGCGTTGGGTGGATTCCAGGCCGCTGCTGGCGGGTTGGCTGGGTATGATCGGGATCATTCTCATCCTGCATTTCGGTCTCTTCGATCTGCTCGCCCACGCTTGGCGGCGATGGGGCTATCCCGTGAGAACGCTGATGAATGCCCCGACTCGGGCGACCTCGGTGGGGAACTTTTGGAGTGCTCGTTGGAATCGAGCGTTTCATGCCTTGGTGCTGCGGTTCATTCACCGTCCGCTCTTAACCAGGCTCGGGGCGGCGCCGGCGTTGCTGGGCGTGTTCCTGGTGTCCGGGGGAGTTCACGATTTGGTGATCTCGGTTCCGGCGGGAGGGGGCTATGGGTGTCCCACACTCTACTTCCTGATCCAGGGGCTGGCCTTGTGGTTCGAACGCAGTTTCGCCGGCCGCCTCTTAGGGCTGGGCTCGGGCTGGCGCGGCCGGGCCTTCGCTCTGGCCGTCGTCGTGGGGCCGCTGGGGCTGCTCTTTCCTCCCGTGTTCGTCCGTCACGTCATCCTGCCGATGCTCGATGCCATCGGCGCAACCTGAGAGTCATTATGAAAATGCCCATGGTCGTTCTGCTCCTGCAAATCGCCGCCGTCCTGCACCTCGGATTATTCTGGGCGGGCGCCACGATGCCGCGAACGGTAGGGCTGGTTTCCCACCTCGCGCCGCTGCCCGAGTTCATCCGGCGCTTGTTCTATGTCTACTTCGGTTTCATCGCCCTTGTCCTGGGCGCGTTCGGTGTCATGACCTTTCTCTATGCCGGGCCGATGGCTGCGGGTGAACCCGTGGCCCGCGGGCTTGCGCTGTTCATGGCGGTGTTTTGGGCGGTTCGCCTTGGGACGGCTGCGTTCGTGTTCGATGTCCGCCCCTATCTGCGAAACACCTGGCTGCGGCTTGGCTATGCCGGGCTCAACGGCGTCTTCCTCTATCTGCTGGGAGTCTACGCGTATGTGGGGCTCAAGGGAGGTGCGCTATGAATGCCGGGGTGTTTGCCTTGTGGGTCACCGGCATGCGCCTGTGGAAACGCCTAACGATCTGTCCTCGGCGCGATCAACGCGCCCGGGCCAACCAGGGACCGGTCGCGACGGCGCCGCCGCCCCGAACGAATCCCAAACGCGCTCGAGTCTTCCTGGAGCTCCCATGACGACGACAAACACAAATCCACGCGGTCGACGTCTGGTCCTCGCTGGCGGCAGCGGCTTTCTGGGCGAGGTATTGTCCGAACACTTCCGGTTGTGCGGTTGGGAGGTTCGAATCTTGACCCGGGACGCCACGCGAGTCGGGGGCTCGGCGGGTTGGCCTGAATTCGTGCATTGGGATGGTGAAAGCCTGGGGCCGTGGACGGAGTGCCTGGACGGAGCCGACGCGTTGATCAATCTGGCCGGTGTATCCGTGAACTGCCGTTACAACGCCAGAAACCGGCGGCGGTTGGTCGACTCGCGGATTCGGCCGACGCGCATCCTCGGCCAGGCGGTGGCGCGCTGCCGGCGTCCGCCAGCGGTCTGGATGAACGCGAGCACGGCAACGATTTACCGGCACAACCACGGTCCGGCCTGGACGGAAGACGGCGAGATTGGTCCACACCCGGCGGCCAAGGACGCGTTTTCGATCGAGATTGCCACGGCGTGGGAACGTGAGTTCGAGGCGGCCGATGTTCCGGGCACGCGCCGGGTGACCTTGCGTTCGGCCATGGTGCTCGGCCACGGGTCGAACAGCGTGTTTCCGATGCTCCGACGGCTCGCCCGCCTGGGCTTGGGAGGAGCGATGGGCGGGGGGCAACAATACGTCTCGTGGATACACGGCGACGACTTTTGTCGGACCATCGAGTGGCTGATCAAGAACGAGATGATCGCGGGGGTCGTCAACCTGGCGGCGCCAAACCCGGTGACCAACTGCGAGATGATGGCGATTTTGCGCGAGTTGTGCGGCGTGCCGATGGGCTTGCCGGCCACGAAGTGGATGCTGGAGATCGGAGCGTTCCTCCTGCGCACCGAGACGGAGCTGATCATCAAGAGCCGTCGCGTGATCTCACGACGACTGGCGGAAGGCGGATTCCAATTCCGTCATCCCACCATCCGGGAGGCGTTTCAGGACTTGATGATGTCCCGGACCACGTGTCCGGCGACGTCGGTCAGCCGCATGTCGCGGCCGCCGAAGCGGAACGTCAGCTGTTCGTGATTCAGGCCGAGGAGGTGGAGGATGGTGGCGTGCAGGTCGTGCATTTCGAGCTTGTTGACGGCGGCCTTGTAGCCCCATTCGTCCGTTTCGCCGTAAGTCATGCCACCGCGCACGCCGCCGCCGGCCAGCCAGACGCTGAAGCCGAACTCGTTGTGATCGCGGCCGTCACTGCCCTGGGCGAACGGCGTGCGGCCGAATTCACCCGCCCAGACGATGAGGGTTTCGTCGAAGAGCCCGCGCTGTTTCAAATCGGTAATCAGCGCGGCGATGGGTTGGTCGATGGCGCGGGCGTTGTCGCCGTGGTTTTTGACCAGACCGCCATGGGCGTCCCACCGTTGATAACCGTCGACCATGGGGATGGTCAGCTCGATGAAGCGCACGCCGCGTTCGATCATGCGCCGGGCGAGCAGGCATTGCCGGGCATAGGTGCGCGTGTGTTCGAAGGCGGCGTCCAGCCCATAGAGCTTCTTGGTGCTTTCAGTTTCGCCGGCGAGATCCATCAGATCGGGGATGGCGACCTGCATGCGTGCGGCGAGCTCGTAGTTGGCGATGGCGGACTCGAGAGCGTCGACGCCGCCGGACGATTCGAGCCCGCGCTGGTTGAGGCGTGCGACGAGTCGCTGCTTGGTTTGTTGCAGACGGGCAGTCTTTTCGCTTGGCACCACGTTGGCGAGGGGTGTGCCGCGGGCGTTGAGCAGGGAACCCTGATACGTGGCGGAGAGAAAACCGCTGCCGAAGTTGTCGAGTCCGCCGGATGGGATTTGTCCTCCGTTGAGCACCACGAAACCAGGCAGGTCATCATTGTGACTGCCGAGGCCGTAGGCGACCCAGGCGCCGAGGCTTGGGCGCCCTTGCAGCCCGGTGCCACTGTGCAGGAAGTAGTTGGCGCTGGTGTGTTCGGGAAAGGTCGAGGTCAGCGAACGAATGACGCAAAGATCGTCAGCCTGATCCGCCACGCGCGGGAAGAGATCGCTGATCCAGGTCCCGCACTGGCCGCGCTGACGAAACGTCCACGGCGATTTCAGGACCTGGCCGATGTTTTCGAACTGGGTTTTCTCCAGCTTGCCGATGGCCTTGCGCGGGTCCTGCCCGTGATACTTCACGAGCATGGGCTTGTAGTCGAAGCTGTCGACCTGCGAGACGGCGCCTTCCATGAACAGGAAGATCACGTTGCGGGCGCGAGCGGGAAAATGCGGTGACTTGGGTGTGAGCGGGCGGCGGGGGGCGGGAGCGGCCGTGCCGCCTACACCCGCCAGCGCGGCACCGGGCGCGAAAAGCGCGGTCAAGGCCAACGCCCCGAAACCGTTGGCGGCCTGGCGCAGCATCGTTCGCCGGTTGATCGCCGGTGACAGGAAGAGGTCTGGTTGGGAGACATTCATGAGTTTCGAACTTGTGCCACCGCCGCATGAACCGGGCCCATCGGATGGGGCGGGCGCTCCGCCGCCCGCCGCCGAAGCGGTATGGCCGAATGTTTCCGCTCCGCTGCCCGGTCGAGGTCGAAGTTGTCCGCATGGCCGGCGCGCTGCGGAGAGCGCGCCCTGCCTGACGGTTCGTGGGAAGGATTCATGGCACGTAAATGAACTCGTTCGCGTTCAGCAGAGCGTGCCCCAGATCGCTCCATGGTCCGATTTCATCGGAGCCGGACTTTTGCTCCAAGTCCCGCAGTTCGGCCAGGGATTCGCGGCAGGCCTTGATCTCGCCCTTGTCGGGCAGGCGTCCGTAAGCGGTCTCGAACAGCCAACGAAGGCGGGCGACATCGTCGGCGCCCTTGGTCTCGCGCAGGAGACGTTCGATCCAGACCCGCGCCTGTTGGTGAAACAGCGGGTCGTTCATCAAGGCGAGCGATTGGCCGGGCACATTGGTCACATTGCGACGGCCCACCGTGCTGAAGGGCGTCGGGGCATCGAAGGTTTGCGGCAACGTGGGGAGAAAATTTCGCCGCATGGCGGTGTAAATCGATCGTCGTCCGTCGCCATCCAGCGGGCCGCTCTGATCCGGGCGCCCGCGCCCGACGAGAAATTCCGTCAGATGCACGGTGATCGGCGGGCCGCCCACGACCGGGTTGAGCCGTCCCGACACGGTCAGCAAGGCGTCACGGATGACTTCGCCTTCGAGCCGCCGCACGGACATCCGGTGCAGCAGGGCGTTCGAGGGGTCCCGTTCCTCCGTCTTCGCATCGGCGAGGCGGCTGCTTTGGCCAAACGCACGGGTCAGAACCAGCCGACGAATCAGGCGTTTGACGGACCAGCCGTCGTCGTGGGCGAACTGCCAGGCCAGATGATCCAGCAATTCCGGATGCGTGGGCCGTTCGCCCAGAGCTCCAAAGTTGTCGACGGTGGGAACAAGGCCGCGGCCGAACACGTGATGCCAGACCCGATTGACGATCACGCGGGAGACGAGTGGGTTTGCCGGATCGACGAGCTGACGGGCCAGTTCGAGTCGGCCGCTGGAGCCGGCGGTGGGGATGGGTTTGGCCCCGGGGAAGGCCACGGGCAGACTGCGCGGGGCGAGCGCGCCCGGCTTGAACGGTTTGCCGCGGACCAGGACATTCTCGTCGACGCCGGTGCCGTCGAACCAAGCGACGGCCGTGCGCGATTCCCACTGCACGCGACTGGCGAGGTTGCTTTGTGCGCTCAGAAAGGCGGCGATGGTTGACGTCACGGCCTGGCTTGGCTCGGTCGGGAACAGAGCCGGGTTCTGAGCGATCCAGTTTGCAAGCGCGGCGGACTGGGCCGTCCATCCGGGCGCCGGCTTGGCTTGGCCGAGCTGTTCGTTGGCGGCGAGTGCGGCTCGCTGAATTTCCCGGGCGAAATCGTCCAGGGACGGCCTCGTCGCCGAGGGTTCCACCACGCCGGAATCGGGCCGCCACGTGGGTCGTTCTGCGGATTCGACGACCATCAATATTTCCAGCTCGCCGGGTCCGTCCGGGCCGAACTCCATGTGGGTGCGGTGTCCGCGATATGGGGTCAAGTCGTGTGTGACCCAGCGTGGGCCAAGCTCGGTTCCGCCATCGAACGTCTCGCCCAGGCGCGCGTGCAACGGGCCCTCGTTCATCAAATGCGAATCAACGGCTGCATAGACCCGCGTGCGTCCGCGGATGAGATAGTGCACGTGCCCATCCTCGAGCGTGAACGTGGGCGTTCGAATCATCTGCCCGGCGCGTGCGGTGGCGCCCAGGCGACCGGAATCATTCTCGTTGCCGGGCGCGGTCTTCAACCGGTTCCAAAAGAGATCGCGCCGGGCCGCCCCATAACTCATGACGCGCGCGATCGGATTTGCTGGATCGCTGCCGAGCACCCGGTCCCCGAGCCGGGCGGGCGCTCGGCCAAACGCTTCGCCGTCCGCCTTCCACGGCTGGTGTTCCGGCCGGCCGAAGTCCGCAATGACCCGGGCGCCCATGGGCAGGCCGGCGGAAGCTGAAGGTGGCTGGGCCGGAGCTGTGGCCGGCGGGGCGCCATTGGTGGTGGCGCGGTCGATCGACTGTTGGGCGAACCGGTGCAGGGGATGCCATTGGTTGGTGGCTGCCTGACGCAGGTGCACGAGCCACGGATCCGCGCTCGCGTTGTTCGAGGTTCCGGGTGCCGCGCGCAAACGCTCACCCGCCTGCCGCAGATGCATGGCGAGCTGACGCAGGCCGGGCTCGCGCGATTGAGCGACGGCCGCCGCGATGCGGGGGAGGTGTTCGGCCCGGAGAGCCTCCAGTTCGTCGGCCCGTCGACGGTTATTCTCCATCGCCTCGAATCGGACCTGACGAAAGCTCGAGCCCAGCATGAAGCCGGTCAGCGCGTAGTAATCCTGGCTGCTGATGGGGTCGAATTTGTGATCGTGGCAACGCGCGCACGAAACGGTCAGGCCGAGGAACGTCTTGCTGAAGACATCGACCTTGTTGTCGATCCGCTCGCATTCGTCCTGGCGAATGTCGACGGGAGAATGGTTTTCCTCGCCGAGAAAGGCCCAGCCCGTGCCGAGCACGGATTCGTTCGCCGGATTTCCATCCTTTCCGTCGCGGAAGCGTGGAGCGGCCATCAGGTCGCCGGCCAGCTGTTCAGTCAGGAACTGGTCGTAAGGCACGTCGGCGTTCAGCGCGCGGATGAGGTAGTCGCGATAGTGCCACGCATTCGCGATGTGATAATCGCCTTCGTGTCCGCGCGTTTCCGCGTAGCGCATCAGGTCCATCCAGTGCCGCGCCCAACGCTCGCCGAAGTGCGGCGAGGCCAGCAGGCGGTCGACGACTCGCTCGCGTGCGGCCGGTGTTCGATCGGCCAGAAACATTTCGATTTCGTCGCGGCGGGGCGGCAGTCCGGTGATGACGAAGTGAACCCGGCGCAGCCACGTGCGGTCGTCAGCGGGTGGGGCTGGGCGCAGTCCTTCGGACTCGAGCCGGCTGAGGACAAAACGGTCTTCGGCGCTGGCTGGCCAGCGGCGGTCGCGGACGGAAGGGGGATTCGTCGGTCGGGGTGCCTGCCAGAGCCAGGGCTGTCGCTGCTTGCGTTCGGCCAGATCGAATCGGTTGAGGCTGCCCGCGGCGGCCGCTGGCGTGTTGGTCACGGCTGATTGGCCCGGGCCGGCCGTCAGAAAAGGGAGGGCCGCGACCAGCCAGAGGGAAAAGCGCGGGCAATTGATCATGGTAAGGACGGGCAATTGATGGAGTTCAGACGGAGCCGCGGGACGGTTGCTTCATGTGCCGTGGCCCTTTGGCCGGGAGGCACGCGAGTCGCCAGCGCGCCGCCGTCGACCGGGGCGAGGCGGAGCCCGGGGCGTTACCAGCTGCCGTCTACGAGCAACGCGACGGCGCTGCGTGCGAGATCTTCGGACACCAGGGGAAGCGCCTGTCGTTCCGCGCTGGCAAGGTCGGGTCCGATGCGAATATCCGAGTAACCCTTCACCTTGTGGTCGAGCACAACGCGTCCGGTGGCGCGTTCGGTGGCGATTAGTTGAACCGTCATGGTGAGGCGATAGTCCCGCGGAGTCAGGGCATCCCGGGGCTGCAGGGACAACTGCTGTCGTTCGAAGCTGAGGATGGTGCCGCTGACGATGAGATCGCCCTGCTGGTCGGTGTCCAGGGTGTACGTTCCGTCCTGCTGCAGTTGTTTTCGGAGGGCGAAGGTGAGGGATTCGATCAGGCGCGGTTCGATGGTCCGATTGAAGAAGGGGTTGACCTGGATGGATCGGGCGCCCGCTTTGGCGCCATTGGTGGGTCCGAGTCGATAACCTGCGCAACCCGAACCCAGGGCGAGAACCGCTCCGAGCGCGAGGATCAGGGCAAGAGAGCGGCCTGGCCTACTTCTGATGGCTCTTCCGGATGTCATCGATTCTCCGGCGCGCCTCTCCGGCGTAGCTTGAATTGGGGTCCTTCTGGAGCACCTCGTTGTAGTAAACGAGGGCGCCGTCCCATTTGCGGCGTTTTTCGTAGAATCGGGCGATCTCGAAGCTGCCGCGGGCTTGTTCGGTCTTGAGCGTGTCGATGCGCTTTTGCGCGTTGGGCACGCGTTTGTCGGTCGGGTGGAGCGTGACGAAATCGGTGAAGGTGGCGATCGACTGGGCGGCGACGCTTTGGTCGTATTCAGCTTTGGACGCCTGCTTGTAGTAGGACTCGCCGACTTCGAACAGGGCGTCGACTCCCTCCTTGCGATCGGCGTATTTGTCCGCGGCCTTTTCATAGGCGCGAGCCGCCTCGGGGTAATCGGCGATGAACTTCTTTTCGTGGGCCTTTCCGATGTTCATCTGCGCGAGAGGCGCGACTTCGCTGTAGGGGCCATTGTTGATGACCTGTTCGTAGAGCTTGATCGTCTTGTCCATCGACGGGAAGAACGGGATCGTGTTGAAAGCTTTGAACCATTGGCCGGCGAGGAAGCGGTTGGCGATGGCCATCTGGCGGAGGATGACCTCGTCGTATTGGGTGATCTTGGGGTAACGCTCGATCAACTTTTGATAGGCCTTGAATGCGGCTTCGTCCTGCTCGCGCGCTTCGTGGCAGCGGCCGATGAGATATTGGGCCTGGGGAGCGTAATCGGAGAAGGGCCAGACGTTGACCGTGCGGCGCGCGGCCTTGAGGGCGACCCCAAACTTCTTGGCGTCGAAAGCCTGCTGCGCCACCTCCAGCTGGTCTTTGGCGCGGGTTCGCACCCAGGAACCTTCGCCGCCGGGTCGCTCATAGCGCCAGCCTTCCCCGGGTGTGAAGATGAGGGGCGCCGGGCAACGCCCGGCAAACCCGAGCAGGAGCAGGAAGACCAGCACCGCTTTGCTTCGCCACGAATGCATGGGGCCGACCGTAGAGAAGCCGTCGCGGGGCGTCAAACAGCTCTTTGCGTCTTCACGCCTGCAAACCCAATCCCAGGACGTCCTTGCAGTAGGCCAGGCTCTTCTCGATTTCGGCCTTTTGATACTCCTGTTCCGCCTGGCGCCGGTCGACGCCCGCCGGCGCCTTCCAGGTCTCCCGCGCCTTGCCGCGCTTGGCCAGGGCGACAAATGCGGCCAGATCCGCCGCCCGCATGGCCGGCCATTCCGCCCAAAATCCTGGCTTGAGGAAGGGAATCTCCCGGTTGAATCCGGAGATCGTCTCAATATGCACCGGCACGCCCGGGCAAAGTTTCTCGAACCGATCGAAATACGCCTTCAAATCGATGTTGCCGTCGCCCATCGCGGTCCACTGCACCGTGGCGCCATTGGCCGATTCCCACACGGCCGAGTCCCGCAGGCTGGTCGTGAGGACGTAAGGCGCCAAAACTTCGAGGCTCGCCAAGGGATCTTCCATCGTCCAGGTCGCGTTCCCGGAGTCCATGTTCGCTCCGACGAACTCCTTGCCGGCCGCTTCGATCAGCGTCACGAGTTCCCGGGCCTGCATGTCCCCGGCGTGATTCTCAACGGCGATCTTGACCCCGGCATCAACCGCCTGGCTGCGCAGCGCGCGGCAAACCTTGACCGTGTCTTCGATGCGGGCGGCGATTCCCCCGTCGGTCTTGCGATCCTCGCCGCTACCCAGCACCACCCGCAGGACGGGCGAGCCCAGCGCTTTGGCCATCCGAATGCCCAGCGCCAGATGTTCCTCGGCCGTGCCCCGGTTCTTTCGGAATGACTTTGACGTCGGACAGATGCTCCAGGTGCCCAGCTGAATCTGCAGCGCATGATCCGCGGCCCGCCGGCGCAACTCCTGCAGCGGCGCGTCCTCCAAACTCTCAAACGCATCGAGGTCGGTGATGAAGAGCGAGTCCGTCTTCAGCTTCACCGCGTAGTCGATGAGTTGCGGCGCCTTCCAGCCCATGGCCCGGACGGCAAAATTGTCGAGACCCAGCTTGATGCCCCGACGGCGCGGCTGGGCGGCCTGGGCCAGGGCGGGAGCCGCGGTCAGCGCGGCGGTGCCCGCGGTCAGCAGTTGCAGGAAGCGACGACGGTCGGTGACGGCGAAATCGTTGTGCATGGAGCATGATGGTGCGGACTGCGCGGACGCTGCCAAGACTTTTCTCGGCATTGCAATCCGGGGCGAACCCGGATTATCTCCCCGGTCATGCATTCCGCGCCCGCGCCCCACTTTGCCGGCACTGTCGAGTTCACCGACAGCTTTCGGCCACGCCCTGAGATCTCCCATGTGCTTTTTGATTTTGACGGCACCCTGTCCCTGATTCGGGAGGGCTGGCCGGAAGTCATGGTGCCGATGTTCGTCGAGATGTTGCCGCCTCTGCCCGGCGAGTCCGAGGCGCAGCGCCGCCAGCTTTGCCTCGACGACATCATGCGCCTCAATGGGAAGCAGACGATCTACCAGATGATCCAGCTGGCAGACCGGATCAAGGAACGCGGCGGCACTCCGCGCGAGCCGCTCTGGTATAAACACGAATACCTTCGCCGCCTCGAATTGCGCATCGCGGCGCGCAAGGACGGCATTGTCTCCGGTCGGGTCAAGCCGGACGACCTGCTGGTTCACGGCACGCGCGCGCTGCTGGAAAACTTGAAGCAACGCGGCCTGCACCTCTACCTGGCGAGCGGAACCGACGAACAGTTCGTGAAGCAGGAGGCTGAACTCCTCCAGGTGAACCACTATTTCGGCGGGCATATCCACGGCGCGTTGGACGACTACAAGAATTTCTCCAAGAAAATGGTGATCGACCGGATCCTCCGGGAGAACCAGATACCCGGGGTCCGCCTGCTTTCGTTCGGCGACGGCTACGTGGAGATTCAGAATACCAAGGAAGCCGGCGGCTTGGCCGTGGCGGTGGCGAGCGACGAGGCTAACAACGGTTCCGGGCGCGTGGATCCTTGGAAACGCGAGCGCTTGCTGGGAGTCGGTGCCGATGTCGTCATCCCGGACTACCGCGACGCCGCGCCGCTCCTGGTTCACATTTTGGGTCGTTGACGGGCCGGGGACCGAGGGACCATGTGCCCGCGTGATAAGTGATAAAAAAGCTGGGCCGGAGGGTTTAATCCCCCCAGCCCAGCCAGGCCTTGGCGTCTGTCCGCTCTGTTGGCGTTCCCTGCCCCTCTCTCCTTAGGGTGCGAACGTTCCAGCACCGGTGTCACTCTCCTATTGCCTCGTGGGAGGCCGGATCTAACAAGAAATCTGATTTTTCTGACGAAAATCTTTTCGGTGGCCCGAATCCGTCGCTCGACAGGCCGACGTTCCCAGAGGCAAACTGCCGGCGTGAACCCTGACGCTTTGACCCTTGCAAAGACTCTCCCGACCGCACTTTCCCGCCGTGGTGGCATTCAGCGATCCGCTGATAAGCTATTGGTTGGTATGGCTTTACTTATGGCGATGGCGGGTGCAAATCGTCGGGCCGTGGGCGCGTCAGCGGTCGACCTGCAGCGTGACTGGCCCCACTGGCGGGGGCCAACCCGCGATGGGCTTGCGACCTCCGGGCAGACTCCGCCCGTCCATTGGGGCGAATCTTCGAATGTGCTCTGGAAAACGGCGATCCCCGGGCGGGGCCATGGTTCGCCGACGGTTGTCGGCGACCGGATTTACCTCGCGACAGCGGATCCCGGGAAGCGATCCCAATCCGTTCTCTGCCTCGATCGCGACCAGGGCCGAACGGTCTGGCAGACGCCCGTTCATGCGGACGGCGCGGATGCGGGCAAGCACGCCAACTCTTCAGCCGCTTCGTCGACGGTGGCCTGCGACGGGGAACGTCTCTACATTAGTTTCCTCAACCAAGGTGCCGTGCACACCAGCGCCTTGGATCTCAATGGCAAATTGCTTTGGCAAACCAAGGTTTGCGATTTTGTCGTGCATCAGGGATTTGCCGCGTCGCCGGTCCTGCACGAGTCACTCGTCCTGGTCTCCGCGGATAATCGGGCCGGCGGTGCCGTGGTTGGACTCGACCGCAAAACGGGTCGAAAGGTTTGGAGCGAGCCTCGCCCGAAACTGCCGAACTACACGACTCCCGCGGTGATCCAGGCCGCAGGTCGCACGCAGATGGTTCTCGCCGGTTGCAACTTGATTACCAGCCTGGATCCGCTTACCGGGCGGAAGCTGTGGGAGGTCAACGGTTCCACCGAGGAATGTGTGATCACCATGGTCACCGATGGAACCCGGGTTTTCGCCAGCGGCGGTTATCCGAAAAATCATACGGTCGCCATCGTCGCGGACGGCTCCGGCGCCATCGCGTGGCAAAACACCGCGCGCGTTTATGTCCCGTCCATGATCGCCAAGGCGGGGCATCTTTACGCCGTGATGGATGCCGGGCTGGCGGTTTGCTGGAAGAGCGATACCGGCGAGGAATTGTGGAAGGAACGGTTGGGCGGAGATTTTTTTGCCTCGCCGGTGATGGTCGACGGGCGGATATACGCATCGAACGTCGGAGGACAGACCTTTGTCTTCGACGCTTCGCCCGCCGGCTTCCACCTGCTGGCCAGGAATCAGCTGGGCAACGAAGCCTATGCCTCGCCGGTGATCTGCGGAAATCGTGTGTATCTGCGCCACGCCGTGCGCGGCGATCAACGGGCCGAGTTCCTCTATTGCCTCGGCACGGATCGCAAGTAGCCGTGCGCCCTGGTTAGGTTGGGGCAGGGAAGGCGCGGCCAGATCGGCTGGCTGCGATGCCGACGAGGCAGGCCGGAACCGGCCGTATCCGTCAGGGATTGCAGATCGCACTCTGTTGAATTGCACAACGCACCGCGCCGCTCGTTTGCGGCCTGCCGGGAGGCTGTTTTCAGGGCGTTAGGCCAGAGCGCACGTCCGGCATGTAAACTGCGAAGGGTGGCGGTGAATGAAAACAACTGCATCTCCCATCCACTGCAAAAAGCTGAATCGAAGCTCGCTCGCCCTGACCGGCTGTGGCCTTGCGGCACTGGCCTTGATGTCCGGAGTTTTGCCCGCCACGGCGGACCACACGAATGACTTCGTTTTTCGGGCCCATGAAACCTCGCTCGATGTTTTTGGTTCGGTGTCCATCGGCCAGGAGACGATCAATCATATCTCGCGCCGGCGGGTGGAGGACAATGGCCGCCTTGGCTTGGGCCTGGGTGGCAACTACTTCTTTACCCGGTATCTCGGACTGGGCGGGGATGCGTACACGGAAAACTCTCAGCACAGTTTCGTCGACAATGCCTCCGGGAATCTGATCTTCCGGTTCCCGATCGAGTCGCTGCATTTGGCGCCCTACGTTTACGGGGGTGGCGGCTATCAGTTCGACCCCAGCGGATCGGGCTTCGGACAGGCTGGAGCAGGACTCGAATTCCGATTCACCCGGAATCTGGGCGTCTTTACCGATGCGCGGTATGTCATGACCGACGGCACGGGAAATTTCGGAGTCGCCCGCCTCGGGCTTCGCCTCGGTTTCTAGCGGCAGGCGCCTCGCCGCCCGCTTCACCAAAGGCCGCGTGCCAGTCACGCGGCCTTTTTTTTTTTCGCCGTAGCCAGGGCCGTGCCGATCGTGCACTGCGCACGGTGCAGGTTCAAGCATCCTGCGGAATGCACGCGCTCAACCGCGGGCGAAGCCGGCTGGGAATCGGCCAAGGGCCCATTTGTCTGGGCTTTTCGCGGATCGAGGGACCGAGCACGCCAAATGCTGGGGAGTGCGCATGACCGGAATGTGCGAAGCGATCGGGCTCCTGAAGATTTCAGCCAACCCTCAGCCGGAACGATTCAGTTGGTTGGCGGACGGTAGCGCCGCAGATTCTTGCGAAGGCCGAGGCGTGACGGGTGCGCGTATTGAGATGAAATACGTGGCCGACGAACAGCGAAGGCCTTCGCAAGAAGATCAAGCCGACGGCCGCCGGCCAACTGAATCGTTCCGGTTAAGGCGGTGGTTCGTTTGGTAAACAAGCCAGGGACCGCCGCCTTTCCTCCTCTCAACTCCATCCCAACCCCAACCCCGACACCTAACCGAATGAAAACACTCCAAAACCTCTTCGTGGACGAACTGGCGGACATGTATGACGCGGAAAAGCGATTGGTCAAAGCCCTCCCCAAGATGGCCAAGGTTGTTACCTGCAATCAGCTGAAACGCGCCATCCTCGCCCACCTTCAACAAACGGAAGGTCACGTTCGCAAGCTGGAACAAGTCTTCCAATTGATCGGCTTGAAGCCCAAAGGAAACACCTGCGAAGCCACGGTGGGCCTGCTGAAAGAGGGCGACGAAATCGCCGCGGATTTCAAAGGCTCACCCGCGATCAATGCCGCGGTCATCTCCGCGGCCCAGAAAGTTGAGCACTACGAAATGGCCTCCTACGGGTGCCTGCATGAATGGGCCAGCCTTTTGGGCCAGGAGGAGGCGGCGGAATTGCTCGAGGAGATCCTCGATGAGGAAAAAGCAGCTGATGCCGCCCTTTCCAAACTTGCCCTCGACGGAAAGAACGAGGAGGCGCTCGGTGACGCCGACTGGGAGACGGATCAACCAGCCCGGAATCGGAGCGTGCGGCCGGCGAAAAAATCCCGCGCGGTGCTGGGGCTTTCAAAGCGCTGAACTATTTGGGGGCGGGGCCGGCGGGAACGGAGGAGTCGTCGAGATCAGCTCCGCTGTTCCCGCCTGTTGAAGAGAGCGAAGGCGGCCCGAAAGGGCCGCCTTCGTGGCGTTTGTCGGCCTCGCTCTTTCGGTCGGGGCGCTGAAAGTGCAAAAGCGGTGCGGGTCACGCCGTCGATGATGGTCGATGACTCGAAGCTGCGGCTGCCTTGAGCGAGGCAAAACGCCCCGGCGATTGTCTGGCCGAAAATCGTTCGACTTCAGGCATGCATTTCGCAAGGCCACCGCATTCGGGCCGGCAGGTTGCAACGCTCTGGTTTGCCTGACGCGTGAGGCGCCGTCAAATCACCGGTCGATCCAGTGAGTTTTTCAGCCTGTGACCGGGAGAACGCTTGGCATGCCTTTCGCTAGTTGTGAGGCATGCCCGCTCACGTGGGGAGCCGATCGGCCGATGGTGGATCCGGTTCCCAGAATCGCTGAGTGGTCCGTTGAACAATTCCAAGTCCACGAAAACAAAACTGAAAACACTGTTATGAACCGCTACGAAACGCCCTCCGCTCTGAGCCATGATGCTGAAACAGTCGCTGACGAAGCACGCGCGCTGTTGGCTGCCACCTCGGAGATTGCCGACGAAAAGGTCACCGAAGCCCGCCACCGACTTGAGGCCGCCCTGGAATCCGTGCGCGAGACCTACGGTGAGCTCAAGGACCGCGCCATGGCGACCGCTCGCAAAACCGACGTCGTCATCCGCCGGCATCCCTACGAATCCCTCGCCATTGCAGCCGGCCTCGGTGCGGTGATCGGCTTGCTGATCGGCCGTCGAAACTAGGATTGCCATGGCCTCGGCCCTCCCATCACCGCCGGCGTTGGCGAGCGTCGCAAAACGCCTCGTCCGCCGGTTGCTTGCCACCGGTTCGAATCGACTCGAGCTCCTCACGCTCGAGCTGCAGTTGGAGCGCGACCGGGTGCTGCAAATGGCGGTGGTGGCGTTGGGTATGGCCGCGCTGGGTCTGCTGACGGCGATCTGTGTCAGCGCGCTGATCGTTGTCGCCTTTTGGACTTACTCTCCCTGGCTTGGGCTCTTGATTCTTTCGCTGCTCTACGCCACGGGCGCCGCGCTGTGCGCCGCTCGACTCAATCGTCTGGGGCGCGATTGCCCGTTTATCCCAAAGTCGGTTGAACAGTGGAAAAAGGATCACGCATGCGTCGAGACCATCCTCAGTTAAACGCCCTCCAACTCCGCGTGAACCTTCTGGTCGCCGAAGCGGAGTTGCAGCGCAGGCTCACGCTGGACGACGTTGAGAGCGTGAAGCGCCAGACGGCGCACCTTGGAGCCCGGCTCTTGAGCTGGGGTTCGACCGCGCTGGCGTTGAGTCTCCTTTTTCGGGCAGGCAGTCGTTTGCGCCGGCGACCCGCCTTGATGGCCGGTGCAGGTTCAACCTCCCTCCTGATCCCCTTGCTCAAACGAGTCGGCCAATGGGCTTTGGATCGAAGCCTGGGCTTTCACCACAGAAGACCATGAGGAACTATCCCTTTGATCGCTCTCCACGCAACCGGCGCTTCTCCAACGAGCGGAATCCGCGGTCGCTGGAGGTCAATTCAGCCTGGTCCACCAATCCTGAGGGGATTCCGGTGGAGATCCACCATGGCAAGCGAAGGACGCGCACCAGCTGGCTGCATCCAGCGCAGCAGCGGGTCTGCGTCATTTTCACGGCATCCTTTGTCGGAGCCCAACGCGTTCAGCTCATCGGCGAGTTCACGGGATGGGAAGAGGCTCCGATCGAAATGGACCAGAATCGCACGGGATTTTGGTTCACCGCGCTGCACCTGCCGCCCGGTGATCATCCCTATGCATTCCTCGTCGACGGCGAGCGCCGGATCGATCCCGAGGCACCCCAAAACGGGTCCGAGCCGGAGGTCTTCCACAATTGGTGTCACGTCGCCGGTTGGTAACACCTGAGCTCGGCTCCGCGTCGGCGATTAAGTCGGGCCCGTCCGTTCCGCGCGCAGCTGTTGGACCCGGCGCAGTGCCCGCGCCAATTCCTCCAGCGAGACAGGCTTGGTGAGATGAAGGCTGAAGCCGGCGTCGATGCTCGCCTGAAGGTCTGCTTCCATCCCATAGCCGCTTAGTGCAACTCCCAGCAGCTCGGGTTGGAGAATCCTCAGTCGCCGCATGAGTTCGTCTCCGCGCCCGTCCGGCAGTCCCAAATCTGAAAGAATCAGGTCGAAGGGTTCAGCTGCTCCGATGGCTTCAGCTTCAGCGATCGAACTGGCCGGCCGCACCGTGTGGCCGCGTCGCTCGAGCAGCATGGTCACGGTCAGACGCGTCGCTTCGTGATCCTCCACCACCAGGATGCGCAAGGGCTGCTCGCTGTCCGACCTTGCGCGGGACGGGGCTTTCCCGGGTGGGCCGGTGCGCGGTTTTCGCGCCGGCGTGAGCGGAATGCCAATGGTCACGGTCGTGCCCCGGCCAGGGCCGGGGCTCGTGATTTGAATTTGTCCCCCATGCAGTTGCACAAACGTCTGCGCAATGGCCAATCCGAGTCCCAGCCCGCCGAACGGGCTGGCCCCAGCTCCGCTCGAATGGCGGCCCTGCTCGAACGGCTGGAAGGCCTGCTGGAGTTCTTCCTGGGTCATGCCAATTCCATTGTCCGTCACCTCAACCAGGAATCGGCCTGCCGTGATGCACGCGCGCACGTGGACCTCGCCCGCACGGGGGGTGAATTTGACCGCGTTGCGCAAAACGTTGGCAAAGACCTGCCGCAGGCGCAGCTCGTCCGCCTCAATCAGAACCGGGCCGGCGCTCAGGCTCGTTGACAGCTTCAACTCCTTCTGCGCGGCGGACGGCTGGACGTCCGCGATGCATTCGGACAAGACGCGATCGATCGGCACCGAGTCCAGGACCAGGGCCAGTTTGGTGTGACGGAGGCGGGTTAGATCCAGCAAATCGTCGATCAGCCGGGCTTCCATTTCGACGCTGGCTCGGATGGTTTCAAAATCCGCCCGGATGGACGCGGGAAGATCCTGACGCGTCACGGCCTCACTGGCGATCAGCAGGGCGGGATTCAACGGCGTGCGCAGCTCGTGGGAAAGGATCGCGATGAACTGATCCTTGGCTTGGGAGGCTCTGCGCAGACTCTCCTCCGCCGCCCTTTGCTCCGTGATATCCGTGTTGGTGCCGAACCATTGCAAGACCTTCCCGGCGTCGTCCCGGATCGGCACGGCCCGCGAAAGAAACCAGCGGAACTCCCCGTCGTGTCGCCGCAAGGGAAAGGTGTCTTCCCAGGGCTCACCGCGGTCAAAGCAGCCGCGAATCTTGGCCACGACCCGATCGACATGATCGGGATGATGCACGGTACGCCACCCCCAGCCCTGCATTTCCGTCATCGGCAGACCCGTGTAGTCCAGCCAGCGTTGGTTGTACCAAAAAACCCATCCGTTGTTGTCCGCCATCCAGGCAAACTGCGACATGTGGTTGGCCATCGTGCGGAAGCGCGCCTCGCTTTCCGCCACGGCTCGGTCGGCCTCCTTCTCCCGCGTGATATCCCGGGAGATGGACAGATACCGTGGGTGGCCCGCTCCGTCGGTAAACCTCGTCACGCTGACATCCCACCACTTGACGTTTCCTTTCAGGGTGGGGCAAATGCCCTGATATCGGCCGGTCTGACCGGCCCCCGCAGCGGCCAACGCCTCGCGCAAGCCGGCTTGGCTCTCCTTGGGCCAGAAGTTGATCCATTCCTGCCCGGCGATGGCGGAAAAATCTTCGATCTCCATCAGGCATCGACCCGGCCCATTCATGTCCAGCAGCCGGGCGCGATCATCCAGGAGTTTGATGCAGTCCGCACTGTGCTGCATGAGCTGATCGTTGAGGCTTCGATCAATTCTCTGGCGTTGCAGCGCCGATTCCAAGCGTCCGTGGTCCTCCCGCTGGGACAGCTCGCGGGTGATCAGCCGGGAAAAATCTCCCAAGATCTCCACCTCCTCGTCCGACCAGGTGCGGTCGTGGACCGACACAGCGCACAACGTGCCCGAGACGCCGCCGTTGGGAGACAAGATCGGGACGCCAAGGTAGGCCTGGACGGGGCGGTCGAACAGCATGGGGGACTTACCAGGGCCCGCCTGCGGCGCAACCGCGTTTACCCGCAGCGGGCGGCTCGTCTCCACGACCTGACGACAGAAGGATTGGCTCAGTGGAACGTTTTGCACTTCGGGTGGTGCCGTCGAGTCGGCTGCCCTGCTCTGAAAGATTTCCCGGCTCCCTTCCAAGAACGAGATCTGCACCAGCGGAACCCGCAAGACGCGCCGAACCAGCATCGCCATCTCGTCGAAGGCAGACATGCGTTGGTTGTCCGGCCCTCCGGCCGGACGGAGCGCGGGATCCGTCGGCGAAGGGTGGGCCTGCACCGGGGCGTCGCCTGCCCGCGTGTCTTCCGCCGGATGACGCGGCAGGGTAAACGCGAATTCGGTGACGCCTTCCGGCCGACGGGCGTAGGTGAGGCAGCCTCCCATCAATTCGATCAGTCGCCGGGCCAGGGGCAGGCTGAGGCCACGAATCTCCGGCGCGGCATGCAAGGTTTCAAACCCGGGAACAGGATTGGTCGAACGCACCGGCGACAACCCAGGGCCGTCGTCCCGAACCCAGAATTCCCAGTGGCTGGGCCGGCGCTCCCATCCGAGCTCGATGCTCTGGCCCCCGTGCTTCCAGGCATTCGAGAGGAGGACCGACCAGACTCGCTGCAGCCAATCTGCTACCGCGCAGACATCCGGCCAATCATCAGGGAGCTTCAGATCGGCTGCCTTCTGCGGATTCGCCGCCTGCACAGTTTCGACCGCGATCGGAACGACAGTTCCCATCGCAATCGGCTCAATCGATGGGCGGGGGGAATAGGTTGCGCGCAGGGCGAGCGCCGTCTGCTCCACGGTGGAGAGGATCTCCTTTGATGATCCCAGAATGGAATCCAGGACGGACCTTCGCTCCGGTAGTTCTTCCGCCAGGAGTTCTGCGAGGGTGGCGATGGCACCCGCGGGTGAACGAAGATCGTGCGTGATTCGGCGGGCAACCGTCAACGCATCACCGGGCGGGAGCGGAATCCATTCAGCGTCCTGAGGGCCTGCGTTGCAGGTTGGCATCCCCGAATCAGGCCTGCGGAAGGGGGCTCGATCAAGCGCAAAAACGACGGAGCGCAGCGCCGAGAATTGCGAGGCTAGCGCGGGACGATTTCGGTTGGCCGGCAGCCGGGTGCTGATTCCTGGAGCTTCTTGCGAAGCCTTCGCTGTTTGTCGCTTGCGTATTTCATTTCGACACGCGCACGCCTCACGCCGCACCGGCCGGGGGCGAGGCTCACGCTACGAGCAGCCGCGCAGCAGGAAAACGATGAGCACAATGGGCAACGGAACACCGAGGGCCCACAGCAAAACGCCCCATTTTACTTCGCCGGCCTGCCGGTGGTGGATCGCTGAATGTGTCTTCATGAAATCGGTGGGCCCGGAGGAAGCTTCCGACCGGACCGGAAAGACGGTTTAGTTGGTCTTGTCCTGAATTTTTTCGCCGATCTTTTCGATGTCGCGGCCCGCGCCGTTGGCCGTGTTCTTGCAGCCGGAGGCAAGCCCCAGCAGCAGAATTCCGGCGAGGGCGAACAGGGTGACCTTGATTTGCAGTTTCATGGATGATGATGGGTTTAAGTTTGGAGAACCTGGCGAACGCCGTGCCGGCGGCATCACGCTTTTCGCAGCGTCGCCACCGCGCCAATGGTCGTTGCGGCAATTCCGCTTAACAGCAGCCACATCGACTTGTCCGTGGGCGTTCCGGTGAAGAAACGCTTGGCTTCAGATCCGAATGATTCCGATGCGTTCAGGCCGAAGATCAGCAATGTGATCCCGACCGCGAGGAGTGCGAGTCCGACACCTTTGTTCATATTCTTCCTGTGGTTGATCTGAGCGGCCCTCCGGGTGAGGACGGCCGGCTAGGGGTTCGAGGGTTGAGTTTTGCTTTGGCTTTTGGGTTCTGTGCTAAAAGTCGGCGGCTGGCGTGGGGCGCCCGCTGGCGGGCGGGCCGAACGCATGGAACGACGTTCGCGAATCAGCGCAAAAGTTCGCCCATGTAGCTCCTGCAATCGTTCGCTCAGATTCAGCAGGCGGCGGCGCCGTTCGCCGTCGGGCTCGTGCTCGGCAGCGATCTTCGCAAGATGGGTTGCGTACGAGAGCGACTGAAATTGGGTCAACAGCAGTCGCAGTTCGAAATTTGGATTGAAGGGAGTCAGCAACTCGCGTGTTTCGGCATGGGAGATGGATTCGCGAGTCGCCACCTCGCCAGGCGGGAGGGCGGTCTCGTCCAACCTCAGCGCTGGATCCTGACTGGCGAACGCCTTGAGTTGCGCGGTGCCCTCCTTGGCCGTCGCCGCGATCGCCTTGATCAGCGTCCGCAGTTCAGCGCTTTCCAGTTTGATCAGGAGCAACTTGTCGACCTCCTTCTCCTGGTTGAGCAGTTCGGAGAGAAGGCTGTAGCAGTTGACGCGAATCGGGAGAGAATGGGTAGCGGCGGTTGCCGGTTTGGGGGGGGATTGGCAACCGCCGCCGGCCACAAACGCGAGTCCCAGCAGGGGGAAAGCGAAGGACGACGCATTCATGGAAATCGGGTGGTCAAAGGACAACGATGATGGAGTTGAACGAGCCGAAATCGTTAGGCTCGCGATCGCAGCACTGCGGATCGTCAGCCCACTCGCCATCCACCAAAAATCGATAGGCATACGGTCCCGGAGGCAATTCCACCGCCAGCTGCCAAGGCCCTTCGAACTCACGGACAAGATCGATGGGTCGCTTGTCCCAGGAGGTAAAGTCGGCGGCGAGTTTGACCGAGAAGGCGCTGGGCGCATCGAGGCGAAACCGGGCAATCCCGCGTCGGGCCGCAGGCTGGCCCGCCGCCGCCCCTTCCTTTTGGCGGGATCGCTTCGGGCGGGGAACCGCCGGGGACACGCTCGCCGCCAAACCTTGGTCCGATGGGCGGTTTGAGCGGGTCCTCTGGGGCGGAATCGCTGGTTTCATGTCTCGAAGAACGGTAAAACCTGAGGTGGGGCGTGGGTCGTGCCTGGCCGATCAGATGCTTCGGCACGACCAAGCCGTGCGAATCACTTCACTTGCCGCAGCCGGTGCAATCGTCGAGGGACTCTTCGATCTCTTCCCGGGTCTTGCCGGTCCGCTTCTGAATGCGGCCAACCAATTCGTCCTCCTTGCCTTCAACGTACTGGAGGTCGTTATCCGTCAGTTCGGCATACTTTTGCTTCAGCTTTCCTTTGACGATGTTCCAGTTGCCTTTGAGTTGTAGCGTGTTCATTTCACAATCCTGTGTTGATGGTTTTGGTTTGGCTTTGCAGCTGTTCCGCAACTGATCTTCCCTCTGCAAGGCGCATGCCGGAATAGCCGGAGCCTCGGAGAACTGATGCTTAAGGGTTTCCAGCCATTGGCCTTCGGCTCGCACCCCGACCGGAATGCAGGTCGCAATCTCCAAGTGTTCCTCATCGTGCAATTTGCACTCGTGGTGCAATCACCCGGATGTTTCTTCCGCCGGCCGACGTCTCGGGGGTTGGAGATTGCAAATTGCAACGGGCCTGAGGTCTGGGGCCGCAGAATGCAACGGCGGTATGGGCGCGGACGGGCGAAAGCTGTGGAAAACGCCGGTTTTGGAACGGCCTTTTCCGGCACGCCGGACGCTCATGGGGAGTGAAGCGGCCTAACGGCGAACGGTCTGCGCACTGAAACGGTAATCAACCATGAGCTCCCAGCGAAACACGATCGCTATGCCTCCCAATGTCATGGGCATCGTTCCTTGCCGGGTGGGGGCTCTAGATTCGCCACCGTGGCTTTCACCAGCCAGCATTCCCCGCCGGTAGGTCGGTCATTCGTTTCAATCCCAACCCAACCCTAACAACCTATGCTCTACACTCTGGCTCTCATTCTGATTATCGCGTGGCTGCTCGGCCTCGTGTCATCCTACACGATGGGCGGATTCATCCACATCCTGCTGGTGGTGGCGATTGTGGTCGTCCTGGTCCGTGTCATCCAGGGGCGACGGATTAGTTAGGCAAGACCTGCGCCCGGTAACTGCCGGCCTGCCGCCTCGGCTGCCTCATCCTCTCGAGATCTCATGGACGCCCGAATCCGCTGCCTCGCCATACGCGACATGTGCCTTCGGTTGATTTCCGTCCCCCTGGCCAGCCTCTTGCTCCTTGGGGCCGGGACCGCGTGGGCTCAGGTGGATCCCTATCATCGCAGCTTGCTCCAGCTGGGCTATGACCAGCCGGTCAGCGGCCAGGGCCCCCAAGGCATTTATGCCTACTACTATTACAACAACCCGGAATTCATCCGCACCAACACGACCCTCCGCCTGGCCATCGCGCCGGCGTATCTCGACGGCGAGTTGGGCCTTCGTCAGCTGCTCTCGCCCTACACGGACGTCGGCATCGGAATGTCGGGAGGCGCCTACGCCGACAACTATTATGAAGTGCGCCAGGGCGACTATCGCCGGAAGGAGAGCTTCGACGGCCATGGCGGGGGAGCCTCGTTGAGCGTTTATCAACTATTGAATCCGGGGATGCTGGTTCCGCTGAGTCTAATTGCCCGTGGCGGCATGAGGTATTCGACCTTCGCCCGCACCAGCGATACCTCAGATCAGTTCGAATTGCCGGATGGCCGGCCGATGCCTTTTGTCCGCGGGGGCCTGCGCCTGGCCGGAAAGCAGCCGGTCCTCTATCCGGATCTCGGCCTCGAAGTTTCAGTTTGGGCTGAGCGCCAGTGGCGGTTGAACGACGGCGGCTATGGGTTCAGTCGCGATCGCCGGATGAACGAGCGCACCGATTTGTTTTGGGCGTATGCGGGTCTCGACTATTCCTGGACCAACATCGGACACAAGATCTCCTTCGCGGCCACCGCTGGGGGGGCCGGCGACGCGGATCGTTTCAGCGCCTGGCGCCTCGGCGGCGTGTTGCCGCTGGTGGCCGAGTTTCCCCTCATCCTGCCCGGCTATTTTTATCAAGAGCTCACGGCGAAGCGTTTTGTGCACCTGCACGCCAGCTACCTGTTCCCGCTGGGCTTGGAGGATCGGCTGCAGTTTCGGCTGGAGGCCGCAAGTGCGTTGCTCGATTACCTGCGCGGCTTCGATCAACCCGACCCCTGGCAAACGGGGGCGGGATGCGGGCTAAGCTTTACTCCCGCCAACAAGATATTCCGCATCGTCCTCCGCTACGGGTATGGATTTACCGCGGTCCGCAATCACGGCGACGAAGGCGGGCACAGCGTCGGGCTGCTCTTTCAATATGACTTCGAGCAGCATGGAAATTTGCGGAAAAATCGCGCGCGCTAGGACGGCGCCTGCCCTCATGCTCCCGGAAAACGCCATCCATTCTCCCCTGCCGGCCGCGGCGCCTAGCCAGAACGGCGCGACGGCTTCAGACGTGGTGCCGGGTTTGCTTTCGCCGGTCCGAATCGCGATGGCGGCCAGAATGGTCTTCATCGTTTTGTCTCTGCTGGTTTTCGCCTATTGGGCCCGGGCCGTGGTCCTGCCAGTCCTTCTGGCCTGCCTGCTTGCGGTCACGCTCAACTCCCCGATGCGGGGATTGCGTCGATGCCACCTTCCGGCGCCCCTTGCTGCTCTGGTGTTGGTGGGGGTTCTGGTCACCGGGGCTGGCCTGAGCGTGGCTTACCTCGGCCGGCCGGCCGTGGAATGGCTGGCCGCCGCGCCCGAAAACCTTCCACGCATCAAAGCCCGCTTTCAAAACGTGCTCGGAAGGGCCGCCCAGCTGAGCGAAGCCGCGTCCACCATGGGCACTCTTGCCACACCGGAAACGTCTTCGAAAAGTCCCGCGATTGAAGTGAAGGACAATCGAATGGCGGGAACAGTGTTCACTTGGACCGGGACGTTCCTGTCGGGGGCCATGGAAACCGTCGCGTTGCTGTTCCTCCTGCTCTCTGCCGGTGACCTGTTTCTCATCAAGCTGGTGCAAGCGATGCCCCGTTTGCGGGACAAGAAGCGCGCGGTCGAAATCAGCCGTGAGGTTCAGCAAAGTCTCTCCCGGTATCTCCTTTCCGTGGGCTGTATCAACGTCGCCTTCGGCTTCGTCGTTGGAATCGCGCTCCACTTCATCGGAATGCCCAATGCGCTGATGTGGGGCGGCGTGGCGGCTTTCGCCAACTTCGTTCCGGTCATCGGACCGGTTCTGGGCATGGTCTCCACCGGCATCGCTGGACTTCTCGCCTTCGACACCTTTGGGCGGGGCATCATGCCGGTCTCGGCTTATTGCCTGCTCCATCTCGTCGAGTCGTATGCGGTGACGCCCTTCCTCCTGGGACGGCGCTTCGCCCTGAATCCAGTGCTCATTTTTGTCACGCTCATCTTTTGCACCTGGCTGTGGGGAATCATCGGCGCCCTCCTGGCCGTCCCGTTGCTGGTGACGGCCAAGGCCATCCTCGATCGGACCCCGGGTCTGCGCCCGTTGGGGGACCTGCTGACCCCGGACACCGTTGCGCCGTCAACTCCGCCCTAGCCTGTGCCCATAATGCCCAAGGAAGGTCGCAGAGAAGACGTCGACAGGCGAAGGCGGACTCGGCAGCATGAGCCCGAGTTAACCAATCGCGAATCAGCCGGCACCTTAGGGCCGGTTATCCATGTATAGACTCGCCAACAACAAGATTCACCAGGGCGTGGTGGTGGTTTGGCTGACGCTGTCCGTGTCCAGCTGTGTGTTTGCCGCCCTCACCTGGATGCGTCTGTCGAAGCGGCTGACGGAATCCCGGGAAGCGGCGGCCATTCACCAGGAGGTCGACCAGATCATCCGGTTGATGCTCGACACGGAGACCGGCCAGCGCGGCTTCACCCTGACTGGCGACGAAACCTTTCTTGAACCATTGACGACCGGGACGACGAACGTGCCGCATCAGTTCAGCCGTCTGCTGGACCTTGCGGCGGGCGATCGGCTGATGTTGAAGGAAGTGATGGAGCTTCGGGCGCTGATCGAGCAGAAGCTTCAGTTCAATGCCCGGGTCATCGAATTGCGGCGGACGAAGGGCATTGAAAGCGCGGCGGCCGCCGTGGGCACGGCGGAGGGCAAAAGGATCATGGATCAGATCCGGCGGCGAGGGTCGGCGATTCGAGGCATGCGTTCGGAGACGGTCGCCGCCGCGACCGAGGCTGAACAACGGCAGCTGACCCGGGCGCTGATGACCGACTTGGTGGCCGGGGCTCTGGGGTTGGGTGCCGGGGTGTTTGCCCTCTTCCTGGCGCGCGTCGCCATTCAGCACCAATCTCGCGAGAAACAGCTCGTGGAAGCCAAGCTCCTGGCCGAGCGCAGCAGTCAGGAGAAAACCGTTTTCCTGGCCAACATGAGCCATGAGATCCGCACGCCGATGAATGCCATTCTTGGCTTCAGCGAGCTGCTGGAGCTCGAGGTGCGCCATCCGAAGCACCGGCAATACCTTCAGTCGATCCGGACCAGCGCCAGTTCCCTCCTGCAGCTCATCAATGACATCCTCGACATGTCGAAGATTGAGGCGGGCGTCCTGGAATTGCGCCTGGAGCCCACTGACCCGCGCGAGGTTTGTGACTTTTTGCACACCGTCTTCTCCGAGCCGGCGGGCAAGAAGGGGGTCAAGCTGGTTTGCCACGTGGCCGAGGATCTGCCCCACGCCCTGCTCCTCGATCGCATTCGGCTCCGCCAGGTGCTCGTCAACCTGGTCGGCAACGCCGTCAAGTTCACCGATTCCGGCAACATTTACGTCCGCATCCAGTGGGAAAAACAACAAACCAGCAGCCACATCACTCTGCTGATTGAAATTCAGGATACCGGCGTGGGCATTCCCCAGGACAAACTGGAGGCGATTTTCAAACCCTTCGTCCAGTCCGGCCCGCATCGCGAGAAGGAGAAGTCCGGCACCGGCCTTGGGCTTTCCATTGTGCGGCGCCTCACCGAGATGATGGGAGGAACGGTTACCGCCGCCAGCGTCCCGGGGCAGGGATCTGCCTTCAGTCTCCGGCTTCCCGATGTAGCGGTTTCGGCCCGGCTTGCCGCCGGCGCGAAGCTGGAGTCCTCGGGCAATGCGGATTTCAATGAACTGACGCCCTCGACATTGCTCGTGGTGGACGACAACGAAACCAACTGCCAGTTGATTGCGGGAATGTTTTCCGGCTCACATCACCGGCTGTTCTTTGGATCCGACGGCCATGAGGCGGTGGCGAAAGCGCGGGAGGTTCGGCCGACGGCGATCCTGATCGACATCCGCATGCCTGGCATGGATGGGCGACAGGCCTTGGCGGAAATCAGGAAGCTTCCCGGGCTGGAGCTCACCCCGATCCTCGCGGTCACCGCCTCCAGTCTGCTGACGGACGAAAAGGATCTTAAGAATCACTTCAGTGGCTACGTGCGAAAGCCGTTTTCGAAACGCGAGCTCTACGATGAGCTGGCCCAGTTTATTCCCAGGAACCAGCCCTCGTCCCAACCTCCAACGCCGACGGAGCGGGCTGCCGCGGGGACGGCGCCCGAACTTCTGCAAGAGTTGCGGCGACTGCGGGACAGCGAATGGCCGGAGGTTCGCGACAGTCTCGCGATCAATGAGGCGCGCGCGTTCGCCGCCACTTTGCGGGCGCTGGGAGACCGGTGGTCCTGTCCGCCGCTGGCCAGCTACGCCCAGGCCCTTGCCCGCCACGCCGATCACTACGCCGTGGTCGACCTCGAACAACACCTCTTTGAATTCCCCGCCCTGGTCGAAAGCCTGGAGCGGGGCGTCGCTGCATGACGTCAACTCCGCCCGAAGCCAAACCTGCGGCCACGGAACCGATCGTTCCGGCCCGAATTCTCGTCGTCGACGATCAGCCCGCCAACATTCAGGTCGTCGGCGCCGTGCTCGGTCGGCTCGGGCACGAAATTGTGCCTGCCTCCGACGGCTCGACTGCCTTGCGCCGCCTCGCGCTGCGTCCGCCGGATTTGATCCTGCTGGACTTGCTGATGCCCGAGATGGACGGCTGCGAGGTTTGCCGACGCATTCGCTCCAACCCGGAATGGAAGGATATCCCGGTTATTTTTCTCTCCGCCGCGGACGACAAGGATTTCATCGTGCGGGCGCTGGATTCCGGCGGTGTTGACTATATTACGAAGCCGTTTAACCAGGCGGAATTGCTTTCACGGGTTCGGACGCATCTGGCGCTGAAATCGGCCCGGGACCGCTTGAAGCAACTGGCGGAGGATAAGGATGAGCTGCTGGGGATATTGGCTCATGACATGAAGAGCCATCTGGGCGGGGTGCTGATGAGCGCGCAACTGCTGAGGGATCGGGTGGCCCGGCCTGAGCACGCGGATCCGCGGAGTGCTCAGCTGGCTGAGAACATTGTCCAGACCAGCGACCAGCTGCTGAGTTTCGTGAAGGAGTTTTTGGCCAACGCTGCGGCCGACCACGGCGTGGCGATCAAGCCCACCGCGGTCAGCCTGTCCGAGGTGGTGGCAGCCGCCGTGCGGCAGTACGAGGAGGCGGCACGTCGGAAACACATCGAGATCCGGATGGATTTGCCGAATACTCCGTGTGACGTTCTGGCCGACGCCGCCGCGCTGGACCAGATCCTGGACAACCTCGTCTCCAACGCGCTGAAGTTTTCGCCGCCGGAGAAGTTGATTGTCATCCGCGTCGAGGCGTTGCCGTCGGCCTTTGCCTGTTGCATTCAGGATCAAGGTCCAGGCTTCACGCCCGAGGACAAGGCCAAGATGTTTCGGCGCTACGTCCGCCTGTCGGCGCGCCCCACCGGCGGCGAGCCTTCCACCGGGCTCGGCCTCAGCATCGTGCGCAAACTGGTTCGCGCCATGAAAGGCGAGCTCTCCTGCCAGAGTGAACCCGGTCAGGGCGCCACCTTCACCGTGCGCCTGCCCGCGAAAACAGACGCTTAACACCACTATCATGGATTTCCTGGTCATTGACGACAACAAGACCTTCCGCGACGCCGCCAGCTTGGTGATCGAAGAGGAGGGGCATTACGCCGAGTCCGCCGTTTCCGGAGCGGTTGGGCTGACGCAACTGCAAGAGAGCACTTTTGACGCGGTGCTGCTCGATGTTAATCTCGGCTCGGAGAATGGTCTCGATGTCCTGACCGAGATGCAAAAACGCTTCCCGGACCTGCCCGTCGTCATGTTCACGGCCGAGGGCAACGTCAAGATCGCCGTCGAGGCCATGCGCCGTGGCGCCGTGGATTTTCTGGAGAAACCCTTCCGTCGGGAACAGTTTCACACCGTGCTGGCGCGCCTGCAGCGTTTTCGCCAGCTCGGGCAACGCATCGAAACGTTGCAGCGTGAAGTGACCGAGACCAAGGCGCAGCAAGTCGAACCCATCTTCGATTTCACCACGCCGGTGATGCGCGAGGTGATGGACATCCTGATGCGCGCAGCGGCCACCCCCGCGTCGGTCCTCATCCTCGGCGAGAGCGGGACGGGCAAGAGCGTCGCGGCCCGCGCGGTGCATCAGCAAAGTCACCTCGCGAACAAACCGTTTGTCACCGTCAGTTGCCCGAGTCTTTCCAAGGAACTTCTCGAAAGCGATCTGTTCGGACACGTGAAAGGGGCCTTCACCGGGGCCATCAAGGATCACTGGGGCAAGGCCAAGGCGGCCGAAGGCGGAACTCTGTTTCTGGACGAGATCGGCGATCTGCCGCTGGAAATCCAGCCGAAGCTGCTCCGCCTGCTGCAGGAGCGCGAATACGAACGGCTGGGCGAGAACGTCACCCGGCAAGCCACCGTCCGAGTCATCGCTGCCACCAATCGTGACCTGAAAAAGCGCGTGGCCGAGGGCGCCTTTCGCGAGGATTTGTTCTTTCGGCTGAATGTCATCGCCGTGGAGATGCCGCCGCTGCGCGCCCGGCACGAGGATCTCCTCCGGTTCGCCGAGCATTACCTGGCCCATTTCGCGCGGCAATGCGGCCGTCCGTTGAAGGGATTCGCCAACGAAACGCTTGATTGTCTGCGCGCCCACACCTGGCCCGGCAATCTGCGCGAGCTTCGCAATGCGATCGAACGCGCCGCCATCGTCGGTAGGGGCGAGTCGCTCCTGCCGGCCGATTTCCCGCCGGAGATCGCCCGCGCTGTCGGCTCGAAGGAAACAATGTCGGATGCGATTCAGGTCGGAGCGCCGGTGTCCCTGGAGAAGCTGGAGGAGGCTCATATCCGGCGTCTGGTGGAGAAGACGGAAAACCTCACGGAGGCTGCGGCCATCCTGGGCATTGATTCCGCCACGCTCTACCGGAAACGAAAACGGATCGGGTTGGACTAGTCATGACCTTTGGGATTGCCCTGCTCCTAGCGATCATCCTGATCGCCCTGGTCTTTTTCTCGTCGGACTGGCTGCCCGCCGACGTGGTGGCCCTGGGGCTCTTGCTGGCATTGGTGGTCACGGGCTTGATCCCGAGCCAGAAGGCTTTCGCCGGCTTTGGCAGCGACACGGTGATCATGATCTTCAGTCTTTTGATCATGACCACGGCATTGGCGAAGGTGGGCGTGGTGGATCTCGTCGGTCGAAACGTCTTGCGCTACACCGGAAGCAAGTCGGAGTGGCTGTTGCTCGGGATCATGGTGACGGTCGCGATGCTCAGCGCGTTCATGAGCAACACCGCCGCGACGGCGTTGTTCGTGCCCATCGGGATCGGCGTGGCCAAGCGGGCCAAAACGTCGGCCAAACAGTTCCTGCTGCCGATCGCCTTCGCTTCCATCCTGTCCAGCTCCGTCACGCTGATCAGCACCTCAACCAACATCGTCGTCAGCGGCCTCATGGTCACGTCGGGCCTGCCGCCCATGGGCATGTTCGAACTGGCGCCGGTCGGGATCCCCATCTGCCTGACGGGTCTGCTCTACATGTTCCTGATCGGACGCCGGCTGTTCCAAACCCATGAACCGTCGGAGGAGTTGATCGAGAGCTTTGGCGTGCGGCCGTACCTGACCGAGCTGATGATTCTGCCCAGCTCGCCCTGGGTGGGAAAGACCCTCGCCGAATCGGGTCTGGGCTCCGCCCTGGATCTGACGGTGCTTAAAATTGTTCGCAACAAAACCGAGGAGATCTGGCCCAACAATGGGTCGGCATTGCTGCAGGCCAACGACATCCTGCTGGTGGAGGGAGCAAAGGAGGAAGTGCTCAAGATCAAGGATATCCAGGGCATTGAGATTAAGGCTGACGTCAAACTCTCCGACCCAAATCTTCAGAATGCGGACACGACCTTGGTCGAGGTCATTCTTCTGCCGGCGTCGCCCCTCATCGGGCGCACGTTAAAAAAATTCCGGTTTCGGGAACGTTACGGCTTGCAGGTGCTGGCGATGAATCGCCTCGGCAAGAATGTGCTCCGCAAGCTCAGCCAGATTCGCCTGCGCATGGGAGACGTCCTTCTCCTGCAGGGTCGCAAATCGAGCATGGCGGCGTTGCACGAGGATCCGGCCTTTCGCGTTTTGGGTGCGGTGACGGAGCCCCGCCTGGATCGGCGCAAGGCGCTGATGGCAGTCGCCATTTTTGTCGGCTGCCTCACGCTGGGAATACTCCGTGTTCTCCCGCTGCCCACGGCGTTTCTTTTGGGGGCGTTTCTGACCTTCATCGCGCGTTGCATTACCCCTGAGGACGCCTATCGGGAGCTTGATTGGAAGGTCGTGATTCTCATCGCGTGCATGTTGAGTTTGGGCGAGGCGATGAATGCCACCGGGGCGGATAATTATCTGGCGGGGCTCGTCGTGAAGACCGCCGGCGGCTTGGGGCCGCTCTGGCTGCTGGGCGGGTATTTCCTCCTCACCGTGGCCCTGACCCAGCCTATGTCGAACCAGGCGGCGGCAGCCGTCATTCTTCCGGTGGCCATCGAAACTGCGACGCAACTCGGGCTCAACCCGCGGACGTTCGCCATGATGGTGGCCGTCGCCGCCAGTTGCTCGTACCTAACCCCGTTGGAACCCTCCTGCCTGATGGTCTATGGCCCGGGCCGTTATCGATTCTCCGATTTTCTCAAGGTGGGCGGAGGACTGACCGTGGTGATCTTCGTCATCGCCATCGTTCTCGTTCCCCGAGTATGGCCCATGCGCTGAAGCTGAATTGGAGTCGGACTCCGCCCGAATCCGGACTGGGGCGCCGATGGGCTTACGGCAGGAACGACGTTGGCTATCTCAGTGGCGCACTTGTGCGGAAGGGGTCGGGGCCAGCGGCGCGGGCACATCCTTCGGGCCTGGGATCCCCTCGGTGACCGGAACCAGGCCGGCCCGCATTCCGGTTTCCACTGTCACCGCGACGACCAACCGTTCGAGGCGTCGGGCGTCGTGTTCAAAGAGGAAGTAAAGAACGGGAAGCGCCAGCGGAGACATCCAGATCCATTCGCTCCGGCTGGCGAGGAGACCAGTCGCCAAAAGCACGCCGGCCGCGGTCACGCCCAGGGCCAGTGCGGCTCCCAGGGTCCACACCGTGCGCACGCGACAACGCAACAGTTTACGGGCCTTCGGCAACTCCTCCGTCACCGTCGAAAGCCAGAGCCGCGACCACGAACTTCGTGCGACCTCCAGGTCGTGCCGGCTCCATTCGGTCGCCATGCGGGCCTCGAGCCTCCGGGCTTTCAGCGCTTCGAGCAATTCCGCCAGGAAGGCCGGCCGATCGAACCCGGGCCGACTCGTCCAAAGCACGATCGGGCTACCAGAGGGGAGTCGGCGGGTGGCGACATCGTCCAGTGGCACGGCTTCCTTCGCCGCCGGCAGAGCGCTGAGGGGCGATCGATAGCGAGCCCAGCCGCGGACGATTGGCTGGAGAAAATACAGCATGGCAACGAGTGGGCGGGACCACCATCGCCGTTGCCGCCCTGGAAGCTCCGCCTGAATTCCCGCGGTCACACACACCGCAATGCTGATCCCCAACGTGGCGATCGCCAGTGGGACCAGGGCCGGGAAGTGCACGGACAACAGGAGCCAAGGCAGGGTCGCCACCAGATGCCACGGCAGCGAGGTCAGCAGCATCAGAGCCGTCACCGGCTGGGATGCATACAGGCGCTGGAAGGCGGCGCTGCCAAACAGGCCGTGATAAATGACAGGGCGGCGCGTCACCACTCCGAAGCTCGACGCCGCATAGATCCGCCCACGCCAGATGCTGCCTCCCATCGCATTGAAGAACTCCGGATGCTTCCGGGCCAGCATGGACTCCGCTTCGCCGTAGCCGGCCTGCTGGCGCAAGTACGCCCTCACGGTGGAGCGCCGATAGTGCCACACGAAGCCACCCGGGCTGAACCCCAGCCGGAACCCTTCATTCTGCAAACGCCAGCACAGATCCACATCGTCCCCGGCCTGGCGGAAGACCGGATCGAATCCGCCGATCTGATCGAGCGCCCGTTTTTCGAAGGCCATGTTGCAACCCGGGATGTGCTCCGCCTCGCGATCGGTCAGCATCACGTGAGCCGGCCCGCCCGGCGAGGCCATCACCGCCGCCGCAGTGGGAGAGTCCTCCGGCGGCAAAAAGTTGTGTCCGCCCATGCCCGCGAATCCGCCTCGCACGAGATCGCCCACGAGGTAATACAGCCAGTCCTCATCCACGCGACAGTCCGAGTCCGTAAAGGCCACCACGCCGCCCTGCGCCGCCCGAATCCCCGTATTGCGCGCGGCGGAGAGCCCAAGGTTGGGCTGGCGCACCGTGCGAATCCGGGGAAACCGCGCGGCAATTTCCGGTGTGTTGTCGGTCGATCCATCGTCGACCAGGATGATCTCGTAGTCCGGGTAGTTCAGTTTGCAGAGGGATTCCAGGCACGTCCGGAGGGTCTGGCCGCCGTTGTAGCTGGCGACGACGATCGAGACTTTGGGCACGCGTTCCAGTGGAAAGTAGGGGGCGACGTGGTACGCCGCCCGCACCGCGGCCCACGACGCTTTGGGCGTCCGGTCGCGGGTGGTCAGACCGAAGGCCCAGTCTTCGATCTGCATTCCGCCCCGGAACCAATCGTCTGTAAAACTGAACACGACCGTTCCGGCCAGGCCGGCGCGAAAAGCGGATTCGATTTGCGCGGCAAGAAATGCGCTCTGGTTCAACTCTCCCTCCCGCCTCGAATCCATGCCCAACTCGCCCAGCAGAAGCGGCCGATCCGCGGCGAGCGTTTGCAGCCGGGCCAAGTAGGCCTCGAAGGCCGGCCGTTCATGCAGGTAGACGTTGAAACAGAGAAAGTCGAGATTGCGCGGCTGCAGAAACTCGGTTGGCGGATACGACGCGAAGGTGAACAGCGCTCGGGCATCGATCGACCGTCCGAGGTCCGCCAGGCTCTCGATGAATCGCTCCACCTGGACCGGGCCGCTCCATCGCGCCACTTCGGGCGAGATCTCATTGACCAGACTGTAGGCAAACACGGCCGGATGCCCCGCGCAGGCCGTCACCGCGTCGCGCACCGCCCGGCGGGCATCGGCCTGAAGCTCATCCTGATCCAGGAAGCACAGGTGTTTGGCCCATGGAATGTCGATGAAGAGGCGGATCCCGTGTTCGGCCGCCAGGTCGAGAAACCAACGGGGCGGCACGTGATAAATCCGCACCGTGTTGGCGCCCAGCGCCGCGATCTGTTCCAGGTCGCGGCGGGCCTGCTCCGGTGAACCCAGCGTTGCTCCCTGCGCATCCGGCGCGAACGGTCCGTAGACCACCCCCTTCACATGAAACTTGTCCGGACCCGACCGGAAAAATTTCCCGTCAACGGTGACCCGGTATTTAAGGGCGTGGTCTGGGTTGGACATGGGTGCGGCCGGGCGAGGCAGGGGGATGCGCTCGGGCTAGTCCGGAAGTTCGGCCAGTTTCAACGCACGGGCGAGCGAGCTTTCAGATCGTTTCTCCAGCTCGTTGCTGACGGTCCAATGATATTTCCAAACCGGATTCTGTGGCTGTTGGACCGAGGGGTCGACCAGGGTGAGCGTGCGCTGAAAGTCCTCCCGCAAATCCTCATTGCTCCGGTCCGGCATCGCGCGGAGCAACCGGTTGTAGAGCCGCTGGGCCTGATTCGTGTAGCCGCGGCTGTGCAGAATGATGAAGGCCTCCCGCAGCTCCGCATGAGCCGACTGGTTGACCGTCGCCTGCCGCAACACCATCACGCTGCAAAACGTCAAAACTGCCGCAAAAATCAAAGCGAATTTGCATTCCAGAAGAAAACGCATGGCCGCTCATTTACCCCACCCACCGTCCGCTGGAAAGCTTCAAGAATTTCAGTGGGATTCGGCGTGGACGAGGGATTCGGTTGGCGCAGGAGGTTTCACGGACCCGCGTCCGCGGTGCGCCTTATCACGCGGGGACACCGCCCGTCCCGGTTCACCGGCTTTGCCCCGGGCTGGGTCTCATCGCTTGGCGGCGGACCGTCGTCGTCGTTCTTCTGCCCAGCGCGCTGCCCGCTCGGGATCGCCCTTGGCCTCGTAGAGCCGCTGAAGTGACTCCAACCCGTGCATGATTTCATCCGCGCTGAATTCCTTTTCCCGCGCGCGCATGAGGTCGCAGGTGGCGACGAGCAGCGGCTCGGCTTGGTCCAGTTGTCGCTGTCCAAGGTGGGCGGCTCCGAGGAGGGTCTTGGCCACGAGCAGCCTTGCTGACTCAGGCTTGAGCTTCTCGCCCAGTTCCACCGCCTCGCGAGCGACGGGCTCGGTCTCGGCGAACTTCTCCCGTTTCAACAGGACTGTGGCCAGGCGGATCAAGGGTTCCGACAACTCCCAGTCATTCGTGCGAGAGCGGCCCCGAGCCACCTCCAGCGCTTCCCGTCGCAACGTTTCGGCTTCGGGCCACTTGGCTTGGCGTTCGAGCACGGTCGCCAGTCCATCCCGGGTGATGGCCACCCGCGGATGAGTGTTGCCCAGCACCTTTCGTCGTTGAACCAGCGCTTCGCGGAACGAGGCTTCGGCTTCGGTCAATTTGCCCTCGGCGAGGAGCAACTGTCCAAGACTGCTCAGGGACCACGATATGTCCGGGTGATCGCTGCTCAACCGTTGTCGTTGGATGACCAACGCGGCGCGGATCAGCGGTTCTGCGTCGGCCAGCTTCTCCTGACGCCGGAGCACGAGCGCGAGATTGTTCAGCGCCACCGCCACGTTTGGGTGATCCGGGCCGTATAGTTTTCTTCGCAGCGCAAGTGATTCGCGATGGAGCGGCTCGGCCTCGGCGAACTTGCTTTGCCGCTCCAGAGTCAGGGCGAGGTTGTTGAGGGTGGTGGCCACCTCGGGGTGATCTTCGCCCCGGGCCCGTTTCCGCAGGGCCAGGGCCTCGCGCAAAAGTTTCTCGGCTTCAGTCTGACGTCCGCGCTCATGCAGCAGCAGCCCCAGGCAATTGAGCGCCGCCGCCAACTGGACGTCGTTGGTTCCCGCCCACCTCCTTTCGAGCTCCAGGCCCTTTCGCGCCGTCGCCTCGGCCTCGGTCAATTTTCCCCGCGCCTTCAGAATCGCCGCGAGGTTCACCAGGGCTTCCGCCACATCGGGACGCTCGTCCCCGCCCAGCTTTTGTTCCATCGCCAAGACTTCGCGGCACATCGCCTCGGATTCCTCAAGCCGCCCGAGGTGCTCGAGGCGGATGGCCAGGGACCCGAGGGCGGCAGCGACGTCCGAGTGCTCGTTGCCGCGCAGATTGCGATAGAGTTCAACCGCGCGCCGGTCCATGGCTTCGGCATTGCTCACCGCACCCAAAGCGAAATAGACCTGGCCGAGCGTTCGGCGCAGCAGTGCTTCCACTTCGGGCTGCGTGGAAAGATCGTGGCCCAGCCGGAGGGATGTCTTGTCGAGGATCTCGCGCATCAGCTGCGTATCACGGCCGCGGGCCACCGACGGGCCGACGCCCTCGAGCATTTCCTTCAAGAACGTCGACACCTGCACACTCTTGTCGAATTCCGACCTCGCCAGCTTTTCGTTGGCCTCCGCCTGCGCACGGAGTCGAAGCTCGTTGGTCCGCGCGGTCTCGGCCTGAATGCGTCCGCGTCGTTCCGCGTCACGGGCCTCGCCAGCGTGTCGGGCGGAAATCGTGGCGGCCACGGTGACCGAAACCAGGAGCAAGGCAATGACGGCGAGGAGGCTCGCAACGACGGGCTGTCGGCGGCACCATCGCCACGTTCGCCCGAGGAGGCTGGTGGGCCGGGCGTGAATCGGCTCGAAGTTGAGCCAACGATCCAGGTCGTCAGCCAGGGCTGCCGCCGAGCCGTAGCGTCGCGACGGATCCTTCTCCAGACACTTGAGACAGACGGTTTCAAGATCGCGGTCGATGCTGTGGCGATCGGAGAGCGGACGTCCGACGCGCGGGTCGACGCCTCGCCAGGTGTTTTTCCACCGCAACTCCCCGCGGTTGAAGGGCGCAGGTTCGTCCTCGGCAATCTTCCGCAGCAGCGCGGGCGTATGGTCCGCACGGAACGGAAGCCGGCCCGTCAACAATTCGTAAAGGATTACCCCCAGGCTCCACGTATCGGCCGCCGTTGACGCCGTCCGCCCGGCGGCCTGCTCCGGAGACATGTAGCTTGGCGTGCCGAGGATGTCCGCGCTCCGGCTCACGCCAACCTCGTGTTCCAACATCTTGGCCAGCCCGAAGTCGGACACGATCGGTTCACGGCGGGCGTCGATCAAAATATTGCCCGGCTTGAGGTCGCGATGGAGGATCCCGTGTTGATGGGCGAAGTGGACCGTGCGAGCGATGGTGGCCATCCATCGCACGAGCGTGGTCAGCGACCATTGAAGGGGAGTCGCCTCGGCCGACTGATGTTGCGTCGGGTGAAGGCCGGCCATCGCCTCGGCCAGCGTGGAACCTTGAATCAGCTTCATGCTGAAGTAATGCTGGCCTTGGTGGACGCCGATTTCGTAGATGGGAACGATGTTCGGATGATCCAGCTTGGCGGCGGCCTCCGCCTCGAGGTGAAAACGTTGGACCGCCCTGGGCGACGCCAGCTCACCGGAGCGGATCATCTTCAGGGCCACCAGCCGTTGGAGGCTGATCTGGCGGGCCTTGTAGACGACGCCCATGCCGCCGCGCCCGATTTCCTCCAGCAATTCGTAGTCCCCAAAGTAACGAACAATCCCAGGCGCAACCTGCGGCGTGGGTTCGCCTGAATGCTCCGGGCTTGCTCTTGGAGCTGGACCGAAGCCCAGCTCCAACAGGCAGTGCGGGCAATGGCCGAACGGTGCGTTGGACGGAATGTCCGCGCCGCAGGTCCGACATTTTCGCTGCTCGCTCATTGGCCTCACCAAACCGCACGCACCTGGTCAGTGCAAAAGCAGAGTCGTCAAAAGGTCACTCCAAATCTGCCGTGTCCGGCAATTCGTCAAACGACCTCAACCGGACATTTCGGCACCGCGTCCAGAAAGGCCTGGCCGTAGCGTTTGGTCAAGACGCGGTTGTCGAGAATGACGACGATCCCGGAATCGGTGTTGGTCCGCACCAGGCGTCCGACGCCCTGGCGGAACTTCAGGATGGCCTCCGGCAGGGAGAACTCGCTGAAGGAATTGCCACCGCGGGCTTCGATCGCCTCGATGCGCGCCTCAATCAACGGATGATCCGGCACCGCAAACGGCAGGCGCGTGATAATCACATTGCTCAACGCTTCACCGGGCACATCCACGCCCTGCCAGAAGCTGTCCGTGCCAAACAGCACGGAATCGACGTCGTCCTTGAACTTTTCCAACATGGTCGAGCGCGGCATCCCCGTGCCCTGGACAAAACATTCCAGCCCGAGCTCTTCGAAAAACGGGCGCATCAGCTCCGCCACCTCCAGCATCAGCTTGAAGTTGGTGAAAAGCACAAACGCCTTGCCATGGGTCTCGCGCACGAAGTGTTTGATCCAATGAACGAGCGCGTCGCGATACCCCGGTTCGCGGGGGTCCGGCATTTTACCGGTCACGAACAGTTTCATCTGCCGCTCGTAGTCGTAGGGTGAGCCCACCTGCAGCATCGGGGCGCGTTCGCCCCCCACTCTCCGCGCGAAATAGCCGAGGCCGCCCGTGCCCCCGGCGGCGCCTCCTCCGCCGCTCGACGTGCTCAGGGTTGCGCTGGTCATGATCACGCTGGTGCTCGCGCCGAACAGCCGGTCCCGCAAAAACGCCGCCACGTCGATGGGCGCGGCATTCAGGGAAAGCGATCGCTGGCCTTTGCCGCTCCGCTCCACCCAATAAACATGCCCCTCCGCGTCCTGCTTCAGGAACGCCGCCACCGCCTCGCGCAGCTCCATCAAACGCCGGTTGCACTCCTGCAACTCCTGTCCCGTCTCCTTGTCGTCCGACGTGCTGATCAAATCGCTGACGGCCTCCCGCAGGCGTTGAATCGGCAGGGTGACATTGTCCTTCACCAGGTCGGGACGCCGCACCCGCAGCTCCGTCCAGGCCCGGCTGGACTCCTTCTTTCCCTGCGTTGCCCCGGCCCGGATGGTCTCGCACTCCTGCTCCACGCGATTGAAGAAATCGTCCGATTCCTTCAGAACGTCGTCGACCAGTTTTACGGCTGGTCCCTGACGCAACGTGGCGAGCAGGCCTTTCTGCGTACGCGGATTCCAAAGGCGTTGCAGCGCGTATCGCACCTGACCGCTGCCCACGCCCAACCCGATGTGCCGCGCGGCGACCTGCTCCACCGTGTGCGCCTCGTCGAAGATGACGAAGTCGTTCTTGAACAGAATGCCGCCCTCCGGCTCTTCGGGCACTCCGCCCAGCAGGGTGAAAAACAGCGTGTGGTTCAGCACTACGACGTCGGCGGACAGGATTCGTTTGCGCGCCCGCTGGAAGAAACAGACCCCGTTGGTCTTCGCGAAATCAGACTGAAATCCGCACATCTTGGGCGTGCAAAGGCCCCGCTCCGAGCAGACGTGCGACCACACCTTCGGATCTGGCTCGGTCTCGAAATCGGACAAGCTGCCGTCACCGGTTTCCTTCGCCCAATCGTAGATCCGATGCAGCTCGGACGATTCCGGAGAGGTGAACAGGCTGTCCGCCTGCTGCATCGCCTTGTGCAGGCGTCGCGTGCACAGGTAATTCTGGCGCCCCTTCAGCATCGTGTAGCTGAAAGGCACCGGCAGAACCTTCTCGAGCACCGGCAAATCTTTTTCGGTCAGCTGTTCCTGCAGATTGATGGTGTGCGTGCAGATGACCGCCTTCTTCTTTCGCGCCACCGCGAACAAAATCGCCGGCACCAGGTAGGCGAAGCTTTTGCCCACGCCCGTTCCCGCCTCCACCAGCAGGGGGCCGCTGTCAACCAGGGCTTGTGCGACCGCGACCGCCATGGCCTGTTGCTGCGGGCGATACTCGAAATTGCGCGATTTGGAAAACGGGCCGGTCGCCGAGAAGATCTCCTCCACCTGGGCGACGAGGTCCGCCCCGGCGGCATTCGGTTCGATATTCGAGATCATCGGCAACAGCGACTAAACGGTGGGGCTGCTCATTCGTCGATTCCCGGGCGCGCAGCTCCTGTGACGAAATTGTTACCACAGGCCCCGGGAAACGCGCCATGACTTTTCGTGGGGTGCGGTCAAGCCCGTGCATCTCGAAGTTGTTGGTAAGAGTTCATACTTGGCCGGACCGCGGGCTTTCAGCCTAATGCCTTTCGGTAATTCTGTGAATTCTGTGGATAGTTAGGCAGGTAGGCAATTTTTGCCTTGTACTTTGCACGATTCATCCCTAGTAAGCTCGGGATGAACAAAACTCGTGGTGCAAAGAAGAAGAAAAAGCAGAATCCCGCCCGCGTCGCCTTCGAGCAAGCGCCCAAAGACGGTGCCGGCTTCATGGGTTTGCTCCAGCAGCGGATCGGCTGGGAGGAACTGTGCGGATTGACCGCGAAGAAAAACGGTGGCGGACGACCGGCCCACAAATTGAGTCGCGGCCAATTGTTAGCCGCGATCCTCTTTCATTACACGGTCAATTGTGCTGGGACCTTCGCCGAGCATCTGTTGATGCTAATGGGAATGAAGCTGAGTGAAGGAACCTTGAGTGAACGACGGCAGGCCTTGCCCTTTGAGGTGTTTGCGCAGCTCTTGGAACGCATCCTGCGACCGCTGGCCAAGGCTTCACCGGAGGGTTTTTATGGCGGGTTGCGTTTGGTGGCCGTCGACGCGGTGGAATTTAGCGTGGCCAATACGCCCTCGGTCAACCAACAGCTGGGCAAAGGGCGCAACCAGCATGCGTCGTCGGCCTTTGCCAAATTGCGTTGCGCGGCCCTGGTCGAATTGGTCATGCATAATCCACTGGCGGCGGCTTTGGGCCGAGCGGCCGAGTCCGAGTGGCAATTAAGTAAAGACTTGCTGGCCCGGCTGCCCGAGAAGTGTTTGCTCCTGGGCGATCGCCTCTACGGTTGTGGCGCTTTTATTCTGCGCGCCCTGGAGGTGCTCCAACCACGAAGCGGACATCTTCTGGTGCGCGTCAAGATCGGGGCTCGAGTCGCTCGAGTGGTCCAGTGGTTGGCCGACGGCAGCGCCTTGGTCGAGGTCAATGCCTTGGTGCCCGGCAGCAAGCACCGCGTCGAAGGCACGGTCTTGGTCCGAGAGATCCGGGCGGTCCTGCGCCGCAAGGATCAGCGGCCGGTCGAGGTGCGATTTTGGACCACCTTGCTCGACCCCATCCAATGGCCGGCGCAAGCGCTGGTCGAATTATACGCCAGCCGGTGGGAACATGAGTTGTATTTTCGCGAACTCAAATCGGGCTTGGGCACCAAGAATCTGCTGCGCAGCCAGACGGTGGAGACGGCGGCACAAGAAGTCGTGGCCATGATCATCGGCAGCGCCTTGGTCGCCAACGAGCGCTCCAAGCTCAAGCCGGACCAAGAGCTGACTCATCGCATCAGCTTTCTCAAAGTGTGGGATTTGCTCCAACCGCTGTGGCTGACGTTGCTCTTGGGCGGCGACATCTTAAGCGAGCCGCAAAAGCAACAACTGGTCGATCGCTTTTACTGGATGGCCTCTCAGATGAAAATGGCCAAAAAACGCGCACGGTCTTGCCCCCGCGTTGTTCGCCAGGCCAAGAGCAGATGGCCACGCAAACGTGACCAGAAATCCCTCGATCATCCCATCAGCATTCGTATCCACAAAACCAACCCTAAAATTACCGAAAGGCATTAGGCTTTCAGCCCGCAGCGGTTTGGGCCGGCGACGACGCCCGAAGGTTCGAGCGCGCAAGGCCGATTCCACCCGCTGCGGGCCATAGGCCCGCGCTCCGATCCAACAACTTCAATATGCACCGGGTCAAGCCGCAGCCTCGAGCTCAGGTGGGCGCGCTGCCATCGGAGAGCGAAGACGACGAGCGTAAGGCGGCGATTGTCGTGTCCGGTGCCGCCAACAACGCTTGATAGGAGGAATAGATTTGCAGGACGGACTCCGAGGGATCCGTTGCTTGACGAATCGTTTCGTACAACTCAGCTGCTCCTGCCTGCAAAAGGGCGGCATCGGCGGCGCTGAAATAATGGTGTTCCGTCAGATACTCGGTGAAGTAGTGAAACGCCTGCAAAGTCGGCAGAGCCCGCAATCCCGAGACGCCGAGGCTGAACCGACTGTGCTGTGCCAGGTATCGATCGAGCCGGCTCGAATTCAAACCGAATGGGCTGGTAACTTTTTTTCCCTTTTCCTTCCATCCCCAGTAGTCGAGGAGGGTGGCGGCGAGAAAGCGGGCGCTGCTCCACGGAAGTCTCCGGGTCCGGTGCAACCATCCGGTGAAATTCCAGCCAGCATCGGCGTGCAACCACTTGCTCCGGTTGTCCTTCAGGTCCAGTCCCGCCTCAGCCGCGGTTCGGGACGACATGGTCACGGCGTGAGCCAGCCACTCCTGGGTCGCACGCGTTGTTTCGTCAATCAATCCCACGGCTGAGACTGCCCGACCCAGGCGCTCCAAAGCTTGCGCCGAAGTGTCTCCCGCCTCCAGGAACGGAAACATCGCCAGGTCGCCCAGGCACTCGAGTGCAAAATCTCCTCCAATTACTTTCAAGGATTTCGCAATTTTGTGGGCCGTGGGTTCGAGCAATTCCCGCAGTTCGGCTTCGCATCCGTGCCACGCGAGCAAGCTTGTCACTCGGCCAAATCGATCGATGTGCTCAATGGGATGCTCGCGAAACAGGGTCAGGCAGGAGGGGATCTGATCGCGGCGGCCCGCCCTTAGCGCTGCGGCGAGCAGATTCTCGTCGTAGTAGCCAAAGCACTCCCGATACATCTCCGGCTGCTCGTCGCGGAGGCGCCGAAGCAGGGCCAGGTATTCGTCCATCCGCCCTTCGTGCGCCAACGCGACAGCGAGCTCGAACAGGAACTCCTCATGAAGATAGAGGTAGCGAAACAGCGGAGGGTGCTGGTCGAGGAAAGCCATGGCTTGTTCCAACATCCAGGCGCCTTTAGCCGGTTCTTCCCGGCTCAGATAGACCGGACCCACTCGATCCCACCAGGCGTCCACCAGTTTCTGGTCGGCCTCGGCCAACGGCGGCCAGCCAGGCTCACCAGATTCCGGATCGGCCAAATCGGGATCCGCGAAGTCCGAAAGCTCCGCAGCCTCCGAATCGTCCAAATCGAAATCCTCCATGTCCGCTTCAAGATCGACCTTCGGTCCCACGCCCGGGGATTCGTTCGGCGCCGGCGTCTCTATTTTCCAATCTGCATTGGCACTGAACTCGTCAGGCTGCAGGCGCTTTTCCTCCGCGGCCCGGGCGGCCAGCTGCAGCTTTGCTCGATCGGCAGCCTCATCCTTGGCGAGGCAACATTTCTTATACTTCTTCCCACTGCCGCAGGGACACGGCGCGTTTCGTTCAGTGTGCACGGTTTCTATCTCCACTTCGTCGCGATTCGTTCGATCTTTTCGCGCACCAGCATGCGTGCGTCGAGACGGTCCGTTCCTTGCATCAGCAGCGCGTCGTAATTCGTGTGCGCATGGCGGATGTGGGCCACGACCGCCAGTTCGATGGCGCGCGGCTCGAGTGAGCGGCCGGCAGCCGAGCGTCCGACGCGGCCGCTGCCACGCTGGCCGGTATGCTCGGCAATCGATCGCGCTTCGGCGGGCGGACAGCCAGGAAATAGCTGAAGGATGGCCATCGTCATCGACTGCACGAAGTGGACATCCGTAATTTCGCGTTGCGCCGCCGCCTGCACCCGTCGAGCCGCGCGCTCGGGCGCGTCCGCGGCACACTCCCGCTCCGCTGTCACCAGCGCGTCCGGCGTCACCAGCAACCCCTGACGTTCATACCGTTTGCGGCTGCGACTGAAGCGGACCACCACCGCCGACAGCGGGCTGTGCTTGCGGGCGCGTCGCGACAGCGCCATGTCGCCCGCCGGGAGAAAGACCAGGTGATCCAAATCGGCGCACTCCAGACAAAGCGGTTTGCCGCTTTCAACCGTCAGAAAGTTTCCTTCGTGCAGTTCCGCCCCGCACTCGTGGCAATTGCCCTCTTCGCTGACTTTTTGGAACACCACGAGGTCCGCCGGCTTGGCCCGTTTCGCCGCCAGTTGTCGTGCCTTGCGCTCACTCAATGCCGCAGGAGCGTAGTGCGTCCGAAAAAAAATTTCCTCCTCCGGATCGCCGTCCGCCGTGACCTGCAGCGTCTCCAACCCGCGCGGGGTCCGGCGAGTATAGGGCGCTTCGAACGGTTGAAGCCCGCGGGCTTTCACCCACTCGGCAAAAATCTGGAGGGTCTGCCCATACTTTTGCGGACCAACCTGAATCCATTTCTCCAGCACACGGTAGTGCTCGTTGCCTTTGCGCCAGCCGTCCAGATGCACGGACTGCAGCAGGCCCATGTGCAGAAAGAGTTCAAGCGGGCCAACGGAGCCGCCGGCCTTCAGCGCGGCTTCCGCCGCCGCGACAACGCGCGCGCGAAATTTGTCCGCGCGCGTGGCGTCCGACGAAGCAACAGCGCCGGTATTCATGACGGCCGAGGATGTCTCACCGGCCGAGTTTCGTCCAGAGGCAGCGTGCCGGTTTAACCGCGCGGATGGGGGTGTCGTTCGTGCACCTCGATGGCGGCCCGATTCTTGGCAATGCGATGAGCGGGCAGGACCCCACGCCAATTGGTGCAGGGATAGATCAGGGAACCTCGGCCAATGACACTTCCGGGGTTCAGCACCGAGTTGCAGCCGATGTCGGTCTGGTCGCCGAGCAACGCGCCAAACTTGCGCAAGCCAGTATCGATCCGCCGGCCCTCGTGTTCGACCATCACATTGCCCTTGATCACCTTGACGTTCGAGAGCACGACGCCCGCGCCGAGATGTGCTTTGTAGCCGAGGATCGAGTCGCCCACATAGTTGAAATGCGGCACCTGACAGTTGTTGAACAGGATCACGTTCTTCAGCTCGCAGGAATTCCCCACCACGCAGCCGTCGCCGATGATGACGTCCTCGCGGAGGTAGGCATTGTGTCGGATCTGACAGTTTCGTCCGATGATCGCCGGGCCCTTGATCATCGCGCCGTCCTCCACCACCGTGCCTTCGCCGATTGACACATTGTCCCCGATCCAGGCTTTTCCCTCGCAGCGGTTCAGCAGTTCGGACCGGGCATGCTTCTTCAAATAGTCAGAAACCCGTTTGAGCGCTTCCCAGGCATGCTCGCATCCGTCGAACAGCGTGGCGTGGGCGGTTTGATTTAGGTCGAACAGATCGGCCGGCTTGAACATGGGCGGATGCTAAGCAGCCGGGCCTGACCAGGGCCAGTCCTTCGTCTTACGGATGCCCGGTTCCCGCCCACCGCCCGGGCACCGTGGGCGGCTTGACCGGAAAGGGGGGCGAATTGGGGACATTGCCATTGCTGCTGTCCCCAGAACTGGTGACTGGCTGGGGACAGGGGTTCGGGTATCTTCAACACGTGTTCGCGCGCTAGGTTCTCAAGTGCGCGTGTGTAAAATGTGTGAAAGGGCCGGACCTGTCGTCCGGCCTTTCTCTTTTTTCCGGGAGGACGTAGGCCAAACGAGTGGAGGGATTGAATCCGTTTATTCGGTTTTATATCAACTACTTATAACTTATCCCTTTCCGAAACCGAGGGGTGATTTGCTCAAAGGACACGAACTGGACGGTTCACGTAGGGCGGGCGCTACGACCTCTGGTTTTCCCGCTGTTCCCAGGTCAGGCGAAGTCCTTCCAGGGTCAGATTGGGAATCACCGCCGTGATTTCGGGCAACCCGGCCGCCAACAAGGCGGCGTAACCACCCGTGGCGACGACCGGTAATCGTCGGGCGTGGAGCTCCCGTTTCAGCTTCACGATGAGTTCCCGAATCAACCCGCGATAGCCGTGAACCGCCCCGATAAGCATGGCTTCGCGGGTGCTCCGACCGATGACGGCTTCAGTTTCGCGGATGCGAATGCGCGGAAGCAGGGCGGTCTTCTCGGCGAGGTATTCCGTCATGGCCGCCAAGCCAGGAGTGATGATGCCTCCGACATAATTGCCACTGCGGTTGACGACGTCGAAGGTCACCGCAGTACCGAAGTCTACCACCACGGCCGGCGCGCCGAACTGGTGCCGGACGGCGACCGCATTGGCGAGGCGATCCGGTCCGATGCTGTCCGGCTTCGGATAGTCGATGCCCACTCCGACGACGGTTCGTGGTCCGAGCACGAGCGGAGTGCATCCGAAGACTCGCCGGACGGTTGACGTTGCCCGTGGGGTGGCCTTGGGTACAACGCTGCACAACGCCGCGCCTTGGATCGCGCTGCGGCCGACGAACGACATCACCAACGATTGCGCCGTTCCGTTAAACCACGCCGCAGTCGGAATGTCCCGGGAGCGTCGGATTCCGGAATTGTCGGCCAGCCCGAGATGACTGTGCGTGTTGCCGATGTCGAAGAGCAGGAGGTGGGGCATGGGCAATTCTCTTCGCAAGACCGTCTACTTTTCCACCGTGACGTCGCCTCCCATGATGCGTTCCAGGTGGCCGTGGTCGGTCCGCAGCAGAAGCGCTCCGTCGTAGTCCAGAGCCTCAGCGCGTCCGGTCAGGACGCGGGGCCCGACGTGAATCGTGACCCGCTTGCCCAGCGTACCGCATTGGGCGGCCCATTCGCTGGCGACAGCTTCAAACTGGCCAGCCCGGATCCGGGCGTAGTCCGCGTCCAGTTGGCGCAGGACAGCGGCGGCGAATTCGGTGCGGTTGATGGGTTGACCCGCTTCAGCCCGCAGGGAAGTCGCGATCTTGCGGAGTTCGAGTGGAAACTCCGTGGCGGCGACATTCACGTCGATGCCGATGCCAAGCGTCAGATGTTTGATGTGGTCGAGCTCGGCGCCCATTTCCGTGAGGATGCCGGCGATTTTCCGGCCGCCGACGAGGATATCGTTCGGCCATTTGATCTCCGGTTTGATGGTCGTCTGCTCCCGGATGGCGCGGCAGAGCGCGGTGGCGGAGGCGACGGTGAGTTGGGTGGCGGCCTGCGGATGGAGACTGGGACGGAGCAACACGGAAAACCAAAGACCCTTGCGGGCTGGGGAAAGCCAGCGGCGACCCAGGCGGCCGCGTCCCTTGGTCTGCGCTTCGGCGAACACGACCACGCCTTCCTTCACGCCGTCGCGCGCCAGTTTCTCCACCACGTCATTGGTGGAGTTGGTTTCCTCGAAGACCCGAATGTCGCGGCCAATGACCTGATTGCCGGCGACCAGGCCGAGCAAATCATCGGAGTTCAGCCGGTCGGGCACGCCGAGAAGCTGATAGCCCTGATGCGGGCTGGCGGAGATGTCGTAGCCGAGTTGACGGAGATCCTCGATGCGAGCCCAGATGGCCGCCCGCGAAATGCCGAGGCGTTGGGAAAGGTCCGCTCCGGAAACACAAGTGGACCCGGCCTTGCGCAACGCGGACAAAATCTGGGCGTCGACGGTCAACATGGTGGCCTCAGTCGAAATCGAGTGCGATATCCACCGCGGGCGCGCTGTGCGTCAAGGCGCCGATGCTGACGAAATTGACTCCGGTTTCGGCGATGGTGCGGACGGTGTCGAGGTTGACTCCGCCGCTCGCCTCGGTCTGGGCGCGTCCGCCGATTCGGCGCACGGCTTCTTTCAAGACGGCGGGAGGCATGTTGTCGAGCAGGACGATGTCGGCCCCGGCGGATGCGGCTTGTTCGGCCTGTTCCAGCGTGTCCGCCTCCACTTCAACCCGCAGGTGGGGATAGGCGGCCCGCGCCCGCTGAACAGCAGCGGCAATGGCATTGGGGGCTGCATCGCGCAAGGCGGCCAGGTGGTTGTCCTTGATCAACACGAGATCGAAGAGGCCGATCCGATGATTGGTCCCGCCGCCGCAGGCGACGGCGTATTTTTCGAAGCGCCGCCAGCCCGGGGTTGTTTTTCGGGTGTCGAGAATCCTGGCGCCGGTCCCGTGCACCGCCTCCACATAACGCGCGGTCAGCGTCGCCACGCCCGAAAGGCGCTGGACAAAATTCAGTGCGACCCGCTCGGCGGTGAGCAGCGCCCGCGCCGGACCTTCGACGCGGGCAATGGCGGATCCGGCTTCGGCCCGCTGGCCGTCGGGAATCAAAGCAATGAAGCGGACCGAGGGTGACAGCTGCCGAAACGCTTCTGCGGCGAATTCCAGACCAGCCACGGTGAGAGTCCGACGCGCCACCATGCGTGCGCTGGCGCTCGAGTCCGCCGGAACCGTGGCCAGCGTCGTGACGTCGCCCGCTCCGACGTCCTCGGCGAGGGCGAGCGCGACAGCCTGAGCAATTTCTTTGGTGGCGATCGGGTCCACCCGGGGAGCTTGCGCGATTGCCCGGGGCGGATGAAGGAAAAACTCCGTCGACTGGCAGACGGCGGTGCATCTCGAAGTTTTTGGATCGGAGCGCGGACCTGTGGTCCGCAGCGGGTGGAATCGGCCATGTGCGCTCGAACCTTCGAGCGTCGTCGCCGGCCCAAGCCGCTGCGGGCTGAAAGCGCTGAAAGCCCGCGGTCCGGCCCAGTGCGAACTTTTACCAACAACTTCGAGCTGCACGGGGCAGACGTCGGGCAGCGGCAGTGAATATGAAAAGGGGCGCGCGACGCGCCGGAATGCGCCGCACGCCCCTCGCGGGAGGAATCAGACCAGGCCCAGTTCTCCGATGATCGGCGTCACGGAGGTGGTGCCCACCGCGCCGCCGTTCATGAGGTGTTCGGTGGCTTCATTCGCGTAGGCCGGAATGATGCGGTTCAACTGGTTCTGCGATGCTCCCAGGTGATCGCGGATGATTTCACCGACGACGGATCGGTAGTCGATGCTGCGACGCAGATAACCGACGTTGCGATCGGCGGTGAACAGGGAGCCGTCCTTGGCACCGGTGCCCGGGTCCCAGTTGCGCAAGCCGCCCAGCTTCGGGTTGGGGTTGGTGTCACAGCCGTAGACCCCGCCGTTGACCCCGCCGCCGCCGACATACATCACCGACGCTTCGGCGTGGTCCGTGCCCACCGAGGCATTCTCGGCCGAGGTGCGGCCGAACTCCGACATGGTCACGATGATCAGATCATTCCACAGATCGCGTCCGGCGTTGTTGTAGGCGGGATTGCTGAAGTATCGCCAGAGGGCGTAGTAAGCCCAGGCGACCCGGCGCAGCAACGAAGCGTGCCCGCCGAGGTGCGTGTTGCCCACCGTGACCTGCGCCGTGTGCGTGTCGAAGCCGCCGAGCTCCGTTCCCGTGATCAACGCGTCCGTGTTCGCCAGAACCTGGGCGCACGATTTGATTCGGTCCATGAACGTGTAGGCGCCGCTCCCCAGGCCCCGCTGATCCGACGCCGTGTTGATGGGGAACAGATGCGTTGTTCCGTCCGTGTCGTAGAACTCGTTCGTTTGAAAACTCGGGTCGCGGAAAATCTCGAGCGTGCGCTGAAACGCGTCGCTCAAGCCATACACCATGTCACGGTTGTCCTTGGACGGATAGGGCCGGTGTGCCGCGGCGTCGAGCGCGACGAGCTGCTTGACCCGGTCCGTGTTGACCGAACCGGACGGCGTGTAGACCCCGAGCAGATTGTAGCGATTGACGGAACTCAGGTTCGTCATCGGCTGCTCGCCCCGCAGGCTCTGCGGCATGTTCGACTGGAAGGACACGCCGGCCAGGGCGTGATTCAGGTGCCAGCCGGACTCGACGATGGTTCGATACCAGATGCCGTCCGTGATGAAGCGCCGGGCGCTGGTGCCGTCCGACGCCTTTTCCCAGTATTTCTCGGAATCGAAATGCGACCGGGACTGGCTTCGATAGGCGACGCGATGGACGAAGGCGAGTTTGCCGGCCTTGTAGATGGGCACCATGTCGGCCATGGCCGGGTGCAGGCCGGCGAAGCCGTTGGCCAGCGGGATGGCTGCCTGGGGATTGTTGAGGTCAAGTCCGGGGCAGGTCGCCGGGCCGCCCGCGGCTTGATAGAGAGCATCGCCGTCCGGATGTTTGGCGATGCCAATGGTCGACCGCTGGGCGTAGTAGCTCGGATCCAGAACGGGAATGACGTTGTTGACGCCGTCATTGCCGCCGCGCAGGAAGATGAACAGCAGTTTCTTGCCGCTCGTTCCGAGGCTGCCCTCGGCGATGGCGCGCCGCAGGAAGGGCGGCAGCGTGGTGATCGAGGCCAGTCCCAGGGCCACCGCGGAGGCAGTGCCCGACTTCAGGAAGGACCGGCGGGTGATGATGTTGGCCATACGAATGAATGATTGAAGGTTACGACATCGGAAGGAGTTATTGTTCCTGGAAACGGGGCAGACACATCAGCCACGCCACCATGCTGCGCACGCGCCCGTCGTAGGCGGGACTGCCCACCGAAAGGCCTGAGAACGCGGAGGCGGCACCCGCTTCGTCCGTGTTCAGGAAACTGATCGCCGCCGCGCGATCGAGGCTCAGGTTGGCGCGTCCTTCGCCCGGGAACAAAATTCCCAGGAAGGAATCCACCACCGCCTCCGCGCTACGCAGCCCGGTCGAGTCCAGTCGCGACCGCAGGACGGAGGTCGGGTCGGTCGTGTTCCGCAAACCCGTCGACCCGTAGTCGTCATCCTTCGTGCTGCTGCCGGTCGGCATGAGCAGGTGCTGAGTGAACCGCATGCGCTCGCAGAGGTTAGCCGTGTTCATCCAAATGCGGCCATATTCCGAGTAGCCATCCGGCTCGGTCTTGTTGAACAACGCCATGCCTCCCATGCGCGAGAGCGGGCTGGTGTTGTTGGCGGTGCCGGTCAGGCCGTAGCCGTCGGTGTCCGAGGTCGGCGTCTGGTAGCCTTCGGTGGTGGTGCGAATCGTGCGCAGGGCGCGGACCGCGCTGACGGCCAGTTCCAGCGGAGTCTTGATCTTCTGTCGCGAGGCCGCATGGCCACGGAAGAGTTCCGAGCCAAATATGGTGCGGAGAACCGAGCGAATGTTTCCCTTGCGCCCGTCGCCAGCCGGCGTGTTCCAGGCCGTCATGCAATCCCGGATCAGGGCCGCCTCCGGTGACAGGGCGGGATCCGTGTAGTCATAGGTGCCGATCTCGAAACCTTCGTGCACGAAGGTTCGGCAAAGCTTCACGCTGAGGAATTCCATGGTGTAGGGCGAGTTCGCCAGATGATCCATCACGAGATAGCCTTCGCGGAACCCATTCGTCCCCGGGAACGCATTGTTGCTGATGATCAGGGAATACGGCTGCCCGCCGCCGAAGGCGCTGCCGAAACGCCCGTCGATGACCGAGTTCGTAAACAAACGCTTGGTCGCCGTGTAGTTGTGGCTGTTGGTCCGGAAGTGCAGGACGAACAGGCCCGGGCTGTTGGTGGGATCGGCCACGGGCGGCGCGAATGGATCGCTGGCCACGGCGGGATCTTTTTTGGCCACCGACCAGCCGGTCCAGATCTTGGCCATCTCGACGATGTCCTGCTGGATATAGCCGTTGTCCGCCCCGAACGTGTGCAGCTCCAGCAGTTCGCGCGCGTAGTTCTCGTTCGCCGCCGCCCGCGTGCTCAGGATGGTGTCCAGATAGATGATCATCGCCGGGCTCTCGACACTGACCTTGAGCAGGTCGTAAAAGGTGCAGTTCGGATTCAGGAGCAGCTGGCGCCACTTGTTGTACTCGCGCCATTCCAGATCCACGGCGAGCTGGTCGCGCGTGGTCTGGTTGGTGATGGCATTCGAAAGGTTGTTATCAAACCAATCCTTGGTCTTGGCGTACTCGGTCGTGAAGTGGTTGTCGAAGAACTGCACCAGGATTTCATACAGCTGACGCCGGCTCTGCACGGCGTGCAACACGTGGTAGGCGCGCAGGTCGTGAATGTTCGCCACGGTGCCATTGAGCTTCGCGTAGACCGGCGACACCGACACCGGCGCGGGCGGTGGGGTGGGCGGGGCGGGCGGGAGGACCACGTTCTGCACCGTCCCGGAGCCGGACAGGCGAACGGTCAGCACGGTGTTGCTCGTGTTCACCACCGGCAAATACGAGAAGCTGATGGTGAACCGTTGGTTGGCCGGCGGAGCACTCGTTGAGAACGGCTGCCAAAGGCCGGCCGTCAAGGTTGTGGTCGCGCCATTGGCCGCCAGGAGAAGACAGCTTTTGCCTTCTGCCGCCAACCCGTCCACGGTCGGGCTGTTGGTAATCACCGAGGCGGTGACGGTGCTGCCGAGCTGCCAGGCGCCGAGCCCGGCTTCATTCTCGAAGCCGCCGTCGAGGATGAGATTGGGACCCTGATCCGCGTTCGTCCCCAGCACCACACGCACGTCGTCCAGGTAGACGGTTCCGCGGGCGCTCAGGTAAACGCCGAAGTTGGTCCCACCGGCGACGCCCGTGGCGCTCAGCCGAATCCAGTTGGTTAGGGGCGGAGGATTCGGCGGCTGGTTCACGATGGGCGGATCGGTATCGAGGCTTTCCTCAATGCCCTCGACCGCCAGCTGCTCGTCGATGTAGGCCTGCGGTCCGATCGCCGCAATCCGGTCCACCTCGGCCGGCGTCGGACCATAGGTCAACCGGCTCAGGACGGTGGCGGAGAGCAGCGCATCCGCGGACAACGGCGTGACCGATACCCGGTGAAAACCGGACGGCCCGGCGAGCGGGCCGGTCCACTCGTAGCCGAGCACGGTGCCGCTGGTGTTCTCAGTGAAGGGGCTGAACAGATCGCCAGTCGAAAAAACCTTGAACTCCTCCGCAGCCGGGTATGGAGTCCATTGCAATTTCAACTGGTTGTTAGGCGCGAGCGAAACGCTCGTGACGGACGGAGCCGCTGGATTGGGTTCTCCGGCGAGGGCGGGAAGAGAGGAGCCCAGGCACGACGAGAGAACAAGAACCCAGGAAGAGAGAGACGTGGGTTTCATACGACGCGGCAAAGAGTGGTGTTCGAGTACGCGTTTGGCAAGCTCACGATCGAAAATAGTTTGAATTTTTTTCAGGCTGCTCCGGACGCGGTGCTGCAATGACAAATAGCTTTCCTTCGTGGCGTAAAATAGTTTTCCACCGAGCCGTAAAACCGAACATGGCATGAGCACACACACCACGATCAAGGGACGGAAATTGGTTGAGTCGCGAAGGGCTTCGCCCGTTCCGTCCGCATGGAGCGCTGACCTCGACGAAGTGTTGATCAGTTCACGGCGCATCGCGCGACGGGTGCGTGAGTTGTCGGTGGCGATCGCCCGCGACTACGCCGGGCACGACCTCGTGGTCGTATCGCTGCTCAATGGCACCGTCCTGTTTCTCGCCGATCTCATCCGGCATCTTTCGATCCCCATGCGCCTCGATTTCATCGGCGTCTCGAGTTACGGCGCCGGCACGGTTTCGGGTCATCTGACCTTCACCAAGGAACTGCGACTCGACGTGCGCGGACGAGAAGTTCTCCTGGTGGACGACATCCTCGACACGGGACGGACGATGCAACGCGTGCTCACGGAATTGCAGAAGCTGAGGCCCCATCGCGTCCGCACCTGCGTCCTGCTGGACAAACCGTCGCGTCGCATCGAGCAGGTGGCGGCTGACTATGTCGGATTCACCATTCCCGATTTGTTTGTGGTGGGCTACGGCATGGACTACGCCGAACGCTACCGCAACCTTCCCTTTGTCGGCGTGCTCAAACCGGAACGATCCCGGTCAAGCTCCCCCTGAATCTGCCCGCAGGAGCCGGTGACAAGTCGACAAGTCACCGCACTCCAAGACGCTGCGCGAGGCTCGGGCGATTGCGAGGTCCGCCAGGGCGTGGAGTGAGCCAGTCCACCAGTCCTCCGGCGCTTTGACCGCGCGACGGAGAGACAACGGGCGAAACATCGCTTCGTGCGCATCGACTGGTCGGCACTTTCCGGTGGGGACCTGTCCCCCACCATGCGGGCGGCAAGTCGGCTGCAGGCCCTCGCCCGGCCTCCGTCTCCTCGGGCCGAGATTTGCGAAAAATATTGCGTGACCATGTCCTGAAAGAACGCTCCCATTCGTCGGAGCAGTGAACGCTTGAAACCTTGAAACCCGAACGGTGTCATCGATGGACATCACGAATCCGCAAAAATCATGAGCAAGATCCGAGTTCTGGTTGGAACCAAAAAGGGGGCCTTCATCCTTACCGCGGATGGACAGCGCCGAAATTGGGAGGTGAGTGGCCCGCATTTCGCCGGCTGGGAGATGTATCATCTCAAGGGCTCCCCGATTGATCCCAACCGTATCTACGCCTCGCAAACCAGCGGCTGGTTCGGGCAGGTCATCCAGCGTTCGGACGATGGAGGTCGGACCTGGAGTCCGCCGGACGGCGCGCCGATGCCGGCCTTCGATGGCACCCCGCCGGTTCCAAGCAATCGATTCGCGTATGAGGGTGAGGTTGGCACCCACAAGTGGTACGACGGCAGCCAGCATCCTTGGGAGTTCAAGCGCATCTGGCATCTCGAACCGTCGTTGACGGATCCGGACACGGTTTACGCCGGTGCGGAGGATGCGGCCATTTTCAAGTCCATCGACGGTGGCAAAAGCTGGAAGGAACTGTCGGGCCTGCGAAAGGTAAAAGGACACCTTTGGCAGCCCGGGGCTGGCGGCATGGCTGTTCACACCATTCTTCTCGATCCAAAGAATCCGCAGCGCATTTACATCGCGATCTCCGCGGCGGGCGCCTTTCGAACGGACGACGGTGGGCAGACGTGGAAGCCGATCAACCGGGGGTTGAAGTCGCAGTATGAGTTGCCGGATCCGGACGCCGAGGTTGGCCATTGCGTGCATCGGATTGCGCTGCACCCGTCGCGTCCGGACGTCCTGTTCATGCAAAAGCACTGGGACGTCCTGCGCACGGACAACTCAGGCGATCAGTGGCGCGAGGTCAGTGGCAATCTGCCGAGCGACTTCGGCTTCCCCATCGATGTTCACGCCCACGAGCCGGAGACCATCTATGTCGTGCCGATCAAGAGCGACTCCGAACATTTCCCGCCCGACGGCAAGCTGCGGGTCTATCGCAGTCGTTCGGGCGGAAATGAGTGGGAGGCGCTGGGGCAGGGACTGCCGCAAAAGGATTGCTATGTGAACGTGCTGCGCGATGCCATGGCTGTCGATCGACTCGACCCCTGTGGGATCTACTTCGGCACCACCGGCGGCCAGGTGTATTGCTCGGCCGACAGCGGAGATTCGTGGAATCCCATCGTGCGCGATCTTCCGGCGGTCTTGTCCGTGGAAGTCCAAACGCTGCCCTGACTGACTCCATGATCGTGATCCGCGTCGTCCTGCCATTTCACTTGCGTACGTTGGCCCGGACGGAAGGCGAGGTGTTGCTGGAGGTCCCGGAGCCAATCACCTTGCGATCGGTTCTGGACGCTTTGGAGACTCGTCATCCCGTCTTGCGCGGAACGATCCGTGATCACGACACGCTCAAGCGCCGTCCCTTTATCCGCTACTTTGCGTGCAAGGAGGATTTGTCGCTGGAACCGCCGGACACGCCGCTGCCCGGGCCGGTGATCAATGGCACTGAACCGTTTCTCGTCGTCGGCGCCATGGCTGGGGGCTAACCGGACCTTCTGACGATTGGCGTTTGGCGTTTCAGGATCTTCGCGGCCTAAGTCCCGGCGGAATTCCCAAAAGGCGTTGGGCGTAGGCGCTCGTTGAGGCCTGTGGCCCGCGCCGGCTGCGTGAAAGTGGCATGGGACTTGCAAAGGAATCTTCCAACCATAATGACCGATGCTTCGAGGACACGGCGCACGTCCTTGTGAGCTGCAGGTCTCGACAGTTCATGAAAACAAGCCTTCGCTTAATCGGCCTGTTCCGAAGCTTGGGCGGCAAGAGTTCGCCGTCCCGGCCACCGGCTGAATCCAACGCGCCCTTAGACCCATTCGTTGACGACTCAGCCCCCACTCCAGGCTGCCGATGGAACTTCCTTGCCTTGCGTGAGGTGGACTATCAGCTATCGCCCTCCTCCTTTGGTGCGCAGGCCCGGCTGCAAATTCGACGCCCGCGTTTCATCAGCCACGGCCGCCACCCGTAATGAGGTGGAGATTCGGCCATCGCAGCTCATGCGACTGGTATGAGGGGTGTGGTTTGTGCAATCCGGCCGTGCAAATTGCACTGAGGCGGAGCAAGCGACGAACAACGAAGGCCTTCGCAAGAAGCTCAAGCAAACGGCTGCTGGCCAGCTGAGTCGTTCCGGCTAAAGGCGGCTGACTAAAGGCGGCTGACTAAAGGCGGCTGACTAAAGGCGGCTGACTAAAGGCGGCTGACTACTGATCCGGATTCTCTTTCAGCCACTTTTCCACGGCTGTCGTCCAAGCCGCCCAATCCTCGCCGTAATTCTCGTCGACATAAACCTCAAGGATGTCCCTGGCCTCCGTTGCTTTTGGATGGTTTGGAATCCGGGCCACATCGAGCAAGGCGGGGAGCTTGAGTTCGTTGGGCCGATTCAGCACGTCGGTGATCAACACATCCAGGACTGCTTCAGGCACTGCCGCGTTGGTCAAGGTGGGGGTGAGCATCTTGAAATCCTCGTCGGCGAGGAGATTTGACATGTGCTGGGCGGCCTCGACCTGACCGTCCTCCGGAAGGTTGGGCAGCATGGCCAGCAATTCGCGGCCTTTGGCTGACTCGTCGCCCGGCGTGGTGAGAAGATTGTCAATCCGCTGTTCCCAATCCTTGATCAGCCCGGTGGGTGGCGCGGCCGGAGGCGCGGGATTTTCGGCCGTCACCGGCGGAGTGGGCCGTGTCCGGGGAGGAGGCGGCGGGGCGGGCGCCGGCGGTGTGGGTGCTGGGGTAACGTTGACCGTTGTTGGTTCGCTGGCACCCGTTGCCGCGTTGGGCGTCCCAGGATCGCTGCCCGGGTTCTTGCCACCGAACCATCCAAGGTATCGGCCTCCAAATACAAGGGCGAGCACGGCCAACACTGCCACGATAACGCTGGGTCTAATCCGCATAGTTCCTTCTCATTCGATTCGGCCCGGGCCTTCGTGGCCCGCCATGCCGACAGTTAACCACATCTACGGCAGTTCCGGTGGCAAGCATTACCCCCGGCTTCGGGAATGTTTGTGCCAGATTCAGGGGCGTTTCGCCCATCATAAATCAACGGCCGGCGGGCGGCGCCACTAACGACACCGTTCCGCCCTGGTTAGTTCCCAGGAAATAGCCGCCGCCCGCATTCTCAAACTGAAACAACGCGCCGGATAATGCTGTCTTCCGGCCACTGATCGGATGCAGGAACGAGCCGTTGAACAGGCCGGTTCGGGCGTTCACTTTCAGGCTAAAGCGAAGCAAATCGCCTCCGCCGGCGGTGATCGCCGAAGGGGACCTGAACTCCACGGCGTTGCTCAGGATCCCGCCGACATTGCCGTCGGTGACCTGCAGTTCGCCTTGGGTCCACGTGAACGGACTCGGAGCACCGGGAGCCACCGCGTATAAACCCCCGCGGGCGTTGATGGTTCCGCCAAAGCCCTCTGGGTAGAAGATCCGATCATCGCGGCTCGGCTTCTGCCACGTCAGATCGCCCGTCAACTCTCCCCCATAAAACTGGAGCCAGCCCAACAGCAGCCCGTGCCCGTCGTTCAAAGGAATGTACATCGGCCAGTAGCCATCGACGGAAAGGTAGGCGCTGTCGACCACTTTGGTTCCTTCCGGCAGCGCGCCGCTCATCGACACCATGCCGCGGGCATTCACGCTGACCGCGCCGAATCCGTCTCCCGGCGGGGCCACCACAGGATCGACGCTGCCGGGCAGGCGCAAGGTGTATCGGCCCGCCTGCGGCGCGGCGTTCCGGCTCAAGGCGTAGCCGGCGCGCAACCCGTACAACGTGGTCTCCCACCCGCCACGACGTTCGTTCACGAACGTTCCGTGGAGCTCGTCCGAATTTGCCACGAGATTCAGCTCCACCGTCCACACGAGCATCAGCTCAAGGAAGCAATGGCAGTCGTCCCAAACGCGCCGATAAATCGAAAACCCGGCCAGACCTTGGTCGTTGAACCACCCGCGAAGGGGCACCCGATCGCCCCCTATCACAAAATAGCCGCTCAAACTTCCGTGGGACGAAATGCTGACTCGAAAATAGCCCGATCGTTCCGGCACCACATCGCCATCCGGCGCAATCAGCCCGTTGTAGATGCCGCGTGCCGCCGGAAAAAAGTCGGAGCCGCCATTAAACCCGGCGAGGTCGACGCCGTTGGCGTTGGATGCCGCGCCGACGTCAGCGGCGGCGAATTGCGGCGACGTTCCACGAGAGCCGGCGACCACAACCCATTCGTCCGCTTGCACTATTCCGATGGTGGCCATCCCCAGCGCGGCCAGGGCAAGGGACAGTCCCGCGCGAAACATTTTCATGACGGAACCCTAGCAGGCCGCTTCGGCGCCGGCAATGGCTCCAACCCGCCCAAAACCAGGTCACGGCTGGCGCGGCGTGACGACCCGGAAATAACGGTTCGTGCCTTCCAGCAGCCCGGTGATGATTTCGATCCGCCGGTTGGTCGTCGCGACATAATCCGCCCATCGGGTCCACTGTTCCGGGGCCAGCATCGTCGCTGTCTGGACGGTGTAGGTTTGGTTCGTTTCTGCCGCGAACTCGAGCGAAACCTGCCGCCCCGTCAATGCCGCGCGAATTCGCAATACGCTCGAGGCGTTCGTCGGATTCGTCCCGGCGCGAAGCTCATCCAAATCCGATACGCCGTCGCCGTCCCGGTCGAGCTTCGTGTTCGCGGGATTGAGCAGTTCAAGACCACTCGCGATCTCCAATGGGTCGGGCAACCCGTCCGCATTGACGTCCGCCGCCAGGGAAACGCGTGCGCCCCGGCTGAGCTCTGCTCCGAATTCGTTCGAGACTTGAACACTGTACGTGCCGGCGCCGGACGCCTGGAGATTCGTCACGGTCCAAAACGACTGGCGCTCCGCGCTGGTCAGCGTGGTCTGTGGCGAGGAAGGAGGGCGCCATCGGTAGGCAAACGGGGGTGTCCCGGTCACGGCCACGCTTAAGGTGACGTTCCCACCCGGGACCACGACTTGATCCAACGGTTGCACCACGATGACGGGGGGCAGCCCCATCGTCACGCGAGCGGCGGAGCTGGTGGTTGCGCCGATGGTGTTCGCCACCTGCACCGCGTAGAAGCCTTCCAGCTCAGGGCGGAAGCCTAACAAGTCCAAGGTCTGATTCGTCGCGCCCATGATGGACACTCCATTTTTCTGCCACTGGCAGGAAAACGGCGTCGTGCCTGTCGCGACAAACGAGAGGGTGACCGTGCCGCCGGCGCGAACCATCGCATCCTGCGGAGGCCGGATCATGCGGGGCGCCCGCCGGTGAACGGGGTCCGAGGTGAAGATCCGGTTGGCCGTGCCGGTTGCGACCGCCAGGACCATTTCCCCGTCAAAGGCCAGCCCTTGCATCCGCGCGATCCCCAGCTCTCCCGCGGGCCTCTGGATCCAATTTGTGCCATCGACGGAACTCAACAGCGCGCCTTGGCTGCCTGCCGCCACAAACTGTCCTCCGGCATAAATCACATCGGACAACCCGGGGCCGTTCGGAACGGCCGTTCGAAGCCAGTTGGTGCCGTCCTCCGAGAAAAACATCGCCCGCGCATCCCGCCCGACCGCCACGAAACGGCCGTCCCCGCAGGTCACGCTGGCGAGCGTGAGGTTGGTCATCGACGGCAGGGAAAGCCACTGAAGGCCGTCATGAGAGACACGAATCGTGCCTGCATCGCCCACCGCCACGAAGGCGCCCCGGCCAAAGGTCACGCCGAGGAGATGCTGATTCGTGGTTCCACTGCCCGCCCGCCACGTTACTCCGCCATCGACCGACACCACCGCGGCTCCGAAGTCGCCCACCGCCACGAACCGCCCGTCGCCGTAGGCCACATCACGCAGGGTGGAAACAACGGTCGCCGATCGACGGGTCCAGTTGCTGCCATCCGTTGACGTCAAAATGGCGCCGCCCGAACCGACGGCGATCACTTTTCCATTTCCAACGCCAAGCCCCCGCAGCGTTTCGTTGGTGACCGAGACCCGACGAGACCACGTGTATCCGTCGGAAGAGGTATGGATCCCGGCTCCAGCCACCGCCACGAAGCCGCCAGGATAGGCGATCGCCGCCGCGGGTGGATCGGGCCACACACTTTCGCCGGGGTGCCATCGGTCGAGCGCACCGGGATCCATGGGCTCGACGGGCTTTCCGTTACTGTCCCAGAACGTCAGGCTCCAACCGCCGGCGACAAGGCCGGAGTCCGCCTCGGCGCTGTCATAAACGTAGAGATTCCAGCGGCCATTTGGATCGTCGCCCTTAAAGTCGGACAGCGACCAGCCGTAGGGTCCGGCCGGCGCATTTGATCCGAAGTAATTGTCCACCTCTCCGAACAAATCGGTGGGCCGATAACTGCCGGTGCCGATGGATGCGCCGTTTGGTGTGCCGGGCAGCGCCTGACTGGCTTCGTCGTCGAAGCTCACATTGACATTCGTCATCCCAGACCCGCCGCCCGTGGCCGACATGAGCACCACCCCGTTTCCATTCGGCCCCACCAACAACACCTCCAAATCAAAGGCAAACGAGTGCGTCAGTCCGTTCAGTGTGACCGCGACCTTGCGGAAGTCCTTGGGCACGCCGCTGACAAAGACCGAAGATGGACTCGGACTGCCCGCGCCGTGATCCGGGATCAGGATCGCGCTGGCATTCGCCACGGTGGGGGCGGGCATCGCGGGCGGGACGGCTGCGCCGAGCTGCCCCCAGCCCGCGAAAAAGGCCAGGCCTGCAGCGAGACCGCGCCGGATGAGTTCGGTCGGGTTCATGTCGAACGGCGTGCCTCAGCTCCGGTGTCGAGTGAACGGGCGAGGTTGCCCGCGGAATCAAATTCCATCGGCATCGGCTCAGTTAACGGGAGCAGGGACGGTCGGCTCCTGACCTCGTCCGTCAGGGTCTCGGACACCTCCAGCTCGACGAGCGACAGGGTGTCTGCGATTCGCACGACGCGGGCCGCGCGCGGATCCGGCAGGGCGAGGGAATTCAGGATGCGTTCGATCGCTTCGCGATCGGTGTCGAAGTGAATCGGGATCTTGGCCGCCTGCTGGGTCAGGGCGGTCAGCGCATTGACGGCGGTCACGCGATGGTCGATGGCGCGAACGAGGCGGCTGGTGGTGACATCGGCGAGCCCGATGCCAATGGCATTGCCGTGCGTCTCCGGCGTGAGGTCGCGAACAAAGAGCCGGCGAATGAATGGCGCGGGCCGCCCCTCGCGCAGCAGTGAGCCTGAATAGCCCTGCACACTCCGGCCAATGACATTGGGGTCCATGCCAGCCCCGCTGATATTTTTGCCCAGCCGATCCACAATCAACAAATCGATCTCGTCGAAGGGAAGCAGCGGCATCAGCGCGCGCGCCTCGGCCAACAGGTTTGTCTCGGCCGCTTCGATCTCGTTACCTGGCACCACGACGAGGCGGGCGGTTTGGTGGAACTGGTTCTCGAGGATCGCCACGCCGCCGACGACGGGCGCCGCGCGGAGAAGCACACCGGCCATGCCGCGAATGACCCGCTCGTGACCGAGCCGGCTGGCCGCTTCGTGCATGGCAATCGCCCCGGCGTGCTTGCCCAGGCCGACCACGCACATCTTCAAGAGGCCGCTGCCCAGCGTTCCCTGGAAATCCGTGTGCGGCTTAACCCGGTTCACCAAAATGATTCCGTCCGCCGCCAGCGCCTCGACGCTGCACGGAACGGGCACACCATCGGCGCTGGTGCCGACCAGCCGCGTTTCCATGGACGCGTGAATTGGCACTCCCAAGGCGGCTTCGGTGATGCCGTATTCCGCCAGAACCCCGCGCTGACCTTCGGGCGTGGCCCCACCGTGGCTGCCCATGGCCGGAAAAAGGAACGGCTCCCCTCCGGCCGACCGGATTTGTTCCACCACCGCAGCCACGATGGCCGGGAGGCCGGCAATGCCCCGGCTGCCCACCGCCACCGCAATCCGCGCACCCCGCCGCAAACGCGGGCCCAGCCGCGCAAAACCAGTCGCCACCACCGCGCGAAGATCAAGCGCCGGCGTCGCCGGAAAATTCTGGCGAACGCGAAACGTGCGGAGATGAGACGGATTTATGATCACACGAGCCCGACGCAGGCCATGGACGGTGGCCAGAAAGGTCGGATTGCCGGCATCGTGTCATAAACTCTCGCGTTGGGCAAGAGGGGCGAGGCCTCCCGGGTTCCCGGGGGTGCGATTAAAAACGGGTGATCCAACGGCCCGTCTCACCCCTCACCCCGGCCCTCTCCCCGTTGAGGAGAGAGGGAGTCGCGTGGGGCGCGAGCTAAACGCCTTGCACCCTCACCCGCATTTAATTGCACCCGGTTCCCGGGCCGTGCATCTCGAAGTTGTTGGTCAGAGCTCATCCTTGGCCGGACCGCGGGCTTTCAGCCGGCCTTCAGCCCGCAGCGGCTTGGGCCGATGACGACGCTCGAAGGTTCGAGCGCGCAAGGCCGATTCCACCCGCTGCGGGCCATAGGCCCGCGCTCCGATCCAACAACTTCAAGATGCACCGGGTTTCGGGCGAGTGTTAAAGAAGGTGATCCAACGAACCGTTTCACCCCTCATCCCGGCCTTCTCCCCGTTCAGGGGAGAAGGAGGCGCGTGGAGCGTTCGAGATGGCGATCGCCCGAAGACGGTCGAAACCTCGCTCTCCGGGCTGGCCGCCGCGCCGCCGTTGTGTAGTCTTCGCGCATGAAACCAACCCGCACCTCGATTCTCTTCGGGCTGTTCCTTTCCGCCACGGCCGTCCCCGCCGATCAAGCCGGACGCCGCCACGCTGAAAATGAGTTGCACGGACGTCCTGCGGTCCACCTCACCGTCGGACAACAGAACGCCGACTTGATCGGCCGCGACAACCGCGCCTTGCAGGCCGCCGTCGACTATGTGGCCGCCCTGGGCGGTGGGGTGGTCGAGATCGGCCCGGGCGAGTATCGCATGAGCGACTCCCTTCACCTGCGCAGCCGGGTCACTGTGCGCGGGGCCGGCGCGAAAACCTTGCTGAAGAAAGGACCCGAACATCGTTCACCTCTCGCCGCGGACGGCGACTTCGGCGAGGCCGCCATCACCCTCAAGGAGTCAGCCGGCTTCGCCGTTGGCGGAGGCGTTTATGTCGCTTCCAAGACCCAGCGCAATTTTCATGGAGTCTGCGCCACCATCCTGAACTCCCGCGGAAACTACTTTACCCTCAGCCGCGCCATGAATGCCGACATCATGGTCTCCGACGGCGGCTTCGCCGCCACCGTCTTTCCGGTCATCAGCGGGTACCAGTTGGAAGACGCCCGGGTGGAAAACCTCACGATTGACGGGAATCGCGCGGAGAATCCGACCAAGGTCGACGGCTGCCGGACCGCCGGCATCTTCCTCTACCGCGGCGACAACGTCGTGATCAGCAATTGTTTTGTCCGCAACTACCATGGCGATGGCATCAGCTTTCAACAGTCCAACGACGTCAAGGTGGAGAACTGCGTGGTTGAGCACTGTGGCGGCTTCGGCCTCCACCCCGGCAGCGGCTCGCAGCGGCCGTCGGTCACCGGTTGCCGTGCGGTGGGCAATGACGACGACGGGTTCTTCTTTTGCTGGCGCGTGCGGGGCGGCGTGGCGGAAGGAAACTGGCTCGAGAACAACGGCGGATACGGCATGTCGATCGGGCACAAGGACAGCGACAATTTTGTCCGGCGCAATACCATCGTCGGCAACAAGCGGGGCGGCGTCTATTGGCGCGCGGAAGCCGAGCCGATGGCCGCGCACCGGAATACGTTTGAGCAAAACACGGTGCGGGACAACGCGGGTTGGGGCCTGTTCATCGACGGGGTGACGCAGGACACGGTTATTCGCGACAACACCATCGAAGACTCGGGCGCCGGCCGCCAGAAAACCGCCATCCGAATCGGGCGAAACGCGGGTCGCGTATCCCTGCAGAACAACACCGTGCACGCAGCGCAGCCCGTGATCGACGAACGGGCCACGAAATGACGGAACGATGATGGAACGATTCCCAGCCGGGAACCGGATGGTGAGGTCCGCGTTCTGCCGAACAATCCAATGAATGACTTCACTCCCAAAACGCTTTTCAGCCTCATGGCCGCAATGATGACCACTGCCGTTGCCCCGCCTTCGAGCCAGGCCAGCACCTTCGGCGACGACGTCGCCTTTCTTCAACAGCACACGGACGTCGTGGTGCTGAGGGATCGACCGGGACGGGCCATGATGGCCGTGTCGCCGGCTTGGCAGGGGCGGGTCATGACGAGCACGGCCCAGGGCGATTCCGGGCTCAGTTTCGGTTGGATCAACCGGGAGTTGATCGCCGCCCGGAAGATTCAACCGCACATCAACGTGTATGGCGGGGAAGACCGGTTCTGGCTTGGTCCCGAGGGTGGCCAGTATTCCATCTTTTTCGCCAAGGGCGCGAAGTTCGAACTCGCGGACTGGCAGACGCCCCCGCCGATCGACACGCTGCCGTTCAGGCTGGCCAGCCAGTCGCGGACCCGGGCGAAGTTCACCGCCGCGTTCACGTTGACCAACTACTCCGGAACCCGCTTCGACGTCGGCGTCATCCGCGAGGTCCGCCTGCTCGCGGCGCGCGCCGCCTGGAAACATCTCGGCGTGCCGCCGGTCAAGGACGTTCGCCTGGTCGCCTTCGAGACCGACAGCCGGATCCGCAACGACGGCCCGGCTGCCTGGAAGAAGGAGACCGGGCTGCTCTCGATCTGGATTCTGGGCATGTTCACTCCGTCGCCGTCGACGACCATCATCGTGCCCATTCAGAGCGGGCCGGAATCGACGCTGGGCCCGAAGGTGACGTCGGATTATTTTGGAACGGTTCCCGCCGAACGATTGGTGGCAAAGGATGATGTCATTTACTTCAGCGGTGACGGGAGGTATCGCAGCAAAATCGGCATCGGCCCGCGGCGCAGCAAGGGCGTGCTGGGGAGCTACGATGCGGACCATCAGGTCCTGACTCTGGTCCAGTTCACTCAGCCGCGTGATGCCACCGATTACGTCAATTCATTGTGGAAGCTGCAGGACCATCCGTACGCCGGGGATGCCGCCAACAGCTACAACGATGGCCCGCCTGCACCCGGAGCCAAGCCGCTGGGTCCGTTTTACGAATTGGAATCCTCATCACCCGCCGCGGCGCTGGCCCCCGGCCGAAGTCTTTCACACCTTCACCGCACGATTCATCTCGCCGGGCCGGAAGCTGTCCTCGACCCGGTGGCGCGGGCCGTCCTCGGCGTGTCGCTGGCTGAGATCAAGACGGGCCTGCGGCGGCGCTGACCCGGCGAGCTCCGCCCGCGGTAGGGCAGTCTCACCCGGGCCATCAGCGTCGGCCGGCGAATTCGCTCCGCTGTTACCCTTCTGCCGCCGGTGACGTTCTCATGGTTGTATGAACGGGATTGCGCTCCTGACCGAGTTTAGAGAAAGCCAGGCTGAGAACGCCTTCGCCGGGTTGGTCCGGCATTACACGAATCTGGTCTACTCGGTTGCGCGTCGTCGGACAGGGAACGACGCCCAGGCCGGGGAAATCACCCAGCTCGTCTTTATCCGGCTGGCCCGGACGGCGCCTACCCTGAAGAACGACTCCGAGCTCGTTGCCTGGCTGCACCGGACCGCGGTCAATGCTTCCATCGATTTCTGGCGATCCGAATCCCGGAGACGCGCCCGCGAGGAACAGGCTGTATCCATGCAACTCGAATCATCGGCCACCGATAACGAATGGCACACGGTGGCGCCGGCTCTCGACGAGGCACTCGACCAGCTGGCCGAGACCGATCGACGCACGTTGCTTCTGCGGTTCTTTCAAGGGCAGAGCATGCGTGAACTGGGTGAGACGCTGGGGATTAGCGAAGACGCCGCCAAGATGCGCGTGAGCCGCGCGCTCGAACGATTGCGGGATCGCCTGGCGCGTTCGGGCGTGACGTGTGGGGCGGCGGGCCTTGGGGCTCTGCTCGCCGAGCGAGCGGTTGAAGCTGCACCCGTGGCGTTCTCCGAAGCACTCGCGAGATTTCGTTTTCCCGCAGCCGTCGGGATCGGCTGGATCGCGTCGATGGGAATGATCGTGTCGACCTTGCCCGCGCTCAAACTGGCGGCCGGGGTGGCCGCGCTTGCTCTCGCGGCAGGCACGCTGATCTGGATGCTTAGTGCCAAGACGGAACAGGCGATTCGTCCGCCTTCGACCATCGCGCAGACCACGGGGGCATCGATGGAGACGTCCCCCAATGGCGACCCGATTCCAACCAACAGCACGCTGGAGAATGCCGCGGTCGCCGGCGAACCCGATCCGCTCATGCTCCTGTTGCGCGTGGCGGACGCGCGCAAGCGGCTCGTCTCCGGCACGGTGGAATACACGCTCTTCTCCGAGCGCTTTCTGACGCCCGTGCGCGAAACGAATTATCTCCGGTTCAAGAGCGTATTCGACGGTTCTCGTCGCTGGTTCGAGTCGTTCGGGCGCGAATACCGCTATGTCAAAACTGGCAGCGATGCCGCCAAGGAAGCGGACCCGATTATCGCCGCGCAGGGACTCGACCGCGAAGGCGCGGTCAAAGCCGGATTGCTTGCATCGTTCGAGGCGCACATCGTGACGCTGGCCGACGGCACCAACTACATGAAACATCGGGAAACGGACGGCCGCCCTGATGGGGTAATCGTGGACGATCCGGAGAAAGGACCGGGCAAAAGCGGGGATTACTTCCTGGACTTCCGTTGTCTCGGGCTTGCAACGTTTCTTCACCACGGTTCAACGATCGACGGTTGCCTGGGCTATATCCGGGCGAAGTCCATCAAGCTGGTCGGACGCGAGTTGCTGGACGGAATCGACACCTGGCATGTCCGCGTCATTCCTGACTCCGATCAACCGTTGGATTTCTGGATCGACGTCGCTCGGCCGGAGCGGCTGTTGAAGCATCTCGCAGGGAGAAACGTCGTCGTCTCACGGTATGATGACAACAACCGGGACCCCTTGCCCAGTCAGGTTCAGGTCGAGGATTATCGCGACGGCGCTCGGCTCCAATACCGCCGACGGTTCGACCGTGTCTCTGCAGTGTTCGATCTCCCGGTCGATCCCAACCTGTGGACCATGGCCGGTCTGGGCATGCCGGTCGGCACCGCCGTCAATGATCAGGGCAATTACCGCAGAATCGGCTATTGGAACGGTGTTGGCCTGTCGGCCTCGCCGCCGGCTGCGCGTCCGTCGAAGTTTGCTCCAGCGGCCGAACCAGCGGTTCCGATCAATCGCGCCGAGCTTTTGGCAACGTTGGCCACGATGCCGGAATCCGAGGCCGGTTTGGACGCTGCAGAATGGCTCCTGCTGAACACGCCCGACGGCCCCGAGGTCGAGCGCGCCGCCGAGGCCATCCAGGCGCATCATCTGTCCAGCCCGCGACTGCAACGCCTGGCCCGCGATCTGGATCGATTCCGTCATCGTTGTGCGCGTCCTTTGCTCGAAGGCATCCTGCGGGACAACCCGAAAGCACCCGTCCGCGCCACGGCCTGCGCCACCCTGGCGACGATGCTCAAGGATCAAAGTGATCATGGAAAGGACGTGAAACTCGCGGCGGAAGCAGAAGCCATGCTCGAACGTGTGATCGCGGAGTTCGCAACGATTCCGCCGGACGGACCGACCTTCGCCGAGCGGGCCAAGCGCGATCTGCGAGAATTGCGCACCGCGAGTGTAGGCAAGCGGGCCCCTGAATTCCTGGCGGAGGACGTCGAAGGACACCCGATTCGTCTGAGCGACTATCGAGGCCAAACCGTCGTGCTTTTATTTTGGAGCGGTGACTTCCGAGGTGAACGGGACGATCATCGCGCCGTTGAAGAGCTCGTGGCCGGCAAGTCCGTGAAGTTTGTTGGCATCAACATCGATCCCAAACGGGATAAGGCGAAGGCCGTCGTGGAACAAATCGAATTCGGAGGTTCCACCATTCTGGAGGGCCGCGACGGTCCCATCGCAACCGCATGGAATATCAACAGTTGGCCGACCGTCATTCTGGTCGACGCGGAAGGCATCATCCGCTACCGCGGGCCCTACTCCCGCGAGCTGCACCAGATGCTGATGAAACTCGTCGGGATTTAGGTGCGGGTGAGCTGGAGAAGTCCCCGGCTCAGGATTTCCAGCTCACGGTCACCTTGGCACGTTCCAATACTTCTTCGCGAACTTCGTCGATGGCCAACCCGTTCGGATCTTCCGATGCGACGGGCGACGGCAAAATCGCATGCGCTTCTCCGCCTTTCGCCGTCCGGGCAAACTTCCGGAAGGCATTCGCCTTCGATCGCGTCACCCAACTGAATCGTTCCGACGAAGTTTGCGAGTAAGACTTCTGCCTGTAAGCCCGCGCCGTCGAAATCCGGAGTAGATGGTAGTCGCCAGATGTGACTGGTCTATGCGACTCTTCAAGCTGGTCTCAGACGTTATGAAGAACCTAACTTTCGCGTGGCGACGCCACGTTTCGCTGGCGTTGGCTTGCCTCGCGTTGACCACAGTCATTCCCCTAGCTCGGGCTCAATATGGAGAAGGAACCGGCGCTGGATCCGCCCTGACGTTCAATGGCGCCAACGGGTTTGTCGCCGTCTCCAACAGCGCCGCTCTGAATACCTATCCGATCACGATCATGGGCTGGCTGCGCTCGTTTGATCAAGGAGTCGATCGCGGAATCGTCAACAAGTATGTCACCGGCTCTCTGAATGGATACCAAGTCTACTTTCATCAGGGCCGCGTGCGTGCGTGGTATTTTCGCGACGGGGCCAACTACGTTTGGGATGGGGGGCAAGGCCTCGACAGCGGATTCGTCGCCGGAATCTGGGTGCACTTCGCCTTCGCCGTCGATGCCACCGGCGGCAAGCTTTATATCAACGGGAATCTCCGGGCCAGCCGGGCGTGGACCGGCACGCCGGGGGCGACGACGCAAGGGCAGGACGTTTGGTTCGGACGTTACGCGAACAATTTCTTCAACGGTCAGCTCGACGAAGTCAGCATCTGGAACATCGCGCTGACGCCCGCGGCGATTCAGAGCGCGATGAGTCGGCGCCTGGAAACCAATGAAACCGGACTCCTCGCCTACTGGCGTTTCAGCGAGAACGCAGGCACTTTTGCGGCGGATGCGGTCCCATCCCCGGCGGGCAACAACGGCGCGACGTTGTTCAACGGCGTCTCCTGGGCGCCGTCGGGCGCGGGCGTCGGGCCCTTCGTCAATACGCGGAGTATCTCGAGCCAAAACCTGGACGGGACGGTCAACTTGAACGGGCAGGTCAATCCGTTGGGGCGTCCGACTACGGCGTGGTTTGAGTGGGGCACCAATGCCAGCTATGGCCGGCGAACCACGGCCGTGAATGTGGGTGCAGGTTCGAACTTTCTGACCGCGGCGGCGGTGCTCTCCGGCCTCGAGGCCGGACGGACCTATCACTACCGATATGTCGCCACCAACCTGAACGGCCAGGCCAACGGCGCAGACCAAACCTTCGCGCAACCCGTCTGGCCCGCTGCGGGCGGCGCCCCGCCCAAGCGCAGTTCCTTCTACGATCCGGCCGCGGTGAACTGGGTGGAGTTCGAAGCAAGGCCCGACTGGGATCGCGCTGTTCCGATGACGATCGAAGCTTGGGTCTACAGGCAGGATGCCACGCGCTACGAGACCATCCTCTCGCACGACTGGCCGGGATCCTACTGGTTGGGGTTTGCCCCGCGCCTGCGTTTCTATCGCGGAACGAACTTCGCCGAAGTGGCCACGCCCGTGCCGGCTTACAAGTGGACCCACGTGGCGGTGAGCTATGACGGTGCCCTGGCGCGCTTCTACGTGAACGGCGATCTGGTGGGCACGCGCGCGTTGGCCAACTCGGGCGCGGGCCAACTGCGCAAACTACGCGTGGGGCACAACGGTACCAATCCAAACGATTTCTCCGCAGTCAACGTGTTCGCCGGCAACCTCGATGAAGTTCGCCTTTGGTCGGTGGCCCGCAGCGCTGAGCAGATTCGGGCCGGGCTCTATCGAGAGGTCCGCGGCGAGTCGGGCCTCGCCGCAGTTTTTCCGCAAGGTGGCCGCATCGAAGAAGTGACCGGGCTGATCGGCTCCGGCCAGCCGCCGGCGGAAGATGTTTTCGGAATGGTTCCGCGCGACCTGGTCGTTCCGCGGGCGGCCTTTCCACCCAATGCCGACGGAAACTTCAATCTGGGCACTGAATACCTGGGCGCAGAACAATTGGTCCTGCGCTATCCCGATCAACCTGAGCTGGTCGATCGCCGGGCTTACTTTGTTCACACGGACAACGATCTGTTCGTGGCCGTGTCGGTCAGCAGCGATCCTCCGGGAGATTGGAACATCACAAACTCCTGGCTCGGCCTGTTCATCGACACCAGCAATGCCCGTCCGGCGCTGGCGGAGTCTCCGCAGATTGAGCTGTGGGCACGTCTGGCCGGCAACACGAACCTGACGACGTTGCTCAACGGGGACGGGGCAGGGGGCTATTATCTCTGCACCACACCCGGCGGCCTCGGCCCGCCGCGCCTCTGCACTCCGCGCAGCTTGTGGCAGGTCGGCCAACTGTTCTGCGGCGGGGAAATTTCGACCGCGGTGTGCACCGAGTTTCGGGTCTCGCGCACTTTGCTCGGCACATTCAACGAGTACGATGGCGTCGCCGTGGGGCAGTTCAATCTTTCCGAGTTCGGGGATCAGACCTTCGCCCCGGAAGATGGCTTTGATGCCTCGCCGGCGACCTGGCTCACGATGTCGTACGGCGACGGTAGCGCGACGCTGCCGCGTGTGCGGTGGAGCGGCCGCGTGTTCGCGGGACTCGACCCCACCTCGACGACGCCCCTCGCCAACTACCGCGTGTCGCTCATCGGGAACGGCGCCGGCGCCAGCCAATTCACCGACCTCAACGGCCGCTTCAGCTTTGATATCCCCATGCCGACGGGCGAGGTGTTCTTCGCCCAGGCGGAGTTGGAAGCATTCGGCCGCTACACCTTGCCCAAGGTTTACCCGGGCAACATCCAGCCGGATTTCGTCTTCACCAACCGGGTCATCTTTCCCCGCCTGCCACCTACGGTCGGAAGCAGCGTCCAGCTCGCCTCGGTGGATTTCTTTGTGCAACGGCCAATGTCGGCGGCAGGCATCCTTTCAGCGACTCCGACCAATCCGCTCTGCGGCATGATGGTGCGCACCGACGGCTCCGGCGGCCCGGGCGAGGAAGTCACGATCGTGGGGACCAATCTGCATGCCGAGATGGAATTCTTTCTGGCCCCGGTCAGCGGAACGTTCCCGGTCACACCGGAATTCTGGACGATGATCCCGGCCACCGTGATCTCCCGCAGCGCCAATGGCACTTCGGTGAAAGTCCGTGCCCCCATGGTCCCGGAATACGTGCGTGAATATACGAACGGGGTGTTTGTTCCTTCGTTTCAATCGCGCTGGCGATGGGTGGCCCACGACACCTGGTTCCGGCCCGGGCGCGTCGAGTATTCCTATACCGATTCGTTCACGATCCGGCGTCCGCCTTATCCCATCCTTCACGGGTTTAACTTCGAGAATGACCAAACGTTTCCCGGGCTCGAGGAGTTCCTCGCGGCCTATGGCCACAGCGCCTACATCTGCGTGGGCGCCTTTGACCATTGCGCCACTTACGTGCCGGACCCGCTCTACTGGATTCTCTGGTATCCGGTGCATTTCATCATCATCGCGAAGAGCGGCGGGAGCTGCGTCGGCATGTCCGGCACCGCGATGGAAATGTTCAACAACCGCATCGAAGCGAGCGATTTTGACCCGTTCGCGCTGACCGCCAACGGCATCGACAACCCCGGTCTCCCTCCGTCGTGGGACGACAGCAACACGGGCGGCATCTACACCCGTCCGCCCATTCCCAACGATGTCTGGGCACGCATCCGCATGAATCACGGCGCTCAGACCAGCGCCGAGTACATGAACCACCTCATCTCGCAGCTCGACGTGGATGTGTTGTCGCCGGAGTTCGGCGGCGATCCCGTGGCCCGCTTGCCCGAGCTGCGGGCGGGAACCACCGCCCAGGCGGTTTGCATGGTTCAAGGGTTTTCCGGTGGCCATTGTGTGGCGCCATACCGGGTCGAAGGTAACTTCGGTGGCGATCCGAACCACACTCGGGTCTGGGTTTACGACAACAACAACCCATGCCCGATTGGCTCGGAGGCCGATGCTTCGTGTGTCACCGATCAATTCATCGACATCGATCATGCGGCGAACAAATACACGTTTCCCCGGCTCGGCTGGGATGGCACCGCGTTGTTCACCGTTCCCCGGCGGCTCTACACGGATACCCGTACCGCACCCGGTTTGATCGATTTCGCCACAGCCTTGGCCACGTTTCTGGTCGTCGTCGCCGGAGACGCTGACGCGCATCTAACCACGCCCACCGGCGGTGAGTGGGGCTGGCGTGCGGACGGCACTTTCGCCAACAACCTGCCCGGCTTGCGCGCGATACCTGTTCTTGGATCGCCGACCAACATTACCCACAGCGTCCCGTTGATTTTGCCCATGTCGAACAGCCTGCCCACCGTCAACCTCCATACCCGCGATACCAACGGGCACGTGTTTCACGTCGCTGGCGGCGGTACGATGATGCAGCTGGAGGTTGCCCAGAGCGCGCGCGGGGCGAGCAACCGGATCACGCTGGGCGCAACCTCCAATCGCCTCAGCTCATTCCGCTTCACCCCCCAGGCCTCGCTCGGCAGCGTCAGCAACTTCACGCCGCGCATCGGGTTCGTGCTGGGCGATCGCGCCTGCGCCGCCTTCCAGTGGATGGGCCTGCAAGGCCAGGGCGGACGAGCCCAGGAGTTTCGCGCCCTGCCAGGCCGCCGCGCCGTCGAGTATTGCAACGAAACCGCCCGGAGCACCCGACATTTCCTTCGCATCGACGCCGTCGACGGGGGCGTCTCCAACAACGCCTGCGCGGTGTTCGGACCCTTCAACGTCCCCACCGGCGCCGTCCACTGCGTCGTGCTCCAGGACTGGCCCCGGGTCAAACAGGTCCGGTCAGAATTGGATCTCAATGCGGACGGCATCGTGGACGAGGTCACCGTGGTCACCGGAACGGAGATTGACTCGGACGCGGACGGCATGCCGGACGCCTGGGAAACGTTGCACCAGCTCAATCCGTTTTCGGTGAAGTGCGACGACGGCGCGGATGCGGACCCGGATTACGATGGGGTTTCAAATCTGGGCGAGTATCTCAGCGACACGGATCCGCATGACCCGACGTCGGCTCTTCGCCTGAAGGCCACCCTGCTGTCGGGTAATCGCGTGCGCCTGAGCTGGCGTGCGGTTCCGGGGCGACGTTATGAGATCCTGGTTGCGCCCGGCCTGGAGTATGTCTTTCAGCCGCTCAGCCCGAATGGACCGCGCCTGGCCACCAGCACCGAGGAGACGTTCGAGGAAACGCTGCCGGCCGGCCGCGCTGGCCAGCGATTTTATCAGGTTCGACTTGTTCCGTGACCGGGACCCAACCCTAGGTCGCCGGCGTGGCCTGACCAATCCACCAGCGATTGCCATCCGGATCGTTGATCCGGAATTCAGTCAGCCCGTAGAAAGTGGTGGTCAGGTCCGGCACGGTCAGTCCGTTCTTTCGGACCTGGGCGTGATACCCGACAATGTCGTCCGGATAAAGGTAGAGGACGCACTCGCGCGGCTGGCCGGGGTGTCCGTGGATGGACTGATCCAACATCAGACGGCAGTCATCGAAGCGAAGCATCGCCCAGCCCCAGTCGTCGTTGCGTTTCTCGACTTCGAATCCGAGCATGTCGCAGTAAAATTTTACCGCGGCCGGCATGCTCCGAACGGGCAACATCGGGATCAATCGGGTCATCTTCATAGGCTGTTCCGTGGTGAAACGAAACCTGACCCCGATTCGTTCAACAAAGTTTTTTTGCGGGCGGGGGAGATCACGTCCCGTCACGATTCACGCAGCGGGATGATCCGATCGGAGGCAGCGGGCTGGGAAGCGGCTGAGTGCAACGGAACGTCCACTTCCTCGGCTTCGGCGGGGCCTGACTGCAGGCGGTCAAAGGTGATGCGAACCAGTTCGCGCCGCTCGGCTTGCATCCGGCGGACCGTATACCAAACGTCGGCGCAACTGATGCCCACCGCGGCCAGGGCGAACAAGGTGCACCCGATCCAATAGAGGATGTAGCGTGACCCGCTCAGGTGCGGGGCCAGGAATGTCCGGCCCCAGATCATCATCCCGGTGGCGATGGCCAGGCAAAACATTCCCAGCCATCGGCGAAGTGCGGAAGCGGAGTTGGACATGACGAAAAGTAACCTGTGCGGGCGTTCCGACTAGATGGGGCGAGTTCCGCCGCCCGACTCCGGTGAGCCTGCATTCACGTCACCGTAATTCCCCGGGGTCGCCGGCGTTTCCCCCCTTGGCTTTGCCTGCGACCGGTGTCAGCCCGTGGATTGACGCTCGACGGCCGGGTTTGCCCCCGCCAAGCTGGGGCTGGTCGGACCATTTTGACCGCAGCAGTCTGGAGAACCGTGTTATGCGCCTTGTCACTCAACTCGCCCTCTTCCTCGACAATCGACCCGGGACTTTTGCGCGCGTCTGCGAAGCCCTCGCGGAAGCCAAGATCAACATTTACGCCATCGCCACCAGCGACACGGTGGATCACATCGTGGTGCGGATGGTGGTGAGCGACTCGGATCGTGCGTTGGTGTTGTTCGAGGAACGGGGAACCCTCGTGGTGGAGTCCGAGGTCCTGATGATCGAAGGCGACAATCGGCCCGGCTCGCTGGCCCGCATCTGCAACCTGCTCGCCGACGCCAAGGTCAACATCGAATACTGTTACTGCGCGACGCCGCCGGACGCCCGCAAAGGCCTGCTCATTCTGCGGGCCGAGCCGGTCAAGAAGGCGATGAAAGTCCTGAATTCCTGACGCTCGGACGAGCGTGCGACCCGCCGGAGACGCCCCGGACGACTCGGATGCGCGACGAGTCGCTACTTTCTGGGATTAGCCTCAATGCCTTGGGGAAATCCTTGGAGCGGACAAACTTTGCAGACCGGCGTCCATGGAATCGCGGTCCAGCACGCCGGCAACGAAGTGGGCGGCGAGGGGAAACTCGGCGAAGACTGCGTCGACGATTCGGCGGGCGATTTCGCCGAAACGGCGCGTGACGATGGCGCTGAGAAGGGAGTCCAGAGCCTCACCGAGGCTCAGCTCGTGGGGGCGGATTTCTTCCCAGCGCTGTCGGACTCGGTCATGAGCTTCTGAGGTATGTCCATGCTGAGCTTTTCCTCGAGCGCACGATCCTCGATTGAGGCTGGTGACAAGCTGCCAGTCCCAGTTTTTGATAAAAGCGGCTCGGCCTGGTAGCGGTGATTGTTGCGGGCTTTTAGGGACAGGTCCCCCAACCCATAGCGCCGACAAGTCGGCGCACTCCACATTGCGCGCCGCCTCCTCTGGAGTGCGGTGACTCGTCGCCGTGGAACACCCTAAAAATCCTCAAAACTTTTTTGGCCACCTTTGCTGGCCATTTTCGCCTTGGTGGGGTGAACGCTCAAAACATGAAGACACGAACGCCCCTGCTTCCTTCCGTCCTGGCCTGCTGGCCGGCCCTGTTGTTTCTGCTCGGTGCTCCAACCGTTGAGGCTCAGACCGTGACTCAATCGCTGTCGCTGCGCGCCGGCTGGAATGCCATCTGGCTCGAAGTTCAGCCCGCGAACAACAGCGTCACCAACGTGTTCGCCGGCCTGCCGCTGTCCAGTGTGTGGACCTACCTGCCGAACGCGGACACGGTCGAGTTCATCCGGGACCAAAACGAGCTTCCCTTCAATCAGCCCAGTTGGCTGCGCCATTTTCCGGCCGGCCAGTCGGAGGCGTTTCTCAATAACCTTTTCGCCGTTCACGCGCAGCGGGCGTATCTCGTGAAGCTTTCCGCGCCGGCCACGCTCACGATTACGGGACGGCCCTCCGTACGCCGGAGCGAATGGCAGCCGAACGCCTTTAATCTGCGCGGGTTTCCGGTCAATCCAGTGCAATTGCCCACGTTCGCCAGCTTCTTCGCGCCGTCGACGGCGCATGCGGGCCAGAGCATTTATCAACTGGGCGCGAATGGTCAGTGGACGTTGGTGAACGCCGCCGACGCGATGCGCTCGGGCGAGGCGTACTGGGTCTATTGCCAGGGGGCGTCGACCTATCAAGCACCGTTGAGTCTGGAACTGGAGCTCGGCGACGGCCTGGATTACGACTCGCAACTGACGGAGCTCGCGCCGCGGTTGCGCAATCTGTCGGCCTCGGCGCGGACGGTTTCGGTCAGCGATCTTGGCGGCGGCGCGAGCGGGCCGTTGTCGTATCAAGCGTTCGCGAACGACCAGTTCTCGTGGGTGAACCTGCCGGCGCCGCACACGGTTGCGCTGGGCGCACGCGGCACCACGAGCGCTGAGTTGGCTCTGCGCCTCGTCATGCGGCGCAAGGACTTTGCTGGTAACACCTACTCCTCGATTCTTGAGGTGAAGGACAACGCCGGCACGCGTTATCTCGTGGCCGTCGCGGCGGCGAAATTGTTGGCCGCGCGGGCGTCCTTGAACGCGCCGCTCGGCGGCGGTGGCGCCGGTGGGTTTGCCCCGGCGTCCGCCGGGCCCGGCGTGGCGAAGGCGGGTCTTTGGGTGGGAACGGCCACCATCACCAATGTGAACGAGGCCAACTCAGCGCAGCCGCTGACGACGCGGCCCACCCGCTCACCGTTCAATTTGCGGTTGCTGCTCCACGTGACCGCGGATGCCCAGACGCGTTTGCTCAAGGAAGTCGTGCAGATGTGGCAGGAGAGCACGCGCACCAACGATGGCGCCGGCAACCTCGTCGTGGACAAGCCGGGCCGGTTCGTCTTGCTCACGGACGATGCCCTTCTTCCGCAGTTTCAGGGCGGCGTCTTGCGCGGCGGCAAAGCGGTGGGCCGACGGTTGAGCACGGTGGATTATGATTTCCCGGCTGGCTCCAGCAATTATCTGGCGATGACTGGCACGTTCGCCTTCGGGCAAACGGCCAGTTGCAACATCACGTTGGACCCGAGCTTTCCGACCAATCCGTTCCGGCACAAGTATCATCCGGATCACGACAACAAGGATCGGCTGTTTCAACCGCTGCCGCCGAATCTGCCGGTGGAACAACAGGAAGTTTACCGCATCAGCCGCAACGTGGAGCTCAGCTTCTCGGCCACGGATCCCGCCGGGGCGGTGCTCTCCTCGACTGAATACGGAGACTCCATCATCGGCGGCACCTATCGCGAGACGATCATCGGCTTGCACAAAACGAACCTGATTGTGACCGGAACCTTTCGGCTGACTCGAGTGAACAACTCGCCCGTGCTCAACCAGTGATGAGTGACGAGTGATGACCGACAACCGGATTCAACCAACGCACTTGAGAAACGAATTTATGAACACTGTCCTCTTGCCCCAATGCCCTTCGGAAATTCCCCCTGCGAATCGGATACGCCGCAGCAACAGGGTGAGGGCGGATCGCAATCGCTTTTGGGCCTTTTCCTATCGCATCGGAATTTCCGAAAGGCATTACCCCTTGGCCCGTGCCCTACTCGTGCTGGTCGCCTGGCTGGCTCTGGCTATTGGTATGCAGGCGCAGACGCCGCAGTATGAGTTCATCCAGTTGCCGGTGCGCACGGCAAATTCGGAAGCGGTTCCCAACGACATCAATGACAATGGGCAGGCTGTGGGCACGGATTACTCGGGGTTTCTCACCGATTACCACACGGCCCGCGCGGTTCTGTGGGATTTGAACAATACGCCCTCCATCGCAACCCTGATGGATGTCCCGAGTTGGGGCACGTCCATCAACAACGCCGGCGACTACGCTGGGGTCAGTAGCGGTATACTTGCTGGTTTTCCAGGGACTTTGTTCTATGACACCAACGTCGTCGTTCGGGGCGGGATCGCCGCCCTTCTCGGTCCGAACGTGTTCAGCCAAGCCTCCAGCGTGGATCTCGACGACGGCGGGATGGCTACATGGACCATTGTGACCGGTTCTGGGAGCCCCACGTATTTTCAGGGCCCCGCGGGCGACAATCTGGGTAGCCCGTACTCTTCGTTTGCCGGTCGGGCGCGCTTTCATGACTTGATGAAGGAAGGGCCATCGAACCCATCCCAGGATCGCTTCGGCTACTTTGGTCGCCGCGGCCTCTTCATCAACAATGCGCGGGACATCATGGGGACGTTCTCGGACGGCATCCAATTGCTGCTCGTCGAGACGAATGCGACGACGCGGATCCTTTACCCTCTCCCCGGTTACTTCCATCGTCCGACGGGGCTGAACAACCGCGGCGACGTCGCCGTGACGATGCAGCTCACGGAGTCATCGCCACCGTTGGCCTATCTCTACAACTACCGCAACGGACGCCTGACGAACCTCACGGGGCGCTTTCAGGCTTCTGGATTGGTGTCGAACTTTGTGACGCGCGGGCTCAACGATTCCGGAGAGATGGTGGGAAGCGCGTATGATTCCACGGGCCAAAAGCGCGCGATTCTTTACAGCGGCGGGGCGGTTTATGATCTCCGTGTCTATGTGCCCGGCGGGGCCAACTTCGTCGTGCGCGAGGCCACTGCGATTAACAACGCGGGCGACATCGTCGGCTGGGGCACGAGCAGTGGTGGCGGGTTCACCATCACTCCCTTCCTCTTGCGCCGCGCCAACCTTCCGGTGGGCACGGCGATCGCTGCTCCCGCCGGCGCGCGCAATCCCGCCAATGGTGACAAGGTCTATCGCACCCCCACGGTGGAGGCGCTGGACGGCACTTCGCCCGTCGACCTGGCCAGCGCTTATCTCTGGAGCGATCTTGAGCAGCGCTTCTATTTCTTCCGACCCATCACGGTCCGAATCTCGTGGTGGACGTCGGCCAACCTGACCGACACCAGCGCGTTCATTCCGCAGATCGTCCGCTTTTCCTGGCCGACCAATCCGCAGATTCACGTGGCGACGGCCCCGGTGCAGCTCGATCACGCGAGCACCGGCTATCGCGCTGTTTCGGTGCGCTACAGCGAGGCCAGCCTCGCCGCCGGGTATTCCTACAATTCCCAATCCAAGACGCTCGTCGTGCCGCAGCCGGCTTACACCGCGATTCATTACGTGCTCGCGCCGGCGATTGCCGCGGGCGGATTGGTCGCCGACCCGACGCCCTACTCCAACTTCGTGCAGGTCGTCCGCACGGTGAACTGGAACGACCCGGCGCAGCTGCAAAGCGGCGTCGCCGCCACGGTCGGGACAAAAGTCACCGACCCGCGCGGCCTTGCCACGGCCAAGAGCGGTTTCGTTGTCTTCACCAACGCGCCTTACGACGGGGCCGGGCTCGACTCGGCTTACGTGCGGACGAATCAGTCCGGGCCCATCATCCCCGTCAACGTGCCCACAAGCGCGGAGAGCAATCTCGTCGTCGCCTTCTACCAGGCCAATCCCATCACCGGCGTGCTCTGGGCGGACAAGCCGGTGCAGTTCGCCATCAACTGGCCGGCCAGCGCGGAAACCGTCGTCATCGCCAACACCAACGGCGTCGTGTTGCCCGCCGGCGCGTTGCACCGGGTCTATCATCAGCCAGTGCCCGGCCAGCCCGGCTACAATCCGAACGAGGAACATGCCCTCCTCGCCAACGGGCGCTTGTATGCCCTGCGGAACGATCTTAACCGCGCCAATACCTCGTCGAACTTTGTCCTGCTGAAATACCAAGCGGCCGGGGAGTGGGTGATGAGGCCTTATCGGGTGGTGTTGACCGACGGTTCGTTCACCTTCCGGTATTCGGGTGAGGTCGGAAAGGAATTGCAGATCCCGTTGCAGATGACTCTGGTCAATCGCGCCGGCTGCACGGTGACACCAACTGGGCCAGTGTTCGCCGACTATCTCGGCAAGCTTTACGGGCGCTCCGGACCGACGCCAGACGACCCGGCCGCGGAGGCGGTGCTCAACTTCGGCTATCAGGTTCCGGCAACCTTTTTCGTCGACCTGAACAACGACCGGATCGCGGATGCGCCCGGGACCTGCACGACCTGGAGCGGGTTGCCGGTTGGCAGCTCCACCGCAACTCCGATCAACGTCGCCTATCGGATTCATTGGCCGGGCAATCCCGCGCCGCCGGTACTGCAGGTGGGTGAGAGCGTGCTCGACGCCAAGCACGGCCTGCCGGACATCAAGGACTGGGCGCGCGCGGATGTCGTGTTCGACTCACTCAATCCGAGCAACACGGCGCCGCTCTCCGCCGTGGCGCGGCTTTACGATCCCGTTTCCCCTCGCGTGCTCCGGCTCACGAACGTCGCCGGCGTGACGCCAAGCTATGTGCTCCCGCCTGAAGTCACCCTCGAGTTCAATGCCGGCGGTCAGCGGGTTTTCGCTGCGCTGCCCTATTTTCTCAAGTCGCGCCTGATCTACAATGAGTCGGCCAAGACGCTGACGTTTCTCGGCGTGTATGACACGAGCGGAGCAGGGGAGCCGCTGTTGCTGCCCAACGTGCTGACGCCGCAAGAACGCGACCGCATCTTGCAGCTCAGCGGCCAGACCCAGTTTCAAAACATTATCCGGGCGCTCTACGATCTCACCCGCAATCCCAACCGCATCGACGCCGATCGCAACGGTCAGCCGGATCAGTCGTTGCTCGTCGGTTACACGACCAATGCCGCAGGAACGATCGTGCGCGAGCAACTCGGCGGTGGCCCGAAAGCTCTCGCCTCAGCCAATTCCCTGCCGTCCGCCAATGCCTTTGGGAACGCCCTCCAACTCGACGGTGCCAGCTATGTGGAAGTGCCGAGTGATCCTGCGCTGAACGCGTTTCCGCTCACGGTGACGGCCTGGGTCCGCACTTCCGACGGCGCCGCTGCTGCTCGCGGTATCGTGACCAAATACGCCGATTCGTCCCTGAACGGCTATAGCTTGCACCTTGCGGGCGGCCGGGTGCGCGCCTGGTATTTCAGCGGCGCGGGAGGATCCATTTTGGGCAGCGGCGGACTGGACGGTGGGAACGTCGCGGATGGCAACTGGCATCACCTCGCGTTCACTGTCGATGCCAGCGGGGGCAAGCTCTATGTCGACGGCGTGCTCAAGCAGTCGCTCGGCTGGACCGGGACACCGGGGGCGCCGACGTCAAGTGAACCACTGCGCCTGGGGCGTTACCCAACCGCGACCGGAAACTTTAGCGGGCAGCTGGACGAGGTGGCCGTGTGGAATGTGTCGCGGAGTGCGGTGGACCTTCAGTCCGCGATGAACAGCCCGTTGACCGGACTGGAAAATGGCCTGGTCGGCTACTGGCGCTGTGACGAGGCCTCCGGCCAGGTGGTGAATGACGGTGGTTCGAATTTTCGAGATGCCACGCTCGTAGGGACGGCGACCCGCACGGTCTCGTCCCTGCCGCCGAGCGCGTTCGTGCGTGCCGTCCGACTGAATGGCACGAACCACATCGAGGTCGCGCACGCCGCGGTGCACAACGCGTTCCCGATCACCGTCAGCGCCTGGATGCGCACGCGGGACGTGTCGGCCTCGGTCCGCGGCATCGTGAACAAGTACCTCGACGCTTCCGGCAACGGCTTCAGTGTTCACGTCGCGGCCGGCCGATTGCGGGCGTGGTTCTTCAGCGGGGGTGGCGGCTCGGTCATCGGCAGCGGCGGGTTGGATGGTGGCTTCGTCGCTGATGGCGAGTGGCATCATGTCGCGTTCACCGTGGACGCCAGCGGTGGCAAACTCTATGTCGATGGCGCGCTGAAGCAGGTGCAGGGCTGGACCGGCACGCCGGGCGCGCCCACGACGGGGGAACGGTTGCGCTTCGGGCGTTATCCGAATCTCGGGAATTTTATTGGAGACCTCGACGAGGTGTCGCTCTGGAACACGGCCCGCAACGCCGAGCAGATTCGGGCGGCAATGAGTGGCCCTCTCGCGGGCACGGAGTCGGGTTTGCTCGGCTACTGGCGTCTGGACGAAGCGGCCGGCACCGAGGCCATCGACAGCGCGGCGAGTCGGCATGGCGCCTTGACCAACGGCGTGGCGCGCATCGATTCAACCATTCCGACCGCGACGGTCGATGTCCCGCGCTATCTGGTTCTCGCGGAGAACAACGTTTCACCGCTCACGCCCGTCACGCTGCACATCGTCCGTGTGGGCAACGGACCGTTCCGTGGCGACATGAAGGTGATCTTCCCGGACAACGTGTTCGACGAGCGGCTGACGCTGCGGCACAGCTCGGACTTCGGCGGGGACCCGACCGGACTGGAGTTCGAGTGGTACTACCATCCGGACGACGGCCCGTCGGTGCGCACCTCGCTGCCGTTGGTCGATCTTCATGGCAACATCACCGACCTGCGCGGCTGGCGTTTGCTTCCGCTGACGGTCTCGGCCAACGGGGCCAATGCCGTGACGATCGGAGACGGTGGTCAGTCGAGCCTGCTGCTGTTGAGTGACAATTGGTTCGTCTGCCGGTATCGGGGCTACAGCATTGGCGGGCGCACGCGTTGGAGCGAGTTCGCGGGCGGGCCGGGTGCGGGCGGCGAGGCGCAGTTGGCGCCCGGCTGGGTCAAGCGCGTCATCGAAGGCATCAATCCCTTCGAGCAACGCACGACGAACTTTCATGCCGCTGCGGCGAATACGTTTGCCAGCATGTTGATTCAAGCGGGCCAACGCTACGAGGGCGACATTGCCCTCAGCGCCGACCCGGCGAACCTCAACAGCATTGGCCTGATCGAGAGCTACACCACCGTGCTCAATCGCGCGCGGCGTTTGAGCGTCGATGCCGTGCCGGCCGTGGAGTACGCACCGGCGAACAACGCCATGCTCCTGGCGGCGAGCCGCATCTCGGATCTTTACCTGCTGCTCGGCAATGAGGCTTTCGGGGACGCGGCGGACCCGACCATCGGCTTCGATACGGGAAGCGTTTACGGCAACGCGGCTCCGAGCATCTTCGCCTTCCAGAATCAGCTGGATTCGTTGCTCGAAGAGGAATTGGTGTTGCTGCGTGGACGGGACCCGAGCGGCGCGACCGTGACGGCGCCGCCGGTCTACAATCGGCTCTTCTGGAACTTCACCAGTTCCGACGGCGAGGTGGCCTACGCCCAGGTTTACAATCTAAGCGATCAGCCGGGCACCTCCGCCGGCATCAACGAGTCCGACGCGCGGGTGATGTATCCCCAGGGCCATGGAGATGCCTGGGGGCATTACCTCACGGCCATCACGACCTACTACGATCTGCTGCGCCATCCGCGCTTTACCTGGATCCCGCGCGCGGAAGCCACGCTGGTGGCGGGCGTGGCGGTAACGGTCGACTATCTCGACGAACGCAAGTTTGCCAAAGCCGCGGCGGCCCGGGCCCGGACGGGAGCGCAGTTGGTGGACCTGAGTTATCGCAACCGCTACGTGGAAGATCCCGTGGGGCAATATCAAGGCTACAAGGACACCGACACCGACCGAGCCTGGGGCGTGAGCGAATGGGCGCGGCGCGCGGGCCAGGGCGCGTTCTTCGACTGGGTGACGGCCAATGCAATCTTGCCGGCGAACGACACTGCGCACACGGGCATTCAGAAGGTTGACCGCACCACGGTGGCTGAACTGGACGAGATCATCGGCCAACACGACGAGATACAGGCTCAGATTGACAAAGCCGACGGCGGGCTCAATCCGCTGGGCGTTGCGGCGGGCGCGGTGCCGTTCGACATCAATCCGGCGCAGGTCACGGCCGCAACCCCGCTTACCCACTACGAGCAGGTGTCGCAACGCGCCCTGTCGGCCGTTAACAACACGCTCGCCATCTTCAACTACGCGAATCAGCTCGGTCAGAATCTGCGCCGCAATCAGGACACGCAGGCCCAGCTCGCGAGCAACACGACGGACAAGGAACGAGATCTGAAGAATCGGATGATCGAAATCTTCGGCTACCCCTACGCCGGCGACATCGGCGCGGGCGGCACGTATCCCACCGGCTACGACGGGCCGGACTTGTATCACTACATGTACGTGAACGCGACGGAACTCACCGGGGAACCCGGCGTGCCGCAAACCAGCCTGGTGGGACTTTTCAAGGGCCTGACGATCAACGGCGCGGTCACACCAGTGAACAGCGTGAGCGCGTTCCCGGATGACGTGCCCGACCCGACGGTCTTGGCCGTGTCCTCCGGCGGAACTTTCCAAGTGACGTATCCGTTCTCCTCGGGTGCCTACGGCTTGGTTGCTCCCGTCACCTGGAACGTCCGGCGTGCGCCAGGAAAGTTGCAGATCAATCTGTCCGACCTCTTGCGGGCGGAGGCGAAACTCAAGCAGTCGGTCGTAAAATACGATCTGTTGCTCAAGCAGATCGACGATACCGTGGACGTCCTTGCCGCGCAGTACAACTTGAACACGGACAAGATTGTCATCAAGACGACGGAGTTGGGTGTATTGGGTAGCCTGAGTGCGGCGCGGGTCGCAGCCAAAGCGGTTTCCATCTCCGCCAAGCGGGCGTCGGGCCTGGTGGACAAGCTGACCGATGTCCTGGTCGAGTCCCTCCCTAAATCTGTCGGCCTGTCCGTCGATGCCTTCGCTCCCCTTCGCGGCGGCGCCTTTGCGACCAAGGTGACACTTTCGCAGGGCTTTAACATTCTCGCCGACCAAGCCGATCTCGCTGAATTCGCCCTCGATAAGTCCGGCGACATTGTCAAGAATTCCACCTCGCTGGCGCTGGAGGTCGAGAACCAAAAATACGAAGTCATCCAAAAAGTTGTCGCGCTCCAGCAACTCATCCGCACCGAGGTCCAACAACGCTATGAACTTTACGAGTTGAAGGAGGCGTTGAGCGCCGCCGCAGGCAACTACCAGGCCACCCTGGCCCAGGGACTGCGCCTCGCCGAGGAACGCATCGCCTTCCGCCGCAATATCGCCGCCACCACCCAGCAGGCGCGCTACAACGACATGGCCTTTCGCATCTTTCAGAACGACGCGCTGCAAAAATACCGCGCCCAGTTCGACCTCGCCGCCCGATACGTCTACCTCGCAGCCAAAGCCTACGACTACGAAACCTGCCTGCTCGGCAGCGACACCAACGCCGGGCAGCGTTTCCTCAGCAGCATCATCCGCCAGAGGAGTCTCGGCCACGTCGGCGTGGAGGCGGCGAACAGCTCCGGCGGGCTCACCACCCCTTTGGCGCAACTCGACAGAAGTTTCGCCGACCTCAAGGGACAACTGGGTTTCGCCACGGCCGCACCGCAGACCAATCGGTTTTCACTCCGTGCCGGTCATTTCCGGATCAACAACACCAACGCCGCCGCCTGGAGGGCGGCCCTCGCCGAAGCGTATCGGCCCAACCTTTGGGATGTGCCTGAATTCCGGAAATACTGCCGGCCGCCCGACTCCAATCAAAACATCCCGCAGCCGGGAATTGTCATCGAATTCGACTCCACCATTACCGCTGGCCTGAACTTTTTCGGGTGGCCGCTCGGCGCGGAACCGACCTACAACCCGACGCGCTACACGACCAAGGTGCGCAACGCCGGTGTCGCCTTCACCGATTATGCCGGTGCGCCCGGACTGACCACCACGCCGTACGTCTATCTCGTCCCGGTCGGCAACGACATCATGCGCACGCCCACCGGCGGCACGGGCGATATCCGCAGCTTCCAGGTCGTCGATCAAAAGCTGCCGTCGCCCAGCGCCATCGGCAGTGTGGCTGAACTCCGACGGGAATGGATTCCTGCCAACGATACGCTCGCGGACTTTGGAGGCATCCGCCTGTTCTCCAGCTTCCAGGCGTTCGACGATCGAAGCGGTGTCTCCGAGTTTAACACCGACACCCGGCTCATCGGCCGGTCGGTCTGGAACACGCGCTGGATCCTGATCATCCCGGGCATACAACTCGGCGGCGATCCCAACGCCAGCCTCCAGACCTTCATCAACACCATCAGCGACATCAAAATCTTCTTCCAAACCTACGCCTACAGCGGGAACTAGGACGCCACGCGGATGCAAATCGCCTAACAATTCAATTTGTTGCCATGAAAATGAAATTCGAACGACTTAGTCTTTTCTCACCCCTCACCCCGGCCCTCTTCCCGTTGAGGGGAGAGGGCGCGCGGCCGCCGGCCTCGGCAAATTCGTGGAGTGCCGCCGCGAGCGCGAGCCGCGACGGTACCCAGTGCGGTGCCCGGTCGCATCCGCGCGTGTTCGACGCTCATCGAGCCTCCGCCGCGACACCCTCTCCCATCAACGGGGAGAGGGCCGGGGTGAGGGGTGAGACGGTTCGTTTTGTTTCCCTGCAGTCGACTCCCCTCCGCCTGGTTGCCCAATCACCAGTTCCCAATTTTCAATTCCAAATTTTCAATCTCCCTCGTCGCGCGGCGCTCGTGGTCCTAATCGTCTTCTCCATTTTGATCAGCACCTCACCCGTCCGCGCTGATCTGCCAGCGCCCGACAACATCCTCTATGGCACCATCGTGCTCGGTTCCCAACCGGTGACCGCCGTCCAGACCAACGTCATCGTCGAAACCCGCCGAACGCTCACCGGCCCGGCGCTTTCTAGCTACCGCATGGGCTCCGAGCCGGAGGCCGGCAATTTTTACGTGCTGAAGATCACCTTGGAAGAACTCGCGCCAACGACGGGCGCGGCCAGTTCGTTGCCGGGCCAGAGTGTGTTCGTCGTGGTGCGCGACGCCTCGGGACCGAAGGCGACCAACACCTTCTTGATTGCCGAACGCGGCGTCGTAACCCGGCTGGATCTGGGCATCAGCGGCAATGGCGACACGGACGGCGACGGTCTGCCCGACGCCTGGGAACTGGCGCGCTTCGGCGATCTCAGCCGCAATGGGACCGCGCTCGGCGCCAACGGGCAGACGTTGTTGCAGAACTACGTTGCGGGCACGGACCCGGCCAATCCGAACGATCGTTTCGCGCTCAACATTGCGCCGGGTGTTCCGAGTCGACTGGTCAGTTTTCTGGCGCGCCAAGCCAGCGGGCCAGGCTACGAGAACCGGAGCCGCATTTATGCGTTGGAATACGCCACCAACCTGAACAGCGGACCGTGGGTCGGCGTGCCGGGCCGGACCAATATTCTCGGCAACAATTCCGTCATCAGTTACCCAACGGCGGAACCGGGGGCGCAGGTTTTCTACCGTGGCCAGGTTCGTCTGCAGGCGCCGTAACGAGATTCGCTCTCGGGGCACGTCAGGTAGGGCGGGCGCTCCCGCCTTCGCGCGCTGCGCTGCGGCGAGGCACGGTCGGCGCGCTGCGGACATCACGCCCTACCTTGTCGGTTCATGGGAAGCCGCCCGTTCTCTTTGACCTGCTCGCGAGACATGAACTTGCGGACTGCTCCACCTCACCCGGTTCCGACCTCGCTCGGGCGAGTTCGGAACCCGCCCTCTCCCCCGCAGCGCGGCGGAGAGGGTTACGCGCCGGCCCGGTTCGATTAACAGGTTTCCGGATCTCCGCGTCGCGGGCGTGCGGGTCGTCGTTCAGTTCATCGGATAGCTCCCAAATCGCAAATCGCAAATCGGAAATCTGAAATTGAAAATGGCTGGGTTCATGGGGGAAGAACATCCTGCCGATAGGCCAGTCAGTATGGCGACGAACATCATCATCACGCGCGCGACCGTCCAGGTTGCAGAGGCCAATACCAACCTGCCGCAAATCGGGTCCCAGACTTGGGTCGCGGCCGGAGTTGCCTTGGCCTGCGCGGCCCTGATGTTCAAGCCGTTCTTCAAGGATTGGTCGGGCTTCTGGAGCTGCATTGTCTACTGGTTGAAACCTGACTGGATTTCTTGGTTTCAGGGCGAAGGGGTCGAGGATTGGTGGGGCGAACTAAAGCTGGGCGCGTGGATCGGGCTCTCAGCCCTCGTCGGCGTGCTGGTTTACCTCGAGTTGCCAAAGTGGTTGCCAGGGCTGTTCGGAAGTTAGGGACCGTGCAAGAATCACTTCCGGTTTTTCCGCTGGTTCCTTTACCAGGCGCTTCGTTGAACCTCCGTCACAGCCCCATTTGCCGGGGATGCTCCCTCGGTCCGCCTCGCGCCTGGCCAAAACTCCTGCGCGGCAAAACCGGAATTAATTCTTGCACGGTCCCTTAGCCCCGAGGATCACGGCCGCTTGATGCGGAAAAAGCGGCGGGTTGAATCTGGGGGCAGAATGACGGTGCCAACCGAGTCAACAATCGTGATGTCGCTGAATAGTGGAAGCCACTCGGGCTGGATGCCGTTTTCAAGATCCGTGCTTTCCACTTCGTCGCCCTCGTTCGCCGCGCTCCAGGTGAGAATGGAGTCGGAGCCCACAAGTTCAATTCGGACCACGATTGCTCTCGGGTCGAACCGGAAAACCGTGCCCAGTCCGAGCTGCCCACCGCTCGCTGTTGTCCCGATCGCCCATCCTGAGCCATCCAGAACTAGGCCTCCCTCCGGGGTGTTGCCATCACCCGAAACCCGCCCGAAATGCCACATCACCCGATAGTCTGAGCCATCCATGCGCGCGCGAAAGATGGCGCCGGCGTTGCCTACTCCTCCCGTGCTCACACACCCCCACAGGACACCCGGCGGGCTCTCAATCAGGGGCCCGCGCGGAACTGCGCCCTCGCGGACTCGGTCGGTCAGACGGTAAAGGACCCGGTAATCGGATCCATCCGGGCGGATCCGGTAGACGACGCCGGATCCTACCGCCGCGCCAGAGACGGCGCCATAGATGAATCCGTCGCTCCCCATCAGCGGCGCCTGTGGACTGATTCCGTCGTCGGCTTGGCCGAACTGGTGGAGCACTTCGTAGTTGGAACCTTCCCGATCCAATCGGAATAGAATGCCGCGGACATTGGCCCCGACGCCGTTGGCCGTTCCATAGAGCAACCGGTCCGGCCCGAGAACCAGCGAGGATGTCAATCCCAGGCCATCCGCTGTCGTCATGTGCCGAAGGGCGGAGAAACGATGGGCGTCCTCGGCAATCCGAAAGATGGTTCCTCGATTGCGACTGCCGCCACCGCTGGTGCAGCCGTAGAGGAAGCCATCGGCGCCCGAGATCAGCGCTGCCCGGGGATTTCTTCCATCCGTCAGGCTGCTGAAGTGGTGGACATTTTGGTAGTTCCCGTCGGGATCAATGCGGAAGATCACGCCCAGCCCGTTGCTGCCACCGGCCTGGGTCGTGCCATAGAGGAACCCATTTGTACTTTCCACCAATCCGTTGGGCGTCCGACCAGCGTTAGGCCCGTTAGTCCCGATTGAGTTAATCACGCGAAAACCAACTCCATTGGAGCCGGTGCCAAATACCGTTCCGTTGGTCCCGATCCCGCCCGATTCGGTGGCCCCGTAAATGCGTCCGTTGCACGCGCGGAATAACGGCGTGCGCGAAAACTTTTCCAGCGTCAGCGGATTGCCGTCGCCGAACGGGTACATCGTGGTAAATCGCCCCGTTGCCGGCTCAAAACGAAACGGTCCCGTCGAAACGCCGGGGCCGGTCGAAACGCCGTAAAGGAATCGATCTGCACCCTGGACTAACCCGCCGTAGTTCCGACACGGCCGTCTGAATTGCTGATAGGACCCGCCATCTTTGTCCAGCCGGTAGACTCCCGCATTCGACGCTCCCCAGAGAAATCCATCGTCGGTCTCCACCAGCGTGCGGCTCCATCCGGACGCCTGAGTAGCGGTCTCATAGTGGAGCACTCTGAAATTCGATCCATCCTTGTTAATCCGGAATACCGTCCCCAGACCCGCATCGTTGGTGGAAGGGATGGAACGGAGCCCACCCATAACCGTGGTTCCATAGAGAGTCCCGTCGCGGCCTTCCAAAAGGCGGCAGCGAGGAGCTTGTCCACCACCGACCGAGGCGCCTTCAAACACGTGCACTATCCGGTAGTCTGATCCGTCCTGATTCAGACTATAGAGCAAACCAAGTCCCGAACCGCCTCTTAAGGTCACCCCATAGAGTCGTCCATCGCTGGCTTTGGTCATGCCATCCTTGGGCTCCCGTCCATCCAGCGGACCCGCATCGCCAAACCGATGCAAAACCCTGAGATCCGCCCCATCCTGTCTCACTCGATAGATGACTCCCTGGTCCGGAGATCCCTGACCGCCCTGATCGTTAACTCCCCGAAAAGCACCATCGTCTCCAATAATCAGTTTGCCGCGCGGGTAATTGAAGATCGTGGCCGGAAAATGCATCACGATCTGATAGCCAGTCCCGTCAGTTCTAATTTTATACAGCGTGCCCGTGCTGTTCGTCCCTCCGAAATGCGTTATACCGTAGAGCGCGCCATCCGCTCCCAAGGTCAAAGACGCTTCAGGAGAAGCCCCGTCGCCCGCCACAACGCCAAAAATGTGGAGCACTGTGAACCCGGTTCCATCTTTGAACACTTTGTAGACAGCTCCACGTTGGGTGGCGCTGCTAGCACTGGTATTGGCTCCATATAACGCGCCATCCGGCCCTTCCATGAGGGTGCCATCCGGATCCGTGCCAATGTCGAACCCACCGTATCCCATCGTCGCCGCGGTTTCCGGTCGAAACTGGGCGGTCGCCCAATCGATCTGGGCGAACAGCGCCAACGTCAACGCCCACACGGTGTGTCGCCGCGCGTACATTCGCTCCGGGTGGAACCCAAATGTAACTCGTGAACAGGGCATTCCAGGCTCTCTCTCTTTTGAAGTTGTAGCGAGCAAATCATGCCGTAATCACCTCGGCAAGACTGGAATCCTCCCGATTGCCAAAACCAACGCACGCTTGCTCCTTTCCCCCGCCTCAAGCAGAAACAAGGGTGTCCGATGGGTCTACGGCAGCCCTCCTGGCACCGGGCTGCCTTCGCTCTCCACGGACGCCATCATGATCAAGGCGCTTACTCGCCGTTTATTGCGGCTGCTGTTCGGCTTCACGGCTTGGAACGAGGCCGTTCTCGCCACGCCCGGCCCCGTTCTGCTCGTGCCCAATCACGTCTCCTGGCTCGACTGGCTGTTCATCGGTATCTGTCTCGAGCCGGATTGGAAGTTCGTCGTTTCGCGTACGTCGGCCGAAACCAGCTGGCTGCACCGGAAGATCATGCTGAACCGACGGACATTCCCGATCGACACCACCTCGCCTTACGCGGTGAAACGGATGGCGGAATATCTCCAAGCCAACGGCCGGCTGGTGTTGTTCGCCGAAGGTCGGCTCTCCCGCACCGGCTGCTTGATGAAGCTCTTCGACGGCACCGGCTTTCTCCTCCACAAAACCGGCGCCAAGGTGATCACGTGTCATCTCCGCGGCGCGCAGCGGATCCACACCTCTCCCAATCGCGAGGACAAGCTCTGGTTCCCCCGCGTGTCGGTTCATTTCGGCGAACCGCTGACTCCGCCGCATCTGGGGCATCTGTCGACCGCCCAGGCCCGGCAGAAGCTGACCAGCTGGCTGCGCGACACGATGATCCGGCAACAGTTCGAGACGGAGATGAAGATGGGCGCCCGCACCATCCCGGAAGCCATCCTGGATGCGGCGCGGATGCGGCCCAAGCACCGGGCGATCGAGGATGTGCTCCAGCGTTTGACCTACCGAAAGCTGTTGCTGGGGGCCATGGTCTTCGGCGAACAGTTCGCATCGCTCCAGCCAGGGGCATCACGACGGGTCGGCGTTCTCCTGCCGAACCTCAATGCCACGCCGGTGGCGATCCTGGCGCTCTGGGCCAACGGCGTCGTGCCCGCCGTCCTCAACTATTCCACCGGACCCGCCATCATGCTGGCCTGCGCCCAACTGGCCGACCTCAAGCAGATCATTACTTCGCGGACCTTTATCGAAAAGGCCCGCCTCAAGATTGAGCCGCTGGTCGAGGCTGGCATCGAGTTCGTCTACCTCGAGGACGTGCGGGCCCGGGTGTCCGCCACGGACAAGCTCGGCGCCGCCTTGCGCGTGCGGTTGAATCCGTCGGCACTGATCCGAGTCGCGGCGGCTCCAGCCGACACCGCCGTCATCCTCTTCACCAGCGGCTCCGAAGGCACGCCGAAGGCCGTCGAACTGACTCATCAAAACACCCTGGCCAACGTGCGACAGATGCTGTCCGTGTGCGACGTCCAGGACTGGGACAAGGTCTTTACCGCGCTGCCGTTGTTTCACAGCTTCGGCCTGATCATCGGCACCCTGATGCCCCTGATCCGCGGCTGCCGCGTGATGTTGTATCCGTCGCCGCTGCACTATCGCGTGGTTCCGACGGTGTTCTACGATCGGGACTGCACGATTATGCTCGGGACGAATACGTTCCTGAATGGTTATGCGCGCAAGGCGGACGCGCAGGATTTCCGCAGCCTGCGTTACATGTTTGCCGGCGCCGAAAAATTGCAGGAGGCCACGGCGACGACCTGGGCGCAACGGTTCGGCGTGCGCGTCTTGGAGGGTTATGGCGCCACCGAGTGCGGCCCGTGTGTGAGCGTGAACACGCCGCTCGCGCCGCGACACGGCACCGCCGGCAAGCTGCTACCGGCGCTCGAATACAGAATCGAACCCGTTGAAGGCGTCACCGAAGGCGGCCGGCTGTTTGTGCGCGGGCCCAACATCATGAAGGGCTACCTGAACCCCGACGCCAACGCCAAGTTCCAGGAATTGGGCGGCTGGTATGACACCGGGGACATCGCGCAGGTCGACGACGACGGCTTTGTCTCCATCAAAGGCCGCCTGAAACGCTTCGCCAAGATCAGCGGCGAGATGGTGAGCCTGACCGCGGTTGAAGAAGCGCTGGCTGGAGCGTTTCCGCAGCACGGCTTGCGCTGTCAGATCGCGATCGTCAGCCGGCCCGATGCCGACAAGGGCGAAATTCTAATCGCGGTGACGAATGAGGCAAAAGTGACGCTGGACGAGATTCGGGGCGTGCTGCGGGCGAAGGGGCTGCCGAACATCTGTGCGCCGCGCGAGCTCAAGGTGCTGCGCGAGATTCCGAAGCTGGGCACGGGAAAGGTGAATCATCGCGCGGTGCTTCAGGTTCTGACGGAGGGAAGTCAGGCCGCGAGTTAGAAGCAGTAGATGAAGAGATCCGGTAAACAAGTTCTCACGTGGCGGTCCGCGCTGGCGGGGGCCTCGATGTGTGCGCTGCTCGGTCTGGCGTTGTGTGAATGGACCAGTCTGCGGCTGCGGGGCTATGATCTGCTGTTCATTTTTAAACAGTCAAGGGATCATCCGCCGCGCGAGGCGGTGATTGTTTACCTGACCGACGATTCTTTCACGAGCCTGCGTCAGACCAGCGTTCCGAACTGGGACCGGACGCTGCACGCCCGTCTTATCAACAAGCTCACCGAAGACGGAGCCCGCGTGACTGTATTTGATGTCGTCTTCGACACGACCAACGCTCCGGCAGCCGACGCGGCGCTCGCGCAAGCATTGCGCCGAAACGGGAGAGTAGTCCTTGCGGCCGGGAGAGTGGAAGGGATACGCCATCAGGCGCACAGCGCATCGGTAATTCGGCCAGTCGACCTCTTTTTGGATGCAGGTGCGGCTTGGGGAGTGGCAGCGGTTTATCAGCCTCTTCAAGACAGTCCCGTGGCGCGCGAATATTTTGTCGGTGACGAAACAATCCCAAGCCTGCCCTGGGCTGCCGCGCATCTGGTGAGCGCTACGAATGCACAGGGTTCGCATCCGCTTCAGTCCGCAGCTTACCTAAACTATTACGGGCCCGCCTTGACGCTGCCTTGGATCAGCTACGCCGAGGCTTTGCTCAAAGAGCCCGGATTCTTTCGCGACAAGTGTGTTTTTGTCGGGCTAAGGCCCAACCTCCAGAATCCGTTGGAGCAAACCGTCGATAGCTTTCGGACCCCGTATTCCATCTTCGGCGGTCATCGCTTTCCCGGGGTTGAGATTGGGGCCACCGCATTCTTAAACCTTCTCCGCAACGAAGGGCTTGGTGAGTTGAACGGGCTGGTGCAGGCACTACTGATCGGGGTCATTGGATTTGGCGTTGTAGTCGGAATGGCACGTCTCGCGCCCAAGTGGGCTCTTCCGACTGCTGGGGCGGCCGGCATCCTAGTTTTGGGAGTGACCGACTTGTTCGCCCGTCAACATTTTTGGTGGGCGTGGCCCGTTCCCATGTTTGTGCAGATTCCGTTTGCGCTCATCTGGTCCTTCGGCGGCCAGTACATCCGTCTTCGCTTCGAAAAGGACGTGCTGACGCGCACGCTGGAGGAAACCACGCGCCTGGTCGAAGCCACCAAACTTACGGCGCAAAAACCGGCTCAACTCGTGCCGGATCACGAACTGGTTCGTTTGGTTGGCAAAGGCGCGTATGGCGATGTCTGGCTCGCGCGCAATGCGGTCGGGGTTTATCACGCAGTCAAGATTGTGCGACGCGCCGCGTTCCCGAGCGACGTGCCTTATGAACGGGAGTTCCGTGGCATCCAGAAGTTCATGCCGGTTTCGAGAACCCACGCCGGCTTCGTTCACGTGTTGCATGTCGGCCGCAACGACACCGACCGCTGCTTCTATTGCATCATGGAGGCCGGCGACGATCAAACCACGGGGCAGAAGATTGATCCCGAGACTTACCTGCCCAAGTCGTTGGGGACGGAGCTGAAATGGCGCGGGCGTCTTTCGCCCGAGGAGACGTTGCGCCTTGGCCTTGCCTTGACGCTGGCGCTGGAGCATCTGCACCAGAATCGGCTGATTCACCGCGACATCAAACCCGGCAACATCATCTATGTGAACGGCCAGCCGAAGTTCGCCGACATCGGATTGGTCACGGACATCGCGGGCGACGGCAAGGATGTGTCGTTCCTCGGCACGCAGGGGTACATCCCGCCGGAAGGTCCGGGCTCGCCGGGCGCGGATGTTTATGCGTTAGGCAAGGTATTGTATGAGGCGGCGATGGGGCGCGATCGCGAACTCTTTCCGGAAGTGCCAACCGCCGTTTATGAGGAGGCGGAGGACTCGTTGCTGCGACGATTGCAGTCCGTGATTTTCAAGGCTTGCGAAGAGGATGTGAGCGTCCGTTTCCGAACGGCCGGCGAGTTGCACGCGGCGTTGTTGAAACTGGAGGGTGGGAAAGCGACGGCTTAGCCGGAACGATTCAGTTGGCCAGCAGCCGTTTGCTTGAGCTTCTTGCGAAGGCCTTCGTTGTTCGTCGCTTACGTATTTCATCTCAATACGCTCGCTCCTCACGCCTCGGCCTTCGCAAGAATCTGCGGCGCAACCGGCTTCCGTCCAACTGAATCGTTCCGGCTTAGCCTAACCGGCAAGGATATTTGTCCTGCTCTTGATACACGTCGCAGCAACAGTGGAATTAGACCACCCGTCGCGATTCGCCCTCACCCCTCTCCCCCTGGAGCCCAGGAGAGGGCGAACTCCAGCGGCGTCGCCCCCAGACGGATGGGCGTCGCCGCGCCCGAGCCTTTCGGGCAGAGGTGAACAACGGAAGTTCACGTGCAGCCAGATCGAGACGGGCGTCGACCTTCAGGCGGGCCGCGATCGTTCCTCCCTCTCCCTGGGCTGGTCTTTACCCATAGTCATGGTTGCTGGGCACCGCGATCTGTCCCGGCGACTTGGAGCGGAAGACGCGATACATAGCGGTCATGTCGTCCAAGCGTTGAAGTCCCAGCCAGATGGTTTGAGTGCCGGGCTCGCCG
>JBGARF010000009.1:0-328126 GCA_044230345.1 Limisphaerales bacterium
CCCCACCCCACCGCCGCCGGCCGGGCGCCTAGGCCGGAACGATTCTAAGTAAGGAAATAGCGGGTGAGATGAAAAAAGACCGGAGCCGAAAAGCAGATGGAATCAATTCGATCCATAATCCCCCCGTGACCTCCGATCATGCTGCCATAGTCCTTCACGCCGCGGTCGCGCTTGATCGCTGACATGACCAGCCCGCCGGCAAAGCCCATCAGGGTAATGACCAACGCCATGCCGGCGGCCTGAGCGGGCGTGAACGGAGTGGCCCACCACAGCCCTGCGCCCAACGCCGTGGCCGTGCCGATCCCGCCGATGAATCCCTCCCAGGTTTTGTTCGGGCTGACGTGCGGAGCAATCTTGTGACGGCCCAGCGTTTTGCCCCAGACGTATTGGAAGACATCACTGAGCTGGGCCACGAGCACGAGGTAAAACAGCAGCCGGCCATTCTGCCCTTCGTATCCGGGAATGGTCAGGGTCAGCAGGGCCGGCGCATGGCTGACACAGTAAACGCACACCATGAGCGCCCACTGAATCTTGGCCGTGCGCTCCATGAAATTCTCACAATCGCCCGCCAGCGCGCTCCGGATTGGAACGAAGAGGAAGGCATAGACCGGAATGAAAATCGAAAACAGGCCATACCACCCCCGACCGACAAGCCAATACTGAACCGGCGTAATCACAAAGAAGAGCCAGAACAACGTGCGATGATCGCCCGGACGCGTCGGGGTCATCGTGACAAACTCCCGCAACGCGAAGAACGAGAGCAGACCAAAGAGGACGACCGCGCCAATCTCACCAATCCACAGGGCGCCCAGAAAGATTGCGACCATGATCCACCAGGCCTTGGTGCGGGCGTTCAGATTGGCAATGGTGGCCTGATAACCGGGGCCGCCTTGACGGCGGGCCAGAAGCCAACCGACCACGCTGGCGACGGCAAGCAGCACCGCCACTCCTCCGATCAGCCAGCCGGTGGTGGAATCAAATTTGAGTTTCATGTGCGATGAAGATGCCAGACAGCCTGCCGCGCACGTTCCAGGAATGACGCCTTGGTCTCGCCCGCCTCCAGCCGAACCGGCGCCCCAAGCGTCACGCTGCCCAGCAGCGGGACAGGCAGGATCTCGCCCTTCGGCAGAATCCGATTGAGGTTTTCCAAATAGACCGGAATGAGTTCGACCTCGGGTCGTTGTCTTGCCAGATGGAACAGCCCGCCCTTGAAAGGCTGCGGCTCCAGATTCGCTGACCGGGTTCCCTCCGGAAAAAGGATCAACGAATCGCCGGCATCCAGCGCGGCCAGCATGTCCCGCAGCGGATTTTCATCCGTCGTCACCTTGCGCCGCTCAATCAACAACGCGCGAAAAACCTTCTCCGCCAGCCAGAGGCGAAACCGACTGGCCGTCCAATAGTCGCGCGCCGCGACCGGGCGCGTGCGGGCGCGCAGGACCGGCGGCAAAGTGGCCCACAGCACCACGGCGTCCAGATGGCTCGTGTGGTTGGCGAAAAAGATGCGCCGACGGTCTGCCGGATCACACCCCTGCCAGCGGGCGCGCGCCCCGCCCAAGAGCTGAATCACAAATGCCACCACCGCCCTCATTCCCGCTCCAAGATACGAATGATTCGGAACGTCCGCCGAAACACGGTCACCCCACAGCCGACCACCACCACTCCCAGCGCCCATGGCATCAGGTCTGTCTCGATTTTCAGCCAGGTCAACACCGCGGATCCCACGCACGCCAGGGTGATCAGCGCCATGCGGTGCTGTTTCGCCATGGGCCCGCAGAACTCCTGACCGGCCCCGGCTGACGCCCCCAAGGCCCGCACGTAGGCGGTCAAAAGCGCCAGCACGGCGGCCAGCCAACCCAGCCAGGGCGTCCAGGCCGAAGCGTTGGTGCAGTATCCCGCGCCGATCAGAATGAACGCGTCGGCGAAACGATCGGGAAGTTCATTGAAGATTTCCCCGGATTTGGTTCGGAAGCCGCCTTCGATCGCGACCATGCCGTCAAAGAGATTGCACAGGAGCCGCAGCTGCATAAGCAGGGCCGCACCGAGAAAAAGCCAGGGCACACCCGCGGGCGCAGCCTGACCCTGGCCCGCCCACACCAGGGACGCTCCCGCCCCGGCCGAAAACACGGCGCTGGCCACCGAGATGGTGTTGGGTCGCACGCCCCGTCGCGCCAGCCAGCTGGCGACCGCAGCGGCCCAGCGGGAGTTGCGTGAACGAATGGGACGACGAGTGGCTTCCACAGGGATTTCAATCGCGGCCACATCGTCCGCCGCGCGGGTGGTTATTCAGGACAGAGCTCATGAGCTTGGCGCGACCGCTGGCAGGCGCACCGTGAAGGTGGTCCCCGCTCCAGGCTGGCTTTGGACTTCGATCGTGCCGCCGTGCAGATCCACACAGCGTTTGACAATGACCAGGCCCAGGCCCGTGCCCTGGATGTCGCCCACATTCGCCGCGCGGTGAAACGCCTGAAAAAGCTTGGGCAAATCTCCTTCCGGAATGCCAATGCCGCGGTCCCGCACCGTAAGGACCGCACGTCCACCTTCGCGCCGCAATCCGAGTTCCACCGGCACGCCGGCCGGCGAATACTTCACCGCATTGGAAAGGAGGTTGGTCAGGATATGCCGCAAGAGCGATTCGTCGGCGCTGGCCCCAGGGAACGCCCGATCCAGATTCATCTGAATCGGACACCGGCGATTGGTGGCGGAGAGGGATTCGTCGACGAGCTTCTCGCAAAGCGCCGGGAGATCAACGGGCGCGGGGCGGTAGGCCAGCTTGCCGGCCTCGACCCGTCCGAGCAAAAGGACCTGCTCCATCAGCCCCGCCATGTGCTGGGTGGAACCGAAGATGTCATCAAAAAGTTCCTGCCGTTTGGCGTGATCGAGCTGGTCGAGGTGATTCCGCAGCAGCTCGACCGCGGACATGGTGATGCCCAGCGGCGTGCGAAATTCGTGCGAAACCATCGACACAAAACGACTCTTCAGCTCGCTCAACTCGCGCTCCATTTTCAATTCCTCCTCGCGCCGCAAGGCCAGACCCTCGGCCTTGGAATACTCCCCGATCAAACGACGATGCCGCCGAAGGAACCCGAGCGCCACAAACCCCACCAGCCCCGTCGCGACCAGCAAGATCGATGTCGTCCACTTGCCCGACGACCCTGCAGTCACGGAGGCCGAAGGCGCACCGCGGTTGACGGGCTTCACGACCACATCCCAATCCAATCCCAACCCGGCCAACTCGCGGCGCAACCCGGCCGGCTGCCACACGTCCAGGGTGTTCTCCCGCGTCCAAAGCACCAGCCGACGACCGTCCCCGGACCACCGAGCCACCCGGATCGGAGAAGGGCTCGGCGACTCCAATTCACCAAGTTCCCGCCCGGTCTCAGCCGCCACCAGCGATAGCCGGGTCGATGACCTGGCGAACGCCAGCCAGACGCCGTCCGGGGAGAACGCCGCCGCTCCCGCATAGGTGCGGCTCTGCGTGTCCATCGGCTGCGACCAAGCCATCTCCCAATTGGCGGTACGAAACACCCGGCAGTACGTCGAGGTAACCAGAACCAGCCAGCGCCCATCCGGACTGAACTGAACCCCGCCGGAAAGATCATCGAGGACCTTGACCAGTTGCCCCGTCCGCCCGTCGCAGAGCGAGGTTCCGTTTTTCCCATCTGCCGCCACCACCAGCCAACGTCCGTCGGGACTGAGCGCGATCGTGCCGGTGCCTCGCGCGCTTCCCGATCGGCCATCGACACTGCTATGAAGCACATTTTCCATCTTCACAACCACGGACTCCGGCCCGGGACGATCGACCCAGACCGCCCCCGCCCTCAGCAGGACATACGCCCGGGTCGTGCCGTCAGCCGAGGTGGTCACCAAATCAGTCCACCGATTGGGAACACCCGGCAACGCCTCCGGCTCGCCCAGCGCCAGCGTCCGGCGCCCGCTGACGGTAATCTCTGCGACGGTTCGAACTTCCAGCTTGAGATTGCGCATGAGAAACAGCCGCGGCTCCGTCGGATGGAAGCAAAACGATTGAACATTGGTGAGGCCGACATATTCCGGCGGCCCCGGCTGTTCAAGATTCCAGATGTGCAGGCCTTCCGGATAGGCCTTCGACACCACCCAAGCGCCATCCGGACTGATGTCCATGGACAGCTCGTTGGCCTCGCCCGCCACTCCTGTCCAACGCTGAAACACTTCGCTTCGGAGCGGCCGGCGCACTTCCAACTGCTGGCGGGGCACCGCCCACCCGGTGGCTCCGGCGGAGCCCAGACGGAGGCATCGCCGCCCTTCGACCACGCTGACCGGCCGGCCCTCGGGCAGGTCCCAGAACCGGCTGGCGTTGTCGGTGGCCACCGCCGCCACGCGTTTCCCCGCCGGATCAAAATGCAGAGTGCTTACCGAATCCTGCAGGCCGGACAACCTCGTCAGTGCGGAGCGGGCCACATCCCAAACATGAACTTGCAGCGAACCGCCAGCGATGGCGAGCTGCACCCCATCGTTGCTCCAAGCCATCACGCGGGCCCCATCGGGAAACGGATACTCGTTCACGGTCTTCCGAAGCACCCAGTCCACCCGCGCAACCTTTCCCGTGGCGTAAACGGCGAACTCCGTCGCCCCCGGGCGCACCGCGCAGTGGTGATACGAACTGAACTCCGGGAAGTGCGCAATGACCCGTCCACTTCGCGCGTCCATGGCCGCAAAACCGTCGGGCACAAACACCGGCGCGACCAGCACCGCGCCGTCGCTGCTGAACGATCCCCGGCTCGCCGGACGCCGCGCCTGATCCGCATCCCGCACGAAACGCATCCGACCTGACGCCACGTCCCAAACCGCCAGAGCGCCCCGGTTATAGCGAACCGCCAGCGCATCGCCCTGCGGGGAAAACGACAGGCCAACCACCGCCCCTTGCTCCGCCGGCACCGGCCCCTCATCGCGCCGCAATCGCCGCCATTCAACCGCCTCGGGCAGGCGGTAAATAACCACATCGCCATTGGTCCGCCCGATCGCAGCCTGCCGCAAGTCAGGATCAAACTCATAGGCCCTTACCGAACCATCCAGCGGCACGACCGAGTCGACCCGGACCTCGGGCAAGGCAAGCGTCCCGATGGCTTCGTTACGCAACTCCGGTGCAGGCAATATCGCGGCTGCGCGCCGCACTGCGTCGAGCGCCGCCTCCCGCCGGGTCAGGGATTGCCCTGAGCGGATCGCCCGCGCCTCGGTCACCAGCGAGCGCCACAGCTCAGTTCGCGCCGATTCCTCCGCGGTTTCCGCCCGACGCTGGTTGGCCTGCGCCGACGCCTGGAGTTTGGTGGCGCGGTCGCTCTGCCAAAGAGCGGAGAGCGCCAGCACAAGCGTGCTGGCAATGAGCACCGCCACCGCCGTGTTCGCACGCAGCAGACTGCGCCGGACGGAATCTCGTTGGGCCGCCACCGGGCGATCCAACTCGCCTTCCGGCCGCTTCTCCGCGGATGTCTTCAACTCATTCGACATGTAATATGCAGCCGCCCGTTTCGAGCCGTCCACAAGGTCGACCGCTCTCAGCTTAAAACCCGGCACGCCCGCCGCCATCCTACCATAGTAGGATGCCGCCCCCCGGATCGGCCGGACCTTCCCATGAACCTCGAAAAGGTCAGTCGGTGCGGTCGACCACGTAATCCCTCTCCGTCCCGCGGCCGCGGGAGGGAGAGGGCAGGTTCCGAACCCGCCCGCGCGAGGTCGGAACCGGGTGAGGTGGAGCAGTCCGCTGGTTCATGGCTCGTGAGCAGGTCAAACAGAACGGGCGGCTTCCCATGAGCCTCTCCATTTTCGACGGCGCGCCAGTTCACGGCAGTTCAGCCAGGTACGACCAGAGTCGGATGGCGGACGAAACGTCCCTCATCGTAAGTTCAATTCATGTCGCTACCGTCCATCTCGAGCCCGTCGCATCGAACTCAGGCCGGCGAGACGTCGCTCCGGCGTCGCGAATCCAAAGTCATCTCCGCGGCCCGCTACCTCTTCCGCATATGAACAACAGCTCCCTCCATCTCACGGTTCGCGAGTTTGCCTCCCGCATCGCCGATCTCGGCTTCACCGCACCTTTGCCCACCGACTGGATCGCACACTCCCTGCCCGCCGAGGAGCCGGATTTCTCCAATCCAACCACGTTCTTTCCGCTCGCGATCGTGACCGCCCCACATGCGGCCATCGTTTTCGCCTTCGCCGCCCGGCCCGCCTACGACGACGGAACGCTGCACGATTGGGCCTGGTATTTCCTCAAGCACAATCAGCTCCAGCCACGCACGGTCGGCCCGCAGAACATCGGCGCGCTGCCGGCGGTCGTGGGCGAAGCAACTCAGGACTCTGCACTTGGCCCCATGCTGGTGCGCTTCGCCTTCCTCGAAGATGGCGGGCGGCTCGTCAATATTTCGCTCACCGCGCCCGAACTGCTCGCCGACGCCGTGCGCGACGCCTGGGCCGCCCTCCTCAGTTCGTTCACGCTGACCACGCCTCGCGGCTCCCGCTTTACCCTCGAACCGTCCCCATCCGCGATGGAGGAAAGCTCGCCCCAAGCCTCCGTCGAGACGGAGCCAGCGCCCGTGACGGCGAAGCCAGCCACCGTCGCAGCGAAGCCAGCGCGCGTCACCCTGGTCAGCTTCGCTCTCGCGGACACCGACGCGTCGCTAAACGACGATCACCCCATCAACACCAATCTGCGCAACCGCGGCGCCGGCCTGGTCCCCAACGTCGTCGCCACGGATGACATGGCGAAATTTGCCGTCGTGGCGGCGGGATCCATCCGCGCGCATTTCCGCGTGCCGTTTGGGTGGCACGTCATTGATGACGGCCGGCGTGTTTTGGTCTTCGAACCCACGAACCAAATCCAAATCAACCTGCACCTGCTCGTCCGCGAAGGCCGGAACAACCAGGCCGTGCTCGATGCCATCGAAGCCGAGGCGCGCGCCAGCTATCCCGCGCCGGAATTCATGCGCATGCGGGAGGGCCAGATCGAGGTGCTGGGGGTGCGCGGCATCGCCGACGGCGACCAGCCGCTGGAGCAGTATCACATGCTCAGCCCCACCCGTCCGAAACACCTCTGCCTGCGAGCCCGCGTCACCACCGTGCCGTCGCGCAACGCCGACGGGTTGAACCTCGCCGAACTTATTCTAAAGAGCATGGACTTCGGCGCCATGCCGGAACCCGAAGACCCGCAGCGCACGCTGGACGGGTCCCACTCTGAGAAGGCGCGCCGGAAGGCGCTGGTTCGCGGGCTTCAGGCCAACGGCTCGGTGGATTTAGCGATGGAGGACAGAATCAAAGCCACGAATGCCGACTAACCGGCGCTCCCTGGGCCCTGGCCCAGCCGGTGCCATGTTTGAATCCCCGGCCGCGATCATGCGACTTCGATTTTTAATCCCCTTCTCTGCCATGTCGCTTTTGTCCCTCCTGGGCTGCTCTTTTTCGACGAAGGACCTCCCGGCCCGCCTTGAGGACCTCCGCGTCAGCATCGAGGCCGAGCACATCACCGACAGCCAGCGCCACTCCCACCAATGCATCCGGGCGGTCCTTTCCAACGCGAAAGGCGCCGCGGTCGAGCGCGCCGACGTTAAGGTCGAAGTCAACGGCCTACCCATGCGATTCCGCGTTCATCGAGGCAACTACTACGACCGTCACCCGTCGTACGTGCTCGACGAAAGCGATCGCTTTGAAATCAGCCCGGCCACCGACCTCAAGTTCGTGCTCGTTCTCCCGGATGAATCCCGGCACGACATCGGCACGTTGCGCACGCCGGCGGCACTGTCGCCCCGGCAATTCGATTTTGCCCAAAAGGCTCCCGCGTCCGGTCCCGTGGTGATTTCCTGGCGGGACCTCGCCGAACCCGTGCAACTCCAACTGGGCCGATCAGAACAGCGCCAGGAGGCCGACAACCACTATGTCATCGAGGGCACCGGCCCCCACGATCCGGACGCCCTCCGCCGAACGATCGGACCGGGCTGGCTGCGGCGGCGCAGCGATCACTGGGCGGTGCCCGCCAGCTTTCTGGTTTCGACCCCCAACCGAAAGCTGCTTTCGCTGCACGCCGAAATCGTCGCCGTTCGCGAAGGCCGGGTGTCGGCCGCGCTCTCCAAGCGAAGCTCGCTGCGGGCAACCCGTCGCATCCAGCTCGAGATGGAATTCGCTCCGGTCAACTGAGCGCCGACCGAGGCACGCGCGCAGGAATGTGGCGCCTCCATCACCGCGCCCGCCTCCCCTCCAACTTCCCACCGTTCTGATGCGACGAAAGTCGGATACCGTCGCCATCGTCGCAGGAGATACCGCCCGGGTCGCAGCCTTGGCGAGTCGGGTGAATCTCAACCAGCCGGGCCACCAGGGCGCCACCTACCTCACCGTCTCCGCGCGCGAGCTGTGGAGAACGACGAACCAACTGGAAGTATTGACGCTCCTGCTTGACCGCGGCGCCGAACTGAGAACCCGGGAGTCCGAGGGACACGATGTGTTCTGGCATGCCGTGACCGTTCGCCACTGGCCAGCCGTTCTTCTGCTGCTCCAACGCGGTGCGGACTGGAAGTCATTTCGCGGTGCCGAAGGCCAGAGCTTTCGCGAAGTTCTCGAATCCCAGGCCCGCACTTCGGGCGAGGGTCGTGGATTGGCCGAGGTTATCGACTTTGTTCGCACGGCTGAAACCCGCCTTGAAACGTCCCCATAGCGCGACTTTATGAATGCCGTTCGCTGGATCCTGACCGTCGGCCTCGGGTTACTCTCCATCGCCTACGTGCGCGGTGAATGGGCGCCGCTGCAGGCGCCGCCCAAGGCGGATTGACTCGCCCCGTTCACGCCGTTTTCTCCGCCCTCACTCCAGGACCTGCTGGGCCGGCGGAGACGGCAAGCGCGGAGCCGACAAAACCTCCAAAGCGCGCAATGTCGCCGCCGTCCGAGTCTCAACCCCCAACCTGGCAAAAATGTCGAGGGTCTGTCGCTTCACCGTGGCCTCGGCACTGCCGAGAATGGTGGCGATTTCAGCATTGGTCTTTCCCTGGGAAAGCCAGAGCAGCACCTCCGCCACCCGAGGGCTCAGATCAAACGCCGTTTCGAGCGGAAGCGACGATGTAAAGTCCGGCTTGAACTGCACCTGTTGCGCGGCCCGATCGAGGCGGGTCCGAATGGCCGACAGCAGATCCGGCGTCGCCACGGGCTTGGTGAGATAGTCATCGGCGCCGAGGTTCATGCCCGTGCGGATGTCCGGCTGTTCCCCTTTGGCCGTGAGGAAAACGAACGGAATCGCCACGGTCGCCGCGTCGGTTCGTAACGCGGCCAACACGCCGTAGCCATCCAGCTCAGGCATCATTACGTCGCACAGGATGAGGTCGGGATGATGCTCGCGGGCGAGGCGCAGTCCTTCGATTCCGTTCTCGGCGGAGAGCGGCGTGTAGTTCTCGTAGCGCAGGACGGTCGTCAGGTTGCGACGCATCTCGGGCTCATCTTCGATGACCAGGATTTTTTTCATGCAGGACGGAATTCAGGGCAAAGCTTTTTCGAACAGGGGAAGCCAGAGGGTGAACGTGGTGCCCTGGCCGACGGCACTTTGAAATTCCAACCGGCCGCTGTGCAGTTCCACGCAGCGCCGGACAATCGTCAGCCCAAGGCCGCTGCCCGGGCGATTGCAGACATTCTGTCCGCGGTGAAATGGCTGGAAGAGCCATTCGCGATCGCCGTCCGGGATGCCAATGCCACGGTCGCGCACCGTAATCTTCGCCTCGCCGCCGAGCCGCTCCACCGCAAGCTCGACCGGGCTCGCGGGCGCGGAATATTTCACGGCGTTGGTCAGCAAATTGGTGAGCAACGGCTGCAACAGACGTTCGTCCGCCCGCGCCGCGACGCAGGCCGGATCCAGCTTGAGCGAGATGGGGCATCGCCGCCCCGTCACCTTCTCGACCTCTTCCGTCAATCTTTCCAGAATGACATCGAGCCGAATCGGCCCAGGCCGGAACTCCATTTTGCCGGCTTCCAACCGGCCAATGAACAGAACCTCTTCCATCAACGAAGCCATGCGGCCGGTGTTCTTTTTAATCGATCGGAGGTGTTCCCCCCGTTCCTCAGGCCTCATGCGATCAAGATAGTTCTCCAGAATCTCCGCGGACGATTGAATGATGCTGAGGGGTGTGCGGAATTCGTGGGACACCATCGACACAAAGTTCGCCCGCAACTGGCCCAGGATTTTCTCGCTCTCCAGGCTGCGACGGAGTTCCGCCTCCGCCGCCTTCCGTTGCGAGATGTCGTCCAATACCGCCTGGATGATCTTACGCCCGCCGACATCCACCGCGGTGAGCTGCACATCCATCAGGAACTCCCCGCCATCCGAGGCGCGGGTCAGCCATTCAAACCGCTTCACTCCGTCGCGCAGACAGTCAGCAATGTGCTGCCGGGCCAGAGTCTCCGAAGGTTGCCCGTCGGGCTGAACCGGCGCGGAGACTTCCGACGGATGCCGGCCAATGATGTCCTCGGCGCTCTGCAACCTCAGAATTCGCACGGCAGCCGGATTCGCGGAAAAGAAAGCCCGATCATCGTGCAAGGTGACGCCTTGACTCGTCGCATCGAACAACGCCCGATGCAGCGCCTCGGAGTCTTTCAAGGCCTGCAAGGTTCGTCGCTTCTCGGTTATGTCGCGGCAGAACGCCACCATCTGGCCAGCCTGCTCCCCATGAACCGGAGGATCGCCGAGAAGGCACGCGACGCGGAGATTCGGAAGCCTACCAAGTAAGCCGCCTTCCGCGTTACCCTCTCCGCCGCCCTGCGGGGGAGAGGGCTGGTTTCGAACTCGCCCGAGCGAGGTCGGAACCGGGTGAGGTGGAGCAGTCGCAGGTTCACGGCCCCAATTCGCGTGCACCATTGCAGGTTGCAACTCCCCATGAACCTCCCCTCCAGAGGAGCCTTCTCCGCCGCCCTGCGGAGGAGAAGGTGTCCCGCCCAACGGGCGGGACGGATGAGATGGAGCAGTCCCCGGTTCATGGGTCAGTCGGCACGAATCCGAAACTCGCGAAAGCTCCCCATCAAGTGCGGTCAGCACCATTTCCAAGAGCAACTCGGAGCCGTCGCACCGGCGCGCCTCCCACTCAAAGCGGCGGGTCCCGGCCTCCGCCGCCTCCTGGGCCATCCGCCGTAACACCGCGATGGAGTTCGCGCCGCACGACTGCAGCTCGCCGGCAAAGGCGGTGATCGGATGTCCACACAATTCCTCCCTGGCCGACGCCCGCATCATGCGCAGCGCCGCCGGGTTCGCATCCGCAATGCAATACTCGCCGGCTTGCAATATCAGCACGGCATCGCAGGTGCGTTCAAAGAGGGTCCAAAACACGCCGCGATGCTGACACGGACGCACGGCTTCGGGAGTACACCGATTGGTGCATTGACGCCCCAATTCGATCGTCCGTTCCATGGCAACATCCCGGCCAGGGTGCAATTTAATCCGGGTGAGGCGCCGAGCGCGGCGAGCGATGGATGCAAAGCGAAAGCGGCGGTGCCCGCGGGCGCCAGGCGGTCGCGCCAGCGTCGTGGAGTGCGGGGCGCAGCACCGCTTTGGATGGAGCACGCAAGAGCTGCCGCGGCGCTCAAGCTTAAGCCCGGCCCAGCCCGACCCGGAGCATAGCGTCCGCACTCTTGCGGAACGTCGGCCCTGCCTTCACCCACTCTTAATCACAACCTCCCCGGCCAGGGCCGTTGACCAGGTTCACGCCACTACGGGCCAAGCCGTACACCGTCCGGTGAATTTACGATCCGCCGCGCACGGAGGTAATCGTGAGGGACATGAACGAACACGTTTCCTCGCCGCGCACCGAAAACCGCAGCTCACTACCCGACTCCTCACCGTGCCGCGCAACGCCTCGGTTATCCATGGCCGCACGCTGGCTCTGGCTATCTGTGACCTGGCTCGCGACGGCGTTCAACAGTTGGTCGGCGGCGCCACGAACTCCGGTTCTGGTTTACGCCGGCGGCTTCTCGCCAACAATCGATCGCGACGAACGGGGCGGCATCTACCTCGCGGACCGTGACGGCGGTTTCATCAAGCAGCTCACCGTGTTCTCACGCATCAATCGCGAGGTCAGCGCCGAGCACGGTTTGAATCTCCCGGATGATCACCCGAGCATCTCAGGCGACGGCACCCGCATCGCGTTCACTTCCAACCGCGCCGACCGGAACAACTGGGACCTCTACGTGATGAACCTCGACGGCACCGGCGTCTCCCGCCTGACATTTGCCGAGGGGATGGACACCGAGCCCGCCTGGTCGCCCGACGGCACGAAGCTCGTCTTCTCGACGGAACGCTTCGGCAGTCACGATCTCGCATGGATCGAAATATCCACGCGCGCGGTCACGCGGCTCACGTTCGATCCGGCCACCGATGAACTGGAACCCGCGTTCAGTCCGGACGGCCAGTGGATTGCCTACTCGCGCGTGGTCAGCGGGAACGACAAGGACATCTTCCTGATTCGCACGGATGGAACGGCGAATCACCAGATCACCTTCGCCGCGGGCGAAGACCACGATGCCACCTGGAGTCCGGACGGACGGCACCTGGTGCTGACCTCCGAACGGTTCGGCACTTCGCCCTACGGCGATGTGACCATCATCGACACCAACGGCGTCGTGGTCCGTCGAATCGTCACGACGGAACACGGCGGCGGTGATCCTGCGTGGTCTCCCGACGGTTCCACCATCGCGTTCTTCCATGCGCAACCACCGCTCTTCAACACGAAGGGGCCGCAGCAGATCGCCACCATCCGCACCAACGGCACCGGGCTGATCGAGTTCCGGCCGACCGATCTCGTTTGCGTTCACCCAAACTGGGGACTCGTGGCGGACACGGATGGCGACGGTCGCGCGGACATTTTCGAGACGCGCAACGCGCTCCTCGACGAGTCCCGCTTCGGCTTCGCCGAGGACAACGCGAACTCCGGCGTCGCCAGCGGGGATTTCTTCGGGATTGCCAGCGCCGTCGCCGACGTGGATCGCAATGGCGTTCAAGACCTCGTCATCGGCGCCCTCCGCGACCTGCGTGAGGCTGGCTTCGGCGAAGATCGCATCGATGTCGGCGCTGGCTTCGTCGTCAGCGTCGGCGCCGGCCAGTTTCTCTTTGGCCTGCCCATCGTGCTCGCCAACGGCGGAGTGCTGAATGTCAGTCCGATCGCGCCGGACGGTTTCAATTCGAGCCTGTTCGGGGTCACGCCCATCGACCGCGGTTACTTCGGCTACGCGATCGTCGCCGGCGACTTCGACAAGGACGGCTTTCGCGAGGCAGCGATCGGCGCCCCCGGCATGAACGACGTGTTCATTCTCGGCGGCCGCGCGGCGCAGGTGAACCGCCTTTCGGGCGGCGAGAGCTACGGAACGGTCCTCGCCGTCGGCGATTTCAATCGCGACGGGAGGGATGACCTCGTGGTCGCCGCGCCCGAAAACATCAACGGCCTCGGCAGCGTGCATGTACACTTCGGCACCGCCAGCGGAGTCACGCAGGCGAACGTTCCGTTGTCGCAGGCAACGTTCGGTTTCAACCGCCCGGCCAACGGGCGGTTTGGCTCCTCGCTCGCCACCGGCAATATCATCGGCGACGCCGCGGACGATCTCATCATCGGCGCGTCAGGAACTCCCATCGGCACGAACGCAAACGCGGGCGCTGTGCTGGTGATTCCCGGGCGCGCGGGGGCCGCGGCCGGGCTTGGCGCCTTCCAAACCAACGCGGCGGTTCTGCTCACCGCCGCCTCATTCGGCGGCACGTTCGGCGGAGTTCAGGCGCAAGCGCGCTTCGGCGAAACCCTCGCCATCGGGAAGTTTCGCACTGATGCCTCGCACGCCACGCTGGTCGTGGGAACGCCACGTCAGGATCTCGAAGGCAAGGATGATGTCGGTTTGATCGCGCTCTATCGCGGAGGGAGCAATCAACTCAGCGCACCAACCTTCCTCACGCAAACGAATGTTCGCCCCGGTTCTCCGCTGTCTGCCAATGCCGAGTTCGGACGCGGCATCGTCGCCGCGGACGTCACTGGCGACCGCGCGCGCGATCTCGCCGTCAGCACCTTCCAGCTTGAAGGCAGTAGCGACGAGGCGGTGTTCGTCATCCCGGGCACGCCGAATCTCCCCACGATCCCGGCCGCGTTGGCCCGGCCGAATGCGCCCTTGACCAACGGCTTCGCGGCGATTGGCCTCGTGCCCGCGGCCGCACAAGTGCTCGTCACCCGTCAGTTCGACTCGACTCCGTTTGGCATCGGGGGGCTGGGTGCCGACCGCCGTGAGCCGCTTGCGGCCAGCGCCGAGACGGGACGGCCGATTGATGTCGCGCCTCCGAACGTGATGGCGGCCGGGGATCTGGATCTCGATGGCCAGGCGGAGCTCCTGCTTGGGATGCCCAACGCCTTCGCCGCAACAAAGAACAATGCCGGTCAACTCGCCATCCGGTTTGGCGGGCAGGTCGGACTGTTCGAAGTGGCCGCTCCATACCTCACCACGGAACCCGAGCAATGGCTGAACTTCCAGATCACCTGGACCCACCCTCGAAACTGGAACCTGCTTGAAACGATCGATCTGCGCTTCACCGACGACACCGGCACCGTGCTCTGGTTGCGTTTCCATCAGGAGACGGAGCGTATTGACCTCTACGACGGCGAGCTCGAAGCCTTTCAAACCGGCGCGGCCGCCGGGCAATGGCGCACGCTCACGAACCGCGTCGCCAGCGTCGATCTAGCCCAAAGCGCGGTCACCACTTCCGGCCTTGAGGGCCGCACGGTCACCCTGCGCCTCGCTCTGCGTTTCAGCGCTCGGCTCAGCTGCGCGCGATTGCACGCGGAGTTGCTCGCAACCGACGATGATGGCCAGGCCCAAGGGTGGGATTCGGCCGGCATCATCGACGTCGGCGATTGCGCGCCGCGGCTCGTAAACGGCCAGTTCCAGCTGCATTTTGCCACGGAAACCGGCGTGGTGCATCAGCTCGAGACTTCGTCTGATGCGAGCGGTCCCTGGTGGCCGACCGAAACCATCGTCGGCACCGGCGCTGTCATGCATCGTGCTTTCCCGATCATCGGCACCAACCGCTTCTTCCGCGTCACCAATCCCTGAACCGCCTTTTGCCAACTCCACCGGGCCGGTGGGACGGAATTCATCCGCTGCGCCGGCCCAAATCACCCAATTCCATGCAACACAAAATCAAAGCCATCACCCTTGGCCTTGGCTTCGGCCTGACCGTGGTCTTCACCTTGTTCTTCGCGCTTCGCTCGCGAGACCCTGCCCCGCCCGCTCCATCGGACAATCCAAGCGTCGCTGACTTTGCGCGGACGGACCGCACTGCCCATGCGGCCACCCACGCGCTCCCCGTCCCAGCGACGCCAACGGCGATCGCGCCACTTGCCAGCTTGCCGGGCGAGGCCATCGCCACGCCCAGCGCAGCTCCAGTGCAGCCCGCCCCCGCGCCAACGGCGTTGACCTCCCTCAGCGCCGTTGACCAACGCGGGATCCTGGAACAGATCCGTGCGGCGCAGCTGCATTTCACGCCGCACGATGGAAACGGGGCACGTGGCGCCGGTTACATCGCGCCCAATCCCAACAACGGGTATGGCATCCAGATCGACGCGCGTGGCATGACCGCAAAGGCGTGGGCGGCGGACCGTGACTCGAAGGCGCCCTGGACGTGGTCGCTTGATTTTCAGGGGCTGAACGGCAAGCCCGTCGAGACTCGCGAACGACTGAGCCTCCTGCGCGGCCCGGGCGTGGAGGAATGGTTCCACAACACGCCGCAGGGACTCGAACACGGCATGACCCTCGAATCCCGCAACAGCGCCGCCGGCACACGCAACGCCGCCGGCGAACGGGTCCTCGCGTTCACGCTCGCCACCGACCTGACGCCCAGCGTCGTCGAGGAGGGTCGCTCGATTCACTTCCACGACCGTAGCTCAACGACGCATGCCGGCGGCGAGCCGCTGTTGCGTTACGAGGACCTCATGGTCACCGACTCACTGGGCAAGGCGCTGCCGGCACGCATGGAAGTTGCCGCCGCTGGCTCCGGGCAGTTCACCCTGAACTGGATCATCGCCGATGCCGGAGCGACCTACCCGGTGACGATCGATCCGAAGCTGGTCGCGTTGCGGCAGACGCTGAGCGATCCGGCCTTGACCGGCGTCAGCACATTGAACGAATCCGTCGCCGCCTTTGGCGACACGGTGCTCTTGGGCAACCCGTCTTTCGGCACCAACGCTCCCAACAGCGGCACCGCCATTGTATTTCGCCGCAATGCCGACGGCATTCTGGTGAAGGAGAAGCAGCTTGGCGTGCCGGCTCTGGCCGCCGGCGATCAGTTTGGCTTCAGCGTGGCGTTAAGTGCGGACTTCGCGGTCGTCGGCGCGCCGGCGACACTGAATCCAGCCAAGGCCGGCACGGTCTTTGTCTTCGGACGCAACGCGGGCGGCGCGAACAATTGGGGCCTCGTGAAGACGCTCGTGCCGGTGGGCGGCAATCCGGACGAAGCGGTCTTCGGATCGGTCGTGAGCTTGAGCGGTGAAACCCTCGCCGTCGGCGCTCCCGGACATTCCAATCGCGGGCGCGTGTTCGTCTTTGAACGCAACCTCGGCGGTGGAAACAACTGGGGCCAGCGTCGTGAGCTCGCGCCCAGCACGCGCGATCCGGATCCCTTGGTGCTCGACCAGTTCGGCATCTCCATCGCGCTGGACGGCGACCTGCTCGTGGTCGGAGCTCCGCTCGACGGATTGAGCAATGCGAAGGAGGGCGTGGCGTATGTCTTCGAGCGCAATCTCGGCGGAGCCAACGCTTGGGGCGAACGGCACAAGGACTCGGAGGGCCAGGACGACGAGCAGGCGCGCTGGGTGGCGGCCAGCGGCAGCCTCTTTGCGTACTCGGCGAGGAGTGGGGGTCGCCTTGAGCTCCGGGTGTTCCGACGCGACACCAACGCCCTCACCGGTTTTCTCCGCGAAGCAAGAGTTACGCTGCCGCCGGAACTTCGCGACACAGCTGAGTTCGGCGAGATCGCCGGCTTTGCGATGAACGAGTCGCTCATCGGAATGACGATCGAGATTCAGGGCGCAGGCCTTTACCTGTTCGAACGATCGGGCCCCACCAACGCGCCCTGGCAATTGATCTTCCAGCGCGCCACCGGGAGGTCGGTCAGCATCAACGGCGGCATCGTGGCGGCCGGCCGCAGCATCTTCGAACGCCCGCGCACGGCCTGGACCTTGATGGCCTCCGCCACGGGCAGCGTCACCGCCGGCGTCCCGATCGAAGCCGGCACGTCCGTGGCGATGGACGGCGATGTGATGGTCATTGGCGCGCCGCGGAGCCTCTTCGCGCTGGACGGGCAAAACCAGCCCATGGGCCTGGCCTATGTCTTTCACCGCAATGAAGGCGCCACCGAGCACGACCACGCCTGGGGCCTGAAACGCACGCTCCTGGCGCAACCCCGTCAGGCCAGCGACGAATTCGGCACCAGTGTGGCCATTCGCGGAGACACCATCGCCGTGGGGGCGCCGCGCCGAGCCGCCTTCCGGGTGGTGGGAACTCCCAGCGGTCTCATCACGAACACGCTTCGCGAGGCGGGATCGGTGTTTCTCTTCCAGCGCCATTTTCTTACCGAGGACAGTTGGACCTTGGATGGAGAACTGCGGAATCCGGTTGGGGCTGTCCCACCCGACTTCGCCCGGTTTGGCTGGAGCGTGGCTTTGAGCGATCAGTTTCTCGCCGTGGGCGCGCCCGGCTCCTTCAGCTCGGAAGCAACGGATCTTCGCGGCGCGGTGCACCTGTTTCGCAGCAGCGTCGCGAGCCCTGACTGGACCTTTCACCGCACGATTCCCCACTCGGCCGGACGCCGCGAGGAGTTCGGCTTCGCCGTCGCGCTGGATGGCGACCATCTCGTGGTTGGCTCGCCGGCAAGAGAGCGCACCGATACCGCCGACAGCACTGATCCCGGCATGGCGCTCGTGTTTCAACGGGACGTTGGCGGCGAGAACAATTGGGGTCTCGACCAAGGTCTGTCACCAAAGGACGCGGCGCCCGTGCGGGGCGAGCGCTTCGGCAGCGCGGTCGCCATCAAGCTGCCGCGCGTGATGGTGGGCGCTCCGGGTTCGGCGCGCGCCTTCATCTATGACGAAGGCGCGACCGGCGACGGTCGCGGGGCGTGGGAGGAAATCCGCGTGCTGACCGCCCCGGAAAATCAGACCAACTCTCTCTTCGGCGCGAGCGTCGCGCTTGACGGACCAACGGCGATGGTCGGCGCACCGAACTTCAAGAATGTTGGCGGTGCGTTCATCTTCGCGCATGAGCCGATCAACCCGCGCGTGTGGAATCTCGAAGCGAGCTTCACCTCACCCCAATCTCGACAAGGAGCGCGCTTCGGGGCGGCCGTGGCCATCTCGCGGCAGGACGCCGTGGTAGGTGAACCTCTCTCCTCGCTCCGCAGCCCCAACGGCGGGGCCGGCTGGATCTTTCGCCGCCAGTTCAAGGAGTTCGCCCAGCTGGTTTCCCAGTCCGCGTCCGATACGCGGGACAACGACTTCTTCGGTTTCTCCGTCGCGCTCGATCGCGATCAGATGATCGTGGGCGCCCCCTTCGACGACGGCGCCGGCGCGGACACTGGCTCGGCATATTTGTTCGACCGCGTCAAAGTCGCCACCGCGTCACCCGTGTGGCGTCAGTTCAAAAAGCTCACGCCGAGCAACGGCGGCACGGGCGACAACTTCGGCGTCAGCGTCGCGATCCATAACTCCACCGCCGTGGTTGGCGCCTTCAAGCACGACACCCCCGGCACCAGCGTGGGCGAGGACGGTGCAGCCTACATCTTCGAACGCAACGCCGGCGGGGCTGACGCCTGGGGCCAGTCGAAAATCCTGGAAGCAGGCATTCGCTTCGGCGTTTCCGTCGCGGTTCACGACTTCTTCGTCGCGGTCTGTAGCGAGAGCTTCAATCGCCTGGAGATCTACGAACGCCAGTCCGGCAGCGTGAACTGGAGTTCTGTGAAGAGCATCGTCATGCCCGCCAACGGCAGCAAGGTGGCCTTGCACGGCGAAACCCTGGTGTTCACGTCAGAAACCGAAACCGTCGACCGTAAGACCAACGCCGGAGCTGCCTATGTCTTCGATCGCAACCTCGGCGGCGGCGGAAACTGGGGGTTGGTCAGCCGCATTGCCCGGGGGACGGAAGGCGCGCGTTTCGGTGGCAGCGTGGATGTCTGGGGACCGCTGATCGCCGTCGGCGCACGCACCGAAGGCACCGGCACCGCGGCGGAACACGGCGCGGCCTACGTCTACGAACGCCGGGCCGGCACCAACTTCACCTTGCTTCGACGCCTGGTCGCGCCGGACCTCGAGCTCAATGATCGCTTCGGAACATCGGTCAGCATCGACAACGACATGATCGCCGTCGGAGCCATCAAGGGCAACGGCGTCAATGCGAACTCTGGCGCAGTTTACGTTTTCGAGCGCGACCGCGGCGGGCCGAATCGGTGGGACCTCGCCCAAAAGGTCACAAGTATCAACACCAGTGCCGGGGACGAGTTTGGCGCGACGCTGGATCTCAGCGGACGCACTCTCCTGGTCGGCGCGCGCAGTTTTGGCTCGCCCGCCGCCGGCAACCCCGACCGCGGCCGGTTCTTCGTCTTCGAACTGATCGGCAGCGGCTACGACAGCTTCCTGGATCGCTATTTCCCCGATCGCGCGTCACAGGACGAAGCCACCGTTTTTGGCGACACGGCGGACCAGGACGGCGACGGGATCGTCACGCCGCTGGAAGCCCTTTTCGGCCTCGACCCCACCGTGGCCGACGCACACCTTGCGCCCGTCGAAGCCATGTTCGACCGAGACACGGGCCAGCTGAGTCTCATCTACCGCGAAGCCGCGCAACTCCTTGGCGTCGCGCCTCAGCCCGAATGGTCACCGGACCTGGTTAACTGGTATCTCAGCGGCGACGGCCCTTCGCCTTGGGACACACGAAACATTGTGATCGAAACCCTCGGGCTCGAAGACGGCGTTCGCTTCAGGAAGGCCGCCCGTCTGGAATCCCTGCCGGGAGACCGCCAACGCACGCACCTCTTCATCCGCCTCGGAGTTCGGAAACAATGAACTGGATTAACATCACGATCTGATCGCGATGCCACCACCGCACCATCGCGGGTGGTTCCACTGAACCACTCCCGACCCGACCCGGGCCGGGCCGGGTTATCCGAGAGCGGCCGCCACCTCCTCAACGGCGCTTCGCCAGAGCGCCGCTGGATTGTTTTGGACCGTCGAATGGAGGCGCGCCGCCAAATTCCAACCTCCGACCAAAGTCGGAACGATTTGGAGGTTTCACGCCAGCGCGCTCCGACCGAGGACCGATACCGCCCACGCCGCGCCGCTGCTACGACTGGCGGCGCAATGAACAACTCGAGCGAGACTTTGGTGCGCGCTGGCGGGCGCGGTTCGGCTGAACCAGCCGGGACAGCTCGCTTCCTGTGTGTCGAGTCCGCTCCCGCTGCGGCGTCGCGTGACATCGCGGAACATGGGCCGGCCAGCCCGCGCCAGAGTCGCGTTGATTCGTCGCATCAACCTCCACACCAAACCAACTCGCTCAGCATGAAATTCAAATTCTTCCATTTCCACTTCCATCACGCCGCCGTGGCGATGTTATCCCTTCTCGCCACGCCTCACTTTCCCTGCGCAACCGCTCATGCCGCCCTCCATGTCTGGACCGGCGCAGCGAACGGTTATTGGGCCACTCCGGGCAACTGGCAAGGCAACGACGCGCCGACCGACCCCGCCGAGACCGGCATCGTACTGCGTTTTCCCGACGGCCCCACCCGCCGCATCACCACCAACAACATCGGGCACCTCAACCTGACTTCATTGTCGCTGCCGGGCAGCAACTATGTGATTCGCAGCACCGGCGGCTTCGCGCTGTCTTTTGCGCCGGGCGGGATCGCGATGAACATCAACTCCACCGGTCCAAACAACTCGGTCGGCTGTCCGCTGCAGAGCGCGAGCGCGCTCACGATCAACGTGACCGCCGGCGACAACCTGACCGTGGCCGGTCTCATCAGCGGCCCGGCGTCGCTGGTCAAGTTCGGCGACGGGGCGCTGACACTGTCCGGCAGCGGAGCAAATGCGTTCCTCGATGGCTGCGTGGTCAACGGAGGCACCCTGCGGTTGCGCCAAAACGGCGTCGCGTTGCCCGGCCCAATTCAACTTGGTTACGGCGGCGCCAATGCCGCTGTTCCGCCCACGATTCTCCTGCAGGCGAACAACCAGATCGCCCAGAACGCATCGCTGACGCTCATGCAGGATGGGGTGCTGAGCCTGAACGGATTCACCAACGGCCTCGGCATCCTCTCGATGGTCGGTGGCGAAGTCACCACGGCGAGCAATTCCGCTCGCGGCCTCCTCATCGTGAACCACGCGATTCACGCGGGGTCCAGCAACGCTGTGTCCAGCATCCACGGCACCATGGCCTTGAACGGCGAATGCCCGGTCAACGTGACCAACGGGACACTTGCCGTGGCGGCGCGAGTGGTGAACGGCGCCAACGCCGGGCGTCTGCGCAAACTCGGTAACGGCAGGCTGGAACTCACCGCTGCAAATTTCTTCAGCGGTGGCCTGGCGATGGTGGAAGGCGATCTGGGCGTTGGCAACGAAGATGCCCTCGGTTCGATCCTCAGCCCCGTGGTGTTCGAGGGATTCAACACCGACATCTTTCTCGCCCCGAACCTGACCATCGCCAACGACCTGATCGTCTCCAACGATTACGCACGCGTAAACTGCGCCGGCACGAACACCTGGACCGGCTCGATTAGTTTTCTTGGCCACTTCGACCTGACGTTCAAAGGCGCGCCAGCGCCGCTGGGAAAAAGCATGATTCGCGTCGGCGGAGTCATTCGCGGAACGCCCAAAGCCTGGGGCGCGGTCGCGTTCGACCAACTGGCTTACGCCGAAATCTTTGGCCCGAACGGTAACCTGCCCATCTCAGGCGTCCGCGTCAGCGGCGGCACCGAACTGCGGTTGAACAAAAGCTCGGGCGTGGCGGTGTCGGGAGACCTTTACCTGACCGGAGAATCCAGCCGCGCCGTGGTTCTGCGTGACGAACAGATCGCCGACTCTGCCTCGGCCTATTTCAACGATGAGTCTCCCGGCGATACCGTCTTCGATCTCGGCGGGAAGCTCGTGCTGAACCACGTCACGGAGACGGTCGACAATCTTTACGGCCGGGGCCAGATCAGCGCCACGAACAGCACCCTCCGGACAGACAGCACCTTCTTCGCCGGCGTCATTACCGGCGACACGAACTCGGTCATTGTGAAATACGGCGTGCACGAGTGGGTGATCGGAGAGCAATTCGTCGATGGCTACTTGAATTACGCGGGCCGTTTTCAGGTGGTTGGAGGAACGCTGGCGCTCAACAGCGCCTTCCGCGCCGCCAGCGTCACGGTCGGACCGAACAGCACGCTGGCTGGAATCGGTGAAGTCAAGAGTCTCACCCTCAATGGAGGCATCGTCGCGCCCGGATACTATGTCGAAGGCACCAGCGGCAACCTGACGGTCGGGAAGCTGATTTCGAACGGCGGCAAGTATCACTGCTCGCTCGCCCCCGTATTTGGAGACCAACCGACAATGGACTCGCTCAGCGTGGACGATGTCCAGGGCGCATTGGAATTGCGCGTGCTTTGTCACTCGGCGGGCTTGCTCGGCTTCGCGCATCCGATCCTCAAACGCAATTCCAATCCGGTTCCAGTCGGCACGTTCGTCGGGCTGGCCGACAAAGTGTTGGTCACCGCCAACTCCGGCCAAATGTTTCGTCTCAACCATGCGGGCGGCTGGTCGGGCCTCGATGCCACGCTGACGCAAACCACCTGGCCGACGCCAGCACGGGTCGACCGGATTGACTTCGGCACCAACGGGACTGGGGTGGTGACGGGCACGGGGATTCCAGGAATGCGCTACGCGGTCTTCGCCTGCACGAATCTGGCAAACCCAGTATGGGATTTGTTGACCGACACCACGGCGACCACACCGGACGGAACCATTCGAGTGACGGACTACGGGACCTCGCTCCATCCGATTCGCTTCTACCGCATTGAGTCGCGCTGAACTGCGCGAGACCCGCCGCGCTTCAGATTGTGATCCCATGGGTCGTGAGCTTTCCCCATCCAACCATCAAGAGCTGGTGGAGGGAGCGGGCATGTTCTCCTCCCAAAGTCGGATTGACCCGCCGCCTCCGGGGTCATTCCTCCGACCAAGGTCCGACATTTTCGCGCATTTCTCCCTCAACGCCTCCTCCCGAGGGTCGATACCGCATCCGCCGCCCCACGCGTAGAACTAAGCCATGCAAAACGCATACAACAAACAAACTCAGTCCTCGAAAAACATGAAAGCGATTCGCCGGTCACGCCGTGTAGCGCCGCTCGCCGCGCTGGTTCTCCTCTCCACTCTCAGCTCCCAACTCTCAACCTGCCTCGCCCAAGGCTCGCTCACGCCGCCGCCAGGCGCGCCCGCGCCAGTGATGAAGTCGCTCGACGAGATCGAGCCGCGAACGGCCATTTCCTCAGCACCCTTCATCATCAGCAAGCCCGGCTCCTACTATTTGACAGCCAACCTCACGGTCGCCTCCGGCGACGCCATCACCATTACCACCAACAGCGTCACGCTTGACCTGAACGGATTCACGATCAGTTCCACCGACGCGACACCATCTGATACGGCCATCCTGGTCACGGAGGGATGCAACAACATCCGCGTCGCAAACGGCAGCATCAGTAGCGGCGTTTATTTCTCTGGCGGTGGTTATCTTGGTGCAGGATTCGGCAAGGGAATCTACGCGTTGGCTGGGATCACCAACATGACGGTGTCACATGTCGCCGTCTCAGGCTGCCGATTCGACGGCATATACCTGGTGACAAATGGAGACGCCACCTGGGGATCAATTGTGGAATCTTGTTCGGTCCGCGACGTGGGAGGGCGCGGCATTTTCGCCTCGATTGTTCGAAGCTCGTCCGGCCGCAACTGCGGCAGCTCCGGTATCGCCGCCAACCAGGTCTCAGATTGCCTGGGCCATTCCAACTCCAGTGCCGCCGGAATTTTTGGCGTCAACGTCCAAAACAGTTCCGGTTTTGGCAATAGTGGCAACGGCATCGCCACTGCCACCGCCATCAACTGCTATGGCGAGAGCGCCACTGGCGTTGGCATCACCGCTTCTGGCACGGCGAGCTTCTGTCGCGGAAAACGCTCCGGCGGCGTCGCCATCAGCGCCGCGATCGCCATTGGTTGCACGGTCGAAAGCGGGACAGTCTCCGCGCCCCAGAAGCATCTCGGCACACCGTAATCACGTTTCAAACCGCCCAATCCATGACAACTCTGCTCAAACTCACCACGCTGGCCGCGATGGTCGCGCTCACCATCCTCGGCGCCACGCGGTCCACCGCCCACGCCCAATCCACTCTCAACCCCGCCGCTCACCAGGCTTGGGCCGGCAACCTCGGCTGGATTGACGCACGCCCCGGACGCCCCGCCGCCGGCGACGGCATACGCGTTCACGACACGTTCCTCTCCGGCTACGCCTGGAGCGCGAACACGGGCTGGATCAACTTCGGCGACGGCTCGCCCTCCGACGTGATTCGCTACGCCAACACCTCAAACTTCGACTACGGGGTCAATCACGACGGCGCGGGCAATCTCTCCGGCCTGGCCTGGAGCGCGAACACCGGCTGGATCAACTTTGGCTGGGCTGCCTTGGGAAACACCAACCGCCCACGCTTCGACCTCAGCACCGGCGAGTTCTCGGGCTACGCCTGGAGTGCCAACTGCGGCTGGATTCACCTCGGCTCGGGCCTGCTTCGCACGGACAGCATGATTCGTGTCGACGCCGACGGCGACGGCATCGCCGACACCTGGGAGCGGGAACACGCTGGGACTCTGCCCGTATTGACCACCAGCGGCGATGCGGACGGCGACGGAACCTCGGACCGGGACGAGTATCTCCTCGACACTGACCCGCTGACTCCGAATGCGCCGTTTCGCATCACGCGCGTCAGCAAGCTCTCGGGTGGGGATGCGGTGGAATTGGCATGGCCCAGCAGTCCGCGCCGCGTTTACGCGATCGAAGGCAAGCTCGACCTGAGTGCACCTGCATGGTTGTTCCTGGCCAGCGTATCCGGCGCCGCCGGGACCAACACCGTGCAGGCGATTGAGCAGGGCCCTCCCAACGCTGTCTTCCGCATCGGCGGGAAACTTCCGCTATTGCCGTAGGTGAACCCACGCGACCGGTGGTAGTAGAAGCCCAGGGAGAAGGTTGGATCCAGCCAGCGCGCGGCGTGCCGCGCCCGGTTTCCGTTCGGTTGCCTCGAAACCCACGCGCGCAGTGCAACACTCCAGCCAGCCGACTGCGCGTCTTTGCGGGAGCGATTCAGACACGTGGACCGCTCAACAACTCGAGGGCGCGCAGCGTGGCGGCGCTGCGGCCCTCGACCGCCAGTTTTTCGAGGATGGTGCTCATGTGCTGCTTGGCGGTCTTCTCCGACATGCCAAGAATGATGGCGACGTCGCCATTGCTCTTGCCCTGGGCCACCCAAAGCAACACTTCGGACTCGCGCGGGGTCAGGCCGAGCGCTTCAAGGGGCTTGGCGGAGCTAAAGTCGGGCTTGAATCCGGCGCTGGCCTTGACCGCGGCTTGAATTTCCTGGGCGTGGGATTCCGCCCGGGCGAGCCGGGATTGCACCGCGGCAATGAGATCCTCCGCCACCACAGGCTTCGTCAAATAGTCGTCCGCACCGAAGTTCATTCCGATCCGCACATCATTGCGATCGCTCTTCGCCGTGAGAAAGATGAACGGAATGGTCGCGGTATCGGGATTGTCGCGCAGGATCTGCACCAGGGTGTGCCCGTCCATCTCCGGCATCATTACATCGCAGAGGATAAGGTCCGGGCGCCGGGCTTTGACCGATTCAAGCCCTTCGCGCCCATTCTCGGCGGTGGCGACGTCGTAGTCTTCGAGTTCGAGCATGAGGGCGATGTTACGGCGCATGGGCGCCTTGTCTTCGATGACGAGGATACGCTTCATCAGGAGTCGAGGGTTGAGCTTGAGCTTGGGTTTGAGCGCAGGGCAGGGCGAAAGGTTGCATCAAACAAGGGCAGGGTCACGGTGAAGGTGGTTCCCGTGCCCGGGTTGGAGTTCACTTCGATGCGACCGCGGTGAAGTTCCACGCAGCGCTTGACGATGGCGAGGCCGAGGCCGGTGCCGGGCGTGTCTCCGACGTTGCCCGCGCGGTGAAAGGCTTGAAAGAGGTTGGGCAGATCGGCCGGCGGGATGCCGATGCCGTGATCGCGCACCGTTAGAACTGCGACGCTGCCGGCCCGCCCCAGGCGCAACTCCACCGGCACGCCTTCGGTGGAGTACTTCACGGCGTTCGAGAGAAGATTCGCCACGATGTGCCGGAGCAACGATTCATCGCCATGCGCCCGAAATTCATCCGGCGCCCCGCTCGCGTCCGGCCCCAAACTCCCAACCACGGTCAGCGTGATGGGGCACCGCCGGCTGGTGGCGGACAATGATTCGTCCACAAATTTTTCACAGAGCGCCACCAGGTCGAGCGGCTGGGGGCGGAATGACAGGGCCCCGGACTCGACGCGACCGAGAACCAGCACCTGCTCCATGAGGGCGGCCATTTGTTTGGTCGAAGACTCGATGTCCTCGATCAGCTGGCTGCGCTTGGCCTCGTCGAGACGCGCGGAGTATTTTCGCAACAAGCCCACCGCAGACATGGTGATGCCCAGCGGAGTCCGGAACTCGTGTGAAACCATCGACACGAAGCGCGTCTTCAGCTCATTCAACTCCCGCTCGGCCGCCAGTTCCCGCGCCTGTTGCGCAGCCACCTCGGTGGTCTGCAAAAACTCGCGCGTCAACCGGCCGTGCCGCCGCAGCGCCACCAGTCCAAGCAGGCCGGTCAGCGCGATTGCCGCCAGACCAAGGCCGGAAAGCATCGTGGGCGCGGCGGGCCAGGCGCGGAAGCCCTCCGGCCCGAACGAAACTGCCGCCGCCTTCGGCGCCTCCGTGCCCCCGCTCGCAGGGCCGACATCGGGCCAGTCCAGCTTCAGCCGCGCCAGTTCACCGCGAATCTCTTCCAAGTCCCAAACGTGCACGCGCCCCTCGTAGCTCGCGGCGACCAGTCGCCGGCCATCTCTCGACAGGCGCAGCCCGGCAATGGTGGTCAGATCAGGCTGGCTGAGGAGGGCAACGTGTTCGCCGGTCGCCGGCCGCACGAGTTTGATCTCATCCTGGGAACGCGCAAACGCCATCAACGCGCCGTCTTCGGAGATCGCCGCCGCGCCCTCGGTGGTCAACAAGGGTGCCCGCGGGAGACTCCAACGCCGCTGCCAGTCGCCCACGCTCCACAAGGCGCACTCCTTGACGCCCGCCAAGGCGAGCCACCGGCCATCGGCGCTAAAGGTCGCATGAACCTTGTCCTCGGCCAGCGTGCGCACCGCCTTTCCCGTCGTGGCGTCCCAAAGCGTCGCGCGCCCGTTGCTCGTGTCGCGCCCGGCGACCACCCAACGACCATCCGGACTCATCGCAAGGCCGCCACTGCCCGTCACGCTGGCTGGCCCCGGAAGGTCCGGCGTGCGCAGTCCCCCCTCCAACGACACCCATTGCCCGGGCTTGGTCTGGTCCAGCACGAACAGCCCGCCCCGCACATCCGCCAAGACCAGGTGCCGCCCATCGGCGCCATAGGCAAAGCTGTACGGTTGCAAACCGGCCGGAACAGGAATCGTTTGCGGCGCACCAAGTTCATCAGCGGCCCCTTCCACCCCGGGTAGTGAATATTCGCGCAGGCCGTCACGATTGATGATCGTCACGCGCGGTTCCGAAGGATGAAATCCCGCCATCACGTGGCTCGGTTGCCCCACCCACCGCGGCTCCCGTCCACCCGCAAGATCGAACAACTCAAACCCAGGCCTGTTCACCCAGGGCGGTGTCGCCCACACCAGCCACCGGCCATCACGAGACAAATCCTGCCGCCAGACCGTCGCCCGCTCGGTCACCGCGCCCTGCAGAAGGCGATGGCCGGTCGGCCGCGTGATACGCCAGATCCCCACCTCCCGACCGGGAATCGCAAAGGCAATCCGTTCCCCATCGCGCCCAAAGGCAAACGCGCGCGCCTCCAAGGTCTGCGCCACCACGCGCGACTCCGACACGTCCCACAGCCGCGTGGTGCCATCGTCCCCCGCCGTCACCAGCAGCGTGCCATCGGGACTGAATTGCTGCACCCAAGGCCCCACCAGCTTGCCGCCCAATTGCCGCGCGCGCCCGCCCGGAACCTCCCAGATCCGGACGGTCGAATCCCGCAGCCACAGGGAAATCTGCCGGCCGGACCAGTCCCAGCGAAACGACAGCACGTTCTCCGGCCACGGGACGGTCTGGATCAAGGTCCCTGAAACAGCCTCGTGAATGAACAACTCCCGGCCCCGCGACCAAGCAAATCGGTCCCCAGTCTGACTGAGGCGCACGGTCTCGTTCACGCCCGGGACGGTCAGCGAACGGGTCTCGCCGGTGATCGGTTGAATCAGCAGCACACGATCGCGCTGCGTCGCGCTGCGGGCAAACATCACCGAATCGTCGTCCTTGAAGGTCGGACGCCAGGCGGGTCTTTCGTCTCCCGGGACGAGGCCGAAGGTTTGCAGCGGCTTTCCCGAATCGCGCTCCCACACCACCATCGCTCCGTTGCTGTAGTAGGTAACCAGCAGCCGGCCCGTCGCGGAGAAATTGAACTCCGTCAGCACCGCGTTCGGACCCAGGCCGGCTGCGGCGGCACGAAACGTTCGCACCAGCGAATTGTCCCGCATCCGGAACATCGACAGTTCATCCGTTGCGTAGCGGACCACGTAATACTCGAGGGCGGGATCGAAAAAGAATCCGTAGGCCCCCGGCCGCAGCGGCCACGATGCCTCGCGCACGAGATCGCGAATTCCGAAGGCGGCGATGGCTTCATCGCGCAATTCGGCGGAGGGTCGAATGGCGGCGGCGTTGGACAGCGCGGAGAGCGCAGCGGCCCGATGGCCCGCATTGACATTCAGCCGCTCCGCCCGGGCCTGGGCCAGCGAAGCAGTCCAAAGCTGATCTCTCGCGACCATTTCGGCCGCCTCGGCCCGCCGCTGGCTTTGCCGCGCCCGATAACTGGCCAACACCATCGCCACGCCGAGCAGCAGAGCCACCAAAAGGATGCCCGCCACCGCACGACTGGCCCGCAGCACGCTCTGGCGCACGGATTCGCGCCGGTCGCCCGTCAAGGCGCCGCCCACCGGACTGGATGGAGGGTTCACGTTCATCACCATCGACGCTCTGGCGTCGCCGCCCGGGCGGCCCGCGACCCGCACCCGCCGCCACCGCTCGCCCACCCAGGTTCAAGCCAAGCATGCCCCCAGGCCGCCGCACCCGGTATCCGACCAAAGTCGGACCTTGACAGCGGATCAGCCAACCTTAGTCCGCTCGCGGCCCGATGCCGCGAGGCCCGCGACTCGCTTAAACACCTCGACCTCGGATTCCATCCAAATCGACACTAAAGCCGGGCCAGCTTCCCCACCGACGAGCCATGTCCTCCTTTCGTCGGATTGTCGGCACATCGGAGGCGATGGTAATCCTAACCACAACATGACGCGCTCAACGGCGCGATCCGGAAATGCCCGTATAACCATCATTGACCAGCAACCAATCCAATCCTATGACCACCACCGCTCAACTCATCGAAACTCCAGCCTCCATTCCCGGCGGAGCCACCTACCAGCACCTCGCCTATGCGGATGCCTACGACGCCGTCCTCAACTGCGACTATGCTTTCGTGGCCTACAAGGAAACCGACAGCAACGGCGACTGGCGCGTGCGCATCAAGTCGTCACAGACCGCCGGCGCGGTCTTTGAGCCCGCGATGATGAAAAGCAACGCCCGCTCGACCGGCGCCCAGGGCAAGCCGTGGTTCCAGTGGGGCTACAGCTTCGACCCCAGCGCCAGCGACCCGCGCAACATCCAGTTCCGCGTTCACGTTGCGAACGGGCAGCCCAGCGAGATCGAAATCCTCGTCCAGCTTCGCAAAGCCGACGGCACCGCGGACGCCTCCAAGTCCGTGAAGTTCCCGTGGCCGATCTGAGCAACGAAGCCCTTCGCAAGAAGCTCAGGCAAACAGCGCCCGGCCTGCTGACTTGTTGGCCAAGATCGGCAGCGGCCAGGCGAGTCGAATCACTGGGCGAGCCACATTGACCTCCAACTCACGATGAATCCGCTCACCATCTCAACCCTCGCGACGTCGTTCAGCGCCATCGGCCTGGTCATCGGCGCGCCGTCCCTCACCGTGCTGGTGGTCCACTTGGCCAATGCCATTCGCCTTCGCCTCGCATCGGGAACGGCCTCCGGGACCAACTTCGGCGATCATCCAGACGCCCTGTTGCTCATGCTCAAAGGCCTCACCGAAACCGTCGGCGCCCTCGGCCGCCTGGCTGGATCGCTCGGGCAACTCGTGCTCAACGGCCTTGCGATTCTGGCCGCCGCCGGGCTCGTCGTCGGCATCGCGTGCTGGTTGACGGGCCGCGGACTGAACGCCCACGCCCCCTGGGCGCGGGCGAGCGCGTTCATCCTCATCTTGGGCGCGATGCTGCCATCACTCCTGCTTACGCTTTCCCTGCACAACACCGGCCGCGTGCTGATGCTCGGGATCGTCATCCTCTGCGCCTTCGGCATCCACACTCTGTGGGCGGGCTACGAGCCCCAGACCCCCACCGCTCACCCATGGCCACCACCCTCGACCATCTCAGAGTAGACCATCGGATCACGGTGCTGCGCGATTTCGTGGATGCCAAAGGCACCATGATGCGCGCGGGCGACACCGGCGTTTTGACGAGGATCGATTGGGATCAAATCCGCATGGAAATCCTCCTCGAAATCAAACGTGACTCAGGAACGGCGAAGCTGGTTTTCGCGCTCACCGCCAAGACCGGCCCGCGCAACGGACGCATGCGCGACTATTTTGCAATGGGCGAGGACGTCACCCCGCCGCGCATCATCCCGGCGTTTCACGATCCGTCCAAGCGGCAGATGATCGTTCCTCCGCCGGCGAGAAGTCCTGCCCCGCTGAACACAACGTCATGGGCACGTGCCGCGCAGAGCACGGATGGCCCGGATCGTCTCGAAGACATCGAGCAAGAGATGAGGGCGGCGATCGACCACATTGGCGTGGCGGCGTCGGTGGCCGAGTTTTACGCCGAACGAATGCGCGCCTTTCAGCGGGCCGGCAACGAACCCCGCGCCATCGCGGCCTTCAAGCTCGCAGTGGATTGGATGGGAACCTACGCCAGCTGGGCCACCAGTGGCGGCGAAGGCGCGGCGCTGTCCTACGAACGCGACCAGTTCCAAGCTGCGCTCGCTCGCGAATTCGGATACGACCCAACCGAGACTCAATGAACCGTCCAGTCTGCCGCAGCGGCCCCGGTTCCACTCGAACCAGCGTCCGGAGGAGCTCAGAGCCGGCTCAGGCCCGCCCGAACGCAGCCTTTGCTCCAAGCATCCCTATTTGGAATCATCCTCTCGATCGCCTTGCTCAAATGAACACCCGGCGCTGGCCCATCCTTCCACGGTCATGAATCCCTCACCACTTCTCCAGACCATCGGCAACGTGTGCGTGACACTCGCCGCGCTTGTTTTCCTGCTGCCCCTGCAACGCCTGCTCTGGACCTACGCAAGCAAGCACGTTAACGACGACCACTGGGTGACCCCCGCCCTGTTGATTCTGAGTCCGCTGTGGCTGCTCTTGATGGGCGCATTGCTCTGCGTGACCGCCAGCGGCGGATTCGACTGGTTGCGACTCGGCCGGCCCGCGCTTCACGCTCTCACCGTCGCCGCGAGTGTGTCGCTCGCCCTCGTTTCATTTGTCTTCATCGCCCTCTACATCCGGCCCGGATTCACGCCGCGCTTTCTCTACACCCCGGCGATTTACCTCATTCCCCTCGCCACGGGCCTGCTGGTGATCTTGACCATCAACCAAAGGCTTGCCGCCGGAATTCCCATTCAGTGGCTGCGCTGGCCGTGGACCATCTTCACCGCGTTGAGCCTCGCCGGATGCGTGGCGTTCTTCGGGCACCGTCTCGTCAACACCGGTTTTGGCGGCATGGCTGCCTTCGCCCACCGACTGCGGCAGGCCCGGGATACCACGCCGGACCACCTGGCCAGCATCGCCGCGCTCGATCCCCAACGCGACTTTGCCGCACTCCTTAAATACGCCCGCGCAGTCGAACACCAAGCCGTGCGCGAAGCCGCCACGGCGCGCCTCCGCCGCAATCCGGCCTGCATCGATACGATCGCCGCCGTCCTCGAATCGCGCCAACCGGAGAACGCCCTCGAATTTTTGCACGGCGCCACGCTTTCGCCCGAGGAGCAAAAACGTCTCGCGCGCCCAGCCCGCACCGCGCTCGAACACTTCATCGAGGAGATTCCCGCGCCCAACTACATGTCGCCCGAGCGCCGCAAACAACTGCTGAGGTGGGGGCGCAAAACATTCCCCGTCATCATCGGGAAATTCCCGGGCACCGACGTTGATTTCACCCAAATCGTGCCCAAGCTCGAGCATGCCCTGCGCCCGGATGACACCCGCCGCTGACCATCCGCCGCCCTTCCATCCACCTCCTCGGACCGGCTCGGCGCTCCTGCTGTTCCTCGGGCCGCGCCGCTGGTCCCGTGCGGGCCGATTCTCGGACATCTACGGCCCGCCAGCGTGCTCCCTCGGCGTCAGCAGGTGAATGGCCCGCTCGGCGTCCGCCATGGTTAGGCCGCGGTAGGATTCCACCTGGATCAAACGCGGTCGATGCATGGCCATGTCGTCGCGATCGTCCAGGATGACAAACCCCGCGACCGCGAAAGGCGCGCCCTTCAGCCAGGCATCGATCTCGTGGCCGCGCTCCGCGGATAGATCGGCCGTCTTTCCCACCACGCGACCAGGAAGCACCCCGTCGCGTTCGAGAAATTCTGAGTTCTCCCGCAGGCTCCAATACAATCGCCAGGTGCTGGTGATGACAATCCGGGCCTCGGTTCGCGTCAGAATCAAATTCAGAGCGTTCACATTGTCCGCGCCGAAACGATAGCGTTCGCCGGTGCCGTCGAAGCTCCGCTCACAGTTGAGGACGCCATCAAAATCCAGGAATAGGATGGGGCTGGGCCGGGCGGGCCACGCGGCGATGAAAGCGGCGCCCTCCCGCACGCCATAGACATGATCGGTCTGTTGCGCCGCCATCGCGGCCCGCTCTGCCGCCTTCCGGGCCAACTCGAGCGCGTCTCCGGTTCGTGTTCCCGGCTGGCGCGGACGCTTCATTTGGGCGGAGGTGCAACCTCGACCTGGCCGATCCAGCCGGAATGAGGCCGGAAACCGAAATGCGGTTTGCGGTCGGCGGGCGAGAAGAACTCCAAGCCGGGGACGGTTCGATCGGCGAACCGGACTTCCACCTCCGAGGTTGAGCGCAGACCGAAGTCCCAGTTCGGATCCGCCAGCAGGCTGAACTGGCGGATTCGGTCTGGAGCAAATCCCATGAGGCGGGCGGTTACCAAGTCCACCGCAAACGGATTGGCGCCCGCCACAAGGCACCCGCAAGGCTTGGCGGAGGGCGCCAACGGCCCCTCGCCTTCTCCCGCCACGATGCCGTCGACCACGCAGAAGATCTTTCGTTGCACGGTCGGCTGGAGTGTTCCATGGCGATCCGCGAAGAAAAGAATTTTGGCGAGATCCGACGTCATCCGCCACGCGCTGTCGTTGCCGTGCCAGTTTCCTCCGTCGAGAGCGAGGGTTTGTTGGGAAAATCCCACGAACGGTTTGAGGGTGCGCCGGTAGATCCCTCGCACCGCCGCGTAGATGGAGTCGCCCCAGCGGCTTTGGCGCGCCAGCGTGCGATCAAAAAGCCAGCGCTGAATGCGAACCGACGTCAACTGCCCCGACGGCAGGCTGTCCGGCAGCTGATCGCCCTGCCGCCGCGGCGACCCGATCCGATAGTGAATCAGACAATTCTTGTTCGTGTTCACCCCGACCAGGCCCTTCAGGTTCAGCGTCACGCCAACCTTTTTGTGCACCTTCATCTTGGGCACGGAAAGCACAAGATCCGCCCGCAGAAAGGTGTTGGAAATGCAGTACTCGTGGATGTCATCGTGATGATGACGAATGGTCTCCTCCCGGTTGTAGTCGGCTCCGTAATAGTTTTCGCTGGGCAACCCGTGGAAGGCGCTGCGACGACCGAGATTGATCATCGTGTGCCCCTGGGGATCGCCGGGACGCGCCACCCGGTCGGTGGCAAACGCCGTTCCGGTTGCGGCGCGCATGGCGAAATTGCGCAGGTCGTAGGCCTCGACCTGGAAACCGTGACGCTCCTGATACCACGACTGAATGGCGTCCAGCCGCTGCGCCCGCATCAGGTCGTCCCACTGGCAGCTCATGTCCGGCGCATCGGCGATGATGATCCGTCCCTGGCCGCGCAGCGCGATGAACGCATAGTCGACCAGCGCCCGCAGGATGGACGGGTGCGTGACCACGGCGAAAAGATCGTCGCCGCTGCCGTTCACGCTCGTGACGTAGTTGGGCTTGAGCAGAACGGTCTGCCCGGGTTGAACGAGCGTTCCCAGCGGATTCCACGCCGCCGACCCAAAGTTACCAGAATCCAGGCCGGCGGAGGCCAGCACCTGCCGCAGCAGAGCGTACGGCCGGTTTGGACGACCGGCCACGCCCGGTCTGGGCAACTCGGGAAAGGCCGTGTCCGGATGGAACGGAGCTTCCTCCGAGTAAATTGGATCGGTAATCCCGACCGCAACGGTGTTCAACATAGGCGCAACGACTTGACCGCCAGCTCCGGAAGATAGCCCATCATTCAGCGTTTCACCGTGCGCGGATCCAGCGAGCTGATGATCCACTTGTACTTTCCGGTCGGCCCCCGGGGCAGTCCGTCCACCTGACGAGGCTCCACCCGTATCGACGGGCCAGCGAGCTTCTGAAGCCCGCGCTCGACTTCGTCGAGTTCCGCGCGAATCCGACCCGCATCCGCGCCCTCGTGCACCACATAACTCAAGATCACCCGGTCGACCTCCACTTGGTTGAACTGCAACTCGCGAATGCTCTCCAGGCTCTTCAACGGATAGGTGACGATCGCCGGCGCAATCCAGCCCTTCTCGCGGCTGTAGAGATAATCCTCCTGCCGTCCGTCCAGGCCGGTGAGAATCGGCGTGTACGGACGCCGGCAGGCGGAACACGGCGTCGTCTCCACGCCCGCCGCGGTATCGGTCATTCCGTAGCGCACGAACCCATTGATGTCGTTATAGAGATTGGTGCCCAGGATCTCGCCGGTGGACGCGTTCACCTCCACCAGCGAATACTGGGGCAGGATGTGATAGACGCGCCGGGTCTCGCACCACGCGCCGAGCACGGTGGCCTCCGCGCATCCGTAGTGGGCGAAAAGTCGCGCCGCCGGAAACGCGGCCTGGATCTGCTCAAGCTGAAAATCGTAAACCATCTCGGAGGCAAGCAGGATGGCTTCAGGCTGCGGAAATCGGAGATGCCCTTCCGCCACTTCCCGCGCCAAGAGATAGAGTGCGCTGGGATAGCCGTGATAAAATGTGGCGCGCCGTGCGGTGATGACCTCAGCCATGCGCGGCAGGGTCTCCCGCCGCAGGTCGAGAATCGACATGCGCACCATGTTCTGTTCGGGAAAATCCTGATGCAAAGCGCCGCCGCGGGTCAGGCCGCGGAACTCCACCCGACGCGACCGGACCGGATCGAACCCGACCCGTTTCCACTGATGGCAAATCGCCGCCCATTCCCGGGCTTGATGCTCGCGCCGATGATAAAACTGGAGGGGACTTCCGGTGGTCCCGGACGTCGACGACGTCAGGCAATCCCGGCGACGAAACTCGCGGCTCTGAAGCTCGGGATAGTTGGCCGCGAATTCGGCGCGACGCAGCGGGACCGTGGCCGCCTGAAAGGCCGGCAGGCTGCGAAGATCATCGATCCGCACGCCTTCGAGGCGTCGGGCGTAAAAGGCACTGACCTGAACCAGTTTTTGGAGCAGCCCGCGCAGGCGCTCGAATTGATAGGCCTCCAACTGTTCCCGCGACCAGCCCTGCGACTCCTCAAAAAATGCGTACCAATGCCAGAAATCGCGCCCCAGCCGGGAGGAAAGCGGGTAGCAGGCGATCAATTTCCGCGCCAGGTCTTCCACCCCGGGAAATCGCTTGAGCAAGGTTCGCATCATCAGCTTCAGGCCAGCCGTACCACAACTTCACTCAGGAAAAGCCCAGGACGACCAGCGCGCCGAGAAGATACAAGTCGTTCCACCCGCGGCAAGCCCCATCCCGGCCCCGGCCCCAGCCAGTTGATCGATGGAGAAAACGCAAAGACGCAAAGAAGACGGCAGAGCGGAAACGATGAATTGGCCGGCTGAATCCGGCCGATTTGCGGGAGGGAAAAGCGATTTCACCTCTCCGCCTTTGCGTCTTTGCGCCTTGGCGTCTTTGCGTTTATTCCGGGCCGAATGGCGGCCAAGGGCGTTCGAATTGCTGAAGTGTGCAGAGGGGTGCCCGCGGCGGGGAATCGGTTTTGGCGCCAATTCGGGGATCTAAAATCAGGGCCATTGAGCAAGCTCAGTCCGGGATTCTTCGCAGGTTTTATGCAGCCAGCCCGGTAACGTCAACCGGCGGACTGCCGATGAAGGATGGATGTGGCGCGATTCACGAAACCTCCGGCCGAAGCGAATGAAGCAAACAACACCCGCATCAACCCCGATTGGCCAGAGCGTGAAAAATTCAGGCCAGCCCTCCAGCCCCTCCGCCATGCTTGCCTTAGGTGCCGTCATCCTGTATCCACCCCGACACTTCCGCGCGCGGATGGCCGGCGCGAAGTGCAGCATCCAGAGCGGTCATCAATTTGCATGAAAAACGTCGCGTTCCTGGCCGGAGCCCGGCCCAACTACATGAAGGTCTTCCCCATGTGGAAGGCCATGCAGCGGCGGGGCCTTCCGGTGCGCCAGACCCTGATTCACACGGGTCAGCACTATGACGAAGCGATGTCCGACGTGTTCTTCCGCGATTTCGACATGGAGAAACCCACGCATTTCCTGGGCGTGGGCTCCGGGCCACACGGCCTGCAGACGGCCAAGGTGATGATCGCGCTGGAAGAGTTGTTCACCCGGGAACGTCCGGACCTTCTGGTCGTGGTGGGCGACGTCAACTCCACCATGGCGGGCGCGCTCGTGGCCACGAAGATGTTAATCCCGGTTGTCCACGTGGAGGCCGGCCTGCGCAGCCTCGACCGCACGATGCCGGAAGAGATCAATCGCATCGTCACGGATTCGATCTCCGACCTGCTCTTGCTGAGCTGCCAGGATGCCGAAGCCAACCTGCTGCGCGAAGGGGTGGCGCCCGAGAAGATTCGGTTCGTGGGCAATGTGATGATCGACAGTCTGGTTCAACTTCTGCCCCGCGCCGAGGCTTCCACCAAAGCGACCGAGCTTGGCGTCGGCACGCGCCGGTTTGTCCTAACCACCCTCCACCGGCCATCCAATGTCGACCAACCCGCGCGGCTCCGACTCCTGATGGAGGCACTCGAACAGGTTCCAGGCGATCTGCCCGTGGTTTTCCCGGTTCATCCCAGGACGCGCAAGATGCTGGAGCAACTCGGCCTGATCGCCGCCGCCCGCCGGTTCATCTTCACAACGCCGCTTGGCTACAACGATTTTCTCTCGCTCGAATGCCGCGCGGCGCTGGTCATCACCGACTCCGGCGGCGTCCAGGAAGAGACCTCCTACCTCGGGGTGCCCTGCCTAACGCTGCGCGCATCCACCGAAAGACCCGTCACGGTCACGGAAGGCACCAATCGCCTGATCAATCCCGAACGCGAGTCGCTGGCGGACGCCGCGCACGTAGCATTGACCCGCGGCCGTCGGCCCGGCCCGTGCCCCATCGCCGGTTGGGACGGACATGCCGCCGAACGCGTCGTCGACGCGCTGGTCGCATTCGGAGCCAATCGATGATCGCGGATGGAATGAGATGAAACAGGTGCTGCAAGATTTGGAGTCGGGTCAGGTGGTGGTTCGGGAGATCCCGGATCCGATGCCCGCACCTGGCCGTTTGCTGGTCCGCGTTCAGTGTTCCCTGCTGAGCGCGGGCACCGAGAGCGCCCAGGTGGCCAAGGGCCGGCAATCGCTGCTCGACAAGGTCCGACAGAAGCCGGAGCTCATCCGCAAAGGGATCGAGGAACTCCGCGAGCGCGGGCTCGCCGGTGTTCGCGAAAAACTCGCCAGCAAATTTGAAGGCTTCACCGAACTCGGCTACAGCTGCGCCGGCGTGGTGGTGGACAGCGGTGGCGCCGCGGAAATCCCTCCCGGCACGCTGGTCGCCTGCGGCGGAGCAGGCCTCGCCAACCACGCTGAATTCGTTTCCATCCCCTGGCTGCTCTCGGCCGTCGCCCCGGCCGGCGTCACCGCCGAGGCCGCCAGCTACGCCACCGTCGGCGCCATCGCCATGCAGGGCGTCCGCCAAGCCCACGTGCAACTGGGCGAATACGTCGTGGTCATCGGCCTTGGCCTGGTCGGGCTGCTCACCGCCCAGCTGCTGCGCGCCTCCGGCTGCCTCGTCGCGGGGGTGGACCCATCGCCCAACGCCTGCCGCCGCGCCCTCGCCAACGGCTGCGACCTCGCCGTCCCTCCGGATCAAGCGCCCGATGCCGTGCGCCAGCTGACGTCCGGCACCGGCGCCGATGCCGTCATCATCTGCGCCGCCACCCCGGACAGCTCCCCCCTCGCGCTCGCCGGACAACTCGCCCGCTCGCGGGCCCGCGTCGTCATGGTCGGCGCCACCGGCATGACGGTTCCGCGCGAGGACTATTACCTCAAGGAACTGTCCCTGTCCTTGTCCCGATCCTACGGACCGGGCCGTTACGATCGGAGCTACGAGGAGGAAGGAAACGATTACCCGATCGACTATGTCCGCTTCACGGAGCAGCGAAACCTGCGCGCGTTTCTTGAGCTGGTCCAGAAAGGCACCGTCGACCCGATCCGCCTAACCACGCATCGGTTTGCCGTCGAGGCCGCGCCAGCCGCGTATGCGGTGTTGAACGATCGCAGCGTCGAACGCGCCGGCGTGATCCTGAACTATCCGGCCAGCGGCCCGGCCCCCAGCCGCTTCACGATTGCTCTCAAGCCCGCCGCCGCCACGACCGCGGATCGTCCGGGCGTCGGATTCATCGGCGCCGGCGCCTATGCGCAGGCCATGCTGCTGCCCCTGCTCAAGAATCGTTCGGATCTTCTGCTGCGCTCCGTCATGACCCGCTCAGGCAGTCATGCGATCCATGCGGCCAAGCGGTTCGGTTTCGAAGGCTCGAGCACCGACGCCGACGAGCTCCTGCGCGATCCCAAAATTCGAATCATCTTTGTCACCACCCGCCATGATTCCCATGCCGCCCTGGCCTGCCGCGCCCTCGCCGCGGACAAGCTGGTGTGGGTGGAGAAGCCGCTCGCGCTCAACCTGGGTGAATTGAAGGCGGTGATCAAAACCCTGCGTCAACACCCCGCCTCGCGCCTGTTCGTCGGATTCAACCGAACGTTTGCACCATCGGCCCGCTGGCTTCTGTCCCGACTGCCCGCCACCGGTCCGCGCTTGCTGCACTACCGGGTCAACGCAGGGCATGTCCCGGCTGACTCGTGGATCCACGATCCGCAAGCCGGCGGCGGACGTCTGCTGGGCGAAGGCTGTCACTTTTTCGATTTCCTGCGCGAAGCGTCCGGCGGAACCGCGGTCAGCGTTCTGACCGAACCCGCCGGGCCCGCCGGCGGGGATTGGCCGGCAGCGGCGGACTTTGTCGCCACCGTGCGCTTCGACAACGGCTCCGTGGGGCAGCTGATTTACTCGTCCCAAGGCGCCCCCGGCATGCGCAAGGAACACTTCGAGGCCTTCGCCGGGCAAAGTTGCGGCGCCCTCCACGACTATCGCGAGGCGGAATATTTCCGGGGTGAACGTCAGGAGAAGTTCGGCCGCACTGCCCAGGACAAAGGGCAGGCGGCCCTGCTCGACGCCTTCCTCCAATGCGCCCGCACGGGATCACCGTCCCCCATGCCGATCGAAGCCGTGATCGAGTCCTCGCTGCTGACCGTCGCCGCCCAGCAAAGTCTCGAGCAGCGCAGGTCGATCGTGCTAGCCGACCTGCGCAAGTCCCTCCACGAGGAATGAACCGACGCGTACTGGTCGTTGGCCATCCCTACCCGGACCACAATATGGGCAGCGTCCGCCTGCGAAGGATCTGCCGTCTCCTCCCGCGGCACGGCTGGAACCCCGTCGTCCTGACCCACGCGGGCGGCGCCGCGCTCGCCGCAAATCCGCCGCCGGGAGTTCGCATTGAACCGGTGGACGCGCCCGATCTCACCCGTATTTACCAGTCGTTCCGCAGCCCGTTCCGGAAAACCCCGCCGGCGTCAACGACGCCCGCCGGTGGCAAGGGAACAGCCACCCCGGCCGTGCAAAACATCGGCCTAACCAGCAGGATCAATCGCTGGCTGATGATCCCGGACAAACAACGGCCCTGGCTTAAGCCTGTGATCCGGCGCGGACGCGAACTGCTCCAGCAGGAGCAACACGATGTCATCTTCGCCACCCTGGATCCACGCACGGCGCTGATCGCGGCCAGTCGACTTTCGCGGCATGCGAACGTCCCCGCCGTGCTCGAGTATCGGGACCTCTGGATCGGCAATCCGTACTATCACTTGACCCAGCCCACCGCTCTGCACCGTGCGTGGCACGCCCGCCTGGAGCGCGAGGCCATCCGGCAGGCCGCCCGGGTGTCCGCGGTGTGTGAGGGCATTCAGGAATATTTGAACAACGCCTACTCCGAACTGCTGCAGGCACCGGTGGCGTTGAACTACAATTTCTTTGACCCGGATGAGTATCCGCCCCGGTCCCCGCGCACGGGCCACGAGCCGTTCGTCGTCTCGCACACCGGCAACCTTTACGCCAGCAGGACACCTCACCAGTTCTTCGAGGGCATGCAGCGGTTTATTCAGCGGCTCCAACTGACGCCGGCCCAGTTCCGCTTCCGCTGGGCTGGCGGCCTGTCGGGCATCCACGGCCTGGACGAAGTGCTCGACCGAACCGGAGTCCGTCCGTTCATCGATTTCCTCGGGCAAATCCCGCATCGGTCCGCGCTTCAACTGCTGGTCGACAGCGATGTCTCGCTCTTGCTGCAGGCACCCGATGACACCATTCACATTCCCGGCAAATTGTTCGAGGCGATGGGCGCACGGGTCCCCATCCTCGCCTTGGCCAACCCGTGCGAAACCGCCCGCCTGATCGAACGATGCCAGGCCGGACTGGTCAGCGTTTACTCCACCGAGGCAGTCGCCGCTACGCTGGCTGAGTTTCATCAGCGCTGGCAACGCCAGGAGCGGTGGAGCTTCGACGAATCGGCGGTGAACCAGTTCTCCGCCGACACGGCCGTGAACCGGCTCGCCCGCCTCTTCGACCAAGCCGCCGCATCGACCCGAAGGAAGCCGTGATCTCCCTGCCGGTATTTTTGCGTTCACCGCTGGCCCGGCACCCGGGGCTCTTCGTGCGCAAAGCAGCCGATCGATTGGGCCTGCGTTCGAAAAAGATTCCGCCCGTGCCAGCCGGGCTCCCCGCCGCCGTCTACCCCACCGCGTGGCGTCCGGCTCTGGCCGAAAGCGCCGGCCAACAACCAGCCGCTCTGATCACGTCCTCGGCGCTGCCACCTTTCCACCGCGTCTTTGGCCAGGACTTCGACGAATCCCAGCTGCTGCGGCTGTGTCGGGAAGGACCTGAGCGGGGCGTCCGCGGGTTGACCGGCGACATCAAGCTCATCTGGGACTACAGCCGGGGGCATGCGCTCTGGGCAAATGCCCTGCACGGTAACTTCGACGCCTGTGCCGCCTTCGTCCGCCGATGGCTTGAGGCCGCGGGCGACATCAACGGACCGGCGTGGAGCTGCGCGATGGATGTGGCGATTCGCGCGGTGAACTGGATTTTGGCGGACTGCGTGGCCAACGGAGAAATCAGCCGCCGGATCGGGACGTCCGAGTGGGCGCAGCGGCTCTGGCAGCATGGCGCCATCGCTTGGCACCGGCTCGAAACCAACCTGATTAGCAACAATCATTACCTTGCCGACTTGCTGGGGCTGGCGTTCGTGGGCTCCGTGTTCCCTGGCGTCCCCACCGCCCGGCGGTGGCGCGCCTTCGCACGCTCGGAGTTCCCTCGTGCCCTCATGGCGCAGACGCGGGTGGACGGCGGACTCAACGAGGCTTCGACGCGGTATCACGCATTTGTCACCGAGATGGCGTTGTTGACCCGGCTCGCGCTGGCGGAACCCTTCGCGCCGGCGACCGAGGCTCGCCTGCGGTGCATGTGCCAAATCATCGCCGACCTCAAGGACTCCAGCGGCGACGTTTTCGCCTTGGGTGACGATGACAGCGGCCAGGTCCTGGCCTTGGATTGGACTGGCAGCCTCGGACGCGCGGGCGCCCTGCTTCGACTGGGCGGGCAACTGTTGGGGGAAAACTTCGCCACGGCGCCCGAGGCAATCTACCCAGAAAGCGGCTGGTGGGTCCGGCGGGCAGGCGAATTCGTGACGGTGGTGGAGTTCGGCGGGGTGGGCTTGTCGGGCCTTGGCGGACACGCCCACAATGACGACCTGTCGATCTGTGTTGAGTGGCGAGGCCGGCCAGTGATCGTGGATCCTGGGACCTACCTTTACACATCCGATGTGGCGGCCAGGGATGAATTTCGTTCCGCGCGATCGCACAACAGCGTCCTGTTTGACGGGTTGGAACCTCGAGACCTTGGGCCGGGTCCGTTTCGTCTGCTCGGAACGGATCGCGCATTGCCGGAGCACTTAGTGGCGCCGGGATCCCGGACCTTTACTCGTTCCGTGCGCACCATCAGCAGCACTTGTCTTCACCGTCGAACCGTCCATGCCAGCGAAGCGCAAATCGTCATCGAAGACGAAATCAGCGGTCCGGGAGCACCTTGCATGGAGTGGCGTTTTCATTTGCATCCAGGCGTCCGGGCTGAAGTCCGAGAAAGAATTGTGCATCTCGCGGTTCCCGATGTTGGAACCATCGAAATGCACCCACCGCAAGGATTGCTCCCGGAGATCGAGACTGCCCGCCACTCTCCAGGCTATGGGCAAGACCAGCCCTCGTTCGTGATCACGGCCCAGGTGAACAGCGGTCTCCCCTGGCAAGGGCGCTGGCTGCTGCAGCTCCCCTCCTCGGCCCACCTCAGCTGAACTTGCTCCGGGGCAGCGCCGCGCCTTCCGACGCGGGCGCGTCGCCTGCCGAAGCGGTCGCCAAGGCCTGAAGATCGGCCAGCCGGCGCAAGCCGCCATTCACGCTGACACTGAGGGCCACGATTCCAACAAAGGCGAGAATGTCGAGGTGGATGGCACCAAACACCGCCAGGAAAAAGATTACCTTCGCGATGAAATAAGACAGGAGGAAGGTGTTGACCTTTTTCAGCCGAGGATCGCCATAGCGAAAATTTCGATAAAGCAGGCGAATTCCGGCGAAAATGAACCAAAGAAAGGTCGAAACGCCCCAGATGCCGAACGGAATCAAAATTGAGAGGGGACCATTGTGGAAGTCGCCCGCCAGGATCATCATTTCCTGATCACTTCGCAGGCCGCGTCGAACCATTTCCTGCGTCAGGTAGTAATCGGTGCTGCTGGCGGTAAAGCCTTTGCCGCGCCAGAAATATACAGGAATCTCGGCCGTCACCATGGACCACATTTGCACGCGCCACAGGCTGGACTGCTCCGCATCAAAGCGCGCCACCTGACTGACTGGGATGGGTAGAAAGCTCAAACTTCGCTGCACGGAAAGGGGCAGCTTCGAGGCAATCGGCACGAGCGCCGCCATCATCAGAACACCAAACACCACAAGCACCGGAAACAGGCGGGTCCGATGCAACCCTTCCGCCAAAAACTGAATGGCCAGCAACAAGCCGGCGAAAATCACCGTCGAGCGAAACCCGCCCAGCGCCCCGATCATCACGACGGCGAGCAGCAGCGCCAGCCGCCAGGGTCGATGGAGGTTCAGGACTCCGCCCGCCCCAAAACGAATCATAAAGTAAGGCACCACCGCGTAGGCGGCGACGGCCACGCCGCCCAGGCGGGAGAAGCGATCCGAGCCCGGGCCGCCGGTGTAGTCCTCGATGATTTGGTGCATGGCCAGGTCCACGGGAATGAACTGGTAAAGGATCCAGGCCGTGGGTCCCGCCATATAGACAAGGTTGCTGAAGATGGAGGTCAGACCGGACAGCACATATCCGCTCACATACGCTGTCGCGCTCTTCAGAGGGATTCGGACCCAGCTGACCGCAAAGTAAACCAGGATGGCCAGCCAGACGTAGAAATACTTCTTCCCCCCGTACACACCGCCGCCCAGCACCCGCAGACCGGCACCACCCGTCAACTTCGCCGTAACAAAGACCACCGCACCGAAGGCCACCAGCGGCCAAGCCACAGATGGCACGTAAATCAAGCGGCGTTTCTTGTCCAGAATCCCGCCGAGCAAAGTCAGCGTACTGCTGACAAATGCCATCAGCATCCACATCGTGGGAACGCCGGGGAGAAAGGCCAGAACCAGGGCGGCATTCAGGCTTAAAACCAGCATCAAATGATGCCATTTGAGGACAAACGGAAACGCCAGAATCGACACCACCGCCATCACCACGCCGATCGCAACGAGATCGTCCGGCGTGGCCACCAAGAAGCCCAATAGAATCGCCAAGGGCAGGACAATGCCCATGACGATAAGTTTCTTCGGGAGTTCCGGGTCAGTCATTGTATCTACCGGATGCTTGACGCCGCCCGGCTGCCCGGCAGGAGGCATGCCCCCCACCCCAGGCCACGTTTGGTCCAGACAACGATATATTGCATTTCAAGGTCAGCTGCTCGGTCCAATCCATCACAAAACCCATCGGCAATCCGGCCATTCGATTGACCACCAATCGAATGTAAGACAGGCAGCCTACGCAAACGAAACGTTCGAGGGAAGTAATCTTGCAGACCAAACGGTCCGACCGAACCGACCATCGGCCCGGTTCCGGCGGTCCAAACCCGCGTTCACTCATCACCTTTTTTCCGCTGAATGGCCCGGTCGTAAGCAGATCGGAATCCTTCCGCCATCCGCTCCGGGGCAAGACGGGCCCGGATCTCTGCCAGCGCGTCAGCCGGAACAATTCCGCGGCAGAACATCGGATGGCCCGCCGTCTGGCGGAGAGCTGACACCAAACCGTCAACATCGCCCGAAGGAAACAGCCAGCCGTTGCGACCCGGCAAAACATAGTCGGGAACACCCCCGATCTCGGCGCCGATAATCGGGACCCCGGCCACCGCAGCCTCCTTGGCTGCAGTCGGCCCCGTATCCGCCCGGGTCGGACAGGCAAATATCGTCGTTCGCGCCAGTTCGTCCGCCACCTCGCTTGGCTGCAGATTCTGCCGAAACTGAACGCGGGCCCAAAGCGACGACGACGTCTCCGATTTCATTTGCTGCAGAAACTCGGAGGTGCTCGCGCCAATGACCACCAACTCAAAATCCAGGGAGGAACCAAGGCGGTCCAACGCCCGCAGCATCAGGTCGCCACCTTTTCTCGGACCCAGTTGACCCGAAAACAAAATTCTAAATTTTCCCGGAACTGGCCTCCGCTTTATCTGATGAAAAAGCGGGTCAGGAACGGTGTCGATATGCCGCACTTCGAGCTTGGGCAAATGGCGCCGCAGATAGTCGCAGGCAAAACTCGATTCGGCGGTCACGAGCCCACCCCGCCGCAAGCTCCAGCGTTCCAGCCAAGCCGCCACCCGCTCATAACCACTCACGGGAAACCTCGTCACGTTCCACGAGGCCAGCCCTTGAATCGTCACCACCGACGGATAGGACAACCGGGACGCCACTGACGCCGCTCCATTTTCCGTTCCCCAGGCATGGACAACATCCGGTCGGATCGCCCGAAGACGTCTCTGCAGCAAGACCGTGTCGTACCAAAACAACGAAGGCGCGCGCATGCCTCCACGGGTCCGGATTAAATGGAAAGTAGCGCCCTGATGCTCAAAGCAAAGATCCCGGGCAAAGTCCTTCCGCAGCACAATTACGTGAAGTTTCACCTCGGGGCTGCGCTGTAACTCAGCCAACAATACCCGCTGCCAGGTGGCGGGATGCTGCTTCGGGACGGCCCGAACCTCCTCCGGGACGCCCGGCAACCATTCGATCGGAAAATATGAGAACCAGGCAATGGTCATGTCGGTGAATACGGCATTGTCACATCCGCCGTGAAATCATCATGCACGCCGGCCCGACAGGGCGGCCGCGGGGCTGCTGGAGGATTGGGAGATGCCCTTCATGCGTCGATAAAAATGCGATGAAGCCCGCACAAAACCAGGCCCTCCAGCCCGGGCCGCCCACTGAAACAGCCGGTAGGCGGCATGCGGTGCCGGGGACATCAGCAAAAGCCGCCAATGATACTGCAACAATCGCGGCGACAGCCCTCCGCCGAATCGAAGAAGAAACTTGGTCGAGACTGCGTATCGGCGCTGATACTCCTGGCGATCGATGAGTTGGGGACGTCCGGCCTTCCGAAGCAGATGCAAAACGCGCTTGTGCTGCACGTAGCTCAGGGGCAGCACCCGCCCGGATCGAACCACCACATTGGTGCCGCGATCTTCGCCCGCATGCTGGCGCTGGTAGGCAACCAAATCCCGAGTCCTCGCCCCGCCGCTTCGGCTGACCAGATTGGACCACATCTCCCAGTCACCACAGTACTGGGAGGTGGCCCGAAAGCCTCCAAACGAAAGCGCATCCTCGACCCGGAACAACTGGCCCGGATATGGAAACGGCGTATGCCAGATCGTATCCTCCAGCCGCACCCAACGCCACTCCTCCGCCATCTCCGGCATGAACAACGTCGGATGGACCTTTCCATCGTCGTCGACCACGTTGGTTTGTCCGAAGCACAGGCACGCCGACGGCGCCAGCTTGGACAGGGCCAGCATCGATTCGACAAAGTTGGGCGCGAGAAAGTCGTCGTCGTGCAAGATTGAAAGCCACGATGTTCGACAATTCTCGAGGCAGGCATTCCAATTGCCGAACAGGCCGCGCCGAACCGGGTTGCGTATATAATCCACCCGCCCGCCAAAGGCCTCTTTGACGAACCCTTGCAGCTCCGGATCGGGACCACAATCTTCCACCACCATCACCCGGACTGGAACGGTCTGATTGACCGCGCTGGCCACCGCCTGGCGGATATACTGACGCCGGCTATAGACCGTGATCGCGATGGTGATTTGGTCCGCCGTGAAACTCATACTCGCCCCAGAATCGCGGCGCGACAAAACTCCCGCACCGTCAACGGTTGGCCTTGAAAACCCCGCCAGGGGACATACCACGTGCAAACCGCCATGGTAGCCGCCAATGGTCCCAGAATCAGACCCCAAACACCCCACGCCCAAGTCAGTACCGCGCTGATCGCACACACCGCCACGCCGGTCAGCAAGGCCAGGTTGAAAAATGGCATCGTGTTCTCGGTATAAGTCAGGGATCCAAATTGGGCGTAGAAGTGTTGCTGTCCCAAATAGAACAAGTAGACCGCCAGACAAGAGGTCGGCAACAGGCGGGTCGCGCTGCCCTTCCATTCGAGGATCGGGTTACCTAACAACACCACCGCCACGCTCAAGCCCACAAATGTAACCATCACGAGCAACAATCTTCGGCCGAACAGCGCGCTCATCTCGCGCAAACGCCCACGCACGCGCAGCATCGTGATCTCCGGCCATTTCACCGTCAGCCACAGGCCGGAAAACGCCGTCAGGAAATCACCAATCTGCGCCGTCAATCCAAACGACGCCGTCATCGTGTCGCCAAGAAAATAGCCGCAGACCAAAACGTTGGCCTTGTAGGTCAGGAAGACCCCGATGGAAAGCACGCCAAACTTCCACGCATTGGGCCACAGCTTGACCAACATCGCGCGGTCCATCGTCAAGTTTTCGCCTTCGACCCACGGCACGCTCCGCCGATAGGCGGAGCGGCAAATGACATGCGCGACCATCCCTCGCACCGCCACCCCCGCCACAACCGAGTAAAGACCACAATTCGCCAGCAACAAAACGCTGGCTGTAACCAGGTAGGACAAACCACTCCAAAGATTCGCGAGCTGCAATTCCCGCACCCGATTCACCCCGGCGCAGGCAATGGCCCACTGGGTTGTCGCCAGCGAATACCCCACGACCACCACGTACAGCCCCCAACAGATCCAGACCGGCGCGGGAAACTCCATCGAACGTGTCATGCGCTGGACGAAGATGGATCCAATCAGGGCCAGCAAGACCGAGGCGGCGACGGACAGTCGCAGGTAAAGATGACGAGCCGTCGCGTTGAGCACCCGCAGGCCCTGGAGATTCGGCTCCTGTTGCACTGGCTGAGCTCGAAGGCCCTCCGTGGCAAAGTCCGTCGCCCCCGCAAAAAAATACGAGTAAACCCGGCCCAACGACTGGCCGAAACCAAAGTCCACCAGATTGGCGGCCGCGCCGAGCGACAGGAAGATCCACCACATGGCGAGCTCCGATCCGGTCATCCGATGCAGCACCACGGGCAACAAGAGGAAGTTGGCCCCCACCCGGACCATGGTTCCAACCGCCCCATAAAAGACGGCCGACCGACCAGCTCGGCGCACCAGGGTCCAAAGCCGGGTGACGGCGCTTTCTCTGCCTGCTCCGATTCCCATGGCTCTCAATTCCCCGGCGCGCTCAGGGTGCGCGCTTCGGAAAAATGCGACGAATCCGCCGCAATAACCGATAGATCGGCAAATGATACGCGTAGCGATACCAGTGGTTGTCCATCATGCCCGCCAGGTACGCCTTGTAGTTTTCCCGCCGCCGCGAAACCACCGGCTCAACGTCACCCACCCGGGCCTGTCCCAGATCGATGACGAAGACCGAACTGGGCAACACGTAGGGGCGGAAGGTTCGCCCCGACTCGGCCAGTTCCTTCACGAACGTGTTGATTCCCACGTAAACCAAGTGCGCGTCGTGGAAGGCAATGCAGCCATCCGGGCGCACAACCGAGAGACAATACCGGGCATCCCGCAAGGCCGCTTCATCCGTATGCTCGCCATCCACGAAACAAAAGTCAGGCTGCACTCCCAAGTCCGCCGGCCGCAGGGTGTCTGTGCCGGCTTCCAGGGACAAAATCTTGCTCGGATCGGCGCCGGGAATGCGGCGAAGCCCCTCCAACATCGCCGCGGTGGAGTTGCCGGAGTACGCCTGTGTGCCCCGAGTATCGGCCAGCTGGGCAGGGCGCGGATCGATCGAGACAATCTTGGCGCACCTCGGGTCGACCACATACGACTGCAGCGAGCCTCCCATGTAGGAGCCGATTTCCAGATAAACATAGGTCGCCGATTGGTTCCGAACCGCACACTGCAACGCGAGCAACGACCGTTTGTCGTCGTCGGTGCACTGGCTCAATACGTGCCGGAACAAACCCAGATCGAGCCGGGCGATGCTTGCTTCGAAATCGTTCATTGCGTTTCAGGCAGACGGCCACAACTGACGGTCGCCCAATGCCCCGTCGTTGATGGTCGCCTGCCACCCGAACTCCGCCGACGTTCGCGGTTCATTCAGCCGCCTCCCTTCCGCCAAAAAGCTCCCGTCCAGTCAACCTCCTTGATCGGATCCGTAATTCCCTGTTCGCGCCGGTAATCTTCGACCGCCTTCCGGCAGCCTGTGACCGCTCCGAAGTCGTCAATGATGATGTATCCACCGGGGGACAGTTTCGGATAAAGCACCGTGATCGCGTCCATGGTTGACTCGTACATGTCACCATCCAACCGAGCCACCGCCAGCCGTGATATTGGGGCGCCCGGCAAGGTGTCCTTGAACCAGCCTTTCAAGAAACGGACCTGCGCGTCGAGCAACCCGTAGGCTTCAAAATGAGACTTAACTTTTTCGAGGGAGATGGCGAGTTCCTTGTGCTCGTGATGGCGATCACCCCGATCCGCGGCGTATCGCTCTCCATCAGGCGGCGGCAACCCGGCGAACGAGTCCGCCACCCAGACGGACCGATCCGTGACGTGATACGCCTTGAGGATGCCGCGCATGAAGATGCATGCCCCGCCACGCCAAACTCCAGTCTCGATCAGGTCGCCGGGAACTCCGCGCCGAATCACGTCCTCAACACAAAACTGAAGATTCTCGATCCGCTTCACCCCAATCATGGTGTGCGCCAACCGCGGCCAGTCGCGCCCTTCCATCCGCAACTCCATCGGATCCGAATGTTCGGCGGGTCCTTCCCCCACCAGGTTTCGAATCATCTTCTTCGCCTTCGTTTTCAGCCCGCCACCTTCGGGCATGGCCTGGGTCCCATCCTGAGCGTCCCACAACGTCATGGTCAGCGCCTTCCGAAGCAGCGTGATGTAACTGTCCCGGAGCTCGGCAGTTGCGCACGCCGCAGGCTCGGATGGACTCGAACTGGTCGACATGGCCGAGACAGTATCCATGAGCATAGTTGATGTCAAATGACGGCCAAACACGCGATCCCACCCAGCCACGACCCAACCGCCCGCTCGACGCTTCTATGCACGGGGAGTGGTCACCCGCCGAACCCAATCCTGGTTTTGCAGATACCACGCCACGGTTTCGCGAATGCCGCGATCGAAAGTATACGCAGGCACCCAGCCCAACTCGTTTTTGATCTTGGACGCATCAATGGCGTATCGGCGGTCGTGCCCCGGACGATCCTTGACGAAGGTGATTAACCGGCGGGAGTCGCCGCCGCTCGCCGGCGAAAGCTCATCGAAGATATCGCAGATCAGCTGAACGATCGGCAGATTCGCCCATTCGTTGTGACCGCCAATGTTATACGTCTCGCCATCCCGTCCACGGTTGAGCACCGCCCACAACGCCTCGGCATGATCGCGCACAAAGAGCCAATCCCGCACGTTCATGCCATCCCCGTAGACCGGGATCGAACGCCGGGCCAACAGACTCTGAATCACGACCGGGATCAGTTTTTCCGGATACTGATAGGGGCCGTAATTGTTGGAACAGTTGGTAACCACCACCGGCAGTCCGTAGGTGTGATGATATGCCCGGACCAACAAGTCGCTCGAAGCCTTGCTTGCGGAATACGGAGAGTTCGGCGCATACGGCGTGGTTTCCAAAAAATACCCGGTGGCCCCGAGGCTGCCGTAGACCTCGTCCGTTGATACATGATGAAACCGTTTCCCGGCCAGCGAAGCCCCCCAGACCGTTCGGCAGGCTTCAAGCAGATGAAAGGTTCCCACAATGTTCGTGTGAATGAAATCGCCCGGCCCGGTGATCGACCGATCAACATGAGATTCGGCGGCCAGATGGAGGACGTGGGAGATCTCATACTGCTCCACCACGCGCAACACAGCGGATTTATCCCGCAGATCAGCCTTTTCGAAACGATACCGAGGATCACCTTCGAGCCCCTCCAGATTCTCCCGATGTCCCGCGTAGGTCAGGGCATCGAAATTAACCAGCGTCCGGAGTTCCGGCTGCGCGACCAGATGCCGGAGCAAATTGGAGCCGATGAAACCCGCGCCGCCCGTGACCAACAAGTTCATGGTGATTGGAAGGTTGAGATACCGCTACCGCTACCGCCACTGCCGCAACGAATCCTCCAGCGCAGCCTCCACCGGTCGCATTTTCACCCCGGTAGCCAGCAGCTTGGAAGCGTCCAGCACACAATTCGATCGGGGCGTCACCGCCCCCAGACGATAGAATTCCTCATCATTGGCCCAGAATTCAAACGGTCGTCCTGGTTGCAGGATGCGGGTCACCATGTCCACCACCTGCCGAGTGGTGACGAAACCGGGATTGGTGACGTTGTAGATCCCATATGGTGCCCGCCGCTCCCATAAATCCAGGCAGGCGTCGGCAAAATCGCCGCGATGGGATAGCGAATTCACGTTGTCGTAGACTTTGGCGTAGCGCTGGATCTTGGTCAGGTAATTGCGCGGGTTGTCAAACCCGTCAAACGGAATGCGCAGGCGCCAAAGAAAGACTGAACCCAATCCAGCGATCGTTTCCTCCGCCAGAGCCTTCGTCCCGGAATAAAAACTGCACGGAGGCGACCGGAAACTGAAGTTGGGCGGGTCATTCTCGCTGAAACCGCAAATCGCTGTCGGCCGGGTGCGCACCAACTCCTTTAGCTCCGGCCGGGCCAAATCTTTCTCGACGCGATACGCGCCTGCTTCCGCCACTTTCGCCCCGGCATAGATGCACCCGGAAGAAACATGCCCCCACGGCACCCCCGCCACCAGGCAGGCCTGGGACACGGTCTGCGGAAACAGCGTGTTGCCCTGCAAAGTCTCCGCGCGGGCCACTTCGCAGGCGTCCACGTTCGGCTTTCCAGTGTAGCCCGCTGCATTCACGACGAATTCAGGCCGCCGATCCCGCAGGCAGCCCAGCAGCTGATCGAAGCGGGTGTAGTCCAACTCGCGCCGGGTCAACGGCAGAAACGCCTTTCCCCTGCGTTCGAGCGCGGCCGCAAACGCCTGCCCAACATAGCCCGATGCGCCCAACAGTAGAATCATGTGGCCTTTCCACCTCGCTGCCGGCGCGCTTCAGCGATGACCGACTGCAAATAGTCGCGGTATTCACAATTCGGCAGCGCGGCGGTGTTGGCCACGAATTGATCCAGCGAGAGAAACCCCTGCCGGAAAGCGGCCTCTTCCGGGCAGCCTATTTTTATGCCCTGCCGGCGTTCGATGGTCTGAACATAGGCCGACGCATCGTGCAGACTGCTGCTCGTCCCGGCGTCCAGCCACGCAAACCCACGAGACAGCGGATACACCCTCAGCTTTCCCCGGTTGAGGTATTCCTGGTTCACCGCCGTTATCTCCAGCTCACCGCGGGCCGAAGGTCGCAGGGCCTTGGCGATGGAAAGAATTTCCCGATCGTAGAAGTAAAGGCCCGGCACGGCATAGCTGCTCTTCGGGTTGGCTGGCTTTTCCTCAATCGATACCGCCTTCCCCGCGCCGTCGAATTCCACGACCCCATAGCGCTGAGGATCCAGAACGTGATACGCGAAAATCGCCGCCCCCTCCCGGAATTCAGCCAGAGCCCGCTGAAAGGTCTCCGTGCCATAAAAGATGTTGTCCCCCAGAATCAGCGCCACCCCCTCGCCCCGAATGAAGGTTTCCGCCACCAGAAATGCCTGGGCAATGCCCTCCGGTCGCGGTTGCTCCCGATACTCAAGGGTGATGCCCCAACGCGAGCCGTCCCCCAGCAACTGCCGAAATCGCGGAAGATCCTGGGGCGTCGAGATTAGGCAGATGTCCCGAATCCCCGACTCAATCATCGTGGTCAACGGGTAATAGACCATCGGCTTGTCGTAAACCGGCTGAAGCTGTTTGCTCGCCACCAAGGTCAAAGGAAACAGCCGCGAACCCGCCCCGCCCGCCAGAATAATGCCTTTCATCTAGGTTGTATCGGGTGAACTTAGCGCTCTCACAAGCCCCCGAACGACCATCACCCGCCGTTCGCCCGGCCTTGAGCGTCTGAGGAAATGCACCGACCAAGGCATAGAAGCCAGCAAAAAACCGGCGTTAACACCGACCCAAAACCGGGCACCACCCGTTTCACCCATGACGTTTGCTGCTCATTGCGCTAACATGACCGAAAATCTGACGCTCAACCGAAACGCGAATCCGCGACGCTAATCCCGCATGTCCGCCCGCCTCTTCAACTGGCCAGCGCTTTTCTCGTCGCCCGACGAGCAGGCCATGTGGCGGGTGAAGAATGAGGACGACCCGGCGGCGTTCGCCGAACTGGTCCAGCGCTGGCAGAAGCCCATCCAAAACCTCTGCACGCGGATGGTCGGCGACAGCCACCGGGGCGAGGACCTCACCCAGGACACGTTCACCCGGTTGTTCGCCAAGCGGAAATCCTACGAGGCCCGCAGCAAGCTCTCCACCTTCCTCTGGCGCATCGCCCTCAATATTTGCTACGACGAACTCCGCCGACAGCGGCGTCGCGGTGAAACCTCCCTCGACGAACCTGTGGGTGACGACGAGCACGCCCCGGGAACCGACCTGGCCGCCGACGGCCCCGGACCCCACGACGATCTGGTGGGACAGGAGCGGGCGGCCGCCGTCCGCGACGCCCTCCAGCGCATCGCCGAACCCTACCGCGCGGTGCTCGTCCTCCGTCACTATGAAGGTCTCAAGTTTCGTGAAATTGCCGACGTCCTGGAAATCCCGGAAGGCACTGTGAAATCCCGTATGGCCGAAGGACTCAGTCAGCTGCAAAAGATCCTCCACCCAATGATCCAGGATCAGGCTCCGCGCCGCCCCACATTAAGAGAAAGGTTGATCGTATGAACCACCCGTCCCCCGAAGAAATGATGGCGCACCTTTACGGTGAGAACGCCCACTCTCCCGCCCGACGCCAGGCGATCGAGACCCACCTCGGCGCCTGCGGAGATTGCCGTGCGCAAGCCAATGCCTGGCGGCAAACGATGACGGCGCTGGACAGTTGGCGGCTGCCCACTGCCCGGAGCACAGCCGGAACCGGCAGCTTCTCCGTCGCTGCCACCAATCTTTTCCGCCTGGCGCTGCCTTGGGCGGCCGCCGCCGCCATCTTCGTGAGCGCCGGCTATCTCGCCGGAAAATCCACCGGTCCAAACCCCGCCGCCCTCTCCGCCGCCATCGAAACCCACGTCGCCCGCGCGATGGATCGCGAGCGCGAGGCGCTGGCCGCCGAACTTCGGACGGCCGCCAGCCGATCCGCCGGACAGGAAGCCCGCCAGATTCTCTCCGCGTTTGCCGAACAATTTGAAGAACGACGCCAAGCCGACGCCCAGGCCTTCTATACAGCTCTGCAACAGTTCGACGCCCGCCACGGCGATGCACTCTCCCGCCTTCGTCAGGACATCAGCACGGTCGCCGTCGTCGCTGACGCACGCCTGCTCGACACCCAGGAACAAATCCTCGAACTGGCCAACGTTCAGCCGGCCAGCCTGAAATAAAACCGATTTTCAACCCCACGCCGTAACCCATGAAAACCTTCTCCACTGCCACGCTGATCGCCACGGTGGCGCTATTCGTCCCGACCCTCCACGCGCAGACCGCCGCGACACTCGCCTCGCCCCGGCCCGCGGCCCCTCCCGTCCCGGTGCCCACGCCCCCACCGCCGGTCGAACCGGCGCCCGGGCTGGTTCCACAGCTCGCGGATCAGGTCGGCACTTTGCTCAAGGACGCGACCCGCACCGCCAACGACGCCGTCCGCAGCGCGCTCAAAAACGCGCACTCCACCCTCCTGTGGGAGGCGGACCAACCCGGCTTCCAGTTCGGTGCCGGCGCGCGACGCAGCAACCGCTCGCTCGTCGTCCAAGCCAGCAGCGCCAACCCGGAACGCATCGACGATCTGGAGGAGGATCTCTCCGTCATGGCCCGCATCCTCCAAAAGGCGGCCCGCAGTCTCCGCGAAGACGATCGCTTCAACGCCATGGGCATCGACGTCGACTCATCCGTCTTCGGCTCCGCCAGCGGCGCCCGCAATCTCTACATCGAAGGGCACGGCGCGCTTTTTCTCCTTTCGGTGAAGTATCCACTCGTCGGCTCAACCGACAACGCCCCGGGCGATCAGCCGGCACCACCACCCGATACCGAATGGGAACGAACTCGGGAAGAAGTCCTCGGGTCCGGCCCCAGCGCCGGCCTCGGCGAACACGAAGGCGTTGCCACCATCCGCAACGGGCGCGGCAAGACAGAACCATTTGAAGAACGAAAAGTCACCGGCCTGAAGCTGGCCCTGCTCAATGCCCTCACCAACGCGAGCAACATCCGTCACCTCGCGCCCACCGAGTTCGTCACGGTGGTGGTCCAGGGCGGCGACGTCGCCGACCCAATCCCCGGCCGCACCGAGGTCCGCGTGAAAAAGGAGAAGGAGACCCGCACCAATGGCGACGCCAGCCGCAAATCCGTGAACGTCTCCTCGTCCTCGCCTTCCAAGGGTGAATCGGTCATGACCCTTCGCGTCAAAAAAGCCGACCTCGATTCGGTGTCCATGGGTCAACTCAGCCCGGATCAATTCCGCCAAAAAGCCCTGGTCCTAACCTACCTGCGACAGGGCGACTCCGGCCGCGTCAATCGTCGCTAAGCCGGAACGATTCAGTTGGCCGGCAGCCGTTGGCTTGATCTTCTGGTGCCGGCCTTCGTTCTTCGTTGTTCGGCGCCGGCTGCCCGCCACTCAAATTGTCGCAGCTCAGACCGAGCGTCGGTGGTAATACCACCACTCGAAAAGCAGGATCCCCAGACCCGCCAAGGCGAGCCAACGCCAAAGCTCTGCATTTGCCCGGCGCACATTGGATGATTGGATCGCCGAATATTTGCCCACGTTGATCTCCTCGCGCGGCCGAATGTTGCTCTCATTGCCATCCATGAGATTCGATACAAAGCTCACCCGATTCGTCCCCACGGCGACCTGATACACTCCCTGTCTCGCGGTATCGGTCACCACCACCTCCCGCGCGCTCGCGTCCATCGCCATCCGCCGCACCGCACCTGACGGATCGGTGATCAATGCCGTGGCCCCGCCCGCCGCCGCCAGCGGCCAGCGAAACGCCGTCCCCGGCTGAACCATCAGCTGGCTGCCGCCGCCGCCGCCCGGGCTCAGCCAGTCCACGGCGTTGGCCATGAAAATGGGGAAGCTCACGCGCAATGGCCAGGTGCTTTGCAACGGATCAAATCCCACCCACACGATCTTCTGCCGGTTCAGCTCTCCCACCACCATCAGCGGCGTCCTCGGCGATTCCACCAACGGCACGCCCCAACTCGGCGGCGTAACTCCCAACGTTTCGCCCACCTGCACGTTGTCGAAATTCACAAAACGCAACAACGGATGACTGCTCTTCCAGTCCACCACCACCGGCGCTGACTCCGCACGCCAGGACGAGAACAGGTTCGTCGGCGCCACGTGAAACGCCAGCACGCTGGACTGCGGCCAGCTCACCGGCAAAACATCATCCAAGACCACGACATCGTACGCCTCCGCCGTATCGGTCAACTGCGTCGCGGTGTCGACCCGAGCCTGCGGCGCGCCTCGCAGCGCCTTCTCCAGAAATCGATTGCCCCGACTCACCAGCAACACCCGCACGGGCTGGGGCAAAAAACTGACCACGCTGGCCTGATTGTCGAGCATCAGGTCGTCCGGGGTCGAAATCCTCACGGAAAATACGCCATTGCTCTTCTGCGCCGCCGTGAAGATGACCAGTTCGCTGTTGGTCGCCGCCAGGGGAACGGTCCGGGTCGAAACCAGAACGCCATCCAGGCGCAACTCGACTTCCGCGGTGGCCGCATTGGTCGAAAAGTTGGCAATGTTCGCAAACACGGCGCGTTCCGCCGGGTTCTCCGGATGTCCCCGCGCATCAATTCGGGTCACGCCCAGATTGTTCGCCCCCACGCCAACCCGGTGATAAATGAGCGGCAGATTTTTGTTGGCAAACTCGTCGAGGTCGGGCGCCGCACCGTCACTGAAAAGGTGGATCTCACCGCTGGTCACGGTGGCTTCGCCGCGCTTTTCAAAGGTGAAGGCCCCGGCTGTTTTCAGCGCGTCCGCCAGCCGCGTGGGCGCATCCGACGGCTGACACGAGCCCAACGCCCGGCGCAAGGCCGCCTTGTCCGCCGTCGGCGACTGCTTAACCTCCGTCCCAGCACCCGCCAGCAACACCATCATCTGCTCGCCATCCTGCAAGCCGTCCACCCACCGCAGCGCCTCGGCTCGCGCTTTTTCAAAGCGACTGGGCTTTTCGTCGGTGGCCTGCATCGACGCCGAGGCGTCGAGGATCAACACTCGCAGCCGGCTGGGGCTGGCGTTCCCCTTGAAGAATGGCCGGCTGAGCGCCAGAACCACCAAGGTCAACAGCAACAGTTGAAGGAGCAGCAGCCAGTTCCGACGGAGTTTCTGAAACGGAGCGTTGGCCTGGGTTTCGGCGAGATACCGCTGCCAGAGCAAGGTGCTCGAAACGAGCTTCACCACACGCTTCCGTTTCAGCAGGTAGAAAACCACCACCACCGGCAACGCCAGGGCGAAGAAGAAGGCGGCCGGCGCAAGAAAGCTCATGGCCGCATGGACCGCACCACCCAGGGAAAAGGAAAGGCTCGCAAGGCCGTGTTCATCGCGGCCATCGTGCGCCGTCTCGCGACCGAGTGCAACTCCCAGGTTGGGACTGGCATCGTCCCGCCGATCGACGTAAGCTCGCCGACCATTTGGCTATGACGCTCCGATCCATACGTGCCAGCGGCCCAGGCCTTGACGCCTTCACCGCATGAGCAGCGCCCAAACCACGCCGCTAACCGAAGACGCCCTCGCCGAACTCAGCGCCTTTCTCCAGGGCGCCTTCACTGAACCGGCGCACCAATACTTGTTCTCACCCGAAGTCCTCCGCTGGAAATATCTGGATCCGATTGGTGACGACCGTTCCAACCGCAGCTGGGTTGTCCGGGAAGAAGGCCGGATCGTGGCTCACCTCGGCCTTTCTCTCACGCGCTTTGGCACGGCCACGGCCGCCTTTCCCTATGACTGGATTGCCAAGGGGTCGAAATCGCCTCACGGTTTGATGTTGCTGATGCGCATGCATCGGCTCACCGAAGTCCAATACATCCTGGGGTGCACCGACGACGCCGCGCAGGTCTACGCCCGCGCGGGTTATCAAACCCCGTTGAGCGCCCAGATCTTTCAACGCGTCCTCCACCCGCTCGCGTGGCAGCACATCCATCGGCGACAACCGATCTGGAAAAAGATTCTTCTCCTGACCCTGGACCGCGCCCGCAGCATCGGGCGACCCGGAGTCACCCCGAAGCAGGCCCTGACCCTCCGCCCAGCGGCACGATTTGGACCAGAAATTGCCGACCTGCTCCGGCAGGGGCCCGCTCTCATCCGCAGCGACCGCGAGGTCGAAAGGCTCAACCATTTCCTTCGCTTCCCTCCGGGAACCATCCACGGCTGGCACCTGTTCGACCGGGATCGGCTCTGCGGGTTTGCCCTGGTCAACGTCGTCCCGCAGGGACCGATCAGGTTAGGCAAGGTTCTCGAATGCTGGGCGGCATCGGAGGATTCAGAGCAATGGCAGGCCGCTGGCTCAGCGTTGGTCGACGGCTGCCGTCAGCTGGGTTGCCATCAAATCGCCGCCTACGGCACCGCACCCTGCCTGGCGTCCGCCTGGCGCGCCAACGGCTTCTTCCCACGCGGCCGCACGCCCCTGCAATGGCGCGATCCGAAAGGAAAGGTGCCGATCGATCGCCCGTATCATCTCACTTACCTGGAGGCAGACATTGGCTTGCTTTGACGTTTCCCGCTATGGCCTGATACATCCGCGAACTCGATGAATCCACTCCTGCGCGAGCTGCTCAATACCGGAACAACCACGACGCCCGATGGCGGACAAGCCACGATCGATTTCCGGAGCCCGGTCACCGCAGCAGAAGCCGAAATGTTGACCAGCATGGTCGCCGACTTGAAAGCGCAGAACACGCTGGAGGTCGGCCTCGCCTACGGGTTCTCCGCCCTCTCCATCTGCGAAGGACTGGCCGCGCAAAAGGAGGCCCGCCACATCGCGATTGACCCATTCCAAAATGCCCGCCCCCATTGGGGCGGGATTGGGCTTCACAACCTCAAACGCGCAGGTTTCGCCGACCGCATCGAGTTCCATGAAGGACCGTCCTTCCGCATCCTTCCCCAACTCGAAGCCGCCGGACGCAAGCTGGATTTCGCCTTCATCGACGGCCTCCACAACTTCGACTACACGCTGGTCGACTTCTTCTACATCCACCGACTTCTGCGCGTCGGCGGCGTCGTCGCGTTCGATGACGCTGACTGGCCCGCCGTTCGCGACGCCATCCGTTTCGTCGTAACCAACCTGCCCTACCGGGTCTGGCGGGTGCTCCCGGACAGCCGGCAGAATCGCACCTGGCAAAGAAAAATCTTCGACGCTGGCATGAGCGTCGGAGGACGGTTCATGGCCGCCGCCGATCGGGCGGTCAGCAAAAGCCAGCGCTTGGCCAGGCTTTGCGGAGGCGAACTCATGGGCCTCGACCAACGCTACGGCCTCGTCGGATCCTGCATCGCGCTCCGCAAGGAAGGCGAGGACCCCCGCGACACCAACTACCATCAGCCCTTCTGATGCCACAGAAGCTTGAACCGCTCAGCCTTCGCGATTCCATCGACCAAGCCCTGGCAGCAGGCGCGTGGCCACTCGCCCAGCTGCAGCTGGCCCAACTCTGGGCCGCGGAGCCCAGCCCCGCCACGGCCAACTACGTCACCGGCCGATTCGACCAGCTAAAGGCCCACTCCGCGCCAGCCTCACTCCGACTCTTCATTCTCCGTTCCTTCACGCTCGAACCCGTCGTCCCCCTCCTCCGCGCCTCCGCTGCGGTCAACGGTATCGATCTGGCCGTCCAATTGGGCGAATTCAACGCCTTCGATCAGGAGATCCTCACCGCCAACAGCCCACTCTACACGTCCCAGCCCAACGTCGTCGTCCTCGCGGTCCAAACCCGCGACGCTGCGCCGGACCTTTGGGAGCGATTCACCGATCTGTCGCCCGACGAGATCAGCAGCACCGCCGATCGCCTCGTGGGGGAAATGCGCCACCGCATCCAGACCTTCCGGCAGAACAGCCCCGCCAGCTTGATCGTGCACGGATTCGAAACCCCAGCCTGGCCTGCGGCCGGCCTCTGGGATGCCCAGAATCCCTGCAGCCAGGTGGAAACGATTCGCGCCATCAACCGCCAGGTGCAGGCACTCACCCGCGAACAAGCCGGCGTGTTCTTTTTGGACTACGACAGCCTGATCGCGGGCTTCGGACGACTCTCCTGGCACGACGCCCGAAAATGGCTGACCATGCGCATGCCCATCGCCGCCGCCGCCCTGGGCTCCCTCGCCGGCGAATGGCTGCGGTTCCTGCGCCCGCTGGCCGGCCGAACCTGCAAGGTCCTTGTCACCGACCTCGACAACACCCTGTGGGGTGGCGTGGTGGGCGAGGATGGCATGGACGGCCTCAAGCTCGGCTCGGAGTATCCCGGCGCCGCGTACCGCGAGGTCCAACGAGCCCTCCTGGACCTCCATCACCGGGGAATTCTGCTCGCGATTTGCAGCAAGAACAATCCGCCGGACGCGCTGGAGGTGCTCGAGAAACATCCCGGCATGCTGCTGCGCGCAAAACATTTCTCCGCCCAGCGCATCAACTGGACCGACAAAGCGCAAAACCTCCGCGAGATCGCCGCGGAACTGAACATCGGGATCGATGCCCTCGTGTTCCTGGACGACAATCCCACCGAACGTCAACGCGTCCAGCTCGAGCTCCCCGAAGTGACTGTGATCGATCTCCCGGACAATCCGATGGAGTTCGCCTCCGCCCTGCGCCGGCATCCCGCGCTGGAAAAGCTGACGATCTCCACCGAGGACCGGGAACGCAGCCGCTTTTACTCCGAACAACACCAACGATCCGAACTGCAACAAGGAGCAGGCTCCGTCGAGGAGTTCCTCCGATCCCTCTCCCAGCAGATCGAGATCGCGCCCGTCAGCCCGGCCACCCGCGCGCGCGTCGCGCAGCTAACTCAAAAGACCAACCAGTTCAACCTAACCACCCGTCGCTACTCGGACCAGGAGATCGTCGCCCTGTCCGAACAACCCGACTGTGATGTGCTTGCCGTCCGGGTCACGGATCGTTTCGGGGACAACGGCATCGTCGGCGTGATGATAACCCGGCAACAAAACGGCCGATGCATCATCGATACGCTGCTCATGAGCTGCCGCGTGATCGGGCGAACGGTGGAGACCGCAATGTTGGCCTCCCTGGCGGATCGCGCCCGGGCTCGCGGCAATCAGATCCTCGAGGGGTGGTTCCTGCCCACCAAGAAGAATGCCCCCGCGGGGAATTTCTTCCCCAGCCACGGCTTCACGCTCCAGGAACAAACCGAGGCTGGCACCCGCTGGACGCTGGCGCTCGACCAAACGACCGTCCCATGGCCCGAGTGGATCTCCCGGCTCCCCAGCCCGACAATTCCTTCATGAGCAACTCGATCTCCGAACGCGTTCAACGCATCGCCGCAGACGTCCTCCAAATTCCGCTGCGTGACGTGACACCCCAAACGTCACCGGAAAACGTCGACCAGTGGGATTCGGTCCAACACCTAAACCTCGTCATGGCGCTGGAGCAGGAGCTCAATCTTGAATTCCAACCCGAAGAAATCGAATCGATGACCGACATCGGCGCCATCATCAAAGTGGTCGCCGCCAAATCCAGCTAGCCGCGACGCGAACGCCACCTGTCGCGGATGCGCTGCATCCGTCGCAACAAAAGCAAATCCGAGCGGAAGTAGTCCAGGTCTCGTTGCGCCGTCGGTCCGGGATACGGAAGGAACCGGCCAATCGACAGGAGTTGTTCGGCTGTCCCCACCGGCAGGTAAAGTTTTTCCGGCACCGCCGTGAATCCGAGTCGCAGCCCCACCCGGCGGGCGCTTTCCACCACGGACGCATTCCATAAGCCATATGGATAGCCGATCGTCTCCGGAACTTGCCCGGTCCACTCTCGCAACATCGCCTGGGCCCCCTCGATCTCCGCGCGTTGACCCGCCGCCTCATATGCGGTCAGCCCAGCATGGTTCAGGGTATGGTTGCCCAGGAAAACCAGCTTGTGCCGGGCAAAGTCGCGCAGCTCGGCGGGAGTCAACGGACGATCCAACTCGCCCACCGTTTCCCGAGCCTTGCTGCCAAATCGCCGTTCCAGTTCGCGATCGGCATACTCCGACGGCGACGCCATAAACTGCCCGCCCAATTCCCACGCTTCCCGGACAGGCATGCCCCGCCGGATGCCCTCGCGATACAAGACGTCATTCCAAAACGGCTTGTTGGTGGCGACATGCCCAGTGGCGATGAAAAACAAGGCCGGCGCGCGGAACTCCTCCAAGACCGGCAAGGCCCGCACGTTGTTGTAGTAGCCATCGTCAAACGTCATCAACGCATAGCGCTTTCCCGGCGGCAGCCCCCGGATGACCTCGTCCGGCCCGACGAAACTGTACCCGTGGCCGAGCAAGAATTCGAACAGCCTTCGAAAATCCTGCACCGTCATTCGCTGCTGCGGATCCACCATCCCCTGCTCAATCTCGGACTCGTTCAAGAACAGGTGATGCAAATACAACACCAACAAGCCGTCTCGCTCACCCCAAAGATTCAGGTAGGGCCGAGCCAACCACCGATCGAGTCGATGAACCAGTTTTCCGAACATGGCGCGCGAGCCTATCGAAATGCCCGGGGGTGTCGAGCCGCTTCCCAGGAACCCGGCCATTTTCGATTTCAGATTTCCGATTCGCGATTTGGCGGAATGCGGAGCTACCCCATGAACCGAACGATCGACACGGAGGCTCGCGACGTGGAGATTCGGCAACCTGTCAATCGAACGGCCCGGCGCGTAACCCTCTCCGCCGCGCTGCGGGGGAGAGGGCAGGTTCCGAATTCGCCCAAGCGAGGTCGGAACCGGGTGAGGTGGAGCCGTCCGCCGGTTCATCGGCCGGTACACAAGAGTTTGGGACTGGTGAAATCTCACCAGGGTTCGCCGGTCGACTACGGTTCCCATTCAGCGCGCCAGGGCGCTCCGCACTGCCGCCTTCAGCACGGTCTCCGCGCCAGGCGCCACCCAGCACCAGTCCCCCAGATTGCTGTCGCCCTCCGCCCAAGCCGTTTCCGTCGGAATATAACCCGGTGCACATTCACCGTAGCCTAACGAAAGCACGAACCCGCTTCCTTGCTCCTGGGCGTAAAGCTGGTACTCCACATACGCCTCGGCCGGCAGCAACAACAAACGCGCCGGGCCAAAGTCGATCACCGGCAGATCCAGGCCAAGTCCCGCCGCCACCCGCTCGCGCCAGCTCAGCCCCAGCGCCGCCAGGCACTGGCCAAATGGCTTGGGATCGGTCGCCAGCCGCCGGCGCAGCGCTTCCTCCACAAAGGCTCCCCCCCGCGGCTCCAATCGAAACGGCACGCTCCGAAAACTCAACCGCTCCATGGGGTGCCGCTCCGTCTTCCTCCAGGCCGCCACCATCGCGTCGTAAATCCGATCGGCCAGCAAACCCCGGTTCGCCGGCCCCCCGTCATTGTGCTTGCCCGCCGTCACATTGCCGCTGCATCCGCTGGCATAAATCTGAAACACCCCAGGATCGTCCGCCTGCCGACGCGCCCGCGCCATCCCCACAAAGTCTGCCGACACCTGCCCTTGTCCGTAGTAACTCATCGGATGGGTCGCATAGACATGCACCGCCGCCAGCGCGCGATCGCCCGTCCAAAAACTCAGGGTTCGCAAATGCGGATCAATCCGGCCCTCGTCCGCCTGATGGGCCGCTGCGTCCCGGCTCGCGCTCGTTCGACCAAAGGACAAGGTCCCGTCCGGACGGACGAATCGTCGATTCGACGCGACCCGTTCCACCGACGCCAGGCCGCACCCCACGTGCGTAACCACCTCTTTCCGTGCCAACGCTTCGTGCACCGATCTCGCCACTCGTTGCACCGCCACTTCGTGGAAGACGGGATCGCAGACCGAGCCAGCCGCCTTCTGCGCCCGCAGAATTCTCTCCGCGCCAAGGTCCGCGACCGGCGCATCATGCACATGGACGCTGCTGACCAACACCCTGCCCGGCACCGTGCCCGCGGCCTCGGCCAGCGCCTCCCGCCAACGAGCGTGGGCGTCATTTCGGATTTCACACCAATCCACGGCCACCAGCACGACCGGAAGGCCTTCGCCAAACAAAATCAAACCCCGCGCCAACAACGGATCCACAACCTCCCTGGCCGGCAATATTCCCCCACCCATCAGCGGGTGGCCGATCGGCACGGTGACGTCCGCCGAAAACGTGGCCACGCTGAAACGCCGCGAGCTCAGTCCCGACAACGCGCATCCTCCCAGGCCCGGCCCGATTCCAGCCGACACCAACACGGATCGCTGCAAAAACCGGCGGCGATTCAACCGGGCCAAACTCAATTCGATCGCAGAGCGTTTTCCATCGTCAGACGCGGAGTGGGAGTTTTCAACGGGCATGACAGGCGACCTCAGATCATACGCGGATGATATCCCCCTGCATTGGCCGCTGAGCATCAATGCCGTTGCGCTTTTTGATCTGTTCGGCCAACGGATCGCGCCCGCGCGCTTCACCATGACTCAGGATGACCTGCGGTTTCGACGGCACCAATGACCCCAACCACTTGAGCAACTCGCCCTGCCCGGCATGCGCGCTGAACCCGTTCAAAGTATGCACCCGGGCCTTCACGGCGATCTTCTCGCCATAAATCGAAACCTGGGCGGCCCCGTCCACCAGCATGCGTCCCAACGTTCCCTCCCCTTGAAATCCGACAATGATCACCACGGTGCTCGGCTTCCACAAGCCGTGCTTGAAATGATGCAGGATCCGCCCCGCATTGCACATGCCCGACCCCGCCATGATCACACAGGGCCCTTCCACGTCATTCAGCGCCATCGATTGCTGCGCGGTCGGCGTCACTTTCACGTGCCCATGCCGGCTCACCACATCACAGGCCTTTTGCATGTCCACCGCCTCGTCATCGAACAGGTCCGGGTGCCGCTCGTAAATACGCGTCGCCTCAATGGCCATCGGGCTGTCGATGAAGATCGGAAACGGCTGCAATCGTCCGGCGCAGAAAAGTTCGTCCAGATGATACAAGATCTGCTGGGTCCGGCCCACGGCAAAAGCTGGAATCAATACCCGCGCCCTCTCCCGCACCGCGGTCTCAATGATCTGTCGGAACTCCGCCAAGGTTTCCTTCAGCGGGCGGTGATCGCGATCGCCATAAGTCGACTCCAGAAACACCGCGTCCGCCCGGCGCAACGGTTCTGCATCCTGAATGATCGCCAGCCCCTTCGGCCCAATGTCGCCCGAAAACACCACGACCTTTTCGCGGTTATCCTCGCGCACCGTGAGCTCAATGCTGGCTGAGCCAAGCATGTGTCCCGCGGAGACGTAACGCGCAGATACGCCCGGGGCCACCGCCGTCGCCCGATCGTATTCCACCGCCCGAAAGCACTGCAACGTCCGTTCCACGTCCTCCAACGTGTAAAGCGGTTTAATCAGTTCCTCCCCCGCCCGCTCCCGTTTCCGATTCGCCCGCTCCACGTCCAGCCCCTGGACCTTGGCCGAATCCCGCAGAATCAACCCCGCCAAATCAATGGTCGCCTGCGTGGCGAGCAGAGCCCCGTTGTAACCAGCCTTGGTCAGCAACGGCAGACGTCCGGTGTGATCCAGATGCGCATGCGTCACCAACACCGAGTCGAGCTTCGCCGGAGTCAGCCCCGAAGGAATCACGTTCTTCGCCTCAATCCGCGAATTGCCCTGAAACATCCCGAAATCGATCAACACCCGCGCCTGGTCGGTCTCCACCAAATAGGCCGACCCGGTGACATCGCCCGCCGCACCATGCAGGGTAATTTTCATGGCGAATTCCTGGTACGGTTAGGATGTTGGGGACGGCTTGTGCAAGGCATGGCCGAACTCTGCCTGAACACCGCTCGGGAGCAATCCGAAAACCGGAGGGACAAAAGCCAAACTTGCCGCCACGGAGCCTATTCCATATCACTGTCCCTGCAGTAAGCAGCCATGCGATTGATTGGAAATCTGCCCAACGAACAGGCCGCCCGAACCTTCGGCGACGTCCTGCTCGCGCTCGGCATCGAACACGAAATCGAGCCCGAACCGGACGGCTGGGCCCTCTGGGTCCGCTCCGAAGACGATTTCGATCACGCGACTCAACAGTTGTCCGCTTATCTCAAGGACCCGCACCGTCCGGAAGTCACCGCGCGCGCCCGGGAAGGCGCCGTCCGCCGCCGACTGGCGGAAGACGACGCCGCCGCGCCCACTCCGGTCACCGCCCGGGAAGCGCTGGGCCAGGTCTTTCCGAACGGCGTCGGCGCCCTCACCGCCGTGCTCGCGGGCATCTGCCTGACCATCGCCGGCGCAGCCTGGGCCGGCTATGGCGAACGGGTGTTCGATCAGCTTCTGATCACGCAGATCACCCCCGAAGGTCGCGACATCCGATGGGATGCCCACCTGCCGGAAATCTTCACCCAAGGCGAATTCTGGCGCCTGATCACGCCGGCACTCGTGCATTTCAACGTGGCCCATCTCGTCTTGAACCTCCTTTGGCTGATCGATTTGGGCAGCGCCATCGAGAACCGACAGGGCACTGGACGGCTTGGACTGCTGTTTCTGACAATCGGCATCGGCTCGAATCTCGCCCAAACCTGGCTGGCCGGGCCGGCATTCTGCGGCGTGTCTGGCGTGTTGTTCGGCCTGATGGGATACATCTGGACCAAAAGCAAACTTGATCCCGAATGTGGCCTCGCCCTCCATCCCTACACCACGGTACTGATGCTGGTGTTTTTTTCCTTCAGCCTCGGCGGCGCCTTTACCGCGCTCTTCGGCATCTCCATGGCCAACGGCGCCCACGCTGCCGGCCTCGTGCTCGGTCTCCTCTGGGGCGCTATAACCAGCCTTCGCCGGAACGGACGCCGGCCCGATGCCGACCCACCGGGCGACCCACCCTAATCAAGACGCGGGCCGGCCTCGCCCGCTCCGTGATTCAAGGGAGCCCTCCCCCGTTGACGACTTCCACGCCCGCTCCTACTCTCCGACAAAACTAACCCCATCACTGCCATGACTCCCAAGAACTCCCGGCGCCTGTCCCTCCCTGCCCGGCCAGCCCGGACACTGGCCTTCGCTTTCGCGGTCGCACTCGCGAACGTCGCCACCAGCCAGCCCGGCCACGCCGCCCAGCTGGGTGATCCCGCCCCGGCCCTGGAAATCGCCGACTGGGTTAAAGGCGACCCGATCGACCTCGCCGACGCCAAGGGCAAACAGGTCGTGGTCGTCGAGTTCTGGGCCACTTGGTGCGGCCCTTGCCGCGTCAGCATTCCGCACCTCACCGACATGCAGAAAAAATTCGCCGAGCGCGGTGTGGTTTTCGTCGGCGTCAGCGACGAGGACAAGCCGACGGTTCAGCCCTTTGTCGACAACATGGGCGACAAGATGGATTATCGCGTGGCGATTGATCGTAACCGCGCGACGTCAGATCGCTATATGAAGGCCTACGGCGTGAACGGCATTCCTCACGCCTTCGTCGTCGATCGGGAAGGACGCATCGCCTGGCACGGGCACCCGATGGACGGCCTCGATCGCATCCTCGACCGGCTTGCGGCCAACACCTTCGACCTCGGCGCCGAGCGCAAGCGCCTGACCGCCCAGCGCAAGGTCCAGGAATATCTGGAGATGGCCCTGCGCGGAGAACCGGACGCCAAGCTCGATCCGCTCGCCCAGGAAATCCTCGCGCTCGAAAAGGAACTCGGCGGCATTCAGTCGAAACCGCTCGATCTCGTCGCCATTCGCAACTCCGCCCGGTTCCAAAGTCTGATGCGCGACTACCAGCGCGCCCTGCTTTCCGGGCGCAACGACACCGACCTGGCCAAGATTGAGGAACGCGCCACGCCGCTGGCCCCCGCCGGCTTCCGCTTCTCCGACTTCAAGGCCTATTACCAAGTGCAAAAGAGCTTCCAGGATTACTACCGCGCCGCCACCGGCAAAGGAACTGGCGACACCCTCGCCGCACTGGCCAAAAAAATGGACTACGTCCCTCCCATCAACGCCGAAATGTTGAACGAAATGGCCTGGACTCTCCTCACCGACGAACGCATCGAAAAACGCGACCTGGGTCTCGCCCTGCGCTTCGCACAAGCGGCCTACGACGCGTGCAAAGGCCAGGAACCCGACGTCGTCGACACCTACGCCCGCGCGCTCTTCGACAGCGGAAAAATCGCCGACGCCATCCAGCACCAGAAGAAAGCGATCGAGCTTTGCAACGATCGCGATCGCATGAGCGAGCTCGAAGCGAACCTGAAGCGCTATCAGAAAGTGAAGTAGACAGCGGGTGAAGTAGGCCGCACCCCCTACCGAAGCCGCCAATACAGCGCCAACAGCCCGCCCCAAACCAGCAGCGCTCCGGCCAACTTTGCCCAAAACGTGACCTTGGCGGTCTTGTGCCGCATCAGAACCATCGCCGCCAAGCCCCCGAGCCATCCTCCCAACGCCGACCAAACGACCAGCTGCCACTCGGAAATTCGGCGGCCCATCCGGCCAGCGCGAACCTTGTCCCACGCAAACAGGATGAAAGTCAGGACGCTGCTCAACGCCAGCCAGCCCAGCACAAGCTGATCGATCGGTCGCATCGCGTCCCACGCCGGCATTCTCACCTGTCCACCATCAACACGGCCAGCACTCGTCAGCACACACCGCTCATTTCCGACCGTAAAACGGAAAATCCGTGTACCCTTCGGCGGTCGGCCCCGACCAAACCTTCGGGTCGGCCGGTGGATTCAGCTCCCAGCCATGCGCAAAGCGCTCGACCAAATCCGGGTTGCTCAAATACGGCCGGCCAAACGCAATCAAATCGGCCTGCCCCGAGGCAATCGCCGCCTCGGCGGTCGCCTGTGTGTAGCCGCAGTTGCCCATCAACGGGCCCTTATACACCGCCCGAAATTCGGGCAACGTCATCGGCTTCCCTTTCTCATGAAAGCCAAAGCCAAGCCCATCCACGACGTGCAAATAGCCCAGCTCAAAACGGTTCAGCTCGCCCGCAACGTAGGTGAAAGTCTCGCGAAAATCCGGCGAGCCCATGTCATTGAACACGCCGTTCGGCGAAAGCCGGACGGCCACACGATTGGCCGGCCACACTGTCACTACGGCTTCCACGATTTCCCGCAGAAACCGATACCGGTTCTCCACGCTGCCGCCATAACGATCGGTCCGCTGGTTCGTCCGCGACTGGAGAAACTGATCGATCAGATAACCATTGGCCGCATGAATCTCCACTCCGTCGAAACCCGCCGCCCGGGCACGCTCCGCCGCCCGCCGGTAATCCTCCACCACGGCCGGAACTTCCGCCGTCTCCAAGGCGCGCGGAGTCTCATACGATTGCTTGCCAATCGGCGTGTGAATGTAGTCGCCGTTAATCTTGACCGCCGAAGCCGAAACCGACGGACGCCCACCGTGAAAACTGCTGTGCGACGCCCGGCCACAATGCCAGAGTTGGAGAAAGATTGGCGTCCCCTTCGCATGCAGCGCGCTGGTGACCAACTTCCATCCCGTCACCTGCGCGTCGGTATAGATGCCCGGGGAATCAACCCACCCAAAGCCCTGCTCGGAGATGACGGTCGCCTCTGCGATAATCAGTCCGGCCGATGCCCGCTGTTCATAGTACTGCGCCATCATCGCATTCGGCATGCGTTCGCGACGCGCCCGACCGCGAGTCAACGGCGCCATCACCACCCGGTTTCGAAGCCGCAGACCGCGAAGATCAAACTCGGAGAGCAAGTGAGGGGAAAGAGTGGCGGCAGTAGGTGTCGTCATTTTCAGTTCAGTTAAGGCGCGCAGCTTAACGATCCGCGAGAGGACTGCAAGGGCCACGGACCGCCACCGATTTGCCTGCAAACCCGGGCAACCGCAGATGCACGCTGATAAACGCAGAGAAAGACAGAGGGATCATCTTAGGGTGCTGTCCTCCAAGCCGGAACGATTCAGTTGGGCGGCGGCCGGTTGCGCCACAGATTCTGGCGAAGGCCGAGGCGTGAGGAGCGAGCGTATTAGCGTATTGAGATGAAATACGGAAGCGACCAACAACGAAGGCCTGCGCAGAAGATCAAGCAAACGGCTGCTGACCAACTGAATCGTTCCGGCTAATTCCGTGGCATGATGCGGACGTTCTTCTCCCCCGGACGGCGTTGCTCGCTCCTAGCTAATCCATGCGGAGATGCACCTCGATCGCCCCAGAAAGCACCTGCGTTTATTCGCGTGCATCGGCGGTTTTCAATCCTGGCCCTTTGGTTACGCCGGCCCGCTTGCTACGCCAGGATCTCGCGCACCACGTGTCCGTGCACATCGGTCAATCGACGGTCAATGCCCCCGTGGCGAAACGTCAGCTTTTCGTGATCGATTCCAAGCAGATGCAGAATGGTCGCGTGAAAATCATAACTGGTGGTCGCCCCTTCCACGGCTTTCCACGACCATTCATCGCTTTGGCCCACCGCTGTCCCCGGCCTGATTCCGGCCCCGGCAAACCACGAGACAAAGGTGCCGCCGTTATGATCGCGCCCTTGAGTGTTCCCCTGCGTAAACGGCATGCGCCCAAATTCCGTGGTCCACACGAGCAAGGTATCCTCCAACAGGCCGCGGGCCTTCAAATCCATCAGCAGCGCCGCCGCCGGCTGATCCATCTTGCGGGCGGCCGCACTGAGCTCTTTGGGGATGTCTCCATGATTGTCCCAATTGTCCGCTCCACCGCCCTGCCCGCTCCACACCTGCACAAACCGCACCCCCCGCTCAATCATGCGGCGCGCCAGCATGCAACGCCGCCCGAAATCCGCCGTCTCCTTTTCGTCCAGCCCATACAATTTCTTCGTCGCGTTGGTCTCGCCCGTCATGTCCAGCAGTTCAGGCGCCGAGAGTTGCAGGCGCGCCGCCAGCTCGTAGGTGTCAAGCCGCGCCCCCAATCGCGAGTCGTCCGGCCGCTCGGCGGCATGCGCCGCATTCATCGCACGTAACAACGTCAATCCTTCCGCGCGGCTGGCGGAGGTCACGTGCGGGGCCCCGCGCGGCGGCTGCAGATGCGTCATGGGCTGCGGCGCGCTGACATTGAAGATCATGCCCTGATGGTTGGCCGGCAGAAATCCCGACGTAAACGCGCTGCGCCCGTTATACGGCAGGCCGCGCGCGTCGGGCAGAGCGACGAACGCCGGCACATTGTCCGCCAGGCTGCCCAGCGCATACGAAACCCACGCGCCCGCACACGGAAAGCCCGGCAGCGCAAAACCGCTCGTTTGCAGGTAGGCCGCCGGGCCGTGCACATTCGACTTCGATCGCATTGCCATCAGGAAGGCCATTGCATCAACCTGCCGTGCCAGATGCGGCAGCACGCTGCTCACCCAGCGCCCACACTGCCCGTGCTGCGCCCATTCAAAAGGGCACTTCATCAAGGTGCCCGGCACACTGACACTCGCCTCCACACGCTGCCCGTCGCCCGGATCAAACTTCTGCCCGTGCCGCGCAATCAACTGCGGCTTGTAGTCAAACAGGTCACATTGGCTCGCACCACCGTTCATGAACAACTGAATGACCCGCCGCGCCCTCGGCGCATGATGCGGCAACGCCAGCCCCGCTGCGGCCGCGTCCCGTTGCCACAATGAGGCCAGCGCAATACCGCCCAGGCCCGTGCCCAACGTGTTCAGAAAATCTCGTCGAGGTAACATTGGTCAGGATTCAGTATTCAGTGCTCAGTGCTCAGTGCTCAGTCCGGACGCCGCAGAGAAAGGGTCGCCAATTTTACGCCACTCATCACTCATCACTCATCACTCATCACTCATCACTCATCACTCATCACTCACCGCTCAGTCCACATAGAGAAACTCACTCGTGTTCAACAGCAGCTGGCAGGCATTCACCAAACCGTGGCGCGCAATATATTCGGCCATGCGGGAAAGCTCTTCGCCTTTGGCTGTCCGCAACAAGACGAGCTGAAACGCGGCCTCTGCTTGCGCCACGGACGTTTTGCGATCCTCCGCCAGGCGCGCGGCGATATGCTCGGATTGACGGATCAGGAATGCGTCGTTGAGCAAAGCAAACGCCTGCTGCGCGGTCGCCGAAACCCCGCGTACCGGCGTGCTCGCGCCGCCATCCGGACAATCAAGCGCTTCCATCAATGGGTCCGGCACGGTCCGAAACAGAAACCGATAGATCGCCCGCCGGCGCGCCGCCGGCGCGTCCGGATCAAAGTGCTCGTAGTCGAGCAAAGCCGGGTTTCCGCCCGGATTAAACGTCGCGTCGCCGCGCGAAATGAACTGGACCGCCGGGGGGCCGCCCATCGTGACATCCATTTTTCCCGCCAGCATCAGCGCCGTGTCCCGCACCTGTTCCGCCGTCAGCCGCAGACGATTCTGCCGCCACAACCATCGATTGTCCGGATCAGCCGCGGTCGCTTGCCGGCTCATCGACGTTTGTTTCCAAGTCTCACTGGTCAGGATGAGACGATGCAGCGCCTTCAGCGAACCTTTCGCCTCGTCACGAAACCAGACGGCAAGCCAGTCCAGCAGTTCCGGATGACTGGGCGTACCTCCCATCACGCCAAAATCATTCGGCGTGTCGCAAAGCCCCCGGCCAAAATGCCAGGCCCAGACCCGATTCACAATGCTGCGCCAGGTCAAAACATTGCGCTCGTCGGCCAGCCATCGCGCCAATGCTGCCCGGCGGAATGACTCGTCTTCTCCCGTCGCCATCGCCCAATCCGCCGGTAACCCCGGCACGCAACTCAGCGCTCCCGGGCCAACCAATTCGCCTGGCTTGCCCAACTCCCCCCGGGCGAGCACGTGGATCGGCCGCGGTCTGGCCGCCGGCTTGAAGTTGTCTCCGTCTGGCGGAAAATCGTGCGTGACGGCATACACTTGCTGCGGCGCGGGCAAGGCCGCCAGGGCCCGCTCGTTCTCCGCCGTCAAGGCCGCCCAGGCCAGCGCCTCGCGTTGCGCGGCCGTGCGCTCGGCCGCCGGCACGCGCAGGAGATCGGCCGTGGACGCTGGCAACGGCTTCGCCGCGTTGGCCGGCGGACGCTCGTCGCTCGCCATGATCCGAAATCGCCCAATGCCATGGCCCTGCGCTCCCGCTTGATGCTCGAGCAGGAACGTAAAGACAGTCCCTTCCGAAAATACCAACGGCTCGTTGACTTCAAACACAGCCTGATGCGGCTCTCCATAGCGCGGGTGCACGCCCCATTGGGTCTCATTCCGGCCATCGATCGCCTGCGCCGCTGAAATCGCTGGCCCCTCGTCGTGGTCCGCCGTGGCCCGAATAAACCCAATCGGCTGCCCGCCGGTCTTCGCCCCGGGCAACGCCGCGAAAGCTCGAAACTCCGAGAGGTGAAAATTGCCATTCTCCCACCGCCCCGGGCCGCGCTTCGGCAACCGATCATCGGGCAGCACCTCCAACCGCACCGCCGCCAACGGACCAGCCCGCCGCCGCGCGGTGACGATATACGTGTCCCGCGCCGGACGTGTCCCGCTGACAAACCACGATCCGTCCGCTTCGCGGTTGAGAGTCGCGCCGCCGGTGGACACCGCGGAGACGATCTCCACCTCAGCCCAGATTCTCTCCCGTTTCGCCTGGGCCTCCTCCCATGCCTCTACGCGCCGACGAACCGCCGAAGTTTCCATCGTGGCCAGCAGCTCCGGATCACGACGCTGCAAGGCGAGTTGTTCCGCACGCAAACGGCGACGTTCCGCCTGAGTTCGCGCATCCAGATCAAACGGCCGATTCGCCCGATCCACTCCCGCAAACACAGCCTGCAGCTGGTAATACTCGCGCTGGCTGATCGGATCGAACTTGTGATCATGACAGCGCGCGCAATGAATGGTCAGGCTCTGGAACGTGCCGATCACGGTGCTCACCATGTTGTCGCGATCCAGATACTGCGCCGTCCGATGGTCGACCGTGTCCTCGCGCACCGTGACCATCAGCGTGTGATCCCACGGACCCGCCGCGACAAAGCCCAGCGCCACCACCGCCTGAGGATCGTCCGGAAACAATGCGTCCCCGGCCACCTGCTCCTGCACAAAGCGCGCATAGGGTTTGTCCTCATTGAACGCGCGAATCACATAATCGCGATACGGCCACGCGTTCGGCCGCGCATAGTCGTGATCATTGCCATGGGTGTCCGCGTAGTTCGCCACGTCCAGCCAATGCCGCGCCCAATGCTCCCCATAACGCGGCGAAGCCAGCAATCGATCCAAGAGCTCTTCGAACGCTCGCGGATCCTGAGCGTCGCAGAACTTTGTCGCCTCCTCCGCAGCCGGGGGAAGTCCCGTCAGCGCATAGTACAACCGGCGCGCCAAAGTCCGCCGGTCCGCCGCCGGCGACGGCGAAAGTTTCCGCGTCGCGAGTTCGGCGCGAATAAAGGCATCGATGGGATGGGTCGCCCCGTCTGGCCGCGCAGGCTTGACCAGGGACGTTAGCGACCAGTGTGCCTGGCCGCGTGACGAAGGCATTGGCTTCGAGCTTTCGTCCGAATTGCCTGCGTCAACAATCACCTGGGCGGAGATGGATGCAACGGCGACCGCCCACGAGAGCATCAGACCCCACAGACGGCCGGTGGATGGGCGGAACCGGCACGGAAACCGAGCACCGGAATGAGGCGGGCGCGTCATGGCTGATTCGCCGTCGATTCCACTCTGATTCCAGAGCAAAGCCCAGCAGAAAACATGAAGGGCCTGGCTCGCGGGACATCGTCCTCTACCGCCTTTCGCCTTCGAGCCTCGACGCGCACAAAGCGATGCTTCGCCCGTCGTCACTCCGACCCGCGCGGTCAAAGCGCCAGAGGACTGGCTCACTCCAAGACCTGGCGGACCTCCCACACCCCCGGAGCTCGCGACGCGTCGTGGAGTGCGGTAGCCCTCGACCGCTTCCATTTCTCGTTTCTTTTCGTCCTCGCCCTGGCTCAGGCGTCACGGAGTTCCGCCCCGGGCGCGAGCCGGGTTAGGAACAAGCAGGGTCCTATAGACACCAAGCCCCATGGGCGACGGCGCGAGATCACGGAGTAACTGCTCTTGCCCGGTAGCGGTAAAACGAACGACGGACGTCCAGACCGGAAAGCCGACGCTGCGCTGCAGTTCATAGTCCTGGCCGACTTCGCCTTGAAAGCCTAGTTCGATGATGCCACCGACCGCGATGTTGAGTGGGCCCAAGGCGCCCGGCGTGCCCGCGTCGTGCGGATTCGTGCCCAGCACGAACTCGTCCCGATCCCGCACACCATCCCGATCCGCATCGCTCGTCGCATTGGCCGCGGTCAGGTTGTTGAACACGGACAATTCCCACGCGTCCGGCAGGCCGTCGACATCGGCGTCGGTGGTGGCCGTCAGGCCATTCAAGGCGATCGAGTAGGACTGCGCGGCGGCCGTCGTGTTGAAGACGGCGAGATAGTAGTCTTGCCCGGGACGCCAATGACTGACATTCGCGCCCATCGATCGGCTCAGGGACGAATTTGCGCCGGACGATTGATAGGCGTCCTCGCTGGTGCCCGCGGGAAACGAGCCTTCTTGAATGTTCACATGCACGCCCGCCACGTGCGTCGCCGCGTGAATCCATCGCGCCGCATCGGCGGGCGCACTGACTTTGTAGAAAACCGCTCCAGCCGCCGGCACAACGCCTGCCGCTGTGCCCCCGGCGAACGCTATGCTCCCGACCACGGGCGGCTCAGGAACATAGCAAAGCGCAAACGGCTTGGCGCGATTCGGATTGGTTCCGGTTGCACTCTGAAAGACCGCGGTGCCAGGCCCCCCTGGCTGGCCGAGAGCCGTGGACACAACCACCGACGACTCGCCGTAGTGCGTGATCCCAGGACTTCGCGCGCCCTGACGCGCCAAACGTGGGGTTGCGCCACCTTCGGTGTACCACGCAGCAATCTTAAAGAAGACAGTCTCGCCTGGACTGGCTCCAGGCAGCGGATAGGCGGATCCTTTGTTGAAGAGACCCGCCGTGGCGATCGTGGCGGTGTCCTCGACCAAGGTCATCGTATCTGGCGTCCGCCCCCAGAAGACGCCGACCACCGTGCCGACGGGAGCATCGATATTAGGGGCGCCGATGGCGTCACAGAACTTGATTTTTGATTGAGGCGAGTTCAGGAACTGAACGGTGCCTTGCGCCTGAGTGTCAGCGACCGATAGGCCAACCAACCCCAGTGTCAGGAACAGCTTCATAGTCTTTTTCATCGTCTTTTTGTTTTTGCATTGCCTGTTTACACCGATGCATGCCGGCCCGCTGGATCGAGGTTCGCGCGACGTCCGTCCCACGCCCTCCCCATGGACCGCCCTCCGCAGGAACTCTCCGCCGCATTGCGGGGGAGAGGGTGGGCCCGCGAAGCGGGACCGGGTGAGGTGGAGCCGTCCGCGGTTCACGGCCCCAACTCGCTACGGCGTAATGCACCGGGCGCGAGCCGCGTTCGGAATCAGCACCGTTCGATAGACACTGAGCCCCGCGGGCGGCGGCGCGAAATCATGGAGAAACTGCTGTTGCCCAGTGGCCGTGAAACGAACGAGCGGAGTCCAGATCGGAAGAACGGCGCTGCGCTGCAGCTCATATTCCTGGCCGACCTCGCCTTGAAAGCTCAGTTCGACGAAACCACCAACCACGATGTTGGGTGGCCCCAGAATCCCCGGCGTACCTGCATTGCGCGGGCTTGTGCCGAGCACGAATTCATCGAGATCCAACAAACCATCCTGATCCGCATCGCTCGTCGCAGTGGCCGCCGTCAGGTTGTTGAACACAATGAGCTCCCATGCGTCCGGCAGGCCGTCGGCATCGGCGTCAGTGGTGGCGGTCAGGCCGTTCAACGCAATCGAGTAGGGCTGCGCAGCGGCGGTCGTGTTGAAGACGGCGAGATAGTAATTTTGCCCCGGACGCCAATGACTGACATTCGCGCCCATCGTCCGGTTCAGGGACGAGTTCGCCCCGGAGGATTGATAGGCATCACCGCTGGTGCCGGCGGGCAGCGTGCCTTCGTGGATGTTCACATGCACGCCCGCCACGTGCGTCGACAAGTGAATCCACCGCGCCGCATCGGAGGGTGCGCTGACCTTATAAAAGACCGCTCCAGCTGCGGGCACGACGCCGGCCGCGGTTCCGCCGGCGAACGCGATGCTTCCGGCGAGCGGCGGGAAAGCCGCGCCAGCCAGCGTGCTCACGCTGAAGGTCGAGTCCAGCTTCGCACGGAAACCCAGATAGTAGGTGCGCCCCGGATGCAACGGCGGCGTGGTCAACGTGATCGTCCCAGGCGCGTCAAATGCCGGGTGCAACCCCGGCTCCTGAGCGTCATCCGCCCAGTCCACCGAAAGGCGTTCCTCGCTGCCGAGGCCAGAGCCCGGCGGCACACCTTCACGCACGTGCAACGTCACGTCTCCCAGACTTTCCTGAAACGTGACGCTCCACGTCGTCGGGGCCGGGTCCGGCACCGCAACGCGATAGTATCGCCAGTCGCCGCCCGCCAGATTCTGGCTGACCAATGCGCCGCCCGTGAACGGCAGTGAATCGATTTGCCCCACGCCCAGATGCAGGCGATAGCGAACGTTCGAGGCGCCCCCCGCCTGCACCGCAACGTAGTTGGTGCCGGGCGGCAGAACGGTGGCCGTGGCACTGCCCAGCGGCACCCAATTGCCATACTCGCTGCGCCCCGACGCGCTCAACGAACGGTCATACGACGTCCCGCCGTTCCCATCGGGCGCGTGACTCAGCGTCGGGGGAGCACAAAAACGAATGTAAAGATTGGGGTTACCGCTGATGGCGTCCAGACGCGTGCGCAGCAATCCGACATTGTTGGTTGGAATCTCCACTGCGTAGAAATGCCAGCGTCCCTGTGCCAAATCGGTGCCGCCGTCGCCCGGCAGCGGCACGCCCGCCGCCGTCACACCGCTATCACCAAACTCCGGCAGCGTGAGGCCGACCGGCGCCGGCAGCCCGGCTTGATCGGGCATCTGCCACAACCGTTCTGTCGTCAACACCTCGCTGGTCAGGGTGTAGTCGGTGATGCCCGTGCCCTTGACTTCGACGAACCAGGTTCCGGGCGTGAGATACGGCGCAACGAAAATGCCTTCGGACGAAACAAACGGGGAGGTACCGTTGAAGGAACCGACTGTGTCTTCAGGCAAGGACTCCTTGCGCACCCGGACCAACGCGGCCCCCTGGGCTTCAGCCAGGGTCAGGCGCCAGCCAATGACCGGATCGCCATTGCAATTCACCGCAGGGACATCAACCCGAAAATAGTCGCGCTGATCGGTCCGCAGCAGGCCGGTGGCAACGTTCGCCAAACCCGGGGCGTTGCAGGACGGATCGATCGAGAGAGGCGGGGGCGTCTTCACGGTGACCACCAGACTGCCCGAAGAGCCCGGGAGCGACCCGCCGTTGTCCGAGAGCGCGGAATGTGCCTTGGTCGAATGGACATTGACCGCCCAAATCGGAGCGGTGGCGTTGGGCACCGTGATGATGTCGGAGGCCACATATTGGGGCTGAACGCCGAGGTCGAATCCGTAGATGGCGGTGTTGAAAAACGGCCGGGGCAGATACTCACCCTCGGCCAGCGCCAGCTGCGGGATGCCCACCACATTGTCCAGGCGCACTTCCAGCGCGGTCGGGCCGCTCGGAAAGAGTTGCACGAAGTACGCTGCCATCGTGCCGCCCTCCAACGCGACGGACGTCGACACCGGCACGGCGAACGGGCCGGGAAGAATCGTTGCCGTAAAGGTCGAAGACAACTTAAGCGTGAACTCGGTGTTGCCGCCCCCGGAGCGATCCTGGTTCGCGTTGGGCGACAGCCCTTCACTCACCACCGCAAAGAAGTAGGTCGCCGGCGGGAACAGACCAGGAGGCGCGTCCGGCGCGACCAACGAGTGTTCGTCACCGAGCTTGCTCAGACGATGTCCACCACGCGTCAAGAGTGGGCTGGCCACCCCCGCGTTGATGTGCGGCAAAAACCCTCGCTGCAGGACCAGCAGGTTGTCGCCGGCGAGGTTTTTCAGATGCGTTTCAAGACTGGAGATCGCCCCGGCCGTGACCTTGAAATACGCCGCTTCGCGCACGGTCAGGGTCGACGTGACGCTAAATGCCGGCGGCCCAATGACCGTTACCGGGATGGCCAACCCCGCGCCAATGCCGCGCGAAAGGATGGTGTAGTTCAGCGGTGTCGTGGACGAGCCGCCGCCGCGCACGCCCACCAGATAAAGCCCCGGTTCCAATGGATTGCCCATGCCGCAGGCGATGATGCGACCCGTTACATTTGTGCCGCGCTCATCCCGTGTGTAATGCGTCCAGTCCGATCCCGCCGCATGCTGAAATCCGCTGGGCCAAATGGTGGAGTTCTCCGGCGCCCACCCCTGAAATGCATTCGCCCCGTGGGTAGCCAGGGAATCCGGCAACAGATCTCGACGCACCACCAGCTGCGGCGTGCCGCTGGCAACATCCGACAAACGAATATCCCACCCGTCCACACCGGGCGGCACAACGACCGAAAAAAACTTCCACGTGTCCGCCGCCTGCCCGGTGACCACCGACGTTCCGCCGTCGAACGCGAGCGGGGCAGGCCCGCTGGCGGTCACGCTGAGCGTGTAGGACGCATCGGAGAACGTGGTGGTGTAGACGCCGTCGCCGGGCGCCCTATCTTTCGCGCGAACCGTGACCGAATAAGTGCCGGCCACCGGATTGGCCAGCGTGATGGTCTGGGTGCCCTCGGCCATCGCCACGTTCGGCTGCCCGCCGTCGTAGCCATAAACGCCGTTCTGACCGATCGCCTCGGTCTCCGGCAGCAGGACATTGGTCGTGACGGAAAAGCGCGGCAGTCCGGTTGGTGAAAGCAACTTCACCTCGAGGCTCGCTGCCCCCGGCGGCACGGTGAATTGGTATCCCTTCAATGCGCCACCCACCACGGTATCCGGCTGCAACAACGGGACCGGACTCGACACACCCATGGCCGTGACGGGCACGACCCCAGCGCTGGTGAATGTACCGTCGCTCGTCCCGGCTCCAACGCGGCTCGCGTTGGTCCTCGAGCCTTCGCCGATCACCGCAACATAGTAGGTGCCGGCGGGAATCGCCGCCGTGCCGGCCTCAGCCAACAGGGCGTATTGTTCCGCTCCGCGTTTCTGCAAACGCCGTCCACCGCCGAGCCGGGTCGGAGCGGTTGCACCCGCTTCAATGTTCGGCAACGCATCCTTCTGCACCGCCACCGTCACGTCCCCGCTGTTCGTCGTGACGTTGAACTGCCAACTCGCTGCTCCCGGCGGCACGACCACGCTGAAGTACGCCAACTCCCGGGCTGGCAAGGGCGCAATGGCCGCCGCGCCACCTGCGAAGGCCACAGGCGCAACCGGAATGGTCAAGCCAGGCCCGATCCCGCGGCTGACGATCGTGTAACCCACCGGCGCCGTCGAACTCGCAGCGCTTCGCACGCCGACGATATACTCGCCCGGTTCCAACGGGTTGCCCATCCCGCACGCAAACACCCGCCCGTCGCTGCTCGCGCCATCGGCGTTCTGCGCCACGTCCAGCCAATCGTGCCCGGGCGTGTACTGACCGTTCGTCGTCCAAGCCGTCGCCGTGGCCAAACTCCACAGGCTGGGATTGTTGTTCGTGAAACTTCCGAACCGATCGGGCGCAGTCGCGCGACGGACGACCATCTGCGGGCTGCCACTCGTGACGCTGGTCAGGCGCACGTCCCAGCCCAGCGCGCCCGGAGGCACCACGACACTGAAATAACGCCACGACTCGTTCTCCTGCGCCGCCACCACTGCCGTGCCACCGTCGAACGGCAGCGGCGTGGCATCGAGAGCCTGCACTCGCAGGTTGAAAGTCGTGGCCGGAAACGTGGTGCCCGTATGGCCGGCGTGCACCAGCAGGGAATAAAGCGCGCTCGCGGGGTTCGCCACGGTGATCTTCTGGTGATCGCTCCATCCGCTGCTTTGTCCCCCCTCGATGCCATACGATTCGTCGGACTGGTTAAACATCGGCCAGGCGCCGTCTGGGCGCAGGGTCAACGTCGGCGCGCTTGCAGACACGCCCGTCAGCGCGATCTCGTAGCCCAGCGTGCCCGGTCCAACCGAAATCTTGAACCCCTTCACCTCGCCACCCACCAAGGACTGCGGCAGCGTGACCACAGCGCCCGGAGCGATCGCGATGACCGGCGCCGGCAGCGCGCCAAAGCTGGTCAGCGTATAGCTGCAGGCGCCCGCCCCAACTCGGGAGGCAGTGGGCGTCACGCCTTCCGAGACTACTGCGAGATAATAGGTTCCCGGATCCAGCGCGGCCTGGCCCGCACGCGGCAACAACACGAATTCCTCGTCGCCCGTCTTGGTGACCAGAGCTCCTCCGGTCCGATTGGCCGGTGGCGTGGCGACTACTCCGGCTGACGGCACGGCTAAGATGTTAGGCACGGTGAAGCCCTGCAGCGCCAGCCGCGCCTGGCCGGCGTCGAGATGCAGGCGCAGCTTCCAGCTGTCCATCCCGGGCGGCACGACCACGGCAAAATAGTCCGCCTGACGGGCCGCCAGCCCGACTTTGGAAGACACGCCACCCGCGAAAGCGAGCGGGGCAACCGGAAGGCTCAAGCCCGGCCCAATCCCACGACTCAGCAAGGTGTAGCCCTGCGCCGTCGTCCCACCGTTGAACACGCCCACGTAGTAAGTGCCCGGCTCGAGCGGATTACCCATGCCCGTCGCGAGAATACGGTTGTCACCCGGGAGGCCAGTCGACTCGTCCGGCAGACGCGTCCAATCGAGTGCCGCGGCCCACTGATACCCATTCGGCCAATTGGTGGAAACGTTAGGCGTCCAGACGGCGGAAGGATTGTTGGCGTGTGAATTCAGCGCCGGTCCCGGCAAGCTGTCACGCCTCAGCACCAGTTTCACATCAGGCCCGGCGGCCGTCAGGCGCACGTCCCAACCGAGCGGCCCCGACGGCACATCGATCCGGTGCCACTGAAAACGGCCCGGAGCGAGGCCCGCCACGACGGTCGAGCTGCCGTCAAACGCCGCCAGCGGCGCCGGAACCGGCGTGCCGGTCAGGGTAAATGCCCCCAACGGCGCCGTGGGCATATACACGCCGATGTACCAAATGTCCGCCTGATGCCCCGGCCGTTGCAGAAATCCGTTGGTGCTCGAGTAGTCGCTCCGCGAGTCAGTCACAAACGTGACCTGGTTTTGGGTTGAATTGCGTTTGCGCCACTCGCTGGGCACAGCATTGCGACGGAGGGCTATCTCCGTTCCGGGAACCTGCCCGCTCAGGTTCAGCTCCCAACCAAGGCTGCCGAGTTGGGCCGGAATGTCCGTCACGCGGAAATACTGCCAGCCCGCCAGCGCAGGCAACGGGTTCGCCGCCACGAACGCATATGGCACATCGGCAATCGCCGGCTCGCCGCTGGTCAATGTTGCGGCATACGGTCCACTGCCGTAAACCGTGACGTAAAACGTTCCGTCCGTCAGGGCATTCGGCACCAAGGTCACACTGTCGTCCGCCGCCCCCGCCACTTCGGAATAACCGTCATTGCGAAATTCATTCGCCACATTGTCCCGGCGCAAGGCGACGTTGGCGTTGCCCAACGTGGGCGCCACCTTCACCTGCCAGGCGATGGCGTCGACCGGCACATCGACGCGAAAGGTAACATATCCATACGCACCCGCCGCCACGCTCACGGGTAACACTCCCGGAAATGCCAGCGGCGTGACCGCCTGCTGCCGCGAGTCGAGATCGATGACGGTGCCCGGATCGCCGACGACGCCGACCAGATAGGAATCGCCGAGCACGAGATACGGGGGAACCACCAGCATTTGGCCCAACTGCTGGAGATCGTGATTCGCCGTGTTGTCCGGGAATGGCACGCGGGCCTTGGCCACGAGCAGCTTGTTCCCGCCGCCATTCAGGCCCAGACGCCAGGCCAATGTCCCGGGACTGACCGATGTGCGGAAGTAGCGCATGCCTTCCGCGCCCATCGCCAACGGACCCGGGCTGCTGGCCGCATCCGGTGCCAGCGGCGGCAGGGCCTGCACAAACGCTTCCCCCGTCACAAGACTCCAGGTGGACCCCGGCGCGGCGCGGACAAGCAGGAACCAATCCTGTGCCGCGGCAAATTCGTCGGCCGCCGTACCCTGTCGCAACACGAACCCGTCCGAACCGATCCGTTGCGATCGACGCACCGCATAGTTGTTGGTGCCCGGCAAAAACGTCGGCCCTTTGCGCAGGAAGACGTCCGCTTCACCACTGGAAACATTGAGCGCAGTGCGCCAGGCGCCCGCGGTCGTGTTGGCCGTGGTGATCTTGAAATAGTAATCACCGCCGACCAGCGACGGTTGGGCCTGGGAGATCGTCCCGGCGTGGGTCGCACCCGGGTCCCATGCGAGCTGCGTAAGAAAGCCCGCTTCCGTCGTCAACGTCAGGTCGCACGGACCTGCCGCTGACCCGGGCAAATTGACGCCGACATAGTACTTGCCGGCGGTGAGCTCCACATCGGTAAAAACGATCGTGTCCACCAACTGGCCAACGGAGGATTTGTCCGAGCTGGTCGTGGTGGGGGCGCTTCCGCGCTTCACATACAGATCGGGATTGCCCGCGCCCGTATGACTTAACACCAGACGCCAGCCTGGTTGCCCGGGCGGAACATCGACCTCGTAAACCTGCATGCCTGAGCCCGGCAGAAGGGTGACCGCATCGGTGAAGATGAAGGGCGCAGGGAAGGCGACTCCCCCTCCAGCAAAGAATACCAACGCCAAGAACAGCCTGCAAAGACTGGCCGCTGAATGGCGGCCGTGAAGCGATGAAAACGATGAATAGTGGGTCGACGTCATAGGCGACCGGCGAGGGAAGGCACCATGCGATTCCCATTACCGGCTTCTGACTCTTCCAGCGTCGCTCCATCGCCTTCGTTACAAGAATTCTTGCACTGGAGCGTTTCGGTGCGCACCACACTGGCGGCGAACGTCGACGCGTTTCCAGATTGCGGCGGGTGTCTTCGCTGCGAGCCGGCCATGCGCATTCCCCCAGCTTCCTGCGGGAAACGTGTTTCCGAGAGGCATCAGGTCTGAGTTGTAAATCCTGGGGCTATTGTCGAGCGCGTTGGCCGATCCGATCGGCCCCGCAGCTGGCGCAAATGGTTTTGCTGGATGAAGGGCGCAGGCGAAAACGCACCGCAATTAAACGCCCGCATTGTTCACCTATCGCCAATTCAACCCGAATTCGGCCAGTTCCCGTCGCAAGGCCCGAAGGTCCCAGATGCAGACGACGCGGGATCCTGTCAACGCGGCCAGCGTTTCGCCATCGGCGCTCAGCGTCACCGCAGCGAGATTCGGGCGGATGGGCGGCGTGAGCGTGATTAGTTCCTCGCCCGACTGAGGCGACAACAGTTTGATCACCTGCAGCTCGGAAACAATCGCGACCATCTGACCGTCGGCGCTAAACGAAATCCCGCGCTCCGGCACGGGAGGCTGTTGCAAGGGCAACCGACGACGAATCGCCCAAGTCGCCGTATCCCAGATCAGAGCGTCGCGGCCAATCGTCACCAGGTTCCGGCCGTCCGGACTGAATCGGGCCTGGCCTTGCTCCCACGGCACAAGGGTCCGAACTGCGGTGCCCGTTTTTCCATCCCAAAGGGTGATCCCCCGGTAAAACATGTTCGCGGCCACCACCCAGCGCCCGTCTGGCGACACACTCGCATAGGTCTCCGCCTGGCCTTTCGAAAACCGGACCCGCTCCCGCCCCGACGGCCATTCCAGCACAGCGTTGTAATGGTAGCCCGCCACCACCAGCGCAGCGCCGTCGGCGGCCAGTTCCATCTGGCGCAATTCCTTTCCCGGCGCGGCCAACACGGTCGCCGGCGAATCCCAGTCCGCCAGCAACGTGGTCCCGTTGGTTTGCCAGCGCAGCGACCACGACTGCACGCGGTCAGCGTTCAAACCCACGATGCCCTTTCCGTCAGGACGAAAGTCGGCGCGAGTCCACCGCCCCTCCAGACACGAGGCAAGCTCCACGCCGGTGTCGCTGGCCAGCAAACGCCAACCCGTCGACGTTCCGACCAACAGTTGTCGACCATCGGCGCTCAGGCTCAGGTGCTTGATCTCTTCCCGCGGGTCCGGCATTCGCAGGCAGCGAAAAATAGGCGCCGGCTCATACTCCCAGACGCCAAAGCTGTTTTCCCAGTTGAGAAATGAAAGTCGGCGGCCGTCCGGACGGAAGTTCCACGCCTGCCCGGCTCGAGTGGAAAAAATCAAATGGCCCGCCGCTGCATCCCGAAAATGAGTGGTCCCATCGTAACCCGTCGACCACACCAGGTTTCCGTCCGGCGAGAAGCCCAACCGCTCCACCTCGGTCGAATGAGCCGTGATGACCAGGCGGTGGTCCGTCACGCGATCCCACAAAACCACCTCTCCGTTCGGCGATCCCAACGCCAACCGCCGGCCGTCGCGGTGCCAGGCCACCGCCGTGGAACTGGCAACAACCCGACAGGTTTGGACGGGACGGGAGCCCCCGGACGTCCAGCATTGGACCCGATCGCGAAAGCCAACCGCATACTCGCGGCCATGCGCCGAGCCCACCACCCAGCGCGCCTCCGCCTCCAGATCGATGGCACCGCTTTCCTTCCCGGTGCCAAGGTCGACGAAGTGCAACCGTCCATCGGACTCGATCAACGCCGCCTTTCCACCCGCCAAAAAGGCGATGCCCGAATCCGCCATGCAACGGCCGGTTTCATGCACAACCTGCCGCGTGGAGAGATTCCAAATCACCGCGGTCGAGGAACGATACATCGCTCCAAGGTGTGCGCCGTCCGGGCTGAACCAGACCCGCCCCGGAACTTTTGCCGGCCCCGGCAGTTGCGCCAGCACTTCGTGGGTCGCCGCCCGATGGATGAAGACGGTTCCGTCTGGCCGGACGACGGCGAAGCGAGCCAGGGTCGAATCGAACGCCATGAACTCGCCGGCCAGATGCTCGGAGTTGGTCCAGGTCATGACCGGAGGGCCAATGTCCGGAAGCACCAACAACCCCGCCGCTTCATTGCGCAATTCCAAAGATGGTCGATAGGCCGCCGCCGCCGCGACGGCCGCCAATCCGCGCGCGCGGGCCCCGCCGACGCCGCTAAGCCGATCCGCACGCGCCTCGGCCAGGCGGGAGAAATAGAGTTTTTCCTCCGCATCTTGCCGGGCGAGGTCAGTCCGTCTGGCTTCCCGGCGCAACCTCGTGGCCGCCACTGAGGCCACGAGCGCCAGCGAAATCAACGTGACCACGGCCATCGCCAAGGCCACCGCCACCGCCGGGCGCCGGCGACTCCAACGCCACAATCGTTCGACCGGGCCCATCGCCCGGGCCTGAATGGGTTCACCCCTGAGGTACCGCCCCAATTCCAAGGCCAGTTCCCGAGCCGACTCATAACGACCAGCCGGCGACTTGGCCAGGCACTTGAGGACAATCGTCACTAGGTCCACCGGCAACCGCGGATTGAGCACCCGCGGAGACACCGGCTCCCGCTCCTTCACCCACGCGAGCGTTTCCAAGGCGGTCGCCGCCCGAAACGGCGGATGGCCCGTCAGCGTTTCGTAGAGAATGGCGCCCAACGCATAGACATCACTGCGTATCTCCGCGGCGTGACCCATCGCTTGTTCCGGCGCCATGTATGCCGGTGAACCGAGGATTGTTCCAGAAGCCGTGAGGCCGGGATCATCGGAAACCACCCGGGCCAGGCCAAAATCCAGCAGATGCGGTTCATCTTGGTGATCCAACATCACGTTGGACGGCTTGAGATCCCGGTGAAGCACGCCGCATTGATGCGCGTAGTGCACAGCCTCAGCGATGGTTTGAACGCAGCGGGCGGCGCGCTCGGGAGGGAAGGGACTGAAGCCCACAGCCCGCGCCAAACTCCGTCCTTCGACCAGGACCATCACGAAAAAGGGCTGCCCTCCAAATTCGCCCACTTCGTGAATGCCCACGATATTCGGATGCTGCAACCGCGCGACGGTCTCCGCTTCCGCTCGAAACCGCTGCACATCACGGTCCCGGACCAGCAGTCCCGGGCGAATCATTTTCAGCGCCACGATCCGGCCCAGACTGATCTGCAATGCTCGATAGACCACGCCCATGCCACCAGCACCGATCTCCTCCAACAATTGGTAGTCGCCAAAAGCCCGCGCAACCGGAGTCGCAGCCCCGGCGCCGGATGCCGTGCCCGATCGGAGATCCGCGCCGTCCCAATCCAAAACACTCGGTTCACTCGATTGATACCCTGCCATCCCGCGTTCCAACAAACAGGCGGGACAAAGCCCGCCCACCCCGGGCGCAGCCGCGGTGGAACCGCACCGACGACAAGGACGCGGATCAACCATGGCGCCAGCCCCTGACCAAAATCAGGCCTTTCGATCCATATTCGGCATGCATTCGCTCAACGACGACCACCGGCCGTCTCCAACGATTTCAGCGCCGCTTTCGAGGAATCGTTACACGCTCGCTTCAGCCGCGCAGAACACCCAGCAAATGGCGAAGTTCATCTTCCACATCGCCCGGAGCGTCGACCGTCTCGGCAATCTCAGCGCGCAACAGATCGCGATACCGCTGACGCAATCGATGCACCGCCACGCGCGTCGCGCCCTCGTTCAGGCCAACCACGCGCCCAACCTCGGCGTATGCAGGCACATCTTCGTCGCCCGCGAGAAACGGGCGCAAGGCAGCAAAAACCGCCTCGCGACCTGCCTCCCGCCATTCCGCCTCAAGGCGGCCACAAACATTCTCCAGTACCGCCAGCGCCCAACGTCGCTCAAACAAAACCTCCGGCGTTCGCGGGTCCAACGGCTCATAGCGGTACCGTTCCTCCGCCGCCACGGCATCCAGTTCCAGCGGCCGTTCACCACCACCCCGTTTCTGCCGATGCCGGCGCCGCCAATCATCGGCCAGATAGTGGTTTGCCGCCGCCAGCAGATACGATCGAAACCGACCCTTCCCAGGCGAAACCATCGCCAATTGATCGTTCTCCAACAGCTTTAGAAATATTTCCTGAATCGCGTCCTGCGCCGCGGGTGGAGGATGGCCTTGTCGACGAATGTGAGCATAGAGGGGATACCAATAGTCCCGATATAGCTGGCCCAAGGCCCGCCGCGCCGGCTCGCTGTCACCCCCGCCTGCCCGCAAAACCAGACTCCATCGCGTGGTTCGAAAACCCGCGGCAGCTACGTCCGGACCGGCCCCGACACCCGGCCCGTCATCGGACATTTGGCCTGACATAAAAGCTGATCACGCTGCACATCGCGATCCGTGAATTCACGACCACGACCACGACCACGACCACGACCCAGCCCGGAGACTACGCGAATCCGTTCGAACCGTCGAGGATCACGTATTGGCTTGTCTGGGCCACGGCTGTTTTTCTGAGCTGGATGCAGCCCTTGCCCCACTCCCGCACCCGCGCCACACATCACTGCATTGATCGAAACCACCAAGCGAGGTAAAACCTCCGACCCGGCAAACATGAACGATGTCGCAAACCCAGCCACCACCCCGCACGTGGAGATTTACACCGACGGCGGCTGCGAGCCAAATCCCGGCCCGGGCGGCTACGGCGTGGTGCTGGTGCATCCCCGGAAACGCGCGGAGGCCAGCGGTGGATTTCGGCGAACAACCAACAATCGGATGGAAATCTTCGCCGCCATCACCGGCCTGCAGATGCTGACCAAACCCTGCCGCGTCACGATCTACAGCGATTCTCAATACGTGGTGAAGGCGATGATGGATGGCTGGGTCGCAAACTGGAAACGAAAAGGCTGGTGGCGCACGAAGAGTGAACGCCCCGAGAACGTGGACTTGTGGCAGCGTCTGGACGAGCTGTGCCAAACTCATCAGGTCCAGTTCCGCTGGGTGAAAGGACACGCCGGCATCCAGGAAAACGAACGTTGCGATCAACTCGCCGAGGCCGCGTTGAACCGGCCGAATCTTCCCGAGGACGAAGGCTACGAATCCGCGCGGCGCCCCATCGAACCATCGGCTTCATGGTTTTGACGGCCACCGTGATTCCACCCGCCTGAGCCCACCGCTGCGGGCGCTCAACCGCACATCCATGTCCGCTCAGACCGCCTCGATTGTCATTCGATCTCGACAGTCACAACGACATCGCTAGTTTTTCGCCCCATGTCCGATCGTCCGCCAACGTCCGCACCGCCACCCACTGCGCCCACGCCCACGCCGCCGGTTTCAAAGGCCCGCACCTTCGCCCGGCGTCTGTTTAGCACCGCCATCCTTTGGGGCGTCGTCCTGGGCGGAATGTTTTCGGGCAACCGGGTCATCTCCGACTACGTTTTCATTGCCATCATGACGGTCCTCGCCGTGGTCGGCCTGCTCGAGTTTTACGGCCTCGTCGAAAAGGAGGGCATGGTCTGCTTCAAGGCGCTCGGCGTGGCGGGCGGCATTGTGCTCATGGTCGGCACGTTTCTAAAATTGCACGGCGTCTTCGGCCTCCACAACACTCCGGCCCGGGTCAATGACTTCGAAAGCATCGTGCTGATTCTCTTCGTGCTCGGCCTCTGCTTCCGCCAGTTCCTCGCCAAGGGCAACACCAAGGGAATCCTCGCCATCTCCACCACGCTCTTCGGCCTGCTCTATGTGCCGTGGCTCCTCAATTTCATTCAGAAGATCCAGTTCTTCCCCGCCGCCGGCGACAACGGGAAATTCTACGTTCTGTATTTCATTCTCGTCACGAAGTTCAGCGACACCGGCGCCTACGTGGTCGGCTCGCTCATCGGCCGCCACAAGATGATCCCACGCATCAGCCCCGGTAAAACCTGGGAGGGCTTCGGCGGGGCCATCGTCGTCTCCACTGCCGCCAGCGTGATCTTTGCCTCGCTCGCCGGGGACCGACTGATGGGCATGACACTGATGCATGCCGTCATTCTTGGTATCATCCTCAGCAGCTCGGCCGTCGTCGGCGACCTAATCGAGTCCATCTTCAAGCGCGAGGCCGGGGTTAAGGATTCAGGAAATTTCTTTCCCGGCATCGGCGGCATTCTGGACTTGCTCGACAGCCTCCTGTTTAATGCCCCCCTCATGTATCTGTATCTGCGCCACATCCTGACGCACCCGGCCACCCAGCCGGTTACCGAAGCGCTCGGCCGATGAAAAACGTCGTTCTCCTCGGCTGCACCGGATCCATCGGCACCAGCACGGTCAAGGTCGCCCACGATCTACCCGATCGCATCCGCCTCCTCGCTCTCGCCGCTGGCAATAACGCCGACCTGTTGCTCGAGCAAACCCGCAAACACCAGCCCGCCGCCATCTGCATCCAGGACCCGGCCAAGGCAGCGACCCTCCGCGCCGCGGTCGGAAATTCCGTCGAAGTCCATTCCGGCCCCGAAGGCCTCATCCGCCTCGCCACCCTCCCGGCCGCCGACATCGTCCTGATCGCAATCGTCGGCACGGCCGGACTGCAACCCGCATTGGCCGCCATCCGCGCCGGCAAGGACATCGCCGTCGCCTCCAAGGAAATCCTGGTCATGGCCGGCCAGATCGTCATGCGCGAGGCAGCCAAACACGGCGTGCGCGTCCTCGCCGTCGACAGCGAACATTCCGCCATCTTCCAATGCCTCGATGGCAAGCCGTCGTCCTCCGTCCGGCGCCTCTGGCTCACGGCCAGCGGCGGCCCATTCCGCGATCGGACATCCTGGCCTAAGGAATCATTCCCGGAGATCACCGTCGAACGCGCGCTCAAACACCCGTCCTGGGTCATGGGAAGAAAGATCACCATCGACTCCGCCACGCTCTTCAACAAAGGCCTCGAGATGATCGAGGCGCGATGGCTGTTCGACATCGAAATGGCCCGCGTCGACGTCGTGGTCCATCCCCAAAGCGTGGTCCATTCGATGGTTGAGTTCGTCGACGGCTCCCTCCTCGCCCAACTCTCGACCCCCGACATGTGCCTGCCCATTCAATACGCCCTCACTTATCCCGACCGCGCCGGCAATGACCGCGTCCAGACGAACTTCGCCAAGATTGGACAACTCTCATTCGAAGAACCTGATCTCGATCGCTTTCCCGCCCTCAGCCTGGCCCGGCGTGCCGGCGAAATCGGCGGCACCCTCCCCGCCGTGCTCAACGCCGCCAATGAAGTAGCCGTCGACGCTTTCTGTGAACGAAAAATCCGGTTCGACGAAATTCCCTCCACCGTCGCCCGCGTCATGGACCAGCATCAGGTGGTGACAGAACCCTCCCTCGAACAAATCCTGGCCGCCGATACCTGGGCGCGAAACACAGCCCTCAGCCGCTAGCCGTTAGCCGCAACGCGGCTCTCACCGTCGGGTCTCTTCCTCCCGACCGCCCGACGCCTAACCACCACGCCAACCGGCTGTCCTTTCCACCGGCCAAAGCCACCGCTTTCAAGCCGCGTTTGCGACCATCACCCGGCCGGGATCAACCAGCGGGGTCAGGGTCAATACCGCCGGCTCAAACCGCACCGGATGGCCGCTCGTATTTTGCCAGCGCTGGGCCGCTTTCATCCAGGCCTCAGCCGCCAGTTCGGTCAGATGCTCGAAGACACCGGCTGACATCGCGTCGGCTCCCGCCGTAAATTCCACCGCCGTGATGTTGGCAAACCGGACTTCGATCCGACGACGACGCAATTGCTCACTGTCACCCCTCGGAACGGATTGGTTGCGCCAGACAAAATCCGTCTGTTCATCAAGCACCAGCCTGATTTGGGCAAAGCCCAGCTTGCGCCCAATGAACAGAAAGGTGGTCCACAACTCCTGCATCGATTCGCTCCGCTCCGCCTCCAGCTCCAGCCACTGACAAAGGGTCAATGCGTAACGAGTCTCCTTCCGCATCCGTAGCGACAACCCCAGCTCCCGGCCAACCGTCAGCCAGTCCTTGAGAAAACCGAAATACCGGGCCGATGCGAACAGCACGAGGAATAGTACACCCACCAAAATGGGAACCAGCTGCCCGCGCGACAAAAACACCGCAAACGCCAATCCGAGGAAAAGCAGCGAGATTCCGTACAAAATTAAAACCGCGGACCGGCGCGAAAAGCCATGTTCCACCAGCCGGTGATGAATGTGTTTTCGATCCGGTCGAAAGATAGGCAGCCCCTTCAGGCCACGACGCAGAATCGCCCACGTCACATCGGCAATCGGCAAAGCCAACGCAAAGACCGGCGCCAACAAGGCCGCAGCCACCGTGCCCTTGTGCGAGTTGGTCACAGCCATCGAACCGATCAGGAATCCCAGGAAGTAGGCGCCGCCATCTCCCAGGTAAATCTTCGCCGGCGGAAAGTTATACCAGAGGAACCCCAACAATGCCCCGGCAACTCCAGTCGCCGTAAACACGGCAAAGGACTGGTTGCTGAATCCGACAAAAGCCAGCAGGCACATCATCATCAGGGAAATCCCGCCCGCCAACCCGTCAATGCCGTCGATCAAGTTGATCAGATTCGTCATCGCCACCAGCCAAAGCACAGTAATCGGCAGCCCCCAAAGCCCAAGATGATACGTCGTCCCGGTGAGCGGATTTGAGAACACATCCACCTCCACCCCGCAAAGGTACGTCCCCGTCGCCGCCGCAAACTGAGCAAGCAGCTTGAGCTTCGCTCCCAAGGGCTTGAAGTCATCCCTCAATCCCAAGGCAAACATAGCCAGGGAACCGAGGATCACACCCCATCGATAGCGCACCGTGAGTGGTTCAAATCCAAAAAAGGAGGCCGCGACCAGAAGAACAACCACAAATGCAGCCACAATGGCAATGCCGCCAAATCGCGGCACGGGCGCCGCATGAGTGTGGTGCAGATCCCGCGGGCCACCCGACCCGTGGCGTGCACAACATCGCTGCACCACCGGAATCAGCGACCAGGTCACAAGAAACCCGATCACTCCACAAGCTAGGATGGCTAAGTTCTCTATCCGCACGCAGCTGTCAGATCGGCAGAATCTCCCCAGCCATTAAGCCGGAATATTCACGACCAACGTGAATTGTTTGCATCGCCTACCACTGGCGCACTGCGGCACTCCCAATCTCCACTTCGCCGTCCTCCACCCACGCCAGCGCCGCCCGCCGAGCGAGATCAGACTCCATGTCCGCGTAGGTCACAAAGTCAAAGCTGCCTCGTCGCGAGATCAATCGCGCGGGATTCCCCGCGACCACCCCGCGCGCCGGCACAGATTTGGTCACCACCGCCCCCGCCCCGATCGCCGCATCGTCTCCAATTTCGACCGCTCCAAGGACGATGGCGCCGGCCCCAACATAAACCCGGTCCCCAAGCCGAGGGGCTCCGTGACGATCCCCGCGGCCTGCCGCACCCAAGGTCACGCCCTGTGACAGGTTGCAGTTCCGTCCCAAACGAGCGGCTGGGCTGACGATGATATTTCCGAAATGCCCAATATAAAGCCCCTCCCCCACTTCCGTCCCCGATGCCAAGCTAATCCCGGTCAGCACTTCGATCACTTTCTGCGCCACCGCGCCACAGACTTTCACGATCGTTCTGATTCCAGGCCAGCGGCGAAATCGTCGATCAGCAGCGTGCTGGCACCGATAAACAGTTGACGCCCAAAATCCCTGGGAAAAAAAGACAACCCCGACCGGCCGGGCTCCCGCCGCCCGGTATCGGTGGTAGTCGCTACGAATGAGTTGGAAAAGCCCCATCATCTCAATCTCAGGCGGATCACGCCTCTAAATCACCGCGGCCGGCCGCCCCCACGAGAATCTCCTTGGGCGCGACCGCTCGTCGGCTTTCGATTACTTCCTGGTCGGAGTCACCGGCGTTGTGTCCGGCTCGCTCGTCCACCAGGCGCCGGAGCAATTCAAGGTAACGTTGCGCTGTCCGTCGTCGATCAAACTGGTCTCGCACATAGGCACGACCTCTCTCACCCAATGCCCGACAGTGGTCCGGACCTTGAACCATCGACCGGATCGCCTCGGCCAACTTCACGGGATTCTCCGGCGGCACAAACACCCCTGCGCCGGCGGCTTCGATGATCCGACGGCATTCGCCATCGACGGTCGTAAGAATGGGCCGGCTCATGGCCATGATCTCAAAAATCTTGGATGGAATAACCGTGGCAAACACGGGTTGAGCGCGCAGCGTAACGAGGTTCAAATCACTCAACGCATAGAAGTCGAGCACGCGATCCTTGTCCACCCCCGGCAAAACGCGAAGGTTCGAGAGCTGACGCGCTGCCGCCATGGCTTCAATTCGCGCCTTTTCCGCGCCCTCGCCGACGACCAGGAACAACACGTCCGATTCGTCGCGCATGAGCGTCGCCGTCTCGACAATTCCGTCGATGGCATGAGCCATTCCGATCGTACCGATATAGGCCACGACGAGGCGATGCTCGGCCCCGAGGTCATGGCGCAGCGCCGGCGGCGCTGGTCGCGGCTGAAAGCGGGTGAGATCAACGCCGTTCTTGAGCACCGAAATTTTGTCAGCCGGCACGCCCCGTCGAACGAGATTCTCCTTGAACGAGTCGGTGACCGCCACGATGTGAGCCGCCCGGCGATACAAAAAAAGCTCCATGGCTTCGAGCATTCTCACCACCAGGCTGGATTGCATGGCGCCGACCGCCACAATCGATTCAGGCCAGAGATCGCGCAGTTCAAACACGAACGGGCGACGCTTGATCCGGCTGATGACATAGCCCGCCAAGGCGCAGAAAAACTGGGGCGAAGTGGCGACAACCAGGTCCGGGCGACGCACGGCCAGCGAGCCCACGATCGCGGCCAGCATGTAGAAAAGGAAGCTGGCGGTGCGCCGCACGAAACCGGCATTGGCCGCCAGCAACGTCCGAACGCGCACCACCCACACGCCCGACATCGATTCACGATGGAACCATCGATTGCGATGGCCGGGAAACAGCACGCCGTTGGGGTGGTTCGGATGATTGGTCAACACCGTCACCTGAACATCGGGATCCCGCACCCATTGCCGGGCGTGCTCGAACGTGCGCGACGCTGGGGCATTGACCTCGGGCGGGAAATAGTGGCTCAAGAACAGAACGTGCATAGAAGTTCAACCCGGGTCTGCCGTTGAAACGTTCCGGAAAGGACGAGGCACGGTCGTTCGATCGCACGCCCGAATTCCGGAAAATACAGGCTGCTTTCCAGCCTGCTGTCCGCCCCTCGCACCCGGAAGCGCAGGCGACGATCAACCCGCCATTGGCCAGGTGCCTCCGCCTCAACTTCAATCCCAGGCGCAAAATGGAAATGGGCATCAAAACGGTGCGCCCCTGGCCCCACCAATTCGTCCGTGAGGAGAAATCCATCCGGCCGCAACTCGAGGACGCGCTCGTGACCAAGCCCCGGGCGCTGGCGCCCGAATCCGTCGTGGGAGCAGCGAACCCCCCTGCGTTCGAACCGGACCGGTCCGGGATGGCCCCGGCGTCCCATCCGGAAGCTTTTCCACATTTCAGCCTGCTCGAGGCCGTCGAGCCTAACGGTGTTGTGCGCGGCCGTGCTGCGGGCCAACGTCCGCGCCGGACCTTCCGCGTATTCCAACACCCCGGTATCGGTGAGGATCGCCCGGCCATCGGTCTCGAGCAACACTGCCAGCATGTCGCAGTGCGCATGTCCGGGGAGATGATCGGGCCCCAACGGCGCGGTATCAAACCACAGCCGCATCCGATCGCCCGCACCGCGAAACACCCAATAGCCGGACCAATTGGCGCCGCGCCAACCGCCAAAGTCACACGTCGCCCCCGGGCTCGCGTCCGCCGCAATCCCCAGTCGCGCCGCGTAGCAGCGCAACGCATGCGAACCGCGGGCCATGCCGCCTGCCGAATCGTTCAGGAGCGGAATCCGCCCTTCGGCATCCACCACGCCGTCCAGCCAGCCCAAGGCACGGCTCGCGTGTCGACGCAAGGCCCGCAACGCATCGTCATCACCCGCGCCACCGGTTAGGTTCGCCAGATCGAGAATGTCCTCCAGGAGAATGCTGTGATACATCGGAGACAGCTCAAAATGTCCGCCGTCCGCCCCGAACTGCCGGTCCAATTCCCTCAACACAATGCGGCGGCCGCGCCGTTGCCATTCGGGTTGTCCCAGCATTTGGCCCAGCCACCACAAGCCCTTGCCGTTGGCCAAGACGTGATTGCCTGACAGATGATGCTCGATGCGACGTTCGAGGTTGGCTCCCTGCAACATGAGGCTGCGCAGAATATCGTCCGGATATTCGTCCTCGCGATGCAAGAACTTCAGCCAGTTTACGACCCGCAACGACAACGGATACGGTTCCCATCCGACGGACTTCGCGTGCGGCGGATGGCGGGAGATCCAATCCCGCATCGAGGCCCAGCCATCGCCCGGCTCCAAACCGGCCTGGCCCAGCCAATCGAAATAGTGAAGGTGATAGCGCCAGAGATACGGCTGAGCGACCGCGTTCCAATCGACCGGCTGCCCCAGATCCACCTCGTGATGCAAGAAGCGGAACCGCCCGCGGCCTTCATCGCAGCGTTCTCGCTCGGCGAACTCCACGAGTTCGAGCCGGCTTACCTCCGCGCGTTCGGCGGTGGCCGTTCGGACCCGCGCGGGCGACCACCGATGCCGGGCCTGGTGCAGGATCTGTCCGACGGTCAGATGCCTAACCGTCTCCCAATACTGCCGCGCCCGGTTCAGCGATACCCGCGGCGCGGCTTCCCGCGTTGACTCGCAGCATTCAGGGGCCAGGGTGTGGTCGAGGAGAATCTCTTTCATGCCACCCGCTCCAGGGCACAGCCGGCCGACTCGACCTCCATGGCCGACGTCGCCAGCTCGCTAATCACGGCCCGCATCTTGCCCGACTTGGTGCGCGCGATCCCGGTCACATACTCCAACTCGATCGTCATCCGCGGCCCCAATCGGCTGGACAACGCCTCGCGCAGCCGGGCGGCATCCGCTGGACCAAACTCCGGCGCGCGCACCACCCGGACGACGATCCGATCAACGCGCTTCTGGACAATCTGGCTTTCGCGAATTCCACGCAGGCCTTTGTAAACATGATCCAATCGGCCAACCCGCGCTCCGTCCGGCGTGACGACAAACGATTCGATCCGCCCGTCGATCCGCTCGACCACCATGCCGCCGCGACCGCATGTGCACCCGGCTGGCTCAAGCGCCACCAGATCCTGGGTGTCATACCGCACCAGCGGCATCGCCAGGTTCGTCAACCCGGTGCAGACGATCCGGCCGAAACCCGGGCTGCTGGGCGACGGCACAAATTCCACGCAGCCGATCTCGCTGTCGAAGTGGAATCGGCCGGCGGGACACTGACTGGCGCAGGCCGCCTGCTCGGCCATTCCGTAGAACTGGGCCACCGGCGCCTGAAACGCCTCTTCAATGGATCGCTGTTGTTCCGAGCCGAGAGTCTCCGAGCTGAGAAAAACCGCCCGCGGCCGCCAGGGCAACCTCAGACCACGCTCGTTCATGAATCTGGCCAGCACCGAAACGCTGGACGGATAACCATCGACATAATCCCGCGCCGCGGCGGACAGCTCCGCGAAGTAGTCCGGCAACGCCTCCTCGCGCAGGTGATAAAGGCTGAACAGGGTCTGGCGCCCGGAATGATTTCGAACCCAATACGGCGGGCGGGACCGCTCGACGGGCAGGATGCTGCGGCCATTGAAAGTCGCGTGCGACATGCCGTCCGCGACCCCGTACCACGATCGGTGGCGCGCCACCGCCGCTTGATAGGCCTGGAGACTTTCTCTCGTGACGGCCACCTGCAACGGAGTGCCGGTCGTGCCGCTGGTGTGCAGGGTGATAACTTCGCGATTCTCAATCGCGTCCGATCGCAGCGTGCCGGCATTCGCCAGGACGTCGGCCTTGGTCAACACGGGAAGATGGCGCAGATCCGTCAACTCTTTCAGATCCGCCGACGCGAAGCCCGCGCGCCGGAAGGAGTCCCGGTAATATGGAACGGTCGTCTCGCAATGCGCGAGCACGCGGCGCAACGCTTCCAACTGGCGGCTTCGGCGTTCCTCCACCGTCCACCCCTCGCTCCGTCGGTATTCGTCGCAGTAGTGCTGAAATCGTCCGCCGCAACGCAGCCGCCGAAGACGCCAGCCTTCCATCGTGCAGGCCAGATCCTGGCCGAAGGCCGGCAGCCGCGCGTAGACCGACTGCACCAGGGAACGGCTCATCGCACACCTCCCGCGGGGCATTCGTGCAGGACTCCACCGGGCGAGGCGTCGCCCCTCAACCGTTCGTATATCGCAATCAGCCGCCGGACCTGCGCGGGCAGCTCGTGATGCTGGCGCACGTGCTCGCGGGCCGTCGCCACCATCCGTTGGCGCCCTGCGTCATCGACCAACAACTGCCGAATCGCCACCGCCATCGAACCAAGATCGTCGCGGCGACAAACCACTCCGCGTCCGTCCGCCAGCATCTCGGGCACTCCGCCCACCTTCGTACCGACGACGGCGGCACCTGCCGCCATGGCCTCCAGAATTGACACGGGCTGGCCTTCGACGTCGGACGGCAGAAGAAAAACCTCGGCGCGCTCGAGGATAGCGCGCTTGGCGGCGCCGTGCAGGGCACCGTGGAGATGCACGCGATCCTCGAGGCCCCGCTGGCGAATGGCCGCTGCCAGCGCTCCGGCTTCCGGGCCGTCGCCGACCACGTCGAACACCGCCTCGCCTGGCTCGAAGCGATGCGCCAATTCCGGAATTTTGTGGACGCCTTTGGCCCGGACCAGCGCGCCCAAAAACGCGATGTGCGGCGGCCGGGCCTTCGGGTTCGAGCACGCACCCGCATGCGCGGACGCGTACTCCGACGGATCGATGCTGTTGGAGAAAACTTCCACCCGGGCGCGTGGCGCGATGGAGCGCAGGTAGTCGCGCCAGCCGGAGGAGAGGGCCAGCACCACGCCGGCCCGTTCCAACGCGCGCCGAATCCAAAGCTTGAGGCGCGAGGCCGCGTAAAACTCGGCGAAACCGCCGCCGTGCAAATGCAAAACAACGCGGACGCCACAAAGCCGCAACAACTCCGCGAGGAAAGCCTTTTCGTGAAAGCCGAAGTGGGACGAGGTATGCAGGTGAGCGATGTCCGGTCGGACCTGCAGCGCGCGAATCAACGTCCGCGCCACCAGCCCAAACGAATTAAAAAGGCGACCGAGGCCACGGCACGACGGGTCCCGTCCGGGCGACAAATGGTTCAGCGCCACCGCGTCCTTCAAGCTGGAACCCACCAGCAAGCGCACCTGTTCCGTCACGCCGCCCGTCGGCGGCGGCAGTTGTCCGACCATCAGCACGCGACAGGTTTTCGACTCGGGTGGCATGAGAGGAGTTGGCGTGGTCGTTCAGGGTGCGATCAATGGAACCAATTCCGGCTCGGTCTGAGGGCGCCGCGGCTTCATCGTTACCACCTCCGGCCAGCCGAGAATTTCCCGGTAAGCTTTCACCGTCCGGGCGGCCACGACCGAGGCGCGATAAGAACGTTCAGCATGGGCGCGGGCCGCGGCCCCCATGACCGGGAGATGGTCCACCGACAGCAGCTGATCCAGACCGCGGGCGATGTCCGCCGGATCCCGAGGATTGATCAGGCGCCCGGTCACACCCTCCTCGATCATGTGCGGGATTCCTCCAACGCGGGAGGCAAGGACCGGGACACCCGCCGCGTGCGCTTCGGAGATGACGAGCGGCGCGTTTTCGTGGAGGGAGGTGAGGGCGAGGCACGACGCCCGCGAAAGCTCCGCCTGAATTTCGGGCACGCTGAGTGCACCAAGAAAGCTGACTTGAGGCGTCAGGCCGAGTTCGCGGACCAACGCCCGGCATTCGGCCTCTGGCGCGCCGCCGCCGGTGCCGGCGATGCGCAACCGAGGCTGGTTGCCGCGGGCCGGAAGCAGGGCGAAGGCGCGGATGAGACCGGCGATATTTTTCAGCGTCGAGAGCCGGGCGGCGGCGAAGACCCGGCCCGCCTCCGGCTGTCGATCCACCGAGAAGAACGAATCCGGAACGGGATTGGGTATCTCCCAGACTCGCGAGTGTTCCCCCAGAAAACGGCGAACGAACGGATTGATTGCGATGACGCAGCGGAGTTGCCGGCGGGCCTGCCGGGCCAGCCATCCGGCGCCCGCGGCGCGCCAGGGCCGCAGCCAGCGCGGTCCGCGAAAGCGGGAGTCGAGCTCGTTGATTCCGTGGATGGTCAGAACTCCCGCCCGCCCGAGGCGGGCGGCGATTCGTTCCATGCCCTGAACGTGAACGATGTCGCAATCCGCCGCCGCGATCCGGCGCAGGGCCGCGCGCGGAATCGCCCAAAGAACATTCCCATAAAAGCCCCAGCCGGGAAGGCAGCCTGCTCGGTGCACGCGCGTTCCGTCGACTTCCACGGTGCCCGTGGCGTTTTCACCTGTTAGGCGCGGGCTGGCCAGGAGCACTTCCACCTCGATTCCCGGCAACTGGCGCAGGGCCTGGACCAGATAGGAGCAGACACCTTCCACTCCGCCCACCACCCGGTTCGGCTGAAGCGGATAGTCGGGGGTGACGAGGAGAACTTTCATCGCGGGTGTTCCCATCGAGCGACTAGGCGGCGAGTTGCGGTTCCTGGTGCGAGGCGGGGAAGCGACGAGGAAGGAACATTTCGTGGCGCCAGCCGGGCACCGCGAGACAGACCATGAGGCGGGCGAACTTGCCGTAGACCCGCCAATTCCAGGGATAGGCCATCCCGGCCTGAAAGTAGAGCTGCGAAGCCCGCCGGAATTGCCCGACCACCAGCATCTGATCTCCGCCCCGCAGGGACGCCCGCATCCGGCCACGCGGAGTCTCCACCCGCTCCCCGGCCCGGGCCCAGGCGCGGGGGAAATCCTCCCGCCCCTCTTCCCATCGCATCCGCGCGAGCTCGCGAATGCACTCCGAACAGCGATCCTGCAACAGCGTCTTGCGGGCGGTGACACAATTGGACGTGCGCCGGAGAGTGTAGAGCGGTTCAGGCAGGTTGGCGGTCGGATATTCCTCTGACATCCGCCAGAACAGATCGTAGTCCTGCGCGCACGGCAACTCCTCGCGATACCCGCCGACCGCCAGCGCCGCGCCCCGACGGAAGGCAACCGAGCCATGACAAAACACATTTCCCTGCCAGAGCGCGCTCCGAATCTGATCGGGCGTCGACGGCAAATCGATGGTCGAGAAGATCCGTCCATTTTCCAGGGCGCAATGAAACGCGGTTCCCACGACCGCCACATCCGGATGGCAAAGCAGGAAGTAATGCTGGGCAGCCAGGCGCCACGCGTCAGAGATGTCGTCCGAGTCCTGGCGAAAGACAATCGGCGCGACGCACTGCTGCAGCCCAAAGTTCAACGAACGGGTGAGGCCGTCGTGGGGCTTCCGCACCAGGCGAATCCGCGCATCGGCCGCGGCGCAGGACTCCAGTGTCCGACGCGTCGCGGGCGAATCCGAGCCATCGTCGACAATGACAAATTCGAAATCGCCAAAGGACTGGCCGAGAATTGAATCAATGGCTTCGCGAAGGAAGTCCTCGCGTTCATTGAACACGCACATCAACACGGAGGCGGCAGGAGTATTCATGCGGCTTGGGACACGGGTTGAGGTTGTGGATCGAAGGAGGCTCCCGCCCCCGGCAACAAACGCCGGGCCACTCGAATCTCCGCCTCCATGACGGTCTGAAAGGAAAGAGTCTGTTCGACCCAACGGCAGCCATTTGCGCCGAGCCTTCGGCGCAACGACGCATCGCCGAACAGTCGTTCGAGGGCCTGCGCGATGGCCGGCGCGGACGAATGGCACAGCAACCCGGTCTCGCCGTCGCGCAAGGCGTTCTCAATCCCGGGCACGCGCGTCCCCACACAGGGCAGGCCTGTGGCCATGGCCTCAAACAGCGCTTTGGGATGCCCCTCCACCTTCGACGGCAGGACAAAGACTTCGAACTTCCGGAGGAATTGCGCGAGCTCGGCCTGCGGCATTGCCCCCGGCAGGTTCACGGGCAGGTTTAACTGCGCCGCGCGCTCCAGCAGCTTCGGTCGTTCCGGTCCTTCGCCCACGAGGGCGAGCTCCGCTGCGCCCGCAGCCGCACACGCCTCAAGCAACAGCGCCGGATTCTTGACCGTTTCCAGCCGTCCGACGAACAGGACCGAGCGCGGCTTGGGCGTCACGCCGGGATCCGGGCGAAAGCGGGCGGTGTCGACAAAGTTGGGACGCAGATGAACCCGGCCTGCCGGCACGCGATAGTGCTGCGCGGCCCAATCCCGATCGGCGGCGGTGGCCACCATGCAGGCATTGGCATTACGAAAGGCCCAGCCTTCCAGGCGCCGGTGTCGACGCAATCGCGGAGTCAGGCCTTCCTTGGTTTCAAGGTAGGAACCGGGCAGCCAGCCACACCGCAGCAGGAACGGCTTGCGATGTGACCGGGCGGCGGCGAGATACCACCAAGCCCCTCCGCTTTGGTTCGACTTGACCAGATCGGCACGCCTGATGGCTCGACGCAGGAACCAGGGTGCCAGCGGCAGGAGCCGAGCGGACGGACAACACGCCACTTGAAGACCTGAAGGCAGGCGCGGGACGTCCGACGGACGATCGTAGGTCGCGATGGTCACGTCCCACCCTTGCTCGAGATATTCGACGTAAGGCTTCAACTCTCGTTCGAGGCAACCCACCGTGTTCCACCGCCCCAAGCCAATCCCAGGCGTCATGCACAGCAGAAGATGGGGGCGCCGCGAGCTCATGCGGATCGAGGGCCGGGCCGGTTTCCGCGCAGGGCCAAGCGCGGCAGCCAGCGGGCAGGCCGGCCGGGCTCAGTCGAAAGCTCCTGCGCGCGAGCAACGATTGACTCGCCCGCAGCGCGCCGGCAGTAACAAACGGTGTAGAGGTAGAGCGCCACGAGCGTTTCCGGGTTGAACGTGGCGAACGAAGCGTTGTGGAACAGCGCATTGGCCATCACGCTCGCCAGCGTGAGAAACATGGTCATCTCCAGCGTGGAGTCCGGCGATCCGTCGTAGCCTCGCCAGGACGCGCGCCCCATGCGCAGGATGAGCCAGAACATGAATGCGGTCAGCAGTCCGACGGGCCAGCCGAAGAGTAGGAGCCGCGTCAAGTAGCCGTTGTGCGGCGCCACGATACGCGGACCGAGCAGGTCAGGCGCGATTTCGAAATAGTCCAGATCCGCGCCAATGAGTCCGAAGGGATGAACCAGCGATTCCCGCAGCGCCCACCACTGCAGTGCCAGCCGGGAAGAAAAATCAGAGTCGCCGGCCTGCACGCGATCGACCACATTGTATTCCCGCAAATCTCCCACGCCCTCACTGGCATAAATCACCACCGCCACCAGCACGCTCAGCCCTGCAGTCAGGAGCAATCCCGTCCAGAACCGGCGTCGCAACAGGATCACGCCGGCGAACGCGATCAGGAACCCAAGAAATGCCGAACGTTGCCCGGCCAGGAACAAGGTCATCACACCGAGCGCCACCGGCCCAAACCACAGCCAGGAAGCCCGGCTGCCACGCAACGTCGCCAAGGCAAAGACCAGGGCCAATCCGGCCGAAATCTGGTAGCCGAACAGATGAAGATATGGCGTGAACCCCCCTTGCTGGACGGTCATGGCCTCTTCCGTCAAGGCGCCGTTCTCCAAACTCGCCAGGGTTTTCTCGCTCGTCAGATACAACACGCTTCGCCAATCGCGCACGGCCGGGAGATACACGGTGGCCAGGAACAGAAAAAACGAGGCGGCAAAAAAAGCGCCCAAGCCAACCGCCAGCCAGCGCGGACCCCATGAAGTCCGGAACGGGCTCAGCGAGAAGAAATAAACCCCGAGCGCAATCTCAGCCAGATTGCGCCATTGAAAGCTCAGACTGATGATTCCCTGATAAAGCCAGAGAACCAACAACACCAAACCAAGGACGCCCACGCGACGCTGCAGACCGGCAAAACTGGGCCACGCCAGCGCGGCCAGAAACGGTCCGGCCAGCAAATGAAATGGACGGTCCCAAAGCAGGCGAAGATCTGCCAGATACAGGCAAAGCCAGATCAAGGCACTCGCCCAGGCCACCAACTGCAACCCGCTCGGAACTTCCGGCGCTCGCCCGCGAAGAACACCTTGCTCGCCCGAAGCGGGTTCGTCTGCCGACAAATCAATCCCGATCGCCTCCAATGGCTGAGTTGCACGGTTCATGGAAGGTGGCTGGCTCCTCTCGTCGCAGTTCTATTGCTCATTGCTCATTGCTCATTGCTTGGGGCTCGTGGCTCTTGGCGGGGGTTAGGGAGCGAGGGCGAGAGCGGGTTCGCCGGGCTGCATGGCGCGGTTGGGTCGAGACGCGGACGACGCCACTTTCACGTAGAGGCCATTGTTGCCGCCGTCGGCGTCAATCGCCTTCAACGGGTGCAATCGGTTGCGCAATGCTTCTTTGACCGCCTCACGCTGATCGACGGCCGCCTTGAGGTTTTCGCCTCCGGGCGCGTTCATGAAATCAAGCACGAGCACACCCCCCACTGAAAGGTGTTCGATGAATGCGCTCACGATCTCGAAGGGATTCGGCGTGTGCTCGAGGACGTCCTGACAGATGATCAGGTCATACTCGTTGCGCAAGGGAATGCCCTCGCGCCCCAGACCGATGGTGAGAATCTCGTACGGCAACCCCAGCGTCTTTTGTTTCCACTGCACGAACTCGAGCGTGGTGGACGGGATGTCCGCCACGGTAAACCGCGCATCCGGCCGGCGGCGGAGCAAGTATTCGGTCAGGACAGCGGAGCCACAGCCGTACTCGAGGATCGACGGGCGGGCCACATGTCGAATGAGCTCGAGATACCAGCGGTAGCCGCCGCGTCGTTTATTGTAGGGCTGTCGGAACGGATAAACATCAGCCTCCTGATAGAACTGGCGAATGTCCTGGATGGAGCCGCGCTCGCGCTGGAACCACATGTCCTTGTGCCGCTGCTTATCCAGGGCCCGGCCCAGAGCGTCCGCCCGGCTCATGTTCACACCCTTGACTTCCCGATAGTAGCGAATCGTTTGATCAAAGATCCGGGTGTCGACTCCCATGATCCGTTCGCGCGTGGTGCGGTAGGCGGTTTCGATGCGATCGGCGAGGGTCGGATGTTGATAGGCCGATCGGATGGCGGCGAGGAGTTGCGGTTGCATGGGATGGTTTCAGGGGTTCTCGATTCGAAACAGGACCGACAATTTCATGATCGCAGGAGGAAGGATCCGGCCAGGGCGGCGATGCGCCGACGAAGGTTCTCTTTCAGTGCCCGGGTGACCGCCACACCCCAGGCGAGCGTGGCAGCCGCACCGGCAACGGCGCCCGCCGTGCCGACGATCAGCCACCAATTCTCCAAGCGCAGGCCTGCGCCGGACGCAATGCTCAATCCATAAAGTCCGACCAGCAAACTGGCCGGGCGGGCCAGAGCCATCGCATGCACCCGCACCGGCTCACGGAGCAGCCCGGAGCTCAGATGCAGGTACCGCAAAAACGCCACCATTTGTCCGGCCACCAGGCCAGCCACCGCGGGCCCCAGGCCCCAGAAATGCCCCAGCAACGCTCCACTCACAAAGCTCAGCAGCGCGGACGACAGATGAATCCAGGCCGTATTATTGACCTCCAGGCACGCCATCAGCAGCCCGATCTCCTGACGGTTCAAGGTAAGCATCAGCCACAGCAGCATCGCTCCGAGGGTGACCGACCAGCCGGCGTAATGCTCGGGCCCCACCCACAATCCCACGAACGACCGGTTGATCAGCAGGACCACGCAGCCGACGATGGCAAAGACCAGGATGGAGGTGGTGTGCATCTGCAGCCGCAACGCGGCCAGCGCTTCGAGGCGCCCTCGTCCGAACAAATCCCCCTGCCCCGAACGCACCGCCCCGAGCATCGCGCTCGCCGTCGTCGAGAACATGCGCGCGAGCGCGCTGGTGAGGGAGTAGGCGGCCGCCGTCGACGGCCCCAGCAAGAAGCCGATCAACACGACATCCGTCGCCTCGGAAAACACCGAACCCCACTGCGCCGTCATGTAGCGGACATTCCGACGAAAGAGCCGCCAGAACTCAGGCCGCGGCGGCCAGCGCACGCCGAACCAGGGAACGTGCCGTCGTGCCGCCAGGAGAAGCACGGCGCCGAGGAGCACAGCGCCGGCCAGCTTGCTCAAGCCCAAGCCAATCAAACCGCCTCCACACCTCACGATCACCAAGTCCAGGAGAGCGGTGACCACGGCAATCGCCGTGCGCGCGCCGGTCGACTTGTAGTCAAGATTTGCCCCAAACAAAACGTGCGTCAGCGTCGACGAGAATCTTCCCACCAGCAGGCTGAGCAGGACGAACCCGGCCGCCGGAATCACGTCAGAGCCCGCACCCTCGATGACCCTTCCCCAAGCCGCCCAAACGAGCAACGCGCCGGCAAGCAGGTAGAGCGGTGTGGTCAACAGAAGCCCAAGCACGGCCGCGCCAACCTGCTTCTGTTTGGTCCCGGAGTTGTCCACGTGCTGCTGCGTGGCCAGGTCGAGCTTGAGAATCGAGCTGTTGCCCAAATCGACCAATGAGGCATAGCCCATGAACTGGAGCAGCATGATCCACCGGCCATATTGCTCGCCCGACAACGCGGCCACCACCGCCGGGGTGACCACGAGTCCCACGGCCAGACCGGCGCCCCGTTGCACGAGCAAACTGACCGCCCCCAACCCGGCGCGCCGGGTGCGACCGCCGCCTTCTTCGGGAAGCCCGGACGGAACGAGATCGGGTTTCTCCTCGTGTTTCGCCATCAGACCCAGTCGAGGTTGATGTTGCTGATGCCCTCGCGCTGCAGACTCGCACGAATCGCGTCCGTCCGCGCCCGGAGCTTTGGAATCTTCTTTTCGTGCGTCTCGACCAGGGTCATGCCCACCCGACGGTGGAAGCCACGCGCGATGAAGGCCTCGAGGATTTCACATTCCGCCCCCTCGACGTCGATCTTGAGCAGCCGCACCGGCCCGCCGAGCGACTCGATGAAGGCGAGCAAATCGATGACCTCGACCTCGCAGTGGCGTTCGGCCGAAACATTGTTTTTAAAGGCGAGAAGGGAAGAACCGGTTGAGAACGCGATCGGGTCCTGATCGGCGTTCTCGTGCAGATAAAGTTTCATCGTCGTCTGGCGATGCCAGACCGCCTGGCGATGGCAGACCACACGGGATTCGCCCTCAAATCGCCGCGACAATTCCCGGTAGGCGTCCGGGTTGGGTTCAAACGCGTGAACCGTCGCGCCGCGTTCGGCCATGCGCGCTGTCACCAGGCCGACGTTGGCACCACAATCGATCGCCACATCGCCAGGGCCCAAATTGGCGAAGAGATGGTCATCGCGGTGATCCAGCTTCGCGGCAGGGCGAAACATCGGCAGACGCGCGAGCAAGGAGGTCATGGACGGTTCCTCCGCCCGTGGCCGGCCCCGTCGCGAAAGCTGCCCCGCAAGACGCGCTGCCGAAGGTGCCAGCGCAGACAAACCATCTGCCGCTGGCGCCATGCCACCCGCACGGCTGGGGCGGCCGGCGCCCCGTGGTCGGCAGGAGGAGGAAGGAATGCACCAGTGGGTCCGACCATTCCAGAGGGGTGCGTCGGCCCCATGAGCGATCCGTGCGATTGGGGTCGCGGCTGCGACCCAACTCGATCTCCTCGATCCGCCACCACCGCGTGCGTGCAGTCCATGCAATCCTTTCCAGGTTCACCGCCGCCAACATGGCTGCGGAATGTGTCCGGTCCGGATAAGCAACTCCGGGGCCAGCGGGTGCTGCCGTCCGGCCCAGAAGCTCTGCACGCATCGATGGCCGGTGCGGGCGGGTCCAGTCCTTCGATCGAGTCCCTGCCAACAGCCGGGAATTCCCGAGGCAGACTGAGCTAGGCAGAAACTTCCCGCTCGTCGGACGGCAGAATTGATCGGTGGGAACGAAGCGTGCGCCGGCGGCGGACTCGCGGCTCGGAGGTTCTCAAGTCGTCGGCATCCGCCCAATAGCGGGTGCTCCAGAGCAATCCCACCAGGACGACGACGTAGAGTTGGATCGAAGCGATCTGCAATGGAAAGTCGACCATGGCATGGGTCAGCACCGCGAGGACAGCCGCGCCCGCCGCGATCGGCCAGGCCCGGTCGTGGTCGTCCAGCCGCCCGCGAAACAGGAGCAGACCAGCCGCGACGAGGCCACCGCCCAAAACAACCGCCCAAAAGGCCGCTCCAATCCACCCCCACTCAACCAAGGTCTGCAGATAGTCCTGATGCGCGAACAGCCAGACACCTTCGGTGGCGAAGCTGCGGTCAAAATTAAAAAACGGAAAAGCCGTCTTGAACGTTCCCGGCCCGAAGCCGAGCCAGCCAGACTGCGGCAGCATGTCGAGGCACACCCCCGCCACCATCAACCGCGAATTGGCTGAGGTCATCTCGCGATCGAACTCCTGCCAGCGGCGCAGGGTGGAATCCAGACCGCCGGCCGCCAACAGGCTAATCACCACTGCGGCCAGCGCCAAACCCACACCCACCACCGCCGCCGGGTTGCCACCGTCGGATCGCCGGCGCACCACCTGGGCCACCAGCCAGATGGCCCAACCGAGCAGCCAGAGCACCGTGATTAGCCCGCTGGCCCGTGACGTGTTCGCCATGGCGCCGCCCAGGCCGAGGATCAAGCATGCACTCCACGCCAGTTGTCTCCATCGAGCTTCCTCGCGACGAACCGAGCGGACGAGCATTGCGGCCGCCAAAGGCCAGACCAGATTGATGAACGATCCGGCATTGGCATGGTATCGAAACGTTCCGAAAAACGTCGGAGCATGTCCCTCTGACTGCCAGAAAATGCCGGGCGCACCCGAGATTTTTTGCGCGAGTCCCAGCACAATCATGGACGTACCGGCCAGCGCCATGGTGATCCAAACCCGACGTCGCCATTGCCGGTCCACCGTCATTTCACAAGCAAAACAGACCAAGCCCAACATGGCCGTCAGCCCCAGCATGGTCGGCCACGCCGCGTCGTAATCGACCGCACCAGGAGCATCTGGAAGAAGATTGGGCCGCGCATGCGGCACGTAGGCTTCGTCGTAGCTGAAACCCGCGTTGAACACCATCCACCAGCCCTGCAAGAGCAGCCATCCGACCGCCAGTCTCAGCACCAGCGGCACGTGGGAGCGGTGGCGGGTGATGAGACATTTCGTCAGCCAGCAGCCGAGGATGACGAAGAGGGCCAGGTTGAGAACGTCAATGGTCCAAACCCGGGTGCAGCCATAGGCCCACGGCGCGTAGAGCAACACTGCCAGCAGCAGCCACCGCGGACCTTCGACCAACACGGTCGCGAAGCGGGAGTGGGCGCCATGATCCACGGGCGCGTGCCGTTCGCGCCGACGACTCCGGTGCTCAACGTCGATGCCCTCGTGCGCACCAAGGTCTGTCGGGCGAGTTTGCATCAGTTGCGGCGGTCGCCGATTTCGGTGGCTGGCGCGGCCGGATCAAATGCGCGGCCGTCAGCGCGTGAATCAGGCAGCAACCTTCTCAGATCCCTTCTTGGGTCCTCCCTTGCCCCGGCCCTTCTCGTTGTCGGAGTAATAGCCGTAGTAGGAATACGAGTAATAGGAATCGTAGTAATAGCCGCCGCGGCTGCGGGGCATCTGGTTCATGATCACTCCCATCAGGGGCGCGTCGGCCTCCTGCAAAACCTTGGCCGCGCGCCGAATTGCGTTTCGCGCCGTGTGCCGGGCCTTCATCACCAGGCAGACGGTCTGCACCCGGTTCAGGATCAGCAGCGTGTCGCTGACGGCATGAATGGGCGGAGAGTCCACGATGACGCGGTCGAAGTGCTGCAGGGCTTCGTCGATCAGGCCGTCCACGCCCACCTTGGCCAGCAACTCGGCCGGGTTTGGACAGTGCATGCCGGCGGGAATGTAAGAAAGATTTTCAATCTGCGTGGGAAAAAGGATGGCATCGAAGGGTTTTTCGCCTAACAGATAATCCGCCACCCCGAAGCCCCGATGATTGCTGCGGGCGAGCGACTTTTCCACCATCGGACGGCGGAGATCGCAGTCGATGACCAGCGTGCGCAGCCCCTGCTGGGCCAGGCTCGCGCCAAAGTTCATCGAGCAAAACGTCTTGCCCTCGGCTGGCACGGCGCTGGTAAAGAGGAACACCCGTCGATCATCGGCGCGTCCCGGCATCGAAAGCGAGGTTCGCAGGGTCCGAAACGCCTCGGCTTCAGGACAGTTTGCGTCTTCGGCCACCACCAGCCGGCGTTGTTCGGACTGTCCCTCGCCCGTCAGCTTGGGCACGGTGGCGAGAACCGGGAGCTCGAGATACTGCTCAGCTTCATCCACAGTCTTGAGCGACCGGTCGATGGCGTTGAGAAGGAAGATCAAACCAATGCCGCTGGCGAGGCCGGCCAGTAGGGCGAGGGCGATCACCTTGATCGGCTGCGGACGAACCGGCTTCTCCGGGACCGAGGGTTCCTGGATCACCCGAACCTTGCTCGGCCGGAGCTCCTTGGTGACGGAGGTTTCCTTGATGCGTTTCTGGACGGAATCATAGAGCTCGCGGTCGGCGACCAGATCGCGGGAAAGCGAGTTGAATTCCAGCGCGAGCTTGTTTAGTTCGATGGCGGCGCCTTCCTGCTCCTTGAGCGCGTGATCGAGCGCCTCTTCCGCCGCCCGGGCGATTTCAAAGCTCGACCTGACCACGAACGGAATGTTCAGCACCGCCTTGTTCAGATTGGCCCTCCATTCATCCACGCTGCTTTGGGTTTGCTGGTAGCGCGGATGTTTCTCCCGGTAGCGCTGTTTCACCGTGGCCAGGTCCGATTCGGCCTTTGCGAGTTGCCCGCGGATCTGGGCAATCAGGGGATCATTCGCCACGGCCGGCAGGACCATCAAGGCATCCACGTTGGTGCCCATCGCCTGAATCTGGCGATAGTCGGACTCCCGCTCGATCCGGGTGGCATTCGCGGCCGTCACCTTCTGGCTCAATTCCTTCAGCTTTTCCACCACGATGTTCTGGCGTTCTTCCAGGGAAGCCGACTGGGTCTTTTCCTTGTAGGCCTGCAAAGCCTGTTCGGAAGCTTCCAACCGCTTCTTCAAACGCTTCGACTCCGTCGAAAGAAAGTCATTGGCCACGTCGGAAGCGGCCATGCTTTGCTCAAAGTTCTGCCGGATGAATTCGTTGACGAGGGAATTGGCGATCGCCGCCGTCAACGGCGCATCGGTGTGATCCACCCGGATGTCAATCAGACGCGTGCCGCGACGGAGCTTGACCGAAATCATCTTCTCCATCCGCGTGAGCAAATCGTCGCGGGTCGGCGCCGGGGTCTGCGCGGGATCCACGAACCCGCGGTTCTTCGCCAGTTTCAGCGAGTCGAACACGCGCTCGACCAACGCCCGGCTTTGCAGGGTCTGCTCGATCGTTTTGAGCAACTCGAGGGTCTGCAGGTTTTCCGTCTGCAACTGCTCAATGTTGAGGATCTTTTGCTCCTCCTGCTCCACCTGCAGAACCACGAGCGCCTCGAAGATTTTCGGGGCTCGCTGCAGGTAGGCAAAAGCCGCCGCACCGGCCACCACCAAGCACAAGGCCACCAGCCAGGCCCGCTCCCGCAACGAATAGTAAAGGGAGCGAAAGTCGATTTGGATTACGTGATCCGATGGTGCGGATGGACGATTTGATGGCGATCGAGTCATAACCTGTTTCTGCACGGTGCCGTCTAAGCAAGGCGCGGGCCGGTCTCAGCCCAGCGACGATTTAACACGTCAACTCCAGCATCCCGATGCTGCAGCCGGTGCCGGACGGGGAATTTATTGCCGGGGACTCCCGGCCCGCTCCCACGCCATGCTCTCTGCGAGCACCGCATTCGCGGGCCAAACTTCGGGCTTCCACCAACCATTCTTCACCCGGCCTCCCCCTCAGCCAGAACCGGGCCAAGTAGAACGAAGTGGCAGGAGGCCGGGAGTTTGGGTGTTGAGAAGTGGGGAGGCGGGTCGCTATGCTGCGAACACTTTACCGAACATGAAGACTCTGATCATCGGCATCGACAGCGGCACCCAATCCACCAAGGTGCTGGTCGTGGACGCCCGCAACGGCAAGGTGGTCGGCACCGCCACCCGGGCCTACGACCTCCTCCCGGACCTGCCCCCCGGCGCCAAGGAACAACATCCCCACACCTGGCGCGATGCCGCCGCCGCCGCCCTCCGCCAAGCCTTGCGCGATGCCAAATCCAGCCCCGCCGATGTCAAAGCCATCGGCATCAGCGGGCAACAACACGGTTTCGTCCCCGTCGATGCCAAGGGCGAGGTCATCCGTCCCGCCAAGCTCTGGTGCGACACCGCCACCGCCGCCGAATGTGAAGAGATCACCGCGGCACTCGGCGGCCCCAAGAAAACCATCCGAGCCCTCGGCAATGCCGTCCTCCCCGGCTTCACCGCCTCCAAAATTCTGTGGCTCAAAAAGCATGAGCCAAAGAATTACGCCCGGTTGGCCACCGTTCTCCTGCCCCACGACTACCTCAACTTCTGGCTCACCGGCCGCAAGGTGATGGAGTTCGGCGACGCCAGCGGCACCGCGCTCCTCGAAGTCCGCAAACGCAAATGGTGCGAAGCGGCCATCAACGCCATCGATCCAGATCTCGCCGGCAAGCTGCCCGCCCTCATGCCCAGCGACCAACCAGTCGGCACGCTCGACCCCGTCACCGCCCGCCAGCTCGATTTGAAACCCGAGGTTCTGGTCAGTGCCGGCGGAGGCGACAACATGATGGGTGCCATCGGCACCGGCAACACCCGGGAGGGCGTCATCACCGCCAGCTTCGGCACCAGCGGAACCATCTATGCCTGCGCCGAAAAACCCGTCGTTGATCCCCAGGGCGAGATCGCCGCGTTCTGCGATTCCACCAATCGCTGGCTCCCCCTGCTCTGCACCATGAACGTCACGGTGGCCACGGAAATGGTCCGGATGGACTTCGAGTGGACGCACGAGACCTTCGCCAGCAAAGCGGCCAATGTCCCGCCCGGATCCCGCGGTCTCCTCTTACTCCCCTACCTCGAAGGCGAGCGGACCCCGAATATTCCCGACGGCACCGGCGTGATGATCGGCATCAATCACCGCACGTTCAGCGCCAGTCACTACGCCCGGGCCGCCATGGAAGGCGTCACCCTCGGCATGAACTACGGGTTGAAACGCCTCGCTGACCTCGGGGTGAGACCCGCCCAGATTCGCGCCACCGGCGGCGGCGCCAAGTCCAAGGTGTGGCGCCAGATCATGGCCGACATCTTCAACGCCGAGGTGGTCACGCTCAAGGTCAGCGAAGGCGCCGCCTACGGAGCCGCCCTCCAGGCCCTCTGGTGCTGGCGCCGAGAGCAGGGTGAAAAGGTCGCCATCAACGACATCACCGACGAATTCGTGGAGGTGAACACGATGGAAACCGCCCAGCCCAATCCCAAAGCCGTTGAGGTCTACGCCGAGCTGCAGGAACTCCAGGACGCCACCTCCCTGGCCCTGCGCGACGTCTTCCGAAGGCACCGTCAGTTCGCGCTCAAGCACGGCGCTCCATCTTGAAAGCATTGATCGAAACATCGCGGAAGGCGCCGGAGCGCGTCTTCCTCATCGGCGCGGAACTCAAGGATCGTTCAACCTGGGATCTTCAGGATTCCATGGCCGAACTCGAGGAGCTTGCCGCCACCGCCGGAGCCGAGGTCGTCGGCAGCGGCACGCAAAAGCTCGAGGCACCCGTTGCCAGCACGTTCATCGGGACCGGCAAAGCCGAGGAATTCGCGCGCACGTGCAAGGCCCAGAACGTCGACACCATCATTTTCGACGACGAGCTTTCCGCCGCGCAGTGCCGGACCCTTGAGCAGATCTTCGAGTGCAAGATTCTCGATCGCACCTCCCTGATTCTCGATATTTTCGCCCGTCGGGCCCGCACGCGCGAAGGCAAGCTGCAGGTGGAACTCGCCCAACTCCAGCACCTGCTCCCGCGCCTGACCCGGTTCTGGGGCCATCTGTCCCGCCAAAAGGGCGGCATCGGCATGCGCGGCGGTGAGGGCGAATCCCAGCTCGAAGCCGACCGCCGCAAAGTCCAGGAACGCATCGACCGCATCCGGATCGATCTCGAAGCCGTCCGGCGCCATCGCCAGACCCAACGCGAGGGACGCCAGCGCCACCCGTGGCCGCTCGCCTCCATCGTCGGCTACACCAACGCCGGCAAGTCCACGCTGCTCAACGCGCTCACCGGCGCAGCCACGCTGGCCGAGGACAAGCTGTTCGCCACGCTCGACCCGACCACCCGGCGCCTGCGCCTGCCAACAAACCAGAATGTGCTGCTGACGGACACGGTCGGTTTCATCCGCAAACTGCCCCATCGCCTGGTCGAATCGTTCAAAGCCACGCTGGAGGAAGTGGTCCAGGCCGAACTGCTGCTGCACGTGGTTGATCTCAGCCATCCCCAAGCCGAGGAACAAATCCTCGCCGTCAATCAGGTGCTCGACGAAATCGGCGGCGCCGGCAAGCCCACGCTGATGGTGTTCAACAAGATCGACCGCTTCGAATCCCGCGAGATCGTCCGCACCTACACCGACCGCTTTCCAAAGTCCGTTGCGCTTTCCGCCCGCACCGGCGAAGGCATGCCCGAACTGATGGCCGAGCTCAGCACGATGCTCAAGCCCGTCCGCGAGCTCGTCGAACTGGCCATCCCCCATTCCGAGTCCGCCGTCATCGCCCGCCTGCACGCCGTCGCCCAAGTCGTCGAGCGCGACTACGAAGGCGACTGCGCCCGGTTCAAGGCCCATCTCCCGCCTTATCTTCGCGCCGAATTCGCCCCCTACGAGATCCGTTCAACCTGAAGCGGAAGGCGGTTCGAATTTTTCGCTCGCCGCAGCGATTCGAAAAATTTTCCGTTAGATCGACCCAGTCCGCAGGCAATTGCTTCCTCGTGCATGTCGAAAACCAGGCACAGGTACAGGCCGGATTCGGCCGACGCATGTTTCGCTACTTCGCCCGACTGCACGAAAAACACGCGCTACCGGTCTATCCGGTGGCCGTCTTCTCGCACGAAGGAGCGCGGCCGGAGCCCACCGAGTATCGGGTCGAGTTCCCGGATCTCGAGGTCCTCCACTTCAAATTCCGGAGTATACAACTGCAGCGATTATCGTGGCGCGAATACCTGCGACGCCCCAACCCGGTCGCAGCGGCTTTGATGGCACGCATGCAAATGGCGTCCGAGGAGCGACCACGTGTGAAGTTGGAATGCCTGCGCCTCCTGACCACGCTTCGACTGGATCCCGCCCGAATGAAACTCATCGGTGGGTTCATCGACACCTATTTGCGGCTCAACCCCGATGAAGCGTTGCGGTTTCAACGGGAGGCCGATACAGTCCTGAGCACGAACGAAAGGTCCAGAATGTTGGAAATTACAACCAGTTGGGAGGAGAAGGGTCGAGAAGAGGGCTGGCGGAAAGGCCGCCAAGAAGGCCGCGAAGAGGGCATCAAAGAAGGGCGTCGAGGCGAGTGCTTGAGGCTCGTCGTCCGCCAATTACAGCGGCGGATCGGCTTCGTGGATCCCGCCACCCAGACGGAGATCAACGGACTCTCGACCGAAAACCTCGAAGCCTTGGCGGAGGCTCTGTTGGATTTCACTTCCAGCGCGGATCTCCAGACGTGGCTATCGGAAACTCGGACGAATTAGTCACCGACGAATCAAGTCGCCGGCCCGCCCCACGCAGGCCGACGACATTCGTTCCGTCCGCTCCAGTCGCGGGTTCATGAGTCAGTTGGCACGAGTGCGAAACTCGTGAAAGCTTCCACGAAACCGCTTTCACCAACACGACCTCGATGCAGGACGCGTCGCCACCGGCCGCAGGATGCGGGCGTTACGGGGCACGATCTTGTTACGGTTGACCGCCCCTTCCGATCGCATCGCTCCCGCGCCACCCTCCCGCCTTGCCTTGCGCCGAAGCTTCTGCGATTCATTGGGGGCCAATGAGCGTTGATACCCAAGTCCCGATCCGCATCCGCGATCTTCCGACCGGAGATCGCCCGCGGGAACGCCTGCTCACGTACGGAGCCGAAAATTTGTCCAAGGCCGAACTCATCGCCATTCTCCTTCGCACCGGCACGCGTGGCAGTTCCGCCCTTGACCTCGGACAGAACCTGCTCAACCGATTCCAGAGCCTGGAAAACCTGGCCCGCGCTTCGGTCGACGACTTGCGCACCGTGAAAGGCATCGGCCGCGACAAAGCCATCGCGCTCAAGGCCGCGTTCACGCTGGCCCGGAGAATGGCGGCCGAGATTCGCGAGGAAGCCCCGCTCCTGGACACGCCCGAGCGGATCGCGGAACTTCTCCGCGAAGACAATCGAATGCACACGGTGGAAAACTTTCAGGTGGTCCACCTCAACAGCCGCCGACGCCTGATCCGCGTTGACCAGATTTCCCAAGGCACGCTCGACACTCTTTTGGTTCACCCGCGTGAAGTATTTCGGGCGGCCATCGCCGCCGGCGCCGCCGCCATCGTGCTGGCGCACAACCATCCGAGCGGCGACCCGGTGCCATCAGAGGCTGACATCAAGGTCACACGCGATCTCATTCGGGCTGGTCAACTGCTCAAAATCGAGGTCTTGGATCATGTCATTCTTGGACGCTCGACGCCCGACCGCCCCAAGGATTACGCTTCGCTCCGCGAACTTGGCTATTTTTACTCATGATCCACGCCACCGCTGTCATTCATCCGGGCGCCCGGCTCGATCCCACCGTTGTGGTGGGCCCCTACTCGGTCATTGATGAGCATGTCACCCTCGGAGCCGACTGCATCGTCGGCCCCCACGTGCATCTGACGGGACGCACCACCATCGGCGCACGCAACCGGTTTCATACCGGCTGCGTGATCGGCGACGCTCCCCAGGACTTGAAGTATCGGGACGAACCCACCCGCCTGCGCATCGGCGATCAGAATGTCTTTCGCGAACACGTCACCGTGCATCGTTCGAACAAGCTGACGGAAGACACCGTGATCGGATCAAACTGTTTTCTGATGCAGCATTGTCACGTCGGGCACAATGTCCTGCTCGCCGATCACGTCATCGTCGCCGGAGGCGCGCTGCTGGCTGGCCACGTCACCATCGAAACCCGCGCGTTTATCTCGGGCAACTGCCTGGTTCATCAGTTCGTGCGCATTGGTTCCCTGGCCATGATGCAGGGGGGGGCGGCCATCAGCAAAGATCTGCCCCCGTTCGCCATCGCGCGCGGCAACAACGGCATCTGCGGATTGAACATCGTCGGCCTGCGCCGGGCTGGATTTAGCGCGGAAGATCGGCTCGAGCTGAAACAGATCTACCACCACCTCTTTCGCGGCGAGGGACCGCTGCGCGAACGGATTGAATCGGCCCGGGGATTGTTCGGCGCGGAACCTTCGTTGCGTTTGATTGAATTTGTCGCTGCGGCCCGTCGTGGGGTTTGTCGGGACACCGGACGAAAAGGCGCGGCGCGGACGGAGTTGAACGCGATGGACGAATAGCCGCCGCTGCGTGGACCGGGAGTCTTGTGCGACGGCAGGGGGTGCAATTAAATGCGGGTGAGGGTGCAACGCGTTTAGCTCGCGCCCCACGCGACTCCCTCTCCCCTCAACGGGGAGAGGGCCGGGGTGGGGTGAGACGGTCCGTTGGATCACCCGTTTTTAATCACACCCGACGGCAGGGTGATGCAATCCGGAGCTTGACCCGCGGACTCGCCTCTGACGTCCTTGCCGATTAAAGTGTTGTCAGTTGATGACGTAATAGCCCTGATACTCGGTGAGCGAGTTTGGCATGAAAGAACCTATGAAACAGACCTGGGCAAAATCGATGACTGCCACGGCCTTGCTGGTGGCGCTGTTGGCGGGATGTTCCAAGGCCTCCAAGGTCCAAGGACACCTCAAGCGCGGCGGCGAGTATGTTGCCCAAGGCGACTATCTGAAGGCCGAGATTGAGTATCTCAATGTAGGCCGGCTGGATCCCGGCAATGCGCAGGCGGTTCGGCGCCTGGCCGACATCTACTTCCAACAGGGCAACATTCCCAAGGCGTTCGGTTTTCTCAAGAAGGCGGCCGATCTTGGCGCGGCCGACGAGGATCTCCATCTCAAGATGGGCCGCATTTATCTGACCAGCCGGAAGTTCAAGGAAACCCGCGACGAGGCAAACGTCGTTCTGCAAACCAAGCCGGACTCGGATGAGGCTCTGGTTCTCTACAGTCAGGCGGCCGTGGGCACGAACGATTGGCGCGAGGCGGCAGCTCGGCTGGAATCGTTGCGGCCAAGGGCCGAGCGGGCAGCGGGCTATCACCTCGCCATCGGCACGCTGGCGTTCCGTCAGGACAACCTGAAGGGCGCGGAAGAATCATACAAGCGCGCCTTGGAGCTGAACCCAAAACTCGCCATCGCGCACGAATTGATGGCCAACCTTCGCCTCCGCCAAAACGACGTCGCTGCCGCGGGACAATCGTTGAAGGCGGCAGCGGATTTGTCCCCGCCGCGCTCCGTGACCACGCTGCGCTACGTTGAGTTTCTGCGCGACACAGGCGACGAGCAGGGCGCGACAAAGCTTCTGGAGGAAGTGGTGCAGAAGGCTCCGGATTACCTGCCGGCCAGCCTGCTCCAGGCCCAGATGAATTTCGCGCGAAAGAAATATGACGACTGCGCAGAGGTGCTCAAGCGGGTGCTGGCGATGGATCCGGTCAACTATGAAGCACTCGTTATGAACGGGCGTTTGCAACTGGTGAAGGGAGATCCGGCCGGCGGCCTCGCCGAGCTGGAAAAACTGGCGCGCATCCACGCCGGCGTGGCCGCTGCCCACTATCACCTGGCGCTGGCCCAACTCCTCAACAACGACGCCAACAAGGCCCTGGCCAGCTTGAATCAAGCCGTCACCTTGAATCCCGAGTACACTGATGCACTGCTGCTGGAGGCGGACTTGAATTTGCGCAAGGGCGACACGACCCCGGTCGTCACGAAAATGACGGACCTTGTCCGGCAAAAGCCGCAGGTGGGGCGGGCGTATCTCATGCTCGGCGATGCGCACGCGCTGCGGGGCAACAACGTGGAGGCACTGAACATCTACAACCGGTTCACTCAACTCTTCCCCAAAAACCCGCAGGGGCCGCAGGTCATCGGTGCACTGCACCGCCGGGCCGGCCGCCGCGCCGAGGCGCGACAGGCCTTCAGCCGTGCCCGCGAGTTGGCCCCGGACTATTACCCGGCCTTTGAACAATTGATCGAGTTGGACCTTGAGGAACGGAAGCTTTCCGACGCGCTGACCCGGGTCCAGGGGGAAATTCAGCAGCGGCCCAAAGCGGCTGCACCGCTCGTGCTCCAGGCCCGCGTGCAGTTGGCGCAGACCAATTTCGCTCAGGCAGAGGCCAGCCTGCGCAAGGCCATTCAGACCGAGCCCGGCGATTCCGCCGAGGCGACCATTTTGCTGGCCCAAGTCATGACGCAAGGCGGACGGGCACCCGAGGCGCTGGCTTCGCTCAAGGAGGCGCTGGCCCGCAGCCCCAAGGATGTCGGCCTGCTCATGCAGATCGGCATGCTGGAAACCGCCCTCAACAATCATTCCGCCGCCCGGCAGGCGTATGAAGATCTGCTCAAGATCAAACCGGACTTCGCCGCCGCGTTGAACAACCTCGCAACCCTTTACGCGGAGAAATTCAACCTCCCGGACCAGGCCTACGAAGCCGCCCGCAAAGCACGGGAACTGATGCCGAACGATCCGATTATCGCCGATACCCTGGGCTGGATCCTCTACAAGCGACGGGAATACGGCTGGGCCCTCGGCATGGTTCAACAGAGCGCCCAAAAGCTGAGCGCGGAGCCCGAGGTGTTCTATCACCTGGGCATGATCCAATCCATGATGGGCGATGAAGGTGGTGCCCGCGCCTCGCTCACCCGGGCCACCACGCTGCCCAAGAACTACGCCGGCAAGGACGAAGCCCAGCGCCGCCTGCAGTTGCTGAATCTCGATGTCTCCAAGGCGGACGCTGCGGCCATCGCCCAAATGGAAAAGCAGCTCGCGGAGAACCCAGGCGACCCCATCATCGCCGGACGTCTCGCGGTGCTGGAGGAACGCAAAGGAAATTTCGACAAGGCCCTGGCGATGTACGAAAGATCCATTGCCGCGAACAAAGGCAACGTCGTCGCGATGGCACGGGCGGCGCGCATCTATGCCGAGCGCATGAAGAATCCGAAAAAGGCGCTTGAACTGGCCAGGGCCGCCCGGGAGGCCTCCCCTGAAGATCCGAACATGGGGCACGTGCTGGGCGCCATTGCGCTGGCCAGCGGCGACTCGGCTTGGGCCGCCAGCCTGTTGCTGGAGAGCAGCCGCAAGCGCCCGGATGACCCCGAGGTCCTGTATGATCTCGCCCTCGCCCAATACGGCAACGGGCAAATCCCGGAGGCAGAATCCTCCATGCAACGCGCCCTCGGCCTGGGCAAACCGTTCGCCCGCCTCGACGCCGGCAAGCGCTGGCTGACGCTGTCGTCGCTCTTCAAGGATCCGGCCCGCCTCAAACAATCGGCCGCCGCGGTTGGGGAGTGGCTAAAGTCGGATGCCGACAATCCGGCGGTCCTGATGGCGGCCGGCACCTTGCACGAACAGCAGAACAACCCGGCTGCCGCGGAACAAACGTACACCCGACTCGTCGCCCTCTATCCCGGCTTCTCTCCAGCCTTGCTCCGCTTGGCCACGCTGCAGTCCGCGCGCCCCGATTCCCTCGCCGCAGCCCAGGAGATTGCCAACCACCTACGTCAGGCGCGGCCAGACGATCCCGAAATCGCCACGCTCCTCGGCACGATCGCCTACAAGCGCTCCGACTTCACGCGGGCGGTTCAACTCCTCACCGAAAGCTCCCGCAAACGGGCCGTGGACCCCGCGGTTTGGTATTATCTCGGGCTCGCCCAGCAGCAGCTGAAAAAGCCGGATGAAGCCCGGCGCGCGTTTGATCGATTCCTCGCCATCGAAGCCACCGGAGAACGCGCCGTCGAAGTGCGGCGCCTCCTGACCGAGTTGAAGTAGGCCACGCCCCCGCCCTTGAGCCGCCTGTGAATCTGAGTTCCGGCCTCCTCCTTTCCGGGATTGGAATGGCCGCTGTGCTGGCTGTCGCCGCCCTCGCGCGACGACCCGCTTCAATTCCGAAGATCACCTTCGCGCTCGGCATGCTCCTGCTCGCCGCCGAGACGAGCTGTGCCTTCGCCTTCAGCCGCGCTCCGCACCTCACGCACCAGGCCGCCTGGCTCCAGTGGCGCCTCCTCGCCACCAGCCTCGTTCCGCCCATCTGGGTCCTTTTCAGCCTAACCTACGCGCGCGGAAACTACCACGAGTTCCTTCTTCGCTGGCGGTGGCGCGTCGCCGCCATCACGGCGCTGCCCGTCTTCCTGGCTGCCTTTTTTCTGGACGACTACCTCTTTACCCAGCGCATCGCCCCAGCCGCAGACCTCGCCCGTACGTTTTTCCTTCGCTGGCCCGGCGCCCTCATTCAGGTCACCAGCCTCGCCGGCGCCGTTCTCGTCCTGATGAACCTCGAGCGAACATTTCGCAGCGCCGTCGGCGTCATGCGCTGGCGCTTGAAATATACCGTCCTCGGCGTGGCCGTCATTTTCGGCGAACGCGTCTACAGCCACAGCCAAACCTTTCTCAGCTCCACGCTCGAACCGTCGCTGCTGGTTCTCGACGCCATCGCCGTGACGCTCGGCGGTCTGTTAATCCTTGTGGGTGTCCTCCGCGCCGGCTTTTTCAAGGTCGATGTCTATCCATCCCACACGCTCCTCTCCAATTCCATCACCGCCATCTTCGTCGGCGCCTACCTCCTTGCCGTAGGCGTGCTCGCCAAATGGGTCGGCAATGTCGAACACCAGCTCGGCACCGTCTGGCAGGCCGCCACGGTCATCGTCCTCCTCGCCGCGCTCGGCATGGTGCTGCTCTCCGATCGAACCCGCCAGGCCTTCCGCATCTTCGTCAGCCGACACCTCCGCCGGCCAACCTACGATTACCGACAGATCTGGGCGCAGTTCACCGACCGCACCGCGTCCATCGTCAATCCCGACGACTACGCGCGCACCGTGGTCAAATGGATCGCCGAAACTTGCTCCGCTCTCTCCGTCACGCTTTGGCTGGTTGACGAATCACGCCGCCGCCTGTTTTTCGCCGCTTCGACTTCGCTCGTCGACGGCGACGGCGCACGGGTCCTGCCCGTGGAGAACACGGCCGAGATCATCGAACAGATGCGCCAGCAGCCTGCACCGGTCGACATCGATGGCGCTGCCGAAGCCTGGGCCCAGGCGCTGCGCCGGATCAATCCGGACCATTTCGAGCTGGGGGGACATCGGATCGGCGCTCCGCTCATGGCCCGCGGACAACTAGTCGGGCTGCTCATGGTCGGCGATCGCGTCGCCGGCCGCCCCTTCTCTTCCGAGGATCTGGACTTGCTGAAGTGCGTGGCCGACCAGCTGGCGTCCGCGATGCTGAACTTCCGCCTCGGCCAACATCTCATGGAAAGCAAACAACTCGAGGCTTTCCAGGCCATGTCGGCTTTCTTCGTTCACGATTTGAAGAACACCGCCTCAACCCTCTCGTTGATGCTCCAGAACCTCCCGGTGCATTTCGACAATCCGGAATTCCGCCAGGACGCGCTGCGGGCGGTGGGCAAGACCGTCGACCACATCAACGACTTGATCCAGCGACTCGGGCTTCTCCGGCGCGAACTCGAGGTCCGCGCCGCCGACATCGATCTCAATGACGCCCTGGTCGATGCCCTGGCTGGATTCGGGGAGCCGAGCGGGATTCGGCTGTTCCGATCGTTTGGCAACGTTCCGAAGGTGCGCGCGGATCGGGAGCAAATCGCGAAGGTGGTGACCAATCTCTTGCTTAACGCCCGCGAAGCGCTTCAGGGTAAGCCGGGGGAAATTCATCTGGAAACCCTGCGGGAAGGCGACTGGGCGGTCATCGTTGTCCGTGACGACGGCTGCGGAATGAGTCAGGATTTCGTCGAGAAACAACTGTTCAAGCCGTTTCAAACCACGAAGAAACGTGGAATCGGCATTGGCATGTTTCACAGCCGCATGATTGTTGAAGCACACCACGGAAGGATCGAAGTTGAGACGGAACCAGGAGCGGGCACCACGTTCCGCGTCCTGCTGCCCATGGCCGGAGGTGCCGCATGAAGCCGGCTCTGCTGATCGTCGACGACGATGAAGAGATTCGCTCCCAAATGAAGTGGGCCCTGGCCCAACTCTACGACGTCACTCTGGCCGAGGATCGCCCCAGCGCGGTCGAAGCTTTCGGACGCGTCCATCCCATGGTGGTTCTGCTCGATCTCGGCCTGCCACCCGCCCCGGGCGATCCGACCGAAGGTCTCGCCACCCTGGCCGAACTGCGCGCGCTCGACGCCCAAGTCAAGGTCGTCATCGTGTCCGGCCAGTCCGAAAAGGCCAACGCGCTCCGCGCCGTCGGCGAGGGCGCCTTCGATTTCCTGTCCAAGCCGGTGGTCATCGACGAGCTCACGCACATTCTCAAACGCTGTTTCCACGTCGCACAACTCGAGCGCGAATACCGCGAAATTCGCCGCCAGTTCACCGAGGACACGTTTGAAGGCATGCTCGGCATCAGCCCGCAAATCCAGGAGGTGTTCACCAGCATCCGCAAGGTCGCCGCCACGGACGCTTCCGTCCTCCTGACCGGTGAAAGCGGCACCGGCAAGGAAATGGCCGCGCGCGCGATCCACGCCCGCAGCCCTCGGCGCGACGGGCCTTTCGTGGCCATCAACTGCGGCGCGATTCCCGACACGTTGCTCGAGAGCGAGCTGTTCGGGCACGAACGGGGCGCCTTCACCGGCGCCCATACTCAGCGCAAAGGCCGCATCGAAACCGCCAATGGCGGAACCCTCTTTCTCGACGAAATCGGCGAGGTCCCACCGCAACTCCAGGTCAAACTCCTCCGCTTCCTTCAGGAACAACAAATCGAACGCGTCGGGGGCCGGCAGCCCATCGAGATTGATGTGCGCGTCGTCTCCGCCACCAACGTCGATCTGAAAAAGGCGATGTCGGAGGGCCGCTTTCGCGAGGATCTCTTCTACCGCTTGGCCGTGGTGGTGGTGAAATTGCCCAGCCTGCGTGATCGCCGTGACGACTTGATCCCCTTGGCCCGGTCGTTCCTCCGCCGGTTCGGCACACAAAATTCCCGTGGCGAACTCCGGTTCAGCAAGGACGCCACCCTCGCCATCGAGCGTTACCCCTGGCCAGGCAACGTCCGGGAGCTCGAAAACCGCATCAAACGTGGCGTCATCATGGCCGACGGCACCCAGGTCACCGCCGCCGATCTCGAACTCGGCGATCAAACCGGGCTCAGCGCCATCCGCACTCTCAAAGAGGCGCGGGAGAACCTGGAACGCGAGCTCGTGACCCAGGCCCTCCGCCGGCACAACGGCAAGATCAGTCCCGCCGCCGGCGACCTCGGGATCAGCCGGCCCACGCTCTACGAGTTGATGGACAAGCTCGGCCTCAAACGCGGCGAGGAATAAGGAGCAGGCCCTTGAAGCGCTCCCGGCAGCAGCTCTTTACCGCCATCGCCACGACCGGTGCCGTCCTCACCGCCCTCGCCCTCGCCGAGATCGCGGCCCGTTTCTTCCAAGCCAGGACAAACGCGCCCCAGCAACTGACCGACGGGTTCCTCCACTACGATGAAGCCCTCGGCTGGCGCCTTGCGCCCCAGTGGTCCGGTCAGCACCGTTACGCCGGTTTTGACGTCACCTATGCCATCGACAGCCGTGGCTTTCGAAAGACGCCCGGACAGTTCTCCCCCAGCCCGGCCGCCCGCGAGGTTCTTTTCATCGGAGACAGCTTCACCTTCGGCCTCGGCGTGAACGACGCGGAGACCTTCGTCGCCCGCCTGAACTCATCCGCGCCCCGTTCGGCCGACGCCGTTCAATTCATCAACTGCGGCATCCCCGGCTACAGCACGGATCAGGAAGTTCTGCTGGCCGAACAGGAGCTCAAACGCCGCACGAACGTCACCGCGCTCCGCCTCGTGGTTTGCCTCGCCAATGATCTGCTCGACAACTCCCGAATTCATCCGCTCCAGGCGCAGATGGCCAAAGGCCGCTTCGTTCTCGCCGACCGCCAACTCGTCCTAACCAACACTCCCGTCCCGCGCACGCCCAAACCGGCCAGCGATGCGACCCTCGATCTCGCCCGCGCCATGGCGGGACCCGATTGGCGTCCCGACCTCCTCACCCGCCTCGCGCGCCGGAGCGCCGTGGTCCAACTCATCCACCGCGGCGCACTCGGACTCCAGCATCCGCCCGTCGACTTCGCTGCGCCACAAGCCGGCAGCCTTGCCCTGTTCTGGGCACTCACCGAGCGTCTCTCCACCAACTGTCGGTCGAGGAACATCTCCTTCGGTTTGGTTCTGATGCCCGGCAGTTCCGCGATCATGCACCCCCGTTCGCTCCCGGGTCGCTACCAGCGCTGGCTGGAAGACCAACTGGCCGCCGGGGCGGCTCAACGCCAGTGGCCCGTGGTCGATCTGCTTCCCGCCCTCGAGCAGGCGGCAACCCAGGGCGGGCCGTCCGTCTTTCTCGGTGACGGACACCTCAGCGCCCGCGGACACGACATCGTCGCGAAAACCGTGTCACAGCAGTAGAGCGACTACCGCCTGGCGCGCTGCAACAAGGCGGCTTCTTCCGGAAGAAATCGTCCCTTGGCTGCCAAGTCCAGACACTCCTGCGCCTTCGTTGGCTCGCCCGTCGCCGCGAGGATGACTCCGTAGCACCCAGCCAAACTGGGGTCGCGCAGCAGCTTCAGCGAGAGCGGGTCCAAGACTTTTCGGGCCTCTTTTGCCTTCTTCTGAAAATACAATGAGTAACCGTAGGTCGACGCAAACGACGGGTTGTCCGGCTCCTGTTCGTAAACCTCCCGGGCCAGCTCATTGGGCCGATGTTCCCGGGCGTCCAACAACAATGCAATGAACGCCAAGTTATTCTTGCTAGCGAGGTCGCTCGGATCCGCCTTCACCGCCCACGAGTAAAGTGCAAGCAGCGACCGCGTCTGGCCGGCAAAGTACAGCGAGCGGGAGAGTTTTTCAGCCGCCGCCTGGTCTGAGAATTTACTCACCAGCTCCCACCAAACTGCCTCACGCTCCGTCGGCCAGTTCCACTCTGACGTCAGTCGTTCCAAAGATTTCAGCCTCTCCAGACGTGCGCGACCAGCCGCAAACGCCCTAGCCCAGATTGCTTTGGATGCTGTGTCCAGATGCTGGCCACGGAGAGCCCGAGCCGACATCGCCAGCCGAAGATAGTCGAGGTCACCCCAATTCTGTGTGCTGATCTGGGCCTCCAAACTTTGCCAGTTGGTCGTCGCCATATGGCAGTCCGCCACGAGAATCGAGAACGGAAGGTTCGAACGAAGATTCGGCGGCACGGTCTGCATCCATGCCAGCGTCTGAAGAGGCCCCGACGTCCGAAAAGTCCAAACCCCAAATTCAAACGCCATCGGCAGATTGGTAGCGGCGCGGTGCTGAACTCCAGTCAAGGTCGGGGTAAATAGGGAACTCTGTGCGCCCCGCATTGAATCAAGCTGGAGGAGTCGGTCCGCGAGCACGAAGTTGGTTCCCTCGACCAATTCAGAACTGAAGCTCAGTGCCCGGGCGTAGTTGGTGAGTCGAATCGCGTCTAACGCAAGCTGACGCAGCGCCTCCGACCGAACCTCGGCGTTGGTCGCCAACATTTCCATCGTCCGACGGGCCGAGACGGAAACTTGAGGATCTCCCGCCCGGAGGTGGATCAAAGCCAGATTGAGTCGAAGGATTGGATTCCGCGGATCAACTCGGATGGCCTCCGCCAGGCTCTTCTCTGCCTCGCCAGATTGACCCGTTGCAATGGCAAAACTGCTGGCGCACTTGTGATACTCGGCGGTTTTTCGCCCCGCCGAATCCACTCTGTCGAGCGCCTGCTTTGCGATCACATAATCCTTCTGAACAACGGCCGCCCGGGTCAGGAGAAGGAGATTTGTCGTCGACCGAGGTTCTAACTCTACCAACCGTTGGCGCCAGAATACCGCCGTCGGAGCCTGGGACCAATCGGCAAAGTCGCCCAGCAATCGGACGGCCTCAACGTTGCGAGCATCGGCTGCGATTGCCTTCCGCAGCCAGAGCAAACCCTGGTTGTAGTCCGACGTGGCAATCGCTTTCCGGGCGTTTCTGACCGCTGCCTGCGTTGACCATTGCCGATAGAAAAAGCGACCTCCCAGCGCACCCATTCCCAAGGCCACCAAGACAAGAAACACGAAAATGGCTTTGCGCATTTTACAATCCCGGCCGTCTCAAACAGAGGTTCCCGTGCCACTCTGCGGGAGAAAAAGTCCGGCGCCGAAGGTATCGATATTTTGAGACCGCTCCCCTCGCCGCCTCGGAATGCGGGGCACCTAGCTCAATTCAGCTGATTGCTCTTCGACTTCGCCATGAGCGTATTCCATGGAACCCACAAACCAGCGCCATCAACCCCCCAGCCAGGTAGGTTGAAGGCTCGGGCACGGGAATCGCCTCCACACTGATGTCGTCGAGGTGAAAATAGGAAGGAAGGCTATGGAATAGGAACTGAATGGGAGTCGACGATCCCGTCGCGGCCATCGTGAACGAATAGTGATTCCAGCCGAAGCCTGCCGGATCAATGAGTCCAAGCACTACGCTTCCATTCCACGAAATATTGAGCTCCGACGGGGCCCCGCCTCCATATCCAACCCAAAAGTCGAACTTGTAGTTCTGCCCGGGGACCGTCGACATCACCTGCTCAAGAATTCCGCCCAGTGTGCCAATGGCGCCAAAATGCGCGTGGTAGTTGCCGGAGCGCGGACCGTAAAAATCGAAAGTGCCCGCGGACACGTCCGTGAACGCCGTGTTCCCAACCTGGGACCACCCGGTGAAATCACCCGTTTCGAAGCCGCCATTGTTGACGAGGTTTGCTTGGCAGAGGGAGGCCGCCAGCAGGAATGGAGCGATCACGGCGGATCGTTTTGAAATCGGTTTGAACATATTAATACGTCGGTATAACTGTTTCCTCCCCTGCCGGAAGGTCTCAAGAAGCCCGGACCGTGTCCACCTTTTTGTCGGAAATCTTTCTTCCAAATCGAAAGGACGAAAGGATTCCCTACCTAGGGTGAACGTAGCCGGTAAAAGCGGGAGATACTGCCACCCGGGTGCGGATCCGCAAAATAGAATTTACCTCCGGCCAGTGTGTTGGTGGCGACTGACAACCACGCCGGAGCGCCTAAATCCGTGCAAACTTCAACCACGACCACAAGATCACTCGATCCGACAATGTTAAATCCGGGTGGTTCACCAACACCGCCAAACATCGGGCCGCGCGCCTCGATTTGCGCGTCCCAAAGGACGCTTACCCGCCCACCATAGGTCGCCCCCCAACCGCTAGCGCCGGCCAGGTAATACACGACGGCATCGTCGGCACCACCCAAAGGAGCATTATTTCGGTATTCTGGAGCGTTGCCTTGAAAATAGATGCCTTTCAGCGCTGTGCAGGAATTGAATGCACCGCTCCCGAGATTGGTGACGCTCGAAGGAATAGTCACCCTGGTCAAGCTGACGCAGCCATAGAATGCATAGCTCCCGATCGTGGTCACGTTGGTGGCAATGGTAACCGCGGCGAGACTCGTGCAGCCGGCAAAACCATAATTTCCGATGGCGAGCACGCTGGAAGGAATCGCCACGTTCGTCAGGCTCGTGCAGTAAGAGAACGCGTAGTCAGCGATGCGGGTGACACGATCAGGCATGGTGACACGTTGCAGGCTCGTGCAGTAAGAAAACGCGTAGTCCGCAATGTTGGTAACGCCGTTCGGGAGGCGCAATCCGGTCAATCGCCTCGAAAAGTAGAACGCCCCATCGCCGATTTTGGTGACGCTCTCCGGAACAAAATAAGTTCCGCCCCTAAAATTCGGATACTGGATCAAGACGGCCTGCCCCTTGTCGAACAACACGCCGTCGACACTCCGGTAGGACGGATTCAGCAGATCAACTTCAATGGCACTCAGATTGGTGCATGACGAAAAAGCATAGGCGCCGACGCTGGTAACCGTGCTCGGAATTCTGACTTGGCTCAAACTCCGGCACCCCCCGAACGCCCCGTCCCCAATGCGCGAGATCCCGGTCTCAAGCGCAACGTTGGTCATGCTGGTGCAAAACGCAAAAGCATTGGTTCCAATCTGGCTGACGCTCCCCGGGATCGTCACGCTGAGCAGGTTGGTGTCGTAGTCGAAAGCATAGTCGCCAATCATTGAAACTGGCAGGCCGTCAATCGCGGTGGGAATTGCCACGACACCACCCGCGCCGCTGTAACCAGTGATGGTTAGCGCTCCTCCATTCGTTCGATAACTAAACTGCGCGTGCGCCGGCGTGGGAACAAAAACGATCAGAGACGGGAGAAGCAATCCCCATTTGGCGACGCCCCAGTCGGCCATCAATAGTTTTAGAAAAGGCATATCCGAGCGTAACCCTGCTGCACGGATATGCATTTGGCCAGGCGAATCCTGGTTTTCTTCAAAGTCGCCATCGAGCTCCGCCTCGGCGACAGCATTTCTGCTCGTCAGGACTCGAATTTCGCCGGACGTCAGCGCCGCGTTCGCGGGTGACTAGTTCGAGTTTGGCTCCGCCAAGCCACCGGCGCTGGACTTGCACAATGACAAGAAGGTTTCCTCCGCGAGCGTCAACCGGCGGCCCCTCCAGTGCACCAACCCCCAGTTGCGCTTCAGCTTTCTTCGTCCCAACGGCAGCAGCACAATGCTCTTGTGCTCGACCTCTCGCCGGGCGGTCCAAGGTGCAAGAATACCCACGCCGAGCCCGAACTTCACCAGTTCCTTAATCGCTTCGACGCTCCCGGCCTCGATCGTCGTGTTCAACACCATTTCGTCTTCCGCGAAGTATTCCTCAATCGCGCGATAGGTCGGCGTATTGCGCCGCTGAAGCGCATAGTTCTGCCTCGGAATGTCAGCCCGCACCACCTGGCCAGCCTTCGCCCACGGATGCTGCGGATGCACCGCAAACATCAGCTCGTCCGAAAACAAAGGTTCAAAATGAATCTGATCCTCCTCCCGCGGTTCCAGCGTGAAGGCCAGATCAACCACGTTCGCCCGGATCTGCTCCAGGACGCGGGCCGGCTCCGTCTGATCCACCATCACCAGGTATTTCGGATACTTCTCCTTGAACTCCCGCAGCACCGCCGGCAGCAGATACTGACACAAGGCGCCGCCCGCAGCCACTCGCAGCCGGCCCATGCCCCACTTCCCCAGTTGCTCCAACCCGCTCCGCGCTGCAACCATCTCCGCCAGGATCCGACTCGCATGCTGCAGCAACGTTTCCCCCGCCTGGGTCAGCAACACCCTTTTGCCCACCCTGTCAAAAAGACGACATCCCACGTCCGTCTCCAGCGCCTTCATCGAATGGCTGACGGCGGACTGCGAGAGAAAAAGCTCCTTCGCTGTCACCGTGAAACTCCCTGTGCGGGCGAGGGTCACAAACGCTCGCAACTGCCGGCTGTCGATTGGTTCTTTCATGGCTGATCCCAACTCATCTCATGCATGAACCTCCCAATAGCAGCCGTCGGGCCATCGCCTCGACTGTCGATCTTTGCTCCCCAACGTCGGTGGTGTCAGGGCGAACACGACGCCCGATCGCGACGGCGCCAGCCAGTTCGACGCACCCCGTTGCGCTGACGCGCAAATTCTCAGTCCGCGCGAAAAACTTCAATCAACGGCCGGCAAACCGGCGAGTGATCCGGGTTCGTTTCCATGATGTCCGCCATGTACCGCCACCACCGCTGGACCACGGGATGCCCGGACAGTTGATCCGCCGTCGAATGTTCCGCCTGCTTTTGCACAGCGAACAAAACCAACGTTTCCGGGTCGAGAAAGATTGAGTAGTCAGAAATGCCCGCTTCCGCCAGCACCTGGGACAACTCCGGCCAAATCGCGTCGTGACGCCTCCGGTACTCAGCCTCGCAGCCTGGCTTCAGTTTCATCTTGAACGCAATCCGCTTCATGGTCACGGGATGTGGATTCGAATGGGCTCCCCCTTGAGATCCGCAAATGGGCCCGGCGTCGGATTCGCACTTTCTCGCCGCCGGCCAAAATAGTCCGCGTCCACCTGCAACGGCGAACCGTCGGGCGCTTCATACGCGCAGTCCGATCGTTTCGCCCGGCCCAGCAAGGCGCTCGTCACCGGGGCAAAGCCCGCCCGGTTGGTCCAGGCCGGCAGCCTGATCAGCACGCTTTCACGACCCTCGCGACTTTCCCAGACAAGCGTCTGGTCCGCCCCGGGAACCACGACAGCTTCCGTTTCGTTCGAATACGGACGGGCGCCCCGGCTGTAGACGTTGCCCCCGGTTTGCAGCGGAGCGGGCCGGAAATCGTAGACCCAAAGCCCAAAACCGCCGGCCGTCTTCGGATCCAACTGCTCGCCGCCCGGCTCGAGGCTGGATCCATCGCCCACGAACCAATTGTGAAAAAAACGGTTCTCGCCACCTTCGATTCGTGAAAGCCCGGCGATCGCCGTGGAGTGCGGCGGATGAAATGGGGTTTCCCGTTTCAGTTCCGGTCGGCTGATAATTTTGCCGGCGAAAAGATTGTGCGCATAGGCCCCGCCCTGGGAAAGGTCGAGCAGACTGACGCGGGAAAGAAAGAGGTTGTTGTCGATGAGATACGGTCCGTGATTCACCTCCATGAAAACGTCCCGATCCGGGTTGTCGTAAAACAGGTTGCCCGATACCCGCGTGCCCTGGCTCATCCAGTCGAGCCACAATCCCTGGCAACAGCGATAGAGCCGATTCCGAGCGATCGTGGTGTCGATCGCCCCATGAAATTTAATCCCAGCCATTTCTGCGCCGGTAAACAATCGCCGCACATGGATGTCATGCACGACATTGTCTGTCACCGTGCTGAAGGCGGCTCCCAGACTCCCCACGATGCCGGCCTGTTCGCAGTGAGAGATGGTGTTGCCCCGAACGAGATGGTGACCGATCTGATTCCGTTTCCAGGGAATGGGCTGGAGATAGGCACGTTCGATGGTTTCAACGTAGCCCTCGGCACTGTTCGCCGAGGTGTTGTCGAACGCGTCACCGTGTTTGCCCAGCGAAAGGCCGGCACAGACAGAATGGCTGATCTCGTTGCTCTCGATGATCCAGCCCCGACTCCAATGCGTGCCGATCAAGGCGATCTGCTCGGCGGTTGGAGGAGCCCACGGCGTAGCCGCCTGCCGAAGCCGAAAGCCACGCACGGTGATGAAATTCCGCCCGGGGTGTTCCGGATAAAAAACGCATGAGCGAACGTTGATCTCCACCTGCTCGCGATTGGGGTCCGCCCCGGCGAACTGCGCCCAGATGCTCGTGTTGGTTTCATCCACCTGCGCATACCAGAGCGCATTCGAGATCGCCCCGGAACCCACCCCTGCCAGGCTCGCGGGACCGGCTTGAACCCGCTCTGAAGTCGGCGACAGAAGGTATTCAATGCGCGGCGCCTCGATCAGCCAGTCGCCATTGAGATAGACCGCACCCGTATGATGCAGTCGTCCACGCGGTCCAAACCAGTCACCCCGGATCACATTTGTGTAGGGATTGAACCGACCAAATCGCGCGTTCGGAAGGGAGACCTGCCAAACACCTTCCCGAATTTGGACCCAGCCCTTGACCACGACCGACCCCTTGATTTCCACCGTTTCGCCCGGCGCAGCCCGATAGACGATTCGCTTCTGATCGGAGTCGCCGCCCCGGGGCGGATTCACGCGCTCGCGATAAACGCCCGCATGCACCGTGACCACATCGCCGGGCTGCGCCAAGTCGGCGGCCCGTTGGATGGTCCGAAACGGCCGCACGCGATTCCCCGGATGGGCGTCATTTCCGCTGGTGGCGACGTGGAATTCCGCACCAACCACCACGGACGAAGCCAGAGCAAAATGGGCGACCAGCAACAGGAGGGGGGCCATGCGCCGCATCGCACGTCCCTCGGAAAGGGAGGAAGCAGTTCGCGCGACAACACCACGACGCGGAAAGGCGGCGGAGAAACCTCCTGCGAAAGGCGGTTCATGGGCTCCGGCGAGTTTCGCACGCGTGCATACGGAGCCATGCACCGAGGAAGGATCCACCTCTCCCGGTCCCGCTTCGCGGGCCCACCGTCTGCCCCGCAAAGCGGCGGAGAGGGCTTCTGCAGAGGGCGGCGGGGCAGAAGGAGCGCGGCCAGTCCAGTTGCCGATCATGCAACTAGTCTGAAGGCAAAAAAGTTCCGCCTCAAGTCCGCAGTCCCGAGAGGTTGGGCTGCTGGCGTTTTCCCTGTTGAAGCAGCGAGGCCAAAGTGACTTCGCCTCGCGCATACGACGCCTCCCGACCCAGGACAGCCGTAAGGTTGGAGCGAACTGAGGCTGCCACCGTCGGATTCTCGCACCGGCCGGCCGTGATGAACTGATGGAACTCGCGGATGTTGTCCTTCGCGCCACTGGTATAAAGCTCGGGATTGGTCCCGCGGTAGAAATCCTTTCCTCGCACAATCACGTCCTTGAAATAGTCGGTTTGGATAGAGCCGTCGGAGCCGTAGACCCGCGCCGTGATTTCGTCTTTCACTTCCGGAACGGCCTGAATGCAGGTGAACGAAAGGGTCACATCATCCGGATACCAGTACTGCACCGCGAAGTGATCCCAGATGCTGTCTTTCGGACGCAGCTTCTGACCGCCGGCGCCAAGGGCGCGGACAGGATCGGCATCGATGATCCACGACGCGACGTCGAGGGCATGAATGCTTTGTTCGACGATGAAATCTCCACTCAATGCCCGCACGTAGTACCAGGAGCGCAGCTGTTCTTCCGCGCTGGCGGGAGGCGCACCACGGCCGCCGCCGCGCCATGGATAATGGGCGTCACCCATTAGAATCTTTCCGATGTCGCCGTTTCGCACCATCGACAGCGCTTTTCGGTAGTGCTGGTTCGCCCGCGTCTGAAAGTCGACGAGAAAGACGAGGTTCTTCGCAGTCGCGCGTCGGCCGGAATCGGCGATGCTCAGGCAGCCGGGAGCATCCACCGCGACGGGTTTGGCCAAGTAAACATGCCGGCCGGCTTCGACGGCCGCGGCAGCCTGTTCCGGATGAAAATACGGAGGCGTCTCAATGACCACCGCGTCGAGCTTCGATTCCACCAAACGCTGGTAAGCGTTAAGCCCGGTGTAACGTCGCGCCGGATCGATGCGGTGCTTCGCGCCGAATTGATCGACCCGATCCTGAAAGTAGTCCGCGCAGGCCACCCACCGGAACAGCCCGCTCTCGGCAAAGAGCGGTCCCAGCCAGCTGCCGCGCCCACCGCAGCCTATCAGGCCGATCTCCAGCTTCGAATTGGCCTCGGCGCTGAAAACGGCCCTCGGCTTCATCACGTTGAAAGCGGTCCACGCCGTCGCGGCGCTGGCACCCGCCAGAAACGTTCGTCTGGCGATTGGATTGGAAGGTTTTGGTTTCATGGGATCGGAGCTGGAACGAACCTCGCCAGTCTGCCCAAAGCCCGCACGCCAGCATTGACTTGGATCAGCTTCGCTCGCCCCTCGCGTGCCACGCTGCCGGTCGCAGCTCCCGCCCAAGCCGGAGGCCCGCTGGCGTGCCCGCAGGCATGCCCCCGCCGCATCCGGCCCCCGCGGGCTGAAACCCTCGGAAGGGCAAGGATCGTCGAGGCATTCGACGGTTCTTTGATTCTGAACGCCCTGCACCTCAAAAAAACCGCTGAAAATTGTTTTGCCTCCTGCGCCGGTTCAACGTCAACCTGTCCGGCAAATCTTTAAGTTGAACTCGTTTTCTATGAAAAGCTGGCTTCCTGCGTTTACCGTGGCTGCGGCGTGCGTCGCTGTGGCCGTTCCTTCCCCTCTTCTTGCCGCCGACGGCAAGGCCACCGTGCCGCTCGTTCTGAAGCTCCCCATGGCCACGCTCAAGGGCACGCCCGAGAACCTCCCGTCCGGCCCCCACATCGATCCGCCATCCGACAATCCGCCCACGCCCGTTCAAGTCCCCGCTGGCGTGGTCAATGTCGCCCTGAACAAACCCGTCACCAGCAGCGTGGCTCCCTTCATCGGCGAGCTCAAGCAGGTCACCGATGGCAAGAAGGAACCAAACGACGACGACACCATCGAAATGCGCAAGGGCGTGCATTGGGTGCAGGTCGACCTCGGCCAATCCTACGAACTCCAAGCCATCGCCATGTGGCACGATCATCGTTACGTCCAAGCCATGCGCGACGTCATCCTCCAAGTGTCGGATGACGCAGAGTTCAAGGCCGGCGTCACCACCATCTTCAACAACGACGTTGATAACTCCGCCGGCATGGGCGTCGGGACGGATCGCGAATATTTCGAGATGAAATTCGGCCGCGTGGTTCCCGCCAAGGGCGTCAAGGCGCGTTATGTCCGGGCCTTCACCCGGGGCAGCAACCAGAGCGCCTTGAACTGCTGGCAGGAACTCGAAGTCTACGCCCTGCCGGCCAAATGAGCCGCCTCCGCGCTCTGGCTCTGCCGCTGGCAATGCTCGCGGCTCTGGCCGGGGCGCTGGCCCTCCGGGCGCCCGAACTCGGGCGCCGACCGCTCCACAACGACGAGGCCGTCAACGCCGTCAAGGTCAGTGACCTCTGGCAGCACGGACGTTACGCCTACGATCCCGACGAATACCACGGGCCTTCGCTCCACTACGCCTCGCTCCCGTTCCTTCACCTGAGCGGCGCGCCCTCGGCTGACGATCTCACGGACGCCCAGCTCCGCTGGGTGACGGTCGCCTTCGGTTTGGGCTTGGTCCTTTTAACTCTCCTCTTCGCCGACGGCCTCGGACGGCCCGCCATCGCCTGGGCTGCAGCCTTTACTGCGGTCTCCCCAGCGATGGTGTTCTACAGCCGATATTTCATCCACGAGATGCTGCTCGTTTTTTTTGCCGCACTCGCCATCGGAGCAGGCTGGCGCTATCGCCAAACCCGCGCCGCCGGCTGGGCGTTAACCTCCGGGGCTGGAGTCGGGCTGATGTGGGTGACCAAGGAAACTTTCGTGTTCAATGTGGCCGCCGCCGCGATCGCTGTCTGTGGTCAGGTTGGACTCGATCTCCGCAACGAGCGCCTCAGGCCACTGGCCGCCCTGCGCGATTACACGCGACGTTGCTGGAATTGGCGCCATGCGGCCCTCGCCGGATTTGCCATGGCACTCATCTGGCTCCTGTTCTTCAGTTCGTTCTTTCGCCACGCGGACGGTCTGCTTGATTCGGTGCGGACCTATCTCCCGTGGTTGAACCGGGCGGGCGGCCATTCGCCTCACGTCAATCCGTGGAGCTTTTACCTCGAGCGCCTCTCCTGGTTCCACGCCACGAAAGGCCCCGTGTTCACGGAAGCCCTTATTCTCGCGCTGGCCGCCATCGGCGCGCTGGCGTCGCTGTCCAAGAACGGCTCTCCTCTCGGTCGTTTTCTGACCCTCTACACCCTCGTGCTCACGGCGGTCTATTGCCTGATCCCCTACAAGACGCCATGGTGCCTCCTCGGATTCTACCACGGGATGATCCTGCTGGCCGGGGTGGGAACAGCCGCCGCCTTGGGGCGAATCCATTCAAGCGGAGCGAAGGCTGCCGTGATCGTCGTGCTCCTGGCCGGCCTGGCGCACCTTTCATGGCAAGCGTGGCAAACCGGCGTCACCTACGCCGCCGACCGCCGCAATCCCTATGTCTACGCGCAGACCTCGCCCGACCTCCGCAATCTCGTGCAACGCCTCGAGGCCATGGCCGGCATCGCTCCCGACGGATTCAACACGGTGATCAAGACGGTCGTTCCCGAAGCGGACTACTGGCCCCTGCCCTGGTCCCTGCGCCGCTTCCACCATGTCGGGTGGTATCAATCGCTCCCGGAAGATCCCTTTGCGCCGATCATCATCGTGGCCTCAACCTTGAACGCGCGTCTCGACGAAAAGTCAGACAAGAAATGGATCATGGCCGGCTTTACCGAACTCCGCCCCGGCAAGTTCCTCGAACTTTACGTGGAACTTGAGCTGTGGAAAAAGTTTGTCGCGACCCTTCCCAGGGATCGCGACTCGGATGACAATTAATCCGGCTCACAGCGCTTCCGCCTGCTAAACCACTAGACCGCCGGCAGTTTCCAGGGCGCCCGGTATTCCTTCGTGGTCATCCGCGCCGCTTCGGCGTCGCCAACGATCACTTCCTTGACCGGATCCCACTGGATCTTGCGCCCCGTGCGAACCGCGATGTTGCCAAGATGACAAACGCTGGCGGAACGATGGCCAATGGCTGCTTCGCAGATCGGCGGCTTCCGGGTCTTGATGCATTCCAGCCAGTTCTGATGATGCGACGTGCTTCGATACAAGCGGACGTCGCTTTCCTTCAACGGCGTTTCGAGCACGCCATCCGGCCAAGCCTGAATCGCGCCCCGGTTGACGTAGAGCAATCCCTTTTCTCCTTCAAAGATGCACCCGGTGAATTCGTCCTTGCCGTCGAGGATCTCCATGACGTGCTGCTTTTGATCGGGAATCACCGACGCGACCTTCGGCACCGGGCTGCGGCATTCGATGGTGACGCCGTTCGCGTAGCGATAAGTAATTCCGAACGCCGACGGCACTTCGAATCGTTTCTCCGGATCGAATTCGCCCCGGCCGGTGATTTCCACCGGGCCGGATTCGTCCATACCAAGCGCCCATTGCGCGATGTCGAGATGATGCGCCCCCCAATTCGTCATTTGTCCGCCGGAGTAATCCCAGAAGAAACGGAAGTAGTAGTGGACCCGCTGCTTGTTGTAGGGCCGTGCCGGAGCCGGACCGAGCCACATCTCATAGTCCAGATCGGCTGGCGGCGCGCTGTCTGCCACCAACGGATCTTTCGTCCAGTTAACCCCGACCAAGCCCACCAACACGCGCTTGATCTTCCCCAGACGCCCGTTGCGAACGTACTCGGCCGCCTGCAAAAACCGCGCATCCGATCTCTGCTGACTTCCACATTGCACCACCCGCCCGTGACGACGCGCCGCTTGCACCAGCCGTTTTCCCTCTTCGATGAACAGCGTAAACGGCTTCTCGCAGTAAACATCCTTGCCCGCCAGACAGGCTTCAATGCTGGGCAACGCGTGCCAATGATCCGGCGTCGCCACCAGCACAGCGTCGATCGATTTATCCTCCAGAATCCGGCGGTAATCCTGCGCAATCGTGGGCTTCCGGCCGGTCGCCTTCTCAACCATGGCCGCGGCGCTCGCTGCGTGAGACTTGTCGACATCGCAGACCGCCACCGTGTTCTTGATGATGGCCCGCATGTTGGACACGCCCTGGCCACCCGTGCCAATGATGCCAACCCGAATCAGTTCGCTGGGATTCGCTCCGGTGGCGGCAAAAGTTTTGTTGAGAAAAATGTTCGGCAGAATCGCGCCAGCTCCGAGGCCCAGCGAAGTCTGACGAAGAAACTGGCGGCGATTGGAGCGAGGCGCGTGATTCATAGCGATGGAGTGTTGGGCAATGTGATGCCTTAATCGACGCCCCGTTCCCGGCCGCCCTTCAACCTGAATCGAGCGAGGAAAGCCCGGGGCTATGATTAAAAACGGGTGATTCAACGGAGCGTCTCACCCCTCAACCGGCCCTCTCCCCGTCGAGGGAAGCGGGAGTCGCGTCGGGCGTTCGTTGGCCAACGGGTGCGCGTGGGGCGCGAGCTCAACGCCTTGAACCCTCACCCGCATTTGATTGCACCCAGATCCTGGGCCCGTTCCCGTGCCGGCATCCCTCCTCACTCTTTCGCAACGAGAGACCCTCGCGCGGAAAACCAACCGCGCACGATCGACCTATAAGGCTCAACGGCCAGCCCACTAGAGCACCAACCTCTGGCGAGGGACAAACGGCGTTCCGGTCGAAAATACGCCCGTATGAATCTCAGACGGATAGTTGATTCCCGGAAAGGCGATTTGGATCTTTCCTGAGATGCGGAACGCCACCTCGTTCCCGGCCTGATCTTTGCGCACGATGACCGTTCCCACCGCAGTCCCATCCCAATTGCCCTGGTCGTTGCTGATATGCGCCATGAACTCTGACCTCAGCCCGTTGGTATTGGAGAGCGCAAGACTGCTTTCCATCGTGTAAATGACCGACACGACATTTCCGATCTCGCGACCCACAACCATGACTTGGCCGTTGGAGCGGTTAAAGACCAAGGCCAATTCACCCATTCATTCTTTTCGTAAGGATCTCCGGGCGGCCGCGCCCATCGACATCAACAATAGAAGGCCCGTCAGCCCAACTGCCCCCGGCCCCATCCAGTGATCCCACGGAAGGCGGGCTGAATGACCCAACACCATGCTGGTGACGATCGACGCCCCCTGCCCCGGGCAAGGCGCCGTCGCCGTCACCCGGCCGCCCCCTTCAACTGCCTGGGATATTCCCGAACTGCAAAGACGAAAGATTGGCACACCGAGTTCCGCCGCACGCATCGGGGCGACGCGGGCGTGCAGCCGATGCTGGCGCTCTCCCCATTCCACCACATCCATGGTCGGAAAAATCAATGCCTGGGCACCCTGCGTCACGAGCCGATCCACCACCCGCCGATAGCTCAGATCGTAACAGATGCCGAAACCGATCCGACCCCACGGCGACGCCCACGGCCGCTGTTCGCGGGCCGGCAAACCGTCATTGAAGAACTGAATGGGAACGCTTTTCGCCTGTTGAAAAATGACGTTGCCGTCCGGCCCAATGACAAAGGCGGTATTGAAATACGTCGCGCCCGCCGGGTCCTCTGCGCCGAGGACCAGGAACTTTTTCCTGTCCCGGCACCAGGCTTTGATCCTGGGCGGGACTGGCTCCTTGAAGGTGTATTCGCTGAGAACGAACAAGCTCGCGTTCGTCTGCGTCCGCGACAGTCGATCCAAAGCAGACAATACTTCATCCTCATCTGGGAACTCGAGCTGCACTCCAGCAATCTCGACCGTCGTCCCGGCGATCGGTGCCTCTTTCGGCGGAGCAGCCGTGCCCAGGCTGGCCAATGCCACGACGAGCCCCACTCCGGGCACGCGAAGAGTCTCCGGCAAAACCCATGCTCCCACGGCCAGCGCGAACAACAGCGCGCCGATTCCGTATACCCCTAAAATGCCCAGCGCTTCTGCCACCCGACTCCCCGCAAACGCGCCACCGGGCGTCAGCCAGGAAAAGCGGAGGTAATAAACTTCGCTGCGAAAGAATTCGAGCCCCAGCCAGATTACAGGCAGCAGGATTAACCCCCGCCGACCCAACCGAACGACCGCCCACCGTCCCAGCAATACGAACAAACCAATCCAGAATGCCAAAACGAGCCAAAGTGCGACGGCCGCCTGTTGGAAGATCGTCCAGAAGAATCCAAGTTGCGGCGCGTAGATGCCGAATCCAAGCGCGAGCCCGACATAGAACGCCTTGCGACTGCTGTCCAAGCGGGTCAACGGCACCAGGCAATACGCAAAACCCACGATCAAGCCCCGCAACGAATCGAATTCGTAAGCGAGATGAAAACACGCCGCAGCCGCGAGCGCCCAAAGCAAGCCGATCTTGAGGGGAAAGTTGCTCCAAGTTGAAGATTCCATAACACCTCACACACCCTTAACCACTCACGTGCATCTCATCGAATTGGACCGGACCGACAATGAATCGTGCCGAACCGAATGGGTAACGCCCGTCCCAACCGCGGCCCGAAGGGGTCGACTGGGCCATTCGCCCAGAGTCCTGCAACCTTAGCCGGAACGATTCAGTTGGGCGGCGGAAGGTTGCGCTCCAGATTTTGGCGAAGGCCGAGGCGTGAGGAGCGAGCGCATTGAGATGAAATACGTCAGCGACGAACAACGAAGGCCTTCGCCAGAAGATCAAGCAAACGGCTGCTGGCCAACTGAATCGTTCCGGCTTAGCCTCCCACGATCTCACGAAATGAATGGCGCTGGTCGCCGGAGGCCTGACCTCGGACCACACATGCAAATCTCGAGCCCAATCGATACTTGAGCGAAGCTATGGGTTGGTCCCCACCACGATTGCAATGGAGCGTCTCGGCGCTCACCGGAACCATCGCTTCGATCTGCCTGGCCGCGGCGCAGGTTCCGAAAAATATTCCTCCGCAGTATCTTCTCCCGCTCCTCCATCCCACTGAACAAGTTTATCGCTACGACGACACCACCACGGCGACGGTAAACTACAGCGCTCCTGACGTAACCACGCGAACGTGGCACCGCCATGACTACGATGACTCCGGTGGCTCGTGGAAATCGGGCCAACCTCTGTTCGGCAATGACGGTGCTGGAATTTACGACCTGCCCGACCTGCCCTTCCGCGGCGGAGTCAATGGCTTCACCACCCCGTGGGCTCGGGAGAACCGCGTCACCTTCTACGCGAGAACCCACTTCTACTGGACCGGTCCTTCGGCCGGCGTGTCGATTGTCTCGTCCAATTGGGTGGATGACGGTTGCCGCGTGTATTTAAACGGGCAACCCGTCTACTCGATTCGAGTCCCCAATGGCGATCTAGCGTGGGGCACATTTGCTTCGAACCCGCCAACGGAAGGATTGGCGGAAATCAGATCATTTCCCGGCGACGCCTTGCTCGAGGGCGACAATGTCGTGGCGGTGGAAGTGCATCAGACCAGCGCCAATTCCGCGGACGTCGCGTTCTCGACCGATTGGCGGGCAATTCGCCCGTTTGCCCCGACAAATCTGGCCCCTCAGGAACCGGTCGACCGCAGCGTTCCTGCCAACCGGCCGGTTCGCTTCACCGCCGACTTCGCCGGGTCGCCTCCCTTAAGCCACCAGTGGTACTTCAATGGTGCGGCCATTCCGGGAGCGACTGAGCCGGCGCTCGCGATCCCCGAGCCAGGCCCGGCCGAAACGGGGTCCTACTGGTGCGAAGCACGAAACCCGGTCGGATTCGCGCGCGGCCGGACCGCTCAGTTAAGCGTCGTAATTGCCGAACAGACGACCGTTCTCAGTGCCATCGCCGGCGATTCGTTCGACGTCGTTACGGTCCAATTCAACGAACGGGTCAATCGCGAGAGTGCCGAGGAGGTGTTCAACTATGACATCGACGGCCTGACGATCCTCAGCGCGGTGCTCAATCCCGATCTCGAGTCCGTCACGTTGACCACCGACCCGCAGGCCCCAGACCACCTCTATTCGCTCGTTGTCTCCGGGGTTACCGCGGCTGGGGGCCGTCGAGTTGAATCCGACCGAATCACGTTTCGCTCGTGGCTGCCCGGCCCTGGCGGAGGGCTCCTGATGGAAGTCTTTCCAGCCATCGCGGGCACCGAGATTGCCCGCCTCACGGAAAATCCGAGGTATCCGAACTCTCCGAGCGAAGCCTATGCGCTGCGGACGTTCGATACCCGTCACGCCTATCCGGACGACACGCACGAGAACTACGGCGCACGGATCAGCGGGTTGTTTATTCCGGAAGTGACGGACGACTGGGTGTTTTATCTCGCCAGCGACGACGGGAGCGAGCTTTGGCTGAATCCGCACGGACCCGATCGTGCCGGACGTCAACGAATCGCCCATCAATCAGCCTGTTGCGGAGCCTTCTGGCCGGCGGGCGACTCGCGCACTTCGGAGCCATTTTCACTCCAGGCCGGGCGGGCTTACTACGTCGAAGCGCTGTTCAAGGAGGCGACCGTTGCTGATTGGCTGAAAGTGGCGGCGCGCGTAAGCCGCCTCCCAGCGCCAACGCTGGGGCCCAACCTGGTCGTTGATCCGGCAGCAATTTCTTCCCGTCAGGTCGCCGCCGACGCGATTCCGCGCGGGGTCGGCGGCTCCCTTTCGATTGCTCAGGCGTGGCCGGCCGCCACGGCGGTTGAACTCGGTCAGTCTGTGACGCTGCACGCAGGCATCGCGCATCAGTTTGACCTGCCTGTGTTCTATCAATGGTATCGAGATGGCGCCCCCCTGCCCGGCGAAGTGCGCGCGACGCTAACCACCGGCCGACTCGAAGCGACAGATGATCGGCACGAACTTGAAGTGCGCGCCACCCGCTACGGCGCCCAAGCCACCAATCGGACCGTCCTCCGGGTTCTGCCGACAATTCCGTCGCTGAAAATTCGGCGCCAAGGGAACACCGTCGTTATCATGTGGCCGGTTACCAGCGCGCCCGGGTTCCGTCTCCAGCAATCCCCCGCGGTGTCGGGCCCTGCCGTGGACTGGCAGGACACGCCAAACGGCGACTCTGGAAACGTCGCTCGCCAGGTGGAGTCCGCCAATGAGTTCTACCGCTTAATCTCGCGTTGAACCGGAGGCTGGCGCCGCGGAGATCGGCAGCCGATCCTTCGAGCCGCCCCTCCCTCGCAGGGAATTGGCCGCGCACAAGCAGACTGGCAGACCCCGGGTGCAATTAAATCCGGGTGAGGCCCCGAGCGTGGTGGGAGATGGATTCAAAGCGAAAGCGGCGGTGCCCGCCGCACTCCATGACGCTCCGCGTGCGGGCGCCAGGCTGTCGCGCCAGCGTCGTGGAGTCCGGGGCGCAGCACCGCTTTGGATGGAGCACGCAAGCGCTGGCGCGGCGCTCAAGATTAAGCCCCGCCCGGCCAGACCCGGTGCATAGCGTCCGCACTCTTGCGGAACGTCAGCCCTGCCTTCACCCACTTTTGATCACACCCGGCAGACCCCGGAGCCCATCTTCACCCTTGACGCTTCCCGGCCAGCAGGAGTGCAATCGCCTCCATGAACCACCAGCCTTTCCAAATCCATCGTCGTCGTTTCCTCAAAACCTCCGCCGCCATCACCGCAGCCACCGCGGTGCCTGGATGGTTTCTCGAACTCGAACAGGCTCACGCTGCCGCACCCAAGCCGCTCGGTCCCAATGACCGCCCCGGCATCGCCCTCGTCGGCTGCGGCGGCCAGGGCCGCGGCGATTGTGGAGGCGCCGCCCCACACGGCAACGTGGTCGCGGTCTGCGACGTCGACGACACCCACGCCGAGGCGGCGGCAAAGCAGTTCACCAAGGACGGCAAGGTCCCCGCCAAGTACAAGGATTTTCGCAAGCTCATGGAGCGGGATGATGTCCACGTCATCATCACCGGCACGCCGGATCATTGGCACACCTTGGTCAATCTCCTCGCGGCCCAGACCGGCAAGGACATCTATTCCGAAAAGCCCCTCACTCTAACCATCGACGAAGGCAAACGCCTCGTAAAAACCGTGCGCGAACAAAAGCGCATCCTGCAGGTCGGCAGCCAGCAGCGCAGCGACCGCAATTTTCGCCTCGCCTGCGAACTCGTGCGCAACGGCCGACTCGGCAAACTTCAGCACATCATCGTCGGACTGCCCACCGGCCCGGTCGGCGGGCCCTTCCCGGAGAAACCTGTCCCCGCCGGACTCGACTGGGACAATTATCTCGGCCAAACCTCGGTGGTTCCCTACAACGGCAAGAATTGTCACTGGGACTTCCGATGGTGGTATCAGTTTAGCGGCGGGCAGATGACCGACTGGGGCGCACACCACAATGACATCGCTCAATGGGGCAACGGCACCGAGCGCAGCGGCCCGGTCGAACTCGATGGCAAATCGCTCCGCGAAATGGTTCCCGGCGGTTTCACCGCGGCCTCCAAATACCGCATCGATTGCAAATACGCCAACGGCGTGACCATGACCATCGTGGACGAAAGCACCGTCACTGATCGCAATGTGGTCGGCGAGGGCAAGAAGACCCCGAATGGCGTGCAATTCATCGGACCCGACGGCTGGATCTTTGTCACCCGCGGCGCCATCAAGGCAAGCAACGACGAACTACTGCAAACGCCCCTCCCGGAATCCGCACTCAAACTCTACAAGAGCAACAATCACATGGGCAATTTCTTCGAGTGCATCCGCAGCCGCAAAGATCCCATCTGCGACGTCGAAATCGGCCATCGCTCCATCTCCGTCGCCCACCTCGGCGTCATCTCCGTCCGCATGGGACAAGCCCTGAAATGGAACCCTGAAAAGGAGGTCTTCATCGGCGACAACGCCACCGAGGCAAACAAGTGGCTCACCCGGGAAATGCGCAAGCCCTACGACTACTCCTACATCGCGTAGTTCAAATCACCCCGCTTTCATCCTATTGCGGATCGGGAATTCGTCCCGCGTGGACGGACCGCGGGCTTTCAGCCGGCTTTCAGCCCGCAGCGGCGCGAGCCGGAGACGGCGCCTGATGGTTCGTTCGTTCGTGCACCGCCGATTCCACCCGCTGCGGGCCACAGGCCCGCGCTCCGGGTGGGAGGTTCATGGCAAGCCGCCCGTTCTTTTCAGACCTGCGCACCAGACATGAACCGTTGGCTGCTCGGACGGACCGCGGGCTTTCAGCCCGCAGCGGCGCGAACTGGAGACGATGCCTGATGGTTCGTTCGTGCGCCGCCGATTCCACCCGCTGCGGACCGGAGGCCCGCGCTCCGGTGGGGAGGTTCATGGGAAGCCACCCGTTCCTATTCGACCCGCTCACCGAACATGAACTGCTGACTGCTCGGACGGACTGCGGGCTTTCAGCCCGCAGCGGCGCGAGCCGGAGACGGCGCCTGATGGTTCGTTCGTGCACCGCCGATTCCACCCGCTGCGGACCGGAGGTCCGCGCTCCGGGGGAAAGGTTATGGGAGCCACCCGTTCCCTTTTGACCTGCTCACCAGACATGAACTGCTGACGGCTCGGACGGACCGCGGGCTTTCAGCCCGCAGCGGCGCGAGCCGGAGACAGCGCCTGATGGTTCGTTCGTGCACCGCCGATTCCACCCGCTGCGGACCGGAGGTCCGCGCTCCGGGGGGGAGGTTCATGGCAAGCCGCCCGTTCCTTTTTCAACCTGCTCACCAGACATGAACCGCTGGCTGCTCGGACGGACCGCGGGCTTTCAGCCCGCAGCGGCGCGAGCCGGAGACGGCGCCTGATGGTTCGTTCGTGCGCCGCCGCCGGCTTGATCGATTCATTTCCATTCATTCGTTCGCTATTGAATCACAAGCCACCGTGGGCGTTGTGTATCACGCGCACAAAATGACTCCCGGCCGAGCCGACTGCGCACAACCCAGTCGGGTTCATCGGTCGCCCTTTGCTGGAACGTCGGACGCCATCGGCTCAGCCCTAGCAGAATCGGCAATGTCTCCCGGAAGAGGCGCTCGGCGTCCTCCAGCGGATAACCGCGGGGACGGAGGACATCTCCTTTGTAGAACTTTCCGCCATCTCGCCTCCCTCCCTGTAACCTTTCTGAAACTTTCCTGATTGTGTTGGTGACGGTCGATTGACCCGGCCGATAACGAAAGAAAATGATAAAAAAGCAAACCTACGCTCCACTTCTTCGCTCCGATCACCGCCCCGGATCCCACCTCATCGCGATCATGGTCACAACGCTTGGCGTTGCCGCGCTCCTGCCCAGCATCCCGGCGGCCGACATTGTCCCGGACATTGTCCACTTGGACGTGGTTAAGAAAAATCGCGCGACGCTCCCTGGCGGGGGTTGTCGCGAAGGCAACTTCCTAATCGCCGGAGACAACGATACAGGCCTGGTTTCGAGCGATGGGATAACCTGGGCGCCGACGACCGTGACTTCATCTGGACATGGTCGGGGATGGGCCGACCACGGGGGAATTGTTGTGGAGGTAGGACTCGATGGGCAATTGCGCCGTTCCACGAATGGAACCGACTGGGCCGGGGTCATCTCCGGAACTCCATCGGCCCTGCACGCGGTGGCCTATGGCGCCGGACGTTTCGTGGCGGTGGGAAATGAAGGCGCGACGGTCACTTCGGAGGATGGTTTGAATTGGAGCAGCGGCAACTCGCAGACGGACGAGCGTCTCCGGGGCATCACGTTCGGTCGGGAGCGATTCGTCGCCGTGGGTTACGCCGGAACAATTCTCACCTCGCGCGACGGCCTCCAGTGGACGCAACAAAGGTCAAGCACTGAACAGCGCCTGCAAGCCGTGGCGTTCGGTGCGGACACTTTTGTCGCCGTAGGTTGGCGCGGCGTAATCCTTGCGTCGACGGACGGCGCGAAGTGGAAACGCCGCAGATCCGGCACGTCACAACACTTGTACAAGGTCGCCTTTGTCACCGAGTGCGTTCAGCAGTGCCGGTAGATTGAGCTGCGTTTTGATACTCCTCTTTGCTCATGACTGGTCCAACTAATACCGTCATAACTGCGAGCGAGATTCGCGATAGTGTGTTGGAAGACGGGGAGGGAATAGCAGCCCTGATTGACGCAGTTGCTCGGGAACGACTCTATCTGGCCGGCACGGTCGGGTTTTCCGTGGAGGACACGCGCGCATACATGTCCTCTACCAAATCCGCTGGCGGAGTTCAGCTGGTCGCGATCGAGACTGGTCAGATTGTCGGTTGGTGCGACATCGCCCCCGTCCCACACGAGGGGATGAGGCACGTAGGGAGACTCGGGATGGGAGTGCGCAAGGATCATCGAGCCAAAGGGATCGGCCGGACGCTACTACAAGCCGCCGTGCAGCGGTCGCTGAGCTCATCCATCGAGCGGATCGAATTGGAGGTTTACGCATCAAATCAATCTGCCATTCGCCTGTACGAGTCATCGAATTTCGAGCTAGAGGGCAGGAAGGTTGCGGCGCGCAGGCTCGATGGCATCACAGATGACATTCTACTCTATGCGAGAAGACGCATGGCCTAACCTGCGGCCCAGACCGCAAGCACGAAGACAATGAAACTTAGGAACCGAAACACATCCATGAGAATTCGACACCTCGGGCGGACGCTCTACGGCACCGCCATCGTTCTGTGCTTGCTCCGCTTTACCGCCTTCGCTCCCGCCGCCGAACCCCAGCCCGGCACGCGGGATCCCGGCTTTAGATCCGGCCTCGGACCGAGCGACATTGTGCAGGACCTCGTGGTCCAACCGGACGGCAAGATCGTGATCCTCGGATATCTCGACGTGATTGGCGGAGTGGGTAACTGGAACGTGGCACGGCTGAATCCGGAGGGAGGTCGCGATGCCAGTTTTCACACCGTCGCCGGCATGAGCGGCCCCGTGCTCGCTTTGGGGGATTTTGCGTATGGGCATCGGGTGGAGTTGGGAGCCGATGGCAAGATCGTCGTGGCCGGCGTGTTCACACAAATCAATGGCGTCGCACGGACCAATGTCGCCCGGCTCAACGATAACGGAACCGTCGACCTGTCCTTCAATCCTCCCGCTCTGACGAGGCCAGGCTTTGAGTTTTCATCGATCTACACAACCGCGATTCAGAAGGATGGAAAGGTTCTGATCGGCGGCACCTTTAACCTCGTCAACGGGCAGCCTCGAAACTATCTCGCCCGGCTCAATGTGGATGGTTCGCTGGACTCTTCTTTCGACGCCGTGCTGGATGAAAACAACGTTGAGCAAGTGGGCGCCGTCCTCGGCATCGCTCTGCAATCGGATGGTCGAATCCTGATCCGTGGATCCGGGATCGGCACCGTTCACGGCGTGGCCGCTTCCTCGCTGATCCGCCTGAACCCAGACGGCTCGCTGCACTCTGCTCCGCCGCAGGCCACCGATCTCGTGGCCGCCGTCAAAGTTTCCCGGAAAAGCTTCGGCTTGCCTTCCGATTTTTTTGGGGTCGATGCGCAGAACAGAATCCTGACGGCGATCGCCGACGACCATTTCGACGCGCCACGACTCGTCCGACAGACCGTCGAAGGGCAAGTGGACGAAGGATTCAACTTCATTCCCGGCTCGGGGCCGCGTGGTTCAGTCTATGCCTTGGCGATTCAAGCGGACGGGAAGATCCTGGCGGCGGGCGATGGTGGGCTGGTGCGTTTGTTTAGCGGCGAGGCGACTCCGATCGCGCCCGTGATTCTCCGTCAGCCGCCGTCCTTCGCCGTCGGCGAATACAGCAACACCTTTTTTACGGTCTTGGCCTATGCGTTTCCGAAACCGACGTATCAATGGCGGTTCAACGGCGTGGACATCCCTGGCGAGACGGGCTCGAGCCTCGCGGTGATCGATGCGCAATTGACCAATGACGGCTTGTACTCCGTCGTCATCAGCAACGCCTTGGGTTCAATCCAGAGCCGGTCGGCACGCTTGTCCGTCATTCCGTTCATCCCCCCCATGTCGCCCTCGACGCTGCCCGGTGCTCTAGATCTGGGTTTCTCTCCTCAGACCTCGTTCACCAGTTGCGGCTTTTGCCTCGGACAGCAAGTGCCCCGGGGAATTCTCGTTCAACCCGATGACAAGGTGCTGGTGGGAGGCGATGGACTTCGGCGTCTGCACCCGAACGGCCGATTGGACGGACGGTTCAATCCCGGCTTGCGTGACCCGAGTTCCGCCATTCTCCCCGTGGTCTCGGATATGGCGCTGCTCGATGATGGACGCATCCTCATCTGCGGCACCTTCACCAAGGTCCACGGCATCATCCGAAACGGCATTGCCCGCCTGCATCCGGACGGGAGCCTCGACGAGACATTTGATGCGGGCGATCGATTTCGCGCCGGCACCATTCAGTCTCTCGCCTGGCAAACCAACGGCCAACTGCTGGTCGCCGGCAGGTTCCCGAGCGTCGACGGAGTAACGCGAGGCGGCATCGCCCGACTGGACGCGAATGGGCGCCTGGACCCGGGCTTCAACCCCGGAATAGCCACGCCTAGCCTGGTTAATTCGGTGATGTTACAGAGCAATGGAGAGGTGTTGATCGCGGGTTCGTTCACGGCGATTAGCGGCGTGCCTCGACGCGGGTTTGCCCGCCTGCACGCCAACGGCAGCCTGGATACGGCATTCGATCCACCACTAGGCGGCGGCGGCAGCCAGCTGCCGCGCCTTCACGCGGTGGAGCCCGATGGGAAAATTTGGATCACCGGCCAGTTTGGCGGCCCAACCAACCTCGCGCGGCTTTGGCCCAACGGCAGCGTGGATCTGCAAATCGCCCGGCCCTCCCTCAGTTTTCCCACCCCACTCGCCCTGGCACTTCAGCCCGACGGAAAAGTAATCGTCACCGGCCGACGTTCGCCTCTCGCGCGACTCAACGTCGACGGCACCGTGGACGCCACATTCGCCCCGCCTCGGCTGGGTCTTTTCGGGTCCCCCATCGGCGCGCAATTCATCGCCCTCCAGAGCGACGGGCGCATCGTGCTCGCGGGCGAATTCACGAGCGCGGTCGCCAGTGGCGAAAACTCCGTGCTCTCCGGTTTCGCCCGACTGTTCAACGATCGAGAGTTCTTTCCGCCGAAAATTGTCAGCAGCTCCCTCCGCCATCGTTTTGGCCGCGAGACCTCGTTCAGCATCACGGCCTTCCCCGGATCAAAGATCGTCACCGAATCCACCCGCAATTTGGAATCACCCGACTGGGCGCCGCTCCAGACGAACACCATCGAGACCGTCCCCATCACCATCGTCGATACCAACGCCGCTCTCTACCCGCAGCGCTTTTACCGCTTGGGCGCGAGCACTCGGTAGAACAGGGCCACTTGCCAATCGACGACAGTTTACAAGGCCAGATTTCGCCATCCCAAAACCACACGTAACCGCAGATAAACCCAGATGGACGTAGATATTTCGGGATCGACTATCTGCCCCGCCCCAGTGTGGGTTCATCCGCGTTCTTTCAGCGCCCGCAATCGCAGCAAATCCAGGCGATCCTGTTCCCGATAGGTCTCTTTGCTGGCGATCAAACTCTCCAACCCCACGTACGGAATCCGCACGCCGTCGACGATCGTTTCCAGCGCCGCGGAAATGGCATCAGCGTAGGTCACTTTCCAGGCGTGTGTGCTGACATCCACCTCCACTTCGTCAGCGATCTTTACCACGACGTTTTCCAACAAATCGCGTGGGGTGAGCTCCGCCGCCGCACCGTCCTGAAGTTGGGCCAGGGCCCGAATGACGCGCGCCGCATTGTCTTCCGTGGGCTCGATGAGCAGGTCGACATCTTCCGTGGTGCGGACGAGGCCGTGCAGGATGCAGGCATGGCCTCCGATAATGAGGTAACGCACACCCTCCGCGTTGAGGAGTCCGCAGACTCGCAGTAAAGGATGACTCTCGGGCATGGACACTACCAGAGTCGGGGATTGGTCTGTTGGCGGCGCCAAGCCTCGTAGTCCGCCCACGACTTTGCCTTGAACACGAATCCGCGTGCCCGGGGGTAGGGACTCAGTCGTTCGGCCTGTTGTTGCAACCGCCAAGCACGGTGCAAACAATCTTGCGGCGTGCCTGGCCGAGTCCGTTTCCCAACGGTTCTGGTTTTTGTCGTATCCAACACGCCGCGACTGTAGCCGGACCGAGATCGCGTGGCGATTCTTTTCCGAGCTTGCGTGGAGCCAACGAAATTAAAGCCCGGCAAGTTTCGCTCAACCGCATCATCGCCGTGAAGCTGCTCCAATTCGGACCGTTGGCCCAGGAGCATTTCAAACGTCGTTTCCGCCTGGAGGCCAAATCCGCCGCGAGCCTGCAACGCCAGAACATTGTGACCATCCACGAAGTCGGCGACTCGCGATGTGTCCGGTAACCTTTTCTCAGTAATCCCTATTTGATCGTTGGATGACGAAGACAAACGTGAACACCGAGAACCATCAAGAATCGCGCACCGATCACGCTCATTGGGTGGAGGCGTTCCGTCCGCAAGCCACGTTCATCCGCCGACTTCACCGGACGATCGCGATCGCCGCCGGCGGGTTCTGCCTCAGTTTCGCGGCTTTTTTTGTGGGCAGCGCCTTGCACGGCGGGCCTTGGTTGCGTGAAGTGCTCATGATTCCGGCCGTTGGCTCAATGATTGTCATCATCGTCGGACTTGAGCTTTTGGAGCGCCGATTGCGTTGTCCGGCCTGTCAACGGCGCCTCATGCATGCCATCGGAACGTATTGTCCCTCCTGCGGACATCACCCGCTGCCGGCCACCAATCCATGCGAAACCATTCCCACGTCCGAGTGCCCGGCGTGTGCCCAAAAAATCCACTGGGGAAAGGCGCGGAATTTCTCGCTCCGCCACTGCACTCATTGCGGTGTGCTGCTGCACGAGGATGGCTTGCGGCCTTAAGCCTCAAGTTCCGCGGCGCCGTTGGGCCGAGCGACGGGCAGACGCGCCTGTAACCTTCCGGAACAATTCCTGATTGAAGGAGATGGTGGCCGCTGAACCACGTCGGACCGCCACGATGGAAAACAACCAAATAACAATGCCGCCAAACAAAAGAACCATGAAAACCCTGACCCGATCCTCCTCGCGCCACGGCGTGACCCAACGACTTCACTTCGCACTCGCAGCCTGTGCCGCGGGAGTCCTGGCCTTCGTCGCGCCGCTGCGCGCCGACGAGGACCATGGGCGCGAACACCGACGACCGCCAGAATTGCCGGCGCCGGCGTGCGACTCGGTGAACGTGCCCGACGGCAACCGGGTGACTTCGCACCTCTATGCGTTGGGCGTGCAAATCTACCGATGGAACGGCACGAACTGGGTGTTCGTCGCACCCGAGGCCGCGTTGTTCGCGGATTCCTGCTATGAAGGACAAGTAGGGATCCACTACGCCGGCCCCACTTGGGAAAGCAACGATGGCAGCAAAGTGGTAGGCGCACGCCAGGCCGGCTGCACGGCGTTTCGTGGCGCCATTCCGTGGTTGCGCCTGGGAGCGACGGCGACCTCCGGCCGCGGACGATTCGCCAACGTCACCTATATTCAACGCGTCAACACGATCGGCGGCACAGCCCCGGCCGAAGCAGGATTGGCCGTCGGCGACGAAGCACGCGTGCCCTACACAGCGGAATATTATTTCTATCGCGCGACCACGCGTTAGGAAGACTACCACCGGCCGCGACCCGCGGAGACAAGCCCCTGCGTTCGCATCCGGCGGGCCGTAGGGGCCAGCCCATCTCGCGAAATTGGAACCGCCGGGCACTTCCCGCCACAGGCTGCGGCCGCTGTCTCAGTGAGCCGTCACCGCGACCAAAAACGGCTCGCAGCCCGTCATCTCCGACTCAAAGTCCATCGAGGCGATTTCAGCTCCCGGACGCGGGTTCTTCCAATGCGATGCGAAGAGGCGCAAGCGCGGGCTGCGCGGTCCGGAGGTCAGGCCGCTCCAAGCTTCCACGAGTTCGTCGGGAGCGACGGGCTCGTTTTCCCGCGTTTTAAAGTCGCGTACGTTCTCGCCGTAGATGATGGGCCATTCACGTTCGCTGCCGTCCACGTAGTGAAAAACGTAGCGGCCGATGCGGGTGCGATCGAGTTCGGTGCCACGGACGGCGTGCAGCACATGAAGACTTCGACATGCACGGTCCAGCCGAATGCCCCCCACCCTGGTCGGGAAATTGCGCCCGCCGACCGGCGTACCGCACAGTTGCACCACGCCCCGAACATCGAAGTCGACTCCCGCCATTCGCACAATCCCGGTCGGCAAAATGCCGAGACTGTTGCTGCGGACCAAATCGGTGGGATACCACGTCTCTTTCAGGGCAAAATTGAAACGATCGCTTAGATCAATACACGCAGCTTCCGCCGTTGGCGGCCGTTTTGGAATGGCGGGGAGCGCTGTGTCCCGCAGTCGTCGCTGAGTTTCTGGGTTTGTCTCCCGCACGTCGACTTTCACCTGCACCCAGGGCGCGGATGGCGGCGGATTCGTAAATGTCTCTTGGGCCCAGTCCAGTCCGATCCTGGCTAATTCCCGCCGCAACTCTCGAAGATTCCACACGACCGTCTGCGGAGTTTCAGACAACGACACGGCCAAACGGGTGCAGTCCGGACTCACGGCAAAACGGACGACGTTCTCGGATCCTGGTCCAGATAACGAGGCCACAACTTGGCCCGTGGCGGCGTCGACGAGTTGAACTCGTGACGCCCGATCGCGTTGGACCACAAATGCGCCATTGGGAGCATAATTGGCCACGGGCGCATCAAAGGCCCGCGATCGGCTCCAGAGCATCGCGGCATCGGGGAATCGCCACATGCTGTAGGCGGAAGAGGCACTCACAAAAAGGCGGCTTCCGTCGCGATTGAAGGCCACTGCGGGCGAGGTGAGATCCTGTTTCCCGGCGGGAAGTGCAAGCCGTCGGGAACTCTGATGCACCACGTCGTGAAGCGTGAAGTAATCCAGATTCCAACCACCGGCCGCGACGAACCTCCCGTCATGGTCCACGGACAGAAAAACGATCGAACGTGCGTGGGTCGGGGTTTGCCAGAGCAGGCTCCCGGTTCGCGCGTCGAAGACGTTCGCTTGTCTGCCCTGGCCGGCGGCAATGATTCGACCATTTCCCGAGACCGCCATGACGCCCATTGGCACCGCAGCTCCAACGAATTCCGGAGGCCCCAAAGTCCAATGTCCGTTGTTCGTTCCAAGAGCCAACGGCCATCGCTGAAGGCCGTGACGTCCGGAGAGCCAAAGGTTGGTTTGCGCATCGAAGGCCACGGAGTTCGCGCCCGCGATGGCGACGTTCGCCACCTCCCGTCGCGAGACCCCGTCGAAAAGTCGAAGCCGGGCGCCGGTGGCAACCGCCAAGAAGGTTCCATCGGGAGAGAACTGCGCTGAATTCTCCGCGCGACGTTCGGAGTCGGGTTCTGATTGGTTCGGCCCGATCAACCAGACCGGCGAGTCCACCGTCCGTTCACAGACCTCGAACCAAGCCAGATGGTAGTCCCGCCGGACGAACCGCCGGCCGTCCGCGCCCGGTTGAACCATCTGACGCGGCTCGGGCACGTGCCACAGCTTCGCACCAGTCTGAACGTTCCAAACCGTCGTCCCATCCCACCCGGAGCTCAGCAGCAGATTGTTGCCCCCTTCAAAGGCCACGCTGTCGATTTCCGAGTCATGCACAAACGGGCCAAAACGCTGTTCGCCCGTCGTGGCATCCCAGACCAGCACCGATCGGTGGTAATCAACGGTGGCAATCCATTGCCCGTTGGCGTCCCAAGCCAGGTTCCGAATCGTCTGCGGCAGCCTGATCACCGTCCGGACCGAGACAGAATCCGCGTCCAATACGAGCACCAGGTTGTAGAGGTATTCCGCCACGGCGATGCGGCTTCCGTCCGGACTGTATTTCACCAGATTCGGCGAGAGCTCAAATGGGAGCGTGGCCGTGATGCGGCGCGCGCCCGTCCGGAGGTTGCGAATGATGAGTTGTTCGTAACCGGCGCCCACCGCCATTTCTTCGGCGCCAGGGCGGAAATCTGCGTAGCTGCCATTGTAAACTTCCGTGGAGGGCCCAGCGTGGAGGGATTCCCTCCGGACCAAGTTCCAGGCCCGAGTTTCGCCGCCGGCGTAACGCGCCGCCAGCCAGCGACCGTCCGGGCTGAAACAGAGGACTTTTCGCAGGGCATTCGTTCGCGCGGGCAACCGGAAAACCTCTCCGTCATCGATCACCCGCCGGATCTGGATCTCACCGGATTTGCTCCAGCCCACCGCATATAATTGAAGGTTTGCATCAAAGACGATGGAGGCGTCCGCCGCGAAGTTGGTTTGGCGCCGCAGCACACGGGTGTCGGGCTGGGACAAGCAGGCGATCGCCTCGTCGCGCAGGGTATTGGTCCATCCGGGAGGTCCGGGCAGCGCCGCAGCCGCACTGAGCGCGGCGATCGAGTCGAATCGGCGCCCCGGCTGACCGCTAAATCGAATCGCCCGCGCCTGGGCAAGGTAGGCTTCACGAAGTTTTTCCGTCGCAACCAATTTGGCCGCTTCCGCCAGTTGGCGCTGTTGCGCTTCGCTGGCCGCATGCGCTTTTGTTTTTTGCCACTGCCAGGAAATCCCGATCAGCCCGAGGGCGATGGCGAGGTGGAGGCCGGCGGTCAGACCCGCGACCAACGGCTTGCGGCGACACCAGCGCCACATCCTGTCCAACGCGCCGGTGGGCTGGGCGTTGATGGGTTCGTTCCGCAGGAAACGACCAAGATCATCCGCCAGGGCCTGAGCCGACGCATAGCGTCGGTGAGGCTCCTTGTGGAGGCACTTGAGACACACGGTCTCGAGATCACGTGGGATGAGGGGATTCAACAAGCTCGGGGCCATCGGCTCGCGCTCGATCACTTGGCGAAGGGTTGCTTCGACGGAATCCGCGTGAAACGGGGCCCGTGCGGTCAGCAAGAAATAGAGCAGCGCGCCTAACGAATACAGGTCCGTGGCTGCCGTGATGTCGCGGCTGCCGCGCGCTTGCTCGGGCGACATGTAAGCGGGGGTTCCGAGGATCTGGCCGGTGAGTGTGAGGGTGTTGAGTGAATCTTGATTGGAGGGCTGGGAGTCAATCAGACGTTTGGCGAGACCGAAATCGGTGACGTGTGGGTGGCCGTTCCCGTCGATCAGGATATTGGACGGCTTGAGATCCCGATGCAGAAGGCCTCGCTCATGTGCGTGATATACTGCCTCGGCCACGGCCCGGAGAAGCTCGGCCGCCCGGCGCGGTGCCAGGGGGCCGCTCGCAGCCAACGTCGCGAGATCTCCGCCTGCGACGTAATCCATCGAAAAGTAGGGCTGGCCGTCATGCTCCCCGATCTCGTGAATCGCCACGATGTTCGGATGGTGCAAGTTGGCCGCCGCTTCCGCTTCCAGGCGGAAGCGTTGCATGGATTCAGAGCTGGAAAAGCGACCGCCGGCCAACATTTTGACCGCCACGATTCGGTTCAGCGACAGTTGTCTCCCGCGATAGACAACCCCCATTCCGCCCCGGGCAATTTCCTCGATCAATGCATAGTCGCCGAAGTAGTGGAGGACCGGATCTGATTGAGGAGTGGCGAGTGGCGAGTGGGAATCGGGTCGAGAGATCGCTGGCGCGGGAGCGGCAGCTTGACCGAGCAAGCATCGAGGACAGAGCCAAGATTCGGCGCCGCGCGGCAACGGCGCGCCACACTGCGGGCAGGACGAGGTGCCTGCGGTATCGTGCGGATTTGCCATGTCCAAGCCGGTTTGTTGTGAGGCGCTAACTCGGGCGAAACGCGCGGAGGAATCGTCGGTGAATCTCCAGCCCATGACGCGTGTGCCTGACCACGACAAGTCCGTCGTTCAAAGGTGTCAGGAAGCTTGAACCCAACCGCCATTTCACAATCGATGACGTCATCCCAATCCATTGAATCAAGAATCTCATTCCGCGTTCAACGCGAATTTCCGCCACTTTCACCCCGCTTCCGCACGTCAGCACCCTCCGCCCCAAGTCGCGGCAATCCTTTCAGATCCAAGAATTCCACCTGTAACCTTCCCGCCCCGTTATTGATTGAGTGGGGTGATGACCGCGACGCCAGAAACACGCAATCCATGAAATCGCTCCACGTCCTCCTTGGCCTTATCGCGTTGGTGTCCAGCGCAACGGCCGCCCCAAACACGACACTCTACGAAACGAGCTTCGAGCCGCCGGCCTTTACGCCCGGCATCCCTCTTCGCGGGCAGGACAACTGGGAGATGTATCACGACGGCGAGGCCCTCTCGGTGGCCACCAACAACGCGCGCACGGGCACGCATTGCCTGCGCTTCGACGGCGCTTTGCTTGAGCAAAACGGCCCCAACTCCGCCACCGCCTATTGTTTCTCCCGTGCCATGGAGGCCTACAGCAACAATCCTCCGGCCATCGTCGAACTCACCGCCAGCGTCCGCCTGGACGGCCCGCGCACGGGGACGAACGGCACGCCGGCGGAGGACGTCCTCAGTGCCAATCTCATGGCGGTGGTGCCGCGGAGCGACGGCCAAGGTCAATCGCTGGGCGGCTTCTTCGTCTCCTCGGCCGGGAAGATCTGGAGCTACAGCCCAACTCCGGCGGACGCCTACAAATACTCCGTGCCCTACACCTTCGGCACGTATCGCACTCTGCGGCTGCGCATCGATTTCGTGGCCCGCACACTGCGCTACTTCGTCGACGGGACTTATCTCGGCCTCGTGAACTTTCCATCGTCGATTACCACCGACCGGTTGTACGGGGCGTATCTCTTTCTTAACGGCGCGCTCGACCCGATCGATACGCCGCAACTCACCTACCGCATGGAAAACTACACGGCTTACTTCGACGACTACAGCATCGTCTCCGTGCCGTTGAGCCCGGTCAACGCGGTGATTGAATTTGCCTCCACCAACGTTCTTGCGGACGAGTTCAAGCCCACGGCCAGAATCCATGTGGCGAGGCGCGGCTTCACGAGCGCGGCCGTGCGCGTCACGGTCAGCACGACCAATGGGACGGCCATCGCCGGCGAGGATTACGAAGCGACCTCGGGGTTCGTCACCTTTGCGGCTGGAGAAACCAACAAGGTTTTTGAAGTGCCGTTGAAGGACAATTTTTTCGCCGAGGCGGACCGGTCGTTTGCCGTGCAGATCACGGATCTTCCGCCTGGCGCCAGTTCCGGCAAGCCTCGGGCCAGCGTTTTGATTCGGGACGACGAGCGGCCTGGCAGCATCGATTACTCATGGGTGTCCAGCTACGGGCTTCCGCCGCTCGGGTCGAACCAAACGAGGTGGGCATATCCGACCGTGTTTGATCGAGTCCAGACTCAACCTGACGGCAAACTGATTATGTCGATTGAGGTGGACGCTCCGGATGCCCAGGGATTTCCGCAGCCTCAATATTATCGGTTGGTTCGCCTCAATCGCGACGGCTCGCCTGACTCGTCGTTCTCGATTTACCAGTCGGCGCTTTCAATTTATGCCTACACGCTGCCAGATGGAAAAATCCTGATCGCGGAAGATGCCTACCCGCGTGGTTTTCGCGTAATTCGTCGCAATATCGATGGCACAGCGGATTCGAGTTTCACGACTTCGATCACCAACACCCAAGTAAACTTCAAGAACTTGCCCGACGGAAAGATTCTCGCCTATGGAGAATCCATCAGCGTGAATGCCCAACCGCCGCGAAACGTGGTCCGTTTGAACCGCGATCTTTCCCTCGACTCAACGTTTACCGTTCCCTCGAACCTCAAGGTCAACGCCGCCTGGCCGCTCGCCAACGGCCAGGTCATCATCTTCGCCTACGGACCTCCAAACTCGTTTGGCGCCATCCGCCGGCTGAATGCAGACGGGAGCCTGGATACCAACTTCAACGTTGGGACCGGGCTTCAAAGCACCGGGAACTATTTTTTCTGGGACATCCGATCTGTCATCGAACAAGAAGATGGCAAGCTTGTTTTGAGCGGATACTTCCCGACATTCAACGGCCAGGGGCACAACAGCGTTGTTCGGTTGCATCCGAGCGGCTCCATCGATGAATCGTTTCTCACGGGACAGGGGTTTACAGTGCGCGACTTTACCGGCAGCCGAGGACCCAGCACCGTGAAACTCACTGCGCTGCCCGGCGGAAGTATTGCCGCAAGTGGCGAGTTTGATCAGTTCGACGGAAAGCCCGTTACCGCGCCCATTGTCCTCCACGCAGACGGCAGCCGTGAGGCGTCCTTCGAGGGAACCGTGCCGGTATACGATGATGCCTTGCTTGCAAGTGAGACCTACGTTCTGGGTGAGGTGGATGGCCAGTTGCTCTTCGTGCGCCCCGAGGCTCTCGGCCGCCTGCGCATGGATCTGCCTCTGCGCATCGTCTCACACACCCACGACGGCCTCGGCACCAACCGTGTCACCGCCAATGCCCTCGCCGGCCGCACCTACACGTTGCAAGGCTCGGACACGCTGAACCACTGGGACGATCTGGTCAGCCACCCCGCGTCGACCAATCGCATCGAGTTCATCGACGCACCGACACACGCACCTGCCTCGCGATTCTATCGGGTCAGACAAGAATGAGACGTCGTCGCTCATTGATCCACTCCGGCATGAAAACCACGCACCCGTCCAAACCAATCACACGAGCAGCGATCCCGCTGACCAATGTTGTCGCAACAAACGGGTTGGGAGCATTTGCTGAGGAAGCTCCGCAAGATCATGGCCAACGCTTCTACCGCGTGAGGCACCCTTGATTATCTACCTGCAAAATCGCATTACCCCGCGACGAACGACCAGCGAGGGACCTGCGCTCTTTCGCTTGGCGCAGGCCACATGTCTTGTGTGGCTGATGCTGGCGCATGACGCAACCGCCGCCTCCGCCTGCGCTCCGGGTCACGTACTGGTCTGCTTCAAGCCCGAAGCCCGCGCCGGATTGAATGAGGATACACGGGCCGGTCAACTGCTGGCGTTGACCGCCCGACTAGGCTTGCCAGCCGGCACGCAACTGAGCGAGACACCTGTGGCCCACCTGGCCCGCGAACAGCACGCCGGCCAAAGTCGTACGACCGAAGCACCGTTGGACCTGAATCGGTTCCTCTACCTGCGGCTGCCACCCGACCTGACGCCAGAGGAATGCGTCCGGCGCCTCAAGCAGCATCCATTGATCGACTACGTGGAACCTGACTGGATCGGCCAAGGTGGCGAGACCATTCCCGCTGATCCTGGCTTTGCCGATCAGTGGCATCACCGCAACGAACTCGCTCCGGCCGCTTCCATTCAAACCCCGCTCGCTTGGGACCTCACCCAAGGTTCCTCGGACGTCCTGGTCGCCGTGCTGGACACCGGCCTGGCCGAATCGCCCGAGTTCGCCGGACGCGCGGTGCCTGGCCGCAACTTCGCCTACACGAACGACGTCACGCTCGACGACAACGGCCACGGCACCCAGGTCACCGGACTGTTGGCGGCGAACGCGCAGAATGGAGTTCTCGGCTGCGGCGTGGACTGGCACTGCCGGATCATGCCGCTGAAGGTTTTCGATTCGCACAACAAGGGCCTTTACTCATCGTGGGCGCAGGCGATCGACTACGCGGTGAGCAACGGCTGCAAGGTCATCAACCTTTCCGGAGGCGGGACGGAGTTCAGCCGGGCCGTGCAACGCTCGATCACCAACGCCATCGCGCGCGGTGCGATTTTTGTCACCGCCGCCGGCAACGACTCCGCCACCAACTTGAGTTTCCCGGGGTATCTGAGGGAACCGATCACCGTGGGGGCGACCGACGCGCAGGATCGACGCGCCTCCTTCAGCAACACGGGAGCGCAACTCGACCTGGTTGCGCCCGGAATGGATGTGGTCACCGTGGGGTCGAACGGGGAACCGGCGATCGTGCGCGGAACCTCGTTCTCCACACCGTTGGTTGCGGGCGTGTGCGCATTATTGGTCGCCTTGCGACCAGGTCTGACCCAAACCGACGCGCGCCTGCTGTTGTGTGCAGGCGCCGAGGACGAAGTCGGCGGCCCGACCGACACACCCGGCTTCGACGTCTACCACGGCTGGGGTCGGCTGAACGCGTTCAATTCCTTGCTTCTGGCGACCACGCGAGTGGATGAGGTTCGTCATGCCAACGGCGTCACCGAACTGTCGTGGCGCAGTCCTGCCAATGCCGCCAGCAAACGACCATTTGAGATCGAACGAAGATCCGCATTCACCGAAGCCTGGCTTCCTTGCACCCAAACCAACGCTTTTCGTTATGGGGCGAATCGGATTGGGTGGAGCGAGGGCGACAGTCAGGTCGCCGGGATCAACGCGACGGGCTTCTACCGGGTCAGACTGCGTCCGCTGCCATAAGCCACGAGATAGAGCGTCTTCAGCCCGCCCGCCGACGGCCAGGCTCCCCGTCGGCCCCAACAGCAGGCCTCACCCCCCTGCCGTGAATTCCAACTAATTCCCCGCGAAAAGATTCATCCGCAGACTTGAAGCACTTGAAGCCTGCTCCATCCGCTTCTCCTGTAACCTTTCCGCCGCATTCTTGATTGAAAGGGGGATGGCCCGTGACTTGGACCACCAATCCGACAAACAACGACCACGAAACGTATCCGGATCAAAACCACAATGAAGCAACCACTTCCCTGAACATTATGAAACAAAAAGCCTTCTTTTTGGCGGCCGCGTTTGGCGCGGCACTCGCGGCGTCCACGCGTGGCGCCGATACTGTCATCTATCAAACCGGATTCGAAACACCCACGTTCACCGAAGGTGCACCGCTCGGCTCCATCGATGGGTGGTTAAGCCGTCAATCCACCCCTGCCGCGGAAGCGGTCATCTCCACCGATGGTGTCCAGGCTGGCGCGCAATCGCTCCGCCTCCGGGGGGGTGGGAATACGGCCATCCGCTCCATCCTGGCCGAGACGGCCGCCGCCCGGCCGGCCAAGCTGGAGTTCAGCGTTGATGTGCGCCTGGATGGCCCGCAGACGGGGACGCTGGGAACGCCGGATCAAGACATCCTCAGCGCCAACTTCGGTGCCGAGGTTCAGTTGGAAAATGGCAATTTCATTTTGTTAGGCGGCTTTTTCGTCTCGTCGGCGGGGAAGATCTGGAACTATGTCCCGCGAGGTCCCGCGTCGCTTCCCGACACCTACAAATACGAGGTCGCGGCTCCGCTCGGCTCCTATCATCATCTCGCGCTGCGGGTGGATTTTCTGTCGCGAACGGTGACTTACGTCGTTGACGGAGTGGAACTCGGCTCCACCGTATTCCACCCGTTTGCCAACACGACCGATCGGATCAGCGACGGATTCCTGCAGTTGAATGGGCCTTCGAACCCGATCAACACGCCGGATCTGACCTATCACCCCACCAACTACACGGCCTACTTCGACAATTACAAGGTGGTCGCCCTGGACCTGACTCCGGCGGAAACGGATGTGCGCTTCGCGCAGACCGACTACGCCGGAAGCGAGGCATCCGGGAAGGTCGACATCGCCATCCAGCGACGCGGATACGCCAACGACGCGGTCAGCGTCCGCGTCCGTTCTGACGGCGGCAACGCCACGGCCGGATTGGATTATCGGCGCGTCGATCTGCCGGTCAATTTCGCCCCGGGCGAGCGCGAGAAGGTGGTTTCCATCAATCTGCGCGACGATCGCATCGTGGAAGCGGACGAAACTGTAACCCTATCGCTTTCCGCGATCGCACCGGGGCTGCCGATCTCTCGCGCCTCGGCGCAACTCTGGATTCTTGATGACGAGCGGGCGGGTTCGCCTGAAACGAACTATCAGTTTGAGTATGGCGCGCTGGGCATTGATAAGCTTGGCGAAATCACCTCCATCATTCCCGTCGCAGGTGGCAGATTCCTGGCGCAGGTGATCGGAACGGATACCAACGGAGAGTTCATCGGTGTCGTGGCCCGATTCAAAGGCGACGGTTCGTTTGATCCCGAGTTCGAACCGTACCCGCTGCCTCCCACGGGCGGCCCGACACAGCTGTTCCGCTTGCATGGCGGCAACCGCGTTCTCGCCAACCTGGGTGGACGCCTCGTGCGGCTTGACGGGGAAGGCCATGAGGATCCGGAGTTTCAGGTCACAGTCGCCGGCGGATACGAGTTCATTTCGGACGTCATCGTACTGGCCAATCAGGACATCCTGATTGCGGGGTTTTTCGAAAGCGTCAACGGCGTGTCGCGCCCCAGCATCGCCCGCCTCCACGCCGATGGACAAGTGGATGCGACGTTCAATCCCGCCGCCGGGCCGGACGATCTGATCTGGAAAATGGCCCGGCAGGCCGACGGCAAGGTGGTCGTGATTGGATGGTTTCATGCCATCGGCGACCAGCCGCGCTCGCGGTTGGCCCGGCTGAACGCGGACGGGGCGTTGGACCTGGGATTCGACCCCGGGGTTGCGTTTGGCGAAGAGTTTAACGGTCTTCCGGGCACACCGGACGTCACCGCCCTGGCGATTCAACCCAATGGAAGAATCCTGGTCGGCGGATTCTTCGACCGCTACCAAGGCGTCGCGCGCAACAGCCTCGTCGGAATTCGCCCAACGGGCGAACTGGATCCGTCGTTCGACATAGGAACAGGCATCGCCGGCAGCGGGTTCAGTTCATTGCCGCAGGCCATCTATCCCGGTCGCGTGGCGAACCTGGTGTTGCCACCGGATGGAAAAATCGTCATCGCCGGGACCTTCCTGCGGGTCAACGGGCAGGTTGCTCCCGGTGTGACGCGCCTGAACGCCAACGGCACCTTCGATGCATCGTTCAAGCTCGGCGGCGTCGCGTCGTTCGGCATTCCGCCGGCCGGATTCATTCCACCGGTGGTTGGTCAGGGGCTGGCCCTGCTGAAGGATGGAGACATCCTGGTGGGCATGACCTCATTCCCCATGGGCATCAAAAACGACCCGGTGTCTTACAGCGGCGTCGTCCGCCTGAATGGAGCCTCCTGTAAGCAGGAGAGGGACTCTGACAAGTAGAGCAGGCAGGCTCGACGAACCTCAACGCGGGGCGACCACTGCGATCAGCGGTGTCGCCCCGCGGCAAGGTCACTGGGAACGAATACCTCGAGCACATGAGCTTCCGGGTCGGGATACGTGCACTGCCGGGAGTTCGAAACTTTAGATTCGATTTTCCGATTGCTTGGTGAGAAGCAGTTCTGGGTTGCATGACCACCAGCCGAACCTGTCCGCAATGCGGAGCGCCCCTGCCACCCGGCGCGGCGGACTGGCTTTGCCCGAAATGTCTACTGGGGCAAGCCGTCGTATCCGCGTCCCCAGCCAATCCGACCACAAGCCTGACTCCAGCGAAGGTCATCCATTACTTCGGTGACTATGAACTATTTGAGGAAATCTCCCGAGGTGGCATGGGAGTGGTTTACAAAGCCCGTCAAACCTCGCTGAATCGGATCGTAGCCGTAAAAGTTTTGCTCTTCGGTCCGCTGGCGGGAAAAGACTTTGTCCGCCGCTTTCGCGCCGAGGCGACGGCTGCCGCCAATCTACAGCATCCGGGAATTGTTGCCATTCACGAAGTCGGGGCGCACGGCGGACAACACTATTTCACCATGGATTTTGTTCCAGGGGGAAATTTGTCCGAGTTGGCCCGGGACCAACCGGTGCAGTCGCGCCCGGCGGCGCAGTTACTCCAAGCGGCAGCGGAGGCCGTCCACTTCGCCCATCAACGTGGAGTGCTCCACCGAGATCTCAAACCGTCCAATATACTTCTCGACGCAGACGGCCGGCCCAAGGTGACGGACTTCGGCGTGGCGAAAATCATGGATCGCGTGGCGGATGCCTGTGGGGGAGATCGGCGAGCGGACCCTCAGTTTGCATCTCAAACGCCATTCGCCGACCACACACACACGGGCCAGGTGCTGGGCACCCCCGCGTTCATGGCGCCAGAACAGGCATTGGGCCGGCCAGGCCTAACCGAGGCCGTGGATGTTTATGGCTTGGGCGCGGTGCTTTACTTTCTCACGACCGGTCGCGCCCCGTTCGGATCCGATTCCTTGCAGGCGACGCTCCGCCAAGTGCAAGAATCGGACCCCGTTTCACCCCGGCTCTTGAACTCGGCCATCGCTCGAGATCTGGAGACGATATGCCTGAAGTGCTTGAGCAAGGACCCATCGCGTCGATACTCCACCGCCCAACTTCTCGCCGAAGATCTTGGACGCTTTCTCAATGACTCGCCGATCCAAGCGCGTCCCTCCAGCCTCCTCGAGAAAACCTGGCGTTGGTGCCGGAAAAGCCCGACCGCCGCCTCCTTGGCTGCATTGACGTTGGTGCTGATCGTTACGCTGATTGTCGGCACGACGGTCGCCGCAGTTCGCATCGACCGTGAGCGCAATCGGGCGGTTCGGGAGCAGACTTCCACGCTGGAAAACCTTTATGCCGCTGACATGTATCTGGTTCAGCACTCCTTGAACGAAGGTAATCTCGGCCTAGCCAGGCAGACGCTCGAAGCGTATCTCCCGCGAGGGGATTCTCGGGATCTTCGAGGCTGGGAGTGGCGCTATTTTTGGCAACTCAGTCAGGGCGACAGTCTTGAAACATGGCGCGGGCATTCCAATAACGTGAGCGCATTGGCGATCTCCCCGAGCGGAAAAATTGCCGCCTCAGCTGGCTGGGATGAGACCGTGAGGATCTGGAATTTGCCAGACGGCCGGCTACTAGAGACCTTTTGTCACCCTGGCGCCGCCTTCAATTCGATCAGTTTCTCGCACGACGGGAACCTACTGGCCGCCGGTAACAACCGCGGGGGAGCCATGATCTGGGATGTCGCGCAAGGGCGGACGTGGGCCACCCTGGTGGGCTCCTGGTCTCGCATTGCGTTTTCGCCGGTGGATACGCTGCTCGCCGTCTGTATGGCAGAAGACGAGCAGCAACAGCTGGGCCAGGTTATCCTTTGGGATTGCGCCACGAAACAGACCGTCAAAACTCTGGCCTCGGCGGGACGTCGGGCGGCTTTCTCTCCAGATGGAAAGACTTTGGTGACCGCGGGAGATCAAACGCCGTTCCAGCTCTGGGACGTTGCCACGGGTCGCGAGAGGTTGGCGTTCACCAATGGTGGCTCGGTCCTTTCGCTGAGGTTTTCACCCGATGGCAAAACGCTCGCCTCGAGCGACTGGGATGGCCATCTACAGCTCTGGGACGCGGGAACCGGCCGCAAAGTGGCGGAGCTCACGGGGCATTCGGCCCGGATCTGGGATACGGTCTTTTCTCCGGACGGTCACAACCTCGCGGCGGCCAGTTCAGATCACTCCGTCGAACTCTGGGACGCGCAGTCCCTTCGACATAAAGGTCGCCTGATAGGCCATTCTCATGAGGTCTGGTCGGTGGCCTTTTTGCCTGACAACCGGCTGATCAGTGGCGGCAAGGATCACAGGATCATGCTGTGGAATCAGTCCTCGAATGCCGCCACGAAAGTCACTCGGGCCCATCCGACAAATTCCTACTTGGGTTACTATGTTTTCTCGGAGAGCGCCGCTCTCGCGGCAGTTGGCAAGGCGGCGGATAATTGCGTTCACGTCCGGGATTGGAGTTCCGAGCAGATCAAGGCCTTTCTCACCAACGTGCACTACCCGCTGGCATTCTCTGAACGAGACCGGTTGCTGACCACGTTAACCACCAACTACCTCGTGAGCGAATGGGATTGGGCAGCGAATCAACTCCAGAGACAGATCGCCCTTACCCCTCTCGACGATCCTCCCTATAAATGGTGCTTTGACGGTCTAACTCATCACTTGGCAACCGCAACACGGGCTGGCCAGATCGCCGTGTGGAAGACGACGGACGGCTCAAGGCGTGGGGCTATAGAGGCCCACCGCGGGCGGATCAATAAAATCGCGTTCTCTCCCAATGGGAAATTCCTGGCATCGGCCGGTTCGGACCGGTTGGCGAAAATCTTTGACGCACACACACTGGCTGAGTGTGCCGTCCTTCGTTCGCATCAGGACGCAATCACCGACGTGGACTTCTCCCCGGACGGAAGCGTTTTATTAACGGCGAGCGACGATGGCACCGCGAGACTCTGGCAAGTCGCCGCCTGGCACGAAATAGCAACATTGAGAGGACACAAAGAAGGCGTAGGCAACGCCGCATTTTCACCCGACGGCCGCACCATCGCCACCTGTGGCGAAGGCGAGTTGAAATTGTGGCACGTCGCCACCCGTCGCGAACTCGCCACACTAAAATGCGAGAGAGAGCTTTTCTTCATGCGATTCGCTCCCGACGGTCGAACGCTTTTTGAAGAGACGTGGCGGGGATCAACCATCATTTGGACGGCTCCCAGCTTGACCGAAGTCGACGCTTTCTACGCGACGGCCCGGTCAACGCCAGAATCCGGGGCGCACGGACGGACCTCCGATCGGTGAGGGACTGATGCGATGTTCAGCCCATACGAATACTGTCTTGCTCCCCGCCCCGGATCGGTCAGGCAAACACCGCGAACAACTGGCGGATCTCCTCATCCACCTCGGCGGGAGTCATCACGGTTTGGGCGATGGCGTCGCGCAAACACTCGCGATAGCGCTGACGAAGACGGTGAACCGCCACTTTGGCTGCCCCTTCGTTCATCCCAAGAAGGGCGCCGGCCTCAGCCATGGACAGCGGCGCTCGATCGCCGGAGAGAAAAACCTTGAGGTGACTGAAGATGGAACCTCGCCCAGAGCCGACATATTCCCGTTCGAGCGCCTGCTGGGCTTGTTCGAGGATGGTTAAAGCCCAGGTTCGATCATAGAGGGTTTCCGGCGTGACGTGGTCGGCAAACTCCAGGCCATACCGATGCTCGCCTGCGGCCTCGTCCAGCGAGATCACCGCCTGTTGCCCGCCCCGTTTTGCCGCGTTTTCCCGCTTCCATTCGTTGGCCAAGAATCGCTTCAACGCGCACAGTAAAAACCAGCGAAACTTTCCCCGCTCACGCCGCACCGCCGCCAGGAAATTCTTTTCAAGAAGCCGGGCAAAGAACTCCTGGGTCAAATCCTGTGCCTCTTCGCTATCGTAACCACGCCGGCGAACATAGGCATACAGGGGATACCAATAGGTCTGACAAAGTGTGGCCAACGCACCGGCGGCATCTGGTGCGGCACCTTCCCGCGCGCTCAAGACCACGCTCCAATGCGTCGTCGTAAACATTGTCCGGGCAGCGAACGCCTCCGAATTGTAAGTCTCCGGCACGGGGCACTTATCCCGAATTCATCCCAACGTGGCAAGCCTGCGGTTGGTGCGGGTTGCATTCAGGTCTGGTTGAAAGCGAGGGATGACTCAAGGCGTCGCCAGCTCTTTCCTGATCGCAGAAGAGTATCGCCGCTGCCAACGCCCACGCGCGCCGCCGCGCGGCGGCTTAGGTTTCCCCTCTCCCCGGCTTGTCGCGCCGCAGCGCAGCGAAGGCGGAGGGAGAGGGTTCCGCTTTCGCCGCCGAGCGACTCCAGCGTGACGAGCGGGGAGAGTGCGAATCCAGAATCACTTCCTCGCTTCCGGAGGAGCAAGAGCAAGGACCGGGGAGGTTCATGGGAAGCTCCCCGATCCTTTTTGACCTGCTCACGGGACATGAACCGCTGGCTGCTCGGACGGACCGCGGGCTTTCAGCCCGCAGCGGCGCGAACTGGAGACGATGCCTGATGGTTCGTTCGTGCGCCGCCGATTCCACCCGCTGCCTTCTGGTCGATCCTCCGGTTCATGGGAAGTCGACCATGTCAGCGCTGAAAGTCAGTTACCATTTGCCAGGGAAGGTTCTGAACCATGGCAGAGCGGAGCGGTTCACCGCACACACACCGGTCAACAACGAACCGACTGCGCTCGACGAACTATGAAAGACACGACCAAAGGATTGAGACGAGTGGTCTTCCTGGCGCTCCTGGCCCTGTCGCCGATTGGAGTTCAGGCGACAAATTACTGGAATGGCTTGCCTGCACTGGCCATCGGCCAGGCGGCTCTCCGATCGGACCCCGCGAGTGGACGTTTGGAAGTCTCCGGCATTGGCTCCGGCGGCGGCGATGGCGTCCGCATCGACACCGGTGGCAGCGACAGCGCAACGACGAGGCTCGGCACCTTCGATCTGGACCGGCTGCCGATCGATGCGTTTTTACAGTGGGCAGCGATCGACCCCACCGGGGCGCCGGTGGAACAGGTGACGTACCGGCGCGTCGCCGCGGGTGGCGCGGTGTTCGCAGACTTCACCGGCCTGGGCGCCCCGCGAGTCACGGTCGCTCTTTACAGTAACGACGTACTTTTGGCCTACGTGAAAGGTGTTCCATCGACGGCGCCCGTCTTCACCTTCAGCGGCGGCACAGCCGGAGGAGACGGCCGATTTCCCATCGCGCTGGATCCCTGCATTCTTCACCCGGACGCCTGCTACGGGGTCATCGACATCGATATCTGGCGGCCCGGTCCAATTGGACCAGTCGGCTCACGGGTTGCATTACCGGGGCAAGTGGAGATGCGAGGGACTCGAGTTCAGATTCAACCAGAGCCACTGCCGGCCGCGCGGCCGGCCCTTCGCGTGGCCGAAGTTCAAATCACGGGCAGAAGCCTGGGGTCTTTGATCCTCGAGGATGCGAGCTTGGTGTATTGGGGCTTGGAGCATCGCGCGCTAGGTCAGGCGCAATTCAGTTATGATGCGCCGGATCAACTGATGGTCGGCAACTTGGGTCCGAGCGGCGAAGATGGGGTGGAGGTGCAGCTGCAACGCGTGATCCAGGGCAGCGCCGCAGGCGTTCCAATCGTCACCCAAGGACCGCCACGCAACGCCTACTCCGCCAGTTGGGTCGCGCTGAATCCGCAGCCCCTTCCGCCCGGCGGCGATCCACGGCTTGGGCTGATGATCAGCGCCAGGGGCCGACTTGACGGTGGCCCGGAACAACTGCTTGCCCGGGTCGGCCAGATGTTTACGCGGCCCGGTTTGCTTACGGCGCCCGGAGAGAATCTCGCGCCAACGGAACTGGGATTGGTGCCCGATTTCTCGGCCATGGGCTCGCGCTCACAAGAAGTCCAGCTTTGGCGCGACGGAACGTTGCTTACCCGCTACCGAGTCGACAACAACTTCACCGCGCTGACGACCCCGCATTGGCTCAACGGAATGCAAATCATCCCGGCCAGTGGCGGCATCGTCCCGCCCTACGGCCCGATCTGTTTCTACGGCGACTGGCCTATTCTCGTCGAGGTCACGACGCCGTGGGGTGAACGCTTCCAGGTGAATCAGGTGCGTCTGGCCATCGACGACATTGGGGTCTCACTCGACGCTCTCACGCGAGTTTCGTTCCAGTTCCCCGGCCCGCAATCCTTGGTTTTGACGCGCGAATCGGCGCGGCGGGTTGGACTCAACTTTAACGGCAATCAACATTTCGCGCTCGGCGGCGCCATCCTCTCGAAGAATGCAGCCGGCGAGTTGGTGTTGGATCACACGGGCGAGAGTGGACTTGATGGCATGGAGATCGCCCTGGGGAATGCAGGCTATGGCGAAGTCGCCTCGCCCAGCCTGCCGTTGCCGCCGCCCGGCAACTCCTGCCGCTACGATTATCGCGCGGTCGTGGACGATCTCGCCGACCGGACCGCCGCCGTGGTCACGATGTCCCATTCCGCCGAGGGTGAGATGCTGCTTACGGGCGACATGAGTGGCTTGGGTGCGACGCGCTACACCCTGATGGTACTCGACGGAGACACGCAGGTGGCGATGGTGACCAATCAACCAGCCGCAGCAGTGAGCGTGCGCGACAGCGCAGTCTCGATATCGCCTTCTTTGCGCTGGGACATTCAACGCTACAAATGTTTTATTCTGGTGAAGCTGCCCAAGTTACCCGGCAATCCCGGGCCGTTGTTGCAGATCAGATCCGGATCGCCAGTGCGCGGAGACAGCGTGATCATCCTGCCCGAGAATCCAAGTCGAACATTGGGTGCCCAATCGCGGATCCTGCTTACTGCCTCAGAGGTGCATCCGGAGCCCAAGAGATTCCTGGGCGAAGCCCTCGGCATGTTTGGGCTCGGACACGCGGCGACTGGCCGCGCCACGCTCACGGCTCTCGGTGGAACTCTGACTGTTGGGAATCTCGGCCTCAGCGGCCATGACGGGGTGGATATTGATTTGCAGAGTTCGCGCAATTTTCTCTCCCGCTTCGCACCCATTCGTCTGCCGGCGGTTCAAGACCCCGATCCAAGTCCCTGGCTCGAGGCGCGGGCCTTCGGAGAGTTCGGGGGACTGCCCAACCGCGACCTCGGCTCGTTGCGCTTCACGGTGTTAGGCCCGAGTGCCGTAAAAATAGAAGCGGACTTTAGTTCCGTGGGCGCCGACACACATACCGTTGAAGTCTGGCGCGGCGGACAAATGGTCGAGCGCGTTACTGGCCACCGAGGAGTTGTGGCCCAAGTGAACCACTTGCCGGTTGCCGTCGGGAAGCTGGGCAACGTTAATCCCGGCCAACTGCCGTGTTATATCTCGCCGTTTGGCGCGCTCGTGCCGGTCGCCATCGGCGGGGGCCCGACGGTCGAAGGCGACGAAGTTCGCGTGCTCACAGAAAATGCCAGCGCGACGCTGGGTTCCCTCCAACGATTGGCACTCCGGGGCCGAGGTTTGGACTCCATTACCCTGGTCGGCGCGACACGCACGCCGGCACTCTCGCCGCGCGTGGCGCGGATCGAACGAGCCATGGACGGCAGTCTCCTGCTCGCGACTCCAACCGCGTTCGGCTACAACTACACGCTGGAAGCCAAAAGCGCGTTGGACCCGGATCCAAGCACGTGGAGGGCGGTCGAGACCCTGTTCGGTGACGGATCCGTAAAAGTCTTCGAGACTCGACCGATACCTATACCCAACGCTTCGGCTCAGTTCTTCCGCCTGCGCGTGGACTGAATCGGTACGCTTAAGCCTCACGAGCGACGGCTGCCACCCCGGTGGTCGTCGCTTCCTCCGTCACCTTCCGCTCAAATGGTAGCTGCCGAACCGGCGATTCAGTATCACACGTAACGCCACAGGTTTCTGATCTTTAACTGCGGAGGTCGCGGGAAACACGGAGGATTTGAAAACTCATCCCTCCGACGGGTTCCATACCGATATCTCTCGCCGAGGCCATATTCGACCGAAGACCGATCCATCTCCGGCGCGGAGACGATCCTGAGGACGTGGCCACCATTTCGCCGCCACAGGGCTGCATCAAGATCGATCGGGAACAGCAGCCAGGCACGGTCAAAAGCCTATCTCTTACCACCCATTTTTTACCAAAAACGGCATCTTCCGACGGTTGGTAGCGATCGAACCAGCGCGCACACGAGGGACCAGAACCTGAGGTTCCGGCGTCCGTAGCCCAAAACCCAGGTAAAAGATGGCCGGTAAAAGATAGACCAATCCCGATTCGGTCCGGACGGAACTGCCATCATGATCAATGCCGGCAACCTGTTTATGAGCTTGATGCACCCCTGTCGCCGCCATAATCCGCGAATCGGGTGCTTGCGATGATCCGGAGCTTTGCGGTATCGATGGCGGAGTGACTTTGAGTTTGCAGCAGCATACCCGGGGATGCCTCGGCTTTCTTGGGGGCAACCCTGCAGCAAACCAATGCTCTCCCCGACAAACGCGATCCATAGGTCGCTGATTCCAGGGCATGCCGGTGTGGCGAAATGGCAGACGCACGGGACTTAAAATTCCCACGCCGGCGCTTTCCAAAGGCTTCCTTCCCTTTCAAACAACATGCGCAAAACCCGCATGGATATTGATCCAAATCGATTTTAACGAAACAACGACGCTTCCAGCTTGAGGCCCGGAAATCCTTCGATTGCGACAGTGAAACTGTAGCAAAAAGTGTAGCAAAAAGTTGGAGGCCATCCGATGGGCGACACACGGGCAAGTCTCCCAATTCCAATCGTGCGCACACACGACCACGAGTCGTATCCAGAGCTTGAAGAAACAGACATTGAATTGCTGGGAGGATCGAGCGGCAAAACCGTGACCGCCGCGCAGGCAACCCGAAACCACGCCTAACGCCGCAGGTTTCTAATTTTTCGCCGCGGAGGTCACGGAGAACGCGGAGAAATTTGAAAATTCCTCCCGCCGACTGGTTCCATACCATGTGTCGATATCTCTCACCCGGGCAAAACTCGACTGGAGGCTGGTCGAACTCCGTGTTCTCCGCGCTCCGCGTTTTTCTCGGTCTTATCTGTGGACCAGGGGGTAATTCAAGGGTTGGCGGAACGAGCGTCGATCCGCTAGTGTGCGACCGCAAATGGAAACGGACACGCTGGCCTCCCGGCTGGGCACCACGACACATCTTTCGCCGCTGCTCCACAAGGCGCGACGATTGGGTTTGGGTCCGCGTGAATTGGAAGTCTTGGCGGTTCAACGGGGATGTGCCCACTATTCGACTGGCGAGGAACCCGACCGACCGCTGGCGACAACAGAGGATTTGCCCAACGAGGAATTGAGTATTGCACTGCTTTCGCCGGCGTTGCGCTACGATCCTCACAGCGTCCGTTGCGGCGCGGCCATGTTGGGAGCCGACGGCAATCGCCCTCGCCGTCTCGCACGACTGGCGATCCTGGAACGCGCCACCATTCCAGTTCGATACGTCGCTGAAGCCGGCCGGCGCTTCGAGCCAGACAATCCGTTCTGGCAGGAACTCCTGAAGCAACTACCCACGACTCCGCCTCCCAAATCCGGCGTCTTGCCTCATCCGACCCGCTTTGTGTCCATGACCGGATTCACGCGGCGCGGACCGGGAACGATTGTCACATGGTTACGCCCCCGCCAACCGGGGAAACCCCTCCCACCATGACCAACCCGAACCTAGGGGGATTGGCGTCGCATCAGTCGCGCCTCGGTACCGGGTGCACACGCGAGAACTCTCCGGCGGCTGCCCGGCGTGCGAACTCCGCAGCTGAGTCGTCGGTCACGTAAACTCGACCGGCGATGTTGATGGTCGCCAGCCATCCGCGTTTCCGAAAACGCCATGCCGTCACTGAGGAGAATCCGACGGACCGACACCAGCGACTCAAGGCCACCATTCCCGCCAGCTTGATCGATTCATTTCCATTCATTCGGCCGCTATTGAAGCACAAGCTGCCGGGAGCGTTGTGTATTACGCGCACAAAATGATTCGGGGGGGGCGACAGCCGCCTATTCACCTTTGGCCGCGATGTTCCGGTTCGCATCGCCGACCGAGCTTTCAGGCTTGTTCGGGCGTCGTGTCCAGAATGCCGGAACGGCAAGCTACCCGTCAGATGCCCTGAGACAGGGCGGGGCGCTGCGGCACTCACTCGCAATTGAAGAAACGCCCTGCCAGCACGCAGGTGCCGGGTGCGTTGGCAATACTCGTGCAGGAAACCTTGGAACGTGCGTTTTCGAGAAACGCAGTTACGGCCACTGCGGCGCAAGGATAAGCGATCAAGGCAACGCAGAGATCCACTGTTCCGCCTTTGAAAGGTCCCAATTGTTCGGACCGTGGACAAACGACGGCGCCTTGCCGGTGTTCGGGTTTTCCAGGCGGCTGTTCCTTGCCACCAGTTCCGGCGCGCGCGGACCCAAGGTGTGAAAAAGCACGCCCTGGGTATCTACTTTGAACGCCTGCGGTTTCCACGCATACAAGCTCTGGATCTGATACAGGTCGTTGAAGTGATCTGGGAACAACGACTCCAACGTTCCCTCATCAAACACCGCCAGAAGCGCATTCCGCTCTGCCATCATCAAGCCTGGGTTCAAGGCCAACCACGGCTCGGGTTGAACTTGGGGCTCGTACGAAAAGACGATCGGATGGGACAACGTGGCAAACTTGGCCGTCATCTCCGCCACTGAACTCAAACAGATCGAATCATAGCCGTCGCAATGAATCACCACATCAGCCGTGCTCGCCCTCGCCGCGCGAATGAACATCTTCCACCGCCAGCAATGCCCCCAGTATTCGCGCTCGCTCTGCCCGAGAATGGTCACGGGCACGCCAAACTTGGCGAGACTCGCCTGGAACCGCGCCAAGCCGGGCGTCGGCTTGGTCGCCACGGTGAAGACTTCTACGCTCATGGCTAGTCCAAGGTCACTCGCAAGTCCGGGGCCAACGGCGCGCTCAAATATGGACCAATGGCAATCAGCGCCCCGGTCCAAGGCCCGACTCCAGTAAACGTCGCCGCGCTGGTCGTGGACAAAATCAAGCCTTGGCCGTAGTCCATGCAGAGACTGGCCAGCATAGGCTGCGTCGTAGCCATGGCGATCCGAACTCCAGCCCAAAGGTGCGTGCCGATTGGAGTGACATAGCCATTGCCGGCGTTAAACGCCGTCGTATTCCGCTTAACACCGGTCGTCGTCAAAGAGTCGACGGTCGCACTCGCCGTCAATTTGTAAATACCATTGGTCCCCTGGTTGGTCTTATTCGGAGGGTTCGCCGTACTGAACAGGCCCACTTCCGCCGTCTGACCGCCAACGCCAGCTGTGCTCACGTAGAACTCCACGAACTTCACTACCAGTGAAGAGGTGCTGAAACCCAAATAGACAAAATATGCAGTCCCGCTGACCGTCGTAAGAACGGTCGCCACATTCGGTAGACGAGATTGAAAAATCCGCCCCGGAGGGGTCAACTCAGACACTCCTCGCGAAACATCCTGACCTGCTGCATCGAAGATGATCATAAATTTTCTTGGACTACCCTTGCTCCAGTGTTGTCGAGACTTGCCTATCTGCGAAACCAATATTCCTGATCGGTTTCCGAGAAAACCCAAACCCTACGCCGACTGGTCACGCTCGATTCCATTGATGACGTATTGAACCGTGTTGGCCTCCAAAGCATAGCCGACAATCAGGTCGCCGGCTTCCACAACGAGCGGAGCCGTATCGACTCGCAACTTGCCGGCGATCGCGACGCTATTGACCGGGAGAAGAAGAACTGAAGTGCGATCCTGCGGATTCTTATTGACGTCGTAGCGCACCAGCAACATCGAGATGGAGTTCAACGGAACGGTTTTGGATGAATTAAATAGACGTATTGCCGTAATCAATGCCGTCCTCGTGAGAGGCGCCGCGTAGAGTATGCGTTCCCCTTCCGTGAATGCCGCCGTGTTTTTGCGCAATAACCCACTCGCCAAAGTTTTGATTTCAGTCGCCATAAGAACCCGCCCGTGAAGTTGATTTCATGCATCCCGTTCGATCCCGCAAATGATGTAGTCAATGGCGGGGGGATAAGCAAACCCATCCCCGTCCTGGCCAATCCACGCAATCAGTTCGTCATTCTCGCCAAGAGTGACTTCCCGATCCTCAATGGCCATCATATTCCAGGTCAACAATTCAGTGAACACCGTCGCTACGATTGGCACTCCCGTAACGCCCGCCCGCCGGACTGCCACCGTGAACGAATAACCCACCACCGACGATGACGGAGAATCGCTACGGGTGAACCGCATCGAATTGATGACCGCAGACTTTCCTGGATTACCTGGAACCAAGCTCCTCGATGCCGACGCTCCCACGACCGTGAGCTTTCCGCTGTCAAATATTCTGAATCGTACAGACATGTCGCTCTCCTTTCATCCGCGCCAATTCGACCTTCCCATTCCGATTACGCCTGGGCCGCCACGTAGACGATGTCAGGCGTGCTTCCGGTCGCCCGCGCGTAAAATGCCGTGGCCGGCTTCACTGGAATCAAGCAACATTCGCCTGCGCGCAGGCGGGAGATTATTTGGACCGGTGGGCTTGCGTTATCCAGTGCAACATCCACATACTTCGCCGCATCCCATGCGGCTGCATCCAGATTCTTGACGAATAAGTAAGTAATCTGCGTCGTGCCTTCAATCTGGATCGTTGAGTTTGCGCCCGTGGCGACCGAAAGCACGTTGGACACACATTTCGTCCCAGTCTGATTGATGGTCAAGTTTCCGACACCCTGTAGGGCGGGGCTATACCGCTGCAAGGTTAGTGATGCCTGAAGGTTTATCTCGTTTGCCATAAGTTCGTTTGTTCAATTTTGTTCTGCTGTCTCCGTCGTTTGTTGTTTCCGTCGCACTAACGCCGGCGGCGATTGAACATCCCCAAGACCAGCGCTAATTCGTTTTCAGTTTCCAATTCATCGTACCAAACCTGTTCTCCCTCATTCCTACCCTGCAGCAAAGTTCCGTCCATTTTCCGATTGCCGGAATAGGTCGCCGCTTCGCAGCGCAGGTTGCTCATCGGGACGGTCGCAATGGTGTCGAACAGATTGTCAGTCACGATTAAGTTTCGCACGCCTCGTAAATCGAAGAGACGGGCGCCGGAGTCAGCCGGCGCCACGCTGTCGACATAACGAATTTTGTTATTGCGCACGTAGGCCTCATTGACCAAGTACTTACCGACACCAGCCGCTTGGTTCGCATCGTCCAGCATCACGGCGGTTTGTCCGGTCGAGCTTGCCATTTCGAAGTGATTGCATTCGAAAACAATTCGACCCGCGTTAAACAGTGTTTCAGCCGAAGTCACATTGGCTGTCATGTCAGTAGGCACCGAAACCTCCACTGTAAATTGCGGCTGCGTGCCGTGAACCGTTTTGACGACATGAATGCCGTTCAAGCTCGGCGGATTGGTCACAAGCTTGACGAGATTTCCCGGATACAGTCCCGCCACACTCGACACCACGATTGTTACGGTATCACCTGATCGGCTGAGGTAGCCGCTTCCAAGCGACGTAGCGATGCCATACTTCCATGAAGCTCCCAAGACGACATTCCGATACGTGTTATTTCGCACGATGACATCGGCAATGCTCTGCCGGTCGTTGTACGGGCCACCCACCCAGACGTTGTGGATCTGATTACCCTCCACAATTCCGCCCCGGCATGCGCTCATCGAGAGCGCCCTGAACTGGGCGCCAGCGCCCGGCGCGATCAATGTTCCGCCATCGACGAAACAGTTCCGAATCACGGGAGCCCGACCGTAATCCGCAGGTGTGGCCCCTCCGAACAAGTCCCTTCCGCCAGCATGAAGCACATGCACGACCGCGTCGGCGTTGTTGTTTCCCGATGGCAAGACCGCAATGCAGTCCTCAATGACCGCATCGTCCGCCCGGGTTAACGGCGATCCCGGATCGCCATCGGCTATAATCAAGGCCACCACGTACCCAGGCTGCGCCGTTGTCCGGCTGCCCCAGTTGATTACTTTCACGTTGCGTACTCTAACGTGATTGCCCATCACACGAATCGCGCCGCACGCTACGCTCCCCGTCGTCGGCAGGCTCGCGTCTATAGTCAGGTCCGCCACCTCGAAAAAGTCGACCGGAGATGTCGTGGGCGCGCCAATGGCGAAGTAGTGGCAGCCGGTCGCCGCGCCCGGGGCCAGCTTCAGGTAGGTGGCTTCACGGCCCGCTCCCACGATGACCATCCCGGGCCTGGGTTGCCATGTGGAACCCGTCACCGCGCCATCAGCGGAAATCCAGAAGCCAGCGGTGACAAAAGGACGGAACCCACCAATGCGCGGGCTGGGACCCAAATGAACTCGCACCGGAGTGGCGTCAGACAGACTTGCCATGACCGAGTCAAACCGCTCCTGCGTGCTGCCATCAAACGGATCCGCCTGTGTTCCGCTGCCACCGCATCCGTCCATCCGATACGCGATCCAGATGTCCAGCGGTGCCGGCTCCAAGAGAAATGCATCGGTCAGGGCCATGGCTCAATTCCTCCCTCGTTGGCCGGCTCTTCCAGGGCGGTTGCCGGCGTTGGCGCGCTTTCCCGCGACAAGCCCGGCAATACAAGTCGAAAAAAGGCGCCCGGAGTTCGCGTCTCCAACGGCAGACTGAATTCCACGTGAAATTCAAACTGATTCGAGACTAACACTATATTGGTGGTCAATGGCCCGCTCATGGGCTGCCAATTGGCCGCCGGGCCGAGGACCAAGCTTCGCTCGACGTTCATGACCAGCGGTGAGCGAAGCCACTGCAAGACCAGATTGGTCGACTGACGAGAGATCGACAACGACGGCACCGTAAACTCAAAAATGGTCGTCAAACCGAGGGAATCAGCTGTGCCCGTCAGCGCATCCGCGTCACCGTGAGCGTAGACCCGGGAGACCGTGTCGCCGATGATATTCGAGGCGTCAAAGGCACTCGTGTTGCTAAGTGGCTCGAACGGCCTCGAATTAGTTTCATAGTTTTTGACTTCGAGCATGAGGTTTCCTGACGCAGGGTCGTAAAAGAACGGCTTGACAAAACTAAACTTCACGTACGAGCCCTGCCCAGGTGCATAAATGGACAGTGGACCCAAAGGCTGGACCGCGATTGTTGGGCCGTCAAAATTCTCGGCGAAAACTGGGCTGAGCGCATCGGGCCCCCGGCTGGTAACGCCGAGCCGGATCTCGACCTTTGGCAACCTAGCACTATACCCGCGTCCAGCCTGATCGTCCGTGATCAGCCACATGCCGGTAATCCACCCGCCTTGACTCATTGAGTTCGAGAATCCTGCAGCCGCGTAGACCTGTTGCATCCGGAACGGAGGCCACTCATTAGGAAAAGTGTCGCCAAATGGGACGACGCTCCACGTCTCCCCGAGTAGTTTAGGAAATGAAGATGTCAAAGCCGCTTCGGCCATCCCCGCGAGCAATTCAATCGACATCGCCAAGATGAGTAAAGTTCTTCTCATAGGCTTAGGATGAGTGCGTCTTTGACTCGAGCATTCAGGGCTTCGGGCAACACCTCGTTTCCGGAAGTTCCGATTGTCGGTTCTACAATGATTCCCGCCGGCGTTCGATTTTCGGAGAAAAATAGGGGGCCACTAATTTGCACTATGACGGCATCTTTTCGTGCAACTCCGATTGTATTGCCATCCACAATCGCCCGCTCGGCGTCGTTTACCGTTACAGCATACGATCTTGACGCAAGACTACTCGGACCAGGAGCAACGATATTGTCTCTTACCAGGACCGACTGAAAAATCCTCTTCCCCTTCCCATGATCCACCGCGTTGAAGGCAATCGCGTGCGAGCCCGCGGATGGCGCGTTCTGGTGACTGGCGTCGCCCAGCTCGATCACATTGTTTTCCCTGGCGGCAAGGCGAACTTGCCATAGCACGGCAAACCAAGGTTTGGGATTCGCGGGAGGAAGCACCTCCTTCGGATCAAATGTGAAGGTAAAACTGGCTTCGACCGGCGGAATAGCATCCAGGTCTTGCTTCACCACGGACACGACCCGGTAGTAGAAGTCATCGGAAGGTTTCACGTTGTTCGTAGCAATTCGCACCGCCTGCCCGGGCTCGATCCCATGATCCTTGTGAGTCCGTACAGTGACGGTTGTGCCCGAGGGAGGAAGGAATTCCTTAACCTGCCGTAAAAGGCCAGAACCGGTGTTTTGCACGCCGTCAATGTTCTGGTACGGTCCGCTTAGGACGTCATGGTAGTAGTTATTCCGGTCGGTTTGGTCCGTGGTCAGCCCAAAATCATGATAAGCTCCCCCGATTCTTGTATTGAAAATGCGGTTTCCTTCCGCCACCGCTTCGGAGCCACCGTCGCTGCTGAAGCCAACCGAGCTCTTGCCGAGATACGGGAAGTCCAGAAAGAAGTCGACCGGCGGAGAGTCGGTCCCGTCGGCCACGACGGCGCGACCGGGCCGGGTATACATCCGATACGTCAGTCGTGACGGATTGGTTTCGGTCAGACTCGGCTGCTCGACATCCAGAACTTCGAAACGCCCGTAGTAGGGCAACTCGGCACCAGTAAGTTTACCCGCGCTGGACGACACTATTTCGATCCACTCCCCCGGGCGGCGGTAGTGGGGGCCGTAGGTGGTGAGAATCGCCGTGGTTCCCGTTAGGTCGTAGGTATCATCACGTTCGATCCGTTTGACCGAGATTCGCTGGCTACTAAACCGACCGACCCACATGGAACCCGTCCCCGCCAATGCGGTAGACAGCACTCCAGCGGGATTAGCGGGTTTGATCTGGAACTTGGTGCTGGTAGCATTCAGCACCTCGAAACTGCCATTAAAATGGAGCGAGTTCCCGTAACGATCCATGACACCGGAATGGTCTTGGACGCCTGAAATCACCGCCCAACCACCGTGCTTGAGCCCATGCGGCGCCCGCGTGGTGACCGTCCATGCTCCGCTTTCGTATTTGACGCTCTCGATGCTGACCGGGTTGTCGACGCATTCGTTGTTGACGTAGTTGTTCCGGATAGCGCAGCCGCGGTGATAGCCGACGATTCCGGTATCGGGATCGTCGCCAGCGAACAAAATGAGGCAGGAATCATTGTAGAGTCCGTGGATCGAGGGCGCTTCGATGACGCAATCCTCGATCCGCGCATTAATTCGCTCGGTAAACTGGGATCTGGGATCCGCCGCTGCCACGGCCAGGGGAAAACACTCAATGAAGGGAACCTGCGTGCCGTAGTCGATCACCCGAACGCGCCGAATGCGCACATGGCTACCAGCAAGGACGATGGCGGACGTGGCCACGCGCTGTCGAGCGTGTGCCCGCATGTTGCAGTCCACGGTCAGATCGAGCACCTCAGCATCGTCAATGTTGTACCAGAACGGCGCTGTGGAGGGATTGCTGCCAATGGCCCAAACCACCTGAGGATTGGGCCAGAACGGGGTCACGTGAACCAGTTTTAGCGTGGTCACACCCATCCCGAACCCCTGAATCCGTTGACCCGGCTGGATGCTCCAATTAAATGATTGGCGAATCACGTCGAATCCGCGTGTCTCAAACAAGCCCGGCCCCAAGTGGACCACGGTGTAGGGCGACAACGAACGTAGGATTTCGTCCAGAAGATAAATGACCTCGGCGCACTTAATGCGATTGGCGGGCATCGGCGGCGTTCCCGCACCGCCAAGGGAAGCATAGTAGAACGCCTGGGAGTTCGCGGCTGTGAGGACGACGAACTCACCATCAGCGTCGGGATTGGTTGATCCGGAGAACGCGACGACGGCTCCTCCGATCAAGCCGTGATTCGTGGGCGAGGTATCGACCTTGACCACTGGCCAATTCAGGTGGACCGGAGTCGGATTCTGAACATTGGCAAAGTTGACCGCTTCACCATCGGCACCGGCGGGCGGCGCAGTGCGCCTAGTCAACTTGAAGGTGAATGAACTTGTCGATCCGACCGACTCAACTTTGAAAACACCATTGAACCACTTCGTGGCCGCGCCGGTCAAACTGACGAGATCGATCCGAACGTAGTCTCCCTCCGACAAGCCGTGGCTCCCGGAAGCGTTCAACGTCACGGTCATGAACTCCGCCAACGAAGCGCCATGCGCCAACGTTCCACCCGCTGCGATGCCGAGCTTTCCCGCTTGAACTGGCGCATTCGGATCGAGGGCTTCCGGAACGGAGGATAGCGCGATTCGGAACGCGCGATCACTCAGTTTTGTCGCCTGAAACGTGCGGTTGAATTTCTCCACATCATCGACGAGGTCGGAGTCTTGTCCCACCACGCCAAAAATCACCACGGAATCAGCAAGCGTGAAATTAACCGGTCCCACCTGCGTGACAACGAGTTCGGTGCGGTCCAGCGACAAGCCGGCGGACATCGACGGGCCGAGCCGCTTGTTACCGCTGAACGGGTCACTGGCCGTCCCGGCACCTACATTCTCAAACAACGCGAGATCAGCGGACCGGGGCACTCCATCGACGACATCCGACCGCAAGACGATCCAGACCTCGCGCACATCGCCCGACACATAGTCAGTGCGATACGGCTCGTTCAAGAATGCGTCGGCGAGGGACATGAGGGGATCAGTATTCAGCATTCAGTGGGTCAGGATTCAGTCGGTCAGTGGAGACATTGAATTGGACGAAGGAGGTCGAGACCTGAGTGAGCGTTGGGAGGCTCGACACGCGAGCATCGGAATGGGCACTACGCCAAAAGTTTTCCGATGCGAGCCCCAACGGGCCGACAAAAGACAAATAGACATCATGGCGGCTGTCATATGAGTCCGAGGGATTAAGTTGAAAACTCCTACTCCGAGCTACCCCAAATCTCCAATTCTGTTTTTGTATCAGCTTCGTTGATACTGAAGCATTACCCCCCCCCATGTCGTCAAGTAGTTTTTCTGATCAATGAGTTTCAGGTCGGTTGTTGATTGTCAGACTGAGGTAACGGGTTCGATTGAGATATCGACCACGAGACACTTGGTCGGGTCGGGATTGGACACGGACTGCACGGAACCCACAACGGACAAGTAACGGGGTGGGAGTGTGCGGACGGCAAGAAGGTCACCGTCGCGGAGCCGCTCGGCGACGCGGTCCAACCGCCAACCGAGGAGGGTCACGTCCGCGGTGGTAAACGCGATGATTAGCTTTTCGGGCGGGGCGTTGTTCCCGGCAGCGCTATTGGCCTCAACGCGGTAGTGGAGCAGTTGGCTGATGTTAAAGCCGTGGCGTCGCGTGAGGCCCGACCCGGGCTCGCGCTCGCCCAATACGAACTCGATACATGCGCAATGCTTTTGGGCGAAAAGGAGGCACTCGTTGTCTCTGAATGGGATCAGGCTCATAGGAAGATTGGGGTTGAGGTCGATGAAAATCACACACCGATGCCGCGAGAACGGCTACCGGCTTGCGGCGGGACATGACGCGGAACCAACTTCCGTTTTCGTTCGAGCGCTTCGGCGACGGTCCGGGGTGGCTGAACGATCTCGGGTCGCTTCACGTTCGGGGCTGTTACCTCCGGCTGGACTTGCTCCGCGAAGACTTCCGTCTTGGCCGGCTGGTCGAGCCCCAGCCTCTCGCCGAGCCAACGGGCGGCTTGTTCGGCGATCTGGATGAGCCGTTGCACGGGAGCCAAACGGGTGAAACGCATCGCGCGCATGGGTCGGACAGTTCGGAAATTCTCTCGCAGATCCGACGACCGCGTTTTCACTGGCGAACGCCGTGGAACAAATCCCATGCGCTGAAGTTCTTCGCGCAAGCCTTGTAACTCGACGGCGGCCTTGCGTTCACCGCCGGTGTTCACGCGGCGGGCGAGCAGTTCGGCGTCGTCGGTGAAGATGTGCACCCGTTCACGGCCGCGGGAGATCGATACGTAAAACTGTTCGCGGTTGACGGCGGCGAACGAGCGGGACGATGCCACAAGGAGTACTTCGTCCACGGTCTTGCCCTGTGACGAATGCGACGTGACTGCATAACCGTAGGTAAAGGTGTTGTAGCCGACGGGAAGCTGGCGACCGTCAGTCAGTGTGATGCGCCCGGCTTGCACCGACCGCACGAGCACACGCTCGCCGTTGGTAAACGCGCGACCATGATTGGCCTGGAGCAGAAGTTGATCCCCCGAAGCCAACGCCAAGGAACGCACTTGCCCGACATCGATCGACGCCGCCAACCGGTTTGGATCCAAGTCGGCGGTTGAACCGTCGGCGCGTCGCACGGTGAGCAAACGACCGTCGCTGGCGATGACTTCAGCCGTTTCATGCCGTGCGAACGAGCGAGCAGCGCGCAGGAATCGAATCGACTGCCCGGGCTCAAACTGCCCGGCGTTCTGCTTTTGTGCCAGCGTCCACGAGAACGAATCAAAGACTGTCACTGTCTCGTCTTGCTGACCAATCACGCCGTCGGTTTTGAGCGCGGCGCGGACGTGGTCCGTGACCACCTCAATCTCAGCCCAAGTCGGTGACACCAACAGCGCGGACTTTCCTTTCTTGGTTGCCTGCAAGTAGGCGGCTGCTGCTTGCTGGTAGAGCTGGGCGGGCTGAGGCCCGTCCGCAACCACCTCGGTCACCGCGCCCAGTTCCACGAGTTTGGCGAAGGCTTTGTCCGGTTGCTGGTGCGCGGCCAGTTCAACCGCCTGGCGAAAGGCTCTGGGCTTTTGGCGGCGGATGGTCGTCAGCTCGGCGTATCGGTAGTCAGAATACTTCTCGATGATCCGGAGGGCATCGCCACGGGCAACAGACGCATGCTGACCCGTATCACCGGATAGGATGACCCGGGCCTTGCGCGACAGGGCCAGTTCGAAAAGATTGCGCAGATCATCGAGGCTGACGGCAGCCGCTTCATCCACGACCAGGACGGCCCGACTGGACAACGCCTGCGATGCCATTGGGTCGGAGAGCAGCTTCGCAATTGTCATCGGCTCCTGAGCAAGCTGGCACAGGTCGCGCCGCAACGTGTCCGTGGCCGATGCGGTCGGGGCGCAGAATACACACGGGCGGTTCTCGCGTTCGAGGACCCGGGCGAGTTCGACCAGGGTGGTACTCTTGCCGGTGCCAGCCAGGCCGCGGAAGCCGGTGAACCGGTCACCGCTGGTCAGGACATGAGTCAGGGCCCGGCGCTGGTCGGGGCCGAGGGTCGCGGGCGGTTCGTAACGCTCCACCAACGGCGGCAGCGAATCCCGGCCAATGTTGACGGCACGGATCAGGAACAATTCCTGTAGGAGAATGTCCCGCGTGGAGAATTCTGAGCCCACCGCGACCAATTGAGCGTCGACGGCGAACCCTTCCTTGAGCGGCTCCAGGCTGAGGTGTCCCCGTCCCTTGACCAGAGCGGCTTCCCAGAGGCGATGCTGAGGCACGACCGACTGGCGCTCGAACACGTGTGAGATGGCGTGCTGGACCGCATCCTCAGTCGTCACTTGATACGGAACATCGACCGTCCGTCCCCACGACGCTTCGACCACCTTGCGCAAGGCCCGTTTGTCCAAGAAGCCCAGTTCACCAAGTTGTTGTTCGCGCACCTGAGCATCCGTCGCGCCCGTGAGCTTCTTGGGCCGGGTTTGATGGACGACGTGGGCGATCTCATTTCGCGTCAACTGGCGGCCCAGCTTCTGTTCCTGATATCGGACGGCAATGTCTCGCTCCTTTGAACGTTTGGAGAACTGCTCAATCAATTTGGGAGCGACGCCTTCAATCTCGAAGGCGCCAGCGGTGGATCGCGTTTGGTAACCGAGCCGATGCAACTGCCGGGTGAGTTCGTTGCGGTAGACAGCCGTGGCGTAGTGGATGGCGTCGAACATGGGCGCCGTCTGCAGCGCTTTCCATCGCTTCTCCTTGGGATCGAATGTGGCGTTGAACAGGACGAAGTGTGTATGCAACTGCGGGTCGAGGGCGCGGGACGTCGTGTGGAGGAACGCAGCGCCGATTAGGTTGCCGGTGGTGCGGTCCCCTGCTTCGATGCCACCCTTGCGGATCCGGGTCCCGGCGAACTGTTCAAGCTCCCGGAGTGCGATCGAGGAAGCTTGCCGATGAGCTTCCACAATTCGCCTATCGTCCATGGTAACGGCGAGAATGGAAACGGACTTGGGTGGGGCGCACTGGAAGTCGAAGAAGACTCTTCGTTCCTTCGCCATGACCTGAGTGAGCCGCTGACCCGTCTTGGGATGCAGATTGTCACAGAGCCGGAGGAAGGCCTCGCGAGTAACCGTTTGGCCCGAACTCAATCCCAGCGTTTGGGCGCCAGCACCGATCCAATGGCCGGCTTGCTGGGAAACACCCTGAGCATAGTAATCGTTCCGGGACAAATGCTCGTCGAAGTAAGTGGTGGCTGATCCCCGATTCTTTTGTGCTTTGGCGGTGAACATGGTCAGGACGGTAGCAACGACGCCGAAGCATTTTGGGTATCACATACACGAACTGCACCCGGGATCTGGTGCAGACTGTCGGCGCATGACGAGTGGCCATTCATCCGGTGCAGTGTGGCAGCAGGCGGGAACGAGAAAGTGCGCAATCGGAACAATCGTCCGACGTAATTCCGGTAGAACGCGCGAATGAATTACGTGGGATCGGAGGTGAGCAATGCGGAAAAGAAGGTATGACACCAACCCCGCTCAAAAGCGCGGCGAACCTGCTCAGGGCGCGTTCGCTGGGCTGCTCACGTCCTGCTCCGCCTTCGATCTGGCGAGCTCCACGCGCCAATTCGGCGGACAACGCACGGACAGATCGTGACTGCACCACCGGACATCGCTCCGCCGGAAGAGGGACATCCTGCGGCCAATCTACAACCATTTCACCGACCGTTTCTTTGCCATACCAACCACCCAACCAAGTAACCACCCATGAGCAAACCGACTGACTACACGAAACTGGCCGCGTCCCTGGACTACGCGGCGATCGACAAAAAGCTGACGCAATTGGCAGAACGCCAGCCGCCGAAGAAGCGCAAGAACGCGGCCGACGCGTTGGAGCCATTGCGCGGGCGACTGCTTGAGTTGCACCGCAAAGGTTGGAGCAGCGGTCAACTGGCCGAGGAGTTAAAAGTCGCCGGCGTGCCGGTCAGCCCGGCGCGATTGCGTGATTGCCTGAACCGCTGGGCGCATGGCGGCAGCCGACCACCTCGCCGCTCGGCACGTCGCCCGGCGACAGTCGACCCTACGGCGGCGGCATCCGCCACTTCAACAACGCTGCCCACATCACCAAAAAAGCCAACGCCAGCTCCGCCCCAAGGTTCTTTCACCTTGCGCTAGGCGCGAGCGGCGAACGCGCGATCGTAAACCGCTCCGACCCACTGCCGCCGGCACCGACTCAAGTGGCGTCGGCTGCCAGCGTCAGAGCGTCGTCGCGGTGAACTCGAAAACGCCAAGTCAGTCGACCGCGGGTCCGTCGCTGTGCTCGCGTAGCGTGCTCGCGACCGACCACGAGAAGACGCTCATTCGCTCACCAGCCAATGCATCGGCTGGCGTTGCTCAGGCGCAATGGCGTGCGCTTCCTGTCGGCCTGATTTTATCCTGCGATGCTCGGCGTCAAGGTCGTATGGCGCCGGCTGCCTATGCGTCCGCCAGTGCCATCTCCACCTTGACCCCTGCGCTTCTCGGATAGCGTGCCCTGCCAAAAAGGAAGCGTATGAAAAGAACGAAAATCGACTCGATCACGATCCGACGGCATCACTTGGGCCTGACGGCTGTCGTTTACTCAAAAGGCTATGCCTATGCGGTGCGCTATGCGCCCAACACGGAGATCACCGAAAAACTCATTCGAACGACTTGGCGGGAGAGCCGCCGGAGCTTCCGACCCTACGATGACTCGACGGACATATTCCTGTGAAGCGCACGGGGCGCGAGTGCGCCCCTTTTTATGTCCGCGCTCACCGCTTGTCTCATCCGCTGCTCGTCTGCTGGCGGCAATCCTGCCGTGATGGTGACGGGCTAAACGCCAGGGCGCGATCTGCCCGGAGCCGCCGCCTTATGCTGTCAATGTATTGCTCGGACGTCGCGCCGATGTGGCGCTGGGCGTCCTGCGCTCCACATTGACAGCGGCGGCGTTCCGGGCCGGGTTGCGCTTAGGTTCCGGCTTTGGAGAAACCAAAGCCGGAGGCTTGGTCTGCTCAAGGGAAAGGTGCGGCGCTGACGGCACTCGGCGTTCACCTATCCGCCAGTCGATGCTGCAAGTTGACGGGGCGTCGAACGCCTGAAAGCGACCTCCACCTACACCACAGACTCACCGCGCCGTGGAGGTCCAGACCACCAACCGGAAGACATCCAGGCCAGCATTGAATACGCCGCGGCGCAATTGGATCACCGCGCCTTGGTTATGCCGCGGTGAAGCTCATCGTGAACGTCCAATTCCCGCCCGCGTTGGGTGACTTCAGCTGGATGACGAATCTGATTGCGCCCCGCTGACAAGAGTTGGCCCAAAAACGACTCTCGCAGCTTGAGCGCGCTTGTGCTCGGCGGCCAGATGGCCGTAAACCTTGCCAATCAGAATTCCCCCGTCTTGGTGCCCCACCCAATCGGCAATCGTCATGAAATCGACTCCCGACATGACGCAGTACGATATAAAGAAATGCCGACAATCATGAAATCCAACGTTCTTGAGTTTTTCCGGCAGCAGCGCGCGCGTGAGGCGGAGGCTTTCCATAAACGTCCGGGCGGGCGCGTCGCTCTCGCCGCGTTGCGGACTGGGGAATAGCCATTGGCTGTCGGCGGCACGCCGTGCTGCCATATCGCGGAGATGTGTCTCCAAGGCTGGAATGAATTCCACGTGTCGAGGCTTGCGGTTCTTGGCCGAGCCGTCGGCTCCGATGGTCAGCTGCTTCCGGTCGAAATCCACGTCAGACCACTTCAACGCCAACGCCTCGCTCCGGCGCGCACCCGAGTAAGCCATCAGCCGCAAGTAGTCCGCCAGTTGTCGCCCGTTTTTGGACGCCTTCACTGCTTCCTGGCAGATCACGTCGAGTTCGGCGACCGTCACAAGTTCCCGCTTCTTTATGTCGGTCTTTTGCCATTCCAGATCGGCGGTTGGAAGGGATTTTAGATAACCGTCACGCCGGGCCCGCTTCATCACGTGTCGCAGGGCGATCAGGTAGAGATTACAGGTCCTTCCACTGAAGCCGTCGCGCTTCAGCGAATCCAGAAAGCTGGTGACATGGTGGGGACGAATTTGATCGAGCCGGAGGTTGCCCAGCTTTCCCGCCCAACGGGACAGACATCCGGATTCTTTTCCGATGGTGCTTGCACGCTTTCCGCTGGCAGCCAGTCCGGCCACGTGATGGTCGATGTATTCGGCCAACTTCGGGGCCTGTCCCACGTGCCGGAGACGGTTTTCGTCCCGCTCGACCAGCAGCAAGCGGAATTCGTCCTGCGCCTGGCTGGCCGTCATCGCTTTCGGCAATGGCACCCATTTCACGTCCTTGGCGCCGTCGTCCCCTTCCACGGTAATCCTGGCGAAGAAGGCGCCATTGCGCTGCCATAATCCGCGAATCGGGTGCTTGCGATTGTCCAGAACTTTGCGGTATCGATGGCGGCGTGACTTTGAGTTTAAACCAGCATTGCCCGTCGTTGCCTCAGCTTTCATGCGGCAACACTGTAGCAAATACTGTAGCAAACTCAAGCTCCCCTTCAAAAACGATTCATAAGTCGTTGATTAAAAGGCATGCCGGTGTGGCGAAATGGCAGACGCACGGGACTTAAAATCCCGGGGCCGTAAAAAGCCGTGCGGGTTCGAGTCCCGCCACCGGCACCACTCTCAAGCAATTGCGGGGAAGGAGACTGCAAATCATACCGCTCCCCACGTGCCAGCAAAAACACCACCAGAACTGGTTCGCTGCGCAGCGGGAGAATCTGGTTCGCAACGCATTCACCCCAGGCACGACCGCGCTCAATCGATTCACCGCTGCCGCGAATCTTCGCGAGCGATTCAGTGAAACGCGCGTCGAGCGCGTTTGTCTGCAACGGATCAAGCGCCCGCAGCGTCGTGCAGGCAGCCTGGACGGCGGAGACTTCCTCCCGCGCGCGTCCAGACTGGCTCACCGGAGAACTCCCGGCATCCGCTCTGGTTCCTGGACGTCTATTCCGTCCGCAGGCGGAAGAACGTGGCGGGTGCGGTGCTGGCGGGCCGAGTGAATTGCAGTGTCCCGCCGTCGCCGGTGCGCGTATCGACTGTCGTCCAAACGGGATTGGTAAGACGCGGGCTTTGTTCGAGCCTGTAGGTCACGCCTGGCTCGGACTGGAAGCTGAAGCCAATTTGTCCGGGCGGTGCGGCCATGGGGACGAGCCGAAGCGGCTGGACCAATCGGTATCGTGCTTCGACTTGCGTGTGGCCCGTCATGACGACGGCGACAACTGGAACCTGCGTGGTCTGCGGCTGATTGTTCACGAACCAACGATCGAACACGTATTCTCCGTAAGTGAATGGCGCCTGAAGGGTGACGACCGTGAACGAGGGGAACACACGGCGGAAATCGCCGAGGCCGTCCTGCCGGTTGTTGACGTCAGGTTGGCTGATGGCGATGACCGGCTGGAGATCGTCGCTGACCCGCACGTTCAGATCGCGCAAGTTCCCGCTCGTGGGAGTGAAATCGTATTGGATCTCGAACAGAAGATCGTCGATGACGAAGTCTGTGTTGTTGTCCGACGACACATCCCTGGTCAGCAAAATCTCCGCGTGCGCCGCGGGCTGCGAGTAGAACACCAGATTGGTGAACGGCACCGGTTGCTGCTGGAGCAGCATGCTGATGAGCGATTGCTGTGCGGCGGTGGGGGTGCTGTTCACGGTCTGGCCCGTGTTCGCGTCGAAGATCGCGTTCCACACGATCGGGTTTACCGCCGCGGTCTGGTAGTGCCGGAAGAGGAACGTGCGCCCGCCCGAAGTCAGCCGCGACTCACCGCGATGCTCGTAGTTGACCCGCAACAGGGCAAGTGAGCCAACCGGCCCGGTCGGATGCGCCGTGAGCGTGCGGGTGCGCAGATCGGCGATGCGAACGTTCTCGTCGCCGGGATTGATCAATCCGAGCTCCTTGAGATCCAGCACGAGCCGCCCCTGTTGATTTAGCTGACGGCGCTGGTCAGCGTTCAGGCGATAGCTCTTCGGGAACGAGCGCGCGGGCGCGTTCACGTTGTCTAGCGATTGCGCGACGAGTTCGCGCAGTTCGTTCACGAAGATGCCCTTGAGGTTGTTGAACTCGCCCTCCGTGAGAAGGTGCGATGTGTTGGCTTCGACGAGTTGCTGGAAGCGTGTAAAGAGCCGTGCAAGGTGGAGGTTGCCGTTGAACGGCTGAAGCCGGCGGTACTGAAACGACTTTGCGAGAAAGTATTGATACTGCACCAGCCGATCCTTCGCACGGCGCTCCATCTCCTTGATGTGCATCAGTGCGCCATGATCGAGGATATTGATCTGAGCGGCGATGCGATCCTCGATTTCATGCGTGGCCACGAGATTCTCCGCAAGCCCCGCGTTGAAAGAACCGATCACTTGCAACGCCGCAGCCAGCTCCTGCGCGAAGCGTTCCTTGTCCGCGTTGAGCGTCGCCACCTCCAGCGTGAGGGCGATGAGATTCGTATCAGATGCCTTGAGCTTCTCCAGTTCCGCGGCAAGTTCCTTGTCATCGACCTGCGCCTCCTTGAAGATCGCCGCCAGTTCTTTCAACTCGCCACCCAGAAACTTCGCGCAAGTGGTCAGTTGTTTTAACTTTTCCTGGCGCGTCTTCTTCACGTCGTTCGTGCCGCCGGGGGAATTGGTCATCCCTGGCGTGTTGGTGACGGTGATCGGCGGCGCGTTCGTGCCGAAGCAGACGGAGATGTTCTTGTTGGTCATGATGCCGAACGCCTGCGGCTTGAGCGCTTTCGCGCTCTCCAGCGGTTTGTCCGGGTCGACCTGCGCCAGCAGTCCAAGGCCCGCGCCGATGCGGCCCACGGTCGGTTGCGCGACCGGAACGAGATCCGCGACGACTGACAACACGCCGAGGCCTTTCTTCCAGAAGGGCAGCTTGTGACGTTCCGAGACGTTGTCGCGCGCGCGCTGCTCCAACTCTGCGAGCTTTGAGGCGATGCGTCCGCTGAGTGTGCCAATGCGGAAGGTCATCGTCTCCGCCTCGGTCTTCAGCCGGGGAATGACCGTCTGCGCCGCATTGAAGGCGGACTCCAGTCGCTCGCGCTCGGCTTCAAGTCCGTCCCTGGCGTCTTCGGTCGCTTGAAGGGACGCCTGCTGGTTCGTGGCGGCGCTGTTCAGCCAGTAGGAGAGGTAGAGAATCGGGATCGAGTGCTCGATCTCATTTTGGAACGCGAGAAAGTTCGCCTCAAAGGACAGCATTGGCACCCGGCCGGCAGGGTTGCCGAAGTAATCGAGGTTCGAGTCGAGGCGGTGCACGAGATTCTCAATCTCCGCGAGTAGCTGGTCGAGATTCACCTTCTCCGCGAATTCCGCGTCGGTGAGTTCCTCGCCCGGCTGCTCAATGCGCTGGTGGGCACGAATCAGCTGCTGATACTCGCCCAGCATCTGTCGTGTCTCAGCGATGCGTCCGTTGAGATAGGCGTCCTTCGCGTATTGCAGGACGGCGCGCACGGCGAAGGAATGCAGCCACACGCTGGCGTTCGTCTCGAACAGCACCGTGCCAGCAGGCCCCGGAAAACTCAGCGGGGCCGCGAAGCTCTGGCCCGTCGCCTTCGCGGCGACGGTGTCCGAATGGGTGGTGATCTCCTCGCCGAACCGGTCGAAACGCGTATTGCTGACCCGATAAAGAAACGCGCGGCCTGAAAGCGTGCCGCCGACATGGTTGCCGCCCCGCGCGCCGCCATTGCCGCCGGGGGCCGTTGGAGACGCGAGCAGCGGAATCGTGGTGCGCAGGTTTCCCCCCGCCCCGCCCTGACCCGGATTGCCTGACGGCACCGCGTTTTCCCCGAACGCCGTCACCTTTTCACCGCAAACGCTGAAGACTCGATTGCTGAGCCTCTCCTCATGATAGAGCATTACCGAACTGCCATTCTCCGTTGATCCGCAGATCGGATTATTCGCCCGGGCCATGAGCTTGTACCAATCGGCCGAAAGGAAATTGACGGTCAGCTCCGAGCGCCCATCGCGACCTTCGCCCGCGGGACCCCCATTGCCACCGCGCAGGAACAAGCGCGCAAGGGTCGTGGGGTCCGAAAAGCGTTCGATAAAAAGATTCACATTCCCGCCCGGATGGCCGGGATCGCCGCTCTGCCCTGCGTACATGTCGTCTTCCCACACCGCGCCAGGCGGAGCGCGCAAGCGAGCACGGGGTGTGGTGTCGATACGACCATCGTTCTCGAATCGCAGTTCACGGGCGTGAATGGTTATCTCCGTCTGCGGGAGCGTCAGCGGACTGCGGATGATCACCGCGTCCGCGTAGAGGCGAAGCGCGCGGATGTTCCCGCGCCCGTTGAACTGACGCAGCAGTTGCGCGCGATGCTCGTTCGCGAAGACCAGCGTGTGGCCGGAGATGCTCACCGTGAAGGTCTGTTGCAGCGCGTCGTTGAACATCTCCGGAGCATTCGGCACTTCGCTGATCTGGATATAGTCGCGGCTCTCGGCGTCCGGCATCGGGCGGTCATATTCGATGACAGTCGCGTCATGGCCGAGACTGTTGAGCGGTGTCACTTCGAAAGATCCTTGCAGTCCTTGCGAGGTGCGCAGCACCACGGTGAACGGCAGCCGATCCGCTGCGACAGGCGAGTAGGTAAAACGTCCGTTTGCCGCGTCAAACGCCAGCGCTCCTGCCGGTGGCGGCGTGGCCGCCATTTGCAACGCCGCACCCGGCCCCGGATTTTGTGGGTCGCCGGCGTCATCCGTGCTGACGAGGAATTCCAGTGCCTGGCCCACTTGGACACGCTGCTCCGGCACCGCGCGAAAATGGAACTTCGGCACGGGTCGATACCGGGCTACCAGCGACGCCGCTTTGCCGCCAATGATCAGCACCTGCGCCTCCCCAGGCTTCAGCCAGCCATTCACCGAAGCGAACTGAACGGTGTGCGTCCCGGCGCTCAGGCCGAAAGCGGTCTCGCCCGAGGCCTTCGGTTCACCTCCAGCCACAGACCAGCGTGCGCCTGCTTCCGCTGCTTCAGCAGGCTCGATGAGCACGCTGACACGACCTGGAATGGACAAATTCGCCGTCGACGATTGAGCAGGTGACCGGAGCAAGCCGAGGACAAGGGAGCCGCATACAATGAGCAGCGTTTTGATCCAGCGCCGATGAACTATAGAACCCATCTCATAAACAAGGAGGGGGCGCGCTGGAAGCTGGCGAGCCGCTGGCGAGGCGCGACGAAGGAGCATGGCCCTCAGCGCCCTGTGACTGCGGAGCAAAGATGCCAGCGGCTCGCCAGCTTCCAGCGCGCAAGGTTGCGGATCTTTTCGGCGGCGGCTGCGTTGCTCGTCGGTCGAAGAGGCTCGCGAATATTCTCCCTCCTCCCGCCTTGCCGCCGCCAAAAATCTCTCGCAACGAGCCCCCTCCCTGTTTATGAGTTCGGTTCTAAGATTGTTTTTCACAACCTGAATAAGCCGCTCGATCTGGAGCCTTTTCAGAAAAGTGAAAAAATCTTTGGGAAGAATCTTCCCACGATCGGAACAACGGAAGGAGGACCTCGCGCCGGGTTCTTGGGGACTGACAATTGACCCGAAAGAAGTCGAAGTGCGGGAACTGTGCGGTCAATGCGACGGCAACATTGCAGCGCCTACCAATTCAGCCCGAGGGCGGTGAGTTCGCTGCGCAGTGCATCCAGATCCCACACTTGGATACGACGGCCTTCCACGCTTACGGCGAGTTTGCGGCCGTCGTCAGTGAGCGCGATCGGGAGCAGTCCTTTGGGCAGGGGCAGCAACAATTTGAGGTCCTTGGTCGCATGAAGGCCTGCGGTGCGCGTATTCTTCGCGATCCACAGGGCGCGACCGTCGGGTTGAAAAAACACGCCAGGGCCCGGCATGCCGATGAAGCCCGTCGCGACGCGCGAGGGTTCCCACATCGCCGTGTCCCAGAACTCGACTTGCCCGCTCGACGTGATCGCCAGTTCGTCGCCGACCGGCGAGAAGCTGAAGCCTGAGATGCGTGCTTGATTGGTCAACGTTACGACGTGCTGAATTTCTGGCAATCGATAGACCGAGAGGTAACGCGTGTAAGGACCGTAGATGGCCAGCCAGCGCCCGTCGGGTGAAACGCCGTTGACCCCCGGAATCGTGGCCTTCCACTCGTCATCGTTGGGTTCGTGATGCTCTCGTTCGCGAATCTGTGAGCCGCGCGCACTGGTCCATGCCACAAGATTTGAGCGCACGAAGAGCGAGCCAAAACGGCTGGGCCGACGGAAGGCCAGCCGTTCGAGTGCCGGCGGCGTGGAATCGTTCGTCGCCGGCTGGACCCGCCAGTGAAAGCAATGGGGATTGCCACTGGCGAACAGTTCGGCGTCGGGCGCCCAGGACAACCGCACGTCGGCAGCGTCGCTGACGAAAATGCCGGGCCCCTCGTTCGCCAAATCCCAAATGCCGGTCCGCTCACTGCTGGACGCCGCCAGCCATCGGCCGTTGGGCGAGAACGCCGCGTGCCGCGTCTGGGGCGCCATTTCTTCCGTCAACTCGTGGTGCGCTGTTGGATGCTCGAAGGTGAAGATCTGCGCTCCCATGCCGCTCAGAAAAGCACAGGCGTAGCCATCGTTTCGAAACTGCGCCACAAAACTCTCCACATCGATGCCGAAGGCGCGCTGACGGCGTTTGAGGTCCCAACAGATCAATTCCCGTCCCCACGCACCGGTGATCAAAAAGCGTCCATCCGCACTGAAGGTGACGCTCGCAGCTTCCGCTTTGTGGCGCCCGAGCACTTGCGTCTCGCCCGTAAGCGAATCCATCAGATGAATCGCGCCACCGCCTTCGGCCAACGCCAGCCACCGTCCGGTCGGATGCCATGCGATCGCGCGGATCTGGCTTTTGAAGACGTTGGAGCAGATCATTTTACCGTCTGCGGTAGCCTGATGAACCGAAGCGCCCCAGCCTTCCATTCGCTGATAGGCCGCGGCGGTGCGAGTGCCATCAGGCGAATAGGCCAGCTCTTGCGCCGTCGCATCGAATCGTTCCCGGCCGAGTTCCTTCCCTGATTCCAAATCCCACGCGACCATCCATCCGTTGGGACCGCCCGCGACAAACTCAGACCGGTTGGGATGGAACGCCCTCGCTTTGTAACGCGCGTCCTTGAACAAGAGCACGCGCCGCGGGGTGTCCTGCAAATCCCACACTTCGAGGTCGCTGCGATAGCCCATCGTGTCGTAGTCGCGATTCACCGCGAGGAAACGTCCATCGGCGCTCCAGAGCGCGCCGTAGCAGGGCAAGTTGGTGCTGGCCGGCAGCGTCGCGAGGAGGTGGTCATTCGCCACGGAACGAATCTCCACCGGCCCACGCTGGCGGCAAAGGGCGATTCGCCCGAACGCCGGATCCAATTGCAACAACGATGTGTCGGGATGGACTTTCACCTCCCGTTCAAATCGCAGATCAGGAAGACCCAGCGCCGCCATGGCTTCGCGCCGCAGTTCGACGGTGTTGGAAATCGCGGCAGCTCGGCGAACCGCGTCCAGCGTGCGAACTCGCTGCCCCATCTCGCCGCTGCGAACGTTGGCCCGGGCCTGTTCGAGCAGGGCGCTGTAAAGCTGGTGGCGCGATTCACCTTCGGCAGCTTCAGCCCGAAGCAGAGATCGCTGCGCGTGTTCCTTGATCTGGGTTTCCTTCGCCTCATTCTCCGCCGCGACTTTCGCACGCCAGTTTGCAGCCAGCGCGATGCCCACCGCAACCATGACGCTGATCGCCGCCGCCCAGCCGACATAACGCCAGCGTTGGACGCGTTCCTCCAGGACACGCAGTCGACGCACGCTCTGCCCGCTTTGCAGCAGCGCGAGATCCGCCTGCATTTCCTCCGCATTCTGGTAGCGACGTTCCTTCGAGCCTTCACAGGCTTTGAGCACGACGGCGTGAAACTCCAGCAACTCCGGCGCGGCATCTTCCGCGAACCATTCCGGCGGCACTTTGGGAAACCGATCCGGCGGATAGCCCGTCGCGGCTTCGTAGAGCGCCATGCCCAGCGCGTAAAGGTCGGCGCCCGGCGATCCTGGACCTTCCGGCGGGATGTAACCCTCCGTCCCTACGAACGTGCGTCCTTCGCTCTCGCGGGAAACAAGACCGATGTCCGCCAGCTTCCCGTGCCCATCGACATAGATGATGTTCCCCGGCTTCACGTCGCGATGCACCAAGCCGCGCTCGTGCAGCCGCGCCAATCCGCCCACCACATCAAGCGCCACGCGCAGGCAATCGGCGATGGGAAGCTGGCTGAGGCGCCGCATGTCGGAACGCAAGGTCCGCGGCGCGTAGGCGACCATCGGCGTCAATCCCGTGGAGCCGGGCGCATCGACGGCATCTGCATCCATGTCCGCCATCGGCACGGCGGAATCCGCCAGCTCCATCACGTAATAGAAATAGCCCTCGGCGTTGTTCCGCCCGACGTGAAGCACGTGAACCAATCCCTCCGCGCTGCGCGACACCGGCTCGTAGCGCTGGATGCCAGCGAATTCGCGTTCGTACGGCCGATCGCTCTCGAACTGCCGTCGCCAGACAATCTTCACCGCGCGCGGCGCCCCCATGACATTGCGCGCAAGCCACACTTCGCCATAGGCGCCCCGACCAATCGGGCGGCGCAACGTGTGATCGGGGATGACCGGTGGCACGCTCATCAGCCTCTGTTTCTATTCCGTCTCCCGCCGAATCCGCAACACCTCCCCCTTGAACAATTTCCCAACGCGATGCCGCGCCAGATACACCTGCATCAAACTCACGTCCAGTTTGCGCGCCACCTGCTTGAGCGGCACTTCGCCCAACGCCGCCATCTCGAAGATCATCAACTGCTGCGCGCTGACCTTGGGACTAATCCGGCGCAGAGCGGCCTTCACCAAATTCTCCTCCCACTCGCGCTGCCAGATCTCGTCCACTTTGTCGCCTGCCGGGTCCGGGACGGATTCCCACACATTGACGTCGTCATCCTCCAGCATCGGTTCCGGCAAGGGCGGCTCCTTGGCCTCCAGCCGACGTCGAAACACCGAGATGCGCGACCGCGTCACCCGTCGCAACCAGGCCTTGAACGAACCACGCGCCGGGTCATAGCGAAACTTCGGCATCCGGCGCGACAGATAGATGAACGTATTCTGCACGACATCCTGGGCCGTAGCATCATCCAGCCCCGCCTGCCGCGCGACGCGATAGATCAGCCGCCAGTAAGTGTCGAAGAACTCGCGCCATCCGTCCTGATCCTGACAGTCCCGCAAGCGCGACAGCAGACTCTGACGCGTGGGAAGGAGTGAATCCGTATTTGGTTCAGTCGGCATAGCAACCCATCTGGCTCAGCAAATACCTTCGCGCAGCACAGGAGAAAAGGGACGACATCGGCAATGAATGCGGATCGAAGCCGCGGCCCGCCAGTTCGCCCGGCGGTTCAGCCCCCTGTCCTGCGTTGAGGATGTTTCCCCAAAGGCACTCGTATCGGCATCTGTCTTTTTCATCACCGGGTGGGAAGCGACGCAATCGATGAATCCACAAGCCCATAACCTGTATAAGCGCGTCAGGCAGCGCTCCTTTCAAGATTCTGAAGGAAACTCCCGACTTTCTTCCCAGGAAAATCCGAGGGCAACGTGGGTAAAAAAGAGGCCAGGGTTTGCACCCTGGCCTCTGTGATTTTTGACTGCTAACTCAGCTCATCAGCTTACGGCTGGCCGCAATCGACGTTGTCGAGGAGCGCCTGGGCCTTCGCGATCAGCTCTGCCGCGAGGTCCGGCTTCTCCGGCATGATCTGCGCGCGCACCTTGTTGATGAACGCGTTGAGCTGGCGCACGCCCGAGTTGCACAAGCAACGGTCGAAGCACGCACCGGCCGACTTCAGGAGCGAGACGAGCGGCCGGCGATTGCGGCTGCCCAGGCCCGCGCTCTTGATGTCGTCGATCAGCGCGTCGATGCCTTCCGTCGGCGTGATGATGTGGATGTCCACATCCATCGAGTCGATGCAACGACCGTCGTCAACCACGAGGCGGATGGTATACATGCCGGGCTCGAGCGTAACGTTGGTGTGCACGCCAGTGGCGAGCGGAACAACGGTTCCGTCTTCCTGCACCGTGAACCAGGTGAAGGTCAGCGCATTGCCGTCCACGTCGCGCGAGTCGGTCGCATCGAGTTCAACCTTGGCGACGCCGTCTTCGCAACGAGCACCCGTCGAGGAGTAGTCGCCCGCGATGATGACCGTCTCGGCGCCGCACAGGAACACTTCCACGCCCGGGCCGACGTCGGCGATGGCGATGGGGCAGTGGTTGGTCTGGACGTTACCGATGACCGTAACCGCAACCGTGACGATGGCGGAGTTGCAGGAACCGTCGGAGACGCGGACGCCGAACGAGTCGGGGCCGTTGTAACCAGCGGCCGCAGCGTAGCTGAACGCACCGGAGGGGCTGACCGTCAGGCTACCGTGGGCAGGAGCCCCGGCAGCCGAGTAGGTCAAGGCATCGCCGTCGACGTCAGCACCGACCAACTGGCCGTTGGCCGTGGAACCCGCGTTCACGGTGATCGGAGCGACCGCCGCGAGCGTCGGGCAGTCATTCACCGGGCGAACCGTGATGGTGAACGTCTTCTCGGCAGAGGTATCAGATCCACCGAACTCAGTGCCGCCGCTGTCCTTGGCCACCACGCGGACCGTCGCCACACCGTTGGCGTTGGGGGCGGGCGTGTAGGTCAGCGTGCCGATCGGGCTGATCGACGGCTGAACCGAGAACAGGCTCGGATTGTCGTTCGAGACCAGGAACTGGACGGTCTGGCCTTGTTCGGGAATACCCGTGCTCTGGGGCGGATAAACGATCACCGGGGTTCCCGCGAGGGCGCCCTGAATCAACAGGTCGTCGATCCAGTGATTGTCGTTCGCGCCACCGGTGCGGGCACCGAAGGCAACACGAGCGTTGCTGAGGGGCAGCGTGATGCCGGTCTGCACGTTGTCCACAACCTTCACACCCTTGAACTCAACGTCGAGCGTGCCATCCGAATCCAGGTGGATGCGGACAGTGGTGAAGGCATCACCGGTCGAGTAAGACATGGGCTGGCCCGTGGCCGGGTCGTTGATGAACGGCCCGCTCGGAGCGCGACCGCCTTCACGTTCACCCGTGAACGCCTGGTAAGCGACCACGTTGCCGCCAACCTTGACGTCAACGTTCGGCGCCGTATGAGCGTCGTCGTCGGCCAAGCCGCCGTTGTCCCAGCTGTCGAAGTTGACCGCGAAACCGCTGGTCTGCGCCGCACCTTCTTCCGCAGCGATCGGGAAGGTCACCGGGACGGCAATGTCACCGATGGTCACGCTCCAGCCGTCGGCCGTGCGGGCGCCGCAGCAGGTGCCGCCACCGATGCGGGCCTTGAACGTGATGTCCAAGCTGTCGACCGGAGTCGGAGAAGCCGGGGTCACGAAGCTGCTCTGCTGGCTGTTGACGGCGTCGGTCAGGTGGAGGATGCCACCGGTGACCGCCGCATTGCCCGCGATGATGCTGCCCACCGGAACGGAGTCGAAATTGGCCGGAGCCAATCCAGTGCCGCTGGTGTAGTGGAAGATGTCCGTGGCCCAATTCGGGACCGTCTGGGCACCGGCATCTTCGTCAACCGCCTGGTTGCCACCGGCGGTGAAGCGCGGAGGCGTGTTCGGAGAAACCACTCGCAGTGTGGCCGTCGAGGACGTCTGATGAGCGCCCAGGATGTAGACTTCGCACTTAAACTTCGCACCGTTGTCCGCGAGGATCGGGGTGAAGGTCAGCGTGCGGCTGTTCGCGCCGGGGACAACTTTGTAGCCCGCGCCATCGTCGCGCATCCATTGGAAGTACGTCGTGGGCGTGGTTTGACCCGCCTTGGAGGCTTCGATGGCGACCGCGAACGTGACGTTCTGAATGGCGCCGCCGCCCTGGTTCAGCACGAGCTCGTCGATCTGCCAGCTTTCCGGACGGCTGCCAGAGGTATTGGTGTCACCAGCATACAGGAAGCGGATGCGCACCTTGTCACCAGCGTTGAAGTTGCCGAGGCCGGCCGTGGTGGTCTGATAGGTCGCCGGCGAGTCATTCACGAACGCCTGCAAACCAGCGTTGCGCGAACGGCTGTTCGGGAGGACCTGGCCGTTGTATCCAGCTCCGCTGAGGGCGCTGGCCGGAACCGTGGTGAATGCGCCACCGTTGACGCTGACTTGAATGACGCCGCCGTCCCAGAGCCCGTTTTCCATCGACCAACGATGGCTCATGCGGAGGGTCAATCCGCCGGCCTTGGTGATGGTGTATTCGGGGCTGGTCAGGTAGCTGGTCATCGGGTTGTTGATTTCCGCACCCTGCTGTCTCACCACCCAGTTGCCAGCGGCGTCGTAGGTCCACGGCGTGGCAAACTGCGCGTCCGGGGTTTCGACGACGAAGCCGCCGTTGCCGGAGTTGAAGCTCTCGTTGAGGAGCGTGTCATTCGCAATGACGAAGGTCTGGTCCGTGGGCTGCTGGGTGATGGCCAAGCTGGCGCCGGACGGATCCGCGAGGGACGACAGGTAGATGCCGGAGATGGCCGCCGTGCCGCTGGCCGGAGCCGCTTCGCCAGGCATCTGCCAGGTGAACGCGAGGTTGTCACCGCCGCCGCCTTCCTTCATCAACGCCTCGAAGTAGTACATCTGGCCAGCCACGAGGTCGATGCCATCGGGGAACAGCTTCGTCGAGCGGTTCTCCGGCGCAGTCGCGTCACGACGAGCCGTGCCCAACCAGTCATTGCGGCCATTCCAAACGGGCTCGGCAGCGATTTGGCGCAGGTTCGCCGGGCTGGAGTCGGTGCTCAGGAACAGCGCACCGCCGTCATCGGAGCTCATGAAGAAGTTGTACTTGCCGCTGACCGGGGCCGTGATCCAGCCCGAGATCCGCGCACCGTAGTTGTCGAACTCGTCGAAGGTGTTCAACTGGCCAGCGATGTAACGTTCCAAGCTCGGGGAGCCAGGATACGCTGCGTTGCCGGTCAGGTCGCTGACCGCCACGCCGCCGATGCCGAAGTAGAACTGAGCCAGCGAGAACCCGGGAACGATGGCCAGCGTCCGGAACGGAACCGAAACCTCGTTCATCGTGTTGGCCGAGAGGTCGACCAAGCCGCTCACCTTGAGCGTGTAGTCGGTGGCCGGCGTCAGCGCGTCACGCAGCTTGAGCGTGATGGTGACCCGGTCAGCACCCAGGATGGCCTCGATAATTTCATTGCCATCAAGGGTGTAGCCGAACTCGTCTTCGGCCTCGGCCGCGTTGACGAACTCAGACATCTTGACGACAACCTGATTCAACGAGGTCGTGCCCTTGACGGAAACAACCGTGGGCTTGGTGGTGTCTTCCTCAACCGTCAGCGTCGCATTGTCCGTGACCGTCGAAGAACCGATGATCGCGATCTTGCAGGCGAACACTGCGCCATTGTCGGACGCCACCGAGACCGGACCGATGGTGTAGGTCGAGCTGTTCGCTCCCGGGATGTCCGCGCCGTCCCGGGTCCACTGGTAGAGCAGCGGCAATCCGTTCGGATTCGACGCCACCACCGAGAAGGTGACCACCGAGTTGGCCAGATTAGTAACACTGGCCGGTTGCTGGGTGATGTTGATCGGACCACCGATGCCGGCCGGAGCCGCGCCGGCGCCAGCGAGGCTGCCGATAAGGTTTGCCACAGTCGGACCAGGCTCACCTTCAAGCTGCACCGCTACCTGGCCGTAGTCGCCGCCACCGTATTCCCACCAGATCATTTCGACGTAATAAGGTTTGCCGGCTTCGAGCGCGAACGCCTGGCTCAATTGAGCGCCAGTCGCCGGGAAGCCATTGCAGCAACCGGGCTGCTCACCGACACGAATCTTGCCAGCCGCACTGGGGCCCGTCGGGTTGACATACAAGCGGCCCGGGTCATCCGAGCGCATGTGGAAACGCCAATTGCCGGACACCGGCGGGATGAAGAGACCCCGCATACGGCCGGCGTAGTCTTCATGGCTGTCATCCGGATACGCGATACGGGAATCAAATCCGCTGATGAGCATGCGCTCACGAGGATTGTTCGGATAAACCGGCTGGCTGGTTTCCAAGTTATCAATCGTGGAACGGGCAGTGACGGTGAAGGTTTCAAAGACCACACCGTTGCCGGGGCCAGGAACCCAGGAACGGAAGGTGGCCGAGATACCGGTCGTGCCGTCAAGCGCATTTCCAGCGGCGTCGGCCACGTTGATGACCTTGACGGTGTAGACCGTGTCTGGGGTCTGAGCCGACGTCGTCAGAGTGACGGACTTTTTGTTTGGATTCAAAAGCGCGGCAGAAACGTCGAGTCCTTCGATGGTGTAGTTGAACGCATCTTCAGCGGACAGTTGCTCAACGATTTCGTTGAAAGCGACCGTAACCGTGTCGAAGCTCGCGCTGCCGGAAACTTCAGCGATCGCCGGAGGAGTGTTGTCGAAGTTGTAACCAACGGTCGCGGTGCGGGTATTCACCGAACCCTGCGAATTGGAGGCGCGGCAGTAGTAATCGCCTGCATCAGCGGCAGACATCAACGGGATGGTGTAGGTCGCTTCGGTCGCGCCCACGATGTCGACTCCATCCTTGACCCACTGATAGGAAAGGGCCGGTGAACCAAACGCGTCACAAACCAGCGTAGTGGAACGGTTGGCCAACACGATGCGGTTGGTCGGCTGAATCGGGTCGGCAATGGTCGGAGCCAGCGGGCTCGTGGCGCTCAATTCCATCGCGAAGGCGACATCGGACGAACCGAGGCTGCTCTGGTGCACTTCAACGGCGATGGTGTTTTCACCAGCGACCAGCGAGGAAGCATCCCAAGTGCGGACTTCGACCGCACCTTCGGTCGGAGGATTCTCGCCCAACGTATCCCAGGTCACGGGGCCAGCGGGAACGCGGATGCGGGAAACTTCCACACCGTTCAAGTAGGCAATCATGCCGTCGTCGACCCAGTTCCGGGTGCTCAAGGTCACGCCCGCGGCCGAGCCGGAGTAGGTGAACTTGGTGCGGAAGTAGAACGTCGCGCGGTCAGAGGCTCCACGGTTCAGCGGGGTGGCGAAACCGTTGATGCCTCCGCTGAACGGCTGGCCGGCAGCATCGTAGATGCCGGCACCATCATTGCCGAACAGCGCAGCGCCGGTCTTCCAGGCAGGCGTCTTGCCAGCAATATCGTAGGCAGGAAGTTCCCAGCCCGTGCCGTGGAAGTTGGCCGCGGTCAGGGTGTCGTCGTTGTAATCCCAAGTCGAACCCTGGGCAGCGACCAACACCGCCGAGCGGGGCGGGGTAACGATCTTCAGATCATCAATCCAGTGGTTGTCATTTGCGCCACCGGTGCGGGCGGTCAACACCCAGGCCGGCGTGCCGATGGTCGCGGCGCTGTAAGGCGTTTGCAAACCAGCGAAGGCCACCACGCCGCCATAAATGACGTCAATTTTTCCGTCAGCATGGAGGCTGATCACGACATCCCGCTTGGCCGCGGCAGCGGTGGTGGCGCCAGCCGCACCCCCGGACGGTTGAATCGTGAACACACCAATTTGATTACCCAACCATTTCACCTTGATGTTGGGGCCATCATTGTTAGGCGCCGCGTTGTCCCACGTGTCAAACGTCACGGCCAAACCTTCCGCCAAGCCGCCTTCCGTCGCAGCGTAGGCCGGATTCGGATTCAATGTGGCAGCGGGCACGAGGTTAAAGCTTCCGCCGTCGGCCGGCCGGTTTCCAGCGGTACCGCAGCACGTCGAGCCGAAGAAATGGGTCGAGAAGGTCGCCACGAACTGGCTCACGGAGCCGCCCGAGAAGTCGTTAACATAATAATAGCCGCAGGTGCTATTGACGGCATCGGTCAGCTTGAGGAATCCGCCGTCCACTTTGGCTTCGTTAGCATCGCCGGCAGGTCCTGCTGGGATGGTTGATCCGGCGGGAACGCCGGAATTGAAATCGGCGGTAAACACCTGGGCTATGCCAGGCGCAGCGGCCAAGAACAGGCCCGCCATGCTGGAGAGAAGTCTCTTGGACTTCTGGGAGACGCTGACCATAACGTTTTTCCTTTCTGATGAGACATCCCAGTAAGGCAACTAACCTTTGGGATTAGCAAAACCGACTTTGCGCCTGACCCAAGGCGCAATTAGTCCGATTTTGGATAAGTGGTTTTGCTGAACGCGTGGATGAAACCAGATGATACTGCGAAACGCAACAATTAATTGCCGTGAAATGGGGACACACAGGGCTGCGCCACGCCCGTTCCGCCTCGGCGGGCTTCTGGTTTTGAACCGCGGAGAGCGCGGAGAACGCGGAGGATTTGAAAACGCCTTCCGTAGGCCGGTTCCATCCGCCCGGAGGGCGATGGGTCAGGTCAGGTAGGGCGGGCGCTCCCGCCTTCGCGCGCAGCGCTGCGGCGAGGCACGGCCGCCTCCCGCCGCCGAGACAGAGCCGCTGCATGTTTGCTCGAGGCACTCGGTGCAGGGTGAAGCTGTCCGCAGCGGCGCGAGCCCGAGACGGCGTCTGACGGTTCGTTCGTGCGCCGCCAATTCCACCCGCTGCGGGCCACAGGCCCGCGCTCCGGAAGGCAGGTTCATGGGATGCTCACCAGACATGAACCAGCGGCAGCTTGGGCGGACCGCGGGCTTTCAGCCTGCAGCGGCGCGAGCCGGAGACGGCCGGAGACGGCGTCTGACGGTTCGTTCGTGCGCCGTCAGGATTCCACCCGCTGGCGGCCAGCCACGGGTCTGACGGATGCTCCTGCGCCGAACATCTGCTGCGGACCAGGCGGGTTCGGCGGATGCTCACCAGACACGGACCAGCGGCAGCTTTCACCGCGGCCAGCCCGCAGCGGCGCGAGCCGGAGACGGCGTCTGACGGTTCGTTCACCGGCCGATTCCACCCGCTGCGGACGGACAGGTCCGCCCCCGGAAGGCAGGTTCAGGATGCTCACCAGACACGAACCAGCGGCAGCTGGCGACCGCGGCTTTCAGCCCCGCAGCGGCGCGAGCCGGAGACGGCGTTCGACGGTTCGTTCGTGCGCCGCCAATTCCACCCGCTGCGGACCACAGGCCCGCGCTCCGGAAGGCAGGTTCATGGGATGCTCACCAGACACGAACCAGCGGCGGCTCGGGCGGACCGCGGGCTTTCAGCTCGCAGCGGCGCGAGCCGGAGACGGCGTCTGACGGTTCGTTCGTGCGCCGTCAATTCCACCCGCTGCGGACCGGAGGTCCGGAAGGCAGGTTCATGGGGCTCACCAGGCACGAACCAGTTCATAGGGCGGATGCTCACGCAGCGCCGAGCCGGAGACCTGACGGTCTGCGGTCGTCAATTCCACCCGCTGCGGACCGGAGGTCTGCGTTCGAAGGCAGGTTTGGGAGTCACCAGACATGCAGCGGCGGTTATGGACTGCGGGCTTTCAGCCCGCAGCGGCGCGTCTGACGGTTCGTTCGTGCGCCACCAATTCCACCCGCTGCGGACCGGAGGTCCGCGCTCCGGAAGGCAGTTTCAGGGGAAGCTCACCAGACACGAACCAGCGGCGGCTCGGGCGGACCGCGGGCTTTCAGCCCGCAGCGGCGCGAGCCGGAGACGACGCCTGACGGTTCGTTCGTGCGCCGCCAATTCCACCCGCTGCGGGCCACAGGCCCGCGCTCCGGAAGGCAGCGGACTGCTCCACCTCACCCGGTTCCGACCCCGCTCGGGCGAGTTCGGAACCTGCCCTCTCCCCCGCAGGGCGGCGGAGAGGGTGTACGCGCCGGGCCGTTTGATTGACAGGTTGCCGAATCTTCGCGCCGCCCGCCTGCGTGTCGATCCGGCCCCGGAAAGGCCACGTCGTTGCCGACGGCCGATCCCATCACCGCGCGGTCGCTGAAGTTCCCCCTCTCCTTGGCTCTCCTTGGGGAGAGGGTTGGGGTGAGGGAGGATCGCGACGGCGGTTCGCGTTCGTCCGTTGCTGCGACCGATTCGAGGTTCATGGAGAGAGATCACGGACTCAATCGGTAAAACCGTTGACCAGCCGTGGCTTGGATCTCCACGCTCCACCGACCGGCCTCCAGAACCACCGCATTCGTCACCCGGTTCCAATCGCCCGGCTCCAAGGTGGGCGACTCTTCCAAACGCACATCGTTAAGGTTAACTGGCCACGCCAATCGCACGAAATCTGAGGTTTGAGCGATAGAAAGAACCGGCGGCCCGAAAGTGCCGGCCAAATCCTGAAATATCCCCTGGCTGGCGTTGAAATAGCTGCCGCTGGCGGACACCTCCAGTTTGACCGCCCGGACGGCGTAGCAGTTAGTAGTGGCCCCGGTGGACGACACCGTCGAATCGGTGAAGTTGGTGCCCTCGACCAAGGCAGGGTTCAGTCGAACAAAGGGCCCCGCAGACGTGGACGCACGGTAGATCGCATAGCCCGCCACCGGCGCAGCCGCCGGACTCCACGACAGTTCCACTCCGGCGTCGTGGTTCGTGGCAACGGTTAAACCAGACGGCGGCGGCACCACGTGCATCCGAAGCGTCGGGTCGCCCATCAAAGCGATGCTGACCACGCGCGGATAGTCGTTCGCAGCGTAAACACTCTCGTTGTTTTGCGTCACCCTCGCCGAGAACCCGACCGTTTCGCCAAGGGCCATGTGGTGCGCGACCCAGTAAGGACGCCCGGCCCACGCGCTGCACAAGGTGTAGGTCGGCGTCGCGAGCGCAGCGCGGAGGAAGTTGTTCGGAGTATCCCAGTCGCCAAAGTAGCTGCCAAAGAACATCGAAAAGACCACCCTCGGATCCTCAGCGGCAAGCTGTGCGGTCGTGGCGACTCCGCCCGCACTCGTATACGTTCCGCCACCGCATCCGTATCCCCACAAAAAGCTCTGCGTTCGGAGCGTGGTCAGCCAATCGCCCGCAACCGCGTTGGTCGGGCCGAAAAAGGGCGCGAAATTTCTCCAGCCGCATCCCGCAAACGCTTCACCAATGGAAACGCCCAGGTGATCGTCGATCAACCCGCGCCGTTCCATCGTGAAACGTCCGTGGCGAAAGGCATGGTTCTTGTCGAGATATTGCCGAAGGAGTTCTTGTTCGTTCTTCTCGAACGCCGGCAGGTTCGACAAATCCACCCGGCCCACTTCGAGGTCCGACACGACCACGCCCTGGTCGAACTTGCCGTCGCCCGGAATGTTCCGGTTCCGCGGATCCGCGGCGGCACTGCTCGATACCAAGGTATCGGTCCAAGCCCCCGTCATATCACCGTAGAATGAATCGGCCGGCCACGCGCCGCGGTGTTCAGGATGACCGTCCGGATTGATCTCGCCCGAATAGGGGACGGCGACGTGCCCGAAGAGAAACACGGAGCGCACTCCCTTCGGATCGGCGGCGAACTCGGATTGAACCAACGCCTTGACCGCGGTGGGAGTGGCCGTTCGCGAGACGTCGTGGCGAACAACCGACCAACCATCGCCGATCAAGTCCTGGGCGAGCCGCTTCAATTCCATCGCCAAGGCCCGGGCATGGGTCGCATCCACGATCAGCACCACCTTTCCTCGAGACTCAATCAAGGGGAGCTGAATCCCCGCGACGAGATACCCCTCGCCCGCGTAGTCCCCCGTCCACTTGCTGACCCGATACTCGTAGCGCTTTCCCGCGACCACATTTGTATCCGAGAAACTTGTAGCACTCGGGGAGAGTGCCCGCGGCGCCCCCCAGGTCGTCGACGCTGGCTCTTTTCGATACAATTCCAGACTGGTTGTCCGGGCGTCCCGAACCCAAGCCAATTTGATCTGCGGCGGCACGACTTGAACGGAGGCACTCAACTGCATCACATAGTCAGGCACCTGTTGGGCGGCCATTGGCCTCGAGATGAGAAGCGCGACCGCGGCGGCCATGGCCATGTGCGGTGCTTTCATGATGGCAAGGTCAGGAAGTCCGTAGGCCAAAGAAAAAAGAAAAGGCTGGCCTTACGGCCAGCCTTCGCTTGGAGAAAGCAACCCAATCCGATCATTCCAACCCATCAAGCGCGACGCTTGCGCCAGGAGCGAACGCCGTTGACCAGAACCGGAAGGCCGAGCAGCAAGCCAGCCACATACGTGCTGGGTTCGGGCACCATGGACGGCACACCGATCAAGCTCTGAGGATCGCCGGGCTCGGTGGTTTCCTTCCACCAGGTAGTTCCAGGAGCGCCCGGGAAACCCTCAGTCTGTGCGGCCTTGAGCCAAACATTAGCCATCACGATGGCCTTGTTGGCATCAGAGCCATTCAAAGCGAAGCCATTGGCGTCGAATTTCGTCACCGCTTTGCCCGATCCAACCACTTGAAAACCCTTGGTCGCGTCGCGGGTCGACACACTGTAGGTCGGTCCCGACTCATAGAGAACTTCCCAAATGGCGATCGCCAAGGCTGAACGGCTGATCGAGTTAACGACCGAGCTCAAATATTTTCCGTAGAGGTAACCCGCTTTCGAACCACCGCCGAAGACCCATCGCGGATTTGGCGGATCGTTCGCGGGAGGATTTCCCGCGGCGAACGTACTGGCGGTGTAAGTGTACGTTTTGCCCGAAGCCATGGAATTGCCGATGTCCATGCAGAACGATTGCCACGTGGTGTTCAAGGCAGGCGAGCCCGCCGGAACAGCACCACCTGTAATCTTGGCGTTCCAATTCCCAGCCCACGTGCTGCTCTTGTTGCCTGAGGGATCATACGCGGTGCTGGTCAATCCGCTCACCCCGTTGTTCGCCGTCACGTAGATCTGGGTGGTGGCTCCCCAGGCCGAACCCGCCAAAAGCAAGCTCCCCATGCACAACCACAGACATGTCGATGTTCTAAACTTCATACGTCACTACAGCCCTTCTGTACCTGTTGGTACAGGCCAAATCCCATTTGTGTGTGGAAGCCGTCCTTTGGCTACCCGCGTCGCGCCCAGAGGTTCAATGAGCGTTTAGAAAAACGCGCGTCGAAACCCGCGTGGTCGCGATTTAGTTGTGCCAATAGTATCGAGGCGACCAGTGGTTGTCGATCTTTTGTTCGGACAACGTTTGTCACAATTGGGCCATGAATGATACCGAATCCGGACGCGTAAACCCAGAGCGACAGAGCCGCGAATAAAAAGAGCGGGTGACAGCCCACGAATCACACGAATCACACGAATAAAGCCTGCATCACAATGCGCTCCCACTGCGCCAGTGCTTCCAGCCGGATTTTGCGAGTGAGGAGGAGCTCAGGATTCGTGTTTATTCGTGCAATTCGTGGGCAAACAATCGGATCATGCTAACGCTCTCGTAAATCGAGGCCGTAAACGGCAGCCCACGAATTACACACGAATAAAGCGAGCGACAAAACATGCCAGAGATCATTTACAAGGACGAAAGCTACCGAATTATGGGGGCGTGCTTCGAAGTTTACAACGAGAAGGGGTGTGGGTTCACCGAACCGATTTACCAGGAGTGCCTGGAGATCGAACTGCGGTTGCAGTGTATACCGTTCACCGCACAGGCACAGTTGCCGTTGAGCTACAAGGGGCGCCCACTGCGCCAACGGTTCCAACCGGATTTCGTCTGCGAGGAAAAGATTATTCTGGAGATCAAGGCAGTGTCGGCATTGGCCGACGAGCACCGCTCCCAGGTGCTGAATTACCTAAACGCAACGGGTTTCAAGCTGGGCCTGCTGGTGAACTTTGGACACCATGGCAAACTGGAATGGGAACGGATCGTGAAATGACCCACGGCCCACGAATCAAGCCAGCAACAACACGCGGGCAACGCACCTAGACGTTACTTCCCGCCCGAATTGGACTGTGACGAGAAGCTCATTCTGGATTCGTGTCTATTCGTGCAATTCGTGGGCAACCAGTCGAATGCCAAAGCTTCTCAGCGGCTGCGCTTGAACAGTTCCACTTCCTCCGGCAGCAAGCGCGCCTGAGCCGATCGCTCGAAGTACGCCTTGGCCTTGGTCCGCTCCCCCGCCGCGGACAGCAGCAGGCCGTAATACCCCGCAATGCCAGGCTGCTCCAGATCCTCCGGCTTGAGCTGATTCATGAGCGCCAACGCCTCGGAACTTCGTTTCAAAAGGTGCAGCGAGTAAGCGTAAGTCGTGACGAAAACAGGATTGTCGCGCTGTCGTTCATACACCTCGCGGGCGAGCTCATGCGGCCGGTGCTCGCTGGAATTCAGCAGCAACGCAATCGAGGCCAGGTTGTTTTTGATCGCCAGATTGCCGGGATCGAGTCTGACCTCCTGCGCGTAAAGAGTCAGGAGTGACCGGGTCTTCCCCGCCAGCGTGAGCAAGTCGAGCAACACTTTGACCGCCCGCTTCTCTGCCGGGAATCGATTCACAATCTGCCAGAGCACTTCCTCCAGTTCCGGCACCCAGACCCAATTGGCGGTCTGCAGCTGCAACGATTCCAACCGATCCAGCCGGCCTTCCGCGGCTTTCAACGCCTTACTCCACTCCGCCCGTGCCGCGCTGCTCAAGCCCTGTTCCCGCAAGGCGCGGCACAAATAGGCCATTCGCAAATAGTCGAGTTCCGCCCAGTCTTGGGGCCCAAGGAACGCCTGCAACTCTGACCACTTCGCTCCTGCGACGCACGCATCGGCCATCACCAGGCTGACCGGCAGGTTGGTCGTGATCCCTGGCGAAAGCGACCCCAGCCACGCCTTGGCGTCCATCGCCCCAAGCGAATCGAGCATCCAACGACTCAGCGCGAACGCCTGTACGGCATTGGTGGAAGCCTCATGCTGATACCCCGCCAGGACGCCTGGCAGCTGGGGATTTTTCGAATCGGACAAAATCGTCAGGTGCAAAAGCCGATCGCTGTAGGGCGTGTTGGTTTCGCGAACCAACTCACCGACGAGACTCAGCGCCCGCGGATAGTTCGTGCGCCGAACGGCATCGAGCGCCAAATGCCGGAGGGCGTCATCTCGGACCGCCGCATTGGTTCGCAACCGTTCCAGCGTCTGCAATCCGTCCGCGGCCAACTGAGGGTCGGTCCGCTGCACCAACAGCATGGCGAGATTGAGTCGTGGAATCGGATTATCGGGCTCCAGCCGCATTGCCTCCCGAAAGTTCGTTTCCGCCTCCGGGAACTGCCCGGTCGCGACGGCCCACGAGCCGGATACCTTTAGGTATTCCGCTGACTTCTTTCCAGACGTGTCCACCCCATCCAGCGCCGTCTTGGCGGTGTCGTAATCCCGGTGAACGATGGCGACGCGGGCCAGCAGTAGGCGGTTCGTGACGGACGTGGGCTGCAGTTCAACCAAGCGCCGCCTCCAAGCGATCGCGTTGGGAGATTGCGAAAGCTCAGCGAATTCCCCCATCAGGCGGACCGCCTCAACATTGGCAGCGTTCGCCTTGAGCGCGCCGCGTAGCCACAGCAGCGCTGCGTGATAATCGCCTCGCTCAAACGCTTGACGCGCTTGCGACATGGTTCGCTCAACTTTCCACTGCCGGTAATACCGCCGGCTCGCCACGGCACCGCCAGCAAGCACGCAGAAGACCAGTAGGATGAGGATGAATTTCCGCATATTGCGGGCGGAAGGTGGAATCCCCCGTAGCCGCTACAAAAAGGTTAAACCTGTGGCTTGTCAGGCGACCGTCGGTGAACGGACCAACATACTCCCGAAAGAAACTCAGCACTCCAACACCATATTATGCACTGTCATCGCCTGACCGGAGCCAAAACAACACGAAATCCTTGACCGAAAGGGCAGGCCTCGGGCCGTCCATCATAAAGCCGGAAAGAGGAGCGAGCATACCAGGCGTATGCCTGCCAGCATCCCCCTCGAAACACATGGCTCGTCCCCGTACCTGGAGCACCGCGTTCCGGTCCAATCGGATCAATCACTTCGCCTCCGGGCAATTGCTCTGACCACCAATCTGAACACCATTCCCATACGTTACCGTGCATGTCGTACAAACCCCATTCGTTTGGGGGATAGCTCCCCACTGGCATCGTCTGGCCTAAATAAATGGGATTGGGTACGTTGATCCAGCCAATCTCGGAGTCATATTCATAAAAGGTTTGGAAATTGGCCATCCCGTAACGCAACGCTTTACCGTTGTAAAACGCGGTGCTCGTACCACTTCGACACGCGTACTCCCATTCTGCCTCGGTTGGCAATCGATACTCATGCCCAAAGGGCAAGCGCCCCTCCCGTCGCTCTCGTTCAGTCAACCGTATGCAGTAGTTTGTCGCATCGCTCCACGACACCTGCTCAACTGGATGGACTGATGGGTCCAGAATTCCAGGGCCAGTCCCGACCGGAGGAACTCCGTTGGTAAAATAGCTCGGGTTCCATCCCATTACCTCGGTGAACTCTCGCTGCGTTACTTCATGCTTTCCCATCCACAAGTCCCGGGTAAAACGCACTTGTGTCTGAGGTTCCTCCGTAAAACTGCGTCCGACGTCCGTTCTGGGACTGCCCATAAGGAACGTGCCCGACTTTATCCGAACCATCCCAGGCGGTACTAAAAAGGCCGAGTAAAACTGTGCAGTCGCCTCTACGGCTGGCGTATGCAGATTAACTTGGCTTGGCTGCGAAATGCCCACGACATTTGTCAGGACACTCCATGCGATCGAGTTGCCGAGTCTATCTGTGGAAAGCACTATCCAGCCACTCCCGTTGCCCGCGGGTAATTCCAGCCAATGAACACCGTTCGAGGACGCGATCTCAAGCCCCGCACTGAACGCAAGCATCCTTACACCCAATAGCACCACGGTTGCTTCAGTCCTCCAACCTGGTCGCCATTTGGCTTTGAGTATTGACATATAAATCGCGAGCTAGTGAAGGCCATTCCTTCCTCATTTAATCCGATCCCGGCAAGCCTAAAAAAAATGGAGCCAGGCAGGTTTGCCCGGCTCCAAAAACAAGCGTCAGCTTAAATAAATATTAAGCAGACCGGCGCCACCTGCGCAATTGAGCCAAAACCGGAAGCAAAAGCAACGCGCCAGCAACATAGGTCGACGGCTCCGGAACCATCGCCAGTTGGTCTTGTCGCATGGTGATCCCATCCGCTCCATAGACGTTCAAAACCCGAACGCCAAAAGCGCCGCCCGCGTTTACAGTCCGGGCATCGTTGATGTCAGTGATCTCAGTCAGCGCGGCGATGGCAGCGTTGACCAAGCCTTTACCAGTCGCAGAGGTATCAACCCATTCCTGCTCCTGCTCCAAGTACCAGATAGCCTGCTGTGCTGCAGCACCATCGGTGATGGAGCCCCAGCGAAACTGGGAATAAATCCATGCCGTGGCCAAAGATATCGGATCCGACGGACCACCAATTCCGCCCAGTTCAGCCGTGTGTGTCGGGGACACTGTCACTTTGTACGCCTGATTGTTGTCCAAGTTGATGTGCTCCGTCTTTTCGATGCAAAACGAGAGAAACGGGTTACTCGCATTTGCGATCGCCTGCAGCGCCGCGCTCGGCGCTGGCGAGTTGTTGATCGTTATCTTGAACGGCCCGCCGGAACCGGTCTGGCCCGGGCCCGCCCCAATATTGATTGTGCCATCAAAAGCCTGGAGCGGCACAATCGGAAGTAATAGCAAACCGAATACTAACGCGATGTTTGATTTTTTCATTTTAATACTTTTGTCTAAATCCACAGCCATGGATAAACCACCAGCAGTCCCCGCTTCCGCATGCTTTCAGCGTCGCGATGGTGCCCATTGACCAATTCCCCGTCAATGCACATTTGGGACACGAATGAGCAGGTTTAGGACACGCCAAAGCCCATCTTCAACGGTTCAACGCCTTGCTCGCTGAAACAAGGCCCTCTCTTCCGGCAGCAGGAGGCCCTTCCCGGCCAGATCCAGGTATCTCCGTGCGTTGGCGATATCACCCGTCGCACTCAGCGTGAGGCCGTAATAACCAGCAATCGAGACTCGCTCCAACTCAGCAGGGCCCACGGCCTGAAAAACCCGTAAGCCTTCCGCGGGCCTTTTCTGCAGGAAGAGCGAATAGGCGTACGTGGCGACAACGGGAGCATTGGTTGAATTACGCTCAAAATTCCGCCTCGCCAGCTCATGAGGCTGATGTTCTTCGGCATTCAGCAACAGCGCGAGGGATGCGAGATTATTCTGGACGGAAAGGTTGTTCGGCTCCCGTTTCGCCAACTGTACGTAGAGGGAGAGGAGGGACCGAGATTTTCCCGTCACATAAAGCTGATCCGATAGTGCCTGAGCCGCATCCCGTTCTCCCGGGAACCGATTCACAATCAGCCAGAGCACTTCTTCAGCCTCCGCCGGCCACCCCCATCGAGCAGCAGCGGTCTGGAGGGATTTCAACCTTTCCAGATTACCCGACGCATACGACGTCACTTTGCTCCATTCCGCTTTCGCGGCCGTTTGCAAGCCTTGTTCGCGAAGGGCGCGGCACAGATATAGGTGTCGCAAATACTCGGCTTCACCCCATTGCTGGCCTCCTAGATATTTCTGTAATGCCATCCAGTTGGTTGTCCCGAGATATGCGTCCGACACCACCATGGCCACCGGCAAGTTGCTATAAATAGTCGACGAAAGCGAACCCAGCCAACTGACGGTCTCGCGAGATCCGCGTGCCCGCAGCATCCATCGACCGAGTTCGAAGGCGTGCTGTGCGTTCGTGGCCGACAAAACTTGGTAGCGAGCAAGCGTCGCAGTCGACTCTGGCCTGCCCGCTGCGATCAGCAGATTGAGATGGAGCAGGCGATCCTCGTAGTTGCTGTCACGTTCTGCCAAAAGTTCCTCAACCAATCGCAACGCTTGAACGCTATTGGTGTGACGAAAAGCATTGAAAGTGAGGTGACGCAAGGCGTCAACACGAACGAGGGGGTTGGTCTGGAGCGATTTCAACATTGCGAGGCCACGCGACGCCTGTCGCGCGTCGTCACGTTGCACCAGAATTCCTGCCAGTTGGACAGCGGGAACAGGATTCCCGGGTTCCAAACGAACTGCTTCGTCCAGGCGTTTTGCAGCTTCCTCAAATTGCCGCATTCCTAACGCCACCGCACCCGACAATCGCAGAAACTCGGGGGTCTCTTGAGCCTCCGCGTCAAATTGAGAAAGCGCCCGTTGGGCGACCGAATAATCACGTTGGGCTAGCGCAACACGCGCTAGCATGATCCGGTTGGTCACCGAGGCTGGTTCCAGTTCCAGCAAGCGGTTGCGCCATGCCACTGCAGACGGCAATTGGGCCGTCTCGGCAAGATCGCCCATCATCCTAACAGCTTCGACATGACTACCGTTCGCCGCGAGTGCCCGACGCAGCCAGAGAATAGCCTTCTCATATTCGGACGCAGCAAGCGCACGCTTCGCTTCCGATACCGCTCGTTCCGTTTTCCAGTGACGATAAGCTCCTCGCCCCCCCCAAGCCGCCCCAGCGAGGGCACCAACAGTGATGACGATGAAGATGATCTTTCGCATAGCCGATGATTTGCCAAGGACGCTAAACCGCAGCACGTCCTCGAGATTAAGAAGTTTTTTCAGTGTGCGCAGATACAAACCAAACAGCCCCAAGTTTCACTTGGAACCAAGCCGCACATTCGTTTCCCGCGTGTGCCAGTCGACTGTTTCCCTGAGGCCATCCTCGAACGAAACTGAGGGGGCATAGCCCAAACGCTCGACTCCCTTATCAACGCATGCTTGGGAATGCCTGACATCTCCCGACCGAAAGGCACCGTAGCACGGCGTGGCTATCGAAAGACTAGGTCTACGTTCAGCAAGCAGGCGTTGAATCGTCTCGAAGACCTGAATCAGCGATATTCTTGTGTTTAAAGCAACATTGTAAACTTGATTTACCGCACCAACCGCGCCAGCCCCGGCGGCCAAAATATTTGCCTGAACAACATTGTCGACATAACAGAAATCACGAGAGGTCTCACCATCGCCGTTAATCGTAATTTTTTCGGCGGCAAGCAGCGCAGCAATCCATTTCGGGATCACGGCGGCATACGGCCCGTTTGGGTCCTGTCGAGGTCCGAAAACATTGAAATATCGAAGCCCTACCGTTTCGCAGCCGTAGCATCGGGCGAAAACGTTTGCAGTTAATTCGTTGATGTACTTTGTCGCCGCATAAGGCGAAAGGGGTTCGCCTATTTTCTCTTCTCGCTTTGGCAGGTCTGGATGATCGCCGTAAACCGAACTGCTCGAGGCATAGACGATCCTTTTCACTCCGGCATCGCGGGCAGCCACGATCATATTGAGAAACCCCATTACGTTCACCGCGTAGCTGCGTTGGGGATCACCGATCGATCGAGGAACCGAGCCTAGGGCCGCCTGGTGCAGAACAAGATCAATTCCTTCACACGCTGAGGCACAATCCTTGGGATTCGTGATATCACCTTCGATCATCCGAAACCCAGCCCACGATTCTTCGCTGACGTTACGCCGAACCTCCTCCAGATTCCGTTGATGCCCCGTCGAAAAATTGTCCAACCCAACAACGCTTTGTCTTAGTTGCAGCAATTGCTCTAGTAGATGGGAACCAATGAATCCCGCCACACCGGTGATTAGCCAGCGGCGGGGTGAAGCCCTTAGGTCCTGCCGAATGGATTCGTACGCGGTCATGGCTGGATAATCTTTCAGGTGGAAGTGAATGGAGGGGAGCCCAAAAATCTAGGTTCTTCTAAAATGTCCCTGGCGGATCTTCATATTCTGGTTCAGCCATCCTGCGGGACGTATTCGGGCACTGCATCGCGAAGCGCATGTTTAATTTCCCGAGGGCCGACCGAATTGATCATTCCCATTAATCGCCCGCGAATCTGCTGAACCTCAGCCAACGGCCGCGGCACCGCGCGTAGACGAAAAATCTTCGCATGCGCTGTGCTCGACATCGTTTCATGATTAAAATTGAGTTCTTCGAAAAGCTTTTCGCCCGGGCGCAATCCGGTGAACTCGATGGCGATGTCCTTGCCCGGCTCCAAACCCGACAGCTCGATGAGGTGTTTTGCCAACTCGACAATTTTTACCGGCTTGCCCATGTCCAGCACGAAGATCTCCCCCCCTGCGCCCTGGACCGCGCTTTGCAGCACCAGCCCCACCGCTTCGGGAATGGTCATGAAATAGCGCGTAATATCCGGGTGCGTAACGGTGACAGGCCCGCCGGCTGCAATCTGATCCTTGAAAATCGGGATGACGCTTCCTGACGACCCAAGAACATTGCCGAAGCGAACGGCCATCCTGCGAGGACCTTTCGGATCGCTTGAATGGAATGCTTGGAGAAAGACTTCAGCCAGGCGCTTGGTCGCCCCCATCACGTTGGTCGGGTTGATCGCTTTATCCGTGGAAATAAGGACAAATCTCTCAACCCCAAACTCAGCCGCCATCTCGGCCACCAAGGCGGTGCCAAACACGTTGTTACGAATTGCCTCTCCGGGCTGTGATTCCATCATAGGCACGTGCTTGTGGGCTGCCGCGTGGAACACGAGACTCGGTCGGTATTGTCCAAAGACAGACCTCAGCCGTTCTCGATCCAAGATGTCGACCACCAAAGGGACCACACGCTCTCCGTAACCGCGCCGGCGCAATTCTTGTTCGATGACGAAGATGGCCGCTTCGGATCTCTCCAGCAACAACAAGCGTGCCGGCCCGAACGAGGCGATTTGCCGGCAAAGCTCGCTCCCGATGCTCCCCCCTGCACCCGTGACGAGAACGGTCTGACCTTCCAACAGTTGCCGAATCTCGCCCGTCGAAAGCTCAATGGGCGGACGGCCGAGGAGGTCCTCTACCTGCACCTCCCGCAATTGGCTGACTTGCACTTTGCCCAAGGCAAGTTCCGTTAACGATGGCACCGTCCGGAACTTGACGCGAGCTCCTTGCAAGATGCCGATGACTTCGCGAATCCGCGCCGGGGGTGCCGACGGCATGCTGATGATCACTTCGTCGAGCTTCAGCCGGCGACCGTCGTCGCTCAGCAACATTTCCGGCCGGCCAGCTACGGAAATGCCTCTTACGGATCCGTCCCACTTGCGGGCGTCGTCGTCGAAAAACGCTACCGGCTGCAGCCCCAACCCGCGACGAAACAGAAGTTCCCGGGCGAGGATTGCGCCCGCTTCTCCCGCCCCGACAATGCCCACCCGACGCAGCGCGTCGGCGTCCGGAGCCGGCTGGCGCCGTTGACTTTCCCGTCGCAAGCGGAGCACCAACCGAACCGCGCTCACGCCACAGAATGATAGAAGGAAATCGATGGCAAACGTCCCCAGCGGCGGCTGATAACCAATCAACTCCTCCCACGCTGGGAGCATGACCACGACAGACGCATAAACGTTCGAGGAGAATAGCCGCAACAGGTCAGGGATGCTGAAAAAGTCGGGCAGGATGTGGAACTGACGGAAACAGTAAAAGAGGAGGAGCTTGACGCCCACGACGCCGCCCACCAACTCAAGCAAATGTGGTAGTGACTGCTGTGGCACGTTGAAGTCATGCCGAATCAACAACGCCAGCGCGAAGCTGACAGCGAACGCAACCCCGTCCGCCACGAGCAGTTTAAACGCTCTCCTGGAGACTACCCGTGGAGCGAACCTAGGTATGAGTGAGAATGGCACGTTGAAGAAACCGTGATTCGATTGCGGCTCACGCGGAGCGGAGGTTATTGGGGATTTCCATTTCCACAGATCCTATTCTTTACGCTCACCGGACCGCTGCGCGAGAAAAATAAATGGCCTGCAGACTCTGCGTCGCGATTTTTTCGGTTCCGGTTGAGGCACAAACTCCCCATCTCACCGGTCTTCCTCTGCGCTCTCTCCGTCTCTGCGCGAGAACTCAAAACCATTCGAACACTTAGAATTGCCCGGCTGCCTTCCCAAGCCCACTGAAGAATCGGTCCCGACCTTTAGTTCGGATCGCCCGTTTCTGCTCGCGCAGAGGCGCAGAGGACGCAGAGACCCAACTCGGCACATCTGCTCGAAGGCCACAAACGCCACAGCTCGATTTTCTATATTCATTCAGTCCAGCTTGATTGATCAAAAGACACCCGACCCACCGGTCTTCTTCGCTCTCTGCGCCTCTGCGCGAGAAATCCAAACCGTTTGATTCCTCAGAAATGCCAGCTGCCTTTCAAAGCCCGCTGTAGAATCAGTCCTGGTCTCAGGTCGGATAGCCCGTTTTCCTCGCGCAGAGGCGCAGAGGACGCAGAGAATCGATTCGGGGCAACTGCTCGAAGGCCACAAATGCCACAGCTCGATTTTCTATATTCATTCAGTCCGGCTTGAGTGACTAAAAGACTCCCGACCCACCGGTCTTCCTCTGCGCTCTCTGCGCCTCTGCGCGAGAAATCCAAACCGTTCGATTCCTCAGAAATGCCGACTACCTTCCAAAGCCCACTGAAAAATCAGTCCCGGGTCTCAGTTCGGGTGGCCCGTTTTTACTCGCGCAGAGGCGCAGAGAATCAGGTCGGCGCGAGCTTCGGGAACCATGGACCAAGTCGCGTCACCCCCGCTTGGCTCGACGATTTATTCCGCAGGAAGTCCGTTGACGATCCGGACAATGCCGTCCTTCATGCGCTCCAGCCCGAAGTTGAGCACAAGTCCAAGCTTCAGTCCCGCCAGGACGAGGTGAGTTCGCAGCTGCTTCGCGTGCACAGGATGATTCTTCTCCACGGACTTGAGTTCGACCAAGACCAAGTCTTCCACGAGCAGATCGGCGCGGAACCCCTCGTCAAACTTGAGCCCGTCGTACTCGATAGGGATCGGAACTTGACGACGAACGCGGAGGCCGCGTTTGGTCAGTTCATGGGCAAGGGCCACTTCGTAGACCGTTTCCAAAAGTCCAGGGCCAAGCGCGACATGGAGCTTGTAGGCAGCGTCGACAATCTCACTGGAAATTGCGTTGTGGTTCATGTGGACTTCGTGATCACCCAAAGGGAAGGCGGTCCTGAACAGACCGTCAACGCTACCGGAGCCCACCGAAGAATCAGCCCCGGGCTCCAGTTCGGGTGGCCCGTTTTTCCTCGCGCAGAGGCGCAGAGGACGCAGAGAACCAGTTCGGTGCAACTGTTCGGAGACCGCAAACGCTACAGCCCTATTTTCGATCTTCTTCAGTCCAGCCTGAATGGTCAAAAGACTCCCATTCCACCGGTCTTCCCCTGCGCTCTCTGCGTCTCTGCGCGAGAAATTCAAACCCTTCGAATCATCAGAAATGCCAGCTACCTTCCCAAGCCCTCTGAAAAATCAGCCCCGGGCTCCAGTTCGGGTGGCCCGTTTTTCCTCGCGCAGAGGCGCAGAGGACGCAGAGAACCAATTCGGTGCAACTGTTCGGAGACCGCGAACGCTACAGCCCTATTTTCGATCTTCTTCAGTCCAGCCTGAATGGTCAAAAGACTCCCATTCCACCGGTCTTCCTCTGCGCTCTCTGCGTCTCTGCGCGAGAAATCCGAACCGTTCGAATCATCAGAAATGCCAGCTAGCTTCCCAAGCCCTCTGAAAAATCAGCCCCGGGCTCCAGTTCGGGTGGCCCGCTTTTCCTCGCGCAGAGGCGCAGAGGACGCAGAGAACCAATTCGGTGCAACGGCTCGAGGAACTTGTCAACGGCATTAGGCGTCCGCGAAAAGTTCATCGATGGAAGGCAAGGTCCGGGCACGGATGTTGGCCGCCGCCAAGATCGACAGGATTTGCTGCATGCGCTCCGGCTTGGCGCTCGGCATCGCGACGACGACCTCTTGCAGCCTGCCCTGCCACGAGCCATCCAATAGACATTCCGGCATGCCCACCACCGGAACGTCGCACAGCTGCAAGTTCCATTTGTTCGGATCGTCGTCGAAGAACGCCACGACCCGCCGACGCCTGTGGCCAGGCGCGTTGAATTGCCGAGCGAGCCACCCGCCCAGCTCACCAGCGCCTACTATTCCCACCGCCAAAGCGGCTTCAGCTTCACCCTCAAGATTTCCTCCGGGTCGAATCTGCATCTGACGCGCGCGACGCAGGCCCCGTAACCCCGTCCGAACGCCCACTAACATGAGCAATGATAGCAATCCATCGACGACGATGATGCTTCGTCCCGGCATGAAGTCACCATGAGTGACGAACCAGATGAGAAGGAAAATCGCCATCGACAGCCCCAGCCCAGACGCCAAACGCTTTATTTCAGTAATGTCGAAATAGCTTAGGAGCCCGGACAACTGCCGACCGCGGAATAAAAAGAACAGCTGCACTGGAACGATAACCAATCCCAATCGTTTCATCTGCTCCAATTCCGCCTCAGGGACGTGAAAATCGTGACGCAGCTGGTAGGACATCCAAAGGCTCAGCGCGAGAATCAGTGTGTAGCCACAGGCAACTCCCACCCAATAGGGGCAAAGGGTTTCCAGTATGAGCATGACGTCCTCCACCAGATTCGCCCGTTTCGAGTATTCCTGGTTGAGCTTGTACTTCCGAGGGATGCAATGCTCCACATAGAACTCCTCCACGTTGGCCGCATTTCGCAACAGCGTCTCTTCATCACGAAAGACCAACGTGGCGAGGTCAGTTATGCCCGGGCGATGCTCAAGCAAACGGCGCTGCTCAGGAGTATACCGCTCCACGTAACGCGGCACCTCCGGACGCGGGCCGACGAAACTCATGTCTCCTTTCAAGACATTCCAGAGCTGCGGAAACTCGTCGAGCTTCGTACGACGCAGGACCCTCCCAATCCGGGTAATTCGACTGTCGCCGTCCTTGGTCACCGCCGGACCTGTCTTGTCCGCCCCGGTCACCATGGAACGGAACTTGAGAATGGTGAACGGACGGCCCTGACGCCCAACGCGGACTTGCCGGTAGAGCACCGGGCCTGGGCTCGACAGCTTGATGGCGACCGCGATCACCAACGCAAATGGAGCAAAGGCTACCAAACCCAGCGCCGCGAACAGGATGTCAAAGCACCGCTTCAGGCGATAGTAAAGCGGTCGACTTGCGGGTACGAACGCGTCGATCACGGTTTTTTCAATGGACTTTGAAGTCTGCATCGATGCCGGATCAAAAAAAACGTCCACCGGACACCCCCGACCCGCCGGTTGCTAAAGCCAAGAAACTCATCACCATGCACTCTAAAAATATCCACCAATCCAATGCAATCCTCGAAATTGCCCAGGCGCCGGGAGAACTCGAAACTTCGAAGGGCCTTCCTCTGCGCTCTCTGCGTCTCTGCGCGTACCTTTCCAAAGCCCACTGAAGAATCAGTCCCGGGTCTCAGTTGGAGTGGCCCGTTTTTACTCGAGCAGAGGAGCAGAGGCCGCAGAGAACCAATTCGATGCATATGCTCGGAGACCGCAAACGCTACAGCACCATTTTCAATGGTCTTCAATCCAGCCTGAATGGTCAAAAGACTCCCCGTCCACCGGTCTTCCTCTGCGCTCTCTGCGCCTCTGCGCGAGAAATCCAAACCGTTCGATTCCTCTGAAATGCCAACTACCTTCCAAAGCCCACTGAAGAATCGATCCCGGGTCTCAGTTCGAGTGGCACGTTTTTACTCGCGCAGAGGCGCAGAGGCCGCAGAGAACCAATTCGATGCATATGCTCGGAGACCGCAAACGCTACAGCACCATTTTCAATGGTCTTCAATCCAGCCTGAATGGTCAAAAGACTCCCCGTCCACCGGTCTTCCTCTGCGCTCTCTGCGCCTCTGCGCGAGAAATCCAAACCGTTCGATTCCTTAGATATGCCAACTGCCTTCCAAAGCCCACTGAAGAATCAGCCCGGGTCTAAGTTCGCGTGGCCCGTTTTTAGTCGCGCAGAGGCGCAAAGGCCGCAGAGAACCAATTCGGTGCATATGCTCGGAGACCACGACCGCTACGCTGCCTCCCTACGCAAGGCAACGCCTTGCCGGTCCCAGTTTCGATTGAAACATAAACTCAACGACCCTGATTCACCGGCGTCGATGTCGCGCTAAAATGTCGCGCACCTGACCGCACACATATTCAACCTCGTTTGGCTGCATGTCCGGGAACAGCGGAAGCGTAATAATCCTTGGATAGGCGGCCGTCATGGCCGGCAAATCCTCGGGCCGATAACCGAATTTTTCCCGGTAATACGGGTGCAGGTGCAATGGTTGATAATGCACGCTGGTCACAATCCCCGCCTCCTTCAGCTTCTCGATGAAGACCGCACGATCAATGGCCAATTTGTCGAGCCACAATCGAATCGGGTAGAGGTGCCAGGCATGAATCCGATCCGGCCGGGCAACCGGTCGTTCCACTTCGTCGACTCCGTCCAACAACTGGTCGTAGAGTGCGGCCAACGCCGTCCGCTTCCTGAGCAACTCGTCCGCCCGCCGCAGTTGGATGATCCCTATGGCGGAAGCGATATCCGTCAGGTTGTATTTGTAGCCAGGGGCGATGATCTCATAGTACCACGTTCCCTCGCCTGTGAACCTTTTCCACGCATCGCGAGAAATCCCGTGCAACGACATGATCCGCATCCGGTCCGCGTACTCTGCATTTTCCGTGCAAGCCATGCCCCCTTCCCCGGTGGTGATGCACTTGTTGGCATAGAACGAAAAGCACGAAATGTCGGCGGAACGACCGACCGGAAGCCATTCCAGTGCAGATTGAGGAGTGAGGAGTGCAGAATCGCCCGCCGAGCCTTGGGCTACGGGCGCTGCATTCTGCATCCTGCTCTCGGCGCTCCGCAATCGGTAGTAGGCGGGGCAGCAGTGGGCCGCGTCTTCAATGATCTTCAGTCCGTGCTGGCGAGCCAGCGCCGTGTAGCCGTCCACATCTCCGATTTGTCCGCCGTAGTGAACAGGCATAATGGCCTTGACCGTGATCCCCCGCTGCTGGCTCTCGGCCAGTCGGCGGGCTGCATCCGCGACGTCGAGGTTGAAATCGTCCGCGTCACAATCCACGAGAATGGGAGTGGCTCCGAGATACCGAACAACCTCCGCTGTAGCGGCAAAGGTCATGGTGGGGACTAGAACCCCATCACCAGGCCCAATCCCGACTGCCTCAAGCGCCAAATGCAGCGCGGCCGTGCAGGAATTAACCGCGACGGAGTGGGTGTGACCCAAATACTCCCCGAAAGCCCTCTCAAAATCGCGCGTACGCTGGCCGGTAGTCAACCAGCCTCCTTCGAGGGTTGCCACGACTTCCTGAATTTCGGCGGCGGTCAAACTGGGCTTGTAAAAAGGTATCTTCATGAAGGCATGAGAAAGGGCCGTGCTGATTAAGGATATTTGATGCCGATTTGGAGAGGAATTGAGAGAGCGACGGGGACTTTCAATCGCGGCATAAGAAAGCTGCGAGAGCCCAAGTCAAAGATGGAACATTCGCCGAAATTGCGTTCATCCCAAAACCACACGTAACTCCGCGGGGGAATTTCAGCCCACGAATAAACACGAATGATTCTGCCCGAGTCGGAACGCGAACGCTCTCTCTACATGGTCGAGGATGCCTCCAATAATCGAAATCACCCAACCCTTCCTTCCATTCGTGTTCATTCAGGTCGATCCGTGGTCAAACCTCTTATGCGTTGAACAGGGTTCATTTCCTTTACTTGCGCCTTGGCGCGGGACAGGCGAAAACCCATGGGTGTCCGGACCTGCACCGAAACTTTTGTGGCCGCCGGGCCCAACGTGCGTAACCCTGTCATCCAGCGAGTTGCACGTCTGGGTGGCAGCATTGGACGCGTCTTCGGCGGATGGACCCGTATCCGATGGCGAACGCCAACGCGCCGCGCGATTTCATCGGGAAATGGATCGACATCGATTCTTGGCCCAACACAGCTTGCTCCGTCGACTGCTCGGGACCTATCTCAAGTGCGACCCCCTTGCCATTTCGTTCCGATTTGGACCGGCCGGGAAACCTGAACTACAGCTCTCGGGACCCCCGCTGCACTTCAACATCAGTCGCTCCGCGGGCCTTGGACTGTTTGCCTTCACTTTTGCCGGTCCCGTCGGCGTGGATATTGAAAGAATCACGCCGATGCCAGAACTGGAAATGATCATCCAATCTCACTTCACTCCAGGCGAACGGTCCAGCTTGGACCGCCTGCCTCCGAATGAACGCCTGCTCGCGTTCTTCCAAGCATGGACGCTAAAGGAAGCGATTGTTAAGGCGACTGGCGTGGGTTTGGCAGGAATTGCGGAAGTTGGCGTAAATATTTCCACTCTGGTTTTGCCTTCCCTGACGGTCGCGATGCGCAGAGAAGACAGGCTGTTCATTAGTCCGCTGATGCCTTCGGCGGGATTCGCGGGGCACGCCGTCAGTCTGCAATGTCCCAACTACATACACTGCTGGCAAATTTAGCCCCGATAAGCCTGCGTCGACGTAGGGCAACTCGGACTATTCGCCTTGATGCAGCTCTCTATGGCGTCAGCTAAGCTTTTAGCATGTGGTTCTTCGATCATCGTAACATGATCACCTCCAGTCTCATAAAAGTCGACGCCTCCGAGAGCGAGACCGACCCAGGTCGAGCGTAAGTAATCGATATCGTCCTGTTGTCGACAAGTCGCCAAGAATACGGCAATCCGGCCGGAGTAGGGTCGCGTGACGTAACTCTTTCCCGCAAGAAAATTCATCTCCTTTGCATCATTCAACACTTTGGCAACATCTCTTCTCTTCTCCGAACCACGACCGGCGGCATATCGAAAACCTAGTTGCCAAATAATGCTGCGCAATTTCCTTCGAAGAGTCTTCAGTTTTCGGCTCAAGTATTTCCGCAACAATCCACCGCGGAGCCCACTCAATTCCCGCCAATGCCCCTTCCCCCTTCTCCCAAACGCCCTTACGCTCGCAGCAATCCGACGGCGGATCGACAAGCCATGCGACGTTCGACGCGGATATGAATCCAGAAGCAACACACAACCGACTTGGTGCCCAAGCGCTGTTAGCTGCTGCGCCATCTCATAGGCAACGGCACCCCCGAAACAAAGGCCACCGACGTAGAACGGACCACCTCGATGGACCGACAGAACCTCCCGGACATAGAACCGGGCTAAGTCTTCGACTCGGGTGTAACAAACACTTGGGTCTTCGAAAACAGGGGACTGCAATCCGTAGATCGTTCGCTCGTCGCCGAAACATCGAACCAAGGTGTGATATCCGACAATGTTCCCCCCCACCCCATGAACTAGAAAGAGCGGGAAAGCGTTTACATCAGCTCCAAGCTTCATGACCACCAACGACTTGCAAGGAGGCTCCCACCCGGCCTGCTTCAACTTGTAAACAAACCCATGAATAGTGGGCGCTTCAAATAGCATCGCAAGAGGCAGTCTCACATTTAGGGTCTCCTGAATCTTAACAAACAACCGGGCAGCCAGGAGCGAATGTCCCCCAATATCGAAAAAATTGTCGTGAACGTCCACTGCGTTGCGTCCGAGCACCTCTTCCCAAAGACGCTTCAATGTAACTTCCAGCGGTCCGGGTGCAGTGGGTGTAGACTCAACAGCTGTTGAACCAGAGATATCAATCGCCGCTAGCGCGCGGCGGTCAACTTTTCCGCTTGGAGTTAGAGGAATCTGATCAATCTTAACAAACCGGGAGGGGAGCATGTAGTCAGGTAATTCGCCACGCAACCAGTCGCGCAATGAATCAGCCGGCACGGCGGAGTTCTTCTCAACCCAAAAGGCAGTCAAGGCTCTATCCCACTGCCCACGCTCACGGACTGTAACGACGCACGCGAATACCTGAGGGTGCCGTCTAATTGCAGACTCAACTTCGCCCAACTCGATTCGGTAACCCCGCACTTTGACTTGCGAGTCGCTCCGTCCGAGAAATTCAATATTGCCGTCCCGACGGCGACGGACAATATCTCCCGTTAGATATAAACGCGCTTTGGGATCATTTGCCCAAGGGTCGCGAACGAAGCGCTCGTGAGTCAATTGTGGATCGTTGTGATAACCGCGAGCAAGCGAAACTCCACCAATCACCAAGTTACCCCGAACTCCAATAGGCACAGGCTGTAGGGCGTCATCAACGACGTGAACTCTGGTATTTGCAATGGGCCATCCAATCGGAGTCACGCGCTCAGCGGGATCGGCCTGACAACATGTCACGTCGATGGTGGCTTCGGTCGGTCCATACTGGCTATATAGAGTAGCCTGGCTATCTTCAAAAAATCGGCTCTTAAGCTCGTAGTCTAAAGGTTCCCCACCACAGAAAACTCTCTTCAAATCAACACACTTTCGGAAGTCTTCTTGGCTTAGAAGAGCCTCGAGTAAAGCTGGGCCAGAGTGGGCAACGGTAACACCATAATCCAACAAAAGGCGAACCATATACGCTGGATCCCGGGGCCCGTGTTGTTTCGCTAGAATGAGACGCGCTCCTGCGATGAGCGGTGCAAAAATCTCCCAGACGGCAATGTCAAAACTGAAATTGGCCTTTTGCAAAAAGCGGTCCGCCGAAGTCAATGGGAATGATTCCTGCCGCCAAAGCAGGTGGTTAACTACTGACCGATGTTCAATCATAACTCCCTTCGGACGCCCAGTAGATCCCGAAGTATACATCATATAGGCCAGATTGTTAGGCCGAGCAGAAGACGGCGGGCCGGATTCAGGAGCCGCCCCTGTCACAAGTCTGACGTTTTCCAACACTAGAATCTGGCCGCCTTCAATCATCGCTCCCACCGTGCGATCGATGCGCGCTTTAAATCCCTTCTGCACCAGGACTACCGGAGTACGAATTTCACTGATAATCCACCCCAAACGTTCGTCCGGCAGCTCGGGATCGAGCGGAACATACGCCCCACCGGCTTTGAGAATGCCAAGCATCGCGATCACCATCTCGATTGATCGCTCCAAACATAGACCCACCATCACATCCGGCCCAACTCCGCAATCGCGCAGGCGCCACGCCAATTTATTTGCCAGACCATCCAACTCCTCGTATTTAAGTGAATCCTGCCCCATAACAATTGCCACCGCTTTTGGCGCACGTTCCACTTGCTCTTCAACCAACTGGTGAATCGTTTTATCTAGGGCATATTCTCGATCGGTCTGGTTCCATTTCTCCAAGATAAGCTGGCGCTCGCCGACAGACATCAAGTTTAATCGACCTATCAACTGTTCCGGCTCAATAACAACTGACCTGAGAAGCTCGGTGAAATGCTCCGCCATTCTCACGACCGATTTCGCATCGAACAAGTCCCTCGAATACTCCCAGCGGCATTTCCAGGCGTCGCCCGTCGCCTGAACGCTTAAAGTCAATTCAGTCTTACTGGTTCTAGTGTGTATAGCAATTGGCTCGCCCGCAATCTCTCCCAGATGCACCGTCGAAGGCGCCTCTTCGACTAGAACAAACATTACTTGGTAGAGCGGTTGCCGTGCGGACTCCCTCCCCTTCACCGCAATCTCCACTATCTGCTCGAATGGCAGATCGGCATGTGCCAACGCTTCAAGCAAATGTTCATGCACGTCCTGAACTACTCGTCGAAAACTGGGCTCACCGTTCAGTCGCGCCCGGATTGGAAGGGTATTGAGAAAGAAGCCGATAAGCTGCTGGATCTCAGGTCGATCACGATTCGCAACCGGAGTGCCCACAATTAGGTCGGTCTGGCCGGTGTAGCGATGCAGCCACACTTGAAATGCTGCCAGCATCAAACAGAATGACGTTACCCCTTGCGCAGCGGCTAGCTGCCGCAGCTGAAGTCCCAGCGAGGTGGGCAACTCAAATGTGTAGACACCTCCCTGGCCGCTCAATCGCGGGGGTCGCGGAAAGTCCAGCGGCAGCTCCAGTGGCGTTGGCAATTCCTTCAACCGCTCGCTCCAATAGCTTCGTTGCCGTGCAAGTAAATCACCGGTTAACCGGTCCCGCTGCCAAGCAGCAAAGTCGACGTATTGAATCGGCAATGCAGGCAGTGCAGCAAGTTCAAGCTGCCCATCGGCCGCATAGAGCGCCCGAAGTTCATCAAAGAAGAACCTCAGGGACCATTCATCAACGACGCTGTGATGCAAAACGAACAACAATACGTGTTCTTCCGATTCAATCGTCATCCACGTACTTCGCCACAATGGGGCTTGAGCCAGGTCAAAAGGTCGACGCGCCTCGTCCAATAAGCATTCTTCCACCGTACGCGGATTATCCCCAGAAAGCACTGTTTGGAGGTCGATTTCGCACCAAGGCAAGGCCACTTCTGAGAAGGGAACAATTCGAGCGACAAACGCATCGTTTTGTTGTTCCAGCGCAGTGCGCAGAATCTCATGGCGGGACAGCAAGGAGTTTAGGCTTCGGCGCACTCGTTCCGCATCAATTTGTCCCCTGATTACGAATGCTACCGGTACGTTATACGCGGCCGGGTCTGGAATCATCTGGTGCAGCAGCCACATTCGCCGTTGACCATGGGACATCGGTAGTGGCTGACTCCGATCCACTCGTTGAATCGGATTTGAGTTTCCAGAATCGGCACATGTTCTCGCCAACTGACGGGCAAAGGACTCGACCGTAGGCGCTTCAAAGAAGGCTGCCAACGGGAACCGCAGGCCAAATTTTTGCTCAATGCAGGACTGGAGGCGAATGGCGAGAAGAGAGTGCCCTCCAAGTTCGAAGAAGTTCGAACGCCGTCCGATCGATCGATTTGGAAGCAGGGTTTTCCAGACTTCCATCAATCGCAATTCGTGTTCTCCACGGGGGGACTCTTCATTTTTCGAAGTCATTGTCTCAATGACTCCAGGAGCAGGCAACGCCGCGCGGTCAATCTTTCCGTTACTTGTAACCGGCAGTTGGTCCAGAATGACGAATAGAGCCGGGATCATGTAGGCCGGCAGTCGCCGCGATAAAAAGTCTCGCAGGTCATCAGATGCAACCTCCTCGTCCGACATCACCAAATAGGCGATCATGACGTGTTCTCGCGCCATGTCTGAACGAACGATGACCGCGGCTTGCTGAACGGCCGGATGCTGTTCGAGCGTCGTTTGAATCTCGCCAAGCTCGACGCGGTGTCCGCGCAATTTTACTTGTTCGTCGGTCCGTCCTATATACTCCAGGCTACCGTCCGACCGCCAGCGTGCGAGATCGCCGGTTTTGTACATTCGCGCGTTGGCAATTTCAGCAAAGGGATCCGGCAAAAACCGGGCAGCGGTCAATTCCGGCTGATTCAAGTAACCTTGCGCAAGTCCGTCGCCTCCAACATAGAGCTCTGCTGTCATCCCGGTGCCGACGGGCTGTCGATTCTGGTCTAATAGATACACCCGCGTGTTCGATAGCGGTCGGCCGATCGGGACCGAGCGCTGTGCAACAGGCAAACTGTCGGAGATGCAATACGTTGTTGTGAAGGTGGTGGCTTCCGTCGGGCCGTAGCCGTTTACCAGCCGGGTATGCGGTAGTTCAACCAACGCGCGTCGGATGTGGCTAACCGAGAGCGCTTCGCCGCCCACCACCAGATTCCGGACAGGCCTGAGCAACTCAGGCGAAGTGTCCATGATAGCGTTGAACAGCGACGAGGTCAGCCACAGGCAAGTGACTTGATGACGTTGAATTGCGGCCGCGAGGTGTGCCAGCTCGATCGGGCCTTCAGGATATATGATCAGCCGAGAGCCATGCAACAATGGCGCCCAAAGTTCTAGAGTTGACGCGTCGAATGCGGTGGGCGCCAAAAGCAAATAGGTCTGTTCATCATTGAATGGAAGGTAGTTCTGAGCGAAGACCAGTCGGACCACTGCGCGGTGCGGTACAGCTACTCCCTTTGGCTCGCCCGTTGAACCCGAAGTGTACATGACATATGCGAGTTCCTCCGACAGTTCCACTTCGCCCGGTTCTCCCACGGGGGATTGCGCCAACGCCTGCTCAAGCTCATTCCAATCGACCCATGGTAGCTGGTTTTCAGACACCGGCTCAATAGGAGGCCCGCCTCTCCCTAGAATAAGTCGAGGAGAGGCTGTCCGGAGCATGGCTTGCAGCCGAGCGGGCGGAATCTCTCGCTCAAGCGGCACGTAAGCTCCACCAGCCTTTAGAATCCCGAGCACGGCGATGACAAAAGGCACCGAACGCTCGAGCAGGATTGCCACACAGTCTCCACGTCCCACTCCGCGGGCACGCAGAACACTGCTAAGCCGGCTGGCCGCTCTATTGAGGGCTTCGTAGGTCAGAGAAGTTTCTCCCTCAGTAATAGCCAGAGCGTCTGGAGTCCGCGTAGCCTGACGTTCGAACAACTCAACCAAATCGGAATCCCGTGGATAGTCGCGCTCGGTCTGGTTCCATTCCTCCAATAGTCGTCGTCGTTCTGACTCAGTAAGAAGGTTTAGTTGCTCCACCAAAGCGTCCGGATGCTCTCCGATGGACCGCACGAGCTCCGCGAAATGGCCCGCCCACAGGGCAGCTTCCGTCTTAGACAGCAGGTCCGTCGAGTATTCTAGCCTGCAAGCCCACCCGTCGTCTGAGGCCAGAATTGTCAAGGTCAATTCGTTCTTGCTCGTTCCGGTATGCAGGAAAAGAGCGCGTGACTCGACCGGGCCAAAGCGTGCCACTCGTTCTTCTTCCTCCAACAAAACGAACATGACCTGGCAAAGCGGTTGACGACCAGGCTCACGCCGTTTCACGGCCAACTCAACGATTTGCTCAAAAGGCAGATCACCGTGGCGAAATGCCTCCGTCAGCAAGGCGCACATCGTTCGCAACGCTTGTCGGAAAGTTGGATGCCCTTCCCACCGCATACGAATGGGCAGGGTGTTGAGAAAGAAGCCCATTAACGCTTGAATCTCCGGTCTTGCCCGATCCGCCAGCGGCGTGCCCACGACTATATCCCGGCCGCCCGTCACACGGTGAAGGAGGACATGAAATGCGGTTAGGAGCACGGAGAAGAGGGTGGTTTCCTCCGTCCGCGCCAGTGCACGCAACTGCCTAGTGACGGCACCTTTCACCGTGAAGCTTTCGACGGCCCCCTGGCCGCTCAGTTGCAAGGGACGAACCTGATCCGTCGGCAGATCAATCGGCGGGGGCAGGTCCCTTAAATGTTGGCTCCAAAACGCACGTTGCGGTTCGATTACCGCATCGGTCAAGAGGCGCCGCTGCCAAGCTGAGTAATCTGAATACTGGACCGGTAATGGCGGCGGTTCTGTCGCTCCTGGAATCAAAGCGCCGTCCGAGGCATAAAAGTACTCCCACTCTCCGATGAACAGCCGCGCCGACCACTCATCGAAAATGCAGTGGTGGAATACCACTCCCACGACATGATCGTTGTCGCCCAGCTTTCCCCAAAGCACGCGCCAGAGTGGAGCTTGAGCAAGGTCGAATGGCTGCCTCATCGCCGCGCGAAACCGATCTTCCCACGCCTCAGGTTCCCGAGCAGACGGATTACCCAACGCAACCTCTTGCCAAGGCACGGCGATCTGGCTGATGGGAACAATCCGTTGTAGCAACTGATCCGACTCGTGCACCAACGCGGTGCGCAGGACCTCGTGGCGCTCCATAATCCGACCCAACGCTCGACGCAGGCGCTCCGGGTCCACCACCCCAACCAACCGAAATGCGACCGGTTGATGATACGCTGCCGGTTCTGACAGGGTTTGGTGCAACCACCACATTCGCTGCTGCGAGAATGACATCGGCAGTTCCACATTCCGATTCATCCGCTCGATCGGCGGCTGAGCAGAAGCGACCCCAGACTGCATCCGGCGGGCAAGCGATTCGACGGTCGGATGCTCCATCAGCCAACGCATCGGCACTTCGATTCCCAATTGACTGTATATCCTCCCCACCACCACCGCCGCCTTCAACGAGTGACCTCCCAGGTCCAAGAAATGATCGTCGATGCCGACACGTTCGCAGCCTAACACCGTCTGCCAGATCTCCACCAACCTGGACTCCAGTTCGCTCCGAGGGCCGACATACTCCGCGTCCGACCTTATTTCCAAGCCGTCAATTTTTTCCAACGCCTGGCGATCCACCTTCCCGTTTGGTGTCAGAGGCAAAGATCCCACCATCACGAACCGCGCTGGAATCATGTATTCCGGCAGCGTCTCCGCCAAAAACTGACGAAGTGATCTGACTGCTGGGTCGACGTGCGCACGACTTACCAGATAAGCCGTCAGGATCTTGTTTCCACCATCGTCACCCCGAGCCAGCACGGCGCAAGCTGATAAGTCCGGATGTCGGCTCAGGGCAGCTTCGATCTCGCCCAACTCTATCCGATAGCCCCGGATCTTAATCTGATGATCCGTGCGCCCCAAAAACTCGAGCTTTCCATCCGGCAGGTAGCGCGCCAAATCGCCCGTTTTGTAGACTCGCGCTCCCGGTTCGGAGCTGAACGGATCCGCAACGAAGCGCTCTGCGGTCAGCTCGGGGCGATTCAAATAGCCCCGCGTCACACCGGCGCCACCAATCAGCAACTCTCCTGAAAGGCCGACTGCCTTCAGCCTCAAGCTGGCATCGACGACGTAAACCCGCGCGTTCGGAAGTGGACGACCTAACGGAACCGTCGCCGGGAGAGCCCCGCCAACATGTTGACTGAGCCGGTTAAAAAGCACTCCCACCGTGGTCTCTGTCGGTCCGTAGTGGTTGAAAATCTGGCAAGCTGGCGCCAGTTCCTGAACTTGCCTGATCAAACCCCAATCAGACGCTTCGCCACCCAGCACCAACGCACGGCGCGGCAGGCAGGTCTCGGCCTGCTCCGGCAAGCCTGACTGCAGCAGCGCCTTCAGATGCGAAGGCACAATCTTTAGAACCTCAATCGCCTCGCGGTCGAAATAGGCGGCCAGCTCTCTTGGCTCAGAGGCTTTGTCTGGTGCGATGACATGCAACTGCCCGCCCGTCACGAGTGAAGGGAAGAGGACGGTGTAGCCAAGATCGGCCGCAAACGTTGAAACCATCGCATAGCGCAGCCCGGGTTGCAGAGCCAAGCTTTCGACAACTCCGGTCACGTAGTTGACGAGTTGCCGATGCTCAACCATCACGCCTTTGGGCCGACCCGTAGAACCAGACGTAAAGATGACATAGGCAAGATCAGCCGGCCTGCCACCGCATTCAGGATTCTCTCGGCAAAGGTGCGCAAGGCATGGCCAGTCCACGTCAAGTCGGAATACCGCTGCATGCGTCGGCAGTGAATCAGGCATCAACGTCGCCTGCGTTAACAACACTGCCGGATTGGCATCCTCCAGCACCAGCGCCAGTCGCTCGCGCGAAACGGTTGGCTCGATGGGCACATAGGCGCCGCCGGCCTTGAGAATGCCCAGCAGGCCCACGATCATTTCGAGGGAACGCTCCACGCAGAGGCCCACCAACACTTCCGGCCCAACCCCCAGAGAGCGCAAATGACGCCCAAGTTGATTGGCCCGGGCGTTTAGCTCACCATAAGTTAGCGACTGCCCCTCGAACACCACCGCCACAGCGTTGGGCGTGCGCTCCACCTGCTCTTCAAACAGCCGGTGAATACTCTTGTCCCGCGGGTAATCACGCGCTGTCTTATTCCATTCCTCCAAAACCTGCAGTCGCTCCGAATCCGGCATCAGGTTCAATTGATCGATGGCCTCGTCAGAATTAGCCGCTACGGCCCGCAACAACTCCGTTAAATGCCGGGCCATTCTCGCCACTCTCTCGGGCGTGAACAAATCGGTAGAATACTCCAATCGACATGCCCACGCCTCCCCCTCTGCCACGATGCTCAACGTCAGATCTGCCTTGCTCGTCCGAGTGTGAACGGAAATCGGTTGGGCTTCGGCTCCCTCAAATTCCAAGGCTGGCAGCCCTTCCTCCACCAAGACAAACATCACTTGGTAGAGCGGTTGATTTCCAACTTCGGTTTCCCTGGTCGCTAGTTCGAATATTTGTTCAAACGGCAGCGCAGAGTGCTCAAAAACCCCCGAAAGGGTTGCACCCACCTGGCGCAGCATCTTCTTGAATGTCCAGTCTCCCTCCAACCGCACACGAATGGGCAACGTGTTCAGAAAGAAACCAATCAATGATTCGATCTCCACTCGGTTCCGGCTAGTGACCGGCGTGCCCACGACTAGGTCCGTCTGCCCAGTATACCGAAAGAGCCAGGCCTGGAAGGCAGCTAGCATCGTCGTGAAGAGCGTAGTTCGTTCCTGTCGCGCCACCTCCCGCAGCCGGTTGGCCACATGCCCAGGCACCCAGAAATCGTGAACCGCCCCGGCACCACTCAGGCGGGCTGGCCGCACTCGATCCATGGGCAAGGCCAAGGCTGGCGGCAGGTTACTAAGCTGCTCTTGCCAGTAAGCCTGGTTTTCTTCAAGGAGTGGCCCCGTCAGACGCTGCCGCTGCCAAGCGGAGAAATCGGCATATTGAACGGACAACTCTGGCAGCTCCCCTTGCAACAATTGCCCGTCCGCAGCATAGAGCGATTCAAATTCCTTTGAGAACAGTCGGAGGCTCCACTCGTCCACGATGCTGTGGTGAAAAGTGAAGACAAGAAATGCATGCTCCTCTCCGCATTCCAACCACCTGCCCCTCCATAAGGGTGCCTGAGCGAGATCGAATGGCTGACGCGTCTCTTCCACCAAACACGCTTCAAGTATCGCCTCCTGCTGGTCGGACCGAGTTGGAGACAGTATGGTCTCGTGCCACGGAAGAACGGCATGGTTGGCAGCGGAGACTTGCTGGATCAGCGCGTCCCCTCGCTGCAACAACGCGGTCCGTAACACTTCATGACGATCCATGATCACCTGCAAGACCCGCCGGACTCGGTCGCGATCCCATCGCCCGAGCATCCTGTAAGCCACGGGCTCGTTGTACGTGGCGGAATCGGGCAAGGTTTGCTGCAATAACCACATTCTTTGCTGGGCGAACGACATGAGGCACGGCGAATCGCGTTTGGCTTTTGCCACCGGGGGCTCCTCCAGACCATGTTCTTCCCTCGACGCCAGTTCCCTCGCCAACTGCTCGATCGTGGGATACTTCAAGATCAAGCCCGGAAGCACAGCGACCCCCAGCCGGCGGGAGATCTGCGACCCGATGATCCCGGCGAGCAACGAGTGCCCACCCAGATCAAAGAAATTGTCTTGAATACCCACGCGATCTCGCCGGAATACCTCCTGCCAAATCTCCGCCAACTTCTTTTCAATGTTGTTGCGCGGCGCCACGTAATCTGGGCCGGAGACCAACTCGATTCCATCGGCCTTTTCCAAAGCCTTTCGATCCACTTTGCCGTTCGGGGTCATCGGCAAGACGGGGAGAAAGACAAAACTCGTCGGAACCATGTGCTCCGGCAGTTTCCGTCCCAACCACGCACGCAACGAGTCTATCGACAACCGTGTTGCCTCGCGGGTCACCAAAAAGGCCGAAAGGGTTTTGTTCCCGGCGCACTTGTTGAGCGCCACGACGGCACAGGTCGACAATTCAGGATGGGTAGCCAAGACCGCCTCGATTTCCCCCAACTCGATGCGATATCCACGGATCTTCACCTGGTGATCCATTCGCCCCACGAACTCGATCTCCCCGTTTGGCAACCAACGGGCCAGATCGCCCGTGCGATACCAGCGCACATCATCTTCTCGACCGACCGGGCCTCCGACGAACTTCTCCGCCGTAAGCTCCGGCGAGTTCAGGTACCCCCGGGCTAATCCATCACCTGCGGCGTGGAGTTCCCCAGAAACACCCACTGGAACCTCCAATCCACCGGCATCCACGATGCGAACCTTTGAACCACTGACTGGCCGGCCGATTGGCACCGATTCACCAACCTGTTCCGGTCGGTCGAACACTCCACAGGTAGTGAACGTTGTATTTTCCGTGGGACCATACCCATTGATAAAACGTCCGTGCCCAGGCAACTGAAGGTAAGCGCGAACCTTCGCCGGCGACAAAACGTCGCCGCCAGCCAGCAACTGACGCACCCCCGCTAGAGTCAAGGGAACCTCCTCCATCATTTGATGAAACAGAGCGGCCGTTAGCCAGAGGGTTGTGACGCCATGTTCCTTGATCAACCGGCCCAGTTCCGAGCAAGTCAGGTGACGCGGAGGGCACAAAACCAGTCTAGCCCCGTTGAGCAGACTCCCCCAAATCTCGAAGGTGGATGCGTCGAAAGCCAACGGGGCATATTGCAGAAACACGTCGTCGGAGGTCAGGGAGACATAATTTGGTTGGACCACAAGCCGCACAACCCCAAGGTGCGGAATCATCACGCCCTTGGGATGGCCGGTGGTTCCGGCAGTATACATGACATACGCGAGTTGGTTCGGCGACACGGACACATCCCGAATGGCTGGCACGCAATCGGGTACTCGGTTCTCGACCTCAATCACCACGAACGGATAGGCGGGGAACAGCTCTCGCAGTTTCCGTTGGATCACGAGAACCTCCAATCCCGTATCCTCAAGCATGGTTCGGAGCCGCTCTCGCGGATAGTGTGGATCCAGTGGAACATACGCCGCACCCGCCTTGAGAATGGCCAAAAGCGCCACGACCATCTCGAGCGAGCGTTCCACGCACAGGCCTACCAACGCGTCCTGAGTTACGCCCAAGAAGCGCAAGTGATGGGCGAGTCGCTCAGCCCGCGTGTCGAGTTCTCGATACGTCAACGATTGTCCTTCGAACACCACCGCCACTGCTTCTGGTGTTCGATCCACCTGTGCTTTAAACAACTGGTGAATGCACTTGTCGCGGGGATAACAGCCGGCTGTCTCGGTCCATCCCAATGGGATTTGTTCACGTCCCCGGTCACTCTCTGTGAGCAATTCACACTGGTTACGGAGGGGGGCGAATTGTTTGATTCCCTGCTGTTCGCGGAGTTCAGACATTGTTACTGTTTACCTACGTTTTCCTACACCCATCCGGACTCCGAACAAGAAAGAGCGCATTGCGCGCTCGAAACTTGCTCGGATTCACCTCGCGATAGCTTTGTATATTCGACATACAAAGCCACTTTTAATACTGGAGCGACGAGATGAGTAGTCACAGAACGAATCTCGAAATGGGTGCCTGTTCCTCACATCCAGCCCCGGAATCGGTAATACGCAATTCCCAAATACTCGTGCAAAACTTCGGAGAACTCCTGGAGGTGGCCCGGCGTCGGAAGCAGTCCCCCCTAAAAGGCGGTACCACGCCGTGGGGCCTCCATCCGCAACCCGGTAATCGGTGGGCGCGGGGACGAATTCGACAGCCGGACATGCCTTCTGAAATACCGCCAAGGCCCGCGGCATATGCATGGCCGATGTCACTAACAAGACGCGATTAAATCCGTGCCGGCGAAAAACGGACTGCAAGTTGCGCGCATGCTCCCGGGTATTTGACGAAGCCCTCTCGGTAATGACAGAGTCCGAGGGCACCCCGAAGCGTTGCAACATTTCGTTCATTTCCTCTGCCAACGGCCTCGCGGCGCCACTACCCGTGGCCACGCCTCCCGAGCAAATAATGGTCGTCGCCTTTTTTTCCTGATACAGAAAAATCCCGTAAAGTATCCGATCTCCCGCCTCACCCACCTCAATCGTCGGACGCGGGGGCAACCGTGCCAATATGCCCCCGCTCAGTATAAGGATGGCATCGGCCGACGGCAGAGGCGCGGGGGACGAATGCCGCCGCTCCAGACGCTTTGTCATCGCCGCAACCAGCCAGCCGTTGCCGCAAATGAGGATCGTCAAAATCCCCAACCACAAGAGCCTTCGAGCCAGCTTGGGCCATCTTCTTCCCGCCACAGCAGATCCCGTGAGCATGAACAACGCGATCGAGGTTGGATAAAAGAGTTTCAGAAACAATGCGTAAAGGAAGCCGATCATGGATCATGGGGCAGGGAGAAGACTGTGAGCAGAACCTGGAGTCAAAAAGAGCGGCCTTATCGATGGAGTATCCGGTCTAAGGGTTGCGACCGGACTTGCGCGTCAGCGCGATGCATCACCGCGCGTAAGTCCAGCGGCCCATACTCCAGGGCGCTTTCGACAGATGACGAAGTCCCAGAAACCCCGGAGAAATCCACAACCGTAGCCAAAGTGGTAGGAAGGAAAAACGAGGGGAAGCATCCAGAACAGTTTCCAGCCAGACTTCGCCGCCGTGTGCAATGAGGCTACGACGATGGCTGCCGAATAAATCGTGATCAAAATCGCCAGCAAGCCAGAGGTCATGAATCGGAACGTCAGAAGCAGCGGTCGGTGATCCGGAATGCGCGGCCCAGCGACGAGGATCAGGGAACATAGAACAGAAAGCAGGAACAGGATAAGCAGGGTCAGCACCAGCGTTCCGGGAACGAGGTGCCGCCAAGAAGCCGGGAGCCTGTGCTTCTGAATGACCCGAACCTTCCAATAGCCGTATTGCATGTATTGCCTGAACAATGCCGTCAGCGTGCCTCGTGGCCGGTACCAACTGCGGATTTTCGGATTTTGCCAGATCTTCCCGCCGCCACGGATGATCCGGAGGTTGTGCTCATCATCCTGATTTCGCACCAGTTCCTCGTCGAAGTATCCAAATTTTTCGAAAGATTCCTTGCGCCAGCACCCGTAAGTGACGGTATCCACGTAGCCTTCGAAGTCCGGGTTATGAAAACGTGCCCCTCCTACGGCAAATGGCGAGTGGTAAGCGGCGGCGATCGCCCGGCCCCAAGGCGTATCTGCCTTGGTTCTTGCCGGCCCTCCCACGTTGTCGGCCCCAGTGGAAAGAAGGGTCTCAACGCATTCCCGCAGGTAGTCTGGTGCATACTCTGTGTGTGCATCAAGGCGGACAATGTACTCGCCACGCGCGGTCCGAATGGCGGCGTTCAAGCCCGTAGACACAATGCGCCCCGGATTGTCGACGAGTCTGAAAGGTGCCGCGTGCTTTGGCGAGCGGTTATTCACCTCGTCCATGAAACGCCGGAGCGCCTCCCTTGTCCCATCATCCGACATACCATCCGCGATGATGACTTCAAAACCGCCGGGTGGCGGGTCAGCTGCCAACAGTCCCGTTACCGCGGCGGTAATGCATTCGGCTTCGTTCCGGCAAGGCAAGACCACAGAAACCGCCGGGCACCTGCGCGAGGATACGGACTCATTCATCGATCAAGCTCACAATTGCTGGGCTGAAATCGGGATACGGCGACTCGTTCACCCGGGTTCGCTACGAAAACTTATGGTGCTCTATTGCAAAGAGACTGGACGCCTTGGGCAGGTTTGGGACACAGTAATCAGGCTAACACCCAGCAGTTTTGCATCCGACAATACACCTTTTGAAACTTTCAACGCCTCTCCATCAGCAGGGCGGTGGGGAGGAATTCCCGCGGGACGGCTCGTCAAATGCTCAAATCATCAATTTGACCATATGTGGCATAAGCAATGCTCCCCCACGAGAATGAAGTGCGTGATCTGGCTACTCCGATTGCTGGCCTGCTGCCTTGCGAGCCCCGTGGCTCTTCCGGCGGCGCACTACACCAATTCCACCTCGTTGCAACTCCAAGCCTCGCTGACTCGTCCGGAGATAGTCGCTGGCGATACCGTCTGGCTTAGAGCGGGAAACTATTCGCCGCCCCATACCAACGCCGGATCCCTCGGCGCGCCGCAATGGACAGTCAGTCTCAGCGGCGCCTCCAATAACCTCATCACCTTCCGCGCCTACCCAGGCGAACGCCCGATACTCGACCGACAATGGCGATTCGGCAATAGCAAGTATCTTCGCTTCCGCGATCTCGAATTCTTTGACTCCTTCAAAGGACAGAATCCTACGAACGCCAATTATCCAAACGGACCCTGGGCCCACTTCGACGGGGCCGGGAATGGGAACTCGTCACAGTTTGAATGGATCAATTGTTATATTCACGATGTTAATAACTGCTGGAGCGGTGGAGCTTCCGGGCATTTGATCCAAGGCTGCATCATCATCTATGTCGGAATGACTGCACTAGAACACGTTTGCTACACAGCCGGTGACAGGTTTATCGGTAACATTGTTGGCTTTGCAGCGCAGGACGCGATGAATTACAACTCGCCAGATGTCCCATTCCTGGCCCAATCCAACATTTTTTTTGGTTCCTGCCAAGCTGTAACGTCGCCGTCGGGCCAGGATATGCGGATTGCCACATCGGGCGGTCACGCAGCAGATATTTCCTATAACTGCTTTTACAATCGCCGATTTGATAACATCCCGTATGGCGCCATTCGATCCGAGGGAGGAACGGTGTGGATTCGGAGCAATTTCTTCGCCACTGCTCAAGCGGCTTACTTCAGGGGTGTCGCCGAAGGAGCCTTTGTTGGAAACACCACATGGCAAAACTCAACTGGATGGCCCGGCCCGAGCCTGTATCGTGCCACCACCAATGGAACCTGGAGCATTGACTACAATCGTTACGCCACCATTGGTCCCAACGAACCTCGAATCGATAACTTGTCTGCTCGTTACACCTTCACAACGTGGACGAACACGTTCGCAGAGTTCGATGCACACAGCACCTCAACCTCTGCCGCCCCTGCTGACATTACATTTGTCATTCCAAACCATGACGAACCAAAACGAGCACACATCGCCGTATATAATTTCAGCAGTAACACCACGGTGAATGTTAACCTTTCAGGAGTTCTTAGTGACGGCGACACTTACCAGCTGTATTCAGCACAAGACTTTGCTGCAGGCGCTATCCAAACTGGCATTTACACTGGCACCCCAATTAGCGTAACGATGACCGGATTAACTGTCACCCCGGTGATCTACGGAACGAACTGGGGTATGCACACGCCCGCGGCAACGAGCCCAGAGTTTGCCGCATTTATCCTCAAAGGGAGATCCGTCAGCGGTCTGACCATCCCGTCCAACCTACATGTGGTTCCAAGCGCTGCGGAGGCCCCTCCAGCCCGCCGTTCTCCTGCTGACCCCTAAATTCTAGAAACCCCGATCCCATCTTCGAGCCACGGTCGTTGGGGATCTCGGGAAAGCTTTCACGTTACGCGCGCCTCCGCCTCCTGAATGCAGCGTGCTAGATCAGCTGGTAGGCTGAACCTTCGGGCCCACGGCTAGGATATCTTGGTAGAAGTGGATGAGCCGACGGGCCAATGCGCGGTGGGAAACCGCTTCAAGTTGCGAACGGCAATGAAGTCTTGTCTTTCGGCGCTGTACGAGTTCCAGTTTCCTCGCAAGCTCGGCAGCATCTGGATCGGCCAAGTAGCATCCGTCTATTCCTGCGATCTGCTCGGCCACGTCGCCCACCGGGACCGAGACGACCGGCACCTCACACGCAAGCGCTTCCCGCACGATCGACGGGGAGCCTTCGTGGTCCGAGGTGAGCAAAAACACATCGCTAGCATTAATCCAGTCCGGAACCTCCGCATGCTTTACGCCCGAAAGGCATTGAAACTCCGCGCGCAGCCCTGAAGTTTTTAAATGCTCCACCGCCGCCCGCGCAAGCCATGGTCGTTTGACCGGGTCCTGATTGTTCGTTGCGAAAAGAACATGGAATCGGTCAGGATTCCAGCCCAGCTTTTGCTGGCACGTCCGCTGATCCAGCGGTTTAAAGCGATCCAAATCGATGCCGGACGGAAGAATGATCGCCCTCCTGGCGGAAGTTTGCGCGCCTTGGCTGGAAAATGGCGGCGGAAGGGCTTGCAAGAGCTGGCGCGCCACCACTACCACCCCGGCCGCGGCCAGAGCTGCCTTCCGGGAACACCATACGCCATAGTGGGAAATCAATTTTCGCTTCCATCCCGACAGATTCTCGCCGAGCAAGTCTGACCCGCGGTAAGTCACAACAACCGGGGGCAAACCTGGCATACGCGTGATTTGATCCGCCATTACCCCGCCGTACATGACGTGGACCACGTCCGGGCGGAAATCCGTGACTTCGCGGCGGATGGCGGGCGACATCCTATAGTAGACGAAGGGGCCCTCATTGAGTCGATCCACATGGGAGACCCGCACTTGCAGGCCGGCTGAACGCAAGCTTTCGACCTGATGTTCCACACAGACACCAGCCGTCGGTGATGCCGATGTCGGATACATGTTGGTAATCGCGAGAATTCTCACAAACGAATTGGGGGAAAACGAGCGCAGCGACCAGGTCAGACCGCGGTAGTTGGAATCGGGACCGCGAGCGCGGGCGATCTACGCACCAAGGCCGGACGAATGTTTACTCGCGAAGCAGGCGTCTCCAGCCGCACACAAGCGAGGGCTATCATGAACGAGGGCAGAACCAACCGGGTAGCGCTCACCACCATGAAGCCTGAAGCGAAAGCAATGGCGGCAACCACCAACACTTTGCTTTTCACGGGACGAGCATTTCGGTACGCGCGCATCCAGATGAATAGAAGCAATCCTAGGCTGGCCACTCCGAACGCACCATGCTCGGCAAGCATACGCGTGTATTCGGTGTGAGAAGCGTGCCGGTCGCCGGTTAGTCGCATTCGTTCTTTCCGGGCCATTCCCACCCCGACCCCAAAGACAGGATTTTGCAGGAAAATCAACAAATCAGCTTGCGCGATTTCCTCACGGCCGGTGCCATCTGTTTTTCTGAAAGCGTTTGGATACAGCCCCGCCCGAGAATTCGTCCACCATCGGAAACACCACCAGCCAGGTCAGCAACCCGATCGCCATTGCACTCAGGATCAGCTGCAACTGTTGTTTCTGGCCCCTTGCCAACAGGAAGCCGCCGCAAAAACAACTGAAGGCTGCCAGCCACAGTCCGGTTCGGGATAAGGTCAGAAACACCTGCGTAACAAAGAACATTACAGAACCAATAAGCATCAATCGAAACAGCTTGCCATTCGGCGTCAGCCACAGGCAAAGCACCGCCAAAACGATGCCAAAGCCCAACGCTGCAGACACCTGATTTGGACCAAACCCCCCACTGGCCGAGGCATTCGAACCAGAGCCAAAGTCGACGTCGTCCGATGCGAACGTGCTCCCATAGCACAGTGCCGCCACCCCTAAAATCGGTGCCATCGCCGCAAGCAAAAGCGATCCCAGCTTGGGAAGGGACAGGCGCAAGCGAAGAAAGAACGAAACGCCAATCGCGAGGGCCAGAGGCCCAGAAAGGTAAAAGCTGATATCATTCCGCGCCGTCACCCAACCAGCCCCCAGCAAGGTGAAAGCCGTGGCAGGCAGCAGGAGAAGGCAATAACTCATCGCCATTGGGTCCCAAGCAGTACCGCCACTCCGAAGCAACATGGCACCCACCACCGCAACGAACCCGTATTTCCCGAATTCCCAAAAAAAGCCGCCACCACACATTCGCCAAAGCACTTCCGACCCGACCAGATAAGCTGCTAGGCGGGCAACTTTAAACTCCCCGCCGCGCTTTGATCCGTACCAGAGCCCAAAACCCAAGACGACGAGAGAATGGACCTTCGCCAGTATCGGGATCCGCTGCATCGCAAGGGCCAGCGGAATGTGAGCCGCGATAAACGCCACCATGGCCCACGAATTCGCCGGCGCCCGCTCATTGCCTTTAGCTCGGGCTGCCTGAGCAGCCGCGCGAGCACCAGGGAATGCGGGGCGGGGCGAACCACCGGATCCACGCGCCGTCGTCATGCCGACTGAATTCTTGGCGAGGGGCTTGCCTCGGTAGTGGCGCACCGTCGGAACAGCATTACGGCACTTGACGCGAAACGTTCCAGAATACGATGGCGCACGACGAACCGGTCATAACGAAGCAACCATTGATTGGGAAGCCGACCCATCCCAGGCACTACCAGGCAGTGGTCTCTCCGTCGGGCCAAGCTGAATCCGGCACCCGCGGCAAGGGTTTCAATATCCTGGAAACGTGTGCGTTGCAGCCGATAGCCCCTCGCTCCGCGCAGCCCGACGAGGGAACGAAGAGACCAGTGTTGAATCTTTCCCATTAAACGTTCGCAATCGGTGATCTGGAGAACGCAGTATCCGCCGACTCTCGTAAGGGCCGCCAGTTTTCGGATAGCCGCCTCCACCTGATCGACATGCGCAAGCACACCAAGACACACGACCAAGTCGGCCGAGATCTCGGGGTTGTAGTCCATGAAATCCCCCCTAAAAAATGACGCCCGATCGGTATACTCAGCCTGCACATTGGCGCGAGCCAGCCGAAGCATACTCTCCGACACGTCGACCAGGGTAACGGATGCGGCCTGGCGCAAGAACTGCAGGGAGACCCGGCCATCCCCGCAACCAATGTCGAGAATCTTCATCCCGCTGGCGTCAGGAATCATTTCCCGGACAATCTCGGCCCGGACCGTAACATGATAATCCTTGTGGAAATAGTGTTGGGGCTGCTCGAAAAAGGATTGGACCCTGGGGAAAGTTGACTGAGAGCTCATCCTAAGATTCTTTCGTAAGCTTCAAACAACGACTTCGCCAAGTGGTTCGAACAATGATCCCTTTGGACAAAAGCGCGGCCGTTTGAACCCAGGCGGTGACGCAGCTCCCGATCGGCGACCAATCTGGCCACTGCCGAAGCCAAAGCCCTCTTGTCGTCGCATTCGCACAGAAATCCCGTTTCGCCATCGCGGACAACTTCCGAAGTCCCTCCCGCACGCGTCGCGACGACTGGCAAACCAGAGGCGCTTGCTTCCATGATGACATTGGGAGTGCCTTCCCTGTCGGAGGTTAACAGAAAGACGTCGGCCTGCTGATAAACTGAGGTCAGGTCTGCGGCTGCGGGACGAAACTCCACCCCGGCGGGCAGCAGGCCCAGCTGCCCGGCATATTCCTGGAGCGTCCTCAGCAACGGCCCGTCCCCGACCACCAGCCCACGCACAGGCAAGGGGCTTTGTTTCCTTACCTCCGCCAAAACATCGAGGTATCGGTCAAGCCGCTTTTCCGGGCCTAAACGCCCGGCAAACAGGACTCGCACGACTTCGGTCGGCGGATGGCGAGCCGGGGTGAACTGCGCGGTATCCACGACGTTGGGGAGATACAAACATCGCTCCGGATCCCGCCCGTGAGAAACAATCTTGCGAACGCTTGACTGAGAATTCGCCGCCATCCATCGGGGAGCGGTCAAACAAATCCGCCCCAGCACGGGCCCGAGCGCTTTAGACTCGCCAATGACATCGCTACGAACTGCACCGATTTCCGGCAACCCCAACAATCGGCCGGCAACCGCGACGTAAAGATTCGTGTAAAAGTGAGAGCTTTGGACGAGGGTGGGACGTTCCTGGACAAGGTCCTTGATGACTCTGACAACGCGACCCATGCGTGACGAAGCCTCTCCAACCCAGATTACCGGAACGCCCAAGGCGCGGATTCGTTTCTCCCAAAACTCACCGCGAGTGAGACACAGCAACCGCAGTGCCGCCCCCTCGGCCTGCAAAGCGCGAAGCATGTAAAACAATTGTCGTTCCGCGCCACCCTGACCCAAAGTACCTGCAAGAAAAGTAATCCGCAAGCCGCGCAGCCTGGATGTCAATAGGCCCGACCTCGAGAGGCGATGGGCCGCCTCCGAATCAACGTCGTTGTTGGTAGAATCGCTCGGCTTCGGAGTGGAGGATGGTTTTACGGTGAGGGGCACACGAGAGTTAGAAAACAGTGGTTCCACCCGCCCCTGGCTTTTGTTCTTTGACCATGGCTGCCGGGGCCTGGGCCCGGTGGGTGGCAAGAGTTCCCCACGCAGCGGTGAGATGTTCCCCGATGGAATCGCGCCACGCTTCGAGAGAATAGGCACGGGCGGCTTCGGTGGCGCGATTTGACATGCCTTCGTAGTGCGCCGAACTCTCGAGGGCCTGCTCGATTCCAAGCGTCACAGCCTGAGGGGTCGCATCGTCAATCAACACCCCACAGCCATTCCCCAACAACTGCGGCAACACAGAGACCCGGGTCGCCACCACGGGAAGGCCACTCGCCAACGCTTCGAGAACAGCTTTGGGAAAGCCGTCAGACGAAGTAGTGGGAAAAACGAAGAGGTGCGCAGCCTGCAACTGTTTCATCACCTGTTCGTGATTCAGTTTGCCCGTAAACTCAACCCGCTCTACAACCCCAAGCGACGCCGCCATCTGTTTGAAAGTTGGGATCGCTGACCCATCGCCGACTATTTGCAGTCTAACACCTGGGAATCTTTGAGCCAGCAATGGTAGGGCTCGGATGACAATTCCTGCGCCCTTGGCACTTTCCTGCCGGGCAACAATGACTAATCGCAGTGGCTTGCCTGCCTCACCCGGCCTCCCTCCAGCTGTCATGCGTCCGCAAACTTTCTCGAGCGTCGAAGAAACTCCGGCGGAAGGTCGAAACGGACAGCGTCGAGGACAACCATAAGCGCTCAGTTCCAGTTGGTTCAGACTGGTGGCAAAAATCCAGCGCACCTTTGCATTCCTGATACTGGGCGGCGCTTCCGTCCCCCCGGTGGCCAGCATCACGTTGCGCCCGCCAGCCGTACGCTCCATGAACCATCGCCAGAATTTTTCAGCGACCGTCGTCGGACGGAGCCAGTTGCCACAGTGACGAACGAACAGCGGCTTACGCCATAGCCACGCGAGCAGCATCCCTACGGTGCCAACGTCCCCGGGAATGGGCGCATGCACGGCATCGGCAGCCCGCAATTCCCGAAGCAGCGTCCGTAGGTTTAGCAACAGCCAAGGAAAAAAGCTAAGCTTGCTTGAGAAACCTTGCCCCGATCGAATGGACAGTGGAACGATGGTCATCACGTGCCCGCACAGCGGCAACTCTCCCAACCGATTGCCATTGCCCGTGTACGGAAGCACAAGGCGAGTCTCATCGAAGAGTTCTGCCAGAGCCTGCATCTGAAATGGAAATCCCCCATCCGTGGCATAGCCACTAGGCGAGCTGGCAGAAGGCCAGCAGGGCTTGTGGGAGAAAACGACCAGTTTCATGGCGTTTGGGTTGGGGTTGGTGAGAAGATTGGACCTTGATTAAGCGCCCACAGCGGCTCAACTGATTGGACTCCCGAGCATATTCTCCAACCAATCGGCCTGACGCTTAACGGCTGCAGATTGCTCAAAGCCCTCGAGAAATCGCGCGCGAGCGCGTCGCACCAAATCATCATATCCCGAAACGTCGTCGAGCACCATCTTTAGGCGCTCAGCCAAAGCTACAGGATCGTCTGACGGAACCAGCAGAGAATTCAAGCCTTCGCCGAGAATCTCCGGCAAGCCCCCCACAGCAGACGCCACGGCGGGAGTACCCATGGCCATCGATTCCAGCGCCACCAAGCCAAAAGCTTCATCCCGGCTTGGCACCACGGTCAAATCGGCCTCGCCCATGGCGGCAAGCACACGTTCATGGTGCGCAACTCCAGAAAACTTGCAGCACTCGGCCACGCCAAGATCGGACGCCAGTCTTTCACACTCCGGCCGCAACGGGCCTTCCCCGATGAACTCAACGCTGAGCCGGGGTAGTTCAGCCCGGAGCCGAACCAGTGCACGCAGAAGAACATCTTGCCCCTTACAGCGATGAAACCGCCCAACGCAGACCAGACGATTCACCCCGGACAACGATTTCGCCACGACTTTTCCTGCCAACGGATCGACCAGGGAATTATAGACGACCCGGCACTTGGATTTGCGCACCCCAAACTGAGTCTGGAGATCCCGCCGCCCGGCTTCCGAAACCGCGGCAATCAAGGTGGCAAACTGCCAGACACACCGCTTGCGATAACGCAGCATCGCTAGCTTCCAGCGAGGCACCCGGCAGTCCGCATCGATCGCAGCGCTCAGCGTATGATGCCAAGCGATTCGCTGTTTCACGCCATGCCACCATCCGACGAGGGTCATGATATTCACCGCGCCGGAGCTGGCGATCAAACAGTCCGGCCGGTGCTGACGAATGAGCCCGGACAGAAATCGGGCATCTCCAACATGGATGGGCCGGGCTGAAGGCCATGTATAAACCGCTGGAGTTTCCCTATGCGCTTCAACCGACCTGTTCCGCTTGTCGATCAGCAGCAAAACGCGGTGTCCACGGGAAACCAGCTCGTTGCTCAACGCTCGAAACTGTTGAGAAACAGGGCGATCATTCCAGGAGGTGGCAATGAAAAAGCTCGACGAGGTCTGCATCAGACTGGTTTCGCCGTGGCTTCGCATGCCGCCCGCTGAGCGTGTCGAGAATCAGGGCCTCCAGCCGCGACCCGGGCAATCAGCAATGGACGGGTGAAGCCTTTTGGGGCGAACTCTTCGATCTGCGGAAAGCCGTTCTCCGCAAGCAGGTGTTTCAGGAAGGAGAGGGAGGACTTCTCGGCCTTATTCTCCGGCGCATCGGCGCGAGTATCTGTCTTCGCCTGCAAGACGAGGACAGGCGCCAGGCTGGCGATTTTTCGCACCACAGCCGCCATTTCCTGGGGCTCCAAATAGTAGAGCGAGCAAAAAGCGGTCACGATATCAAACCGACCCCAGTCACAAGTCAGCACATCCAGCATGTTGCCGACGTGCATCTGTAGCGCATAGCGGCGCTCATCCCGCCATTCAAAAATCTGTTGCACCAGACGGGCACACTTTACGTTCTCGGGGTCCAACTCAACCCCGACGACCTCGCTGGCACCAGCGCGCAACATCATAACGGGCATGATGCCGTTGTTAGAACCCAAGTCCAAAACACGCCGTCCCGGCAGGAGATGATCCATAACACGCCGGTTGACACACTCCCACCTACCGGTGCCGTTGTCAGAAGTCCAAAAGCCGCCGGCCGTTAACCCACCACCGAAATCCACCGGTGCATATCCACCCAGTTTTTGAGATTGTTTGCCTAATGCAACCCGGGCGGAGGACTCTGTCATGAGCGATGATCCGTAGAGATCGTTGAACAACTCCCTCTCTCGATCGCGCCAAAGCAACCGCCCCACCACGGATTTCGGCGCCAACATGAAAGCCTTGTCGAGGTCGATGAACCATGGGGCTTGGGTGTGGGAATCGATCACGACATTTCCCCATGTTAAACTGAGACCGTACACGCCCGCGGCATGCGCTCGCTCCAAGTGCTCCGCCATTCGCGCTATAATGGGAGCGCTAACGACCTTCGGCAGGTGATCTCGCCCCCTTTTCCACACATTCTTTATTCGAGTCCCGTGATCCAAGCTGTCCAATCCGGGATCATTGCGCGTCTGGTCGAGAAGAATCTTCGCCCCAGAATCGACCAACAAATCGCGAATGGTCCGACCGCACACCAGATTCTTGTAAAGGGCGGTACCCGGTTCATCCACATGATACAAAGCGGGAACATTGACCTTGTCCGCGAGAAGAGCGAGGGCGGCCCACTCGCGCACGAAGGTCTCAACATTACCACGATATCCTTTACGAACCAACAACACGTTATCCCAGAGAACCACATCCAGTTCGAATCGCTTTCGTTCCGCAAATTCCGACTCGCCGATTGCGGAAAACCCCGGCAACGGGCCGTAGATCCCGAGCAAGCGCCCGTCGTCATCAATGCGACCAATGAGCAGTGGCTCGTCTCCTCGTTCGCGGCGGGCAGCCTCGATCGCCGCGCGAACGTTCGATGCAACCGGAAAATCAGTCCACCGGGTAAACCTCTCTGGCGGCGGCCGCTCCGGCAACGCGGCACGGGCGCGCTTGCGCAACTGCGTGGCCGGCAGTCGCTGGCTGCATCGCACGGCAATCCGGCCCGGCAGCCCATCGCGCCTGCGTAAAACGAAGCGCGGCAAAAGCCAGCCACACGCCAGGTAGTGAAAGTAGCGCGGACCGCGCATGCGCAAAATCGCGAGGACAGCTTTGATTGTTTTGATCATCTCAATCCTTGTCGACCATGGCCGCCGAGATTTCCCTCCCGCTTTTCGTCCGCCTGACACCGCGAACGCCGACAAACGCGAACAATTCGGCAGCCAGACGGCCATAGGTGCTTGCAAAACTGTAGTTCCTCTCGATCTGTTCCCGCGCCGCACGACTATGGGTTGCAGCAAAATCGCTTCGGCTCAGAAGCTGTCGCGCGGCGGTGGCCAGCCCCGCATCTGACTCTGAGAGAAAAAGCCCTGCACCCGACTTCAACGCCATGCCGTAGACCGCGTCAGGGCTCGCAGCGACAGGCACACCCAACGCCATGGCCTCGATTACCCGGCTACGAAAACCATATGTGCCCGTAAAAGGGCAAAGCAGGACTGAAATCTTACTGAGAACCGATTGTACGTTTTCCACGAATCCGGTAACCTTCACCCGCGGATCCCGCGCTGCCAACGCACGAAGATCCTCCGGTGGGTTGCTCCCCACCAGCCACAACTCGGCCTCCGGAAACGTGCGCCACACCTCGGGCATGATCCGCTCGTAACAACGGCGTGCGTCTTGCGCATTGTGAGGGCTGCCGAGCCCACCGTAGTAGCCGACTCGCCGCGGCTCTACAGGTGACCACAAATAGGGCCAACACTCCAAAGGAATGCCCATCGGCGCGTAGAACAATTGTTGGCCCATGACCAATCGGGAGCGAACATAATCCCGCTCTCCCTCGCTAATGGCGATCAGCCCCTCATACTGGTGCCAGGCTGCCTCCTCCGCGGACCGATATCGGGCGACCGCGCGAGCCTTTGCCTCACCGGAGATTCCTCGCCCTTCGAGCTGCCGGGCAAACGACTGCCAAAGGATGTTATGCATATCCAAAACGCAAGGAATCCCTCGCTGCCGGAGCCACCCAGCGGCCTCCGCCGTGTGAAAGTACTCAAAGACTGCCAAATCGTATTGGCAGCGGGCGACCAACGGCGCGAGGCGGGCGGCTGTCAGCTCAACCTTGCCAATGACATAGTTGGAAAATTTGAGACCGGTTCGCCGCTGGTAAAACCACCCAGCCAGACGATGCCAGCCCTTCGACATCCGCGTACGGGCATAGGCCGATGGGAGCAACTCCACCGCATCACACAACGGCAAGAGTTCTTTGCTGAGACGTTCGCACTCCTCGGCAGCAGCAAATCCGACAAACGTGACATGAAAGTGCTTCCGCAGGGCAACGAGTGAATAGTAAACGCGCTGCTGCTGGCCTGATCGACGAGTCACCGGATTGACGTGCGAAATCAGCAAAAGCCGCTTTCGCACCCCGTCTGCCCCACCCTGATTACCAGGCATCACCGGTCACTTCGTTTTGGCTTCAGCCAACGACCGAAGAGTCTCCGCTACCCGCTCTCCGTTTCGCCCATCCAGAGGAACACCGGCAAACATTTGCTTGATGAACTTTTGCCGAACCGGCAAGTCAGCGTCCGGATCGGTCAGGCCGCGGATCAAAAACCTCCGCATGTCTTCGGGCGACCTCGCTACCATCGTGGCGCCACTCCGCGCCACCGGCCAGAAATGGTCAAATTTGATGTGGCGTTCGTAGCCCATACACCAAGGCAAATCCGAGCCCGGCGGGTCGAAATTAAGATTGATCACGGGTTTGCCCTTCAGCAGGAATTCCAGCGTGACGGTCGAGGCTGCATTGATGCTCAAGGCCGCATAATGAACGAGACTGGTGTAGATATACAAATCCTCATGCTGCGGCATCAGCCAGCGCTCACTCCATAGGACCGGCGGGAACACCACGTCCGGGTAATTCTGTGCGGCCATTTGCTTCAGCCCTTCCGCAGTGCCTTTAGCGTAATTTCGCACGACAAGCTGCGGCTTCGGTTGAATTGGGAGTTCCCGCAACAACTTGATCACCAGCTCCACATGCCGGTGTTCCTCATAAAAATGGTTCCAAATGCCACTGGTATAAAGAACAAATGGCCGCGCCGGGTCCACTCCAATCCGGCGGCACAGTTCCTCGCGCGAAAGCAAAAACTCAGGTTTGAAGTGGAAATCGAACTGTGGTGTCCCTGTGACAAAGACGCTTTCCGGACGAACTTTGGGATAGATGCCCAGCAACTGCTGCTTCATGAAGTCGTGCCAGACTAGGTAGTAGTCATACGGCACAAAAATCCGGCTTCGAGATGTCAAATTATCCCAGGAAAAGATGAATCCAGCCGTCGCGATGCCCATACGTTGTGCGACGCGCAGTGGCAACTCACCCGCCGCACCATGAATGTGGGAGGCATTAAACACTAGATCCGGTTTCAAGCGGGCGAACAATTCGTCGTATTTTCTGGTGCTACGTAGCCGCCATTGCAGGAATTGTTCCAGCGCAGTCATCGCGTGCAGGCAAGGATTGTTGCCCAAGACGCGAGATGCCGCCTTGACAAACATCCGCTGCAGCCTCTTGCCGTCTTCGCGCGCACGACGATCTCGAAGGTCCCAATTATTTTGAGCCACTTGACTCCACAGCCAGCGATCATGAGCGTTCTCTGTCAGCGCCCGCACATACGCCGCGGCCGGAGCAACGGGATGGTCTTCAATGGATATGACCTCGTCCACGTCTCCTCGGATACGCCCCGTCAGGTCATCATCCACCACTACGGTCAGCACTGTGACGCGCGCCTTGCCCTTCAGAGCCTTGAGCGTGTCCGAATAGAGAAAATTCCGCACCGCCTCTCCGCGAGAGATGACAAGAACAATGTGGGGATGGGAACGCATGGATAAGGATTGAAACCCAAAATGCTACGATACAAGACCAGTAAAACCTTGAAATCGAGGTCGTGTCAGGGAGACCGGGAAGGCTATTGCTCGATCACGTAACCAAAAGACGACTAGCCACTGCGTTGAGAACTCGGTGATCCTTGCAATTCTATTGATCTGCAGTCAGGCGGTGGTGACGCGTAGTTTCTTCATGACGGGGATCTCGCTGTCAAACATGCGCTTCTGGCCGTCGCCCATCGCTTTTTCGATCGTGCGGATATCACGGACAAGGCGGGAAAAACCCGACGGCTCCACGGAAGCGGCTTGATCACTGCCCCACATCGCCCGATCTAAGGTTATGTGGCGCTCCACCAAACTGGCCCCGAGGACCACGGCGGCGTAAGTGGTCTGGAGTCCGACCTCGTGGCCCGAATAGCCGACCGGCACCCCAAACTCGGCCACCAAGGCCGGAATGACGCGCAGATTAAGTTCCTCCGTCTTGCACGGGTAGGTACTCGTGGTGTGAGTCAGAATAAGCTTCGCCCGGTCGAGCTCGGCGACGCCCGCGCGCACCTGTTCTAGAGTGGACATGCCGGTGGAAAGTATGACGGGCCGGTTTGTCGCGCGCAGACGGCGAAGGAGTTGGAGGTCCGTAAGCAAGGCAGACGGCACCTTGTAGCAGACTGGCTGATAGGCTTCCATGAAGTCGACCGACTTGACGTCCCAGGGGGAGACAAACCAGGTGATGCCACGCTGCGAACAGTAGTGCTCGATCTCCGTGTATTCCTTGACGCCGAACTCGACACGTTCGCGATAGGCCATGTAGGTCATCATGCCCCACGGGGTCTCGCGCATGACATTGCGCTGCTCCAGCGGGACGCAGAGTTCAGGAGTGCGCTTCTGGAACTTGACCGCGTCGCAGCCGGCAAGGACGGCGGCATCAATCAGGCGCTTGGCAATCTCAAGGTCGCCGTTGTGATTGATGCCGATTTCGGCAACGATGTAGGAGGGTTGGCCGCAACCGACCTGTTTGTTTCCGATCTGAACTGTATTCGCCATAGGTTTATGGAATTAAGATTTTTTTCAAAGTTGGGAATTGTCTGGCTCTCGAACCGAGCCAGGTCAGCAATGGAGTACGGACTGTTTGCTTCAATTTCTGCGCGACGTTTCATCGGCCAGTCCTGGACGCCAAAAAGCAGTCTGTAATCTCCCGGACCGCTCCGTATCCACCGGGCCGGGTGGTAATCCATCTGGCGACGGAAAGCACCGCTGGTTCGGCGTCCCGAACGGCAATGGGCAGGCCGACCCAACGCAGGCATTCAAGGTCGTTCAGATCGTTACCGACGTAGGCCACCTCGGCCGGGCCAAGGTGCCGCGCGGAGCAAAGAGTCTGAAGCGAACGAAGCTTCGTATCGCAACCTTGAATGCACTCTAAGCCAAGTTTCCGGCAGCGGGCGGAGACCACCGGGTTTTTTTCCTTGGACAAAACGATGACCTCGAGGCCAGCCGCTTTCACCTGGCCAAGGCCGAAGCCGTCCCCGCGATGGCAGAGGACCGATTCCTGACCATCCTCGGAAACCATCACGCGGTTGTCGGTTAGGACGCCATCGAAGTCGAGGACGACAAGTTTGATCGGATTTAGCGCTGAAGAAGAGGGCGACACTTCGCCTTGGCCATCTCCCCGACCGAGTCCAAGAGGCGATCGGTCGACCGCGGAGCCGGATCGGGCGTGACGGGCCATGAGCCTTTCCATGAGCTCAAGGTCGGCGGGTTCGTCGATCTGGAACGAATGGAGGGCGGGCATCCGATACACGGCCACTTTGCCGCCCAAGCGATTGTTAAACTGGTGCAGCACCCATGGTTTGAAAATGTAGATGGAGCCATTCTCGATCAAATCCTCGGGTGCGTCCTGCCGCCGGGGGCGATTTAGATGGTCGTAGGTAAAGGATACGGGCGTCCCGTCAGACCTAACACGCCAGACGAAGCCCTCGACGCGACAAGCGGAAAACAACGAGTCGGCCTGTTCGCGCTCCAACGTTGCGATTGCCTCCCGAATATCACCCGCTTCGCGCATCGGCGAGGTCGCTTGAAGGAAGACGACCAAGTCGGGGTCGCGGGGCTGGGACGTCCGCATCCAGTCCAGGGCGTGGACAAGGCAAGACTCGGAGGACGCTGTGTCGCCGCTGATTTCAGGAGGGCGCATGATGACTTCGGCACCGTAGTTCCGAGCCACTCCGGCAATCTCAGGGGAATCCGTGGAGACAAAGATCCGGGAAATCTGGGGCGTTTGCCGGGCGTGCTCGATGGACCACGAGAGCAAAGGTTTACCCCCGACCTGCCGCACATTTTTTCCAGGGATTCCCTTAGAACCGCCGCGAGCAGGAATGATGGCCACTATTTGTTCAGCAGTTTTGTTCACATGTCTTTGCGTCCATTCCGCATTCAACTTTCTCGTGTCAGCAGCGGATGTAGTTGTCGCTGCAACGCACGTCCCGGACGAATCGGGCGGGAGCCCCGGCGGCAAGGGTCTTGGCCGGGATCGATTGGGTAACCACGCTCCCCGCCGCAACCACCGAATGGTCACCGATGCGAACGCCGGGCATCACAATAACATTCCTGGCAAGCCAGACGTTTCGCCCGATGTGCACCGGAGCCGGAACCACAGCGTCCTTTTCATCGACCGAATGGAAACTAGTATCGTAGATGCAGGTCATGTCGCCAATCTGCGTGTTATCGCCGATGCTCACATGAACGGTGGCGGTTATGTTCACGCCCTGATTCAACAGCACGTGATCCCCGATTACCAATCTACCCTGACCGGAGCACACAATTAGAACTCGATGTTGCAAGTTTTTCATCCGCAACCCTGCGCCGACTTTGACATTCCTTCCGCCTTGGATGATGGGACGGCCGCCGGCGAAGCTGGGGGCGGCCCCGAACTCCACGCCGTGACAACGCAGCCAAGCGCTCGCGACGAATCGCCTCCACGAGCGACGGAGACTGCGAAATAAATTTAAACTGGCTCGCATGGGAAAGATTCTACGGGGGCAACACACCGATTTGCTCCGACTTATCGACTGGTGGCGTTAAGCGCTAAATCCTCGGGTCGTTTGACGGATGCCAGCTCGATGTCCTTGAGAACCTTCGCATACCTCGGCAACAATGACTTTCGGGTGAAACATTGCTCGAGCGTCAGTCGGGCAGCCCGTCCCAGCCGCACTCGCTCGCCAGGGTCCGCCAACAGTTGGGTGATCACCGGAGCCATATCCTCCAACTTGTCCACCAGTCGGGCATTTTCTCGGTCTCGCACTTCGGGGTAACATGCCGATGCAGCTCGAGTCGTGACAACCACTTGCGCGTGGTTAAAGGCGAGCGGGATACGGGTTCTCTGGCCGGTCGCATGTTCCCACGGGATAATCTGAATGTCGAACGGTCGGAGGACCGGCGCGAGATCTTTGACAAAGCCAGGGCAAGTTACTTTTTTTAAATGCCGTTGGAGTGACGGAGTCGCCCCTGACGTATCCCCGATGACATTGAGGTCTATCCCACTCCTTTCTAGAGTGGGCCAGACTCTCTCAAAAAAGGCGAGCAGCCCCTCCCGGTTCGCAGTGGTACCCATCCCGCCAAGGTGGACGACTTGGGGTTTACTCAAGTTGACGCGGTCCAGATCCAAAGGAACAGGCTCGTAGCTTACGGGAATGTGATGCACCCGAGGACACCCCACGTCGGCGATTTCGGTACATTCCACCCTGGACCCGCTGACGACGGCGGAGGCCGCGCGAACCAAGCGCTCTTCAATCGCTTTCTGTTCGGGTCGGATCGCCCGGTGGTTGCGCAATGCTTTGATGCGATAGAGCCAGTCGTGGTGGACGTAAACCACAGGCACGGCCTGTTGCTGGACGGCCAGTGTGGCCGGATCGAAATGCTGCGCCCAGATGACCTCCGGTTTCACCTTGGCCAACATACGCCGGAACTCACGGTATAGCGACCAGCGCGACAGCGGGATTCTCGGCGACAACAATGAGCGAGCCTTGGCCAACCCGCGACCCAGCAACCCACCATCTCCATTGCAGGTGTAAAACGCGGTTGAGTGGCACCGCGACTTAATTTCCGCAAAAACGTTGGGTTCGGTTTCAATAAACCGGTCAAACTGTGCTCTGCGCTCGCAAGTGGCGTAATGCCAGAGGTGGACTTCATGTCCCAACTCCGCCAGCGCCAGCAACTGGTCGTAGTACATCGCGGAAGCGCCGCCGAAATAGTTCGGCGAGATCGGATCTTGGGTCACGATGTAAAGGCAGCGCATGAGAAGGGGTCAATCGTGAAATCTAGTTCACAAAAGACTTTCGCCCTGAAAATGCTCGGGGAAATGCCGATAAAAACCCGTCACGCTCAAGTAATCTTCCCATAACCGGCGGCAATTTAGCTGGCGCTCCTGAAACGTGCCTGGCGTTTGTCGTGCGTGAAATTCCAGCAGCTTGGACGGGAGTTGTTCAATCTCGTTTTCTTCAATCCAAACACAATAATCCACGTAGCGGACCTTAAAGTCATAGGGCAATACACAGTTCGTATTCACAAAAATGGGAATCCGACCCAAGCATAATGTTTCGTAAAACCGAGCGGAAAAATTGCCGACTCCACGAACGCACAAAGTGTAATCACTTTCCCAAATATTCTTTACAAACTCCAGTTTTGCCGGCGCCAGGGCATTGTTTGTTTCCGCTCCCTGAATTCCGCCTCGATAGCGTTCTCGTACAATAAAATTGGTTTTCAGTCGACGCTCTTTGGCCAATCTGCGCAAGATTCTCATTCGAAGGACGACCGGAGGCGGCATCGAAGAAGGGACGTAGCGGGCACGACCGACGGTATGCACTGCCTGCTGCAACTGTGTAACGGCTGCTCTCAATAGTGTACGACTATTCCATTGACAGGCTAACCCGCAAAAGCCGACCGACGGGACATCGCTCCATTTTCGTGGATTCTGTCTTCCATCGTAATAAATCTGAAGCCAATCATCCTTGAACTGCGGGATGGCAAACGTTCGGCGGTACGCTCGCCTACAGCTGCGATGGGGACCGTGGAAGAATGTCACCGCATTCGCAAATGGCACAACCGATTCCAAATCGCCGCCATTCCAAACTACGACCAGTTTACCGCATTCTTCGGCTCGGCGAGCGAATGCTTGCGCCAATCCCAGCTTGCCCGCACGCAGATAAAAATCCCATACCTTCGGCAGAAAACAAATGTCTGCGTCCTCGATTCGCTGGACAAGCTTAACAACACCCAGCCGGGCACCAAATCTCTGCCGACATTCGTCCAACGGCAGTTGATTCAGATTCGCTTTGATCACAGACACCACATGTCGATCTTCTAAGATACTGGAAGTGGTGCCGGGAGAAAACTCACAATGCAGGAGATCGGTGTAAACGTGAACAAATCCTGGCACGCAACCAGCCGAAATAGCGGATGGGTCTCGACTAATCACAAGGTCCCAGAATCCACCCTAACCAGGCCCGCTACAACCACTTGATCTTGGTTAAAAATGCAGGCAGACAGGTGCGCACCTGGTGTCATGCGCGCAAGAATGAATTTCAAAACAACGGGCGATGCACAGCGTACAAATTTACAAGCAAACATCGCATTCATTATCTGGACAGTTGGCAGATATTGCTTACCCGACCACAGTATAAGACACTTCATCCAGCCTTCATCTCCCGGGCCACAAACATTTTTTCAAATGTCCGCACCACCCGCTGGCCCGCGACTTCCCAGTTTTGTTCCTCCTCGTAGCGGCGGCGCGCACCAAGGGATAGACGCACGAGTTCAGCAGGCTCCCGGACAAGGTTGACAATGGCGTCCACGTAGGCCGACGCGGGGCTGTGAGCAGATAATACGATTCCTGACACGCCGTGTGCAACCGAAGTGCCTATGCCTCCCACATCGTTAGAAATTGTTGGGAGACCGAACGCGGCCGCCTCCGCCGGAACAATCGGCGATGGATCGAACGTAGCAGGATGTATTAGCAGATCTGCCTGACTATACAAGCCAGCGTAACGAGCCAACTCTTCTGGGACACTTTTACGAAATAGCCCAGCGAACCGAACTGGGCCATTTGTTTTTCCCTGAAGGCCGCAGATAGTCAACTCGGTCGGAATTCCCCGCTGATTCAGTTCGTGTGTGACCGCGATGGCCGTAGGAATGCCCTTCCTTTGATAATCCCGGCCGACCAACAAAAGCTTCAATGGGGGGACTAATTGTTTGGGCCGAAACTCAACTCTATTTGGCACCACCTCCGATGGAAGTGCACTCGGCATGGGCTGTACTACCACTTTCCGCTCGGGGATGCCATGGCGGAGAACCAACTCCTTCCGACAAAACTCACTGAACGTAATAATTAAAGAGGAGTTCCGGACGGCTCGCCGCTCCTCCCAGACGAGGAAACTTAGCGGCAATGCACCGAATCTGGCGCCCCCCGCCTGCCACCCCTGAAACGTCGTGTCCGTATTAAAGACCGCGGGCGCATTTCCTCGATAGAAGGCCAGAGGCGGGGGGAACAAGCTGAAAACCAGATCTGGCTTCCATTCCGCCGCGGCCCGATTCAGCGCAAGGGCGCTCAGCCGGGTGACCTGCAAATTCCACTTCAAATAGCGCTTCTTAAGAACTGATGAATAAAAGCGCTTTAAGGCGCGATCGACGAGCCATCCAGAGTGGGGAAATGGACCCACTATTCGCACGTCCGCACCTGCGCGAACAAAACTGGAATAGAAATTAAAGTCGACTCCACTCGCGAGGTCCGGATCACGCGGATCATGACGAAGGGCCGCGTAAAGAATTTTCATGGCTCGTATCCGTCAAAGCGCCCCAGACGAACTTTGGCGGCAGATGGAACAGTGGCAGACTTGCCTAGAATCGAGGGGCCTCTTTCGACATTTAGGAAAGGGCGCTCACATAGTAGGTAAAAGCCGTAGGAAAAACCGATGACTAGCGGCGTACCTAAGACGGCCAGAACCAGAAACGAGGTGGCTGGGGGCAATCCGAGAGGAGCGACTACGTATTGTACAAGAACCTGCTGAAAAGGAGCATGCATTAGGTAAAGGCTGTAGCCAATGGTGCCCAGGAACACTATCGGCCTCCACGCCAATACCCGGTGCAGCAGGTCGCTCGGTTGAGAGGCCGCCATGACTATCAGACATGTACCGAACAAGCCAATTAGGTAATCGCGCAGATACCACGGCAATGCTCGTCCTCCGAAAACCCTTGGCTCCCGACTCAAAATAGCCGCTACCAGCAGGGCGGCGGTGAAAACAAACCACGGCACCGCTTGGCGCAACTGAAGCAATCTGGGATTCGTCGAATACGCCAGCCCGGCTCCGAACATGCCCAAGGCAAACAATCCGACAAACTGGAGGCACATGCCAAAGGCGCCGGTGTTGAGCCCATTAAAGTGAAACCACCGCACGAGCAAATACGAGGCAACTACACCCAGGCCCGTCGCCCACAGCGATCCCACCTTCCGCCACATCAGCACTAGAAGCGGAAACAGAAAATAGATGCGCCACTCCACGGAAATCGACCACATGACATGATTGATCCGGGCCGACGTGTCGTGAAACAGATCCTGCAAAAGAAGCAGGTGGGTCCAGATGGCTTTAGCATCGACTGGCAGGCAGACATCCCAGTGCGTACCAGTCTTTTCGCCAATGAGAGTCCATACCAGAAGAACAGAAAGAGCCAAGGCACAATAGTAGGGAGGCAGGATGCGACGAGCACGCCGTTTAAAGAACAGCCACGCCCCGCCCTGAAGGACACCTTGCCGACGCAACACCGGTAGCATCAGACAAAAGCCGGAGAGAACGATGAAAAGAGCGACCGCTTCGCGGCCAAAGGAGATGGGCCACAAAGCTGCACGCAAAAATTGGTTGGGCGCAGCTGAATCCCACGGGATTTGTGCGGCGGCGTGCCCGAGCACGACCTGCAATGCGGCAAGCCCGCGCAAGCCATCCAAATAGTCCAAGTGTTGGGACGGGACGGAACTTGCTGTGACTGTGGGGTCCATCCGGCGTCAAAAAGACCGTGGAGAATTCGGTCCTCGCCCGGAAACGGACGCGTTCAAAGCATTCCGGATATTCTTCTCCAGGGCCTTCACGCAGCAAGGCCAATTGGCCGAGGTTTCGTAGTGGTGGCGGGCTCCGTGAACCAATTCCATATAGGTTGAAGGTCGAGCGCACCATGAGCTCACCGCGGCGGCAAATAACCGACCGGGACTGCCGAGAGGAAATAGCAATCCAGTCCGACCTGCGACCACGGCATTTCGCACACCATCAGCGTCGTAGGCCAGAGTCGGCAGGCCAAAAGCCGCCGCCTCCAATACGCTGATGACGTATCCTTCCGAGGAGCTGGGGAGAATGAAAGCGTCGGCCTCCGTAAACAAATGCTGGATGAGGGCCATTTCTTCCGGTTTCGACTTGTCAAGCAAGCCGTAGCTTTGCACCTCGTCAGTCAGAGCACGGTCCGGCACCTCCGCACCGACCACATGCAACTTCGCCCTAATACCATCCGCATTCAATCGTCGCACGGCCTCGACAGCAACATCGCCCCCTTTACGAACCCAATCCTTGCCGACAAAAAGCAGGTTAATACACCCTTTGGCTTTGATCTTTTCCCAACTCCTCCCATGCGCAATGGCGGAACCTGGATCCTCCACGTTCGCGCCGAACGGAACTACTTTGATCTTTTCGGGCGTCCGACAATAGGCTCGAGCCGCCTCGGCCGACCAGTCGGCGGGAAAGATTGCGAGGCTACTTCGCATCAGCGCGCGGCGCATTGTCCGGCGGCACAGGCCGACGGAAAATGCCGACATGTTGCCGAGGCGGCAACCGGGGAGATTCTTCTCCGAGTAGTCCCGCGTGACGATGACATCGGTGTAAAGCACGATTGGCCTTCCGCTGACGGTGAAAGCGGCAATGGCCATGTCGTTGGTCAGAAGAAAATCGTAGTCCAACCCCTGAAGCTGTCGAGACACCAGCCGCCCGGTGCGCCCACCGACAAAGGGATCCAGAAACAACGGATGACGTTTGCGGAGCCGACGATGCACGGCGTTAACAACTCGGGCGACAAAAGGTACCTCCAGCGGGAACGGTCCGAGGCGAGTGACGATGTGGGACTGCCGTTCAAGTTCTTGTGCCAAGTTGTAGAACGTGCCCGAACCTCGGCGCACGTCCCGCAAATCTGAAACTGCTGCAAATGCGATTTTCAAATGCCGAAAAGGTCAGCGGTGGGTTCGACCAAGCGATTCGGAACCATTACCCGGTTCTAAAGCGAGAGGGCAATAAGCTAGTACGGAGGGCCTGCCAGTGAAAACCAGGGCCCATGGCGGCCCGAAACTTTCCCCAACCCCTGTTTTCACTAAATTTTTGCCGCCAGACTCGATAAACCCAGCCCAGCCGGCTTTCTCCCCGGCGCAAGGCGGCCCTTAAGGCGACTTGCGCCCTCATTTTCAAGAACAGATGCGCCGGCCCAACCAGGTTGGCGCTTTTCTGATTTGCATGAGTTCTTTGGTAACTCAGCACCTCGTCCATGAAGAACACGGCGGAAGCCAGCGGGACCATCCTCAACCAAAGATCATAATCCATCACATAATAGAGGTCTTCCCTCAGCGGCCCTGCGGCCTCCCATAACTCCCGGCGCCAAAACACACTGGGTTGCGGGAATGTTCTGACGTTATAGGCCATTTCCGGATAGCTGGGTTGACGGCGATCCGTGGAACCTTCCAGCGTCTCTGGACCACGTGTGATGACGGAAGCCCCCACCGCCATTGATGACCTGGTGTCACGCAGCTTTTGTGCGACCCGGTGCAGGGAGCCTGGCGCGTATACGTCATCACTGCAAAGCCATCCCAGTACGTCTCCGCTGGCCTTCGCAAAACCTTTATTGATCGCCTCACATTGGCCCCGGTCCTTCTCGCTCACCCAATAAGTAATCCAGCGTTCGTATTTCTTGATGATTTCAACGGTGCCATCCGTGCTGCCGCCATCGATGATGATGTACTCAAGATCAGGATAACTTTGTAGCAACACCGAACGGATTGTCTCCTCAATGAACGCTCCCTGATTGTAGGAAGGAGTGACAATACTGATCTTGGGCCACTTAAAATTGCACTCAACGGCTGTTGAGGGGCGGAACGTTCCATTCACCCAAGGCCACGGCAGCTCCTTGATTGGAGGTGAATCACTCTCCATTCGCTTTGCTCCTCTCTGGCCACAGCAGGAAACTTTCAGAAGCTTTCATGTGGAGGGCCAAGTCGCCAGCCGTAACAATGGTCGAGAGACTGGGCATGGAGTGGAGACGGTATCCATGTTCGTTGCTGAAATCGAGAATTGCCTCGGGCGACATCCCGTGTGCAGTTAGATTCTTTCCACTCCATTCCAGCATAATAGGCGGATGCTGAGAAGCTATGCACTCAACGGCGCCTTGAAGGACCCTTAACTCCGCCCCTTCGACGTCAATCTTTATGACAGAAATGTGCGGCCTTCCCAACCCGATCCACTCGACGTCGATCTTGGACGCTGGTACGCTAACTCGCTGCGACGGCCCCCCGCGCAAAGTCTCCGCCAATCCGTTATAGGCGCCCTTGGCCGGCGCAGATTCGAAAAAGTCCACTGTGCCCTCCGTCTCACACAATGCCTTGCCCACGGCCTGCCAGCGCGCGGCGTAGGGACTACCGGCAACCGTACGGACAAGATACTGAAAGGTAGTTGGAGAGGGTTCAAATGAGATGACCCGAGAATTGGCACACCGTTGCAGCACCGGTGCGGCCATTAGACCAATATTGGCGCCGACATCAATCACGGTACCATCGCAAGCAAGACGGCAGAGCCACTTGACATTGTCGCGCTCGTAGACAACCTGTTGACACGCCGCCGCAAATAGCTCGCAATTCTTTGGAAAGTAAATGCGCGTTCCGAAGTACTGAAATGAGCCCGAGAAGCCCGGGCAACTGCCATGAAACCATTGTTTGAGACGGGAGCGGAAGCGCATAAAGCTTAGGTTAATCGATGGGCGGGAGAGGATGAAGCGCAAACTCCACTCAGGAACACTCGCATCATGTTCCCTTCGACTGTGATCCTGGGTTAACTAACTGCGATACTGTCGCGCGAAGAACCTGTACATCCACCTCCATGTTGCCGCCATCCACGGTGCGGCAAAGCAGGCCGCAGTACTCATGGCCGCAATCGTGGCCAAGCGCATAGTAGGTTGGCCAGACCCATGAGGAATCCAGGAATTCCAAAACCTTAGCGCGATCAGCAAAGACAATATTTGCAAACCCGGCCCCGTGAGGTCCTACCACGGCCTCAGCTTGGCCAAATAGTTCCACCTGTTGGGCAACCGTAAAGTCCTCCAGCATGACGGTTTGAAATCCAAACATCTGCAGTACTTTCTCAACTTCCTCCTCGTTGACAACACGCCGTTTCGAAGCCTTGCGTCGGCTAAGATAGAGGCGTTTGCAGGGCTTGGTTGGCCCGGCGCCGTAACCGGGAATGAAAAGGCGGCGAAGCCACTCGATGGCCCACAGAGGCGTGCTCATGGGCTGCCCGAGCCTCGAAGCGAACAACACTTGACCCACGCGCAATTGCCGGCCATCGGTTACCAGGCATCGATCGCGGGGAACTCCCGCCAATTCCAACAATTCCCACATCCATGCCGTTGGCTCAGACGGAAGTAACACTCTGAATCTCGTATGACTGTCCCCATCACTCCGCTCAAGCTCGGAGAGAGCGAGCGTCAGCCGTGGAATAAATTCCAGCAAGAAGTGGTAGTAATTGTCTCGAGCCCAATGCGGATAAGCTAGCAGACACGCTTCCACCGATTCCGTGACGCGCGGCCAAAGCCATCGACTGTCCAATTGCCGCTTGGTCACAAAACTTGGATCCGCCAGAGATTCGAGGATCAATCTCCCATCACGCGTGAATAGCCAACCGTCGCCAGTCAAGATTCGACCTTCACTCAAATAAGCCAGCACGAAATCCGGATGCTCGGCCCGCGAGGCAGTATCGAAGACCGCAGGTATAGGCCCGCCTGCAATCCGCGCAGGAGGCCGAATCACTTCTGTGCTCAGGCGCAGGGTCACCAGCGGTGCCACCCCGGACTCCGGCGGCAAGTCACCCAGCGCGGTGACCGCTTGAACCGGACCGAATTTTGGCCCCACGCCCCCACAGGAACGAATTACCCGAGCCGTCAGGCTCATTCTCCCAACCCGACGGGCGGAACGGTAAAGCACCTGCTTGAAAAGACTACTCACACACGATTATTAACATGGCCTTCCAGGTTAGAGCCAACTCCGGAGTTACTCCACCTCGCAGACGAAATGGGGGACTGAGGACGCTTGCAGCCCACTTGACCAAGACTGTTGATGAACTGAACAGCCGCATCATGGCCTCGAATCTTCGCGAGCAAAAACTTGCGATCCGTCGATGAACACTGACGGAAGCTCAAATAGCGAAGAGCTTCATTCAGAAAGGACCACACTCTTGCGGTGATCAAGTATTTGACCAATACGACCAAGGAAGGTTCCGGCATTGGGGCATCTTTTCTCACCCCATGCAAATGGTCGAGTAGTCGATGAGAAAATGCATGCCCCTCAGCCAAGCGCAACAGATAGTCCTGCTGCACACGCCTGCGATCGATTAAATGTGTGAGACTCAGTTCTGGAAACACTCCGATGCCACAACCTATTTCGCTGGCAACCCACGAGAACTCGTCATCGCCACCAGAATTCAAGGCAGACCCCTTCCGATCAAGCTGAACACGAACCGCGCATGAAGCGACAGTTCGATGGTATTGAAGCGCCACGTCGCGACGCACGGCCATTCCTGCACCATACGGCATCGCAGTGGCCAGGTTATTCGACCACTGCGGAGATCCCACAACACGCAAGGCCAACATCTCTGTGTACCGCCGCAAATCAGCACTTGGCGGCTCTTCAAATTCAGGGACAATCTGCCCGGCACCAAAGCATCCCAATTGACGATGCCGATCCGCTACTTCGATCACCCTCTCCGCGTAGTCCGGGGCAAGCACATTGTCGTCATCCACAAACAGGAGGAGTTCCCCGGACGCCTCTTGGATGCCACGCAGCCGAGCCATCGTCAGGCCAATCTTCTCCTCCTTTACAATGCGAGCCTTAGGATGCCAGGCCAACTCGACCGACTTTGCCCAGTCGTTGGTCGAGGCATTGTCGACCAGCAAGAGCTCCCAATCACCCAAGTCCAGCGTCTGCGCCCGCAGCGAATCGAGGGTTCGCCCGAGAAAGTCTAATCTCGGGTTGTACGTACAAATGACGATGGAAAGTCTTGGAGTCATAGTTACATGCAAGCTTCATTAGCGAGCGCCCCGCATGAAATGCAGGCCCCTCCTAAGCGAGCCGAGAATCCGCTCCAACATTGACTCACGCTCAATCCAAAAGGATCTATTTGCTGCCACTGCTTCTTGATCTCCCAGCCGACGAAATTGCAGTTCCTGCCTTTTCGCCATCTGGATCAGTTTACGTGTAAAATCAGCCGCTTGAAACTTTGGATCCCGCTGCATAAGAATCTTGGCAATCCGTTCTCGGTCTCGCAGATTCTCAGCCGTGCGCATTAAACGCGCGGTATCATTTCCCGAGAATATCCTGTAAGCAGCACCAACGTGAGGAATAACAGTCCCCTTCCCAAAACAGATTGCCCTAGACCACATTTCCCAATCGGCGGTGTGAACAAGATCGGTAGCGAATCCTCCATACTGTTCATAAAACGAGCGACGGACGACTACGCCGGCAAACTGTAGCGGAGTCCCCAGGTGAAAACCCGATATGTCGTTGGATGGCACCTCCAGATTCTGCAACCTGCTCGTTATCCCGGTCAAATGACTTTCCTCATCGACAAAAAAACATCGGGTAGCAATCAAGGCAACACTCGGTGACGCGAGCGGCTCCAGTTTACTGTAGAATCCCGGGAGCAGATAGTCATCTCCATGCAGAATGTGTATTAACTGGCCCGTACTGCGTTCGATACAGGTGTTGAAATTGGAAATTGCACCGCCATTATTCGCCTTGCGAAAGAAGTTCACTCGCCCCCCACCTATTTCCCGCACCACTCTTTCTGGATCGTCCTTGGTTGAACAATCATCAACGACTTCGATCTGCATCTGATCGGCTCCCGGAGCTTGCAGCAGAACACTTTCTAACGTTTGCCGCAGGTACGTAGCGCAGTTATAAGTCGGTATCATCACAGACCACAACGGCCGAGAAACACACTTCTCTACAGGACTGACGCGTGGGAGATTCACTGGATTTCAGAACTAATTCAAAAGTGATTTACCACTGTTCAAATGGCCATGGGTGCTTCTTGCTATTGGCAATGTTGGGATGCTTCGCCGTGATCTCCAACCTGCCATTCGTCATCATCTCAACTACTTCAACACCCTGCATAAACGAGTGGTCTTGATTACTGACCTCGTATTTCCATAGGCCAAATCTGCCTCGCGAGTAGACTCCCCTTGCTTCAAAAAATGGGAGAATCTCGTCCAGGACATTATCTCTCTCTAGGCCCGGAGTTGGATAACCATAGCCAGCCCGGTATTTCCACGTTGATACAACATCTTCCCTCCGCTCAATCAAACGTGTCGCCAACATTCCCTCAATTACTTGATCCAAGAGCGTCGCCTGGTCTACCGGCTTGAAGGATGACTCTGAAACCTCGGCCATCAGTGACCAATATTTACTGCTATCAGGAACGTTGTTTGGAGAGTAATTACTAAAGACCGTTACACGATAAAACGGACAGTTATCCTCAGGAAAATACATCCAACATTTCTTCCGCAAATGCTCCGGCGGCTTGCCACGCAAGCCGATTCCGAAAATGTTCGAAGATGAATAGAGCAATCCTCGCTCCGCGGCCTCATAGAACTGCGACTGATGACTCAATCGAACAAGCTCAATTAATGGAATCGTCGAGATTAGGGTGTCGTATTTTAGAACACTACCCATCGATGTTGAGACTTCTCGGCGTTCCAGATCGATGCTTGCGACTGAGGTGTTGAATCGTAATTGGCCTTGGGGCAACCGTTCAGCACAGGCACGCCAGATCGCTCCCGTGCCCCCAAATCGCGGGAATTGGAACGTATTGTTCGGCCCCCATGACAGGTCATCTTTCCCGAAAACGATATTATGAAGAACCCTTTTAAGATCAGTTACCGCGACACGCTCCCCAACCCAGACGGCATTCATCAATTCTGGCGGATAAGCCCATACTTTAAAATTGTATGGGAGCATAAAAATGGATGCCAGACCCGCGCCGAACGTTGCAAAGATCCAATCGCGAAAGTTTTCTACTTTGCCTTGATCATTTCGTAACATGTCAACCAATCCCGTCAAGCATAGTTCTAGATCTGCCGGTGGCAGGCGGCGGATATTGTTCTGTAGCGGGTATGGGATGAACCGGTCGCGCATCCAGACCCAGGATTCACGCTCGTGATGCAACCACCCGTCCTTTCCGAGATACTCAGCCATGGCACGATCGAAGTACTCGTAGTGAGAAAATTGAACGTGCCCTCCAATGTCCCACGTGAAACCTCTCACATCCAAGAATGAAGCTGCTAACCCACCCGCTCCCGCGGCTCGCTCCAACAAAAGCCATTGCTTGTGGCCTAGTTCATCTAGCCGCCGCGCGGCCCCGAGCCCTGTTGGTCCTCCGCCCAAGATCAAAATGGAATCAGACATAACGCCAGCCTAGGGTTTAACTATCAGCGCTTGACCACTGGGAAGCACAATTACAGGGTGAAGCTTATCCGCGAAAAATTTGTCAACGGCGTTGCGCTCCCCGCGGCATGCTGGGTAGCCGTAGTCATCAAATACCATAATACCGCCCGAGACGAGCCGCGGATATATGTACTCACAGCAAGCTAATGCAGGCTCGTAAATGTCGACATCGACGTGTGCGAAGGCGAAATTGAGTTTTTCGAGTCCAGCAAACGAATTTGGTATCCACCCCTTTCGCACTTCGATCTTCGATCGATAGTCACTTAACAGATTCATCACAGAATCAACGTCTGTTTCCCTGAAGTCTCCCTTTTTATAATAATCCCCATTCTCTTCCGAGTCCTGTGAAAGCCCCTCAAAGCTGTCGAAGAGCCACAGCTTTTTATCAGTTTTCGGCAAAGTTCTTGCTAACAATAATGCTGTCCCACCCCGGAACACGCCACATTCAACAAAGTCGCCTGCTAGATTTGCAGTTTGCTGCGCAAACTTTTGTAACAGATAGCAACGATCTGCAGATACCAATGTACGCTTTTTTACTCCGTCGAAGTATCCACTGAATTCGCCATAGCCCAACCACGGCTGAAAGATTGGGCATGCTGTTTGAAAACGCTCGTAACACTCTGATGCAGGAAGCGTTAGCGCCACTTTTGAGTCTGGATCTAGATTCTTCGAATGAGGGCGATTGCGATTAATCTGATATCCAACTAGCGACAACACCGAATTGATGAGTTTCTTCATTGCGACTAGGGATTATGGCGGAGCACGACAATTGTTCCAGCAGCTTGGTCGAGACGAACCATTCGAGGATTCTCGCGGAGGATTGAATCAATGGCCCTCAAAACACCGGGATAGACCTTCCCAATCGCATCATGAAAGAGAACAATCGCTCCTGGGATAAGTTTTTCCTTTAACAGTTCAAAATCAGATCGAACTGAGTCCTCATCGTGGGCCCCATCTATAAATGCGAAGCCTACTCGCAAATTCAGCGCCGGCAATGCTATGGTAGAAAGTGTAGCAATCGGTATAATCTGACTGTAAAAGCCCAGCCTCTTCGCATTCTCGACAAAGGAAGGAAAGACGTTTTTTAAGCCATGTAATATGGCATGGTTTTTTTGATCTCTTTCCTCACCTTCATTTGTAAAGGGATCGACGCAAAAAACTTTTTCGTTTCGATTGCGATCAACAACCGCGCCCGCCAACAGCGAGGTTGATTTACCAAACCATACTCCAATCTCCACGAAATCTCCGGGTGGTGCGCTTGCCGCACACTGAAGAATTAGTTCATGTTCTCCCCGAAATAGGTAGCCAGGGATCTCAGAACTACGTCGAATCCACGGATTTGAACTCTCCCGCCCCATTTCACATGCTTCCTTAAACCCCCGCTTAAGGTCCGCAGTGTCGCTATCCATTATTGCACGTCTAATTCGACGTTTTAGACGACTGAGCTTAAGGGCAATTTTACTCATGGATCAGGCTTGAATTCGCTTGGGCGGTTGAATGTGATTCCCACGGAAATCGAAAAAAGAGGCTTCCCCAACGATAGTCGAGTGGAACACTCGATTCTGATTGAATCGGCAGCACTGTAAATCCAGGCACATCCTCAACAAAGTCGTAAGCATCTCCTCCTTTTCGTGTGACAGCTAAGGCGAAATCGTATCTTCCGGGCATGAGCTGGCATGGATCGATTAGAGTGATGTAACTCACTAAGCCTGGCTGGACCGATTCTAAAGGGCAAGAGTCAGAGAATGCAGACGCAAATAATGCCTGTTTCTGATTTGTCAGAAGAGCGTATCCAACATCCGGCTCCAAGACTTCGTGAACATACTCGACCGCAATGCAGAGGCGAACTGCCTCGCCCATCCTAAATTCAGCCTTCTTGACGCCGTTTAGCGACGAGAGCGTTAAAGACCTTATGCGAACATACTCTCCGCCTCGACGGTTTCTCCAACTAGCCAAATCTATGTATCCAATATTGGAAATCGACTTAGCATTACTCAAGTAGACATCAATTCCTGCATGAACTGCACCTTGAAATTTGATCGTCCCAGCCTCGAAAACGACCGCCTTTGAGCACAATTGTTGCATTGCCGCCATATTATGGCTCACAAACAGGACGGTTCTGCCTTCCCCTGCCACGTCCTGCATTTTGCCGAGGCATTTTTTCTGAAAGGCGACGTCACCCACCGCGAGCACCTCGTCGATGATCAAGATTTCGGGATCGAGATGCGCGGCCACGGCGAAGGCCAGCCGGACCGTCATGCCGCTGGAGTAGCGCTTGACGGGAGTATCAATGAACTTCTCGACCTCGGAGAAGGCGACGATTTCGTCGAACTTACTCCGAATCTCGGCTCTGGTCATGCCCAGGATGGCACCGTTGAGGAAGACATTCTCCCGTCCGGTCAGCTCGGGATGAAATCCGGTGCCCACCTCGAGCAGGCTGGCGATGCGGCCTTTGACCCGCACCTCTCCGCTCGTGGGCGCAGTCACGCGCGACAGGATCTTAAGCAGCGTGCTCTTGCCCGCCCCGTTGCGGCCGATGATCCCGAGGACCTCGCCTTGTTTCACCTCAAAGGAAACGTTTTTTAGAGCCCAAAGAGTCTCAGCGGGATGGGAGGGTAGGTTGGAGTCCTCGCCTTTTGCGGGTTTTGGTTTTCCCACTTTGGAGTTTTTTGGTTCGCCTACCTTGGCAAGCGGATCCTCCTGCCCGCGGAACAACGCCCACCAGCGGCTGAAATCATCCACGAGTCGTTTACCGCCGATGGTTCCGAGGCGGTATTGTTTGGAGAGCTGATCGACTTGTATGACGACAGACATGGGGAAGGAGCAGCGAGGTGAGACCCAAAGCGTGAAGCCTGACTTGACTATCCTTTGATCCTGAGCGGCGCAGGCCGATGGAGGCCTTGAGTGGATTTTAAACCGTGCATCTTGATCCAAATCCGGAATTGGGGCGGCTTCAAACCGTGTCCATAAACGTCTTCTCGACGTGGTTGAAGAGGAGGATGCCCAAGCCGAGGATGACGGCGGCCATGGCGGCAGAAAGGCCAAGGTATCCCCAGCTAAAGGCGCCAGTGCCGAGGAACGCGTAGCGGAAAGATTCGATAATCGGAGTCATGGGGTTAGCCAGCATGATCCAGCGGTATTGCTCTGGCAGCTTGGATAAAGGGTAAATGACAGGCGTCGTGTACATCAGCAATTGGACGCCGAATTGCACCAGGAACCGCAGGTCGCGGTAGCGGGTGGTCATGGAAGAAACGATGATCCCGGTGCCGAGGCCAAGCGCGGCCATGAGCAGGACAAGCAAGGGCATGAGCAACAGCGCCGAGGTCGGCTGGATGGCCGTGCCGCGGAACAGGAAAAAAAGATAGAAGGCGAGGAATAGCCCAAGCTGGATACCGAAACGGATCAGATTTGAGATCACGATCGAGACCGGCACAGCGAGCCGAGGGAAGTATACCTTACCGAAGATGTTCGCGTTGGCGCTGAAGGTCTCGGAGGTCTTGGTGAGGCACTCGGCGAAATAGTTCCAGGCGGTTACGCCCGAGAGATAAAACAGCATTTTTGGCAAGCCGTCGGTCGAGAGTTGCGCAATGTTTCCAAAAATGATGGTGAAGGTCAGGGTCGTGAGCAGCGGCTGGATGATGAACCAGAGCGGGCCGAGGATCGTTTGCTTGTATTGCGAGACGAAATCGCGGCGAACGAAGAGCAACACCAGGTCGCGATAGCGCCAGAGGTCCGCAAGGTGAAGTTCAAACCAACCTGTTTTGGGGCGAATGACAAGGGACCACGCTTCCGTTCCCGGGGTCGGACTAGCTTTTACTGGGCACTCGTTCATTCGGTGGCAACTGACAAGACTACGAATATAAAACCTCAAAGACCGACCAACAAACACTGTGGCTGCTGACTATCCGCGAGGTTTGTGTTGCATCGCCACCAGGTCAGAGAGCGTCGACCGAAGCAAATTATCCGCTGCATCCTGCGAATCACAGCCTTTAAGCACAAACTCCAAAGTTTGTTGTCCCAGTTTTCGCCGGCCTGCCAAGACGGACTGCAATCGGCCTTCTTGGTTGGACGCCTGGAGACCACTCTGACTCCGACTCCCGTCCTCCCAAAGGCAGAAAAAGACGAAATATCGGCCACCTTCGCCCTCGAACGTATAACGGCGGAACGGAATGGGGATACCAGCTGTCTCGAAGAGCCGGACGCCATCGTCGGCAACCTGTTGAAGACCGGACGCAGGCAAACATCGGTCGGGGCGATGAATGCGGGCTTGGAGCACCGAGTAGATCGAAGAAGGTTTCCACCTGAAAAAATACATACTCCACTCAGTTCCGTCTGGCCCGGCCCACCGACCGCACTCCATGATATTAGCGTTGATGAGTTGAGCCGTTCGGGGCGCCAATTCGATTTGGGCAAATTCGGTTTTATTGGTTGGCATCACCGCGGTCCAGAGGAACTGCCCTTCATCCTTGATTTCATGAGCCCGATACCATGTCTCCGTCGCGCCGAGCGCACCCACCGCGACGCATCCTGCGACTGCCAGGTACGGGCGGGTCAAGCGTCCTATCGCATGAGTGGTGGCACCTTCACCATTTTCGGCTGAAGCCGCATGAGTGGTAAAGCCCCGTCTTTTTAGAAAGCCGGCCAGCAACCACAGAGCGAAGAAGCAGGCGACAAGAATGGTCAAGCCGGCGGAATCATGCCACTTTTCGATGCTAGAAACTCCGTTGGTGCTTGCCTGCCAACTTAGGAAAAGCGTGCGAACGATGTTGAAGGCGAACGCCATGATCAACCCGAGAATCACCATGGCGGCGCGAGGTCGTAGCCGGAACCGGTAGAGCTCGCCCATTAAAAGTCCGGCCATGAGCGTCGATTGGAACGAACGAATGCCACTACACGCCTCGTCCACCCCGACGACACCGGTGGCGACCTCGATGAGATTGCCTCGTTGCAGGGCGGGAAGGCCGAGGATTCCCAGCAGTTCGACGGTGATGCTGGCGGCATACTGCATCAGGTTCTGGGTCAGTCCTTTTTCAATTCGGTAGGGCCAAACCAAGGCGACGAGAATAAACGCCACTGGGAAGGTGAAGTGCCGGACCCATTTCCATCCACCGGCCAGGAACACCGCATGCAAGGTGATGGCGATAACCATGGCCGTGTAAAGCCACGCAACCAGGGGCCAATCGGCGTTAATCTCGAGCACAACCCGGAGTGGCACCAACGCGACGAGCGTCGTGCCGATGGAAGTCATCAGCCAAGGAGGAGAAGTTTGCGGTGCCGGGGCAGGCCGGTCCCACCAGCGGCGAGCGAAAAGGTAGGCCGCAAACGGTGGGACAAACCATCCGTAGGAATACTGTTCGCGCACTTCCCAGTTGAAGCTTAGGATTCTAACCAGGTCCACCCATAATATGCTGAACAGCGCCAACGGCCACAGCATCTTCCCTCGGCCTGTTTGAATCGGGTCGGAGATTGGCACGTAGGGTTCAGCCGGCGCCAAAGATGAAGGAGGAGTAGACAAGATATTGGTTTGATCGCAATCACGCCTGTGCCGATTCAGCGTAAGAGGAAACGTACTTATAGTAGGAATAGCCGCGAGCAAGACTATCGACGCGGTTAAAGACGATGCCCAGCACGCGGGCCTGACGTTGATACAGAAGCTCCAGCGCCTCCTGGGCCAATCTCGAGCTGGTGTATTCCCGTCGAACCACGAACAGGACGCCGTCGGCCTTGGGGGCCAAGGAAGTCGTGTCGTCGGCGGCGAATACCGGGATGGTGTCGAAAATGACGAAGTCAAACTGGCTGCGAGTGTTTTTGAGCAGGCGATCGAATGAGGGCCCGAGAAACAGCTCACCGGTCTGATTTGAGCGAGCGCCTCGGGCGAGGAGAGTCAGATTGGGGACGTGGGTCGATTGAAGGAAGCGAGCCGGATCACTCGCGGGGTCGAGCAGGCAATCCGTCAAGCCGGGTTCAGCCGCAACCCCTAGCAGATCGTGGGCGTGGCCTCTTCGGGTATCGGCGTCGATGAGGAGGACCCGGGCGTTGCCCATGGCGAGCGCCGTCGCGAGATTGACCGCCACGGTGGATTTGCCTTCATTGGGAATCGCACTGGTGACGAGAATCACCTTGGGCCGTTCACCCGGGCCGGCAGTATAGATCAGCGACGACCGGAGGTTGCGGCAGGCCTCGACGAACAAGTGTCGATTATCTGCCGGTTGGATGGGCAGCAGTGCACTTGCCCCTCTCTGGCTGGGCATGTCCGGGATCTGGCCAAAGACTGGTTCTGGAAACCAGCTGCGAAGTTCCACTACTGAATCGCAGCGATCGTCACGCCGTGCGATCAGAAACAGGATCCCGCAGCCGAACATGAGTCCACCGAACGCTGCGCCGCCGGTCATGGAAAGCGTCTGAGACTTTGCTTTCCGGCTTTCGCCCGCGAGTTCCAAAATCGAGAAATCCTCCTGATTTAAACTGCTATTGAGGTCGACACCTTGCAGTAGCGCCAGGAGGCGCTCATAAAAGCTCTGCTGACGGGCGATGTCGGCCCGGATTTTTTCCAACTCTGCCATGCGGCGATTAGCATCGGCCACTTTGAGGGCCATTTCGGCGGCGGCGTCCTGCAAACTTTTGATGCGGATTTTGGTGGCCTCGCGTGCGGCCTTGACTTGTTCTGCACTTTGTTCCTGGAGGATACCCACCAACCGGCTCGCGCGGGTGACCTCCTCGATCAATTTGACCATCTTGGGATGCTTGGGTCGAAGAACTGACGCGAGCTCGTCCCGCTGGGCCTCAAGCATCTCAAGTTGTTTCCGAGCAGCGAAAAGTTCGGTTTGAGCCAAACTTGGAACGGAGCTGAGACTGGGTGAGACCAAGCTCGCCGCCGGCGCAGGACCGGAGGAGGCCGTCGCACCTACCGAATTGGTGCCATTGTTCAGGCCCACACCCGCTTTTTTCTCAACCTCAGCGGCATCCATCAGACGCAGGTCGAGCTGGAGCATGGCGATTTGGGCGTTCATTTGGGCCAACTGATTACCACCTCCTCGGAGCGTTTCTTCCAACAAGGCGACGTTATTCTCCTTTTGAAATTGGGTAACCTTCTCGTGCGCCACCTTCAGATCAGCCTCCTGCTTATAGACTTGATTATAGACGGAGGCGAGCGCATCTCCGGACGTCGAAGCGCGCACCTCCTTCTTGTAGAGGAGAAACTCATCCATCAACGCATCAAGGTACGCCCGGGCGTATTCGCCGCTAATGCTGCGTGATTCGAGCACAAACACCGAGCTCTTCGGGGCCTGGTTAATTCGAATCGATGGAAGCTGCAGTCGACCTTGTTCGTCTTTGGGTTCTTTCAGCGTAGGTTGAGTGCTCTTTACGCGGTCGATAGCCCTCAATTGCAACCGTTCGCTTTGGATCAACTGAATCTGAGTACCGTAAAACGTCTGCACGTCTTCCGTGTACTGTCCCACGTCTGCAAGCCTCATCTTGCCCCGGACCCACATGGTGGCTTTGGAAACGTAGTCGACGGGTAGTTTGCGGAAGTAATAGTAGGCGGGGCCGATGGGCAGCAACGTGGTTATCAGCAGGACCCACCACTTGGACTTGAGCGCGGCCAGGAGGCGACGGGGTGAGACCATGGGGCGAGTCGGGGGTGGGGCACCGCCGTCGAGGTCGTCGTATTGTACTGGAACAGGAGAGTTCAGATGTTCGTGCGAGTTTTTACGGGCAGATGGGGTGTCTCTTTGAGAACAAAACGGTTTAGCGAAACATCGCCTCCATTCGTCCCGCACCACGCCGTCGCGATCCGCCCTCACACCAACCCTCTCCCCCAGGAGAGGGGGGAACATCCGCGGGGCCCCGGATAGTGGCAAGCGCGTCGAATCGCGTGCCGTCGGCGTCTTGTCGGTCGGGCTTGGCTATTAACTGAGTCACGTGCGCAGCGGTTAGAACTTGAACAGGCGGCTGGGGACGTAGATGAGGTCTCCGACCTCCAGTTTTACGTCCTTGTCGCCACGGCCTTCTTCGAGGACGGCTCCGACGTCGACTTCGATGTTCTTGCCCATCGGTTCAGCGTCGCTGCCTTTGCGGGTGATGCGCACTCGTTTCTTGTCGGCGTATTCGGAAAAGCCGCCGGCGCGGAGGATGGCTTTGCCGAGGGTGAAAAGTTCGTCGCTGGGGATGTCGAGCGGTCCGGGAGCGCGGACGTAGCCGACCAAATACACCTTGCCCCGAGTACGGTTGAAGAGGTCGATCGCGATGACCACCGTCGCGTTGTAGTAATACTCTTCGTCGAGCTTGGCCTTGATGTCGGCCGCAAGCTGTTTGCACGTCTTACCGAGAGCGGGGATACGGCCGATCAGAGGAACCTCCACGTCGCCGGAGTCGGTCACGGTAAGCGCTTTCGGCTCTTCCAAATCTTCGACGACGCGATAGCTGAGGCGATCGCCAGTACCGAGCTTGAGTTTGTCATCCAAGGTATTGGTGCTGGAGAGCGCACTGGCTAGCGAGTTGGTCGGTCGAGCGCGCCCTGGGAGCGGCTCGGCGCCATCTCTGTCCGGGGCGGGGGTCTCCGTCGCAGCGGGGTTGGTCGGCGAATTGGTCATGCGGGCCAGCGCCTCCGCGAGCATCCGGGAGACGGTGGCATCCAGAGGCGAGCGCGCGTTCGAGGTCACCGCGGGCGATGAATTGGTTTTCGAAGGAACTGAGTTGGACAGGCCTGCGACGGGGGCGGGGGGAGAAGATGCGGCAGACGCGTCGCATGCGAGACAGAGCAGGAAGACAACGAGCACAAACGCACTGCGATCCAGAATCGACGACTGCTCCACCTCACCCGGTTCCGACGGTAGGGCGGGTACTTCCGCTCCCTCCCGCGGCAGGGGGACGGAGAGGGCCCCTGCGGGGGGCAGAAAGCAGAGCCCAACCGATGCGCGGAACACGCAGGTGGGGCCCAGTTTGGTGCCGAGGCTCAGGAACATGTCGAGTTGCGAACAGCAGAAGTTACGCCGTGAACATGATTAAGAAAGGTCACAAGCGATAGGACAAGGTCAAAGTCACGCGGTTTTGCAGGTAATCGCGATCCGGGAGGCTCGAGGTTCGGTAGATCAAGCCGTAGGATAGAGAGGCGTTCAGGCGTTTGGTCAGCTCCTGATTGATGCTTAGGTTGCCGCCGTAGCGATTCCAAGTTTCCAGGTCACCACTCGCCACAATTGCCCCGAGCTGACCGCCACCAGCTTGGGTGCCATCTTCGAAAAAGAACGACGTTGTGAACGGGAAATCGCGGATGAATTTCCAGGTGATGCCCAGATCAACCAGGTAGCTGTCGCTAACGTTGGCGTCGACGCCTGGTGAGATTTGGCGGTTGGCCGATAGACGATACGCAATCGTTTCGTTGGGTCGGTGGTCGATGCTCAAACCAAAGTAAAATCCAGCGTAATCGGGTCGAGTCCCTTGCTCCTGGTTTGGCGAAAAAGTGGTCAGAGAGTATCCGCCGCGCGGCGCGACGTGAAAGCGGTCGGTAACCTTCCAATCGCCATAGCCGCCAAGGCTATAGCCGGTGCTGTCATTGAGAAACGAATCGTCGTAAATCGTCGGTGCCGCCGTAGCCTCTGTCCCAACGACAACTCCTGGATATACGTCGACTCCGACTCGAGCCATGACCGAATGCGTGGACCGATCCATCTGGGACTGGGTGTCACTTTCGGAAATGAAACGGAGGAAATCGTAGCCAACCGACATGTCGACCCGGTGCAGTTGCCAACCCGCGGTTAATCCAGCCGTATTGTTCAACCCACCCGAGCTACCGCGGCCCGCCACGGCTCCGACCGCGGTTGGATCGAGATTATAAGTAAGGCGATCGTGCAGATTGAAACGCACTTGGCCGACAGCAAAATCAAAGTCAACGGTTGACCCCGGAGTGATGACGAGTTGGTCAAGTTGAGTCTGCCTAAGGTACTTGGTGTAGCCAAGGCCAAGATCAAAACTGATACGGTTATTCTCGCCCAGAGGGTGAACGGCATGAATCTCGAGGCGGGGCGAGAACGAGATGTCCTGCTTTTTATTTGCGTCCGAGGTGAGAACATTGTCGTTCCACTCAATTCCAAGCGTTGGCCTAACCACGGCCCGAAACTCGCGCAGGCGAAACGTGTAGGGCATCGACTCGATGCCGGAGCGAGTCTGGGTGGCCAGGCGCTGGTGGGCGGCGCTGTTGAAAAGGGCTTCCTGGGCGCCGACGAGTACCGGCAGGGACAACGTCGCGCCCGTCAGCCAGCGGAGGCCGCAGCGGGGCCAACCGCGGGAATTACCCAAGGCTCGGCACCTTGTCATGACGCGGGTTGAAGGCATGGGACGTAAATGGCAACCGCGGAGGATGCTCAGGCAAACAAATTATAACCGCGGAGATGCTGAGAGACAGCCGCGACTGCTCCACCTCACCCGGTTCCGACCTCGCTCGGGCGAGTTCGGAACCTGCCCTCTCCCCCCCGCAGGGCGGCGGAGAGGGTAACGCGGAAGGCGGCTTACGTGCTTCCGAATCTCCGCGTCGCGTGCTTTCTCGGCGATCCTCCGGTTCATGGAGAGAGACGACCGCGAGCGAAGGCCCGTCCGTCTCCGCGTACTCCGCGCCCTCCGCGGTTTTTCGAGTGCTGGCATGAGTCGAAAGCATGAAACGACTGTGGTAGTGGTCAGCGAGAGCTGGGATTCTCGGCAAACAGATTGTAACCGCAGAGAGCGCAGATACCAGGCGGGCAACCGCCGGGATGGCCGCGAAAAGGCACAAAAGACACAAAGGAGAGGCTTTTTTTGAGCCTTTTGTGCTTTTTTGCGGATAGTCTCTTATCTTCTTTTCCTTCTCCTTCGTTGCCGCTCGCTCAGCTTAACCTTCGAACGGGAGGCGGAGCGCACTTTTCGAACGGCCCATTTGGCATTGCCGGTCTTCGATTTGCCGTTTCGCGGCTTGGTCGCGTGGGCCATAACACCTCTTCGCACCAGGTTCGGTGGCTTGCCCGTTGCCTTGGCTGGTTCTGGCTTTTCTTTACCAACTTCTTTGCGTTGGGCAGTTCCGTCCACCTCACCCGGTCCCGCTTTGCGGGACCACCCTCTCCCCCGCAGCGCGGCGGAGAGGACCCCTCCGGGGAGGGGAGTTTCAAGGGGAACCCCATTGGTGTCCTTTAATCCCAGCTTTTGTTTGCGCCAAGCCGCGGGCGTCAGGCCGAAGCGTTCGCGGAAGCGTTTGGAGAACGCGCCGAGATGGTTGAAGCCACAATCCGGAGCGACATCGACAATTTTGCGATTCGGATCGAGCAGGAGTTCCGCGGCTCTTTCAAGCTTCACGCCGTTGACGATGGCGGAGAGCGAATCGCCGCACTGCTCGCGAATCAACCGGGCCAGATGGCGCCGGCTGCAACCACAGCGCCGGGCGAGTTCGTCGATGGTGATCGACTGCAACTCTTTTTGTTGCAGGCCACCGAGAATACCCAAAAGCCGCTGGCTGATGTCGCCATTGGAATTTTGGACTCCCTTCACCGTGCGGAGCAACTCGTCGATAATGGCGTTCAGACGGCTGACTAGCGGACACGGACAGGCGTGCAACACTTGGGACAGGCCGTCGGCCACTCCGAGGGGCGGCGAACAACGTTCACCGGCGAGGGCGTCCAGCAGCGGTAACAGCCGATTGCCATTGGGCAGGACGGCGGGGTCATGTCTTCCCTGGCTGGCATTTTGCAGAAGGACGCGGGTGCCGCCCGCGACGGAGCACGGGAGATATGCCGGGTAAAAGGTCAAAGAAAAGCCTACGATCGGAACACTGGAATCCGCCTTGAAGCCCACCACGTTCCCTGAAGGCACGACGAGGACGTCGCGGGGCTTCAGCAGCTCGAGGTTGATCCCGGGTTCGAAGGCGGCCTGGCCTTGACGGATCCAGATGATGGACCACGCGTCATGGTCATTGCTCCAGCCTCCATTGACCGGAATGTTCAGCGCACTGAGCGCGACCGCTTGATTTTGTTCGTTAGGCATCAATCGGAACCTCCCTTCCGATCTCGCAACGTTGTTTTTTTTTGAGACTCCCTCTCGTGACGGCCCCAGACTTCGTCCCGGTCAATTCGCAGAGCGAATCAACCCCGGCGGAGCCGAGACTTTAGCGTCCTGCTCAATTGAGTTCATACGGCACTCTCCGAGGCCTTCCGACCAGTCCCCAACCGCAGCAGGTTGCCAATTCGGCGACGGTGTTTTTTCGCCTCATCTATCCTGATCGCGGTCATTCAAGTCAGAATGCCTACAAAGAAGGCGCGAGACTATTTTGCCCGCAGCCAGATTGCAAGAATTTCTCCGGAGTTTCTCGCTACTCAAAATCTTAATTTCAAACCAGTTCCAGCATGTCCGCCTCCAGTTTTACGGCCGCCGCCTGGCCGATAAAATCCAGCCGCAACAAGACTGTGGTCATGCCGTAACGCTTTTCGACGTGTCCTTCGACGCCGCGCAGCGGGCCGGAGGTTACACGGATTCGCTGACCTTCGCCGATCTCCGGCGCCAGGCGGATCTCCAAATCGGATTCCAAGGCGAGCAGGATGTCGTCGACTTGGGCTTGAAACTCGGCTTGATCGGGCACCTCCAACAGATTCGCGACGTGCTGGTTTTGGGCCACCTTTTGGCGGGCAACGGGGGGCAGGCGCAGGAAGACGTAGCCGGGGAACAGGGGCTTTTGAAAGGTCACGGTCTTGCCGCGATATTTCCGGACACTCTTGAAGCAGGGCAAGGTTGAGGAAAGCCGCTCGCGATCGCAGAATTCAACCACCTTCTTCTCACACCGTGGTCGGGTATGCGCCACGAACCACTGAATGTCCTCGTCTGTCATTATCAACAGTCCCCATTACGCCCGCGTTGCACTTCAGCCCGCCAAGGCGATATGAAAGGAGACAGGGAACGGCGTCAAGCTCAGCGGAGGCGCCTCAAAACCAAGCACAACCCCACGAGGGTGTTTTGGCCCACGAATAAACACGAATAAACACGAATGAATCAGACCGAACCCGAACGAGAAGGATGCCTTGCGACATCACAGAACTCCTCCATCCATTCGTGTTGATTCGTGTTATTCGTGGGCAACCCTCGTATCCGTGGAACACGAAGGCGCACACGGCGGAGAAAGACCGACGGCAGGTCGCCTTCGGTCGGCCGTGAGCGGGAGTTTCGGCCCACCAATAACACGAATAAACACGAATGAATCGTAAGCGGTGAAGGAAGGACCTCCTAGGCGTGGCAAGGGAGTGGTGATAGGAGACAGGAGTATGAAAGAAACCTTGTCCATAGCGCGGAAGCAGCGGCCTGCGGTTTGTCCCACACAACGACGGCAGCTGGTGTCGGAGTAGGTTTATCTGTGGTGTTTAGCTCTGTTTCCGGTGGCAAAGCTCAGATCAGCGAGAAAAAGATCTCGATTGCACAGAAAAACCTTCGCGAGGTCGGGTCGGAAACCAGAACAGCACCAAATTTCCTTCAAAAGTGATCAAAATGACTTGGAAAGCTTCAAAAATATTTCAAAAGCACCGAAAAACATCATTTCAGCGACCTCTGACGTCACAAAAACGCCAAAAAACTCCAGAACGGGCGCTTTCGCGTCAGTTTTGTGGATCAAAACCGGTTTTTCGCTGCTAAAATCTCGAGAATTTTCTGAAAAGGCGTGCTTCAGGACCGATTCGGAGGCGCGAAACGTGAAAATGAGCGACAAACGACGATCGCGGCGTCAGAAAAGTCCACGGGAGGCGCGTATCGCGCCGAAAATTGGTGGAAAACTGGATCGAATTGCTCCGCGCGCGCGAAATTGCAGCGTTCGAAGCGCTTCTCGCAGCACAAAAGTCCAAGTTGGAGTCGAAAAAGTGCTGCGCGAGCACATCCAAGCACATCCAGGTCGGAGACGCTGTGGGGCGGCTTCGATTAAACCGATGAGGCCGGTTCGGCGGGGGGGAGTCCTTGGGGAGAACGCAAGGACGCAAAGGCGCAAGGGCGCAAAGAAAACCAAGGCGAGGAGACAATCGTCAATTAACGGGTTGAACTGGCTGAACGCGGCCGATTCGATCGAGCGGTGTGCGGATTACAACCTTTGCGTCTTTGCGTCATTGCGTTGAGTCCGGGGTGGACGTCGGCCCACGGCGTTTGACGGGAGAAAGGGCGGGGGCGGTTCGGTAGCGGTTGGATTCTGACATGCGCGGCTGAACCTTCGAGCGTCGCGGCCGGCCCAGGCCGCTGCTGGCCGGGCGCGGGAGCTTCGACCCGGTTAGGCTTATCGCTCTTTTTTGAAGATTTTTGGTTAGATCGGCCTGCTGGAAAGGCAATGGGAGTAAGGACCGCGCGAGAATCCAACCCTTCTGGCGTCGCTCCGGCTTGGGCTATGTTTAATCTGCATTATTTGGAGCTTTTCTATTATTTGGCGCGGCACCGTGGGGTGTCGGAGGCGGCCCGACGGATGCCTTATGGGCTCCAGCCTTCCACCATCAGCCGTCAGGTGGCCCAGCTCGAGGAACAGGTGGGGTCAACGCTGTTCGAGCGGCGGCCGTTTGCCCTGACCCCAGCGGGCAAACAATTGTACGGGTTCGTGCGGGAGTTCTTCGATCAGCTCCCGACCATGGCCGACACGCTGCGGAGTGACCGGCCGCTAACCCTGCGGGTGGGCGGCGCGCCGGTCGCTTTGCGCGAGTATCTGCCGCCGGTGTTCCGCGAGATCCGGCAGACGTTTCCGGAAATGCATTTGGTGCTCAAGGAAGGGTTGCCCGCCCAGATCGGGGAGTGGCTGGCGAAGGGAGCCATTGATCTGGCCATCACGATTCTGGAAGAAAACATCCCGGAGCAGTACGTCACGGAACCGCTGGTTAGGCTGCCGTTCGTTTTGTTGGTGCCGGCGCGGAGTTCGCTGCGAAATGTCGCCTCGGTCTGGCGACGCCCCCAGTCCACGCCTGTGCTGGTGGGGCCGCCTCACGACGACGCGATCAGCCGGGCTTTTCGGAAAGGGCTGATGGGGCGCGGGGTGCAGTGGCCTGTCGGTCTGGAGGTCAATTCGCTGGAATTGGTGGAGACTCTGGTCCTGGACGGCTTTGGGGTCGGGCTGTCGGTGCAGGTTCCAGGGCGGAAGCTGAGAGCTGGACTGCGGGCGCTGCCGTTTCGAGATTTTCCTCCGCTCCAAGTAGGGATGATTTGGCAGCGTCGGCCGCATCCTGCCGTCGAGGCCCTCGCGTCGGCGCTGCGCAAGCAAGCTCGACATTGGCGTTAGGCCGAAGAAGTTCTCCTTCGCAAACTTTCTCGGAGACTCTCGGAAACGGTCCGTCAATTTTCGCCGCGAATGCCCGAGGCGTGTGGCCGTTGCGATCCGCCCTCACCCCTGCCCCGCTCCCCCAGGAGAGGGTGCGCGGAGTTCGCTCCGGCCGGACGAACGCCACGGCCGCAGATTCGGTGCGTCGGATCGACGAAGTTCACGACGAAGTTGGGAAGTTGAGCTGCCTCGCATCCGCGGAAGATCTTCGTCGCACAATTTTGTCGCAAAACTTCGTCGCAAAACTTTCTCGGAACCTCTCGGAACGATCGGTGAATTTTCACGGCCAAAGTCCCAGGCGGACGGACGGCGCGATTCGCCCTCACCCCTGCCCCTCTCCCCCAGGAGAGGGCGCGCGCAGCGGGCCCCGGCGGGAAAGAGCACCATCGCCGCGGCTTCAGCGCGTTGAGGCGACGAAGTTCGCGACGAAGTTGGGGAGCTAGTCGCGTCCGCGGAGGAGTATCTTCGTCGCAAAACTTCGTCGCACAACTTTCTCGGAACCCTCGGAAACGGTCCGTGACTTTTCGCCGCGAACGCACAAGGCGGACGGACGGCGCGATCCGCCCTCACCCCGGCCCTCTCCCCCAGGAGAGGGCGCGCGGAGCGGGCCCCGGCGGGAGGGAGCGCCATTGCCGCGGCCTCGGCGTCTTGAGTCGCACAACTTCGTCGTACAATTTTCTCGGAACCTGTCGGAACGATCGGTGAATTTTCGCGGCCGAAGTCTCAGGCGGACAGACGGCGCAATTCGCCCTCACCCCTGCCCCTCTCCCCCAGGAGAGGGTGCGCGGAGCGGGCCCCGGCGAGAGGCAGCATCGTCGCCGCGGCCTCGGCGCGGTGAGTCGACGAAGTTTGCGACGAAGTTGGGCAATCGCCCCTCTCTGCGTTCTCTGCGTTCTCTGCGGTTAAATCCAGCTGCGGATCTCGCGGATCGTGTCTGGCTTTTTCTACAGAAGATAACGAAGGCAATGAAGGAATGCGTCTCGGGATTCATCTCGTCTCATCTCATCTCACTTCACGTTGCAAATTCTGCAATCGGCGTTGCGTTTTTTCGCGAAGACAATTTTGCGGGTTGTGTTTCTTTTCCGGCAACAGCGAGGCCCGGGTGGTGGACCGGCCTGGCTGGAAACAACGAGGTAAAAATCAGACTCAGTTAGTTCAATGAAAACGAAGTTAACAACAGACAACAACCTGACCAAGGAGACGAAAAACATCACGGTGGAAGAAATCCGAAAAGCGACGGCGCGAGTTACAGCGTTGCTCGAGACGATGTCGTTTGTGGAACCGCTGTCACAGGCGGAACTACGCTCCCATCGAACCGTTCATCTCGGGCCGAAGACGCTCCGGACGATCAACAATCGGCTCGTGACCGCCCAGGCTAATCCCAGCCTGCTTCCGCCTGCGTTCGACTTGAAGCGGTTCGAACGGGATACCGCTCTGGCCTCCGCGCTCAGTGAGTGCCTGTCCGCGGTGGACCGGATGCAGAGCGCCGTGCGGGAAACCCTGCTGGTGGTGGGCCGGCGCGCCGTGGTTGATAGCGCGACGGTTTATGGCTATCTCCGGGTCACGGCGACGACCGCAGACCGGCTGAAACGAACCGTCGAACGGCTGGTGGCAAGGCGATCAGCGCAGCCCACAGTGTCACCAACGCCGGCACCGGCACCGACACCGTCACCAATGGTAAGCATCAGTCCCAATGAACCGAATGACGCCCGCAACGGCGTCACGGCGAACGTGGGTGGTTGATCCCGGTTCGGCCCGCACTCCCATCCTGCCCAAGCGAGGAGTGATGCAAGCGCATCACTTCTCCGCGGACGGGGTGGGAGTGCCATTTTGGAAAAGACGGCAAGGCGCGAAGGCGAAGGCATTGTGCGAATTCCGCAGCGACGGCGGGAACGAACAAGTCGCTGCGATTCGCCCTCCCGGCCCTCTCCCCCGAGGAGAGGGAGGAACGAAGGCGGCCCGTTCGTAGAGGCAACACCCGTCACGATCTGAATACGCGTGGACCTTCTTTCCGGAGGCACCATTTCTCGCCCCACGCTCCCACTGCTGCAGACGCCCATCCGGTTCACGACGTGGTCGATGACGTCCACCCTCTCCCCGGGGAGAGCGCTGGGGTGGGGTGGGGGCGAATCGCAAGCGCTTTCTCGCCTTTCGCAGAGGCAGCGGATTTTCCGAAACGCACCAGGCTGGAAGCCCGCGGAGCGAAGCCGGAACGCTCTTCTACTTCTGCGGATTGATGATCTCGCTCATCTTGAAGATCGGGAGGAACATGCAGATGGCGATGCCACCGACGGTCACTCCGAGGAAGACGATGAGCAGCGGTTCGATCAAAGACGTCAGGCCGGAGAGCGTGGTCTGAATTTCCTCGTCGAGGAAGTCGGAGATGCGCTCGAGCATGTTTTCGATTTTGCCGGTTTGTTCACCGGCCGTCACCATGCGGATGATCATCGACGGGAAGACGGGATGTTTGCCGAGCGCGGCGGAGATGCCTTCGCCGCGTTCGATGTCGGAAGCCGCGGTGCGAATGGCTTTTTCCATGACCACATTGCCGACCGTGTTGGAAACGATCTGCAGGACTTCGAGGATGGGCACACCGGAGCGGATGAGCGACGCGAGCGTGCGCGTGAAGCGGGCGAGACAAATCTTGTGGGCGATGATACCGAAGATCGGCAGCTTGATGCGCGTGCGATCCCAGAATTCGCGGCCGTTCTTGGTCTTGAGATAGGCAATCCAACCGTAGATACCACCACCGACGGCGGCCAGAAGGTAGATGAGGTTGTGACGCACGAGCGTGCTCAGCGCCATGAGGAACTGGGTCGGGCCGGGCAGTTCGCGACCGAAGCCTTTGTAAACCTCGCCGAAGACCGGCACCACTTTCACCAGCAGGAAGACCGTGATGCCGACGGCGATGAGCGTGACGGCCGTCGGATACATCATCGCCGACTTCACCTTCTTGCGCAGCTTGGCGGTGTTTTCGAGGTAGGTGGCGAGGCGGGCGAGAATTTCCGCGAGCAAACCGCCGCGTTCACCGGCGGCAACCATGCAGCAGTAAAGCTTGTTGAAAACCTTGGGATGCTTGACCAGCGCCTCCGAAAAACTGTCGCCGCCTTCGACCCGGGTGCAGACATCCTTGATGGTGTCACGCATCACCTTGTTGGTGGTTTGTTCGGCCAGGGCCTGAAGGGATTGCACCATGGCGAGACCGGCATCGATCATGGTTGCGAGCTGGCGGGTAAAAACGACGAGGTCAGCGAGGGCCACGGAGCCGCCGCCGGTTTTGCCTTTCTTGCCGATCTTTTCCTGGATGGAAACCACCAGCAGGTTGCGCCCGAGCAGGGCCTGGATGGCGGCCTGTTCGTTCTGCGCGTCGAGATTGCTCCGAATCTCGCGGCCGGTGGCGGTTTCCCGCGCTACATAGGTATAAGAGGGCATATCAATCCCAGATCAGGCCCGGTTAATCCCACCGGGAACATTGTCGGCACCCAGGCTAGAGCTCATGACTCTTGTCGTTCTCCGTATTCTTTCGGCCATTTGCGGAATCCCTTTAGCCTTTTCTCGAATCCGCTGTGCACAAGATTGGGACAGTCAACAGCCCGCCAACGCGAATGATCGGCCCCCTTCGCGGGTTTTGTCCCTCCGAGGGATCAGGTTCCACAGGGACAAGGTTTTACCGCGGAACGCGCGGAGAACGCGGAGAGGGACCGTCCTTCGGTCGCGGTTGAAGCGTGCGAACACGATCGACTCATCGGCTGGAGAGGTAAGCCCCAAACGTTCTCCCCTCCTCGATACCGAGGAGGACAGCGTTTTGATTACGGTGATGAACCTGACGCGATCAAGGCGGCGGCTTCATCGAGCTGAATGCGCGCATAGAGCCAGGCGAGCCAGTCATTCCCCGGATCCTCGGCGACGGGCGCAGGCATTTCTCGCGGAGCCAGCAATTCTCCTTTGGCCAGCACGGCTCGCGCCTCTTCCTTTTTGTCCAGCTTCCAGTAGGCCATGGCCACGATGGCAGAGGCGTGCGCATGAGAGGCGACCGGAGGAGCGTCGAGCGACTTTTGGCCCCATTTGATGGCCTCGGCGAAATGCGCCTGCCGATACTCCGAAAGTGCCTTGCAGATCTGAAAATAGGGCATCGCGCCTTTGTCTTTAGTTCCGAAAGTAACGGGCAGATCTGCGAGCCGACCAATCATAAGCGATTCCGCTTCAGAACACGGAAGAAAGGCGCATGCCTTCGCAACTTGATCGGCAGCTGCGAAGTTAGTTGTGTTCGCCCAAGTGATGAGAAGTTTCGCGCGCAACGCGTCGTATGCCGGGCGGTTCTGAGTTTTGACCAGGAGCGCTGCCAGAATTGGGAAGCGCGTGTGGTCGAGCGGGCGATACTCGAAGACCCGTGCGGCATCGTCAGCCGCCTGCTGCCACTGCCCGCGACGCGCTCTCAGTTTGACCCTCAAGCGGAGCAGTTTGACGCTGTTCGAATGCTGCACCAGCGAAGGGGTCAATGCCTCATCCAGCAATTGTTCTGCTGCGTCCGCTTTTCTCTGCTTGATCAGCACGCGCGCGATGCTTTCCAACGCATACAATCCCTGGGTATCCCCGCCTTCATCTCTCTTATGCCAGCCTTCCAAAGCCAGACGGTAGATGGCTTCTGCTTCCGGCAGGTTGCCGCGATCTTCAAAATTCGAGGCAAGGTTTCGCAGCGACTTCAGCACTTCCGGGCTGTTCTCGCCGAACATTTTCCGTTGCATCGTGAGGGCCGCGCTTGAAACCATCCGAGCCTCGGTCAGGTTCCCCTGCTTTCTCATGATGTCTCCCAAGGCGGACAAGGAAGTTGAGACGTCGGGGTGCTCGTCGCCCAGAAGCTTTCGTTGCATGGCAAACGCTTCCTCCTGCAACGATTCGGCTTCTTCCAACTTGCGCGTAAGGCCCAGAGCAGAGGCCAAGTCGACAAGAGCCACGGCTACCAGTGGGTGCTCGTCCCCCAACAGCCGCCGTCGCATCGTCAAAACCTCCCTCGCTCTGAGCTCCGCTTCAGGGCCTTTACGTTGTTCGCCCAGAACCAGACTCAAGTTATGCAACGAGTTCGCGACCTCCAGATGTTCGTCACCGAACAATCTTCGTCTCATGGCCAAGGCTTCCTGATTCAGCCTTTCGGCTTCACCGAGTTTCCGTTGGTGACGGTAAACGGTGGCAAGATTGTCAAGTGACGTGGCGACATCCGCGTGTTCTGCGCCCAAATGCGCGCGCCGGATGCCGAGCGCTTCCTGATGGGCGCGTTCGGATTCTGTCAAATCGCCTCGTTTCCAAAGGACGACGCCGAGATCGTTGAGCACGGTCGCGACTTCTCGACTCTTCGGTCCGAATTGTTTTCGAGAAAGTTCCAATGCCGCCCGGTGCATTCGTTCGGCGTGCAGGTAGTTCCCAATTTCGAAATAGAGCCGGCCAATGACACTGCGGAGCTCAGCTTCAACCGCAGGTTGATTGGTCATTTCCTTGCCAATGCGCTCCGCCGTGACCTCGACGATCCCGCGCAACAATCTTGTATCCTGGCCTAGCGCCACGGAGGGCCCAACGCCTTGCAGCATGTCTTCGAGGAATCTCGTGACCTGCTGACTCTTGGTGGATGCCTCCTGGGCTTCGCGCCGAGACCGGCGCTCCTTCGTCAGCGCGGCGGAAATGACAATCAAGCCCGCCACTGTCAACAGCGTGATGACCCCAAGTCCGGCAAAGAGAAGTTGATTACGCAGAACAAGCTTCTGCAGTTTGTAAACTCTGCTTGGAGGCCGAGCCCAAATGGCTTCGTTTGCGATGAACCGCTGCACGTCGACCGCGAGAGCGTTGGCGGTCGGGTAACGGCGCGTGCGATCCTTTTCCAGGGCTCTCATCGCAATCCAATCCAGGTCTCCGCGCACCGCCCGAATCAAGGTGGGCGGTTCGGCTTGGCGTCGCTGCGCGATCCTCGTCAAGTCCGCGTCCGCCAGCCTGGTCAATCGAGTCGAGGGACGGACAAGTTCTTCTTCGCGAATCACCCGGCGGATTTCGTCGAGCCCCGTCTTCAGTAATTTTCCCGTGTCGAAAGGAGTCGAGCCGGTCAGCAGTTCGTAGAGCAAAACACCGAGGCTATAGATGTCACTGCGCGTATCGACGTCCGCACCGGCAGGCGCGGCCTGTTCCGGGCTCATGTAGGCCGGCGTGCCGATCAACATCTCGAACGCGGAGAAATCCGCCTCGTCCCCCAGCCGCTGATTCGTAGTGGCTTTGGCAATTCCAAAATCAATGACCACAGGCAAGGCTGCGTCCTCCATAGTCGTGGTCACCAGAATATTGGAAGGCTTGATGTCCCGGTGGATGACCCCCTTCTGATGCGCGTGCTGGATCGCCTGACAGACCTGGACGAACAGCCTCAGGCGTGCCTCGGGCGTCAGTGAATGCTGGTCGCAATAGTCGGTGATTTTGATCCCTCGAACGAGCTCCATCACGAAAAATGGCCGGCCGGAGTCAGTCGTCCCGGCGTCGAAGTTCTTGGCAATGTTCGGGTGATCCATCAACGCGAGCGCTTGCCGCTCCGCTTCAAATCGCGCGATGACACTTTTGGTGTCCATGCCCGGTTTGATAATCTTCAGGGCGACCTGACGGAGTATGGGCTTTTCCTGTTCCGCCACAAAGACGACGCCACAACCTCCTTCGCCGATCTGCCGCAAGAGCCGGTAGTGACCGATCCGGTCACCGGGTTTTTGCCCGGAAACACCCGCTCTCTTCTCGCTGATGGAGGCAGTGGGAGGCTCTTCCAGGAAGTCTGCCGCGCGATCGTTGGATCTGAGCAGCGACTCCACCTTTAGTCGTAGCTCCTCGTCGGAGGCACAAGCCCGCTCCAAGAAAGCATTCCGTTCTTCAACCGGAAGCTGAACTGCCTCGGTGAAGACGTCCAGCGCGCGTCCAGAGTTAGGGGTCATCAACTCGCCTCAATTATGAACTTTCGATCTCGTTCAGCAGCCAGGCGCGAGAGAACGTCCAGTAGTTCTTGGCCGTGGACACGGAAATCCCCATCACGTTGGAAACCTCCTCATTCGTCAGCCCAACGAAATACCGCAGCTTCACCAGCTCAGCCTGAACCGGATGCTCCGATGCAAACTTCTCCAAGGCCTCATTCACGGCCAACATTTGGTCGCCAACGATTGGAGCGGCCAGATCGAAGCTTTCGAAATCCACACGGTGGTAGCCGCCTCCATGGCGCTGCGTGCCTTTCCGACGGGCGCGGTCGATTAAGATGCGACGCATTGCTTCGGCGCTGGCCCGAAAGAAATGCTCGCGGTCATTGAACGAAGGCGCCCGGTCGCCCATCAAGCGCAGCCAGGCATCATGCACCAGCGCGGTCGGCTGGAGCGTTTGGCCGGGGGCTTCGTGGGCGAGCTTGGATGCGGCAAGCCGCCGGAGTTCGTCGTAAACGAGAGTAAGCAATTCCTCGGCGGCTTTCGAGTCGCCTGCTTTGATGGCGGCCAGCATCACCGTGGCGTCGCTCATATCGCATGCTCCTGAACCTGTTGACCGTAACTTGCCCACTACCGACGTTCCACACATATCTTTGTAGCCGCCCGGATGCACCGGCATGGGTTCAGCCACCGCAAGGCCTCGCTGTTCAAATTTGTTCATCAAGTGGACCTCCGGTTGGCGGTTCTTCCAAAAAGTTCCCCAGGCGATCATGGGCCTTAAGCAATGCCTCCACCTTATCTCGCAACTCCTGGTCGCCAGCGCACGCGTTGTTTAGAAACGCGGCGCGCTCCTGAAACGGGAGCTTCAGAGCCTCGGTGAAGAGACCCAACTCGAGATCGGCATTATCGTCCATATCTGTCTCCAGGCCCTCTCAGGACGGCGGGTAAATCAGAACCCGTCTGACGGTACCCAATCGCCGCCCGCAGTCGGCGGTTCATCCAACTGCGATAGAGCCGTGTAAAGACAGTAGCGAGAATTCCGATCCGAATGGCCAGATCGGACACAATAGCCAGACCCCCAGACCCGAGAACTTCGGCGCCGTGGCGGGAGCACTACCCAGCGGTTCCGGGGCGACCTCCAATCCCCCCCCAACCTCCAACCTCCAACGGCCCCCGTTCCGCAAGTGGCTGGTCCGACCGCTATGGGACGCGCCTCCACGCGCCACGTGGAAGTCGAACGCGGCCACTCACAATCAATGACCCGAAGACATGCCGGGTTGCATCGGCCCCGGTCCTCTTGATGATTCAGCTGCCGATTCTCCCCTTCGATCGGCAGGAGCCCCGGGATCCGCCGGCGCGAAACCCGCGGCGTGTAGCCTCAGAATGCGCTTCACCTCCAAGATCGCTTCGAGATTCTCGTAGCTCCGATGATTCGAAGGCACGATCCGTTCAGACTCCGCCCCCACCAGATGAGAACTTGAATATGGCACGACACCGTCGGAGCTGTTCTCTCCTCCGCCCAGGCCGCGGTCGCCAATGATTGAATGAAAAGGTATGCCGGAACTCGCTGGCAGTTTCGCCAACGCCACCAAGCCAGGAGTTCTTGGTGAGAGAGCGCGGATGCTGCTTGGGTAGCCGCGAGCGAACAAGGGGGCTGCTTCTGGCTGGAGCAAAGCGGGGTTGGATTTCTTCAACCGGGCGATAAATTGATTCAACGCGTCGGGTAAACCCACACGAGCCGACACCAACCGGCCCAGCAGTCCATCGGCCCACTTGCTGCCACGGTGCGGCACGGCGATGAATATGACTCTCTTGATGTATGCCTTTGGCTCGAAATAGAAAATGCGATTCAGCTGGGCAATCTGCTCCGGACCCGCGTCAAGCCGGGACACAGGAATCGCAAAAGTCGAGTCCCAGACGGCATCGCCGCTGTCGGTAATCAGCGTGCGAGCCAGCAATCCGCCCATGCTGTGTCCAATAACGATCATGTGGCGGGTGGCGAAATCACGGCTTGCCGGATCGAGAAGTTGACGGACGGTTTCAATCTCATCGCGAAAATCCGCCGCGCTCGTCAGGTAGGGCAATCCCGTGGGGTAAAGGTAGTGCCAGATCTGGTAGCGCCGGCGAATATCGGGATCGCCCATCAACTCATTGGTAAGCTGTTGCCATGCGAGCGGTGTTGAACGCAGGCCGTGCACCATGATGATGGGAATCCGATCCGGCGAGTACGGCTCGAACAGATACAGTCGACGGGGGCGGGACGATTCGCCGGGACGCGTGAGCGCGGGCCAGCGGGTTTTGAAAAGTGGACGCGTGCGCGCCAGGAGCATCGCTCCGGGCAAGGTGTAGTCAGCAGCCAGCGGCCAGGCCCTGCCTCCGATCGTAACCTCAGGGGTAATCTTGGGATTGAAGAGAAGCAGATGAGCGGTGTGCTGCCGGCCTGACGAATCACTGTCCAAAGCCTCGAAGCGCAGGATGGCCGTGCCCGGACGAAAAATGCCTTCGTCGGGCAGATGCCTTTCGAGCACTGAAACCAGCCGGTTCGTTCGCACGGCGATCAAACGAGCCCCCAGCCCTTCGCCGCGGTAACGATTCCACAGCCCCCTTTGCTCCCAGCGATCCGCTGGCAACCACTCGTCGTAGCAGGGCGGACAGGATTCTGCGTCGCCTTGCTGTACCTTCACACGAAAAGAATAGCTGCATGCTGAAAGATCATGGTCCGCGTGAAGTGCGCCGACGCGCGACTGGAGAAGGCTGACCACCCCGGCAACCGCCTCGTTGTAGGTTTGAACGATTCGCGAGTTCCATGGGTCGGTCGATGGCAATGCCGTCCCGCTGGTGATCTGCCGATAGGCCAAAGATGCCGCGAGCGCGTCCATGCCCGCAGCCTTTGCCGGGTCGACGCGAGCCAGTTCCGCAGCGTAAAGCACGGCGAGATGGGCCGAGTCCGCAATTTCATCCACCGTTGAATTTGTGTAAACCGCTTCGCACATCTGCTGCAGGGCAAGCTCAGGACTCCTGAGAATCAAGCCTTGCAGGCTGCGGCGCCGCACCAGATCCGCTCAACGCGGATCGCTCTGCCACCATGACTGCTGGACCCGATGTCGCGAGCTGACGAGCGATGACGAGACGGGCTGGACGCGCACTTGGGTTGCGCAACCAACGAGGGTGACCGCGACGACCAGCATGCAGCGCCGCAATTGAATCTTCATGATGAGAGCTGGAGAGCTGACGATGCCTAATTCGGCGTGGCCTGCCATCCCCCACCGAGCGCCTTGTAAAGCTGGATGATGGCAATCAACTCGCCGACTTGCGCCTGCACTTCCGCGCGTTGGGTCGGATAAAGCTCCTGCTGCGCCTGCAAGACTTCGTAGTAACTAGACCGTCCGCCGACGTAGCGCTGGGTCGCCAGCTCGACCGATGACGCCAGCGCCACGGCAGCCTGCTCGTTGTAGCCGCGGGCTTCGCCGAGCTTCTGCCGGGCGATCAACGCATCCGCCACTTCCTGCAAGGCCGTCAGGATGCTTAGCTCGTAGCCCGATCTCGCCTCATCGAATTTCGCTTTTGCCGCCCGATACTCGGCGCGCAGTTGCCCCCCTTGGAAAAGTGGGCCCGCGACAGAAGATCCCACATTCCACATGTTGCCCGCGCCGGCGGTGAAGGCGGAAAGTTCGGGGCTGGCCTTGCCAATAAACGTGGTCAGGCCAAGCCGCGGAAAGAAATTCGCCAGGCTCGCGCCGATGCTGGCGTTGGCCGCGATGAGCAGTTGTTCACGCGCCAGCACATCCGGGCGGCGGCGCAAGAGATCGCTCGGGAGTCCGGCGGGGATGTCCGGAGTGATCAGCGAATCATTGGTCAGAGAGTTGCGCGCGATGGCGCCAGGGTTTCGCCCCAACAAGATGCTCAACTGATTCTCCGTGGCGGCGACGCTCAATTCCAATCGCGGAATGATGGCGGCGGCGTTGGCCAGTGCGGCGGCGGCGCGGTCCGTCTCGAGCTTCGAGGCGACGCCGTTGTTCAGCCGTTCTTCAAAGAGTCGAAGGCTGGACGTGTAGGCATTGGTCGCCGCGCGTTGAATCGCGAGTTCCCGGTCGAATTGTAACAACTGAAAATAGGCCGTCGCCACGTCGCTCACGAGCGTCGTCGTGATCGCGCGGCGGGCCTCGTCCGTGGCCAGAAACTCCGCACGCGCAGCTTCGCTGAGACGACGAATGCGCCCCCACAGATCAATCTCCCAGACAGCGCTCAGGCTTGCTGCCGCAGAACTTTCGGTTGTGCCGTTCAAGGCGGCGGGCGAATTGAAAAGGGCGTTGCGACCTCGCCCCACACTCCCGCCATAGCCCACCTGCGGGAAGAACGGCGCGCGAGCGGCGAGCGCCTGGTTGCGGGCCTGTTCAACTCGTGCCACCGCCTGCCGAAGGTCGTAGTTGTTGGTAATGGCCGTGAAAATCAAGTCCACCAGGATTGCGTCTTTGAAAACTTCCCACCAAGGCAGATCACCGAAGGAATTTGTGGATTGGTTCGTAGCGAAACGGAAATTGGCGGACGTTTCCACGGAGGGTCGTTTGTAGTTCGGCCCGCTGGCGCAACCGGCCATGATCACGAGCGAGCAAACGCCAACGGCGAACAGCCAGTTCCGATGCTGAAGTCTAATGCGCTTCATGTGCGGCTGGAGTCAGGTTGGTTTCCGCAACAGGGTGATGAGTTGCGGGTTGGAATCGCTCGGTCAGTTTCCGGATCACGACATAAAACACCGGCGTGAGAATGAGACCAAAGAAGGTCACGCCCAACATGCCAAAGAACACCGTGGTGCCGAGTGCCTGCCGCATCTCCGAGCCAGCTCCCTTGGCGAGCACCAAAGGCACGACGCCCAGGATGAACGCGAAGCTCGTCATCAGAATCGGGCGAAGACGGAGCTTTGCTGCCTCCACTGCCGCATCGACAATTCCCCTGCCGGTGTCTTCGAGTTGTTTGGCGAACTCAACAATCAGGATCGCGTTTTTGCTCGCCAGCCCCACCAGCACAATCAGGCCGATCTGCGTGAAGATGTTGATGTCCATGCCGCGAATCCAGAGGCCCGCCGCCGCGCTGAGCAGACACATCGGGACAATGAGGATGATGGCCAGGGGCAGACTCCAGCTTTCGTATTGTGCGGCGAGCGTGAGGAAGACAAGCAGCACGCACAGCGGAAAAATAAAGAGGATCGTGTTGCCCGCGAGCTGCTCCTGATAGGTCAAGTCTGTCCACTCGTAACTCATGCCGGGCAGCAGTTCCCTGGCGGCAAGCTCCTGCGCGAGCGCAATGGCCTCGCCCGAACTCACGCCGGGCCGAGCGATGCCATTGATATCGGCGGCGGGATACATGTTATGGCGGATGACCTTGTCCGGGCCGGTGGTTTCGCGCACGTCCACCAATGCACCGAGTGGGACCATGTCGCCGGCAGAGTTGCGAGCTTTGAGCTTGCGGATGTCTTCGACCCGCAGGCGGAAGCTGGCGTCGGCCTGCGCGGTCACTTGATACGTGCGGCCGAAGCGATTGAAGTCATTCACGTACAGCGAGCCGAGATAAGTTTGCAACGTGTCATTCACTTCGCCGAGCGTCACGCCCATGCTCTTGGCTTTGACGCGATCCACGTCCACGAAGATTTGCGGCACGCGGGTGGTGAAGGTCGTGAACACCTGCGCAAGCCCCGGTGTCTGGCTGCCGTTGACCATCATTTGAAATGCCGTTCCCCCGAGCGTGTTCAGCCCCAGGTCCGAGCGCTCCTGAATCATCATCTTGAAGCCCGCGGTGCTGCCCAACCCCTGCACCGGCGGCGGGGGCAGGACCAACACCAGCGCATCGCGTAGTTCGGCATACTTGGCGTAAAGCTGGCCCAGGATGGCTTTCGCGGATTTCTGCGGGTCTTTGCGATGCTCAAATCCTTCGAGCGAAACGAACATTGTTCCGGCATTAGGCAGATTCGCGCCAACCAGCACGTTGAACCCGGGGAACTCAACCGTGCCATTCACGCCAGGAATGGCGCGGGCGATTTCACCGGCGCGCGTGATGATTTTGTGAGTGCGCTCCAGACTCGCGCCGTCGGGCAGCTGCGCGAACACGATCAGATAGCCTGAGTCTTGCGGCGGAATGAAACCCGTCGGAAGCGCCTTGAACCCAAATCCGGTCAACGCGAGCAGCCCCGCATAAACTGCCATCGCGATCCCGCCGCGCCGCACGGCTCCGCCCACAACGCGACTGTAACCATTCGTAGCGCGCTCGAAGCCCCGGTTGAACAGCCGGAAGAACCAGCCGAGCACGCGATCGATGACGGCGGCAAACCAATCCTTTCTCGCGTGATGCGGCTTCAACAGCAGCGCACTGAGCGCCGGCGAGAGGGTCAGTGAGTTGAAGGCGCTGATCACGGTCGAAACAGCGATCGTCAGCGCGAACTGTTGGTAGAACTGGCCCGTGATTCCGCTGACGAACGCGGTCGGGACAAATACCGCGCAAAGTACCAACGCCACGGCGATGACCGGGCCGCTGACCTCGTTCATCGCCTTCCTCGTTGCCTCCACCGGCGCGAGGCCAAGAGCGATGTTGCGCTCGACGTTCTCCACCACGACGATGGCGTCGTCGACCACGATCCCAATGGCAAGCACCAGGCCGAACAGGGAAAGATTGTTCAGCGAGAAGCCGAACGCCTGCATCACCGCAAAGGTTCCGATGAGCGACACCGGCACCGCCAGCAATGGGATACTCGATGCGCGCCAGTTCTGCAGGAACACGATGACCACGACCACGACGAGCAAGACCGCCTCAAACAGCGTTTGGACGACGGCGGTGATGGATTCGCGGGCGAACACGGTCGTGTCGTAGATCACGCGGTAGTCCACGCCTGGGGGGAAACTCAGCTTCAACTCCGCCAGCTTCCCCCGGACGGCGTCGGAGGTTTCAATGGCGTTTGAACCGGGCAGCTGCCAGATCACGAGAGCCGCGGCGGGTTTGCCGCTGAGTTGCGCCATGATGGAGTAGTCCCTCGCGGCCAGCTCCACCCGCGCGACATGATGCAGATGAACCACCTGGCCCTGGGCCCCCTGGCGAACGATGATGTTCCCGAACTGTTCTTCATCGAGCAGCCGGCCCTGGGTGCTGACCGTCAGTTGGAAATCGTTTCCCGCCGGGACGGGCGGCTGGCCAATTGTACCGGCCGCGACCTGGAGGTTTTGTTCGCGAATGGCGCGAACGACATCGCCAGCCGTCAGGTTGCGCGAGGCCAGCCGCTCCGGATCGAGCCACACGCGCATCGAATAATCGCGCGAGCCCAACGAGGTCACGTCGCCAACGCCAGGGAGCCGGGCGAGCTGATCCTTGACCTGGAGGAAAGCGTAATTGCCGAGGTACAGCTCGTCACGTGAATCGTCGGGAGAAACAAGATGCGCAACCATCGTGAGATCGGTGGACTTCTTTGTCGTGGTCACGCCGATGCGCCGCACTTCCTCCGGCAACTTCGGCAGGGCGATGGCCACGCGGTTTTGCACCAGCACCTGCGCGGTGTTCAAGTCCGTGCCGAGCTTGAACGTGATGGTCAACGACATCACACCGTCGCTGGTCGAAGTGCTCGACATGTAGAGCATGTTCTCGACCCCGTTGACCTCCTGTTCGATGGGCGTAGCCACGGTTTCCGCGAGCACCTTGGGATTCGCGCCGGGGTAAATGGCGCGCACCACGACCGTCGGCGGCACGATGTTGGGATATTGCGCGATGGGCAGTTGGAACATCGCTATACCGCCACCGAGAACAATGACGATGGAAAGAACGGCCGCGAAAATCGGCCGGCGGATGAAGAAGTGCGAGAAGTTCATTTCACCTCTCGGGGTTTTGCGTCCACCACGATGCCCGGACGCACTCGCATCAAACCTTCCACGATGATCTGCTCGCCCGCCTTCAGCCCTTCCTTCACCACGCGCAACCCGTCAATCATCGGGCCGACCTTCACCGGGCGGAACTCCACCTTCTTTTCGGCATTGAAGACATAGACAAACTTCTGCGCCTGATCCGCGCTGATGGCGCGGTCTGGAATCAGGAGCGCCGAATACTTGCCGCTGCCCGGAATGCGCATGCGCGCAAAGAAGCCTGGACCAAGCGCTCGCTCGGGATTGGGAAACACGCCCCGGCAACGCAACGTGCCGGTCGTTGGATCAACCTTGTTATCCACGAAATCGGTGAATCCCTTGTGCGGGTAGCCCGTCTCGTCCGCCAGAGCCATCTCGACGGGAATCGGCTTGTCGAGCGCGCTCTCGCGTTTGCCCTCCCGCCGGAGCTGGATGTATTTCAAAATCGAGCGCTCATCCACGTCCACATAGCAATACAGCGGATCTTGTGACACCACGGACGTGAGTAGCGTTGCGCCCGCGCCGGACACCCCGCCGCTGATGAGGTTGCCCTCCGTAACAATGGCCCGGCTGGTTCGACCCTGAATCGGGGAGCGCACCTCCGTGAACTCCAAATTGAGTTTGGCCGATTCCATTGCGGCATGGGCCGCCTTCACTGCCGCCAGCGCTGACGTATAGCTTCGCGTTTTAGTATCGAAATCCTCCTCGGAAATGGCCTTCGTTGCGATCAGCCGCTTGGCACGCTCAGCGTCGTTCTTCGCGAGGTCGGCCTGGCTTTCTGCACGCTGATGCTCGGCCTCGGCGCGGTCGAACTCGGCTTGATACGGACGCGGGTCAATCGTAAATAGCAAGTCGCCTTTCTTCACCTCCTTGCCTTCCTTGAAATGAACTTTGTCCAAGTAACCGCTCACACGCGCCCTCACCTCGACCGTCTCCGGCGATTCAAGCCGCCCGATGTATTCGTCCCACTCGACAATCTCCCTGGCGATGGGCTGAACAACCGAAACGGTCGGCGGTGATGGGGGTGCTGTCGTCTTTGGTTTGCAGCCAACCAAGCAAACGGACGCAATGGCGGCGACCAGAACTCGCGTCCTAATTTGCATAGTCGTTGATTACGGTTTGCGTCCACACTCCCATCGGATGACTGGCTTCGCGCCAGGCATCAATTCCACCCCGCAAAGGCCGGACGCGCGTGAACCCATGCCGTTGAAGCAGCAGCGCGACTTTTGCGGCGGAGGCCTCGTTCGGGCAGGAGCAATAGACGACGATGTCGCGGTCGTGGGGGAACTGGTTGCGGAGTTTCTCGATTTCTTCCAGAGCCAGATGAACCGCGCCTTCAATGATGGACGGGTCCCGTTCCAATTCCAGCCTGGAGCGCACATCGAGGATGACCGGCTTCTCGCCCGCCTCCACTTTGCGCCGCAATTCGTCGACCGTGATCTGCGCCGTGCGCAGTTCGCGCAAAAGACTTCGCCGCTGCCAATACTTGTAGCCCACATAAAGCGCGCCCAATCCGATCAGCAGACCCAGCGCACTGCTGCCGACTTGAGCGAGGATCTCGCCTATGTGTTGAATTTGGTTGCTGAACAGGAAGCCGACTCCAAGCAGCGAACCTCCATAAAGCAGCGCCCCCAGCGAATCCACCAGGACAAACCGGCCCGCGTGAACTCCGGCCATTCCCGCCAGCGGCGGCGCGACGGTGCTCATACCGGGAACAAACTTCGACACAACCAGGCCGCGCAACCCGTATCGTGCGAATACATTTTGTGTCCGCCGAACGCACGAGTCGGGTTCAAGCGAAATGCGGCAAAGAAAACCCAGCACCTGATTGCCGCGATATCGTCCCAGATAGAACCAAAGCAAGTCTGGAATGAGGCAGCCAGCGAGGACTGCCGCCAGTGCCAGCCACAAACTGAACTTTCCAGCCGCCGCCAGTGCCCCGCCCGCCATCAATAATGGCAGGGCCGGGATCGGCAACCCCAACTGTTCCACCAATACCACAAAAAATATCAGAGGCACTCCATGCCGGACAAGGAACTCAGTGGTGGCGGCAGCCTCGTTCATGGTGCTCAGTCCTCCGATTGCGCGTGGGCTTCAACAAACCACAGCAGCTTGTCCACGCCACGCGAAACTCCAGTGAACAAGTCCGCCGTGTCCGCGTCCCCCGTCTTGCTGGCGATGTCAATGGCCGCGCGCGTGCTTGCACCGAGCAATGCCAGCGCGCCGGACAGCGCTGCGACGTGTTCCCTGCCCGGAGAGGCGTTCGGTGGATACTCGGGAAGCTTTGACCGCTTTGCGATGACTTGAACGGTCCCCTGTGCGGTGCCACCCAGTTCCACCGCGCGTTCCTCGATGTCATCGGTGAACTCCTCCAATCTCTGCGCCACCTGATCGAAGAGTTCGTGCAAGCTGAAGAAGTGCGGGCCCTTTACATTCCAATGCGCTTGCTTCGCTTGCAGACCGAGGTCAACCACCTCGGCCAGCTGCCGGCCCGACACGTCAATCATTGCGCGGCGAATCGGCTGACGCAGGCTGTTTTGGGTCGGATTGAGTTCTGTCTCGATAGCTTTCGCAATTCTTCTCACACAACAACAGCGAGATTTTCGCTTAGGATGGCCAAACGAATTTCGGATTATTGTCAGAAGAAGGCGCCGGACAAAGTGCAGCTTGCAGTTGCGAGACGGCGAGAACTCGTCCAGCCTGACCTGTCATGAAAATCGCCATTGCCTCGGATCATGCGGGATTTGCCTATAAGGAAGAGATCAAGGTGCTCCTTCAAACTCTTGGTCACGAGGTTCGCGATTTCGGCACGCACAGCGACACGCCAGCGGACTATCCCGCGTTTATCCGGCCCGCGGCTGATGCGGTGGCCCGCGGCGAGTGTGAACGGGGCATCGTGCTCGGCGGTTCGGGCAATGGCGAGGCGATCGTGGCCAACAAGGTGCGCGGCATCCGGTGCGCGCTGTGCTGGAGTCTTGACACAGCTCGCTGGTCGCGCGAGCACAACGACGCCAACGTGCTGGCGATCGGGCAGCGAACCATTCCCGCCGAGCTGGCCTTGGAGATTGTGCGAGCATGGTTGACGACAGCTTTCAGCGGTGGGCGACACACGGCGCGCGTCAATGCGATCGAACACTGATGCCATCCAGCGAGGGCAAGTTGGCTGATTTTACAAGGGGACCATCGCGCGGCGGGTTGTCTACCGAAAGTCGCTCCTGGTCGAACGGAGCTTTGTTTTCAGAGCCCGTTGTCAAAATGCGAAGCAGTCGCAACCAAAGCCAAAGAAGCCGACGTAGCGATTGCCGGCGGCTTCAATGCCGGCGAGTAGTTGGTGTGCGGCGTGATCGCAGCCGTGCTGATGGCACTTGGCGTCGTGCTGATGTTGCGGCAGTGGCACGCCGGCACGAGCAGCTTTGCGAACATCCACCGGAGCGCCGTAGCCGCCGAACACTTTCACAGGCGACCACTCAGGCAACACTGGAATTGGTGGCGGCGCGTGCGATGTGAAATCACCTGCTGCATGAACAATTTTTCCACCAACAACCGTCAGGACAGACTCGATGCCTTTGATTTGTTCTTCCGGCACTGAAAAATAGTCGTCCGTGAGTGCAATGAAATCCGCCAACTGGCCAGGAGCAATCGCGCCTTTCTTTCCGCTTTCGCTCGAGAACCAACTGCTGCCCTGAGTGTAGAGTCTTAGTGCTTCCTCCCGACTGAGGCAGTTCTTATCGGGATACATGGATGCGCCGCCCACGGTCTTGCCCGTGGTGAGCCAATAGAGCGAAACCCACGGGTTGTAGCTCGCTACGCGCGTGGCATCTGTGCCTGCGCCGACTGGCACGCCGAGTTCGAGCATCTTGCGAACGGGTGGCGTGCGTTCAGCGGCCTGCTTGCCGTAGCGTTGCATGAAGTATTCGCCTTGGAACGCCATGCGATGCTGGACGGCGATGCCGCCGCCCAGCGCTTTCACGCGATCCAGGTTGCGATCCGAGATCGTCTCGCAGTGGTCAAAGAACCAGTTCAAGCCCTGGAACGGGACGTCCCGATTCACCTCCTCAAACACATTCAGGAAGCGCGTGATGCTTTCGTCGTAGGTGGCGTGCAGGCGGAACGGCCATTTGTTCGCGGCAAGCAGGGCGACGACTTCCTTCAATTCACCTTCCAAGGAGGCGTTGAGATCCGGACGCGGTTCGAGGAAGTCCTCGAAGTCGGCGGCGCTGAACACGAGCATTTCCCCCGCGCCATTGCAGCGGAGATAATCGTCGCCCCTGCCCGGGCCGGTCATCTTGATCCAACGCGCAAAGTCCTCCTTCTCCTGCTTCGGTTTTTGCGTGAAGAGATTGTAGGCGATGCGCAGGGTCAGCTCTCCGCGCTCGTGGAGCTGGTTGATGATGGCGTAGTCGTCCGGGTAATTCTGAAAGCCGCCGCCCGCGTCAATGATGCTCGTGAGCCCGAGCCGGTTGAGTTCGCGCATGAAGTGGCGCGTGGAATTCATCTGGTGCTCCGGCGGCAGCTTCGGCCCTTTGGCGAGCGTGGCGTAAAGAATCGTCGCGTTGGGCCGCGCGATGAGCAGGCCGGTGGGAGTGCCAGCGTGGTCACGCTGGATTTCGCCGCCCGGCGGATTCGGCGTGTCTTTCGTGTAACCGCAGGCACGCAACGCCGCTTTGTTCAGCAGCGCGCGACAATAAAGATGCAGAATGAACACTGGCGTCTCCGGCGCGGCGGCGTTGATTTCTTCCAGCGTCGGCATCCGGCGTTCGGCGAATTGAAATTCACTCCAGCCTCCCACGACGCGAACCCATTGACCCGGTGGCGTACGCTGCGCCTGCTCCTTCAACATGCGCAGCCCATCGGCCAGCGAAGGCACGCCGTCCCACCGCAGTTCCATGTTGTAATTCAACCCGCCGCGAATGACGTGCAGGTGCGAGTCATTGAGTCCGGGGATCACGCGGCGACCTTTTAGATCAATCACCTTCGTGTTCGGCCCGCGCTTGTATTCCTCCGCTTCGCCCACGCCGACGATGCGGCCGTCCTTGACGGCGAGATTCGTCGCCTCGGGATACTTTGGATCGAGCGTGGCGATGCGGCCGTTGTAAAGAATCAGGTCCGCATGATTGTTGTTTGTTGCTGTCATAACGCATCCTCCCAGAGTTCCAGCCAGCGCCGCAGCGCCGGCCTTGATGAAATTCCGTCGTGATGAACTGCGGTTCATTTCTCAAAATCCTTTTCGCTCTGCGGATGCAGCCAGCAGTGCAGCAGGCGCGTCACCACCGGCATCACCACCCAGGTGAGCAGCGCAACCATGCCAACGGCAAAAACCAGCGAGCGAGCCAGCAACGGCCAGGTGTGAACGGCGTCGCCCACCGCCACAGAAAGAAGCAGACTCGCCGGATAAACGCCGAGCAGCGTGGCCCCCGCCATCTTCCATTTGGGTGGTGGATTGTGCGGCGAACGAAACCATGCTTCGAGTCCGTGCAACTGGCGGTACGTCCACGAGCCGCTTTCCGTCAATGGCCGGCACTTTTCCTCCCACGCCTTGAAGATGGCTGAGGCGTAGAAGTCGTCGCGTTCCCTGTCATCGGCGAACGTGCGCAGGATGCCGAACTCACGCGAGTCCGAACCAGGCGGCGGCACGAGCATCGTTGCGCCCAGCACCCCGGCATGCGCGAACGACGTTTGCAGGAATTCACGCAACGCCTGCTGAAACTCCGCTTCGCAGCCGGGCCGCACGCGACGGGTGATGGCAATGTGGATGGGCATAATCAAAACCGAAAAGTGACGGCAACGGACACGTAGCTCCCGTTCTGCTGATTCGGCAACGACTCCTTCACAAAATCTTCGAAGAGGTAAGCCACGCAATTCAGCGTCAGATTCAGGTGGCGACCGGCCTGCCACACGAGCGTTGCGCTGGGAAACGTGCCCACGTAACGGTCGCGGCTCGCACCGGGCGGCACTTGCAGATTCAACGCGACGCCATACACGCCGTCATCGAGGCTTTCGCGCCAGACGAAGTCACAACTCGCGGTGAGCTTCACGGATTTCGAGAGCGCGAGTTCGACGCCGGGCTGAAGGTCCATCAGGTTCTGCGGGCCGATGAGCGAGGCTTCGTTGAAATAAGCGCCGCGTGGAAACAGCGGATTGAACGTGCCGAGGTTCGAGCCCCCGTCGTCGCCACTCGCGATGTCGGCGCGCAGGAACACTCGTGGCCTGGCTGGCGCATCGGCAAAAGTCCAGCCCGTGTCGGAAGCGGCTGTCCACGCCAGAATGTCATCGTTGCCAAAAGAACCGAACTGGCCGACGAATTCAAAGTTCCAATCAAGCGCGCCGTGTTTGCCGAACAAACGAGTGCCGAGCGAATGGCGGACTTCATCCGCCGTGCCGCGTGCGAATCGCGCGTTGCCACGCGACAGGCCGAGATAATAGAAGTCTGAGTTGAGGCCAGAAATGAAAGACAACGGGCCGGAAACGTAGCCGCCCCAGAAAGTTGTTTCGTCAATCCGCTGGTCGTCAAAAACGGCGTGGTCAACTTCGACCGGTTGCGCGAGCCAGGTATCTGCGCGCCACTCGCCGAACTGGGTCAACACGCGGACGGCGTCGAACGCGAGCCGGTTGTTCGGTGATTCGCGCACGCTGACGAGCCTCTGCGAGCCGTAAGCCATCTCCTGACGGCCCGCGCGGAACGTCACTTCGTTGCGGTTGCCCCACAAATTGGCAGCGTCGAAAAACGCTTGGTGCAAATCGAGATCATCGCGATCCGTGGGACGTGGCCCGCCGGTGCGGAAATCTTCGAGCGAGCTTTGAAGCTGGCCAAACGCGCGAAAGTGCGGACCGAGCTGAACATCCGCGTGCAAAAGATAACGCTGGAGCAAAAAACCATCGTTGTCCGCCGGCCGCTGATTGAAGACCGGTTCGTCATAGCGTTCGTATTTGAGCCGCGCCTCGCCGCCGAATGAGACATAAGCGTTCGTGCCATCCAGCGGAATGAACTTCACTGTGTCGGACCAGTCGGTGCGCTGGGACGGATCGTGCAGAGATGACCAGTCCTCGTTGTAACGCAACGTCTGGAACGAAGGCCGTTCCGCGCCGGACATGGTGGTGCAAGTCATCATCAGCAGGCTCAGGCATGGTTCGCGCATAAGTTGTGCGGCGGAGCGCGGCGTTCACGCCGCTTCAACTTCCGGACTTCTTGGTGCGTCCATCACAATTTCATGCGAGCGGACAACACCACGTTGAAGCGGGCTTAAGCCCGCGCTCCTGCCGTTCCAAACTCAGTGCGCAGCTTTCTTCGGAACGACCTGCGGCTTCTGCGCCGACTGCGGCGCATGATGGACCATCGTGTAGGCGTATTCCACGCCGCTGCCGTAAGCGCCGCCCTGTTGTTTGAGCAAACCCATGAGGTTGTTGTAATGCTCCTTCTTCGCCCAGTCGCGCTGCCATTCAAGCAGGGCCGCGATGGTGGTTACTCGCACTGCCCCTGCCTGCACCATGCGTGAGAGCGCGGCTTCCTGCGCGGCGGGCGAAGTCGCGCCACAGCAATCTTCCACGACGTAAATGTTGTAGCCCGCGCCGAGCATTTCGATGGTCGGCCACGTCACGCACACTTCCGTCCACAGACCGGTCATGATGATGTTCTTTTTGCCGGTGGCTTCGATGGCTTTGCGGAAACCGGCGTCATCCCACGAGTTCATCGAGGTGCGTTCCACGACTTGCTGGCCGGGAAAAACATCCAGCAACTGCGGCCAGACATAACCGCTGAAGGATTCGGTCTCAACGGCGGTAAGCACGGCGGGCACTTTGAACTCTTTCGCGACCTTGGCGAGGAGCGTGACGTTGTTGATCAGCGTGGCGCGATCGGTGTTGGCCACGCCAAAGAGCATCTGCGGCTGATGGTCTATGAACACGACGGCGGAATCTTCCGGGGTGTAGAGTTTGTGGTATTGATTCATATTGTTTCTCTCGATGGGTTTGTGTTTCGGTTTGGTTCAGACAATGTGATTAACGGTTGAGAAATTCGACGAGTTTGGGAATCACCTGCTCCGGCGCTTCCTCCATGAGCCAGTGGCCCGACCCGCGAATGACGACGCCTTCCACATTCGTCGCCACCAGCCGGCCTTGCTGAATCAGGAATTCGCCCGAAGCCTTTTCTCCGGTCAACACCAGCATGGGCATCGGCAACGGAGTTTGGGCGAGGCGCGCAAAATCCTTCGCGTCCTGCTCGAACGCACGAAACACCTCGAAGCCGGCGCGCATATGACCCGGCTGCGCGTACGCCTCCGCGTAAAGCCGGCGATCGCGTTCCGGTATTGAATGGGTGCGGTCGGCGGCGAAGTCGTTCCAGAAATGCTCGAAGTAAGTCCGCTCGCGACCCTTGACCAGCGCCAGCGGCACTTCGCCGTAGAAATGGAAATGCCACAAGTCGCGCATCAGCCAGACATTTCTCCAGTCGCCGACGCCCGGTAGAAACGCGTCCATCAACACGATCCGATCCACCTCGGCCGGATATTGCGCCGCGTATGCGTAAGCTACCATCAGCCCGATGTCGTGCCCGACAATCCTCACACGTTTGTGGCCGAGGCTTTGCAAGAGCGCGTGAACGTCCTGCGCCAGCTCGGCCTTGGTGTAACCATTCGTCGGCGCGGACGATTCACCAAAGCCCCGCAAGTCGGGGGCGATGACGGTATGTGTCTTGGCCAGTTCCGCCATCAATGGCAGCCACATATGGCTGTCCTGGGTGTAACCATGCAGCAACACGACAGGTGCGCCATGGCCGGCTATCCGATAATGCAAACGAACGCCGTTCACCTCGGCGAAACGGCTTTGTGGCGCGGGCGCAGCGGCAACGACCGACATGATTGAAAGTGCGATCAAGCTGGCGCACATGGCGCCAGCCCAAGGCGCGTAGCGTTTTTGAAAGTTTGTCATACCGTTTGATGGTTTGGTTGCGGTCAGTTTCGCGGCGAGGAATGTACTGCGGGTAAAGTTGTTTGACTTTGTTCTCGTCCCGGTGAGCGCAATCGCAATCGCCGGACTTGCAGCGTCGCCCCGATCAGGAACAGGAGAAACAACACACCGGTCGCGGCCTGCAGCTCAGGGCCGTCTCGATTCGTGATCAACGGCGCTCCGACGGGCAGCCGCGTGGTCGTTTCGACAACGGTGGGAATCCAGTGGAAGAAGAACGTCGCCGAGTAGCTGACGGTCTCGACGTAGCGCGAGGCGCGACCGAACTTGAGTTTACCGGCCAGCGCCGCAACGCTCAACACGACGAGCGTTACGATGCCGAGCGCGTGCGGTTTACCGAAGCCGCCGTGTTGCATGATGGGAAAACCCGTCAGGCAGGTAAGCACGGTGGTCCAGATGTAGAGTTTGCCGACGAAGTTTCGCGGCGAGATTTCCCTCTCGCGGACGAGAGCGAAGATGCCCGCGCCAAGCGCAACCAGGCTGATCGCGGTGTGGATGATGCCGAGTGGGGTTAAGGCGGGCATAAGATGCTCTTTTAGCGATTGCCACCGGAAATCACGACAGTCTCACCTGTGATCCAAGACGAGTCGGCGGACGCAAGGAAGACCGCCGCGCCGGCGATGTCCTGGGGTTTCCCGATGCGGCCCAGCGGAGTCATGGCTTCGACCTGCTTGCGCATCTCGCTCTCCGCGATGCCAGCGGAATGCGTTCCCTCCGTCTCCACCATGCCGGGATTGATGGCGTTGACACGAATACCGCGCGGGCCAAGTTCCTTGGCCAATGCGCGAGTGATCGAATCCACCGCGCCCTTCGTGCCGCTGTAAACCGAGGCGTTCGGGAAGCCCAGCGTGCTGACAACCGAGCTGATGTTAATGATGCTGCCGCCCGCGGAATCAAACAGCTTCACGGCCGCCTGCGAAGCGAGCAGGAGTCCGAGCACGTTCAAGCTGAATTGCTTCTGGAATAGCTCCTCGGTTACGGACTCGATCGGCGCAAACTCGTAGATGCCCGCGTTGTTCACCAGGATGTCGAGCCGGCCAAAAGTCTTCCTCGTTTCGACGAACAGGCGGTCAATGTCGTCTTTCCTGGCCATATCCGCCTGAACCGCCACGGCTTTTCCGCCCGCGCTGGTGATGTCGGCGACCACCTTGTCAGCGCCAACCTTGCTAGAGGAGTAATTGACGACCACGGATGCGCCTTCCGCCGCGAGGTGTCTGGCGATGGCCGCGCCGATGCCTTTGGACGCGCCGGTGACCACCGCGACTTTGCCCGCCAGTTTCTTCGTGAAGTGTGTGCTCATGTTTGTGTTTTGCTTTGGTTTGTCGATTTGATGTCCGTCTGCGAACCGTGCCGGTTGCGCGAGCCTCTGCCCGGTGCAGGGCGCACTACGCGCACGCCCAATTGTCCCGGCAGGGTGAAGGAGCGCTGCAGAAACTCGTGCCACCGTTTGGATTCCGCCTCGCAACCGGGCTTGCCCGCGTCAGTGCTGCTGACGGTGATGGCAATGACGTCTTCCATGGTTCAATTCGAGTTCTTTGGAATCGTTTGGGGAATCAACCTGCAACTGCTCTCGCGAGGATACATCTCAGTGCTCTGCATTTTTTTGTGTTCTGAAGCACAATCAAAATCCCTCCAGGACAATTTTACCGACGGCCTTGCCACTCTCGACGATCGCGTGGGCGCGCTTCAAGTTGGTGGCGTTGATTACACCAAGGTGTTCACGCAGGGTTGAACGCACCCGCCCGGCATCAACCAACTCAGCCACCTCATTCAGCAGCTTGCCCTGTTCGCCCATGTCGGCGGTCTGGTGGCGCCCGCGGGTGAACATGAATTCCCAATGCAACGAAATGCTCTTGGGTTTGAGTTTGTTGATGTCGAGCGGCCTCGCGACGTTTTCGATCAGTCCGAGTGCGCCCTGCGGCGCCATCGCCTCGATGATCTCGTCGTAGTGATCCTCGGTCTTGGTCAGGGCCAGAACGAATTGCACCCCTTCCGGATTGATCGCCCTGACTTGTCCGGACAGTGGCTGGCGGTGATCGATGACGTGGTGCGCGCCCATTTCGCGACACCAATCCTGCGTTTCGGGACGTGAAGCGGTTGCAATGACGGTGAGGCCCGTGCGGCAACGTGCCAGTTGTATGGCGACGGAGCCAACACCTCCCGCACCGCCGATGATGAGCAAGCTCCCCTTGTTACCTGACTGGCCGGGCTGAATCCGGAGCCGGTCAAACATCAATTCCCAGGCGGTGATCGTCGTGAGAGGCAGGGCGGCAGCTTCGGCAAAACCGATGGTGGCCGGTTTGCGGCCGACAATACGTTCGTCCACCAACTGAAACTCGGCGTAAGAACCACTGCGATCAATCGATCCGGCGTAGTAGACCTCGTCACCGGGGGCAAACAGCCTTACTTCACTTCCGACCTCCTTGACGATTCCGGCCGCATCCCATCCGAGCAGCTTGTTCGGGTCGGTCTGGCCACGGGGCCCACCACCGCCGCGGATTTTTGCGTCAACGGGATTCACCGAGATCGCCCGGACCTCCACTAGTAGGTCCCGAACCCCGGGAGAGGGACACTCCAGAGTCACGTCAACGAGGCTGCCCGGCTCGGAAATTGGCAAAGATGTGAGAAATGTAATCGCCTTCATGGCAGTAGTTGAACGACGCGGCGCATGGAGTTCCACCGGAGCGCGGCTTGCCGCCAAAATACGCAAGCGTGGCATCGAAATGCCCAAGGCTCTTCGCAATCGAATCCAGGTTGAAGCCTCACGGGACGTGAGCCGCGATCCGGACGCACTGCCGAAAACGGATTGGGTCTTGGGGCCATGATTCTCGTCGGGTTGAAGGTTAATTGCCCTTGGTTCTGCCCCCGACGGAGGCCGGGGCCGTTCCGGATGGCGCATTGGCGAATAGCGGAATCAGTCCCTCAGCCAAGGTGGGATGGGTGAAAATGGTATCGCGCAGGGCGGTGAATGGAAGGTCCGCCAGCATGGCGATCTGCACGGGCGCCAGAATCTCACCGGCGTTCACACCGAACGCGGCAAAGCCCAGAATGCGGTCCGACTTTGGCTCAATCAACACCTTGAGAAAACCGCGCGTTTCTGAAAGCGTGAGTGCTCGTAACACAGCGCTCATTGGAATCTTTTCCATCCGATAATTCACACCCAGCTTCTTTGCCTCGGTCTCGCTGAGACCGACCCGCGCGAACTCAGGGTCGGTGAAAACGCAGAAAGGCACCTGGCGTCCGGTCGTCACGCGGTTGCCCCCCACGAGATTGTCCCGAACGACGCGAAAGTCATCGAATGCGATGTGCGTGAAGTGCGGGCTTCCGGCGCAATCGCCCGTGGCCCAGACACCGGGGGCCGTCGTCTTCAGCTGTTCATTTACTTTGATAAACCCGCGTTCAGTCGTCTCGACCCCGGTAAGTTCGAGTCCAAGGTTTTCAGTGTTCGGCGTGCGGCCGGTTGCGATCAGGAGGTGCGAGCCTTCGAGCATATCTTCCACACCACCCCGGACAATGTGGACCTTGATTCCCTGACCGGATTTCCCCTCGACCCGTTTCACCACGGCATCTGTAATCACCCGAATTCCTTCGTCCCGGAATAATTCGCCAAACGCATCCGACACGTCTAGATCTTCCCGATGCGCCAGACGGGAATTCCGCTCAATGATCGTAACGTTGCTGCCAAGGCGCCTCATCGCCTGGGCCAGTTCCAGGCCGATGTAGCCTCCGCCGAGAACCAGCAGGTGATCGGGAATGTGATCGAGTTCGAGTGCTTCCACATGAGTGAGCGGGCCGACCTCGCGAAGTCCCGGAGTGAAATCAATGCTTGTACGACTGCCCGTGCTGATGACGACATTTTTGCCGCGAAGCACACGTTCGCCGCCGTCAGGCAAAGACACCGCGATGGTTCGTGTCCCGGTAAAGCGGCCCGTGCCAACGATCAATTCCGCACCGCTTGCGTCAAAGTTTGCGGAGTGCGTGTCCACCAAGCCGTCAACCATGCGGCGCTTCCGAGCGCGCACGCCGGCCATGTCGATTCGGCAGTTGTCCTTGGAAATCCCGAACTCCTGGCTGCGAAAGACTAGGGAAGCAACCTTGGCGCTATGGATAATATTCTTACTCGGCAGGCACGCGATGTTGGGACACGAACCGCCGACATATTTTCGTTCCACCACAGCGGTTCTTGCCCCTTTCCCTGCCATCGTCCAAGCGAGGTATTTGCCAGCTTCGCCGCTTCCCAGCACCAGGAGGTCGAAGTTTTCGGCTTGGGTTGAAGAGTTGTTCATTGGCTCGCCTTGAACGCATGGGGTTCAAACTCCGGCGTAAACCAACGTCGTAAACGTCGGGCCGTTGATGACAAAGCCGCCCCACTTCGCATCGAAATCGGCGGTGGGTTTGGCGGCAATTACTTCGTCCAGTGTCATGCCCTGCTTCTTAAGGGCGGCCACCTTGTCGCGCACGGTGACAAGCATGTCGCGGTATGTCCTGAGATCACTTTGGCCTCCGACGGGGCCGTGGCCCGGGATGATCAGCGTCTTTTTACCGACGATGGACAGAGTGTGCTCCGTCGCAGCGATCATACCGTTGATACTGCCGCCCGTATTGTAGTCGATGAACGGGTAATGCCCGTTCCACCAGACATCGCCGGTGTGAAAAATGTCCGCGTCCGAGAACACCACCGAAATGTCGGAGTCCGTGTGCGAGGATTGGTAATGACTCAGCAGGAGCTTTTCACCGTTTACACGCAACGTGTGTTTTTTCTGGAACACCTTTGCGGGCAACGCACCCTCCGGCGAAGGCGGAAAGGTAAAGTTCCAGGCATCCACGCGTGTCGATTTCGAGAGGTGCTTGCGGGTATTCTCGTGCGCAATGATTTCCGCGCCGACCGAGTGAAGCCACTCGTTGCCATCGGTGTGGTCGAAGTGCCAATGTGTGTTGATTAGATATTTGACGGGATCAGCGCTGATGCGGGCCAGAGCGTCCGTAATCGCAGGTCGGGAGGCGGTGATGCCCGCATCGACGAGCAACATTCCGTCGCGTCCGGCCAGCACGGCGATGTTGCCGCCTGCCCCTTCGAGCATGCTGACGTTTCCACGGACTGGGTGGGTCGTGATTTTCGCCAAAGCGGCCGCTTGGCGCATGGTGATGACCGGGCTTTGCGTTTGGGCAGCCAGACCCCACGGCCTAGTGGCAATGGCGGCGGTCAGGAGGGAGGAAGAGACGAGAAACCTGCGACGAGAGAACTGATGACTATGGGTAGTTTTCATGAAGTGGTTACGTTAAGGGTTGGTTGTTGATGCCGCGGGTAGTGTCCATAGTGAGGAACTTGCGCAACTCTGCCCCGTTGGCGTCAGGGCGATCCTTCCAGTAGGCCTTGATGGGTTTCCAAACTTCAGCAGGCCCTCCTCATGACTTGACTGCTTCATCAGATTTGCGCTGCCCCGCCATCCACGAAGAGTTCGATACCGTTGACGTAACTGCTCTCGTCCGAAGCGAGAAACAGCACAGCCTTCGCGATTTCATCCGGCGTGCCCGTGCGTCCGAGCGGAGTTGTCGCCCCGGCTTGATCTGCGAAAGCCTTGATCTCCTCATCGTTCAATCCGAGTTCGCTCTTGTAGGCCGGCGTCACGACGGCGCCAGGACTCACGACATTGACGCGAATGTTACGCCCTTTGAGGTCCACGGCCCATGTCCTTGCGAACGAGCGGAGGGCGGCTTTCGTGGCGGCATAAACCCCGAATCCCGGCACACCCTTGATGGAAACCATCGAACCGTTGATGACGATCGCTCCGCCCTGCGGCATCAGTCGCACCGCCCGCTGAACGGTGAAGAGCGTGCCCTTGACGTTGATCCCAAAATACTTGTCGAAGTGCTCCTCTGTGACTTGGTCCAACGGCACGAACGCACCGCCACCCGCGTTTGCGAAAAGAATGTCGAGCCGACCTTTCTGCTCTTTGATGGTCGCGAAGAGGCGGTCGAGATCCGCGATCTCCGAAACGTCGCTCCGGACACCCGTGGCGTTGTGGCCGAGCTGTTTGACCGCAGCGTCCAGTTCCGGCTGACGGCGCCCGGTGATGAACACATGCGCGCCTTCCGCGACGAATCGCTGCGCCGTGGCAAGGCCAAGGCCGCTGCTGCCGCCCGTGATGAGAGCGATCTTTCCTGCGAGTTTCTGTGACATGTCAATTGCCTTTTGGAGAAGTGTGATTCGGACTTTCGATAGTGACCCTGGCCGTAGCGGCGGCGCCGCGCATCGTCATGACCGAGCTTTTATCACCGGCCAGCAGAGCTCGGGGTGTCAGGCAGAGGACCGCCGCCGCCGCACGCGCGGTCATGCGAGAGTGCCGGCGGGAGACACCGAAGGTTCGGTTGGTGGGAGAAATCGTCTTCATTTGTTTGGTCCTTCTCGCTCGTATGCGCGAATTCCCTAGCGATCACGGCCGGGAATCATGACCTGATGAACTCCAGCAGATCTTTGTTGAACTGATCTCGGCTCGTATCCCCGAGGCTGTGCGAACCACCGGGATAAATTTTCAGGACGGAATTCTTGACCAGCTTGGCCGACAGCTTCGCGGAAGCATCGATGGGAACGATCTGATCATCGTCGCCGTGAACGATCAGCGTGGGCACATCGAACTTTTTCAGATCTTCGGTGAAATCAGTCTCGGAAAACGCCTTGATGCAGTCGTAACCGTTCTTGTGGCCGCACATCAGACCCTGCATCACCCAGGATTGAATCAATCCTTGTGAAACCTTTGCTCCAGGGCGGTTGAAATTGAAGAACGGGCCGCTCGCAACATTGAGGAAGAATTGCGCGCGGTCCGCGAGGTAGGCGGCGCGAAAGCCGTCGAAGACCTCGATCGGCAAACCGCCGGGATTGGCAGGTGTCTTGAGCATGATGGGCGGCACTGCGCCCATGAGCACGGCCTTCGCGATGCGCTTCGTGCCGTGCCGACCGATGTAACGCGCAACTTCGCCGCCGCCGGTCGAGTGCCCGACCATCGTCACGTTCTTCAAATCGAGTTTCTCAAAGAGCTCGGCCAGATCGTCGGCGTATTGGTCCATGTGGTTGCCATCCCACGGCTGACTGGAACGTCCATGCCCGCGCCGATCATGTGCGATGCAGCGAAAACCATGCGATGCAAGGAAGAACATCTGCGCTTCCCACGCGTCCGCCGATAGTGGCCAGCCGTGGCTGAAAGTGATGACCGGGCCGTTCTTCGGACCCCAGTCTTTGTAGTAAATCGTCGTGCCGTCTTTGGTGGTGAGATGACTCATATTGTTGGCTCCTTTCGCAGTTGGATTCGGTTCGTGATCGGAATGAGGGCGAGAATTGCCATCTCCTGCCGGGACAGACATTGCGACAAACACCGCGGCAGTCGCTCCCGCGCCGGTGATTAGAAATTGGCGGCGCGAATTTTTGTTTCCCCCAGATTGCCGCGCATTGGTTTCGTGTTTCCGCATAGATTCACGGGAAGCTAAACGCGGCTCGGACCGTTTTCGGAAGCGTCATGCGACCCGTCACTAAACAAGGCGATAATCCACCGCGAAAAGGCTAACGCGGGCGCGGGAAACTTTCGGGACGAGGACGGACGAGATCAAAATCACCGGGCGCGGATGGCGTCGAACAGCCAGGCGCGGGCGAAAGCCCAGTAGTTCTTCACAGTGGCCACAGAGACATCGAGGGCTTGGGCGGTCTCCTCGTTGGTCATGCCGCCGAAATAGCGCAGCTTGACGACCTGGGCTTGGGCAGGATGTTCGCGGGCAAGCTTTTCGAGCGCTTCGTTCACCGCGAGCAACTGATCGTCATCGTCGGGAGCCGCAAGATTGCATTCCTCGATCTCGACACGATCGTGTTTTCCGCCGTGTCGCATCGTTTGTCGTCGTCGCGCACGATCAATCAGGATGCGGCGCATGGCTTCGGCCGCCACCGCAAAGAAGTGGGCGCGATTCTCAAACCTTCGATCCCCCGCGCCCACCAGCTTCAGCCAGGCTTCGTGGACCAGCGCAGTGGGTTGGAGCGTTTGCCCGGGGGCTTCCTGGGCCATTCGGTAGGTTGCCAGCCGCCGCAACTCGTCATAGACGAGTTCGAGCAGCTTCTCGTTAGCCCGCGGGTCCCCCTGCTCCACCGCGGCCAGCAATAGCGTGGCGTCACTCATGTTCGGACACGAGGGTCGCACCGGGACTGGGAGTAGCAACGGCATTTATGTTACGGTTTGGTCACGACCTTTTCCGACGGCTGTGACTGCATGAGCGTCGTGGCCTCGTCCAACCCGATGCGCGCAATGAGCCAAGCTACCCAGGAAGCATCGAGACTCTCTGAGCCGCGCTCAGGGGTGATGGCCGGCGCCAGAGCGTCTCCCTTTGCCAACATGGTGCGGGCTTCCTCCCGGTGGCCGAGTTGCCAATGTGTCATCGACAACACGGCGCAGGCGTGCGCACTGGCGTAGGCCGGACGACTGTTGAGCGCCTTTTCCGCCCAGAGCTGCGCTTCGGCGTAGCGCCCAAGTCGATAGCTTGACATCGCCTTGCACACCTGGAAATAGGGCAAAGCGGATGCCTCCCCACTGCCGCGAGTGACGGCGATCTCGGCGAGCTTGTCCACCAGCTGAAGATCCACATTGGAGTTCGGCACCAGCACGCAATCAATTGCCATCCGTTGAGCCCAGTAAGGATTGGTCGTATCAGAGAACGCCGCGAGAATCTTCCGGCAGAGTTGGTCATATGCCGGACGATTGCCAGTCACCACCAGCAGCGGCGCGAGCATGTGGTAATGGTAGTGTTCAGCCGGTTGATACTCGATGCACCGGGCCGCATCGGCCGCAGCGGCTTCCCAACGACCCTGGCGACCCAGAAGATCGGCCCGTTGAAACAGGAGTTTTACGCTAGCGGGCTTGCTCACAAGCGCGGGAGTGAGCGCCTCGCGCAGGATCTGTTCCGCCTCCTGCAGCTTCTTTTGCTCCCGGAGAGCGCGGACGAACGCTTCCACCTCCGCGATGGTCTGAGTGTTCTCGGGTCCGTCGCGTTTGCGTCTCAGTTCCAGAGTTTGTCGCCGCACCATCTCTGCTTCCGCCCAGTTGCCCTCCTTTTCCAATGTCGAAGCAAGGCCAACCATGGTGGCCAGGACATCCGGATGGTCCTCGCCCAACAGCTTGATCTGGATGGAGAGGGCCGCCCGCAATACCGCGTGGGACTCAGTGAGGTTGCCGTTTCGCCTCATGCGATCACCGAGCAGGTAGATGGACTTGGCAACGTCGGGATGATCGTCACCCAAAATTTTTCGCTGGATGCCGAATGCCTCCGTCTCCAGAGCCTCGGCCTCCGTCGATTTGTCGCCCAAGACCCACGCCAGGTCGGCTGCCGCTGCCGCCACCAGCTGATGATCGTTGCCTAGCAACCGGCGGCGCAAGGCCAGCATCTCTCGCGCAGCCTCTTCGGCTTCGGCGCGGCGGCCGCGATCCCCGAGCACGATAGCGAGGTTTCTCAGCGAATCCGCCACGTCCAGATGCTCGTTACCGAACAATTGGCGACGGATCGTCAGACTCTCTCGCGTCAGCACCTCGGCCTCGGCAAGTTTCTTCTGACGCCGGTACACCGCGCCCAGATTGTTGAGCGTCGCCGCCACGTCCGCGTGTTCAGGTCCGAAAAGTCGTCGCCGAATGACGAGGGCCTCCTGGTAGGCGGTTTCGGCTTCCCCCAGTTTGCGCTGTTTCCAAAGCGCCCCACCCAAATCGTCGAGCGATGCGGCGACTTCCGCACTCTCTGGCCCGGATAGTCTGCGGCGCAGGGCCAGCGCGGCACGGGCCATCGCCTCCGCACCTTCGTAGTTTCCAAGCTCGAAGTAGAGATGCCCGACGAAACCGCGGATCTCCGCCTCGACGGCTGGCTGATTGCGAACCTGTCCGCCGATCTCTTGCGCAGTCTTGTCCAAAATCTCGCGCAACATTTCGGTGTCGCGCCCGCGCGCGACCGACGGTCCGACGCCTTCCAGCATGTTTTTAAGAAACCTGGTGACTTGCCGGCTCCTCGTTTCTTCGGTTTGCGCCGTCAGCCGCGCCCGTCGTTCGTTGCCAAGAGAAGCCGTCACCACCGCCAGACTCGCCACGATGAGCGCGGCAATAATCCCGATGCCAACGGAGAGCAATCTGTTCCGCTGCACTGCCTTTCTGAACTTGTAGAGCTTGCTGCACGGGCGCGCGGAAACAGTCTCGTTGGCCAGGAAGCGTCTTACGTCGAGCGCCAAGCCGTTGGCGGTTTCGTATCGGCGCGTGCGATCCTTTTCGAGCGACTTCATTACGATCCAGTCCAGATCGCCGCGCACGGAACGAATGAGATTAGGCGGCTCGGCCCGACGGTGTTGCGCCACCGTCGTCAGATCGGCCGCCGCCAACCTGCTCAAGCGAGTGGAGGGACGGGCCGGCTCCACCTCTCGAATCACCCGGCGGATTTCATCGAGCCCAGCCCTGAGCAGCGCCCCGCCGTCGAACGGTGTCGAACCGGTCACCAGTTCGTAAAGCAGCACGCCGAGACTATAGATGTCCGTACGCGTGTCCACGTCCGCGCTGGAAAGCGCGGCCTGCTCCGGACTCATATACGCGGGCGTCCCGATGAGCATCTCGAACGCGGTGAATAGTGTCTTGTCGGTCAACCGCTGATTCGTAGTCGCTTTGGCGATGCCGAAATCAATCACCACGGGCAACGGATCGCCCTCGACCGTCCCCGTCACCATGACGTTCGAAGGTTTGAGGTCGCGGTGAATGATGCCCTTTTGGTGCGCGTGCTGCACGGCCTGACACACTTGCACGAAAAGCCCGAGCCGCTCCACGGTCGTCAGCGAATTCTGATCACAATAGTCCGTGATCTTGACGCCGCGGATGAGTTCCATGACGAAGAACGGCCGTCCGGATTCCGTCGCCCCGGCATCGAACACCTTGGCGATGTTGGGATGATCCATGAGAGCCAGCGACTGTCGTTCGGCCTCGAATCGCGCGATCACGCTCTTCGTATCCATGCCCGGCTTGATGATCTTCAGGGCAACCTTGCGACGAACCGGCTCCTCCTGTTCCGCCATGAACACCACCCCGGCACCGCCCTCGCCGATCTGCTGCAACAGCCTGTAGCGACCAATGCGGTCCCCCGGCTTCGCGCCGATGGCGTGGATGCTCCTTGCACCGGGGTTTCCTGGCGACCGTTCCATGAAATCACCCACCTCCGAATCGGCCCGCAATAATGCCTCGATACGCGCCCGCAACGCTTGATCATCGCCACATTCGCGCGTCAAAAATGCCGCACGTTCCCCGGCTGGTAATGCCAACGCCGCGGCAAAGACTTCCACGTCCCTGCTCGATTTATCGTTCATCGTCTTGGGCCTGCGACCCTCTCGCGCGCCGGCCTTCCCGCGCCAGGGTCTGCGAGCACCACTACTGTAGAAGCGAGATTTCGATGCGAATAGGACAAATACTATCAAGCCGCGCGAGGGCCTCATTTATCCGGCTCATCGGGAAGTGCTCGGTCTGCGGCGCGATGTTGTGACGCGAAGCAAAGTCGAGCATTGTCTCGATCGTGACCGGCGAGCCAGTCGGCGAACCTGAGACGCTGCGTTGTCCCAGAATGAGCGAGAATGCAGCGACCGGGATCGGTTCCAGGACGGCGCCGACGACATGCAGCCGGCCATTCGGCGCGAGCGAGCCAATCATCGCATCCCAATCCAGCGGGACGTTGACGGTGCTGATCAGGAGGTCGAAGCTGCCCGCGAGTTTCTTGATGGCCGCCGTGTCCCTGGTCGCGACGACGTGGTTTGCCCCAAATCCTTTCGCTTCGTCGAATTTACTTTCGCTCGACGTGAATGCAGTCACCTCGCAGCCATACGCGGCGGCAAACTTCACAGCCATGTGGCCCAATCCGCCGATGCCGATGATGCCGACGCGACTGGTCGGTCCCGTCCGCCCCTACTCCACCGTCACGCTCTTGGCTAGATTCCGCGGTTTGTCGACGTCGCAGCCGCGGGCCACGGCAATGTGATAGGCCAGCAATTGCAGCGGAATGGCGCTCAACAGTGGATAAACCGGGTCAAGCGTCGGCGGGATGTAGATCACGTCGTCGACTTTGGCCGCAACACGCGTGTCGCCCTCGGTGGCGATGGCAATGACCGGTCCCTTGCGGGCTTTGATTTCCTCCAGATTGCTGAATGCCTTTTCGTAGTGCGCATCCTTCGGGATGACAAACACGGTGGGCGTCTTCTCGTCGATCATGGCGATGGGGCCATGCTTCATTTCGGCGGCCGGATAGCCTTCGGCGTGGATGTAGGAGATTTCCTTCAGCTTGAGCGCGCCCTCGAGCGCCACCGGAAAATTGTGCTGGCGCCCGAGAAAGAAGAAGTCCTCGGCCGAAGCGTATTTCAGCGCCACTTGGCGGATGGCCTCGTTGCGGGCGAGGATGGCCTCGATTTGAGTGGGGACCGTTTCCAGCGCGCGGATGAGCTGCAGACCGCGGCTGTTGGAGAGCATGCGAATGCGGCCCATGTGCAAGGCGAGCAGCGTGAGCACGGTGACTTGAGACGTGAACGCCTTGGTCGAGGCCACGCCGATCTCGGGTCCGGCATGGAGGTAGATGCCGCCGTCGGCTTCGCGGGCGATGGTGCTGCCGACGACATTGCAAATGGCGAGCACCTTGTGGCCGCGTCGACGGCTCTCGCGCAAGCCGGCCAATGTGTCGGCCGTTTCGCCGGACTGCGTGATGACGAGCACCAGCGTGTGTTTTTCGATGGGGGCATTGCGGTAGCGGAACTCGCTCGCGTATTCGACCTCGGTTGGGATGTGAGCAAATTCCTCGAACAAATATTCGCCGAGCAAGGCGGCGTGCCAGCTGGTGCCGCAGGCGGGGATGACGATGCGTTCGACCTCGCGCAGCTCGGAGGTGGTCATGTTCAGGCCGCCGAACTTGGCCGTGGCTTCATCGTGATCAATTCGACCCCGCAACGCATTGGTCACCGTGCGCGGTTGCTCGAAGATCTCCTTGAGCATGTAGTGGGGAAAATTGCCCCGTTCAGCCGCCGAGGCATCGAACTCGATCTGGCTGATCTGGAACTGCGCGGTGTCGGAACCGAGGTTCGCCACCTTGAAATCCCCGGCCTCGAGCGTCACGACGTCGTAATCGTTCAGGTAGACCGCCTGGCGCGTGTGCGCGACGATCGCGCTGGCGTCGCTGGCGAGAAAGTTTTCGCCTTCGCCCACGCCGACGATGAGGGGGGAACCGCGGCGGGCGCCGACGATGACCCCGGGCCAATCGGCGCAGATGACCGCGATGCCGTAGGTGCCGATGACCTCCTTCAACGCGTTCATGACCGCCTGGGCGAGCGGGTGCGGGCCGTCGGGCACGCCGAGTTCCGCGGCGTTTTTCTTGAGCGGCGTGGTGGCCTTCCACTTGCCGCTTTCGCGGCGGAGTTTTTCGTAATGTTCACCGACGAGATGGGCGAGCACCTCGGTGTCGGTGGCGGAGAGGAAGACGCTGCCGGTGGCTTGGAGGCGTTCCTTGAGGCGATCGTAGTTCTCGATCACGCCGTTGTGAACGAGAGCGATGCGGCCGGACCGGTCGAGGTGCGGGTGGGAATTCTCGTCGGACGGTGGGCCGTGGGTGGCCCAGCGGGTATGGCCGATGCCCATGGTGCCGGGCACGGGGTGGGCGGCGACGGCTCGGGCGAGGCCCTCGTCGATTTTGCCCTTTTTCTTGGCGGTTTGGAGCGCCGCGCCGTCAAGGACGGAGAGGCCGGCGCTGTCATAGCCGCGATACTCGAGCCGGCGCAAGCCCTCGACGATGATCGGGGCGGCCTGTTGTTTGCCGACGTAGCCTACGATTCCACACATAAACTTGAATGATTCCAGTCCAATGAACCCAAGGGCGTCTGCTCCCACCCGGCGGGCGGGACTTCACGGCGCGTAATCCTGTTCATGGCCATAGCTTCTATCGGATGCCGCTTGCCCTAGTTAAGCGGCCCAAGGTATAGAGTTGTTTCAACTCGTCGGCAATCTATCGCACGAAAGGAAAAGCGTTTATGCACCAGAGCAAGCGGATGTCTCCAAATACGGGCAATGTCCTCGCGGTGGTCATGGGCGGCGGCGCCGGCACTCGCCTCTTTCCGCTCACCAAGGAACGCTCCAAGCCAGCCGTCCCCTTGGCGGGCAAATATCGCATCGTCGATATTCCCATCTCCAACTGCATCAATTCCAACCTCAAGCGGATCTACGTCCTGACCCAGTTCAACTCCGCCTCGCTCCACCGGCACATCTCCCAAAGCTACAAGTTCGACCACTTCTCGGGCGGGTTCGTCGAAATCCTCGCTGCGGAGCAGACGCCGACCAGCACGTCCTGGTATGAGGGCACCGCCGACGCCGTGCGCAAAAACCTGTCCCACCTGCTGAACCACGACTTCGAGTACGTCATCATCCTCAGCGGCGACCAGCTCTACCGCATGGATCTGCGTCGGATGATCACCCAGCACATTGAGACGTATGCGGACGTGACCATCGCCACGATTCCGGTGGGGCGCGAGCCTGCCCAGTCGTTCGGGCTGATGCAGATCAATGGGGAGAAGCGCATCACCCGGTTTGTGGAGAAGCCCAAGGATCCGGCGGTGCTCGATGACATTCGTATTCCCGCGGAGAGCTACGACCAGCTCGGCATTGAGGGCGACGAGGAGTATTTCCTGGCTTCGATGGGCATCTACGTGTTCAACCGCGACATGCTGGTCAAGTTGCTGGACAACGATCAAACGGACTTCGGCAAGCACATCATTCCGACGGCCATTTCGAAATGCCGGGTGTTTTCCTACATTTTCCAGGGTTATTGGGAGGACATCGGAACGATCAAAGCGTTCTTCGAAGCCAATCTTGATCTGGTGAGCGAGCTGCCCCGGTTCAATTTCTTTGACATGAGCGCCCCCATCTTCTCCCGGCCGCGCTTCCTGCCCGCCTCGAAGATCAACGGCGCCACCATCAACCACGCCCTGATCGCGGACGGCTGTATCGTCAACCACGCCACCATTACCGACGCCCTCGTTGGCCTCCGCAGCATCGTCGGCAACGGCTCCCAGCTCGATCGCGTGGTCATGATGGGCTGCGACTACTACGAGAGCAACGCCAGCATCATGGAGAACGAACTGCTGGGCCGGCCCCGCATTGGCATTGGGCAGAACACCCGCATCGAGAACGCCATCATCGACAAGAACGCCCGCATCGGCGACAACGTCGTCATCTCGCCGGCCGGCAAGGACGAAAACTACGATCACCCGCTGTACTTCATCCGCGACGGGATCGTGGTGATCCCCAAAGACGGCGTCATTCCGCACGGAACGGTGATTTGACAAGAAAAGGCTTTAATAAATTCCTTTTTTCCCGATTAAAGACTGGTTAACTACGCGGGTCGTTCGTCGATGAACCCAACGGTCAAACTGGTCCTTTACGTCGTGCTGACGCTGGCGCTTGCCATCCTCGGCTTCGGGCTTTATTCCGCGCTGCAAGCTCTGCCCCCGCCCGCCCCCCGGGCGCCGACGGTCGGATCCCCGGCTCCAGCCACGCCCACCAATGCCGCGGCCACCGCTGCGACCTCTTCTACATCCACGACCAACGCGACATCGAACGCGGCAACTCAAGCGCCCACCCCGGGCCAAACCAACGCTGCTGGGATGACCTCGACTTCGACGACCACAGCTGCGGCTACGGGGGTGGGTGACGACGAGGACATCACAGTTCGGCGTTCCTCGCGCAACCTGGGGCGAGCCACTGGCTACGGCGTGGCCATGTTTTTCGTGTTCATTGCGCTGGCGATTGTCATTGCGCGGGACGTCGCCCGCTACGTGGGCACCAAGGCCGAAAACTTCATCTTCAACGACAATCTCGAAGGGATGAAGGACCCGGAGTATGAAGAGGCCGAACGCATCTGGGCGAAGGGCGATTATTTGGAGTCCGTGCGGCTGATGCGGGCCTATCTGAACAAGCATCCCCGCGAGCAGTATGTGGCCCTGCGCATTGCGGAGATTTACGAAACCAATCTGCGCAACTATCTGGCCGCCGCGTTGGAATACGAGGAAGTGCTGAAGAAAAAGCTGCCGGCCGAACGTTGGGGCTGGGCGGCGATTCACCTGGCCAACCTTTACTCGGGCAAACTGGATCGAACGAACGACGCCACGAAGATCCTGCGGCGAATCGTGGACGAATACGGCCAAACCGCTGCGGCCAAGAAGGCGCGCGAGCGCCTCGGGCTTCCGGAGCCGATCGAGCCTACGCCCGCTGCCGCGGAGATCGCTGCCGCCGCGGCAACTCCGGCGACGGATGAGGAAGAAGCCGAGCCCGAAGCGACTACTCCGCCGCCTCCAGCCCACAACCTGCCCAAAGGTTTCCGCCCGAAGTAAGGCTCGCGCCGGCGGAGCGCGGACTTCCAAGTCCGCAGCGGGTGGAATCGGCCGCCAGCGTTGAAACCTTCAAGCCGCGTCGCCCTGGCGAGCAGCTGCGGACCAAAAGTCCGCGCTCCGGACGAAAAATGTCCAACGGCCGGGGCGAGGGCGAATCGCAAACGATGTGTTGGCCAGGCCGTCTCCGCGTGCTCCGCGCCATCCGCGGTTAAAAGCCAGCCGCCGGCAGCGCTACTACGCGCAGCTTCGCTCATTGCCGTTCGACCGCGGTTGAACGGCTGGTTTTGAGTTGGGCCCATTCCTTCAGCGCACGATACTTGGGCGCATCGGTCACCGGTTGTCCCGTGTATTCGATCGCACCCCACGCGCCGTTCTCACCCGCCATGCCGACGTGGGCGTAGTGACAGAAATGGGTGAAGAAACGGCTCATTTCCGTCAGATACTCCCGGTAAACCGCCGCCATACCGGGCTCACGGTTGATGAGGCGAGCATTTTGGGTCAAGTGCTGACCTCCTTCGTAAGCGATCAATTTCAGGCCTTCTGCATCCGCGAGCTCCCGATGTTTGGCGGAATCCGCGGCCGATTTCCGGATGGACGCGCGCAACCGCTCGAATGCGTCCAAGGCATTCCCGTCCACGTTGTGGCCGAAATACGGTGCCGTGGCGATCGCGCTCGCCCGCACGTTCCACGGATTGAAGCGCGGATCTTTCATCACCTTCAGATGCTGGCCGGCGATCCACGGATTGGCCGACTGCGTTGCCAGCACTTTGATCAGCCGGGACGAGTTTGTCCCGAGAACCAACTCGGCCGCGTGAAAAACCCGTGCCGCCGCCCAGGCGTGATACCGAAATCCGGCTGTCCAGCGGTTGGTATCGAGCCCCAGCAGCAGGCCTTCGTCGCAGCAATACTGCGACTGCTTGAACCCGCCGTTCCAGGTCTCGTTGGAATACTCGAGGTAGAGCTTGAGGTTCGACTGGAGGGGTGCGCCCGTCCGAACACCCCCGGCTGCGATCAATTCCTCCGCTGACCTTTGCGCCAGTTTTCCCAGCATCGGCCGGAGGTCCACTTCACCCATGTCGACACCTGTCCGGACCAACGTCACCAAGCGGAGGACATAGTCTGCCGGCGCATCACCCAGCGTGTGCCGCACGGTGCGATGCGGAACGGTGAGCCAAAGATCGGCGCCCGTGCGATTGCACAGGTCGATCATCCATTCGTAGGCGACGGGATTCTGGCGTTGATTGCCTTTTTGTGGGCGCTGGCTCCATTGCTCGCGCTCGGAGCCGTTGGTGCGATCCCAGTCCATGAACCGCAACGAGCGATAAACCCGAATTTCCTGGAGGAACTGGCTGTTCCAGGGATTCTCGCCGGAAACCTCGCGCACGTTCACGAAGCAGTCGCCGGGGTTATGCCAGCCTAGATTCCAAAAATTGCCGCCCAGTTCCATCGGCGCTGCTTCCGCGGCCGGGGCCGGGGCTACGACTGCGCCGATCCCCAGCAGGGCCAGACAACACCGCAAAAGAATCGCCACGTGCCAGCGCGGGGCGGTCGCGAACCTTGCGCTTGAACTTTGCGCCGGCGGAGCGCCGCTCGCGTCGTGCGTTTGAATCGAATCACTCATGGTTCCTCTTCGTTGCTGTGGTCTGGCAATCTTCTGGTGCAGAGGATGGAACATGGGCGGGTCGCGGGCAACACTCCACGCACCCGACGTAACAGGACTCCGCGCCCGGCATTGGTCAGCGCGCTGCGGAGAGCGCGCCCTACCTTGAGGTTCATGGGAAGTTTCAACCTGTCATTCTTGCACGCGAATTGAGGCCATGAACCCGCGACTGTTCCACCTCATCCGTCCCGCCCTTTGGGCGGGACACCTTCTCCCCCGCAGGGCGGCGGAGAAGGCTCCTCCGGAGGGGAGGTTCATGGAGAGGCACCCGTTCCCTTTTGACCTGCTCACCAGACACGAACCGGACATCCCCCCTTGCTCTTAATCCTGCTCTTGCTCTTGCTCTCTTCGGGAGGAGCAAGAGCACGATTAAGAGCAAGAGCAAGAACCGGAGGGGAGATTCATGGGAAGCTACATGGTCCGTCCGGTGCATCTTGAAGTTGTTGGTAAGAGTTCGTACTTGGCCGGACCGCGGGCTTTCAGCCGGCTTTCAGCCCGCAGCGCCTTGGGCCGGCGACGACGCCCCAACGAACGAGCGCGCAAGGCCGATTCAACCCCCAGCGCGCCAAAGACCC
>JBGARF010000042.1:0-80901 GCA_044230345.1 Limisphaerales bacterium
TCACCCGCCGGCGGGCGCCACTGAGCCGAAACAAACGACCGCGCGTGGCAGAGAGGGCGTTAGCTCAATTGGTAGAGTAGCGGTCTCCAAAACCGTTGGTTGGGGGTTCGAGTCCCTCACGCCCTGCCAAGCCTGGCAGTCATGGTTGGTATCGGTTCATGGTGCTGGTTTGACCAAGCTCTGATTTCTCCCGGAGGGGTGGCAGAGTGGTCGATTGCGACGGTCTTGAAAACCGTTATGGGTTAACACCCATCGGGGGTTCGAATCCCTCCCCCTCCGCCAAGGTTTGATGGCAGGATCGCCGGGGTGGCCGAAGTGGGCGGGGTGACCGTCACTTAGGCCCGGGTCAGATGACAGCGACGTCAAAAGTCAGGCGTCAAAGACGATAGTCAACAATTTCGGCAGTAGGTTTTTCGGCATTGGCTCGGCATTGGACCGGCGCCGGGAACAAAACAGGTCCGGCAAAAAGGTCAGTCTGGAATGAAAGAATACGCCAGTTTCGCAATTTGGGCCGGGGTCATCGGTGTCATCTTTGCGGTGTTGTGGTTCACGGGCAATCTCGTGAAGCTGCGCAACTACGTACTTGAGACACGCGAGGAACTTCGCAAGTGCACATGGCCAACCACGGACGAACTGAAGGGCTCGACCGTGGTGGTGATGATCTCGGTCGCCGTCCTGGCCATTTTTACAGTGGCTGCGGATCGCGTCATCTACTGGTGTGTCACCTTGATGGTCCGGTAGGACCCGGGTAATTAACGGAATAAGTCACCATGCAAAGCCAGTGGTTTGTCATCCATACGCTCTCCGGCCAGGAACAGAAGGTCAAGGAGAGCATCGAAAAGCGCCTCAAAGCCGAGGAGATGCAGGAGTACATCCACGAGGTGCTCGTCCCGATGGAGAAGGTCGCCGAAGTGCGTGGCGGAAAAAAAACCGTCTCCACCCGCAAGCTTCACCCTGGCTACGTCTACATCGACATGATCTTGGTGGACGAGAACCGGCGAATCCTCGACCGGCCGTGGTATTTCATCCGGGAGACGCCGGGCATCATCGGCTTTGTAGGCGGCGAACGACCAGTGCCCGTGACGCCTGATGAGATCGGGCACATCAAGGCGCAGGTGGCGGACTCCGAGGACACTGAACGGCCAAAAGTTCAGTTCCAGGTGGGTGAGACCGTCAAGATTAACGATGGTCCGTTCCTCAATTTCAGCGGGGTGATCGAGGAAATCGAGCCGGAGCGCGGCAAGCTGAAGGTCACGGTTAACATTTTCGGCCGAAACACCCCGGTCGAACTCGAATATTGGCAGGTGGAAAAGGCCTGAAGGCCTTGACTGACTGCTCTCTGGCATCGACTAACGATTTCTATGGCAAAGAAAGTAACTGGCATTATCAAGCTTCAAATCCCCGGCGCTCAGGCCAATCCGGCTCCGCCGGTTGGTCCCGCGCTCGGTCAGCACGGCGTCAACATCATGGGCTTCTGCAAGGAGTTCAATGCGGCGACCAAGGCGACCCCGGGGTTGGTCATTCCGGTCGTCATCACCGTCTATCAGGACAAGTCCTTCACTTTCATCACCAAGTCCCCTCCGGCGTCGGTTCTGTTGAAAAAGGCCGCCGGCATCGCCAGCGGAGCGAAGGCGCCTAACAAGGATAAGGTTGGCAAAGTCACCAAGAAGCAGGTCATGGAGATCGTCAAGACCAAGCTCAATGACATGAATGCGACCAACGAGGAAGCCGCCTTCCGGGTCATCTGCGGCACCGCCCGCAGCATGGGCATCGAAGTCGTGGGCTGAGTTCGTGAGCTGACATCTCGATCATTTTAGTCCGAACCGTTCAAAAAAGTTAACTAACCAAGAACCCAACCGCGGGAGAGCGCAAAGCTCGTTCGCACCGCAACGCAGAACATGCCCAGCAAAAGATACCGAAAAGCCCTGGAGATGGTGGACGCCAAGAAGACGTACACCTTAAAGTCCGCCGTTGAAGTCCTGGCCAAGTTTCCGAAAGCTAAGTTCAACGAAACCGTTGACCTTGCGTTCAAACTCGGCGTTGACCCGAAGCAATCCGATCAGATGGTGCGCGGCACGGTCCCGCTGCCCCACGGAAGCGGCAAAACGGTGCGGGTGCTGGTCTTTGCGAAACCTGGGCCGGCGGCCGAGGCCGCTCGCAGCGCCGGGGCGGAGTTTGTCGGGTTCGACGACATGATTAAAAAGTGCACGGACGGCTGGTCCGATTTCGACGTGGCCGTGGCCACGCCGGACGCGATGACCGAGGTGCGCAAACTGGGCAAAGTGCTTGGTCCGCGGGGCCTGATGCCGAATCCCAAGACCGGAACCGTGACCGAAGATACGGCCAAAGCGGTGAAGGAAGTGAAGGCTGGTCGGGTTGAATTCAAAATCGATAAAGCCGGCAACGTGCATGTCCCCGTCGGCAAGGCTTCTTTCAATGCCGGGCAGTTGGAGGAAAACGCCCGCGCGGTGATCGAGGCTGTGGCCAAGGCCCGGCCTTCTTCGGTCAAGGGTACCTACATTGAACGGTGTGCCATCTCGGCCACGATGAGCCCGCCGGTCCGGGTCGACGTCCGGGAGTTTGCCACCAACTAAACCTTTACTGAACTCACACCATGCGTGCCGAAAAACAGAGCATTTCCGCGGAATATGTCGCGCGGTTGAACCAGTCGCCCTTTTTCATCGTGGTCGATTACCAGGGCTTGAAGGTGGGGCCCATCACTGAACTGCGCAAGCGCCTCGGAAAAACGGGTGCCGAGATGCACGTCGTCAAGAATTCCATTTTCCGGATTGCTGCAAAGCAGGCTGGAGCCGCCGATCTGACGGGCAGTCTGGCGGGAATGATCGCGGTCGTGACCGGCCAAAAGGACGTGTCAGCGGCTGCCAAGGTTCTGAAAACCTTCAGCGCGGAATTCGACAAGCCCAAGATCAAGTTTGGCTACCTGGCCAGCAAGCGAATGGAGTTGAATGAGATCCTTGTCCTTGCTGACCTGCCCTCCATTGAGGTTCTGCGCGGCAAGTTGCTGGGTGTCCTCCAAGCGCCGGCCACAAAGTTGGTCCAACTCCTCAACACCCCGGCGACCCAGCTGGCGCGGGTGTTGAAGGCCCGGGTCGAAAAAGGCTCCTAAGCGCGGAGAATGAATGTCCGGCCCGTTGGGTCGTCATTTCATTCGCGTGCAGCCGTCAATTTCAGCAGGCTTCAATCGTTGCCTGCCGGAAACAAACAAACAACAACATGGTAAATCGTCGATCCGGGGGCTCCCGGATTGAAAGCACCTGCGGCCGTGGGTGACGACGAGACTGAAAGGTAAAATGGCAGACATTGCAGCAATCGTGGATCAGCTGAGCAAGCTGACCGTGGTGGAAACCGCGGATTTGGTGAAGAAGCTTGAAGAAGCGTGGGGTGTGACGGCGGCGGCCCCGGTGGCCATGGCCGTTGCTGGTGGCGCTCCGGCGGCCGGTGCGGCTCCCGCGGCGGAAGCCAAGGACGCTTTCGACGTGATCCTGGAATCGGTTCCCGCGGACAAGAAGATCGCTGTGATCAAAGTCGTGCGCGAGGTCAAGGCCGGGTTGGGTCTGGCTGAAGCCAAGGCTTTGGTCGAGGGCGCTCCGAAGCCCGTTCTCGAAGGCGCCAACAAGGCGGACTCCGACGCGGCCAAGAAGAAGCTCGAAGAAGCCGGCGCGAAGGTTTCCGTCAAGTAAGTTTCAACCGGGCAGGGTGGCGGCCGGTCGTCCGGTCGTCACCCTGATCCGGCAGTCCGTGGGCCAGTGGCCGGAAGAGCCGGGCTTGGATCGGGCTGGGGTGGGTGAAAGTGGCCGGATGCATGAGGCACTCCGGCAGACAGCAGAGATTATCAGTCGTCAAAGCGGAACTTAGAATTTGAATCTGGCAAGTTTCCCGCATTCGCGGGGCGCTTGCCTTCTGTCGTTACGAATAAGAAACCGGTCTGGCGAGTTGCCAGCCAACTTGGAAAAGACAATGCCATCGCGAGCCACTGAACGAATCAACTTCGGCAAAATCAAAGAGGTCATCGCTCCGCCGAACCTCATCGAGCTCCAGACGACGTCCTACGCCGAGTTTCTGCAACTCGATGTGGCGCCCAGCAAGCGCAAGAACATGGGCCTCCAGGCCGTGTTCAAGGAGGTCTTTCCGATCGAGAGTTATGACGGCAAGGTCGTCCTCGATTACCACAGCTACGAAATTGGCGAACCGAAAGTCGATTGGCTCGAGTGCCTCCGGGAAGGAATCACCTTCGGAGCTCCGCTCTATGTCACCTTCCATCTGAAGGAAGAGAAGGGGACGAAGGAGGAAAAGGTGTTCATGGGCGAACTTCCGCTCATGACCCCGCAAGGCACGTTTGTCATCAACGGCGCCGAGCGGGTGATCGTCTCGCAGCTGCATCGCTCGCCCGGCATCGCGTTTGAGGCCACCCAGCATCCCAATGGCAAGATGCTGCACAGCTTCCGCATCATCCCGGATCGCGGTTCCTGGTACGAAGCGCAGTTTGATACCAGCGATCTTCTATACGTCTATCTCGACCGCAAAAAGCGCCGCCGGAAATTTCTCACCACCACATTCTTCCGGGCGCTCGCCTTCCTTGACAGTGATGAAAAGGAAAGCCGCAAGAAGGACGACGACAAGACCCGCGGCACCGACGCGGAGATCCTGAAGATGTTTTATGACATCGAGGAGTTCAGCGTGCGCGAGGCCGAGAAGTTGGAAGACATCGGCAACAAGGTTCTGATCGAGGACGCCATCGATCCCGACAAGAACATCGTGGTTGCCCGTGCGTTCGAGCCGCTCTCGAAGGCTGTGGTAAAACAGATCGCGGAGATCGGCACAAACAAGATCCGCGTGGTCGATACCACCGTTGATGATGGCATCATCATCAAGTGCATGAAGAAGGATCCCACGAAGGATGAGGAAGAGGCGCTGAAGGATATATATCGCCGCCTCCGGCCTGGGGATCCGCCGACGGCGGCCAACGCCCGCGCGCTGATCAAGCGTTTGTTCTTTGATGCCAAGCGCTACGATCTGGGTCGGGTCGGCCGTTATAAGATCAACCAGAAACTGGGTTTCGAGGACAAGAATGACTCGCGCATTCTGACCAAGATGGACCTCATCCAGGCGACGAAATATCTGTTGCGCCTGAAGAAGGGGGAGGGCTCCACGGACGACATCGATCACCTCGGCAGCCGCCGTATTCGAACCGTGGGCGAACTGCTGGCCAACCAATGCCGCGTGGGTCTCGCCCGCACGGAGCGTCTGGTCAAGGAACGCATGACGTTGTTCGATCAGGGGTTGGAGGCGATGACGCCCCAGAAGCTGATCAATCCGAAGGCGCTCTCAGCAGTCATTCGCGATTTCTTCGGCCGCAGCCAGCTCAGCCAGTTCATGGACCAGATCAATCCTCTGGCCGAACTGACGCACAAGCGCCGGTTGTCCGCGCTTGGGCCTGGCGGTTTGAGCCGCGACCGTGCCGGCTTCGAAGTTCGCGACGTGCATCCGTCGCACTATGGACGCATCTGCCCAGTTGAAACGCCTGAAGGCCCGAACATTGGTCTGATCGCCTCGCTCGCGACCTTTGCCCGCGTCAACGACTTCGGTTTTCTTGAAACGCCCTACCGCAAGGTGGAAAAGGGCCGGGTCAAAGAACAGATCGATTACCTCACGGCCGATCGTGAGGAAAACTTCATCGTAGCCCAGGCCAATGCTCCGATCGACGACAAGGGTCACTTCCTGACCAAGACGGTCACCTGCCGATCCAAGGGCGACTTCATCGATGTCGAGCCGGAGCGGGTCGACTATATGGACGTGTCTCCGAAGCAGTTGGTGTCGGTGGCCGCATCGTTGATTCCGTTCCTTGAGCACGACGACGCTAATCGCGCGTTGATGGGTTCAAACATGCAACGGCAGGCAGTGCCGCTCCTGGTCACCGAGGCCCCGCTCGTCGCCACCGGCCTGGAAGAGCGCGTGGCACGGGATTCGCACGCGGTGCTCGTTTCCCAAGAAGCGGGCAAAGTGGCCTCGGTCACCGCAAATCAGGTCATCATCACGGACAACGGGCATTTGCCGGATGGCAAAAAGAAGATCAAACACGATCCGGCCAACGGGGTATACGTGTATCCGATCCGCAAGTTCATGCGCTCGAACGCGGCCACGTGCATCAACCAGAAGGTTCTGGTTGAGAAGGGCACCACGGTGAAGAAGGGCCAGGCGATTGCCGACGGTCCCTGCACTTCGGACGGTGAACTCGCTTTGGGGCGGAATGTCCTCTGCGCGTTCATGCCTTGGAACGGCTACAACTTCGAGGACGCCATCCTGATTAGCGAACGCATCGTGAAGGAGGATGTTTTCACGAGCATCCACATCGATGAGTTTGAAGTCGGCGCCCGCGATACGAAGCTCGGGCCTGAGGAAATCACCCGGGACATCCCTAACCTCGGTGACGAAGCGTTGAAGAACCTCGGTGCCGACGGCGTGATTCGCATCGGTGCGGAGGTCAAGCCGGGTGACATCCTGGTGGGTAAGATCACCCCCAAATCCGAAACCGAACTCGCTCCTGAAGAACGCCTCTTGCGCGCCATCTTCGGTGAGAAGGCGGCCGACGTCAAAGACACCTCCCTCAAGGTTCCGTCCGGAACCTATGGGATCGTCATGGATGTCAAAGTCTCGTCGAAAAAGGAATCGGACAAGACCGAGAAGGATCGTCCGCCCAGCAGTGACGCGAAGAAGGCAGCCAAGCAGGTGCAGGAAGAGCACAAGCAAAAGATCGATGAACTGCGCGAGCAGTTGACCGAGGCTCTCTCCAACATCCTGCTCGGCGAAAAGATCCCGCTGGACGTCGTGAACAGCGAGACGGGCGAGATTATCATCCCGGCGAACCGCAAGATCACCAAGACGCTCCTGCGCAAACTGGCCCAGGTGTATGATCGGATCGACATCGATCCCTCGCCGATTCGGAACAAGATCTTCGAGATCTTCGGGAGCTTCAAAAAGAAGTTCGAAGAATTGCAGATGCAGCTCGATGAGGAAGTCGAACGCGCCGAGAGCGGCGACGAAGTCGACGTAGGCATCATCAAGCAGGTCAAGGTTTACATCGCCTCCAAGCGCAAGCTGTCGGTGGGTGACAAGATGGCCGGACGCCACGGTAACAAGGGTGTGGTGGCGAAGATCGTGCCCGATGAGGACATGCCGTTCACTGAGGACGGCACGTCGGTTGACATCGTGCTGAACCCGCTGGGCGTGCCCTCGCGCATGAACGTCGGACAAGTGTTGGAAACCCACTTGGGCTGGGCCGCGCGGCTGTTGGGTCTGAAGTTTGCGACCCCGGTGTTCGACGGCATCAAGGAAAAGGAAATCCGCGGTTACCTGAAGGAAGCCAAGTTGCCGGAGCACGGCAAGACGCGGCTTTACGACGGGCGGACAGGGGAGTCCTTCGATCAGGAGATCGTGGTGGGCTACATCTACATGATGAAGCTGGGCCATTTGGTGGCGGACAAGATTCACGCCCGCGCGGTGGGCCCGTATTCGCTCGTCACCCAGCAGCCGCTGGGCGGCAAGGCGCAATACGGCGGCCAGCGCTTCGGGGAAATGGAAGTGTGGGCCATGGAAGCTTATGGCGCGGCCTACACGCTGCAGGAACTGCTCACGGTCAAGTCCGACGACGTGCAGGGGCGCACTCGGATCTACGAGAGCATCGTCAAGGGCGACAACACGCTGGAGGCCGGCATTCCGGAATCCTTCAACGTGCTGGTCAAGGAAATGCAATCGCTTGGGCTCGACGTCAAGGTCGGCTACTCGAATCCCATTGAGCAGCCGTCAACTCCCACTGCGGCCCTGGTCAACCTCGGAAGCTAGGAACGGACCCAGAAACCAACGCCTTACGCACTATGATTAGCAGCAAAGAATCCACGCGGGAATTGCTCGGGCTCGACAAGGTCAATCAGGTTGACTACGTCGCGATCTCCGTCGCGTCGCCGGAATCCATCCGTTCCTGGTCCAAGGGTGAGATCAAGAACCCGGAGACGATCAACTATCGAACGTTCAAGCCCGAGAAGGGCGGTCTCTTCTGCGAGCGCATTTTCGGCCCCGTCAAGGACTGGGAATGCTCCTGCGGAAAGTATAAACGCATCAAGCATCGCGGTGTCGTTTGCGACCGATGCGGGGTCGAGGTCACGCTCGCCCGCGTTCGGCGCGAGCGCATGGGCCACATCGAGCTGGCCGTTCCGGTCAGCCATATCTGGTTCTTCAAATGCATGCCCAGCCGCATCGGCCTCGTCCTTGACGTGACCGCGCGCAACCTGGAGCGGGTCATCTATTACGAGGATTACCTCGTGATCGATCCCGGCAACACGCCGCTCAAGCTGCACCAGCTGCTCAGCGAACACGAATATCGCGAGGCCCGTGAGACCTACGGAGCCGAGGGGTTCGTGGCGAAGATGGGTGCCGAGGCTGTGCGTGACGCGCTCGGCCGCGTCGACCTGGCGAAGAGCATCGAAGAGCTCCAGGTCGCGATGACGGAGACCAAGAGCAAGCAGATCCGCAAGAAGCTCGCGAAACGCATCAAGCTGTTGGGAGCCTTTCTCACCTCGAAGGTTCGTCCGGAGTGGATGATTCTGACCGTGCTGCCGGTGATCCCGCCGGACCTGCGTCCGCTCGTGCCACTCGAAGGCGGCCGGTTTGCGACCTCCGATCTGAATGACCTTTATCGCCGTGTCATCAACCGCAACAACCGGTTGAAGAACCTTCTCCAGCTCAAGACGCCTGAGGTCATCATCCGCAACGAAAAGCGCATGCTGCAGGAGGCGGTGGACGCCCTGTTTGACAACGGCCGCCATGGTCGCGCCGTGACTGGTGCGGGCAATCGCTCCCTGAAGTCGCTCTCGGACATGCTCAAAGGCAAGAGCGGTCGTTTCCGGCAAAACCTGCTCGGCAAACGCGTCGACTATTCCGGCCGCTCGGTCATCGTCATCGGCCCGGAACTCAAGCTCAACCAGTGCGGGTTGCCGAAGAAGATGGCGCTCGTGCTTTTCGAGCCGTTCATCATTCGCCGCCTGAAGGAGTTGGGCTATGTGCACACCGTGCGCTCGGCCAAGAAGATGATCGAACGGCAATCGCCCGAAGTCTGGGACATCCTGGAGGAAGTGACGAAGGGGCATCCGGTCCTGCTGAACCGCGCGCCGACGCTGCACCGCCTGTCGATTCAGGCGTTCGAGCCTTTGCTGATCGAGGGCGAGGCCATCCGCATTCATCCGCTGGTTTGCACCGCGTATAACGCGGACTTCGACGGCGACCAGATGGCAGTGCACGTGCCGCTGTCGGTGGAAGCCCAGCTGGAAGCGCGTCTCCTGATGATGGCGCCGCTGAACATTTTCAGCCCGTCCAGCGGAAAACCGATCATGACGCCCACCCAGGATATCACCCTGGGCTGCTTCTATCTCACGGCGGAGCCGCGGGAACACCTCAAGAAAAACAAACGCCTGATGCTGTTCGGCTCGAAGGAGGAAGTCCTCTTTGCCCATGCCGACGGTGGATTGGCGACTCACGATCGGGTGTTGCTGGCCAATCCCGATCTCGGACGTCAGACCGTCTATGGCGATGCCAACAAAAAGGTCATCGAAACGACGGTCGGCCGCGTGTTGTTCAGCGAGATCTGGCCGCTGGAAATGGGTTTCCCGAACAAGCCGATTGGCAAATCGCAGCTCGGAGATCTCATCTGGCGCTGTTACAAAATCGCCGGCCACGAACGGACGGTGGTCACGCTCGACAAGTTGAAGGAGCTCGGCTTCCGCGAGGCCACTCGCTCCGGCACTTCGATCGGAATCGACGACATGATCATTCCGAAGGAAAAGAGCCACGAGATCGATGCTGCCCAGAAGCAAATCGCCGAGGTCGAGAAGCAGCATCGTCGGGGTGTCATCACCTCTGGCGAACGCTACAACAAGATCGTCGACATCTGGACGCATTGCACAGACCAGATCTCCGGCGTCATGCTCCGCACGTTCGATCAAAATCAGGGCAAGAAGGAATACAATCCGATCAGCCTGATGGTGGATTCGGGCGCCCGCGGTAACAAACAGCAGGTCCGCCAGCTGGCCGGTCTCCGTGGTCTGATGGCCAAGCCGAGCGGCGAAATCATCGAAAAGCCGATTCTCTCGAACTTCCGCGAGGGCCTCACAGTGCTCGAGTACTTCATCTCGACCCACGGCGCCCGCAAAGGTCTGGCGGATACGGCGCTCAAGACTGCCGACTCCGGTTACATGACCCGCAAGCTGGTGGACGTTTCCCAGGACGTGATCATCCGCGAGGACGATTGCGGCACGAGCAACGGCATCTGGGTGCAGGCCATCTACGAAGGTGAGGACGAAGTGGTCAAGCTGGGTGATCGCCTGGTCGGCCGCTGCGGGTGCGATGACATCGCCGACCCGCGCGCACCGAAGACCTTCCTTGTTCGCGCCAACGACGAAATCGACGAGGTCCGTGCCAAGGCGATTGAAGTTGCCGGAATCGAGAAGGTGAAGATCCGGTCGGTGCTGACCTGCGAGAGCAAGCTGGGCATTTGCGCCAACTGCTATGGTCGAAACCTGGCCACGGGCCAGCGGGTCAAGCTTGGCGAGGCGGTCGGCATTATCGCCGCCCAGTCCATCGGTGAGCCTGGCACGCAGTTGACGATGCGTACCTTCCATACGGGTGGTGTCGCCGCCGGCCAGTTCAAGCAGCCGATGATCAAGCCGAAGCACGATGGCGTGGTTCGCTATAACGAAATCCGCTACGTCCAGCTCGAGGACGGCAACAACATCGTCCTGAACAAGAATGGCTCGATCGCCATTCTCGCGGAGGATGGACGTGAGCTGGAAAATCACAGCATCGTCATCGGCGCAGTCGTGGCGATTGCCGACGGCGGCCGGATCAAGAAGGGCGATACCCTGGTGCAGTGGGATCCTTACAACGTCCCGATTCTCTCCGAGAAGCCGGGTCGCGTGAAGTTCCACGACATCATCGAGGGCGTCACGATGAAGCAGGAAGTCGATGCGACGACTGGCCAGGAGACGATTCTGGTGATCGAGCACAAGGAAGATCTGCATCCGCAGGTGATCATTGTGGACGATCACAACGAGCCGGTGGCCAGCTATCCGATTCCGTCGGGCGCGCACGTCGCGGTCGAGGAAGGGGACAAGATTGTGGCCGGCACCCTGATGGCGAAGACGCCGCGAAAATCGGCCAAGACCAAGGACATCACGGGCGGTCTCCCGCGTGTGGCGGAACTGTTCGAGGCGCGTCATCCGAAGGATGCGTCGGAGATCTCGAAGATCGACGGCATTGTCGACTTTGGCCCGAGCGTACGCGGCAAGCGCTGCATCCTGATCAAGGATCCGCAGACCAACTTGGAAGAGGAGCACCTCATCCCGATCGGCAAGCACGTCATCGTTTTCAAGGGCGACTTCGTGAAGAAAGGCCAGCAGCTGACCGAAGGGCCCATTGATCCGCACGAGATTCTGGAGATCTGTGGACCCCAGGAGTTGCAGGAGCATCTGGTCAACGAGGTTCAGGAGGTTTATCGCCTCCAGGGTGTGACGATCAACGACAAGCACATCGAGATCATCGTGCGCCAGATGTTGCGCAAGGTCCGCATCACTGAGCCGGGCGACACCCAGTTCCTCTGGGGCGAGCAGATCGACAAGATCGCGTTCGAAGAAGAGAACGCGCGGGTGGAGAAGATGGGTGGCAAGCCGTCCGAGGCGCAACCCGTTCTGCTTGGCATCACCAAGGCGTCGCTGGAGACGGACAGCTTCCTCAGCGCGGCCTCGTTCCAGGACACCACTCGGGTGCTGACCGAGGCGGCCACGCTGAGCAAGGTTGACCATCTCCACGGCTTCAAGGAGAACGTGATCATGGGGCACATCATTCCGGCGGGCAGCGGATTCAGCTATCACCGCAAATCGACGCTCAAGCCGCTGGTGGAGATTGAGGATGAACCGCCGCCGGTTGAGACCCCCGAGGCTGCGCCGGAGCCCTTGTTGGGCTAGCGGCAGGTGTGCTTGAACAAAATTCGAAAAACTGGTTGCAACCGAAAAACTGAACGCTAATAATCCGCGCTCCGTTTCTCCAAATAGGGGAGACGAACCTGATTTGCCCGAATGCCGACAATTAACCAACTGGTCCGAAAGGGCCGCCGCAAGATTCGTGTCAAGAGCAAGGCTCCGGCCTTGGAAAACTCGCCGTTCCGTCGCGGCGTTTGCCTTCAGGTCATGACACGCACGCCGAAGAAGCCTAATTCCGCCATGCGGAAGGTGGCGAAGGTCCGTTTGACCAACGGCTTCGAGGTCATCGCGTACATTCCGGATGAAGGACACAACCTGCAGGAGCACTCGATCGTTCTGGTGCGCGGCGGTCGTGTGAAGGATCTGCCGGGTGTTCGCTACCACATTGTCCGGGGAACCTTGGACGCCGCTGGTGTTGAGAAGCGACGGGTGAGTCGCTCCAAGTACGGCGTGAAACGTCCCAAGGCCGCGAAACCTGCCGCGAAGTAGAAGAAGAAAAAACGACGTGGTGGTGCCGGCAATGGCGCCAGCCAGCGATCGAATCCGTATCATTCAACCGACAGTAAACGATAGCGAATCATGTCACGTCGACGTCAAGCAGTGAAGCGGCCGCTGGCCGAGGATCCAAAGTTTGGGAGTGCCCTCGTGTCCCGGTTGGTCAACACGGTGATGGCCAGCGGTAAGAAAAACACGGCGCAACGGATTGTGTACGGTGCGTTCGATCAGCTCGCCGAGACCAATCCGAACTCGAGCCCGCTGGAAATCCTCCAGCGCGCCGTCGACAATGCCAAGCCACGACTGGAAGTGAAACCCCGCCGCGTGGGCGGTGCGACTTACCAGGTTCCGTTGGAGGTCAGTTCGGATCGCCAGACGTCCTTGGCGGTTCGGTGGCTCGTAAGTTTCGCCGACGCCCGCAAGGGAGCACCCATGACCAAGGCCCTCGCGTCGGAAATCATGGACGCCTATCAGGGGCAGGGGAACGCCATCCGCAAGCGGGATGAGGTGCACAAGATGGCTCAGGCCAACAAGGCTTTTGCCCATTTCCGCTGGTAGAAGGCTCCGGTTGGTATTTGCGTTTTCGGAGCGCTCCGGTGGCCGCGGTGGCCGCGGTATTCGGGGCGCTCTTGTTGTCAGCGGGTATCGTCAGGTTGGAAATGTTCAGGACTGCGGGTATCCAGGACTGCTTTAGCCGCAACATTTGGAATAGTCGGATAAGTCGTTAACCGTCAGCACCGTCAGCAATGGAACAGAGATCGTCAGCCAATTCGCCGAACCGGCCGTACACGCTGGAACGGACGCGTAACATCGGGATCGCCGCGCACATTGATGCCGGCAAAACCACCACGACGGAGCGCATTCTTTTTTACACCGGCCTGATTCACAAGATCGGTGACGTCGATGACGGCAACACGGTCACCGACTGGATGGAGCAGGAGCGCGAGCGCGGCATCACCATCACGTCCGCGGCCGTGACCTGTTTCTGGACCCAACGCGCGACCAAGCCAGGCGAAGACAAGCTCTACAAGTCAGCCTTGGGCGTTCCTCATCGTGTCAACATCATCGACACGCCCGGTCACGTAGATTTCACGGCAGAGGTCGAGCGCTCCATGCGCGTCCTCGACGGAGCGGTTGCGGTGTTCTGCGGCGTCGCCGGCGTTCAACCTCAATCCGAGACGGTGTGGCGTCAGGCCACCAAGTACAAGGTCCCGCGCATCGCTTTCGTCAACAAGATGGACCGGACGGGCGCCAACTTTGAGAATGCGCTGGCCGACATGCGCAACAAGCTCAAGGCGTATGCCTATCCGGTGCTGATCCCCATCGGCGCCGAAGAAAACTTCGAAGGTGTAATCGATGTCGTCAACCAGAAGGCCATTGTCTGGGGGCCGGGTGATGTCACCAACGAAGGGTTGAATTACGAAGTCAAGGATGTGCCCGAAGCGCATCGGGAACGAGCCAAAGCGGCTCTCAACGAATTGATCGAGGCGGTTTCCAACAAGGACGACGCGATCGCTGAACTGGTGCTCGAGGACAAGCCGGTGACGCCGCAGTTGCTCAAAGCGGCGATTCGCCGTCTGACCTGCAAAATTGAACTCGTTCCTGTGCTGTGCGGTTCCGCGTTCAAGAAGAAGGGTGTTCAACCTCTCGTGGACGCGGTCATCGACTATCTCCCCGGGCCGCTCGACATTCCCGCCGCCGAAGGCATCGTCCCCGGAACGGATGAAACCGTGACGGTGGAGACGAACGACAATAACAAGTTTTGCTCGTTGGCCTTCAAGCTGTGGACGGACACCTATGCTGGCAAGCTGGTGTTTTTCCGGGTTTACTCGGGAATCCTCAAGAAGGGTGACACGATTTACAATCCACGCACGCGCAAGCGTGATCGGGTTAGCCGCCTGATGGTGATTCAAGGCGGTGAACGTAAGGACGTGGACATGGCCTGCTCGGGTGATATTGCTGCGCTGGTTGGACTGCGCAACATCACCACGGGTGATACTCTTTGCAACGAGGACTACGACATCACGCTGGAGCCTCCGACCTTCCCTGAGCCTGTCATCAGCATGGCGGTTGAGCCGAAGACCAAGGCCGATCGCGACAAGATGGCCGAAGGGTTGCAGCGGTTGGCGGAAGAAGACCCGACGTTCCGTTGCTTTACCAACGAGGAAACCGGACAGCTGATCATCGCCGGGATGGGTGAGCTTCACCTCGAAATCATCATCGACCGCCTCAAGCGCGAGTTTAAGGTGGAAGCGAACGTTGGCGCGCCCCAGATTGCCTATCGCGAAACGATCACCAAGCCGGCCGATGGCGAAGGCAAGTTCATTCGCCAATCCGGCGGCCGTGGTCAATACGGCCATGCCTGCATCAAGATTCAGCCCAATGAAAAGGGCAAGGGCATCGAGGTTGAGAACGAAGTGGTCGGCGGCACCATCCCGAAGGAATACATCCCGGCTGTCATCAACGGCATCGAGGAAGCGATCCGGGGCGGTGTTTATGCTGGATTCCAGGTGATCGATGTGAAGGTGCAGGTCACCGATGGATCGTTCCACGAAGTCGACTCGAACGAGCTTGCGTTCAAGATGGCTGGCATTTTCGCGCTTAAAGACGCCTTCAAGAAGGCTGGTCCCATTCTGTTGGAGCCGATCATGAAGGTGGAAGTGACCACTCCCGATGAGTATCAGGGTGATCTGCTGGGGGATATCAACCGCCGGCGTGGCACCATCATTGGCATTGATGCCAAGGCTGGCCAGACGGTGTTGAATGCCCATGTGCCGTTGGCCGAAATGTTCGGCTATGCGACGGCCATTCGTTCCCTGTCCAAGGGCCGTGCCTCTTATTCGATGGAGCCTCTGACCTTCGAGCAGGTGCCGAGCTCTGTGGAAAAAGTCATTTTGGATACGGCAGCCAAACGGCCGGCTGCCCGAACCTAAACCGAAATCAACCGTTAACAGACAATCGTTCTTTCTATGGCAGGACAAAGAATTCGGATCAGGCTCAAAGCCTACGACCATCGGATCATCGACCAGTCGGCTCACGACATCGTCGAAACCGTCAAACGCACCGGCGCCCGCGTGGCGGGGCCGATTCCCCTTCCGACCCGGGTTGAGCGCTTCACCGTGCATCGCTCACCGCACGTCGACAAAAAATCCATGGAGACTTTCGAGCAACGGACGCACAAGCGTCTGCTCGACATTCTCGAACCCACCGCCAAGACCGTGGACGAGTTGAAGAAGCTCAACCTCCCGGCCGGTGTCGACATCACCATCAAGATCTAACAGCCATGCCACTCGGACTAATTGGAAAGAAGTTGGGCCATACGCGCGTCTATGACGCCAATGGCGTGCTCGTCCCGGTGACGGTGGTCCTTTGTGGACCCAACCGCGTCCTGCAGGTCAAGACCGTCAAATCCGACGGCTACAATGCGGTGCAGCTCGGGTTCGGCGATCAGAAGCCGCAACGTTTCTCGCGGAGCGAGATTGGGCATCTGGCCAAGAACGGTGTCCTGACGGCTGACGAAGCCAAGGCTGCCCACAAGGCTGGCGAGAAGAAGGTCATTTCAGGCGTCGCGAAGCTGAAGGAGTTCCGGGATTACTCGAAAGAGGTCAAGACCGGTGATGTCCTCGGGCCCGCAGTGTTTGCAACCGGCGATTTTGTTGACGCCATCGGCGTGACCAAAGGCCGCGGCTTCGAGGGTGTCGTTGGACGTTGGGCGTTCCGTGGTGGCGACAGCACCCACGGCGCCAAAGGCTGGCACCGCCGCTCCGGCGCCATTGGTTGCCGTCTGTTCCCGGGTCACGTGAACAAGGGCATGAAAATGCCTGGCCACATGGGTCAGGTCCGGCGCACGGTGCAGAACCTGGAAGTCATCCAGGTCCGCGAGGCCGACAACCTGCTCCTCATCCGAGGCTCGACCCCGGGCAGCGAAGGGGACTACATCATCATCCGCGAATCGAAGAAGCTTTCGCGTGAACGCGTGAAGCAGCTCAAGGAAGCCGCCTCGGCCCGGGCCAAGAGCTCTGGCAAGAAGGGTGGTAAACCTGCGGAGAAACCGGCTGCCGCCGCCAAGAAATAACGTGTCATGAAACTCGAAATCAAAGATCTCTCCGGCCGCCAGCAGGGCGAGTGCGACGTTCCGTTTGAGGTGGTGGAAAACGGACGTGGCACCCAGGCCGTCCACGACACCGTGGTCGCCTACATGGCCAACCAACGTCACGGCACCGCCTGCACCAAGACGGCGGGCGAAGTTGCCGGTTCCAACAAGAAGCCTTGGCGCCAAAAAGGCACCGGCCGCGCGCGTGCCGGTTCCGTCCGCAGCCCACTGTGGGCCGGTGGCGGCGTGGTCTTCGGACCCAAACCCCGCGACTACTCCAAGAAGCTCAATCAGAAGACGCGGCAGCTCTCGTTGCGCAAAGCGTTGTCCGAGCGCATGAAGGCGGGCGATGTTCAGATCGTCGCCGATCTTAAGCTCGCGACGCACCAAACCAAGCCGCTGGTCGGTGTGCTTAAGGGGCTAGGGGTTGTCGGATCCGCCCTTCTGGTGGATGCGGCCATCGAGAAGAACCTCGCCTTGGCCTCGCGTAACATCGAGAAGCTTGAAGTGACCACGGCCGACATGCTCAACACCTACCAGGTGTTGCGCCCGAACAAGGTTATCATCAGCAAGAGTGCCCTCGAGAAGATCGCGGCGCGCCTTAACAAGTAACTCACGCCATGAACCCATTTGATGTCGTCAAGACCGCGCGCCTGACCGAGAAAGGCACTCGGCAGGGCACGAAGTTCAACCAGTACACGATCGTGGCCGATCCTCGCGCCAACAAGTTCCAGATCAAGAAGGCCGTGGAAGAGCTTTTCAAGGTCAAGGTAACCCGGGTCAACACCTTGAACGTTCGGGGCAAGGCCCGCCGCCAGCGCACGGCGCAGGCCGGCAAAGCGCCGAACTGGAAAAAAGCCATCGTCACCCTCAAGGAAGGCGACAAAATCGTCCTGACCTAGACCGCAGCAGCATCCATTAGAGCAACGAAGGGCCGTCGCATTGCGACGGCCCTTTCTGTTTGGGCGCCCGGCCGGGGCGAAAGGAGGGCGCACTCTCTGGTGGGTTAAGTCCACGTGGGCCCAACGAAATTTGTACCAGCAAAACGGCGATCTCGCAGCAGCCGCCACAACAACCGTTGAGCTTCGGGCATGGACTGACGAAGACGACGGGCGCGACTATTTCCCTCCGTGGGCTTTAGCTAGTAATCGATCCGCGAGGTCCTAAAAGGGCTACCACCGAGTGCTGCGCGGTGGCTCGTGGGGCAACGCGGCCGAGGATTGCCGCTCCGCCTGACCGGACCGGCGCCGCGGGTTTCCGGGTTGTCTTGGCCCCGAGGTCAGGAGCTCAGGACCATCGAGAGCATCACCAGCGAAGAGCGCGGCAAGATGCTCAACTACCTCAAAATTACCGGTCTGCGCATCGGCCTGATTCTGAACTTCAAACACGCGAAACTGGAATTCGAGCGGGTGGCAAGGTAACGAGACTAATTTGAACGAATTTTACGGGACTCAATCCACCAGCACCACCCGGAAGAACCGCAGATTGTTGCCGGTCATTGAGACGGTGAGCGAGGTGCTGTAGCCGCTCGCGGTGGCGGCGCTGCCGACGTTGGTCCAAGTCCCTCCGGTCGTCAGATCGGTGCGGCCTTGGATCCGATAGGTTTTGCCCGGATACGAAGTCCAATCCACGGCCACCGTGGTAACGCTGGTGCGGGTGATGTTGGTGACGCGGGGCGGGCCGACGACCACGATGCTGAATGATTTCAGATCGTCGAGGGCGCCGTCGGTGACTCGCACCGTGACCAGGTTGGTTCCGGTGGGAGTGTTGGTCGGGGGCGTCCAAGTGAATGCCCCGGAGAGCGCCGCGATGCTGGCGCCGGACGGGGCGCCCGGCTGCAGATTGAAGGACAGCGGTTGCGCGGGCAGATCGGCGTCGGTCGCCGCAGCGGTGAAGGACAAGGTCGATCCAGCTGAGATCAAACGATTGGTGATCGCGGTAAGAACCGGGGCGACATTCACTTCGGTGACCGTGACATTGATCGTTTCTGAGCTGCTGCGATTCGGCGAGCCATTGTCAGTCACGCGAACGGTGATCGGGAAGACATTGCCGCCCTGGGTTTCGCCGGGAGTCCAGGTGAAGCTACCGCCCGAGGTGATACTGGCGCCGACTGGCGCACCTGCGTCGAGCGAGAAGGTGAGACTCTGGCCCGGGAGGTCCGAGTCGGTGGCGGTGGCGGTGAACGTGATGGGTAATCCCTCGGGGCCGGACTTGTTGCCAATCGGATTCAGCACGGGCGCGCTGTTGGTCTCCAGAACGCTCACGGTGATCGACTCAAAGTCCGTGAGAATAGGCGATCCGTTGTCAGAGACCCGAATCGTAATTGGATACGAGCCGGGGCCCTGGGCTTCGGTTGGCGTCCAGGTGAAATTGCCGGTCGGAGTAATCGCCGCGCCGCTGGGGGCGCCGGCGTCGAGGCTGAACGTCAACGTTTGACCGGGAGTTTGCGCGTCCGTCGCGGTGGCGGTGAAGGCGAGAAGATTGCCTTCGATCACTGTGCGGTTTCCGATCGCGCCGAGTACCGGCGCGGTATTGGTCGGCCCGCCGCTCGTGTTGGCGGTGCCGGGGTTGGGCTGACCGGCGGCCCAGTTGGCTGGATCGTTGCCGTACAGCGAGGGCGTCACGCGCCGGAGTGAATCACCAAGTCCGTCGGGTGAGGTCGGCCACGGTGCGGTGTCGGCGTAGGCCACGCGATCGACCACCACGTATGGCACGCGACCAAAGTCCGGGCCGGGCAAGGATTGCGGAGCGTCGGGCTTCTGCAACTCGATGGCCTCGCCGGCATTGTCGAGCTGACCGCTGTAAGGTCCGAACAGCATTTGGCCGGTGCCGTAGGCGGTTTGAAACGCGGCGAGGGCCGCGGGTTCAGTGGTCGGATTGAAATTCACCAGCACGACGAACCCGCCGGCAGGAACGGTGACGTTCGTTGGAAAATTGAAGTCGATGCCTTTGCGCAGACGCCAGGTGTTTGCGGGATTGGCGGGGTCGAAGAGGGATTGCGCGACGCCGAGGATGTTGTGGAGTTCGACGAATTCGAGAGCGTCGTTGGTGCCCGCCTGATGGTACATGATTTCGTTGATTACGATGGGGCCGACCTTGGGATAAGCGTTGGTCAGGCCGGTGCCGGTCCGGAACTGGTTGGTCGTGGTCGGATTATCGACTCCAAACGTGCGTGCGCTCAGCGTGGTGAAATCGAAACCAACGCTCGTGCGGTGGCGTCCGAACGATACGCCATTCTCCGCCGCGCCGAATTCGGCGAACGCCCGGTATCCAGTGAGCACACCGGGAGTGGTGGACTGTGACAGATACACCTCGTCGCCCTTGGCTGAGCTGAAGGAGAACGGAGTGCCGATGTTCTCGCCATTGAATTGATTCTCGTAAAACACCTTGAAGCCACCGGCGCGGACGATCGTGCCGGCCGGGATGCGATACTTCTGCAGATTGTCCCGAGCATCGCTTAAGTACCAGCCGCTGATGTCGACGTCGTCGCCGGTGGGATTGAAGAGTTCGATGGCATCCTCGAGTGGCGGATCGGTGTGCGTGAGGACTTCGTTGATCACGATGTTGGCCAAGGGAAGGAAATTGGCGTTGCCCGGCGACGGTGTGGTGAAGAAGCGAACGATGGAACCGGTGCCATCCGGTAGGTGACCCTCGGATACGCCGGTTTGTTGTGCAGTAAAATGGAATCCGTCGATGATTGTGCCGGCGGCGGTGGCGATGACCACATCTTCGGCCGTGGCGTTGAGACTAAAGCCGGTGAAATCGGCATCCGCGCCATTGGCTGCCCAGAATCGGAGGAAACCTTCCGGGCCCGCTCCGATGAACGAGCGAACTGGAATCTGGTATTTGCGGGGACTGGCGAGACTGTCGCTCAGCCAGAGACCAGAGAGGTTCACGGGTTGAGCGTTGGGATTGTGGATCTCGATCCAGTCATCGCCGGAGGCGGGAGCCGCCATCCATTCGTTGACCTTGAGCAGGGCGGGATCCCCGAGGGCCGCTGCAATGTTGGCCGAGCCGAAGGTGGGGACGGTCAGAACCCAGTTGGTGCTGCCGTCCGGGACGCGGCCGAGCGAGAAATCCGGCGCTTGCAGTCCATAGGTGACGAAGCTTGCGAGGCCGCCGCCGTCGGCTGGGCGGTTGTATAGATAAACGCCGCCGCCGTTGGCCTTCAGCCCAAACCCGGTGTTCGTCGTGGAGAGTGGCAGATCAGGGTCGAGCCGCACGCGCCGGTAGCCGAGCGCGGGCAATAATGAACCGTTCGGGAACACCCAGCGGCGTGGGTTCGCTGTGTCGTCGGTGATGCTGAGGCCGGCGAGATCGACGGCGCCCGTGGAGGGATTGTAGATCTCGATCCAGTCCGGCTTGGTGCCGTCGGCTTCCTCGAGGTTGCCATTGTTGGCTAGTACTTCGTTGATGACCAAACCAGCTTGCCCCGGGGTATTCGTTACGATGATGGCATCGAGTCGCATTCCGAAAACGATGTCCGAACTGTTGGCTGAGCTCTGGTGAACTTCGACGGCGAGGACATTGTCGCCGGCGGCGAGGCTCGTGAGGCTGAGAGCGAGCGTTTCCAAGGTTGTAGCCTCATGGGATATCGTTGCCAGCGTTGTGAACGCGGCGGGCCCGGCTGGCATGTTGAAGCGCCCAGCCTCGACGCCGTTCAGGTGGAAGATCGCGCCGTCGTCGATGGCGTGTGTTACTCGCAATTCCGACACGTTGAGATTCGCGGGCAGGGTGAAGTGGGTTCGGAAATAGAAGGTATTCTTGCCATTGGCGACGGTGAGCGTGGTTTGAATGGGTTCGGGCGTGGTGCCGGGAGTTTCTTGAGCCAAGAGGGCGGGCCCGGAAAGCCAGGTTGAATCGTCAAAGTCAGTGGCGGACCAAGCGGTGCCCAAGTCCGTGCCGGATTCTTCGTAGTGCCAAACGTTGGTGATGGGAACCAGATTAACCGCCAATGGCGCGGGCGGCGCCACGGGACAGGCATTGGGCGAACTGGGGGAGGGAATGAGTTGGGTGCGCACGGCCGCGCCGCCGTCCGGACAGCGTCCGGAGGAGATGCCGAGTTGTTGCGGAGCATAGATAACGCAATCAATCACCGTGCCGTCGGCGGCGGTCAGGGCGAGTTCGCCTTGCTCGATGCCGAGTTTAAAGTTCACGTGATTGGCGGGCTTTTTCTGTCCGTCGGCGATGAACGTGCGGAAGCCGCCGGCGGCGATGAATGAGAGCGGTGCGATCGGGCTGCGTTTTGGTGCGCCAATCGGCTCATCGGTGAGATGCAATCCTCCGAGGGCCACCGGCAGCGCATCTGGATTGTAGAGTTCGACGAAATCGTCGGGAGTTGGCGAGACGCCCGCCGTGAGCCACTCGTTGATCTTGAGCGTGGAGGTGTTGCCGACCGGTTGCGCAACGTTGGCCGCGCCGAAGGTCGGTTGCGCGAGAACCCAGTCACCGCCGGAAATGCGGCCGATGGAGCGGTCGGACAACTGCAATCCAAACTCCACGGAGTCGAGGATCGTGTTGCCGGCGGCCAATCGGTCGAGGAAATACACGCCTTCACCGTTGGCTTCGAGGGAGAAGCCGGTGTGGAGTCCGGGCGTGGCATCTGGATTATTGGCGTAAACCACCAGTCGCGCTCCGGCGGCGAGCGTGGTGCCGGCCGGGAAAGTAAACTTGTTCGGCGCGGTGGTGTCGTCGGTCAAACGCAACCCGGACAGGTCGACGCTGGTCGCGCCCTCGTTGAACAGTTCGATCAGGTCGGGGAAGGTGCCGAAGTAATTTACCGCGGCGTCGTTCTGCGCGAGGATCTCGTTCAATCGGACGGAGGGCCAGCCTGGGTTGACGGTCCAACCACGCACCGTGGCATTGGAGTCGGCCTGCCAGGTGCCGTTGGCGTGGCGGGCGATGACGGCAATGCGGTTGGTGCCGTTGGCGAGGCCGCTGAGATTGATGGGGGTGGCGATCGGGGTTTCCGCGCCAAACGCGCCGCCGTTGATGGACGCGCGGTAGGAAACCACGTTCGCGCCGCCGACCGTGATCGTGGCGTTGTTCAGCGGAGTTGGTGAACGCGGCACGCCGGTCAACGTGGCGACCGGCGGATTGGTCACGCCATTGGCCGGCAGATTGGAGAGGAGGAAGGCGCGGCGTTGCAGCATCCAGTTCTTGATGCTGTCGGTTGTGCCAGCGGCATACGAAGCGAGATGATAATCCACCGTGGCATTGAACGCGGTCGGTTCGAAGACCGTGTTGAGCAGCGTGCGGACGGTTTCAAAATAGATCGGCTCGAAGTCCGGCCAACGGAGAAACCGATCCAGAGCCTGCCCGGCGCCGTTGTTGGCGGTTGACGTGTAAATGCTGTCGGTGGTCGAACCGGGCGAGTCACCGCCGCCGAGGATGGTGTCGAGGTCCCAATAATTGAGAATGAACCGCGGATCGGTCGCCCCGGCGTACATGAAATAGTCGTCATTGAAACCGGTGTTCAGGCCGCTTTCGCGATTGTTGACGATTGTCATGAATGCGAGATGCCGCATCCACTGCTCGACGTTGACGACTTGGCGGACATTTTCAGTGGTGAATGAGGTGGCGTTGTTGATGCCGACCACGCGGAGCATGCCGATGAGGTCCGCCCAGGCGTCCTCGCTGACATTCGATTCCTTGAAGAACGTGTTTCGATACGCGTTGGTGTCCTCGCCGCGATACGAGAAATCGGGTGGGGCGATGTCGCGAATCACGCGGTAGACATTGCCATTGGGGTCATCGGGGAAATGGTTTTGCGCCCAATCGCCATTGACGTCTTCGTTGGCGGCGTACGAGCCGAACATCGGCGATCCCGAGACCGCCCGGTTCGCATTGTTCACGCGGAGTTGGACCGCGATGGACTCGGCGCCGGCAACACCGGACCGACGGGCCAGCACGCTGCCGAGATGCTGCAGATGGACAAAGCGACTATTGAGGTTCAGGCTCGTAACGCCCTTCCACGGGTCGTCGCTGCGGAAGGCGACGTGATAGTTGGGCGGATTGGCAGTGCGGCTGCCGTGTCCGCGGTTGCGAAAGGAGGCGAGGTAATGATTGGCGATGCCGGCTCCGTCGATGCTGATGAACGTGCCGTTCATCTGCGAATTGGGACCTTCGATGTTGCTCTGGCCGGGAATGGCAGCGAGCTCGGCTCGTTCGGCCTCGGTCATGATCAACTTGTAGATGGGCTGACCATTGGTCGTGCTCTGGCTTGAGTTGTCGATCTGGAACAGGGCGTTGGCGACCTGGCCAGTAGGTCCGGCGCCGTCGGCCGCTGCGATGGCCGGCGCGGGCCACGTGCGAAGCGAGCCCTGCTGATCGGTGGCCGCCAGAAAATATTCGATGACTGTGTTGTTGGCTTGAGGCGGGATCGTTGCGGTGTAGAGCCCGTCCGCGGCCACGACATCCCCGTTAACCCCGGCGTCGTTCATCGGCACGGTGGTGAATGCTGGAGGCGTGGCCGCATCGGCGCGGTAATTCAGAGTTACCGTAAGTCCGTTCGGCGATTCGTCGACGATGCGGGCGGAGACCCGAATTGGGTCGGTTGCGGTGGGCAGGATGGGCGCATGAATGGCGCCCAGGATCATCGGGGGCAGGTTGTTGGTCTGCACGGAATTGACCGTGCCGGGAGTGCCGTTGAGCGTTCGGCTCGAGGCCCAATTCTGGCCTTCGTTGTTGGACAGACTGGGATTGATCAACTCGAGCGATTTGCCGAGGCCATCGTGTTCCTTGAACCAGACCCAGCCGCGGTGCCCGAGATCGTCCGGACCGCGCTGGCGAATGCCCCAGTCGCCTTCGTCGGCGTAGCGCACGCTGTCGGCGCGGTTGCCGAGGGCGTCATCGAGATCAATATCCTCGGCGCTGTTATTCAGGAACCCGGTCCAGTTACCCACCACATTGGCGACGTCGGGATACTTCAGCTTGAACACATTGGTGTTGGCGGCGATCACGAGATAACCGCCGGCCGGGATCGAAACATTGGTCAACGTGAACTGAACGCCCCCGCTGAAACGCCATCCGGTCAAGTTGACGGACGAGCCACCTTTGTTGAACAGCTCGATATATTCCTCCAGCACGTTTTCGGAGGACGGATGATACATGATTTCGGAAATGATGACGCCGGTGGCGTTGGTGCTGAGCGTGTAACTCCAGGCGCCTCCGGCAAACGGATTGCCCGAACTGTCCTGGATGCCGTGTCCGGCGATCCATGCCAGGTTCACGGTGCCGGTCGCGGGTTGGGCGAACGAGAAGACGTAGGGGCCAGCTCCGGTCCCACTCACCGTGGCGGCGGGCAATCCTCCGATTTGCAGATCTGGCGCGTTCACTCCGGTGACGGCTTCATTGAACGTGATGCTGACCGACGTGAGGCTGGCCACGCCGGCCCCGGGTGGAGGATTGAGACTCGCCATCACTGGCGGAGCGGAATCGAGCAATTGATAACTCCAGGTCGCGCCGGCCCCGGTTTGGTTGAAGGCGGCCGGCGGGGTGAACAGGTCCGTAATCCCGTGGCTCGTCGACCAGGTGATGGCGACTGTTCCGAAGGCGGGTTGGGGGAAGGAGAACGTGAAGTTGGTTTCGGTGCCGGTCACGCCCGTCGCGGGCGTGCCGTTGATGAGCAGATCGCTCGCGTCGACGCCGAGCACCGGTTTGCTGAAGGTCACGGTGATTTGATTCAACGACGAGACATTGCCGGCCGCCGGTGTTTTGGCAAAGACCGCTGGCGCGGCGGTGTTCGTGCTGACGGTTAGGCTGATGACGGACGAGGTTGTGCTGAGCCCGGTGTTGTCCGTGGCGATGGCCGCAATGGCGTAGAGACCGGCCGGGATACCGTTCCAAGCGAAGCTGAATGGGGTGGTTGGATCATCGGCCAGTTTTGTTCCGTTCGCGTAGAAGGCCACGTTGGTGACCGTGCCGTCGGCGTCCGTGGCGGCGGCGGCGAGGGTCAGGCTGGCGGGTGCGCCCACAAGCTGGCCGTTGGGTGGCGCGGTCAAACTGACCACGGGATGAACATTGGTGTCGGCCGACTGAATGGCGAGCAATTCGAGATCGAAACTGACATCGGAACTGCTGAGCGTGCCTTGGTGGACTTCGCACGCGATGACATTGGTGCCCGCCACCAGCAGCGACGGCGGAAGATTGGTTCCTTCGAACGGGTATTCGGATGAAGTGCTGGCCAGTGTCTGAAATCCAATCGGACCCGCCGGCATGCTGAGGCGATGAACTTCGACCCCGTTCAAATAGGTAACAGCGCCGTCGTCGCGCAGAACGCTCAGAATGAGGCCTTGGATTTGCGCGGGATTGGCGACGACGAATGAACGACGGAAATATGCGGTGACGAACTTGTTGTTGGCGTCCAGGCCGAAGCTAATGACCGTGGCCTCGTCGCCGTCGCCGTAACCGAGTTGGGCGGGACCGCTGGACCACGTGGAATCGTTGAACGCTGACGTTGTCCAGGCCGAGCCCTGATCAGTGCCGTTATCCAAATACTTCCAGGTGCTGCCGGCCGCGATGAGAACATTGGTGGTGGGCGCGGTGCTGGCGTTGACGGTGATGTTGATGGGGGTCGAAGCGCCGGTGGCGCCCTGGTTATCGGTGGCGATCGCGGTCAGCGCATAGACACCTGCACCCGCGTTGGCCCAGTCCAACGCGTAGGGAGCGGAGAGGTCTTCTCCGACCTTGTTGCCGTTTTGGAAGAATTCGACTTTGGCGACGCTGCCGCCCGGGTCGGAAGCAGAGGCGGTCAAGGAGATGGTCGCTGGCGCGGTGAAGACGGCGTTGTTTGCTGGCGCGGTGAGCGCGACGGTCGGAGGAGTATTGACGGCGATGCTTCCGTTCACTCCGGTCGTTCCCGTCAGCTCGAAGTCGAAGCTGATGTCCGAGCTGGTGAGGGCTTGTTGATGAATCTCGACGGCCAGCACGTTGACGCCGTCGACGAGAGCGGGCAGGGCTGCGTTGACCACGGCGGTGTCGACGGTGTCTTCGCCATTCTGGTTGGCGAGGGTATTGAAGGCGACGGGTCCGGCGGGCAAGGCAGCGCGATAAATCTCCTGGCCGTTCAAGTGGACGACGGCGCCGTCGTCGCGGAGAAGACGCAGCGCGAGATTGGTGTAAGCGGTCGCGTCGCTGATGGTGAAGGTCCGCCGGAAATAGGTCGTGATGTATTTGTTGTTCGAATCCGGACCGAAGCTCACCACCGTGGCCTCATTGCCGTCGCCGTAGCCGAGCTGCGCAGGCCCGGCTGCCCATGCGGTGTCGTCGAAGGTGCGCGACGCCCAGTTCGTTCCCTGATCGGTTCCGTTGTCCAGGTACTTCCAGACACTGCCGGCGGCGATGAGCGTGTTCGTGGCGCCGATGAACGGAAAGAAGCCCATGTCCGCGCGGGTGCCATCGACGTCGAGGGGCGACGATGGGTTGCCGGCGTTGATGGCGGGAGAGGCGGCACGCAGGTGGAAATCCCTGGCCGCTTCGTTGACAAAGAGAGGGTTGGCCGAGGTGATGCCAGTGCCGGGCCAGACCTCGCCGATGGCGCAGTAGCCGATGGTGAAATTCGTGGCGGCGAAGTCGGATTTGATGGGATCGATGCCGCGCAAGATGGAGTTGGTGACGCGGATATCGACGATGGGGCCGGGGGCGTTGGCCTTGAAGCTGGCGGCCAGCGTATTGCTGATGCCGATGATCGTGCTGTTCTCGATGTTGACCGTGGCGCTGGCGCCGGCCGTCGTCTTAGCCGAAACGCCGACCCAACAGTCGACGATCAAGCAATGCTTTACGTTTACCGTGCGACTGAAGGCGCTGATGCCTTTGGCATCCTCGTTCGGATTGGGCCAGTCGCGGATGATGCAATTCTCCGCGGTGACGTCGGCGCTCAGGGTGTCGATGCCGTCGTCGTCGCCGAAGCCGATGACCGAATCCACCAACCGGATCTGTTGTCCGACCTGTTGATCATGCAGGTAGATGCCGTCGGAATCATCCGGGCCCCGCATTTCCAGAATCCAGGAGTTGGTGAAGAGCAGAGCGGTGCCCTGGATTTCGGGGCCCATGCGCGCGCGGGAAAAGAGGCAGTTGCGGAACGTGAGGTCGGAGTTGATGCCGTAGCCGATCTTGCCGGGAGTGCCGGTGGCGTCGGCGTGATCGGTGATGCTGCAATTTTCGAAGGTGACCGTGGAGTTGCTGGGGCGCAGGACGGGTGTCTGGCCGGTGTGCCCTTCCCCGGGCGCGCGCCCGCCGCGAGTGATGATTGTGTGGCGATAGAGGGAGGCTGCGGCGTTATCGTGGCGAATCTGGCCCCAGCGCAAGGCGGCGTCGGCGCAGGTAATGGTGACCGGGTGTTGCTCCGTCCCGAGGGAATTGAGTGTGCCATTGACGATCAAACCGAAACCGGCGGTCCCGGAGGCGACACCGTTGATGAGCACAAGCGTGTTTGAGTCAATGGTCAGCGTGCGTCCGGCGGGCACGGTGATGGTGTTGGTCAATTGGACGACCCCGGACCAGGTCGTGTTGGCAGCTAGGGTCCCGCCCGCGGTGGTCACTGGGGCGCCTGCACGGGTGAGGAGAACCCGGTTCGTCGTGAGGCTTCCGACCGCAGCCAGAAGTGAAAAGTCGCCGCTGCCCGTAAAGTTGATCAGCGCGCTGCCGAGACCGTTGCGAAGAGAAATACGATTGGTCGAAAGAGTGATGGTGGGAGGGGTGGCCGAGAGGACGGCTTCGGCGTCCCAGAGATTCCGGTCGGGCCGGCCGGTCAGCGGATCAATTACTTCGACTCGCACCAAGACCGGAATGCCCGGCAAATAGCCGGCTGGGGTGGCGAGCTTAAGCAGGCTTCCGGGCTGTGGATCTGCGGCGTGAACCAGCGGAGTGACCAGGGTTGCAACTGCCACAACTTGAGCAGCTAACCAGCGCCAAAGCCGCGCAGCGGGGCCGTGGTTCGAGTGGGAAGCAGAGGGGGACGAAGGGACCGCAGGATACGACATCATAGGGAATGAATTGCTGTGACTCGATACCACAACGTCAGATTGGTGACAAACATCGTATTAAGGACTTCGGCGCGGGAAGGGTCGGAATTTAGGGCCGATGCGGGGGGCGAGGCCGCCCCTGGCCTTGACAATCCGGGGGTGAGCCTTGATAACGGGCCCATCCCTAACTCCGACGTATTCATCTCAGAGCTATGAAATCATTCCAGTCTTATTGCTCCCGGCACTTCTTGGCGTTGACTTGCGGGAGGCCCAATCTCCGGAGGTTGTTGGTTCCGTTGGTGGTAGCGGGCATGGTGCAGGGCCTTGCCCCGGGTTTGCGGGCGCAGACGGACGATTTTGACGATGGTGACGACGCAGGGTGGGTGCGGATCAATCCGGTGGCGGCGTTTGGCGGGACCACGACCTACTCCTTTCCGGACGGCCCGACGGGAAAAGGCTATCGGATTCAGTGCAGCACGGCGGCCGTGATTCCCGGCGCGGCGGGCACGGGTCGGTCCTTCAATCTTCGGACCAATGAGTACACGAACTTTTTCGTCGCAGTCGATGTGTTGAATTGGGATGACAACTTGAATCAGGCCGTGGTGTTGGCGGCGCGTTTTCGGGGTGAGAGCGAGGTGTTGGATCCGTGTCCGCTCGGGCCTGGGGCGTGTACGCCCGGCTTTGGCGTGATGGATGGCTATGTGGCGAACTACGATCCGAAGCAGTTTGGGTCGAGCGCCAGCAGCCGGTTAGGCGGCCAGTTTCAGATCAATCGCATTCTCAATGAAAACCCGTCGCCGACCTACTGTGTGGCCAACGTTGTATTGACTCCGGGCAAGTCCTACCGGTTTACCTTCCGCGGCGTGGGGCCGCGTTTGACGGCGGAGATCTTCGATTATGAAGACCTGACCGCGCCGTTGGTTTCGATCGAGACCGATCAAGGCACCGAGTTTCCGTCGGGGAAATGCGGTTTGATTGCCTTTTCCCGGGATCGGACCACCACGGACATGACCTACGACAATTATTTCGCGGCGGACTATGATCCGGCCAACCCGCCCGTGGTTCCGGCCCCGGCCGCGGTGCAGAGCATTCCGGGGACGCCGCAGGTGGTTACCCGCGTGCCAGCACTTCGCTTTACGACCTTCCATCCTCCGGCCAGCGGGGTCAGTTTCACCACGACCAATGTGGGTGGAACCATCAACCCTGCCGCGATCCGGCTCTATTTGAATGGGGTTAGTGCGACGCCCTTGGCCATCGACGGGCCGGCCGAAGGTCCCACCGTCGCCTATCGGGGTTCGCTCGCGGCGAATACCGTCTACGAAGGCCGGCTTGAGCTGGAGAATGGTGCCGGTACGCGCCGGTCGACCAACGTGTTTTGGTTCGACACCTTCTCCGATGCCTTCGTCGACACGGCGCCGGTGAAGGTCATTGAGGCGGAGGACTTCAATTACTCAACTGATTTCGTCACGGGCGGGCTGTTCATCGACGACCCGGCTGTGACCGGCCTGGACATCAATGGCCAGGAGGTAAATCGCGGACTGGGCTATTACGGTGCCTTGGCGGCCCCGCTGGTGGACTACTCAGATGCGCGCAGCGGGCCGGAATCCGACGCGGGCGGTCGATTGAGTGCTTATCGGGCGGTCTCGCCGGGAACTCAGCAGGGGGATCCTGATGACCTTCAGGATTTGAATCACCCTGCTTTGACTCCGCCATTTCCGAACGATCATCAACGTGCCAAGTATGCGGCTCTTGCGGTGCCCGAATATCAGGTGACCCGAACCGAGCCGGGGGAATGGTTGAACTACACCCGGAGTTTCGAGAGCGGGAACTACCATGTTTACCTGCGGGTTGGGAGCCTCGGTGAGAACACCTACCAATTGAGCACGGTGGGCGGCGTTCCGACTACGGCGGAGCAGCTCAACTTCCCCGCCGGCACGTTCAAAATTCCCAATAGCTATCGGCGGTCCAATTTTCAGTTTGTGCCGTTGACTGCGGCTGGCACCCGGGCCGTGCTCAATCTTTCGGGGATCCAAACCTTGCGGCTGACTCAGGGCGGTACCCCGTCGAGGAACAACCGCCTGCTGTCGCTGAACTATCTGCTCTTTGTGCCTACCACCGATCCGGTTTCGTCCGTGGTGGTCCTCGAGTCCGCGCCCAGCGTGACGGGTCCTTACACCAACGCCGGGGTGAACGTTGATCAGGAATTCCGGACCATCACCATTCCCCGGCCGGATGGCCCGCGCTTTTACCGGCTGCGTTCGGAGACGCGCTATTCGATTCAGGTGACTCTCGATGGCAACAACGTTGTGATCACTTACAACGACTAGTTGAAGCATTCTAACGCTTGCCGGGCAAGGGGCCTGATGCAGAATGGCGTCCATGCCTGACCATCAGTCCACTTGCTCCGGTCGCACCTCTCTGGTTCTCGGTTTGATCGGGCTCTTCGTGGTGTGCCTGGGGGCCTTGGGCGCGGGGACGGAGCGCGACGTGGTCGCTGAAACCGACACCAACGCGGCCTGGCTGGCTGAGTTTTACACCAAGTTCGAACACCGCATTCCCATGCGGGACGGCGTGCGCTTGTTCACGCGCGTATTTGTGCCCAAGGACGACGCGCAGCCTTGGCCGATGCTTTTGACCCGGACGCCGTATGCGTTGAAGCCCTACGGTGTCGACAATTACAACGATCCCGTCGGCACATTTCGAGTCCTTGCGCGGGACAAGTTCATCCTCGTCTCGCAGGATGTGCGCGGCCGCTACGGATCCGAGGGCGAATTCGTCCACGTCCGTCCCTTCCGTCCCAACAAAGCCCCGGGCGAGATCGACGAGAATTCCGACACTTGGGACACGATCGATTGGCTCGTGAAAAACGTGCCAAACAACAACGGCAAGGTTGGGATGTTCGGTATTTCCTATCCCGGCTTCTACACGGCGATGGGCATGATCGATTCCCATCCGGCGCTGAAGGCTGTTTCGCCCCAGGCGCCCATCTCGGATTGGTTCATGGGCGATGATTTGCATCACAACGGAGCCTTGTTCCTTTCGCAGAATTTCGGATTCTTCCAATCGTTTCCCCAGTCGCGGCGCCTGGATGACCCGCTGCACGAAGAGGCTAAACGGTTTCATTTTCCAACGCCGGACGGGTACGAGTTTTTCCTGCGCATGGGGCCGCTGGCGAACTCGATCCCGCTGCTCAAGGGGCAGTCGCCTGAATGGGAGGAGTTCCTGGCTCATCCCACCTACGACGCCTACTGGCAGGCGCGAAACATTCGGCCGCACCTACGCGGCGTTCGTTGTGCGGTGATGACGGTGGGTGGCTGGTTTGACGCCGAGGACTTGTTTGGTCCCCTGGAGATCTATCGTCAGACGGAACGGTTGAATCCGGGCATCACCAACGTGCTCGTCATGGGCCCATGGGCGCACGGTGATTGGGGGCGCAAAGACGGGGATCGTTTGGGCGACGTGTTGTTTCGGTCGAAGACCTGCGAATACTATCGGGAGAAGATCGAGCTGCCTTTTTTCCGACGATTCCTAAAGGGCGACACGAATTTTTCCCCGGCGGAGGCGCACGTCTTCGAGACCGGCACCCATCAATGGCGGCGCTTTGATGCCTGGCCGCCGCGGTCGGCCACAAACCAGACCGCTTATTTCCTCTCGGGTGGCGCCTTGGGCTTTGAGCGGCCGGCGGCGGGACCGGAGGCATTTGATGAGTTTGTGAGTGACCCGGCCAAGCCTGTGCCCTTCACTCTCGAAGTGACCACCGACTATCCGAGGTCATACCCGGTCCATGACCAGCGCTTTGCCGCGTCGCGTCCCGACGTCCTGGTTTACGAAACCAAGCCATTGGAGCAGGACTTAACGGTGGCCGGTCCGCTGGCAGCTGAGTTGTTTGTTTCCACGACGGGCACGGATGCGGATTGGGTGGTCAAAGTGATTGATGTCTACGCGCCGGATTTTCCGAATCCCGAGCCGAATCCGGCGCATCTGGCGATGGGTGGCTACCAGCAGTTGGTGCGAGGCGATGTTTTTCGGGGTCGTTTTCGTAACAGTTTTGAAAAGCCGGAGCCGTTCGTGCCGGGTGCGGTGACGCGAATTGCGTTCAACCTGCCGGACATCTTTCACACCTTTCGGCGTGGCCACCGCCTGATGGTGCAGGTGCAGAGCAGTTGGTTTCCGTTGGTTGATCGGAATCCACAAACTTTCGTCAACATTCCGACCGCGCGCGCCGAGGATTACCAAAAAGCCACTCACCGGCTGCACCGAGTCGCCCATGCGGCGTCATCGGTGACCTTTCATGTGCTGCCGCCGGGCGGGCGCTAGTCGGGCGCTCCGCAATTTCCACGACGCGACGAGGCCAAACATCCCTTGCGTTTTGCCGGGGGTTTCGCTACTCGGACTTCCGCTTATGCATTCGAAAATCTGCTCGTGCGTGGTCCGGAAACTATTCTCGGCGATGGTCAGTCTGGCCTTCAGTCTCGTCGCCTTTAGTCTTTCGGCGGCATCCCACCCCTTTGAAGGTTACTACCGTGGGACGGTGAAATTTCGCGGTCAAGTCGGGAGCAGCGTCGTTGAGTCAAATGCGCTTTGGTTGACCCTGAGTGTGGACTCGAGCGGGAAGCTGGTGACCGAGACGATCGGAACGCCTGCGCTGCAAACCACCGTGAGGGATTTGCCGTATGTTTTTGGCGTGGTAAACGATGATGGCACCATGGTGCTGGGCGAAGGCTCCCCGTTTACGCCCGGTGGATTCGAACCTCTGCCGGCGCCCGACACGCGCATCTCGGGCACCGTGATGAAAATCACGTCGCGCGACAACCGTTCCACCGCGGGCGGAGTGACGTTTTCTCAGCAGTTCACCCTTCTGGCAACGAACGTGGGAGCGATTCCCAGCAATGCGCCACCGCGCATCAACTACCTTCGGCCCGGCAGCACGAATGTCATCGAGGGGCTCACCCTCGTCTTGTTGGCCAACACGATCTATTGGACGGGTCCCGTCTCGGCCCAGTGGCGGAAGGACGGCGTGGATTTGCCGGGAGCGACGAATTTTTTTGGGTTCGAAACGGCCTACATGAAGGCCGGCGTGACCAGGGAAGATGCGGGTGCGTACACGGTGGTGTTGCGAAACAATTTCGGCGCGCTGACGAGCGCGGTCATGAACATCACTGTATCGGCACCTCCGCCGCTGACGCTGGGCGGGACGGACCCGACGTTCAATCCGGGCGCTGGGCCGGCGTATGGCCTGGCCGGAAACGTTCTGCCTGGGTTGGTCAATGGCATCGCGACGTTGCCGGACGGGCGCGTCGTGGTGGGTGGATTCTGGGATCGATGGAACAACCAGCCGAACCCGGGGCTGGCGCGATTGAACGGTGACGGCGTGTTGGACACGAACTTTGTTGCCGGTCTTTTCCATTCGGTGAGCCCGACCAACCACTCCATTTCGGCACTGGCGTTGCAGGAGGACGGCAAATTGGTGGTGTCGTGGCTTGGTGGATTGGCTCGACTCAATACCGATGGATCGGCGGACACGACCTTCTCCAATGCAGTGACAGGTGTCCGGCAGATCATTGTCCAGCCGGACGGCAAGATTCTGGTCGCGAATTTTGTCGCCGGGCCGCCGGCGTTGGGCCGGTTGAACACGGACGGCAGCTGGGATCGAAGCTTTGCCCGGGGCCAGGACTATTTCACGGGAATCACCCGACAGATTGCGCTGCAGCCCGATGGCAAGATCGTGGTGTTTGGTCGGTTGCTGTATCGGGACGGCGGTGGAAACGATCAAGTGGTGAGCAGCACGCGGGTGATGCGGCTCAATGCGGACGGCAGCCTTGATTCGACCTTTGTGCCCGGGGTGAATCCGAGCGACTCCGACGAGGCGGCGATGGCGGCAGTCGGGTTGCAGCCTGACGGGCGCATCGTGCTCGGCGGTGCGTGGGGATTGTTCAACCGGACTTACGGTGGACAAACGAATGTGAACGGCCTGCTTCGGCTGAACGCCAACGGCTCCTTCGACGCCAGTTTCAAGGCGGGCGACGGCGTGTGCACCAAGTTCGTGATCCCCGGCATTCCGCCCATCTATGCGTGCGGCAGTGTGTCGACGATTTACTGCCAGGCAGACGGGAAAATTTTCATCGGGGGGAACTTCACGACCTTTAATCAGACAGGGCGCACCAACTTTGCGCGATTGAACAGTGATGGGTCTTTGGACACCGCATTCAATCCCGCGGCATCCGCGCCGGATGCGGACCTGCAATTCATTCAGCCGACACTGGCGGGGAAGCTCTATCTGGCCGGCCGGTTTACGAAGCTGGGCGCGGTTCCGCGTGGTGCCATCGGGCGGATTTCCGGGACTACGCCGCCCCTTCCGGACCTCAAGGCACCCGTCATTGTCATTACGTCGCCCAAAGGAGCCACGGCGACAACGCTGACCAATCAGATTACCGTGACGGGCACTGCGATCGATGACCGTGAGCTGAAGCGGGTCCAGGCTCGGATGGGTGACGGGGCGTATGCTGATACCGCGGGGACGGCGAGTTGGTCGGCAAGCTTTGAACTGGCGCCGGGCACCAACGTAATCAGCATCCGCGCGACCGATGCGACGGGCAATGCGGCCACCAACCGGTTGGTCGTGGTTTATCGCGTTTCGGATCAGCTCCAGGTTACCGTGAACGGGGCGGGCTTGGTGACGCCGGACTTCGACGGAACCACGCAGGAGATCGGGCGTTCATTGGTGCTGACGGCGGTGCCGGCTCGCGGGTGGGTCTTCAGCAATTGGATCGCGGGAGCGCAGACGCGCCTGACGGCCAAGGCGACCTTCATCATGGAATCAAACCTCACGATCGTGGCGAACTTCGTGACCAATCCGTTTGCGGCCAGCAAAGCGGTGTTCAACGGGCTGGTCATGGACGATGCCGCTCCGAGCCATGCCCGGGCCGGGTTCCTCTCCATGAACCTGCTCGATACCGGCAAATACACGGCCAACCTTTTGTTCGGCGGGAAGAAAGTGGCCTTCGCGGGCGTCTTCGACCTTGGTCGCCAGACCACGGCCAACCTTGCGCCGAAGCCAGGGACAAACATCTACCTCTTGCGACTAGCTTTGAGCGAGGACGGGAGTGCCATGACGGGCACGCTGGCTGATCTTCAGGGGGAAATTCCTGTTCGCTTGAACAAGGCGGCCTTTGGTCCGACGGCGCCCGCCACCAACTATGTCGGGAGCTACACCATGCTGGTTCAGCCGGCCGAAGGCGAGTCGATCGAGATTGGTGACGGCTATGGCCTGCTCAAGGTCGATGTGTCGGGCACAGCGAGTCTGACCGGGGTGCTCGCCGATGGCGTTCCGGCCGTGGCAAAAGCCGGTCTGAGTGCGCAGGGCGCCTGGCCGTTCTACCTCTCGCTCTATGCGGGGCAGGGGTCGCTCTTTGGCTGGCTGACGGTGGATCGGGGAGCGGAGAATGCCGTGATTGCCACCAACGGGTTGCTTTGGACCCATCCCGCGCAAGTCAAACAGCCGTATGCCGGCGGATTTACCAATCGTTTCGTAACTTTGGCGTCCCGCTATATGGCGCCGGTGGGGACCAATGCAGCGCTCCGTTTTGGCAATGGCGTCGTCATCCTTGCTGGCGGCAATCTGCCGCAGGACCTGACGAATGCCGTGAGTCTTGGTGCGAGCAGCAAGGTGACAAGTTCCGGTCCGAACAAACTCGTGATGGGTGTGGTTGGACCGACGGGTTCAATGTCGGGCAGCATGACGCCGGTGGGCGGGACCAAGCCCATTCCCTTTAAGGGCGTGGTGCTGCAGGGGCAGAATTTTGGTGGCGGCTACTTCCTTGGTACCAACCAGACTGGTCCGGTGTATTTCGGCGAATGACGTGGTTCAAGGGAAGCCCCCCGTTCCTTTTTGACCTGCTCACCAGACATGAACCGGCGACGGCTTGGACGGACGGCGCGAGCTTCCAGCCGCTGGGCATCCCTGCGGGATGCCGGCCATTAGCCGGCGGTGACGCGAGGCACGAGCGGACACCACCGGAAAAGGTCCCCGGAAAACCGCACCGACCCCAGCCGGGGTCGCCGCCGCATGGATTGACCGAAGGGCTGGCATCCCTCCGGGATGCGATCGTCTGGTGGAACGCGTCTCCGGTGGTGTCGTCGCTCCGCTCCTCAACCACCGGCTAATGGCCGGCAAGCCTCCGGCTTGCGCGCAATCGGTCCAAGGCAGGTTCATGGGAAGCGGCCCGTTCATTTTTGACCTGCTCACCACCGGAATGGCCACGAAGAGGCACAAAGGGCACAAAAGCAGCGTTTTCGTTTTGTGCTCTTTGTGCCTTTTCGCGGCTAATCCCCCCTCGAGGACCGGTCGGTTCATGGGGACCGATACCGCGGGCTAACCCTCTCCTGCGTGCGGGAAGTTGGGCTCGCCACCGCGTCGGCCCGTGGCCTACGCTTCAATCCTACAACGGATCGTATGAGTGAAGTGACGCGTATCATGAATGGACTGGGGCGGGACGCGGCAAAAGGCGCGGAGGAGCTGTTTCCTCTGGTTTATGATGAGCTCCGCATGATGGCCGCGCAGCGCATGGCCAGGGAATCTCCCGGGCAGACCCTGCAGCCGACGGCCTTGGTCCACGAAGCCTGGTTGCGGCTCGTCGGGAACAACAATCCGCAGTTCGAAGGGCGCGGGCATTTCTTTGCGGCGGCCGCGGAGGCGATGCGCCGGATTCTCATTGAACGGGCGCGCGCCAGAAACTCGCAGAAGCGGGGGGTGGATTTCAAATTTGAGCAGCTGGATCTGGAGCGGGCTGACGTCGCGATTCACGCGGATGATCCGGCCCTGCTGCTGGTGGACGAGGCGCTCGAGAAGCTGGCGGCGGAGGATCCCGAGGCGGCGCAGCTCATCAAACTTCGTTTTTTTGCCGGAATGACCAACTTGGAGGCGGGCCAGGCCATGGGCATCTCGGAGCGGACCGCCAAGCGTCATTGGACCTTTGCCCGGGCCTGGCTGTACGACGAGATTCGCCTGCAGATGGGAGCATGAGCGAATGTTCCTGCCCGGCTGGCCCTTTTTTCCGGCCGAATTCGCATGACAGGGAAACAACGCAGAACGCGCAGAGCAAAATCCATCTGATTCCATGGCGGCCACCTCCAAAGCGGTGCGCGACATTTTTGACCGGGCCGTCGAGATTGAAGACGTGGAGCAGCGGGCACAGTTCGTCCGTTCGGCCTGCGCTGACGACGAGGTGCTGCGCGCACGGTTGGAGCGTCTGCTGGAGGCACACGAGATCGCGGGAGGTTTTGTCAATGCTCCGCAAGGGCCCGGCGGCCATGCCATCGACCTCCCCCGTGATCGCGTCGGCCCTTACCGGCTCCTGAACAAGATAGGGGAGGGCGGCTGTGGCGTGGTTTATCAGGCGGAACAGACTGCGCCGGTAAAACGCCGCGTCGCGCTCAAGGTCATCAAGCTCGGCATGGACACCCGCCGCGTCGTAGCCCGATTCGAAGCTGAACGTCAAGCGCTGGCCTTGATGGATCATCCGAACATCGCCCGCGTTTTTGATGCGGGGGCGACGGAAAACGGGCGGCCCTTCTTCGTGATGGAACTGGTGCGCGGGACAAAGATCACCGAGTTCTGCGACGAACAGCAGCTCACCACCAAAGATCGGCTGGAATTGTTCATCAAGGTTTGCCAGGCCGTGCAGCACGCCCACCAGAAGGGCGTCATCCACCGCGACCTCAAGCCGTCCAACATTCTTGTCGCCGTCCAGGATGGCGACAAGCCCGGGCCGAAAATCATCGACTTTGGGATCGCCAAAGCCACGACGGACGTTCAGCTGACGGACAAGACGTTGTTCACCCAGTTCGAAATGCTGATCGGAACGCCGGCGTACATGAGTCCCGAGCAGGCGGATCTGAACGCGGAGGACATCGACACGCGCAGCGACATCTATTCGCTCGGGGTGTTGCTCTATGAGCTCCTGACTGGCCATACACCGTTTGACAGCGAAACCTTGCTCAAGGCGGGCCTCGACGAATTGCGACGGACGATTCGGCAAACGGAGCCGACGCGGCCTTCGACCAAATTGCGGATGCTGGCTGCGGCGGTTCGCACCACGGTGGCTCGGTCGCGCCAGGCGGAACCGGTCAAGCTGGTTTCACTCTTGCGGGGCGATCTCGATCGGATTGTCCTGAAGGCGTTGGAAAAGGATCGGCGCCGCCGGTACGAGACCGCGAATGCACTGGCCATGGATGTGCAGCGATACCTCGATCGGGAGCCCGTGATGGCGCGCCCGCCGAGCACGCTTTACTTGTTGCAGAAACTGGTCAGCCGTCACCGAACAATCTTTGCGGCGCTGGTCAGCGTGGCCGTCTTCCTGGTCGTCGGAACGGTGATCAGCGCCTGGCAAGCCGTGCGCGCAACGCGGGCTGAACACGATCAACGCCGCCTGCGTGGCCTCGCTGAAACCGCCCGACACGAGGCGGACAGCCGGACAGAGGAAAGCCGGGAGCGCCTCGTTCGGCTGCACATGGCGGCCGGGAACAGCCTGCTGAACGATGACGATCCCTTCGCCGCACTGCCGCGTTTCGTTGAGGCTCTGCAGCTCGATGCCGGCCGGCCAGCGGAGGAGGAACTGCACCGGCGGCGCATCGGTTCGATGCTCCGGGCAGCGCCCGCCCTCGATCACGTCTGGTTTCATGATGGCTTCGTGAACTCCGCGGAGTTCAGCGCCGACGGCCGCCGCGTGGTCAGTGCCGGGCTCGATTTGAAGGCGCGGCTGTGGGACGTGCGAACCGGCGAGCGGGCCTTGCCCCCGCTGGAGCATAGCCTCGGGGTCGGGGCCGCGCGCTTCGCGCCGGATGGTCGTCGCGTGGTGACGATTGATGTCGCGGGCAGGCTGCGAATTTGGGATGCCACCAATGGCCGGCCGGTCGGGCCGACCTTCGAAACTGGCGCTCAAGATGGCCGCGGCATCAGCTTCAGTCCGGATGGGCGATCGATGGCGACACCCGTTTCTCGAGGGGTTCAGCGGCTGCGCCTGGAGACGGGCGACGAGGATGGCCCGATTCTCCGCACCGATGTCCCGGTGGCACGCGCTTTGTTCAGCCCCGACGGGAGGTGGATGGCGGCGGCGGCTCTGAGGAAGTGCGTGTTCTTCGACCTGCTGGAGCCCGACAGCCCGGCGTATTCGCTGCCTTTTGCCGATGGTGTGCGTTTCGCGGAATTTCATCCCTTCGAGTCCAAGCTTGCCGTTGTTTCCGGCTACTATGAACTGCACTGCTTGAACGTGGAGAACGGCCAACCGGAGTGGGCTCCTTGGTCTCCCGTCCCGCCGTTGATCCCCCGCTGGCATCTATGGGACTGCCGGTTCAGTCCTGACGGTCGTCGTCTGGCGGTGGGGACGTGGGGGGGCGCGGCAAAAGTCTTGGACACGTCGAGTGGGCGGGTGACCGGGGAGCCGATGATCCATCGCGCGGGCGTGGCGAAGACCAGTTTCAGTGTCGACAGCCGCTGGCTGGCCACGGCCAGCTGGGACCACACCGCGCGTATTTGGGATCCACAGACAGGATTGCCCGTGTCTCCCGCGCTGCGCCACGGAGGATTCGTGCGCGTCGCGTCATTCAGTCCCGATGGGCGACAACTGCTGACGGGTGGTCAGGATGGGACCGTGCGACTTTGGTCGGTGGCCAGCAATCGCATGGTCAAACTGGTCTTGACGACCCCACGGGATGCCGGGTTGTTCAGGGCGCAACTTAGCCCGGACCAAAAGCGGGTTTTGGCTCACGGCGCGTCCGGCTTCGTCACTGTTTGGGATGCAACCACTGGGGACAGGCTGTTTGAATTGAAGCATCGGCAAAAGGTGAAAGCTGCCGCCTTTAGCCCAGATGGTTCGCGTATCCTCACGGGATCCTACGACGGCGTCGCGCGGGTTTGGAGCACCGACCACAGTCGAACGACCTTGGTGCAGTCGCTGGTCGGTGGTCGCGTGGTCTCGGTCAATTGGAACCCGGACGGATCCAGTTTTGTCGCGGCCAATGACTCCGGTTTGGCGCTGCTTTGCAACGCAGCGGACGGACAACCGATGGGCATGGCACTTCAGCATCGTCAGCGAGTGAACCACGTCGCCTTCAGTCCGGACGGGGGGAAGGTGGTTACCGCCAGCGAAGATGGCACCGCTCAACTCTGGGACGCGCGCACGGGCCGGAAGTTGGGCGCGCCGCTCCCGCACGATTGCGGCGTGAGTTACGCCGCGTTCAGTCCCGACAGCGGGCGCGTCGTCACGGCGGCGCGCGATGACAGCATCCATGAACGCAGCGCCCAGGTCTGGGATGTCGCCACCGGCCAACGAGTCGGGGCGCCCTTGTCGCATCTGGACGGGATCTGGGAGGCCGGGTTCAGTCCCGACGGCCGGCTTCTCTTTACGGTCAGCGAAGATATGACCGCCGTTATTTGGGACGCGGCCACCGGTCGTCAGGTCGCGGCGCCCCTTCGTCATTCGGATGTAGTGGTTGGCGCCCAGTTCAGTCCCAACGGTAAGATGCTTTTGACCGGCAGTTCGGACGGCACGGCGCGGGTCTGGGATACGCTGAACGGAGAAGCGATCACGCCGCCGTTGCGTCATGACGGCCCCGTTCGTTCCGGCATCTGGACGGCGAACGGCCAGACGGTATTGACGACCGAAAACGGCGCCATCCGGGTTTGGGATGTCTCGCCGACAACAGAATCCCTGGCCGACTTACAGCGCCAGGGCGAGTTTCTCTCCGCACGTCGCCTGGATCCGACGATAGGCTCGGTTCCATTGACGCGGGAAGAATTGAAAGCCCGTTGGGAATCGCTGCGCCGGCACTGAAGCGGGTGTTGTCGAGCCAGGATTACGTTCCAGCTCAATCGACGTCATCGTAGCGCCGAACATCTTTGCGGCGACCCGTTCCATTCCAATCCCTTCCCAGGAACCGCCAGGTAGGGCGCGCTCTCCGCAGCGCGCCGGCGATGCGGTCAACTTCACCGTTGTCCGAGCAGGACCGCGTAAACAGTTCGCAACACGTTTTCGGCGGCGGGCGGCGGAGCGCCCGCCCTACCTGATGTGTCAGGTTCATGTCCCGCGTTTCTTCCCCGACCGTGACTCGCAGAAAGTTCCTCAAGAGGTGTGGCCCGTTTCGGTATTCGTTTGCGCATGAGTCAATGAACATCAATTGGCCGTGTTGCGCATCGAAGCCTGACGCATGATATGAACGCACAAATCTTCCGACGAATTTTCAGATCGAAATCTACTCCGAGCGCACGCGCTCTTTTGCGGATGGCGATGGCTTCGCTCTTCGCCGTCGCGATGGGCGCGCAGGCTCAGTGGGTCACACAAACCAACAGCCTGCGTCCGGGCTGGAACTCGGTCTTCCTGCACGTCGATGCGTCACACAGCACACTGGATCAATTGGTCGGGAATGATTTGGCCAATCCCATCCAGGAGATCTGGCAGTGGCAACCGGCCTTGCCGACGGGACAGTTTGTGGAATCACCCCAGCTGCCGACCGGTGGCGGAAGCCAATGGTCAAGCTGGACTCGACTGGCGGGCCCGGCGTCCGCGCTCCAGCGCCTCGCCGCCAACGGCGCCTACCTCGTTCGTATTCCATCCAATGCGGCCCCGTATTTGTGGAGGGTGAAAGGGAAGCCGGTGACGCCCACCTATCGCTGGACTTTGAGTGGCTTGAACTTTGTCGGATTTCCCACGCCGTCGAGCCCGGCGACGGCGCAGCCGTTCTTCGAGGCTTTCCTTGCGCCGGCCCCGGAGCTGCAACAAAACGCGGAGATCTATGCCTATCAGGGCGGCGATCTTGGCGCGACCAATCCCGCGCGCGTGTTGACGTTCCGCACCACCCGGGTCCGTCGCGATCAGGCGTACTGGGTTCGCTCGGGCGAGGGCTACAACCGATATTTCGGCCCGTTCCAGATTGTCGATCCCGGCTCCGAGGGCATCCGGTTTGGCGACACGCGCGGGCAGGCCAGGGTGCGCCTGCGGAACGTCGTGAATGACTCGCTGACCGTAACGCTGAGGCAGATCGCTTCGGAGCCGTCGCCCGCCGGGCAGTCGACGGTTGGAGGCACGCCGAGGCTGCTGGTGCGGGGAACGATCAACACCACCAACTTGACCTACGGCTATACCGTTCTCGATTCGCAGCCGCAGCAATGGAATCTCGCGCCAGCGGGGCAGCCGGGATCCGAGGTTGAGGTTGTGCTGGGGCTGGATCGATCGGCCTTGGGCGGAAACCCGGGAGACTTGTCCGCCGCCGTCCTGCGGTTCACCGATTCATTAGGCCTATCTCAGGTGGATTTGGGTGTCTCGGCCGTGAAGGCCTCGAATGCGGGACTCTGGGTGGGTGGGGCCAATGTCAATTCGGTGAGCCACTACATTACGCCGTATGCGAAGGCCACCAACCAGGCGGATTTCACCGCGTTGCTGGCCCGGCTGCAACTCGCCCAAGGGGCCAACGGCTATCGTTACGAATGGGATCCCAACACCGGCCGGGTTCTGGTGTTCGGCGGACCTCAGCAGAAGACCGGGTCGTATCTGGTCGACGGGCCGATCAAAACGGACGCGGGAACCGTGGCGCGTCCGTTTCCGCTGCGCCTGATCGTTCACAACGATGGCACCACGACACGACTGTTGCAGAAAGTGTTTCACGGTCTGGACGCGGGCTCGAACGCCGTGCTGGCCACGCGGGAGAACCTGCTGCTCGCATCACAGCTGGATCAGGCGCGCCGCATCAGCGCGGTGCATCTGCCGACTTCGGCCGCGAATCTGCCCTGGACCTTCTCCGGAGCGATTGCGCCGAACGCCACGCTTACAGCCATCGTGCCGCTGGCGTACGACGACCAGTCATCGAATCCGTTTCTGCACACATACCATCCGGATCACGACAATCTGGATGCGCAGTTTACGACCACGCTGGCGCGCGGGTTGGAGTCTTATGGAGTGAACCGGCAAATCGCCCTGACGTTTGCGGCGCCGGAGAACAATTTTGATGCATTGACCGGAAGTGCCCAGGAACTGGGCGGCCGGTACGCCGAAACGGTCACGGTCCAGGCGCGGGGCTCGCAGACCCGCCAATACAACCTGCTGGGCTCCTTTTCCCTCAAACGCATCAGCGACATCGCCACGCTCACCACCCAATGAATTCAGACCTCTTTTCGCCAGTAATTTTTACCAAACGGACTCCCAACACTATGAATACTGCTCAGAATATCCGCGAAGTCTCCCAGCCCTTGCCGCCGCGCCGGAACAGCGCGCCGGCCCCTTGGTCGGCCACCGTCCTCAGCCACTTTTCGTTCGCCCTGCTTCTGCTGGGTGCGTTGCTATCGTTCCCGTCTGCGGCCCGCGCGGCGTCATCGCCTGCGGAGTTCATGACCTATCAGGGTTTCCTGGTGGATGCCAATGGCAACCCTTTCGCGCCCACCACGCCTCAAAACTACCCGGTGGTGTTTCGCATCTACACCGCCGCGTCGGGCGGCACACTGGTCTGGTCGGAGCAGCAGATTGTCACGGTGGACAAGGGCAGTTTCAGTGTGCTGCTGGGCGAAGGCACGCCGCTGGGAGGCGAGCCGCGCCCGCTGCTGTCGAGCGTGTTCGCCGGAGCCACGGCCTCGGATCGTTATATCAGCGCCTGGGTGACGATTGGCGGAAGCACGACCGAAATTCTGCCCCGATCGCGATTGGTTCCTTCGCCGTACTCATTTCTGGCGACGAGCGCGAATCAGCTCGTGCAACCGAACGGCTCGCCCTTCGTCAGCTATGCCGGCGGCCAGGTTGCCATCGGCGGCAGTATTTCCGTCGCTGGAACCATTGCCGGGACTTCCATCACCGGCAACGGCGCGGGCCTGACTGGGTTGACCGCGGGCCAGATTCCCAATCTGGACGCGGCCAAGATTGCGACCGGAACTTTGAACGAGGCGCGGATCCCGAATTTGGACGCGGCGAAAATTGACTCCGGCACGTTGAATGAAGCGCGGATTCCTAACAACCTCACAGGAACGCGGACGTTCGCGGGCAACGTTGGCATTGGAACGACGACGCCCACCGCCAGGTTGTCGGTCAACGGCGGCGTCTCGGTAAACGGCGCTGTTTCGGTGAGCGCTTCCAACACGCTGGAGTTCGGCGCTGGCGTCGTGGGCAAGGAGGTCAACGCCGGGAAGATCGGGTACCAGACTTTTACCCCCGGCGCGCTGGATATCGTCGGCGCGGGGACGAATGGGAACGCCCGAAAGGTGAAGATCTTTGCGGAAGGCGGGTTGGACGTGAACGGGGGCGTCAAGATTTTCGGAGAGGCCCCGTTTCACTTTCAGACCTTCACGATGAGTGCCGGGGTTGCTGAGATTGATACCGGATGGAGCACGAACAATTTCACGGTCAGTGTGGTGGGATTCAAGGCTCTCAATGGTGACATCTCGGAGTTCGGGGCGGCGAATATCATCCAGGTCTATGCCTATCGGAATGCCTCTGGCCGGTGGTCGATTTACGCTGATTTCGCCAGCCACAACGTGAATGAGCGATGGGAGATCCAGGCGATGCGCGTGGTCAACGGGCTGGTCACGACAAGTTCCACCTTCTTCTGAGGTCGCCTTACCCAACGTGATTCGACCTATGCATCACCGGTTTCCATTGCCACTTACACGGAAGGCACTCAATCCATGAACCGTATCATTCGAACGCTCGGATGGGCCATTGCGCTGCTCCCCGGAGGCTGGTTCGTGGCGGGCGCCGCGGCCCAGACCCTGCCGCTGGAGCTTCGCCAGGACGCCACGCGCTACAATCTTGCCTCGACCAACGGGATGCCGATCTCCAGCACGCGCGGCACGCCGCCGGGCTCCGATGGACGCGGCCCCACCGTCGCCCAGCAGCAGTCGGCCGGCCTGACCACCGTGCCTGCCACCAGCAACCAGTTTCAAAGCTTCGTCACTTTCGGCGCTCTCGGCGTGACGCCGGCCGCGCGTCGCGCCAGCCTGAAGCCAGAACTCTCCTACGTAGCAAACGCAGAGATTCTGGATGTGCCCCGCGGCAAAGTGGACGGCGCGATCGTGGCCGTCATGCCCCGCATCCGGGTGGGCGCGCCTTACGTTAGCCGCAGTGTCTCGTTTCTGTTCGGCGCGGTGATTCCAGTGCCGGACGCCGATGAATTCGGCGTGCTCCTGAGCACGGTGAACACCGCTGTCACCCCGAATCGCCCCATCCAAGCGCCCGGAGAGTATTGGCTGCCGGAGCCCTATTCGACCACTGGCCACACCAACTCGGGCTACTATTGGAGCCCGCACGCCCGGGCCGTCTTCGCCGTCAATCCCGGCCCACTGCGGGTGGTCTGGCGACGGAGTGCCGCCTCGACCAATGCCAGCGCAACGCCGGGCGCCGGTGTGGCGACGGTGTTAGGCATTTCCTATTTGGTGCTGACCAACCAATACCTTGTTTCCGGCAGCCCGGTGCAGCCACCGCGTTTGATGTATTGGACGGAGAAATCGTTCGGGGCCGCGGGCAAGCCGGTGACCGTGCCAGCCGCGCGCATCGGGGCCGTCAACGTGGTTTACAACAACACTTTTCCGGAGCGTGTCGCCAGCGAGGTAAGCATTCCCGGCGCGGCCCCCATCGTCACCAGCAACGCCCTGCCGGAGTTGCGCACGCTGTGGTTTGATCAATCGGGTGGCCAGGCGGGTGGCCAGATCCGCGCCTACAACGCGGAAGGCCGCGTCTTCATGGAGTTGCTGGGCGATGTTCGTCCCAACGAGACCCGCCAGCACCTTGGCTTGGAGATCGTGGATGTCATTCGGCAGCCCAATCCCAGTGACGTCACCACGGAACTCGGTGAACGTCTGACGGCCTACCCGGCTGGAACGTCCGATGACGCGGCGCTGTTTCCGGAGCCGGTGCTGCAGGTGGGGCAAACCTTCACCTTTCAGTTCAGCCCGAACGGCAGCTCACGGCCAACCTTCTACGCCACGCGCGAAACCATCAATTTGAACGATCTGCAGGTGCATTGGCTGGAGGAAGGTCTGGCCGGGCTGCGATGGCCGTTCCGCTTCGTGCGCTACAAACTCGTCTGGCCGGATGATGTGACGAAGTACAGTCACTACATTCGTCCGTCGGTGGCGACGGAGGATGAGGCCAAGGCGACGGCCGTGGTGCTGCCGTCCGAGAACGCCCCGCTGATCGATTATCAGGATCCGTTCGATCAGCCGCGCGGCAAGCTCACGGAAACGTTTGCCTACTACAGTTGGTTGACGCCGGAGTATCCCGTGCACCGCGCCTTGTTGCGGTTCAATTCCAGGGGGAACATCCGCTTCGAACGCGTGCTGTCGTGGTTGGACGGCAACCTCAAGAACAACAACTTCGCCAACACGATCGCCACCCGACTCTCGACCTGGAACACCAACTCGCAGTCGTTCGACTGGCCGCCTGGGTTGGCGGTGCCGCGCGTCATTCAGGCGACGGTGAACGTGGGCGACCGGATCGCGGCGCCGGAGGGCGAGATCGGCAGCGGATTGGGCACGAACTATCTGGCCGGCCACATCCTGCAGTCGCAGGGCACGTCGTTCAGTCCGTCGGCCTATGTCGATCCGTTCGCGGCCGGATTCGAGGCGGCCAACCGTGGCGCGATCATTCCGGTCAATGCGATTCCGGGAAACAATCGGCTGGAGGTTTGGTGGTTCCGCCAAAACCAGGTGGATGTCGATCAGGGCTTTAAGAACTCTTTCTGGCCCGCGGTGATTGGGCGCTACACGCTGCAATGGCCGGCGGCTCCCGCGGAGATCGTGCTGGCCAGCAACGACGGCTCCGGGCCGCTGCCGAGCCTGCAGGCCAGGGGCGCGATCTATTTCCAAAATGACAAAACCCAGCCCGGCTACAATCCGAACGAAGAACACGCCCTGCTGCAGGGCGGCCAGGCGTTCGCATTGCGGGATGACCTCAACCTGACCGCCAACACGAACGGCGAATACTCGTCGCATCCCTTCGTGCTGCTGGCCTACACTGAGGCCGACGGACGGCCCGCGATCCGATCCTTCAAGGTGCGGCGCGAAAAGCCTGAGGTCGGCATCGTTTTCGATTATCCGAGGGAAGCCGGCTCGATCTTGCAGCCGCCCATGCCGCTGCCTTTGTTGGAGAAACCGCTGGCTCCACAGCTTTCCGGTCAACCACCCAACAATCTCAATACGGAGATCGGCTTCTGGAACGTCAGTGGTTCGACCCACGCCGTGGTCGGCTCGTTTGCCGTCTCGGAAATCGCCACGGCCGAGCGAAACTACGTCCTGCCTTACCACCCGGTGGTCGTGCAGAATCCGGGACCACCGGTGGCCGAACCGTATTGGCTTTTTCCGACGAATGTCGGGGCCTTCACGTTAACGGGGCTGGTTTCCACCAATCGCCCGGTGTCTCTCGCAGCCTGGGGTGGTGTCGCCAGTCCGAACGCGAACCGTTGGCGCTTCACGGTCAGCGATCCCAGCCAGATCGCGAGTAATCGCCAAGCCGTTCTGTTCAACACTTCCGAGGAAACCAATTGGGTGGTGTCGATCACTGGGGTCGACGCGGCCTCGGGTTGGGTCGAGGTGCAGTTCAGCGCCGCGACCTCGACTGTGGCCCGGGCGGCGACGGTGCTCGTCCTGCCTCTGGCTTCGGCGCCGGTAGACTTCGCCGGTTACCACCTGTCCTACGAGCCACTGTCGACGACCATCGGTAACGCAACTTTGCGCGAGACTTACGCCTCGTTCACGCTGGAAGACCGCAAAGGAAACCTTTGGGTCTACCGCGGTCCGCACGATGCGGAGGACGACGCGGCGTTGGTGATGAAGTTTTATTACAAGACACTCCCGGGCTTTTTCTTCCCGACCTTGGCCCTGGTCGATCAGCCGCCGGTGGGGACGGTTACTCCGTATTTGCGCGCCACCAATGCCAGTGGCGTGTTCATTGGCGATCCGGTTTACGGCAACCGGCTCGAACCGCAGACGGGTGATGGCCAGCCCCTTGGCATCACCTATCGCCCGGTCTGGCCACAGAATGTGCCTGTGCTCCAAATGGCCGAGACGCTGCTGACGCCCAAACGCGGTCTGCCCGCCATCCGCGGCGAGACCAGCCTTGAGGTGGTCTATCAACAGTCCCACGTGACCGGGGGCGAGAGCCACGAGTCAGTCATTCTGCACGATCCCACTCGCGAAAAATCGGTCGCACTTGAGGCCATGCCGGCTTCGGTGAAGACGCAAAGTTACCAGGGCAAGATCTATTTCCCGAACCTGCCGCCGCATCTGGCGGAACGGCTCTTCTTTGATCCGAATCGCGGTTCGTCGGGCGAACTGGTGTTCAAAGGCCAGTTCGTGGACGCGGCGCTCGGGGACAAATATGTCTTCCTCAACGTCATTGGCTCGAGCGATGCCGCGGAGTTGAAGGCACTCTGCACCAACGAGGATCCGCGCAAAGCCCGTTGGGATGCGGCCATCGACGGCCTGTCCACGACCCTGGAGCTGTTCGTCGAGAATCCAGCGCAGCCCGGCACTTACGTTCCATCTTCTCCGGAGACCGTTGGGCCTGACGCCATGGCCCGGGTGCGCGATGATGATGTGGCCGTGGATTCCTATGCGCTGACCGCAGCTGGTCCCGGCGTCGGTTTCGTCTCTCTGATCGCCGGCAATGGCCGCGCCTTCACGCCCGAGGGCGATCCGGTGAGCGTCAAGATCATCAAGGTCGTGAATACGCTCTATCGCGGCGAGGTGAACATCGTCGAGTCCTCCAATCCGCTGAACGAAAAGCTGACCCTGCAGCAGGTGGTCGATCTAGCCGGACGGACGGACGAGTACAACTTTGAATGGCGCGTCGCTTCGCCGGTGGACGGCCTGCCGCCGGTGGTCTATCAGAACACGCCAGTGACCCTGATGTCTGATGGCAGCTGGAATCATCTCCGGCATCCGTCGTCGGGCGATACCGCTGCCTCGGCACCGGCGGCCGCCGCCGCTCGGCTGGCTTCGGATGTAGTGACGTCCGTCGTGCCCGTGAGTCGGATATCGTATGATTCCGTCTCTCTGGTCGACAACGACAAGTGGCGCTTTGTGATTTCCGGCGTGCAGCCGCACGGCTTGAGCCCGGGCAATCCGGTGGTCATACGTCGCACGGACGGGGGCGAGGTCTTCGGGACTGTCTTTGGGCTGAATACAGATCGCGACGTCGTCGTGGCCGTGGATCCCGGGCAGAACGTCACCCTCACCGCATCGGAGATCGTGGAGCTGGCCGAGCGCGTGGTCGCGAATGGCCCGCAGAGCATTGTCTTCCGCCAGTTCGTGGAACCGGCCGCCAACTATTCTCAGTATTGGCTGAGCCTGAACCTCGACGATGCGCTGGGCGCGACGGTTTACATCGACGGCCAGTTGGCCGTGGCGATAAATACGGGCGCGGACGACACCGCCTCGACGACTCCGCCGAGCGGCCTCGCTTCCTTGAGCCGGGCGTTTCGTCTAAACCCGGCCTTGTTGGCTGGCGGAACCGCGAACCCGGATGGATCGCGCACGCACACGATTGCGGTGGAATTACGTTCCGCTGCCTTCCCCGGACAGCCGGTCGCCTTCAATGCGCGCCTCGAGGCGTTTACCTCGGTGGATGTCACCGGGCAGCAGTGGCTGCCGCTGGACCCGGTGCGCTATCAGGACGGCGTGCGGGCGATTCTCGGTGGTAGTGCCGACGTGCGGAGCCTGGCGGACAATTATCTCATCATGCGTTACCAGGCGAAGAACAGCGATCATGCCTCGTATGTTTCCGATGGCAACGGCGGCAATGCGCGCTGGTCGCAATGGACCACGCCGCAGCTCGCCGAGGGGTGGATCAAGCGCGTGCTCAGGGGCATCAACCCTTTCAACCAGCGCATCACGGATCTCTTCAACAATTCGATCAACACCGAGGTCAGCATCGTCGCCCAGGCGGGTGGACGTTGGGAAGGGGACGTGGCGCTCAACCTCGAAGCACTCAACAGCGCGGGTCTGATCGAGATCTACGAAACTGTGCTCAATCGCGGCAAGCTGCTCAGCATCGGCGGCGGGATCAATTACGGACCGGCCAACGACGCGCTGCTGCTGGCGGCCGGCTATCTCAACGACCTTTACATGGCGGTGGGGAATGAGGCTTGGGCGGATGCGGCCAATCCCACCATCGGCATTGGCACCAAGGACAGCACCTACGGTGCGATTGCGACGGCGCTGTTCTCGTTCCGCGGCCAGTTGCCCTCATTGCTTGAGGAAGAGCTGGCGCTGTTGCGCGGGCGTGACGACTTCCTGTTGCCGGGGGTGGAGTTGCGCCCGGTCTACAATCGCATGATCTGGAATTATACCCGCGGCATCGATGCTGGAGAGGTGGTGTATGCGCTGAACTACAACGTGCTCGATCAAAACACGGACGGTGTGGTGAATGCTGACGACGCACGCCGTCTTTACCCGCAGGGCCACGGCGACGCCTACGGTCATTATCTGACGGCGCTCAAGGGCTACTACGCGCTGCTCATGGACAACAACTTTGACTGGGTGCCGCGCATCGAGGCCGTGACGGTGCTGGGCAAACCTGTTTCCGTGGATTATCAGGACGAACGGAAGTTCGCCGCCGCCGCCGGTGCGCTGGCGCGCGCGGGCAAGCAGACGTTCGATCTGACCTGGCGCCGGGATTACAAGTCTGGCCCCGGGAACGGTTGGTCGCACCTGGCCGAGACTCGGGCGAACACCAGCACACGGAGCGTTCCTACCACGCGCTACTGGGGTGTGGACCATTGGGCCTCGCGCACCGGCCAGGGCGCGTTCCTCAACTGGGTAGTCGGCAATGCCATCCTGCCCGATCGCGATCCGGATCCCACGCACCAGGGCAGCATTCAACAGATCGATCGCACGACCGTGCCCGAGTTGAAGGAGTTGCCGGCGGTGATGACCAGCCTCCAGACCGCGATGGACAATGCGGAGGCAGGGCTCACTCCGCTGGGTCTGCCGGATGGCTCCATTCCCTTCGACCTTAACCCGCTCTCGATCGCCAACGGGCCATTTACCCACTTCGAGCAGATCTTCCAGCGGGCCAAGGACACCTTGAACAACGCCGTGGCGTCCTTCGATGACGCCAAGGATGTCACCCGACTGATGCGGTCCGAGGAGGATTCCCTGGCGGAATTTCGAACGCAGCTCAATCAACAGGAACTGGCTTACACCAACACCCTGATTGAACTCTACGGCACGCCGTATCCCGAGGACATCGGGCCGGGCAAGACCTACCGCACCGGCTACGCGGGCCCGGACACGCTGCACTACATGTATGTGGACACGAAGGAGCTGACCTTCACTGGGCCTCAGGGCACGCTGCTGGATCCCGCCTCGGACGCGCCCTGGCGCATTGACACCCAAACGTTTCAGGCCGGCTGGGCCGATCAGGATCTCATCTCGACGTTTGGCTGGATTAAGCCGGCGTTCGTGGGGGAAGTCGACGGGACCGGCCGCACGGAGGATTACGTCTCGAACACCAACCTGTTCATCGAATACAACCTTGCTTCGCACGGCTTCTTCCGGAAGCCACGCGAATGGACCGGGAAACGTTTGTCGCCGGGACGGATTCAGCAGGCCATCTCCGATATCGTGAAGGCACGCAATGCCGCCTTCGAGGCGTTCTACTGGGCGGACGCCGCGAAGTATGATTTGGATTGGGCCATTCGATCGTTCGAGGAGAAGAAGGCGTCGCATCAAAAGATTCGCGATTTCAAGACGGCCATCGTCAGCGCCGACACCGTGACAGAAACGGCGAAGCTGGCTTATGAGATCTCCAACCAATATCTCGATCAAACCAAGGATCAGATTAATTGGATCGCATCCAGTGTTGCCGCATCGCTGCCGACGGTGTTCATCGCCGGCTTGGCGGCGGGCGGCGACTTGACGGCTCCTGCGCGCGGCGCCATTGAGTCGGCGGGGGTCACCTTCAGGTCCACTACCGCATGGGGGCAGGTTATCGCGTTCAGTGTGATCAAGGCTCTGGACTTTGCCAATCAGACCGCCAAGCGTTTCATCGAGTTCAACGGGATCGCTCCCGAGGAGTTCAATCAGGAGCTGCGCGACGCGACCAGCGAGATTCGGGACAAGGTCTACGGCATGAACAACCGGTTCATGGAGATCAACGCGCGGTTGCAGGAGATGGACGATGCGCAGAGGAATCTCCAATCCTTGCTGGCCGAGGGCGATCGGATCCAGGCGGAGCGCCAGATCTTCCGTCAGCGCGCCGCTGCCGTGGTGCAGGGCTTCCGCACTCGCGACGCGGCTTTCCGCATCTTCCGCAACGAGAAACTGGAGCGTTACAAGACGCTGTTCGACTTGGCGGCGCAGTATGCGTTCCTGGCGGCGCAGGCGTATGACTACGACACCGGCCTGTTGCACACCGACCAGGGCAGGGAATTCATCAACCGAATTGTGCGTTCGCGCGCGCTCGGGATGGTGGCCAACGGCCAGCCGCAATTTGCCGGCAGCAACACTGGAGATCCAGGGCTCTCCAGCACCCTGGCCGAAATGTGGGGCGACTGGCAGGTCCTCCGGGGTCGGCTCGGGTTCAACAATCCCGATGCCTACGGCACCACGGTCTCATTGCGCACGGAGAACTTCCGGATCCTGCCCGGCACGAACGGGAACGAAAACTGGAAGGACATCCTCAATCAGTCGCGCAAGGCCAACATCCTCGATGACTCCGATGTGCGCCGCTATTGCATGCAGATCGACCCGGGTAACGGATTACCCGTTCCTGGTTTGGTCGTCGAGTTCGGCACGACCATTGCCGATGGACTGAACCTCTTCGGCCGGCCACTGGCTGCCTACGATCACGCCTACAGTGCGAGCTCCTTCGCCACCAAGATATTTGCCGTGGGCGTGGCGCTGGAGGGGTATCCGGGCATGGACGATCCCGCGGCCAACAGCGGAGCGGTGGAAGGCGCGGGCGGCAATTCGCCCACGGACCCCGACCTCGCCTTCCTGGATCCAAATGCCATGGCAGCGACGCCCCATGTCTACTTGATTCCCGTGGGTGTGGATTCAATGCGCAGCCCGCCCTTGGGTGACGTGAGCACCATCCGGACCTGGCGGGTGCAGGATGTGACCATTCCTCTCCCGTTCAACATCGGCGGGTCGGACTTCTCCAGCCGGAAGCTCTGGCAATCGACCGATTCTCTCTCCGAGCCGTTGTTTGGTTTGCGCAAGCACCAGGCCTTCCGACCGGTGTCTTCGGCCACCCTGTGGGAGGACAACACCATCTATTCGACCGGCGGCGAGTTGTGGCACAACAAGTTCACCAACACCCGCCTGATCGGACGTTCCGTCTGGAACAGCAAGTGGAAGATCGTCATCCCGGGCCAGACGCTGTTGAACGATCCGAACGAAGGACTGGAGCGCTTCATCCGCTCGGTTCGCGACATCAAGCTCTATTGGCACACCTATGCCTACTCCGGCAACTAACGACTGTGTCTCTGAAACTCCAACTATGAACTCCCCTTCCAAAGTCAAAGGCAGCGCCAGACCAACGGCGAGGTCACGAGCGCTCGCCGTCATGATCCTCACCATCCTCGCCGCCGGTGCCGCGGTTGCGTTTCCGCCGGCCCCACATCACGTCGTCTTCGGACTTGTCCGCGACCAGTGGGGCAATCCGATCAACATCTTCCCGAGCGACGTAACGCTGGAGACGCCGTCGGGAGTGACTCGATTGCGGGCCAGCATGGGCAGCGGGCTGGAGCCTGGCGTCAACTACCGGCTGGAAGTTCCCATGGACTCGGGGACTGCGCCGGACCTGTACAAACCAACCGCCCTGCGCCCGTTCTTCCCATACCGTCTCAAGGTGGTCATCGGGCAAACCGTCTACGTGCCCATCGAGATGGTGGGCGACTTTGCGCGGATTGGAAATCCGGGCGAAAAGACCCGGGTCAATCTGACGCTGGGTGTGGACTTGGATGGCGATGGCCTGCCGGATGCATGGGAACAACAGATCATCGCCCTCTACGGCGGCACTCTGGCCGGTATTCGTCCGAATGACGATGCGGATGGCGATGGCATCAGCAATCTCAACGAATATCTGGCGGGCACCTACGCGTTCGATCCCAGCGATGGCTTTGTGCTTTCCGTGACAGGAGTGAGCGCGGGCACCTCGGTGCTCGAGTTTCTTGCCCTTCGCGGGCGCAACTACAGCATTCAAGCCTCGTCGGACCTGCGCACGTGGACAGCCGCTCCCTTTCGGCTTTCTTCCGACTCGGCGCAGGCCTCGCTTCGGAACGACTATCAGTCCACCGATGTTCGGACCTTGCGTCTGGAAGTTCCGCCCCACGCTGGCGCCACCAACCGTTACTTCCGTGCCGTCGTGCAGTGACCTGCCGCCACCACAACGCGCCGCCTCAATGCAACCACTGCGTGGCTGGAACCTTTCAGAATGAGGTGACGAGGCGTTAATCCAATACGGGCGACCTCGCCTGGAAACGAAACATCCCGGCCGGAGTCACCGGTCGGGATGTTCGAATTTTTAAGCTCCGAGACGTCTTTACGCCGCTGCCTTGTCGCTTTTGCGTCTCAGGATGGGTTTGCTTTCACCGGTAACCACCTGCCGGGTGATCTTGCAGGCGACGATGTCGCTGTCGGGGATGTCGAACATCACGTCGAGCATCATCTTTTCCATCAGCCCGCGCAGGGCCCGGGCGCCGGTCCCCTTCTTGATGGCTTGGGCGGCGAGTTCGCGGAGGGCGTCGTCGGTCACTTCCAGTTCGACCCCTTCCATGTTCATCAGCTTGGTGTATTGCTTGACCAAGGCGTTTTTGGGCTCGGTCAGGATGGAGACCAGCTGATCTTCGGTGAGCGGTTCGAGCACCGTCAGCATTGGCAGGCGGCCGATGAATTCGGGGATGAACCCAAACTGAATGAGGTCCTCGGGCTCGACATGGCGGAGGATCTCGGTCCGGCTGAGCTCAGCCTTTTGCTGGTCGTCCTGTTGATTAAACCCGATCACCCGGTGGCCGAGGCGGCGCTGAACGATTTTTTCCAGGCCCACGAAGGCGCCGCCGCAGACGAACAGGATTCCGCTGGTGTTGACCCGGATGTATTCCTGCTGGGGATGCTTCCGGCCACCCTGGGGAGGAACATTGCAGACGGTCCCTTCGAGGATCTTGAGCAGGGCCTGCTGGACGCCTTCTCCGGACACGTCGCGGGTCAGGCTGGGGCTGTCCGACTTCCGGGCGATCTTGTCGATTTCGTCGATGTAGATGATGCCCTTTTGTGCGCGTTTGACATCGAAGTCGGCATTTTGCAGAAGGCGGAGAATGATGTTCTCAACGTCTTCGCCCACGTAGCCGGCTTCGGTCAGCGTGGTGGCGTCGGCGATGGCGAAGGGGACATCGAGCACGCGCGCCAAGGAGCGGGCCAACAGGGTCTTGCCGGAGCCGGTGTTGCCGACGAGCAAGATGTTGCTTTTCTCAAGTTCGACTTCGGGGCCTTTGGACGTGGCGGACCATTCGTCGTTGCCCTTGGAAGGCTCTGAGAGGATGCGTTTGTAATGGTTATGGACGGCAACAGAGAGCGTGCGCTTGGCGTGGTCCTGACCCACACAATAGAGATCGAGGTGTTTCTTGATCTCCAGCGGCTTGGGCACTGATTGCGGTGCCGCCGGGCGTTTCGGCTCTGGAGCGAGCTCCTTTTCGAGCACGCTTTTGCAAAGCAAAACGCAATTGTCGCAGATGTAGACACCCGGTCCCTGGATGAGTTTCTTGACCTCTGCGTGCGATTTGCCGCAGAAGCTGCATAAGGTGAGGTTGGTCGGGCGGGCCATACGTCTGTTGGTTCAGGTGGTGGAGTCCAGGGTTTGGTTTGGTCTGGTTTGCGTTGACGGTGTGCTGGTGGCGGGCACTCCCTTGTTCAGGGAACGACCGAAGATTTGTCGGGCATGCCGGGGACTTCCTTGCGGTTGGCCACGACTTCGTCGACGAGGCCAAACGCCTTCGCTTCGTCCGCGGTCATAAAATTGTCGCGGTCGCACGCCTTCTCGACGATTTCATACGGTTGGCCGGTATGTTTGCTAAGGATTTCGTTGAGGCGTTTCTTCAGCCGGAGCATGTAGCGCACGCGAATTTCGACGTCGCTGGCCTGGCCTTCCGCGCCGCCGAGCACCTGATGGATCATGATGTTCGAGTTGGGCAGGGCAAAACGTTTGCCCTTGGTTCCTCCGGAAAGGAGGACGGCGCCCATGCTGGCGGCTTGACCGATGCAATAGGTGTTCACGTCGCAGGTCATGAACTGCATCGTGTCGTAGATGGCGAGGCCGGCGGAGACGCTGCCGCCTGGCGAATTGATGTAGAGATGCACGTCCTTCTTCGGATCCGTCATCTGGAGAAACAGGAGCTGGGCGATGATGACGTTGGCGACCATGTCGTCCACGGGAGTGCCCAGGAAAACGATGCGGTCGACCAGAAGTCGGGAGTAGATGTCATAGCCGCGTTCGCCGCGCCCGGTTTGCTCGATAACGTGGGGAATCAGGAAGTTGTTCATAGATTTGCCGTCATTGGCTGCCGCAGTCCTGTCGTTGTTTGTGTTTACTTTCAGTGGTCGCAACCTACTCCAAGCCAGATCGAAGCGTCAAGCGTCCCACCGCCGTGCCGGGCCCAGTACGGAAGGATCGTACTTCCACGGAAGCGCGGGCGGTTTTTAGCACGAGTGATTCGGGGGCCGGCATGTCGATCCTCGGCCCTCGCGCGCGCCATCAGGCGCTATCGTCGGTTGACCAGAACGCCAATCAAGGCGCCGACGGCAAAGGCAATCCCGAGCGATTGGTACGGATGTTCCCGGATGACCTGATCGGCCTGGCGAAGGCCGGCAGAGGTGCGGCTTTCCAGTTGTCGAGCCAGCGACTTGGCCCGGTCGAGGACGGTATTCAGCTGTCCTGCAGTCTTCTCGTTAAGCTGCCCGGCAGCGGTCTTGAGCAATTCCTCAATGTCGCGAACGACGACCTTGAGATCCGATTGAAGCTGCGCGGTTCGGGTGGTCAAATCCGGCGATTCCGTGAAGGGAAAATGGGTTTCCATGGGCCAGTTATGAACCGCGGTCGCCGGTACGTCAAACCGCACCTCTCTCCAGTCGACGTGTTCAGGTGTTTCCGAGGGGAGACACTGCTGGCCAATTGATGCTGGTCAAAGCCGGTCCGCTGCAGTTCTGAGAGGATTTGGCCATGAGATTCCCGCGTTGGATTTGGGTCGGGGCTGGACTGCTCCTGTTGGCATCGGCGTGGGCAGGGCAGGCGGAATCCGGGGACAAAAGCAACCGCAACGGAGGGAGGGAGGCCAGGCACGGGCTGCATTTCACCAACGCCGTCGCGGTTTGGGATGAGGCCTTGCCGCTGGGGAACGGGATGCTGGGGGCGTTGGTTTGGGGGGATGGTCAACCGCTGAGAATATCGCTGGATCGGACCGACCTATGGGACTTGACGCTGGTTCCGGAGTTTCAGGCTGCGTCGACCAACTACAACCATGCGACCATGCTTCGATGGCATGCGGAAGGACGGCACAGCGAGGCAATCCGACTTTACGAACAGCCTTATGAACGGCCGGCGCCGACCAAGATTCCGGCGGGCCGGCTGGAACTTCAGCTTCCACCACGCACCAGGTTTGTTGAGACAACGCTTTCGCTGGCGGATGCGCGAGCGGAAATGCGATTCGCGGACGGCGCGAGGGCGGAGGTTTTTCTCCATGCCACGCGTCCGGTTGGATTAATCCGGCTGGTGGCGGGGACCGGGGGGAGTTGGGGCGGCGGAGTCGGGGCATACTTGCGGGCACCGGCCTTCGGAGGGGCGGTCCGCCGCGCCGCCAATGGTGGCATTGGGGCGGGCGACTTGGCGCAACTGGGATATCCTGCGCCAGAGGTGACCGCTGGGCCGGGCTGGCAAATGTTCGTGCAGACCGGCGCGATGGGCTTTTCCTTTGCCGCCTGCCTGGCGTGGCAAGAGACGAATGGGCTATGGCTCGGAGCCTGGAGCATTGCTTCGAGTAACGAGGGCCCTGATCCTGGCGGTCGTGCTCGGAGCCGCGTCAACGAAGCCCTGCATGAGGGGTTTGAGCCTTTGATGACCACCCATCGGATTTGGTGGCAACGCTACTGGGGGCAATCATCCGTTTCGTTGCCGAATCCGATCGTTGAACGCCAATGGTATTTGGATCAATACAAGTTTGGGGCCGCCAGCCGGCGGGGCGCCCCGCCGATTACATTGCAGGGACCGTGGACGGCGGACGACGTTCAGCTTCCGCCGTGGAAAGGTGATTATCATCACGATCTAAACACCCAGTTGAGCTATTGGCCCTGCTACTCGGGTAACCATTTGGAGGAGGGGATGAGCTACCTCGACTGGCTCTGGGACACTCGTTCCAATTGCGTGGCGTGGACTCGGCAGTTTTTCGGATTGCCCGGATTGAACGTGCCGATGACCGCAGACCTTGGGAATCGCCAGATTGGAGGCTGGCGGCAGTATACGCATTCCGCTACCACAGCCGCCTGGCTGGCTCAGCATTTTTATTGGCATTGGAGATTCAGTGCAGATTCGGGATTTCTTCGGGACCGGGCCTGGCCGTATTTGCGAGAAGCGAGTGTGTTTGTCGATGCGGTGACCAAACAACGCGATGGCCGCGGACGCAGGACACTGGCCTTGAGTTCTTCTCCTGAGATACATGACAACCGGCCGAGGGCATGGTTCAGGGAAGTCACCAACTACGATTTGGCGCTGATGCGGTGGCTGCTCGGGGCGACGATCGAGATGGCTGACGCTTTGGGGTTGGCCGGGGAAGCGTTGCACTGGCGGACCGTTCGAGCCGAATTGCCGGAGCTGGCCCTGGGTGAGGACGGGCGCCTGTTGGTCGCTCCGGGCGAGCCGTTGCGGGAATCGCACCGGCACTTTTCACATTTGATGTCGATCTACCCATTGGGACTCCTTGATCTGGCCGACGGAGCGGCGGCGCGCCGGACAATCGATGCCTCCCTGCGCGATTTGGATCGACTGGGCACGGCGGCGTGGTGCGGATACAGCTATGCGTGGTTGGCGAGTTTGGCGGCGCGACGGGGCGATGGCACCGGGGCGGAGCGCGCCTTGGAGATATTTTCAACGGCCTTTACGCTGAGAAACAGCTTCCATTGTAACGGGGATCAGTCTGGTCGTGGATATTCCGGTTTCCGCTATCGCCCATTTACTCTTGAGGGAAATTTTGCCGCTGCGTCCGGCGTTCAGGAAATGCTGCTCCAGAGTCACCGTGGAAGAATCGATTTGTTTCCGGCCATCCCAGATCGGTGGGGTGACGTCGCCTTTGCCACGCTGCGGGCGCAAGGCGCGTTCCTCGTTTCGGCGGAGCGCCGAAGTGGCAAAACGCGGCGAGTGAGCCTCTATCCCGAGCGGGGCGGAGCGTGCCGGTTGACCTCTCCTTGGACTGGCAAAGAGATTGTCTTGGAGACCAAGGCGGGTGAGTTAGTGGAGTTAGTGGAGGAGGGTGTAGTTCGCAAGTAGTTGATAGTTAAATACTTGGTTGTTATAATTACTTATTGTCAAACCTGAGCCTCAACTTATAGTTGCCGACGAATGAGCCATACGAACGTCAAGGTTGAGTCGCCGTGGCGTTTTGTGGTTGTTCGAACAACAAAATACGACCCGCCGCCGTCGATTGAGCGCGGCATGAAAGGAACACACATGAAGTCCATTACCTCCATCCTCTGCGCCGTGGCTTTCCTCGGCACCATCGCGCTGGCCAACGCCGAATCCTGCTGCGACAAGGCGAAGGCTGCCGGCAAGGATTGCGCGCACAAGTGCTGCGTTGCGGCCAAGAAAGACGGCAAAGTTTGCGAGAAGTGCAATCCGAAGAAGGACAAGTAAGCCTCTTCCGAAGCAGTAATTCCCAACGGCCGGTTCGCCCGTGGAACCGGCCGTTTCTTTTTTTCACTTTCCAATCCACTCGGTCGAGTCCACAAACTTCGCCTTCATTTTTGATGAACGAACAAATTGTCATCCTCGACTTCGGGTCGCAATACACGCAGGTCATCGCCCGGCGGATTCGCGAGTGCAGTGTGTATTCCACGATCGTCCCTTTCCACACTTCAGCGTCAGAGATCGCCGCAATGAAACCGAAGGGCCTGATCCTTTCAGGCGGTCCTTCGAGTGTGTATGCCGAAGATGCGCCGCTTCCGGACAAGGCCATCTTCAAGCTGGGAGTCCCCGTTCTTGGCATCTGCTTTGGCGTCCAGCTCCTGGCGCAGTTTCTCGGTGGACGGGTTGAAAAAGGGCAGAAACGGGAATACGGCAAGGGCACGCTGACGATCAAGAATCGGCAATGCGCGTTGTTCAAAAACCTGCCTGCCAAGCTTCAGGTGTGGAATTCGCATGGGGACAAGCTCACTCGAATGCCTCGCGATTTCGTGGTGGTGGCTACGACGGAAAACTCCGATTACGCCGCAATCGAGCACCGGCAACGAAAGTTCTTCGGACTCCAGTTTCATCCCGAGGTCGTGCACTCACCGCGGGGCAAGGAAATCCTCGCCAACTTTGTCCATGGAGTATGCGGCTGTGGCAAAGAATGGACGATGCGGAACTATGTCGAGCAGGCGGTGGAACAAATTCGTGCTCAGGTCGGCCAGGAACGCGTTATCCTTGGATTGAGCGGTGGCGTGGATTCCAGCGTGGCCGCTGCGCTCATCCATAAGGCGGTTGGGGATCAGCTCACCTGCATTTTTGTCAACAACGGCCTCCTGCGAGCGCGTGAAGCCGATGTGGTGCGGGAGGTTTTCGGTCGAAACTTCAAGCTCAAGCTCCAATACGAAGACGCCTCGGCTCTCTTTCTCAAGAAGTTGAAGGGTGTCATCGATCCGGAGCGAAAGCGGAAGATCATTGGCAAGACCTTCATAGACGTCTTCGAGGCCGCAACGCGTCGGGCTGGAAAGGCTAAATTTCTGGCGCAAGGAACCCTTTATCCGGATGTGATCGAGAGTGTTCCGATTGCGGGCAACCCGGCAGCATTGATTAAGAGCCATCACAATGTGGGCGGTTTGCCCAAAAACATGAAGTTCGCTCTCGTCGAGCCGCTAAAGTGCCTTTTCAAGGATGAGGTCCGCCAGTTGGGAATCGAATTGGGCTTGCCCAAGGAAATCGTTTGGCGTCAGCCGTTCCCTGGCCCAGGTTTGGCCGTCCGTTGTCTCGGCGAAGTGACGCCGGAAAAGCTGCGCATTCTGCGCCGGGCCGATGCGATCGTCGTTGAGGAGATGAAATCGAACGACCTTTATTACAAGATTTGGCAAAGCTTTGCCGTGCTCCTTCCCGTCCGCAGCGTCGGGGTGCAGGGGGATGAAAGAACTTACGATTGGACCATTGCCGTTCGCGCGGTCGAATCGCAGGATGGCATGACGGCAGACTGGGTTCGTCTTCCGTATGAGGTTTTGGAAAAGGTGTCGCTCCGTATCACGAATGAAGTCCGCGGTATTAACCGGATAGTTCTGGATCTGACCAGCAAACCTCCAGGCACAATTGAGTGGGAATGATTGGAAGCGGGCTGGTGCCGGGGTGACGTTCAAATCGGTCAGGGCCGGGAGCGGAAACTCGAGATTGGAAGCTTTCGCGCCAGTGGGCCGATGTGGAGGGATGCGCCTTTGGTCGGCCGCCGCAAGCGCGCCGGCGACGTCCGGATGACTGCTCTGCTTGACATCGTGCACGAAGACGAGGGTTTGTTAGTTGTCAACAAGCCGGCTGGATTGGTGTGTCACCCGACCAAAGGGGATGTTTACTCCAGTTTAATCAGCCGGGTACGGCTTTACTGCGATCGTTACGCATCCTGCTCGATTCACCTTATCAATCGGCTCGATCGTGAAACGAGCGGCCTGGTTCTGGTTGCGAAAATGGACGCAGTGGCAGCGGCGATGCGGCGGCGATGGGAGGTTGGAGCGGTCTCGAAGACCTATGTGGCGGTAGTGGAGGGAAAGGTCAACGGATTGGAAGGGGAAATCGACCTGCCAATCGGTCCTGACGAAAAGAGCGCGATTGCCATCAAGGGGTGTGTTCGGCGGGATGGGGCTCCCAGTCGCACCCTTTATCGTCGCCTTCGTGTGCTGAGTAGTAATGGTGAGATCTACTCTGTTTTGCGGGTTTTTCCGAAGAGCGGACGAAAACATCAAATAAGGATTCACTTGGCGCATGTGGGGCATCCCATCGTCGGCGACAAAATCTATGGAGCGGACGAGCAGTTCTATTTGGCGTTTGTCGAGAGTCGCCTGAACGCATTTCAAAGGGCGCGTCTGAGGCTTGAGAATCACGCGCTGCATGCCGGCGGTTTGGAATGGACGGAGAATGAGAACTACCGTCGATTCGAGGTGCTCCCCAATCTAGAAATGCAACGTTTCATGTCTCAAGCGGAAGAAATAGATGGGTTCGCGCCCGTGGCATGAATTGCGCTTCATTTGAACCGTGTTGCGAAATGGACGTCTAGATTGGGTAAGAATTAATATAAATACCTGTGTTTGAATTGTTAAGCGAAAGTCTTTACTTTGCATCCTGGGCGCGAACTCGGCTTGGTTTCACAGGGCTACCTCCTCGTCTGCCTTGGAAATGGTCACTAATGGATGCCGGCGTCGACGATGGTGACCTGTGGAAAACGCCTTGGTGACGGCGCCAAATGACCACTGCAAAAATGTTCAAAAGATTTCGGAAAAATCGATTGACACCTTGGTGGGCCTTTGAGATATTCGACGCACACACAGAACCAAACACACGACACACATGAGAACAAAAACACTTCTTATCACTGCGGCCTTGAGCCTTGCTGGCGTTGCGACGTCGATGGCTCAGGTTTACTCCGTTAATGCTGTTGGCTACATCAATTTGACGATGCGGCCTGGTTTCAACATGGTTGCCAACCAGTTGAACCGCACGCCGAACAACCTGTTGAACAACGTCATCTCTGGCGTTCCTGCTGAAACGCAGGTTCTTAAGTTCAGCAATGCTATCAACGACTACACTCTTGAGTTGTATGATGGCACGTCTTGGATTAAGCCCAACGGCGATCCGGGGGTGCTCACGGCTAATCCGGGTGAAGGTCTTTTCTACTTCAATGGTGACACTGTTAATCAGACCATCACTTTGGTTGGTGAAGTTCCTCAGGGTCCGGCGCTGACGGTTGCGCTTCCTTCGGGTTTCTCGCTGGTTTCATCCATCGTTCCTCAGTCGATAGCGTTGACTGCGGCAAACGGCTTTCCTCAGGAAGCTGAATCCCAGTACTTGGAATTCGATGCGACGATCCAGAACTACCGTGACCCCATCCTGAACGCCGGTCCTGGTGCTGGTTGGATCACTCTTGGTGGCGACCCAGTTCCTGCTCCGGCTCCTGCGGTTGGTCAGGGCTTCTTCTACTTCAACTCCGGTGGTCCGGCTAACTGGACTCGTGCTTTCAGTGTGAACTAATAACAACATTGACGCCCCAATCTGAACAACAACCCAAAAACAAATAACATGAAGAAAACACTGCTTACGTTGGCGCTGGTTGGCTTCTCAGCCGCCGCCACCTATGCGCAGGGCACCATTCAGTTCCTGAATTCTGCCCTCTCGAAGCTCAAGTACATTGAAGCCCCCGGTTCGGCGGCGGTCGACTCTCCGGTCGGCACCGTTGTCGGTGTCTTCTACGGCGCGAGCGCCGACAGCCTCAACTTGGCGAGCGTCACCACCCGGACCACTGCTGCTGGTTTGTGGAACGGTGGAACGGTCTTCAAGCTTGACGGGATTGCCCCTGGCCAGACCTGCTCGCTGAAGATTGCTGCTTGGTATACTGCGGGCGGCACCACTCCTGACCGGGCTGCCCTCGGTAAGGATTCTGCTGGAATCACCCACTATGGTGAATCTGCTGTCGTGACCACCACGGCCCTTGGACCGGAAGCCGGTCCTGGCACGGTTGTGTTCCAAGGCCCGACGGGCTCCAGCATCAATCGCGCGAAGCCGTTCAATATCGAGCTCGTTCCGGAGCCGTCCGTTATGGCTCTTGGTGCGCTCGGTCTCGGTGCGCTCCTTCTGCGCCGCCGCAAGGCCTAATCGTTTGTAATCGAATTCACAGGCCGCTCACCTAAAGTGAGCGGCCTTTTTGGTTTTATAACGGACAGAATTAAAACAAGCGCGTCAGTCTAAACGGGAGAATCCAAAGATGAAACGAGTCTTGGTCGGCTTCGACGGGTCGCCTCAGGCAGAACACGCGCTGGAAGAGCTCTCTCGAAGCGGGCTCGGGGCCGAGGTGGAAGTTTCAGTGATGTCCGTTGCGGATGTGTGGCTGCCTGCCAATTCAACGGGACCTAACGATTCGTTCCCCGCGACGGGCTCGGCCACGGTCCGCCACGCCGTTGATAAGGCGCAGGATGCAGTCCGTCAGATGTTGGCTCGAGCAGAACGTGCGGCGGAGAGTCTCGCCCGTGTTCATCCCAAATGGAGGGTAACGCCGTACGCATGTGGCGATTCGCCTTCGTGGGCAATCATTGGCAAAGCCGCGGAGTGGAGAGCGGATCTAGTAGTCTTGGGATCTCATGGACGGTCGGTTCTCGAACGTTTCTTTCTTGGTAGCGTGTCGGCAAAGGTCGCCGCAGAAGCTCCTTGCTCGGTGCGAATTGCCCGACCTCGCGAGGGGATGAGAAGCGGGCGTTTGCGAACAGTGATCGCCGTCGATGGATCGGCCGATTCGCTAACGGCAGTTCGAGCGGTCGCTAGTCGTGTATGGCTGCCGTATTGCGAGTTTCGCTTGGTGACGGTGGTGGATCCGCGGATGGAGACTTCACTGGCTTGGGAGGTGGCGCGTCGGAGTGACTGGCAACTGGAACCAAATGAACGGGCGCGAGATGCATTGGCCCGCCTTTTAAAGATGGATTGCCGTCTGCTCACGGAGGCAGGGCTTATCGCTGAAACCTTCCTTTTGGAAGGGGAGCCGAAGCGTGAATTGCTGAACATGGCGGAGGAATGGCAGGCCGACTCGATTTTTATTGGCGCACGAGGGCTGCATCATGGCGGACGACTTTCGCTAGGCACAAATGCATCGGCAGTGGTGTCGCGGGCTAATTGTTCGGTAGAAATTGTCCGTCCATGACCGTCGAATCCGGTCTTCGACTTTGCGCTTGGGCAGTTGTGGCCAACGCTTTGCTGGCGGTCATAAAAATAACCGGGGGAGTATTGGGGCACTCCTATGTTTTGATCGCGGACGGGATTGAGTCGGTTGCGGACATTTTCAGTTCGTTTGTGGTTTGGAGTGGACTTCGAGTTGCAGCGATTCCTGCGGACGAGAATCACCCCTACGGTCACGGTAAGGCGGAATCAATCGCTGGGGTGGTGGTTTCGTTGATCCTGCTGATCGCTGCGATTGTGATTGCGGTGCAGAGCGTCCGGGAGATTCTGACCCCGCACCGGGCTCCGGGTTGGTTCACGCTCCCGTTGCTGGTCGTGATCGTGGTCGTCAAGGAAACTCTTTTTCGTTACGCGTTCAGGACCGGTCACCAATTGGAAAGCACGGCGCTTAAGAGCGACGCTTGGCATCATCGCTCCGATGCATTGACGTCGGGAACAGCACTGATTGGCATTGCCATCGCGCTAATTGGTGGTGAGGGATACGAGAGCGCCGACGACTGGGCGGCGTTAGCCGCTTGTGGTGTCATTGTCTGGAATGGAATGCGCCTGATGCGGGAAGCGCTGGACGAGGTGATGGACGCGAGTGTCTCGGCCGAGTTGGTCGGTGCCATTCGCGAATTGGCGCGTGGTGCGGAAGGCGTGGTTGCAATCGACAAGTGCCGAGTTCGGAAGATTGGATTGCACCTGGCTTTGGACATCCACGTGGTTGTGGACGGGGGCTTGACCGTTCGTCGTGGTCACGAGATTGCCCACGTGGTCAAAGACCGCTTGCTGAAGTCGGCGCATCGCATTAACGACGTGACTGTGCACATCGAACCGGCCCGGCGGGATTGAGCGGAAGATTATTCGTGCCCATCAAGGCTTCAGAGCAGGCCTTGGAAGGCCAGCCAAAGCCCGCGGTAATAGCGCATGACGCGGAGGGGGTCTTCCGATGGAGGGATTTCGGCCAGACAGAATCCGGCGAACCTTATTTCATTCAAGCGGGCCAGCAGTTTTCGGAAGGGATATTCAGCAAGGTACAGGTCTCGCATGTGAACGCTGAAGATTTTGTCCTTGAGGAGATCGAAGTTGTGGTCGAAGCCCGCGCCCTCCAGATCGGTCTGGTTCGAATTCCAGCAGACTCCAACATTGCGGTGGTTCGCGTGATCCATGATGGCTTTGATGTTCGGTATCAACGAGGTGCCATTGCCGTGAACCTCAAGTCGGATCGCCACGCCATGACCGTCGCCAAACTCTCCCAATTCGCGCAGCGCACGGCCGATTTGTTCGAGCGTTCTCTCTGGAGGAACCTCCTTGGGAAGTGCGTTTGGCCGGACCTTGACACCTTTGGCTCCCACATCGTGAGCCAGGACGATGTATTCCCGAGTCGCAGCGATGTCGCTCTTGAGCCGGTCCTGGTTGGGGGTGTGGTAGTCGAAGGCGCTCCCAAGGCCCATCAGTTCAACTTTCGAGTCGGCGAATCGTTTGCGCACGTCGACTCGCTCGGCGGCGCTGAGGTTGACTTCGACCTTGTGGGCGTGGGTGGTGCGCAATTCCACTCCATCAAAGCCCGTGGCTTCGCAGTTCTTGATCAGGGTGTCGACGCCCCAGTCCTTAGCGAGATTGTAAGTCACGGTGCCAAGTTTCATCCGTGTAGTCGGAGACCTTTGAGGCGCATCACTGGCATTTGCGGCAGAGGCGGACAGCGAGGCGCTTGCGGAGGCGATTCCAACTCCGGCGATCGATCGTCCAAGAAACTTGCGGCGGGAGGTTTTCATCCGGGGAGTCTGGTCGTCCGGGGCCGTTCTGCAACTCCTCTCTTTCTTAACGGAGCTGCCAGCTCGCTTGCTCGCACGGCGTGGATTTGGGTAGTCTTCGTGCGCATGACCGCCATCCTTAACCACCGTCAAGTTCTGGGACTCTCGGCCTCGTTGCTGTTCCTGCTTGCTACTGCCATGACGATTCCGGCGCAGCCTTTTCCGTCGTTCGAACTCCTGCCTGAACGCTCAGGTTGGCCGGATCCCTTGGTTGGGCTCGATGGAAGCAAGGTAAAGTCTCGCCGAGAGTGGGAGGAGAAGCGACGGCCGGAGTTGAAGGCGTTGTTCCAGCACTACATGTATGGAAGTGTCCCGGCCCGGCCTGCTCAGGTGAATTTCAAAGTGGAGGCAACATATCCCGATTTCCTGAATGGTGCCGCGACGCTCAAGTTGATTTCTGTTTCGTTTGGCGCGAGTGAGGCGCCTCGGATCGACCTGATGGTGGTCACGCCGAACGGACCGAAACGACCCGTGCCTGCGTTTTTAACCATGAACTTTTGTGGGAATCATGCGTTGACGACTGATCCGCGGGTGCCGCTTGCACGTGGTTGGCAGTATAACAGTTGCAAGGGCTGCACCAACAATATGGCGACGGAAGCGTCGCGTGGTGGGCAGGCTGGTGACTGGCCGTTGGCGGAAATCATCGGGCGAGGGTATGCCTTCGCGAGCTTTTGCAGCAGCGATGTCGATTCGGATCGGGCGGATGTCTCCGACGGCGTGTATCGCTGGATGGCCAGCCAATCTGGAGGCTTATCTCCGACTCACTCTCGGGGGAGCATTGCGGCGTGGGCTTGGGGTTACCAGCGGTGCATGGACTTTCTGGTGACGGAGCGGGCCATCGATTCCCGCCGAATTGCTGCCGTGGGGCATTCGCGCAATGGGAAGACGGCGCTGCTGGCGACAGCCTTCGACGAAAGGATTGCGATGGCGATACCGTGCCAGGCGGGATCGGGTGGGACCGGGCCGAGCCGGGTGGCGGCCAGGCTGGCGGCGCCCCAGTCAAACGGGCGACCCATCGCAGAGACGATTGCGGTGATCAATAGAAACTTCCCACACTGGTTCAACGCAGAATTCAAAAAGTTCAACGAGCATCCGGAGCGATTGCCCATAGATCAGCATTTGCTGATTGCGCTTTGCGCGCCGCGACCTGTCCTATTGGCCAACGCCGTGGACGATCAATGGGCCAATCCCACCGGGCAGTTCGAACTGATGTTGGCGGCTGAACCCGTTTATCGGTTGACGGGTGGAGGGCGCGTGGCAACGAGGGAAATGCCGGCGCCCGGGAGGCTGATTAGCTCGCGGCTCGGTTACCATATTCGGCCTGGCAAACATGCCATGGGAACCGATGACTGGCGGGTCTTCCTGGACTTTGCTGATCGGTGGCTGCGATAGCTGGTGGCTGGCGTAAACTTTGGAAGAGAGGCAGGAACCTTTCAGCGCCCTGAAATTTGTCCGAGATTTTTGTGGCTTATTTGATTCCGTTTGGTACATTCGCGCACTCTCGCTGGCCGATTGTGCGAGCAATCATCAACGAGCACAGGCAATTACAGCTGAAACGCGATACGGATTTGTCGTGAGCAATACTAAGAAACCGGAGAAGAAAGGGTCGCCAGCCGCCAAAGGCAAGCCTCGGGTGGGGGCGACTGCGGCGAGTATTCTGGGACAGGGAGTCGTCAAGGCTACCAAGGCTGGTGAGCTGACCTTTGGCCAGCGCCGGGTCAAAATAAAGCCTGAGTGGGCCAAGTATTATGACCATTTGCTGGAGCTACGGGAGCGTCTTCTGGCCCAGATGAATGGTTTGGCGAAAGACTCGGCCGAAGAGATGTCCAGCTATAGTCTGCATATGGCAGACTCGGGCACGGACAATTTTGACCGAGATTTTGCCTTGAGCCTTCTTTCCTCCGATCAGGACGCGGTCTACGAAATTGAAGAGGCTCTCAAACGCATTGAAAAGGATGCGTATGGCGTCTGCGAATTAACCGGGAAGAGCATACCGAAGGCGCGGTTGGACGCCATCCCGTGGACCCGGTTCACGGTTGAAGCGCAGGCCCAGCTGGAGCGTGAGGGAGCCTTGCGCCAGAAACGGTTAGGCGCGCTTGGGACCATCGACAGTGCTGGCGGAGCTGAGACCGAAGAGGAAGAAGAAGTGGAAGAGAAGCCCGCCCGAGAGAAAGAGTAAGCGAACCTGAACGATTTATGCCGAGAGAGATTATTACCATCGAATGCACCGAGGCGCGGAAGGAAGGCAAGTCGCCATCCCGTTATACGACCACCCGCAACAAGAAGCTTCAGACCGAGCGCCTGGAGATCAAAAAGTACAATCCGGCATTGCGCCGTCACACTGTCCATCGCGAAATCAAGTAAGCCCTGTATGCCCCGCAAGACGAACACCGACCGGAAAAGCAGCCGTGGTCGCGGCCGCTCCAGCAGCTTTGAAAAACGTACACCCCGGCCGAAGCCGAAGATCGATTTCACGGTCGAAGCGGTCGATTTTAAAAATTCGACGTTGCTCCGCCAGTTTGTGACCGACGCCGGGCGCATTCTGCCCCGCAAATACACCGGACTTCCAGCGCACTACCAACGCCGCTTGAACACCCAAATCAAGCGCGCCCGGCAGATGCTGCTGATGAAGTAAACCGGAAGCGGTGGACGGGCGTTCTGCCCCAGCCATCGCCAGTGTCCATACTTATTGACTTTGCGGCCGGACGGCCGCACTCCCGCCGTGATCACGGCGGGTTTCTTTTTGATCCTTACTGCAAAACATTTGCAATTGAAACTCCGCCCACTAGCTTTCGGCATCTATGTGTTCGGTCAAGCGATCGATGATCAATAGGCTGGCCAGAGTTGCGACGGCCTTCCTCGTGTTGGTGCCTCTTGTGGTGACGCGGGCCGCGACCGAACCGCGCTTGCGGGTGGTGGCCACGATTCTTCCCGCTTACTGTGTTGCTGCCAACATTGGTGGGGATTTGGTGGATATTCGGTATTTGGTGGGTGCTGGGGGTGATGGGCACGACTACCAGCTAACGCCGCGGGATCGGTCGGACATCGAGAACGCGCGGTTGCTGCTGAAGAATGGTCTCGGCATCGAGCCGTGGTTGCGGAAAACGATCGCGTCGGCGCCGGCGTCATTGCGGGTGGTCGATTTATCAAAGGGCCTGGATGAACGCTTGATGGCCTCGTCCGATGCCCATGGACACGACCATCATGATTCGTCCGATGGCCCTGGCCATGTTCACGCGGAAATGAATCCGCACATTTGGCTGGATCCAGTCTTGATGATCCGGATGGTGACGAATGCATTGTCGGCATTTCAAGGGGTTGATCCGCTCCGGGCGGATCGATATGCCCGGAACGCGTCCAATTTTGTCGCCCGATTGGAGGCGTTGGATGCAGAACTCGTCCGTGGGATTGAGCCGTTCAAGGGTGCCGCGATTGTAACTTTCCACGATGCTTTTCCGTATTTTGCTCGCCGTTATGGGCTGAAGATTGTGGGGGTGATCGAGGAAATTCCGGATGTCGATCCAACGGCGCGGCATCTGACGGAGCTGTCGGCCGCGATCCGGAAGGAACGGGCGCGGGCGATTTTCGTGGAGCCGCGTCATCCGGCGCGTCTGGCTGAACGCTTGGGGCGGGACCTGCGGCTCAAAGTTGGAATGTTGGATACTTTGGAAGCGGGTTCGCCCGACATTGATGCCTATGAAAAGGGGATGCGCGGGATTCTAAAAAATCTTCAGTCGACCTTACGATGAGCCAGACCTGCACGTGTCACCACCATTCTCCGACCGCGATGGGGCCGGTCATCGAGGCTCGTGGGGTGAAAGTGGCGTTGGGCGGGCACGAGGTGTTGAGAGGCGTTGATCTGGAGGTCCCAGCGGGCGGATTGGTGGCGCTGATTGGTCCCAACGGCTCGGGCAAAACCACGTTTCTGAGGGCGGTTTTGGGGCTGCAGCCGCTGTCGGCGGGAGAGATAAGGTTGTTTGGATCGACGGATCGCCGGGCGGCGCTCCAACGGATTGGGTACGTCCCGCAACGAATGAATCTGGAGCGAAGTTTCATTCTTAGTGTTCGCGAGTTTCTTGCCTTGCGGCTGCGGTCCACCCGCCATTGGTTCTGGTGTTCGAAGCGGGTAATCGACGAAGCCATTGAGGAATCGCTGGCCGAGATGGGTGTTCGGCCATTGCTCGAGCGTCCGTTGGCGGCGCTCTCCGGCGGACAATTGCAGCGGGTGTTGATCACGTTCAGTCTCCTGAGCAAGCCGGATTTGCTCCTGCTGGACGAACCGACCGCAGGCGTCGATGTGCAAGGCGAGGAGTCGTTTTATGACCTGATCGCGGCGGTCCAGCAGCGACATCGCTTGTCGGCGGTGCTTGTTTCCCACGATCTCTCCATGGTCTATCGACATGCCTCGTGGGTCTTCGCGCTGAATGGCGTGGTGTGCTGCCAGGGGCCGCCGGAGGAGGTCATCAACGCTGAGTCCCTCAAGCAGGCCTACGGTATTCACGTGTCGCCTTATCATCACCATCATCATCACGGCCATGTTCACTGAACCTTGGATGCAACGTGCCTTGCTGGTGGCTCTGTTCCTTTCGCCCGTCTGCGCCTTGATGGGGGTGTTTCTGACGGCGCGCCGCATGGCGTTTTTTAGCGATACGATTTCGCACGCGGGATTGGCTGGAGTCGCGATCGGCATTTGGCTTGGGTTGGCGGAGCCGACTTGGTCACTTATCGCCGTGGGGTTGGCGGTGGCGGCCATTATTTTCTGGCTGAAGGAAAAGACCGAGCTCTTGACGGATACCATCATGGCCTTGCTGCTGTCGGGGTCCGTGGCGGCGGGAATTATTCTGCTGGGTGCGCTGAAGGTCAGGCCGGGCGAGATTCATGGGTACCTCTTTGGCGACATATTGGCGGTGAGTGGGACCGAAGTGTGGCAGGCGATCATCCTGGGAATTGGCGTGAGTATCGGTGTGCTCTTTTTCCTGAGCCCGCTCAGCCTGATTACCGCGCAGGAGGAGATGGCTGAGGTGTGCGGAATTCCGGTGCGCCGCGCCAATTATCTGTTTGTTGGCATACTGACCCTGACCGTCGCCATGACGATTCGCCTGCTTGGAATTGTTCTGGTGACGGCGTTGCTGGTCATACCGCCTGCTTCGGCTCGCAACCTTGCCTGCAACCTGCGACAGCAGATCGTGCTGAGCATTCTACTGGGGTTGATGGGCGGCGTGGGCGGGACGATGCTTTCTTACCAACTCAATCTTCCGTGCGGGCCGGCCATTGTTTTGACGTCCATTGCCCTCTTCATTGTGACGTTCCTGGCCGGTTCATTGCGGGGCACGAGCGGGCGCCGATCGCGCTCCCAGGAGGCATGAACTCTTCGATCCCGCCTTCGCGATCCCAACCTGCGCGTTCCAGCCCGAAAGCCGGACTGCCGGCGCTGGCTGAGCGTTTGCGTCGCCGTTCTCGCAAGTTGACCGGCCCGCGTCAGGCGATTTTGTCAGCGTTGCGCGAAGGGTCTCGCCCGATGAGCGCGCGGGAAATTCACGAAACGATGGGGCGGAATGCCTGCGATCTGGTGACGGTGTATCGCTCGATGCACATGCTGGAACGCGAGGGGATTGTCAAACGCTGTGACTTCGGGAAGGGCGGCCGATTCGAGCTTTTGGAGGAGGGCGACGATGGACACCATCATCATCTGGTGTGCGTCGAATGCTCCGCGGTGGTCGAACTGGAGGAGTGTTTTCCGCACGAAGTGGAGCAACGAATCGCCTCCCGCAACGGCTTCAAGCAGGTCACTCACCGGCTGGAGTTTTTTGGGGTTTGCCCGCGATGCCAGTGAGGGGTCCGGTCGCAGGTGTCTTCTTCGCAGGATAAACGGAAGCGGCCACACCGTGGCGTGGCCGCTTCAATGATTGTTCGGGGAATTCAGTCCTTAGTTCGTTGCTCCCGCAATCTACGAGCCAGTGTCCCACTCGCTCTGCTTGATGTACTCCTTCACTTTGCGACGTTCGTAGCGATGCTTCTGTGCCTTGGCCGGGCGGTCGTCGGACTTTCGGAAGGAATGTTTCGGATTGCGGATGATCTCACCGAGCACTTCGTTCGATTTTGTCATAGGGGAGTTTGGTTACCTTGAACCCATGAGCTGACGGTGGAGAGATTGCCGGAAAAGAAGAGCAGACTCCGGCAGCAAGGCGTCCGTTCCATGAATACCCACTCGCTTCGACCACTTGTGAACTCATGGTGTTTTTTTGGACCGGCTGGTGAGCAGCCAGGTTCAATAATAGTTCCCCGAATGCGGACAATTTGCCATCCGTACTTCGGCGGAACCTCTCGGGTCGGATTGCTGCCCGACCCTTGTAGTCCTAATTCCTACATCCTGGAAGACCGACGAAACGCCCCCGAACGCCACTCGCCTTTTCCCTGAGAGCGCACCATCTGGAAACCCACTTTGGCAAACGCTGTTCGAACTTCCGTGAACTGGGTGGCGAGGATTCCCGCCAGGGCCAGCCGGCCTCCCGGGGCCACCAAACGGGCAAGTTTCCGGGCATGCCCAACCAGCAGATCCGCGGTGAGATTGGCGCAGACGATGTCGTAGGTCTTGACTGGTCGCAGAGGTAATTCGTTGAGATCGGCCTGCCTTAGCTTGAGCCGGGACCGGACTTGGTTCTGCTCGGCGTTGGCGGCCGCCACCCGGACGGCGGCTGGATCGAAATCGAAGGCCTCGACATTTTCGTAGCCGAGTTTCACCGCGCAGATGGCGAGAATTCCTGAACCGCAACCCACATCGAGAAGGGAGCGCTTGCCGCGCGTCGTCCGTGCCCGGGCCAATTCTTCCAGGCAAAAGCGCGTGGTGGGATGATTGCCGGTGCCGAAGCTGAGTCCGGGGTCGAGGATTACCACCGCCTGTCCAGGACGTGGTTGGCGCCGGCTCCAGCTGGGCAAGACGAGCAAATGACGTCCGATGGCGAGGGGTTTGAAATGGCGTTTCCAGGACTCCGCCCAGTCCTCCCGGGCCACGCGTGCTGCCGACACGTGAATTCTGGGAACACTTACGCCGCATTCGACCAAGTCCCGCAGCCTGGCCTGAATTCTCGCCTGGCGCGCGCCATTCCAATCCGAGCGTTTCGACAGGTAGACAGTGGCCCAACTGCGATTCTTCTGAACATCCACTTGGATCGAAACGGGCTGTCCGAGTTCGGTTTCAAGGACACAGGACACGGCGTCTTCGCAGTCGGGTTGGACGGCGACCCGGAGCCGCCACAAGGATAAGGATCGCGCTGGGGTCGGTTTGCCGGGTGTCGCAGCCGAAGAAGGTTTCGTCCGGACTTTGCGGTTCATGCTTTTCCCCGCCATGGTGCGAAATTCAGCAATTGGATCTCAACGCGCGGGCCGGCCACGCTGGCTTCGGTCACGCTGGCATAGTCAATTTCGAATGCAGCGGTTTTCGAGAGGGGCACATCGATGAGAATAGACAGAATCATGCGGATGACGCCCCCGTGGCAAATCACGGCCGCCGTCTGTCCCGGGTGCTGCTCGAGCACGGAGCGAAGGCACGGCTCAATGCGAGCCCGGAGGCGGCGGGCGCACTCCCCATTCTGAATGGCGCCTTGTTCGATTTGTGCCAGCCAGTCGAAGGCGCTGACCTGAAATCTTGCGTGCACCTCGTCCCATTTGAGCCCGGTCCAGTCTCCGAAGTCGACTTCGCGCAGGTCCGGCATGGTGATGGGAGGTTTCCGGCTATGCGCCGCCACGGGGGCGAGCGTCTGTTGAGCGCGCTTCATCGGGCTCACATAGATGGCGTCGACGCCGTCCGGGTCCAGGTGTTCGCGCAGGTGAGCCGCCTGCAGATGGCCCCGCTCGGACAAGTTCATGTCGATGCGTCCGCCGAAAACGCGATGGTAACGCTCCTCGACTTCGCCGTGCCGAATGAGGATGAGGCGGGTCTTAGGTTGTCCTGGGTTCATCGCCTTTACGAAACTTGGGACAAGGCCGCCTGCTGAAGGTCCAGCAGTTTTCGGATGCCGGACTTGCCCAGGGCGATGAGCGCGGCGAACTCGGCTTCGGAGAAAGTTGCCTCTTCTCCGCTGCCCTGGATCTCGATGAACTCGCCTTTGGCATTCATCACCAAGTTCATGTCCACCGCTGCGGCCACGTCCTCGGTGTAGCACAAATCCAGGATCGCTTGGCCGCCGACAATGCCGGCGCTCACGGCGGCAACGGGGGGAAGGAGCGGGCTTTGAGCGAGCTTGCCGGACGTGATCAATTGGCGGACCGCGAGGCCCAGGGCGACGAATGCGCCGGTGATGGCGGCGGTCCGGGTCCCGCCGTCCGCTTGCAGGACGTCGCAGTCGATCCAGAGCGTGCGTGGTCCGAGCTTTTCCAAATCCACCGCCGCTCGAAGCGAGCGGCCGATGAGCCGCTGGATTTCCTGCGAGCGTCCGTCGATTTTTCCCTTGGAGATGTCGCGTGGTTTGCGCTGCAAGGTGGAGTAGGGGAGCATCGAATACTCAGCGGTGATCCAGCCTCCGGTGACGTTTTGTTCTTTCATCCAGCGAGGGACGACCTCCTCGATGGTGGCGGCGCAAATGACGCGGGTGTTACCCCATTCGATCAACGTCGACCCGGTGGCATGGGGTGCGACGTGGTTGCGAAATTGGATGGAGCGGAGCTGATCGGGGGTGCGGCCGTCGGCGCGGGAGGCTGGCGTTGAGTCGGGGGATGTCATGATTCTGGAAGACGATTCGATCTCACTGCTTGGAGCTGTCGAAAGCGGCGAACAGCTCGGCGAGACTCTGCCGGCCGGCGGCCTGGCCGGGCGCGGGCTTGGGATTCAGCGTCTGGCGAAGATAGATGAGGGCGTCGGGAATGGAGCGAACCGACTTGGGCAAGGTTGCCCCGGCCGCATTGGCGTGGCCGCCGCCCTGGAGCTTTTCCGCCACTTTCAACGCCTCGCCATTGCGGCTGCGCAGGCTGGCGATGACCGGCCCATTGGGGCGGCGAAACAAGGTGACGAGTACCGGGTAAGGCGTGGCTTTCTGTTCCAGCAGTTGGTGGACGATGCGGTTGTTGTTGCCGATGATGGTGTCGACGAAGCCGAGAGTGGGTGTGATCTCCTGCGTGTTGTGACGGCTCCATTCAAGTCCGAGCGGGTCCTCGATGCGGCGTTTGGTCGTCATGACCTCGAGCAACGGGTGGTTCAGCAGTCGCTCGAGTCGGCCTTCGATCAGGGCGTGGATATTCCAAAAGCCGTAGACCTTGACGAGGTTGGCGTAGTCGTTGGCGGGTTCGAAGTCAGGGTCGGATTCGAGAAAAAGGTCGCCCACATTGTTGAGGCGAACCAGCTGGTCAAGTTCCGGTGAGGCGAGACCTTGCTCCCGGCAAAGCTCGTAGCAGAGCAATCCCGCGGACTTGCCCAAATCGTGCACCAGCCGGGCTTTGGTTGGGGCGGTGACCGATTCGATGGCGTGATGGTCGACCACCAGCCAGCCCGGGCGATCCAGGCGCGGCTCGTAACCCAAGTCGGCCACCCATCCGGTGGCTTCGCGGAGCTCACGCTGGCGCCAGGATTGATAGTGGTGCGCCTCCAGGGCAGGGGCGATGCCGAACAGCTTTTCCGCCAGCCGTTGCAGGAGAAGGCCGGAGACAAGCCCGTCGAGATCACTCTCGTGGGTGATGATGACATCCGGCTTTTGCAGCACAATCATGGCGTGACCCTAGGGAAAAACGCGGGGCATGACCAGAAGGAAGGCGGAATTTTCGGAATTCGCAGCTCTGGGAAATTCATGCTTGCTGGCCGGGCGCAGGATTCGAACAATCACGGCTCATTTGACTATCGCGGACCGATAAAACCTTACTGCCATGTTCTCACACGTCGTTATCTTTTGGACCAAGCCCGAGAATCCGCAGGCAGCCGACGCACTGTTGGCCGGCGCTGAGCGCTACCTGAAGCCGATCCCGGGCGTTCTGCATTTTCACATCGGTCGCATGGTGGGAAGCCATCGCCCGGTGGTGGACCAAAGCTATCAGGTGGCGCTCAACCTGGTCTTCCCGGACAAGAAGAGCCAGGACGACTATCAAGTCCATCCGATGCACGTCGAGTTTGTGGAGAAGGTTTTCAAGCCCAACTGCGCCCGCGTGGTGGTTTACGATTTCGAGTAGTTCAGCCACCTCCGATCGCTTGGAATCTCCGAGGCATGGAGGTGTTTCGGCGGCACGGTCGCGGGGGCTCGCGAGTGGCGCCAGGCCGAGGGGGCTGTTCAACCGCGGGGATGAAACTGGCGGTGGACCTCGCGCAGGCGTTGTCCGGCGACGTGCGTGTAGATTTCGGTCGTGCTGATATTGGCGTGTCCGAGGAGTTCCTGGATGATGCGAAGATCGGCGCCATGTTCCAGCAGATGGGTGGCGAAACTGTGGCGGAGCATGTGCGGCGTGATATTGCGCGTCATCCCGGCTTGCCGGACTCGATCTTTGATCCGCTTCCAGAGCGCGGTGCGGGAGAATGCGGTGCCGCGCCGGCTGATAAAGACATTGGACGGTGTTTTTTTGGTGACGAGTTGGGGCCGGCCTGAGGCCAGGTAACGTTGGATCGCCTGGATGGCATTGCGGCCCAGGGGCACGACCCGTTCCTTGTTGCCCTTGCCGATCACCGAAATGAAGCCGGATTCGAGTTGCAATTGCTCGAGGCGCAGGCCACCGAGTTCGGAGAGCCGAAGCCCGGAGGCATACGCCAGCTCCAGCACGGCCTGATCGCAGAGAGTGGCCGGGTTTTCCGGGGTGATGGGCTTCAGCAACTGATCGACTTCCGGCGTGGTGAGCGCCTTGGGCAGGCGTTTCCAGCGGCGTGGCAGGGAAAGGTTCTCGGCCACATTGCGAGTGACGTGCCGTTCGTTTTCAGCGAAGCGATAGAAAGCGCGCAGCGCGGCAATTACCAGGTAGACGCTCTCGGAGCTCAGCCGCCGCTTGCTTTCGGGCGCGTCGCCCACCAGCGCACGATTGCGTTCGTGTTGCAGGTAGCTGGTCAGGTGGCTTAGCTCAACCTGTCGCCAGTCGGTCAGGCCCGCGGTTTTCGCCCAAGCAACGAATCGTTGCAGTAATGCCAGGTAGGCGACCTGCGTGTTCTCTGCCTGCCCGCGTTCGTTCCGCAAGTATTGGATGAAATCTTCGACCAGCTCTTCCATGAAATCCTCGAACAACGGAATCAGTATGGCACGGCGAAGGCGTCCCGAGCCGGTAACTCAGGCCTTTGCGGCGGCTCCGCCAGGCCGTCTAGGTTTTATCCCGGGCCCGTTCGATGTTCGCGCGGAGTTTCTCCAGTTCCTCGACGCGCTGTTGCACGCGAGAGCCCAAGTTTGGCTCCTCACGCCCAAACCACAGTTCGATCTCGCCGATAAATGCGTCGATGTGCCGGCACATGGCGTTGGTCCGGGCTGGCTCCGGCGCTGGACGATGACGAAGGGTGGGCTGGCCTTCCACGCGGCTCACTTCCCATCGATCGCGACCTTGCCGATCACACCATTCGTGCAATCGAACTACCAGATCGCTCCGGCTCGCATCCGTTGCAAAGAGGGCCCGGCTGCGGCCCGGGCCCAGGGGAATCAGCACCCATCCCGCTAATTCGACGACGGCGGTCAGGGTGGGGATGTCCTGATAGCCGGGAGTGAACCAGGCGCCGTTCGACAACCGCTGACCCTGGGTTTGGGCAAGCGGGGCCATTTTCTCCTCGTCGATGTCAGAACTCATCAACAACAGGTTGGCCCCGAACAACGCGTCTTTGGCCAATCTCCCGAGGCCCTGCACCTCCGCCTGATTCAAGGGCAGACCCCAATTGGCAAACTTCGCCTGCTCGCGCACCTCGTTGTAGCTGTCGTCTTCAGCAAACGGCGCGGGCAGTGGCCAAAGGCCCGGACGCGCCTTCGTCAGCTGCGTCACTTTCCCTAACAGTTCGCCGTCCAGCATGGTGATCAGATGCGGCAGATCGGCGACCGCGGGGGTCGGGTTGAAAAACAACTCGGACAGTTTCAGTTCAGCGTTCATCTTGCACGGCCGCCTTTCGTCGCCGGCCTCGGAACCATCGCTACGCCCCGAGCTCCCGACCGGTCAGGCGCGTGTAGGCTTCGAGGTATTTCTCCTGCGTCTTTCGCACCACATCGAGTGGCAGCGCCGGGGCGGGCGGCGTCTTGTTCCAGGTCAGTGTTTCGAGGTAATCACGGACGAATTGTTTGTCGAAGCTCGGCTGCCCGCGGCCGGGTTCATAGCGGTCCACGGGCCAGAATCGCGACGAATCCGGGGTAAGCACCTCATCGATCAGAATCAGCTGGCCATCGAAAAGGCCGAATTCGAACTTGGTGTCGGCGATGATGATCCCGCGCTGGCGCGCGTAGTCGCGTGCCTCCCGATACAGGCGGAGGCTGATGGCCCGGGCCTGGCTGGCGAGGTCGGAGCCGACGATGCGTTCCGCTTCTGTGAACGGAATATTTTCGTCGTGGCCCGATTCGGCCTTGGTGGCGGGGGTGAAAATGGGCTCCGGCAGTTCGCTCGATTCAACCAAGCCAGAGGGCAACGCGACGCCGCACACGGTCTGGTGCTGACGGTATTCCTTCCAGCCTGAGCCCGCGAGGTATCCGCGCACGACGCATTCGATCGCCAGCGGCTTGGCCTTTTTTACAATCATGCTGCGCCGGCCAACCAAAGACGCGAACGCGGTGAGCCGGGATGGCAACGGCGTGTCCGCTCCGGCCAGCAGATGATTCGGAACGACGCTGCGAAACCGCTCGAACCAGAAATGCGAGAGCTGGGTCAGTACCTCGCCCTTGCGCGGAATGCCGTTGGGCATGACGCAGTCAAAGGCCGAGATTCGATCGGTGGCGACGAGGAGGAGCGCGTCGCCGAGATCGAAAATCTCCCGAACCTTGCCACTTTTCAGCTTCTTAATTCCGGGCAGCTCCAGTTGGAGCAGGGGTTCCATCTGCATGCGGCTAGGATGATCGACTCCCCGAGGGGCGCAAGAACTCATTCCAGTCCCTGATCCCCGCATAAGAATTTTGAAACCGCAGATTCACGCAGATGAACGCAGATAAAAACGGGGTTTTGTGGAGGACGACGATTCGAGCCGTTGTCTACAGGTTTTGGATAATCTGGGTCGTAGGCGGAGCTCAAAATATCTGCGCCCATCTGCGGTTTTGAAATTCGGCAGACCTCGCTACGCGTGGTTTTGGGCCAGTCTGGCCTGCAGCGGCCGTGCAGGCTTAGCCCAACACCTGAGGGGAACCAAGCAAGGGAAAAGTTTTAGGAAGAGGGTTTAAGTTTAGCCATAGCAGCGACGAGCGGAGAGCAACGATGGGCCAGCTGTTTGAGGTAGCGGAGTTCATCGTAGGGGGTTCGGGTCTGCCA
>JBGARF010000043.1:0-80789 GCA_044230345.1 Limisphaerales bacterium
GGTTGTCGGCCCTGGTACGGTGACGAGCGAGCCAAGCGGGATCGCATGCGGCGCGGATTGCGCAGAGAGCTTTCCGGCGGGAACGCTGGTCACATTGACGGCGATGCCCGGACCGAGTGCGACGTTTGCGGGTTGGGGAGGCGCGTGTTCAGGCACGGGGCCGTGTGTGGTGACGATGGACGCCGCGCGAGTAGTTACCGCCTCGTTCGCCGCAGTCGAGCATGCACTCACCGTGGGGGTTGTCGGCCCTGGCACGGTGACGAGCGAGCCAAGCGGGATCGCCTGCGGAGCGGATTGCGCAGAGAGCTTTCCGGCGGGAACGCTGGTCACGCTGACGGCGATGCCCGGACCGAGTGCGACGTTTGTGGGTTGGGGAGGCGCGTGTTCAGGCACGGGGCCGTGTGTGGTGACGATGGACGCCGCGCGAGTGGTTACCGCCTTGTTCGCCGCAGTCGAGCATGCACTCACCGTGGGGGTTGTCGGCCCTGGCGCGGTGACGAGCGAGCCAAGCGGGATCGCCTGTGGAGCGGATTGCGCAGAGGCTTATGCGGAAGGAACGGTGGTCACGCTGACGGCAGCGCCGGCTGAAAGCGCGACATTCGTAGGTTGGGGCGGCGCGTGCTCGGGCGTGGGGGCGTGTGTGGTGACGATGGACGCAGCACAGAATGTCACCGCCACCTTCCGCCCGGTCATCTCCATCGTCGCCCAATCGGGTGACGTTACGCTCTGCCTGGGAGATTCGACGACATTGTCCGTGACCGCGATCGCACCGGATGGAAGGACGCTCAACTACCAGTGGCAACGCGATGACGATCCAGTGGGCGACAACTCGTCAACACTCATCGTCAACCAAGCCGGCACTTACCGAGTCACCCTGTCGTTGGATGGCGGGGAGCCTGGGGAAGGCGTTGAAGCGACGAGTGCTCCGATGGTGGTCCGCGTGAATCGGCCCGCCGTTGGAATGGCCGACAGCGTTTTGGCTGCATCGGGCATGACCGTGATCATTCCGCTCGGGGCCGTGCTGGCCAACGACCTAGATCCGGAGAGCGATCCATTGTCGGTTGTTGATGTGGATGCGGCGTCGACGGCCGGCGGGACGGTGACTCGCTCGGAGGTCGGAGCGATTCGCTACACTCCGCCTGGCACGGTGGAGACGGCCGACGCCTTTCGCTATCGGGTCAGCGACGGGACCTGCCCTCCGGCGGAGGTTGTCGTCACGATACGATTTGTGAGCAGCGCGCCGCCTGCGGTCAACGCGCTCGATGTCGTGCCCGCGCCCCCGGGCGGCAGTGGTTTCCTTCTTCCGTTCAATGCTCCGGGTGCGGGCACCTACGCGCTTGAACGCGCGCCAGTGACGTCCGATCCGCCGGTTTGGACGGAGGTCGTTCGAGCCGGCGTGGGTGGGCCCGGCGTGATCGCGTTCTTTGACGCAACGCCCATGGTAATGGGAGCGATTTATCGTGTGCGGCAGGTGGCCATGCCTTGACCTAAGAATAAACCCTAACAACGAATCGATGACCCTCATGAACTGCCGACTCATTGCTCTGCTCCTCATTTGTGGATGCACCCGCGTGCTAATGGCCGCCGACACGGCTTTCACGTATCATGGCAAGCTGACCGACAACGGCACGCCGCCGACGGCGGCGTATGACTTCAAGTTCACTCTCCGCGAGCGCGCGCCCGGCGTGCAAAGTTGGGGGCCGCTCACCAAGGCAAACGTCAACGTCGTCGCCGGCGAGTTCGATGTGATGCTGGATTTTGGGACGGATCCATTCCGCGGCAATGACGTGCAACTCGAGATTGCCGCGCGGGTTCATCCGGCCTCGGGTGACCCGCCGTACGCAATCTTGTCGCCGGCGGTGACGCTGACAGCGGTGCCGTATGCGATTGCGGCTTTGAACACGGCGCCCAATAGCATCACCGCGCAGCACATTGCGCCGAATCAGGTCGTAAAGTCGATCAACGGCGTGGCTGCGGACGCCATTACTTTTCAGGCTGGCAGCGGAGTTACGATCGCGCCACCAACGGCCGGCGGAACGATCGTTATCTCCGCGCATGGGAATAGCTGGTCTCTCAACGGCAATAGTGGCACCACGGAAGGGACTGATTTTCTCGGAACGACGGACGACAAGCCAATCGAATTTCGTGTGAACGGACGGCGGGCATTACGATTGGAACCGGCTTTTTTTGGCGCAAATGTCATCGCGGGAAGCGACAACCAAATTATAAATGGAACGGGTGCCGCAATTTCGGGAGGAACTGATAATCGCATCGAACCTGGCGCCCATTATGCCAGCATACCCGGTGGGTATCAAGCTGTTGCTCGCTCTTACGGGCAGTTCGCTGTATCCACTGGACAAATACAGCAAAAGGGAGATGCCCAAACCTCCATCTACGTTTTACGTGGCTTTACAGGTTCCGGGGAACTGTTTCTAGACCGAGCGACTGAGCGAATGAACATACCTCGTGGGGCGGTCTGGATATTTCGAATCCAGGTAGCCGCAGTAACTGATGGCGATCCGACTGCGTATGCCGCATTTGATATTAGCGGTATGGTGGCGAATATGGCTGGAACTGCTATGAAGCTTCAACTGAGGGATGGCACCGGTAACTCGCGAACCACCGCGGTCCCAATCTTCCAGTCTCCGGGTGCGACAGAGTGGTCTGTCCAGCCTTGGGTGGATGACGCGACTAAGACGTTCCAAATCCGCGTTCAGGGAACCTCCGGCACTAAGTGGGTGGCTACGGTGTACGCGACTGAAGTCGTTCAATGAGGTGACCGAAAGGTGGCAGTCGTTCGACATCATGAAGACCCTTTTGATTCGACAAGCACCATCAGCAATCTCTTACCCCAGGTCGATTGTTAGGTTTTTGGTAATCGGCCTATTCTTGAAGAGCTGTATGGTAGCCGAAGGACAAGGGCCGGTCCAATTCCTTCGTTTTGATCCTGTGTCGGCTGCGGCCTCGAGCGAGAGCGGTGACCAAGCGCTAAAAGTGGCGACGCTGGCTGGGCGATCGGGCGCCGGATATTCCGTCGGCGGACAGTTTGGTCTGCACAGCTTCGGTTGGTCCCCGCACTCGGCCATCCTCAATCTCAATGCTCCGGTGTTGCCTGCGTTAACTGTTGCGGGTGTCCAGCGCGGTGGCGGCGGGAGTCTCCTGTTGGCAAGTTTGGTCGGTCGAGTCGGAGGCGGCTACGGAGTGGCCCCGACACTTGGCCTCGCCAGCTTTGGTTGGTCCCCCCAATCTCCAGTCATCGACTCGACGCCATCGTTTGGTGGTTTCGAGCACCGGGCTCTGGGCGAGGCGACGCTTGCGCCGAGTCCGACCGGCGGCTTGACAGTGGGTCAACTTGGTTTTCCGGGTCAGGATGGCGTGGCCATTCTCCTTCCGGGCAATGTCGGCGGCGCGGGCGTGCGGTTTGCGCCGGACTCATTTCCATTTTCCGGCAACGGTCCGAACAACGCGCGATTTGAACTGACCATTCGGGATTCGAGCGGGGCAATTCTCGGTCTCGTGGAGGGAGTTTACGAGTCGAGCTCGGGATTCAAGGTCCGAGCGACGTTTGGGCGGGAGACAGGAGCCGACTACTCGATTCGGGTTTTGGGCGATCCCCGAGGACCGTTCAGCTATTTGACCCAGAACTGGACGATGTGGTGGTCATTTTGGCCTCGGGAAATTCGCGCCTTCATCCGGGAAGACGGGGGACTTCAACTGGATGTGGGAACCGACAACATTCCCGGACTTACCGCGAGTGGGCGGGTTTACGTCAACCCTCCCGGAACGAGCTTTGGGCAATTGGTTTACCCATCGATAATGCAGCTGATTTCCCGTCCTGGCCTCGTCCCCTTGACCACCCGCCTGGGCGCGTTGGAACTGCGGTTCGGCTCGGCACAGCCGAATGAATTGGTGAGCCGCCGCCTCAGCGACGAATGGGTCGAGCGATTCGATCGCCGAATTCATGCCCTGGGCCAGACTGGTTTTCGATCGAGTCCAGATGGCTTGAACGTGGTCGGTATCGGTTCGGGCGGTCAAGATGGCATCAAGGTGGACCTGCGCCATCCGGCGTCGGATGAGTTCGGCTGGCGCGGCTCGTCATCTGCCCGTCTTGGGCTCACGTTTCCGCGGGTATGGCCGGCGGGCGCCAGTCTCACGGCGACGGCGCTCGGGCCGAAAAAGCTCGATGAAACCGATACCGACAGCGAGTTCACTCGATTTGTCGCGACACGTCGCTCAGAAGGGGTGAGCTTCGCACCCGACTTCACCTTGTTAACGCCGAGCGACGTGATGCTCGAAGTACTGGACGCGGATGGAAACGTGGTGAAACGAGAGGCCGGTGCCCTGACGTTTTTCCAGACGCAGTTTCCCTCGAAGCCAGGGCTGCCCGTCACCTTGGATTTAGGGCCGTTGGAAGCGGTTCCTCCATGTTTTCTTGAGTGGTTGTTGCTTGAGAACAGTCTTGCCTGGGCGATGACTTGGATAGCGCCGCGGAGTGTGCGATTGCCGGACGAGAGCGTCGTGGAGGCGCACGGCGTGCGGTGGTCAATCCGAGGCGGTCGATCGCCCCTGGAGTGGGCTCCCCCCTTCCGTCCCTCATCGCAGCCTGCACTTGCCGTGCTGGCTCCGGGTCGTTTGCGGACCTTGACGTTGCTGGGGGAACAAGTGGGTGAACTGGTGGTGAACGCGATCGAGGCGCGCCGTGAGAATCCGCTTCTGACCCGGGCGCATTCTGGATTCGCTCATGCTCCGTTAGGCAACGCTCAATTGGCAACTGTGCCTTCGGGCCTGGCGGTCGCGAACTTTACGTCGTCCGGAGAGGATGGAGTGAAGATAGATTTCGGCTCGGTGGAGAGTTGGACGATTCGGCTGGCACCGGAGCGACAAGCCTATGGAGGTAATCTTTACTTGGCGCTGTTTTCCGACTCGGGAAGTTCTCTGGGCGAATTGAACGGGGAGCATCTGGATTCGATCGTGTGGCGGCAACGTCCGGGTGGCGACCTCAGCGGATTTAATCAAAAGCTCACGTTGTTCGGCTCCGGCACTTTTCAGATTACCATTCACGAACCCAACCTGCCGCCCCGCGTCTTTCCGTCGGTGCCTGCGAGTACCAGCGGTGGCTTCTCCCTGCGATTCCTGCCCCCGGTCATTCGCGCGAGTGTGGAGCCCGACGGCCGGCTGAAAATTGTTTTCGAGACGGGCAATGAGCAGCGCCCCGGCTCAAACCCCTTTGCGAACCTTGATGCCGGAGGTCAGTACTTCCCCATGCGCGTGGAATTGCTGACCGCGCCCGGCCGCGTGCCTCCGGGCACACGGTTGGGACGCGTCGAGATCCGATCCCGGCTGATGCCGGCCCTCGTCTTCAATGGAGGCTCGTTCCAGGCGGCGAATGGACTGACCTTCTCCGGCTTTGGCCAATCCGTGATTGTGCCCCAGGCCGGTGGGAGCCTCCTGGAAGTTGCCGGGTCCGGCACCACCGGAATCGATGGCGTTCGGGTGACACGATCGCAACCCACCGCGGACGTGCAGTTCACCGCGGACGCCGTGTTCGGATCCGCGACAGCCGCTGGCGGACTGGCGGCGGCCGTCTACGGCGCGGCTTCGACGGCGACACCTGTCGGCACCTTCTCGGCCGCGACCACGGCGGGACAGAGTGGGCTGCAACTTCGCGCGACATTTCCAGCGCTGGGCCCCGGAGCGCCGCTGCTCCGCGTCACGGACGGCGACCGCATCGTCACCGAAGTTCCCAATTACACTGGTGGCGTCTCGGTTCGTCCGGTGCCATCGTCGGGCTTGGCGATTGCCTCGGCGGGCGGGGGTTTGGCGCCGGTCCGAGACCAAAGCCAACTTCGCGCCGGCGTTCTTGCAAATGGCGCCCTTCGACTCGATCAGCGGTGGTCCGAGCAGCGACAGATTTCTCTGGCGGATTCGACGACCGTCATTGGCAATCGCGTTTCCTTCATCGCCGAAGCCGTGCCGCCGTGGGTGCCGAGCCCCCTGCGACTCGAAATCCAACTTACTAACATCCCCCAACTCCTCGTAAGCGGGCTGGCGGTCAGTGACACGCCTCCATCGACGCGCCGAATCTTTGGTCGGATCACAGACGATGCCGGAACGGGTGTGGACGGCGTCAGCGTCGCCCTCGATGGCCCTACATCGGCCGTTCGGAACACCGCCGACGGCGGCCACTTTGAATTTAGCGCCCTTCCCGTCGCCGGTCCCTATCGAGTGCAACCCGCTCAAACAGGACTAACCTTTAGTCCAGATCTCGGGACGGTGTTGTTGCTTTCCGATGACGCACAAGTCGATTTCTTCTCTGAACCGGCCGCCCCGCCGTCCCTTTCGATCGGTCGCGATCAGGACGGATTGGTCTTGAGCTGGCCACCGAGTTCGGCCAGCGCCGGCTACGTTTTGGAGTTCACAACGTCCATCGGACCCGACCGGAACTGGCAGCCCGTCTCACCAGTTCCAAACGGCGCCGCGTATCGTCCGCCGTTGGATAGCGACCAAAAGTTCTTTCGGTTGCGCAGACCTTGATACCGTCGCTGGGCGGGAACAAATAGGTGGGACCGATTCACGGATGAATCGGCATGACCACCGTATTCAACGGGTTCGGTATGACGCCGTCCGACGGGCCAGCCTGATGAGCTGGATGGCTTCACGGCGCTGCCCCGCTCCAGCGCTTTCCCGCTTTTTTGTGTAATCCCCGGTGCGGACTGCGGCTTATCCCCACAGACACGAACGCTGCGAATTCGTGGATTGGATCGAAGCTCAACTAGAAAACAGGAAGAGATTGCCGAGAAGATTATTATGAAAGACTCCACTTCAGTTCTTATTGGCCTGGGCCTTTGTGGCTTGGGGTTTCTGCTCAACCCAGTCGAAGCGTCGGCGGCGGTGACGGTGAGTCCGGATATCGCGTATTTCTTCAGCGACGGTCCCGGCGAGGGCTTGAGCGTGTCGTCCGACGGTTTGGTCTTGATGGTTTCGTCGCCGATTGCTGGCCCGGGCGGCGCGTTTACGTCGTCGGTCCCACAGGCGGTTCATGCTCCTTGGACCGGGGAGATATTCTTCCCGTTCGCCAATCTTTCCCTGGCAGGAATGGGCGAGGTCACGGACGTGGCGGTGGTGCCAAACCGGCTCTTCGGGCTGGCCGTGGTCCGAGGCGATACGCTGAACACCAACAGCGCCTTGCTCGTTGTGCGGGGTAATCAAATCCTCCAGACGATTCCCATCCCGCAGAATCCCGACGGCATGAAGGTCAGTCCGGACGGGCGTTATGCGGTTGTGGCCGTGGAGAAGGGCGGTGACATCCGGATCTACGACCTGCTGCTGGGACCGGGACGCGTGCGCATGGTGGCGCAGGTGAGCAAGGCGGCGATCGCGGCCCGCTTCGTGGGAGTGCCAAATCCGGTCAACGAGGCCGAGCCCGAGGCGGTGGCTATTTCCGCGGATTCCCGCTTTGCGTTGGTGACGCTCCAGGATTGTTCATCGGTGGTGGCAATTGATCTCGACGCCGTCCGCCGGGGACAGCGAGGCGGTCTGACTCCCGAGCAGATTGGGGATCGAGCGTTGCAGGGAGTGATCCACCTGCCGTATGGCTACGTCGGGAGCAACGGTGCGCTCTTCGGGGTGGAACCGGACGGCATCGGCATCAGCCCTGATGGGTCATTTGCGATCGTGGCGCATGAGGCGAATCAGCGGGCCAAACATCTGGCCGGGTTCTCGGTGCTCGATCTGCGCGCGGGGTTGCAGAATATCACGGCCCAGACCTATTCGGCCTTCGATGTCGATCCGTCTTTGCTGGCGAACACGGGTCTGGCGGCGGTGCCGTTGGTGGCGCCGGGCGCGCCGTATCCGACGGACGCCAACAAGCTGCCGCGCCTGGATGTGGCCAGCGTGGAGATTGTGAAGCGCGGCGCTCAGTTTGTGGCGGCGGTGGCGATTGAGCGCTACGACCCTTCGGCGGCCCAGTTGGCGGCCTCGAGCAACAACGAAACGCGAGGATCAGTTTTGTTTCTCGACGCGGGACAGGCGTTGAACGGGGCTTTCCCCATCATTGACCGCGTTCCCGTGGGGGTCAGCGGCGCGCGGTTGGAAGTGATCGATTCGGCGGATCATGGCCGATGGCTCTTCGTTTCCATCAGCAACGGCGGCGGGACCAACGGCACCGTCGCCCGGCTGGAACTGCAATGTGAGTAGCCTGTCGCGCGGGGGTTCACCGCCGCCTTCGAGATGAACCTCCTATCGTCACAATTCAATCCACCACGCCGGCGCTGCGCCGGCGTGGTGAAGGTCGATCGAATGCCCCACCTCTTAGTTTATTTGTTTCGCAGACGGTAGAAGCGCGGGCCCTCCCAGGTCTCGGCGATAAAATAGTTTCGCTGGCCGTCCGACAGTGCTTGTTCCTGAACCCATGCCGTGCCGTCAAGGTCTGGCGATGACTCGAGGACGTAGCCCGACAGACGCAACGACCAGGAAAGTTCGATTGTCGGGATAGGGCGCTCAACGGGGGAGATCGATAGTCGCGCCGGCTCGTCTGCCGCCGCGCAGAAATTGTCGAACGTGGCGTCGGCGATGGCATTGGTCGCGAGGCTGAAGTCGATGGCCAGGAGGCCGACGATTCCGGACGGGAGGGCTGGATCGGTGGCCTCGATTTTCAGCACCCGGTTCGTGAGATGGGGCAGCTCATAGATATCTCCGTAGAGCTTGTCCCCCGACCTCGTAAACACGAACCGGTAGGCGAGGTTTGTGTCGAGGAGATAGGTTCCGGAGCTGCTGCCGAGGTTGCTCAGGATCAACTCGTCGGTGAACCGGGTGATGAAGACTGTCTGCCGATCGGTCCGGTAAGTGAACGAATAGCCATCAGTGCGGCCCGGCCCGATATCACGAACCCCGCCCACGAGGCCGAAGGCCTGTGAAACCTGTGAATTCCAGCCGACCAGATCGGCCGTCACGTAAAAGTTGGTGTAGATCCCGTCTGGACGTAGGGCGCCCACGCGGGCCTGGCCCAGCAGCAGAGGGTTGGGTGAAGCCTTGGCCTGCAGGCGGAACACGCCGTTGGCCAGGGTGAAGCTGTTCTGGGCGAGGCCCGATGCAGTGAAGATGGGATCGTAGCGAAGCCAGTTCGTGATGCTGGCGGGATCACTGAAGGCGTCGCATTGAGCGAGCGCCGGTGCGGACGAGAAGACGAACTGAGCCAATAAGTGCAGCAGCGTGGAGCCCGTTCCACCTGCTCGACGACCCGCGCGCCTTGGCGCGGGCCGAGCGCGTCGTCGGATCAGGGGTTCATGGTCCATAGAGCTTGGGAAGAAAATCGGGTTGAGATGGAATGCGCCCCTGTGCGCGGGGGGCTGTATTGGCTCACGAGCAGAGCTCAGGATGGAAAAATTGGCGAGCATTTTAGTCGGGCCCAGGTCGGCCGGGCTGCGCAGAGTTCGCCGGGAGTTGGTCGCCGGAAAGTGGTCGCACCGCGTAACGTCTGCAGGGGCTCGCTCGGGAGCTCCTTCGGACCGCTTCGGCGCGGGTGGATCTGACCCAACTACGGTATTGCAATTTGCGGATCGCGCCATGAAGCTCGCCCAGCTCCAATTCCGACGGCTATGGCTCCCGCTCCTGGCAATCCTCCTTCCGGATGCGCCTCCCCCGTTTTTGCCACCACCCTCTGGAGCATGGTGCAGATGGCGGGTCTGGGTCAGGATGGGGCTGGTGCCCAGGCATTGGAGAAGCTCTGTCGGATCTATTGGTACCCGCTTTACGCCTTTGCCCGCCGCAGCGGCCTGGATCATGAACAAGCGCGGGACCGCACTCAGGGTTTCTTCGCGTATATCCTGGGCAATCAGTTCTTGGCGCGGGCGGACCGGGCCCGGGGGCGTTTCCGTTCCTATCTTCTCAAGTCGTTTTCCAATTTCATGGAGGGAGAGCGCCTCCGGGACCAGGCGATCAAGCGCGGGGCGAACGTTGAGCATGTGCCGCTGGACATTGGGGACGCCGAGGCGCGCTATCAAATGGAGCCGGCAGATCCGTCGAGCCCGGAGAAGCTGTTCGAGCGCCGTTGGGCCGTGCTGGTCATCGGGCAGGCGCTGGCGCGGCTCGAAGCGGAGTTCCGCGGGGCTGGCAAGGAAGACCAGTTCAAGGCCATGCATCCCTACTTATTGGGTGAAAACAAGGATGCCAACCTGACCCTGGCCGATTTAGGCCGGGCCCTGCAGATCAGCGAGGAGGCCGCCCGCGTGGCGATGCACCGGCTGCGCGCGCGCTATCGGCAAGCCTTGCGCGAGGAGGTCGCCCAAACGGTCGAGACGGAAGAAGAGTTGCAGGACGAGCTGAAACATCTGCTGCGGGTATTTTCCACCTAAGGGCGGCCCTGTGATCGACGGGTTGTAACGTTCCGGGCTCATTCCCATAGGAACCCGGTGGCCGGCCGGGTCGCTCCAGGACCGTCCGAAAAGACGACGGCACCAACGACGGCCGGACCTCGGCAGCCGAGGCAAGATCGAGAACACATGAGTCAAGACTCTGGACCCAATCGGTGTCCCCGCTGCGGCGCATTGCTGACGAACGACGCGCCCGGTGGCCTTTGCTTGCGATGTCTCGCCTCATTGGGAGTGGAAGATTTGGCCTTCGGCGATGACCCGCCCTGGTCGACGTCGAACCCCGCCTCGACTGACAGCCTCCTTGGTGACTACGAACTGCTCGACGAAATCGCCCGGGGCGGCATGGGGGTCGTTTATCGAGCGCGGCAGCGAAGCCTGAATCGCGTGGTGGCCCTCAAGGTGATCCTCTCAGGGCGCTTCGCTAGCCTCCAGGAAGTGCAGCGTTTTCGCGCGGAGGCGGAGGCCGCGGCCAATTTGCATCATCCGAATATCGTGGCCATCCACGAGATCGGGGACCATCAGGGCCAGCATTTCTTCTCGATGGAATATGTGGCGGGGCAGAACCTCGCCGCTCTTACTCGCAAGGGGCCTCTTCCTGCGAAAGAAGCAGCGCGTCTCGTTCGGATCATTGCCGACGCCATCGATTACGCCCACCGTCAAAACATTCTCCACCGGGATCTCAAACCTTCCAACGTCATCCTCGACGCGCACGGCCAGCCGCGCATTACGGATTTTGGCCTGGCCAAGCGGTTGAGCGGAGATCTGGGGCTGACGTTGACGGGCCAGGCGCTGGGCTCGCCTGGTTTTATGCCGCCGGAGCAGACGATGGCCCGACACGCCACGGTCGGTCCGCCGAGCGACGTCTATGGCGTCGGCGCCATCCTCTATCACCTGCTGACCGGCCGTCCGCCCTTCCAGGCGGAGACGGTCGATCAAGTCTTGTTGCAGCTTCGCGATGCCGATCCGGTGTCGCTCCGCCTGCTCAACCCCGGCGTCCCGCGCGATCTCGAAACCATTTGCCTCCGGTGCTTGGAGAAGAAGCCCGAGAACCGCTATCCAACCGCTCAGGCGTTGGCCGCGGATCTGGGGCGCTTTCTTGCGGGTGAGCCGGTCCACGCCCGGCCGGTCAGCGCGTTGGCGCGGGCCGGACGCTGGTGCCGTCGCCAGCCGGCCGTCGCCGCGTTGCTGGCGGTGATTTTTCTGACCGCCGCGGGCGGATTTGCCGCCGTGCTGTGGCAGCTGCAAAAAACGGAGCAAGCCAACCGTCAGTTCCTTGACGTCGTTGCGGAACAGCTGCGCATCGCCACGGAACATCCCCAGCTGCGCAGCCGTGAGCTTCTGGCGCTGCGCAAGGATTTGCTGCAGGTGAGCGTTCCCTTTCTCGACCAATTCGCGGCGGGTGGCCAGGCCAGCCCGGACCTGGCGTTGCGCGGGGCGATAGCCTATCGAACTTTGGCCGCGACCCTCTCGGTCATGGGGCAGCGGAACGAGGCCGTGACGAATGCGTTCAAGGCCAGAGCCATTGGCCAGTTGCTCGTGCGGGAACGGCCGGGCTTGCGGGAGGCGCGACGCGAATGGGCCGAAGCCAGCGCCTTCCTCGGTAAACAGCTGCGGTTTGCCGGCCGCCTGAGCGAAGCCGAAGCCATGCATCAGGAGGCCATTGGTCTGAGCGAACCGCTCGTCCGCGCCGATCCGGCCGAGGCGGAGTTCGGCGCCATCCTCGGAGATCACCTCGCCGACTACGCGACGTTTCTCCTCAGCACCGGCCGGCTGGAGGAGGGCCGATCAATGTATCAACGCGCCATGACCGAGCTTCGGGGGATCCATCCCAATGACCCTCGGCAAGGGGCCGCGATTCAGCGGGCAATCATTCTGGCCATCCTCCGAGCAGAGGCCCACCTGGCCTGGTACGAACCTGCGGGTGCCGAGCGGACGAATGCTTTGGGCGAAGCCCTTCGCCTCGGCTCGCGATTTGTCCAGGGCCGAGAGTTACCACCGGAAGAGCGCTTTCAGATGGCGCAATTGCGCACCTTCCTCGGGGAAGCCCAGGCGCAGATGGGCGCGTTCACCGAGGCGGAACAGAACCTTACTGCGGCCCTGGAAGTCTGGGACAGCCTGCTGAGAGAGCCGGCCCAAGAGCCCAAATTCTCGCTCGGCAAAGCCGGCGCGCTTGAGCGCCTCGGCACGGTCCGAGCGTCGGCCAAGCGTTGGGCCGAGGCCGAAGGTGCGTGGGAAGAATCCATCCAGGCGCTGCGCCCGTCTTCCACGAACCCGTCTCCCAACCCGGATGCGGTCGAGCAGGTCGCCCGAGCCTACGCCGCGCGCGCGCGTGCGCTCATCGTCCAGCGACGCCTGCCGGAGGCAATCGATTGGATGCAGCAGGCCCGGGTGATGCGGGAGAGCTTGATCGTCTCGGATCCGCCTCACCCCCGCTTTCTCGCCCCGCTGGCGCGATTGCTCGGCGAGCACGCGGAGTTGTTGGTGGAGGCCGGTCGCCCGGGCGAAGCCCGCGAGGTGCTGCGTCAAGCTCGTCGCGGCTACGAACAGCTGATTGCCGCCGCTCCCAAGGAACCCTACTGGCGCCGTCAGGCGGAGGAGATCACCATCCGGCTCCAATCGCTCCCGGCCTCCGCCGCGCCTTGATTTTCTTTGGCGGAATTTTTGTAACGTCCAGGACGGGCCTCCTCTAGTAGGCAGTGAAGCCGCTGTGATGGCTTCGCTAAACCAAATCTGCGCGTGAACAAACTTCCTATGAAACCAGCTTCCACCGGCCCCGGAATCAACCTTGGGCGAAACCCCTTTCTTCGTTGGCTCTCGCTGCTCGGCCCCGCTTTGCTCTTGGTGGCTGCCGTCAGCGCCCCCGCCGAATTCTCTCCACTCCGCATCAAAGCCGTGCGCCTCGAAGGAACCAATGTCATGGTCGAAGCCCGCGTTCCCGCCGGGCTGTCGGAGGTGCTCCTCGAATCGCGGAGCGACCTCCACCCCAGCGGATGGCAGCTGCGCGCCACTCTCGCCGTGAACGGCAGCGCCGCCACCAACGTCATCTTCACCCTCCCTCGATCGTCGCACGACGAGTTTTTGCGCGTGCGCTCCACTCAAGGAAGCAACCCATCGCTGCGCGTGGTCGTCTTCGGCGACAGCCTTTCCGACACGGGTCGGCATTTCGAGCTCTATGATTCTCCGTTGACGCCGCCCTCGTTCGGAGGGCGCTACTCGGATGGGCCGGTCTGGATCGAATACCTGGTCAAAGCGTTGGGCCTGGGTTCGAACCAATGGATCAATCACTCGGTTGGCGGTGCCGCGTCGGGACGGGACAATTCCGGCAGCCACGAGGATGCGCCCGGGCTGCTCGACGAGATCGATCAGTTTCTGGCTGACTCGCCCCATCTGCGTGTCGACACGAATGCCCTTTATGTTCTCTGGATTGGGGCCAATGACTTCGCCATCTGGAACCAAACCAAGGCCTTCAAAACCACGAGTCCTGACGTGCTTATCGAGGGTCTATTGACCAACGTACGGACCGCAGTCGAAACCCTCGTTAGCCGTGGGGCGAAGCACTTCCTGATCCCCAATCTCCCCGACCTCGGCCGCATCCCCATGATCCAGAACTCGGGCGATGCGTTTGCCATGCCCGCCGCCAGCCTCGGCACTCTCGGGTTCAACCTGAGTCTGGCTGCGATGCTCTCCGATCTGCAGGCGAAATACCGCAGCAACCAGGTCGACTTCGTGCAGTTCGACGTATTCTCGCTCTTTGACCGAGTCCTGTCGCGCCCCGCTGATTTCGGCTTAACCGACGTTCGCAACGCCTGCTGGCCGGACCCGGCGGGCCCGCCCTGCGAACAGCCGCGCACGCATCTGTTCTGGGACGATCGCCATCCCACTACGACCGTTCATTCCAACATCGCCCACTTTGCCGCCCTCGTGCTGCGCGCCGGCACCAATGTCCCGCCCTTTAATTGCCCTGAGCCCGCGGCTGCTGACCCGACCGTGGTCCTGACCACCCGCGACGGCACCTTCACCACCGCACCCCAAATCGAGGTCACCGGCCAAGTCGCCGGCGCCATGCCGCCCGATGCGGCCCTCACCGTTAACAGCATGCCCGTCGCCCCTGATGCCGGGGGACGATTCGCAATCACCCTCCCGCTGGATCCCGCCGCCCTCGCCAATCCGGTCCTCGCGGAGATCCGTCGCCCAACTTCCGCGTCGCCCGCAGCTTCCACGCAGCTCCTGTCTCGCGACCGCATCGTGATCTACCACGGGCGCTCCGTCTCCGCCGGACAGCCGGTCCACAATGCCGTCGTGACCACCGCCAACACCAGCGGGCTCGACGCGTTGACCGAATACATCCAGCAGCGCCTTATCCAGACGGGGAATCTCAACCTGGCGGGCAAGCTGCCCGATCCGGACCCGGTCGTCTTTTTTGACATACCCTGCAAACCCGGGGTCGATATCTGGTTCACCGGCGCCGGGTACTCTTGCGTCTCGGTGAACGCCCAGCCCATGTCCGATCGGATCCGCGTCTGGCTCGGCCTCAGCGATGTCTTTGTGACCTACGGTGCGCATGGCTGGCTCCAAGATTGCCCGGATCCCGGACCGAATTGTTTTGGCTCGGTCTATTCTCCGGGCATTCAGGGCTACATCGACTTCCAGATCCGTTCCACTGGAGGCGGCGCCGGGCAGATCCAAGTGACGGCATTGACCGATTTCATTTTCGGCAGGTTCCAAGTTCATCACCAGATCTTCGACTGCAATCACGACTTCAACATCGGGGACAACATTCTAAGGTTGATCAACCCCCTGCTGGAAAAGCTGATGCACGACGAGCTTCAGGATCGGCTCACCCAACACGGCGGAACTCAATTTCTCGCGGACGGACTGAGCGAGGGCATCAACTCTCTCGCCTTCCGCGGCAAGCTCGGCGGGTCCCTCGATGCCATCATCTCCGGTCGCATTCAGGGCCTCGAATCTCGCTCGGGCCAGCTCGAGGCCCGCTTCGAAACCACCGTTGACGGCGCCGGAACGGCCGGGTTGCAGACCTATGCCGGTCCCGACGGAAACTTCCGGCACCCGGTGGTCACCCCGGGTGATGGGGCTGAATATGACTTCGCCGCCAGCGTTTCGCTGGGTGCCGTGAACCAGCTGATTCTCACCGCGGCAGCCCGCATCCCCAGCCGCTGGGAACAGAAAACGATTGAACTCGGCGCCGGCCCCCAGCCGATCACCGCCAGCCTGTTATCCATCTTTTTTCCCGCACTCCGCCATGAAGCTCGTGAGACCAGCTATAAGCTGGTCATCGAACGCCCTCTCCTCCCCATGCTGGTGGGGGGAGCGACCGAGACCTGCCCGGGCGTCGAGGCCGCCCTCGACAATCTCCTCCTCAGCATCGTGCGCACCGGCGGTTCCCGCGACGAGGTCGTTCTGACCGCGGCGCTCGATCTTCGCGCCTGCGTCACCTTCAAACACGATCGCCCCTCGTCCTCGCTCGTTTTTGGACTGCAGTTCTCCCCGGAATCGCTTCGGCGCCTGGTGCTCACTGAGAACAAGATCTGCGCCGACGCCGCCATGCTCGAACGGGTTCTTCGCACTGGACTGGCTGCCGCCATGAACGCTCTCACCGACCTGACTTTCCCCTTTCAGTTGCCTCACCCTGAAGACCTGAGCATCACGCCCGTTCAGCTTGTCGCCGAATCGGGCTACGTCTCGGCCTACGCCGCCCTCAATCCCCGGCATGGCCGACCAGACCTCGTCGTCGCCGAGGTAATCGTCCCGGATGCAGTCGACGTTAACTACTCCTTCCCCATCCGTGTGCGAGTGAAGAATGTTGGCTTTGACACCGCCTTCGGCAGCGTGGGGATCGGCGCCTCTCTTTCCACCGATGACGTGATTTGGAATGGAAACGATCTGCGCCTCGGGATTGCGACGTTCCAGTTTTCGGGCGGATCGCTTCGGCCCAATGAGTCCGAATGGTTCACCTTCATGGCCTGGCAGGCCCCCCTCGCGATTGAAGGCACGCAGCGCTTGTTCGTCGGTGTCGACGTGCCCGACGTTCCCGGCACGGCCGGAGCCTTCTGCGAAGTCAATGAGTTCAATAACCAATTCTCCCGCTCCATCCGCACCACCCGCGCCGATGCCTATGTCGAGTCTGTCGAGGCTCCGGATGGCTTGGTCGGTGGCGGGTTGGACGGCTTCTACCGCGTTCGCGTGGGGCGTAACGACGTGGGGATCGATTCCATGGATGTCCCTGTTCGCGTCACCATTGGTGAGGGCGAAAACCTGCGCTGGGGCGACGCCGTCGCCCGGGTCCCACGCGGAGGTGTGACGACGGTCTTGGTTCGCGTGTCGACTCCGCCGGCTTTCGGGCTAATCTGCAGCACGGCCTTCAACACCTATACGGTCCTGGCTTGCACCCACCTCGACTATGACCCGAATCAGGGCAATAACTGCAAAACCACGACCGCTCAGGTGGCCGTTCCCTACTACAACCTTCGCTACACCATCAACGGTCCGTCCGAAGCGAAGGTCGGTGAAGCGGTCGTTTGGTCCGTGACCATTCACAACGATGGCAACATGCCGTCGCCGCCCATCTCTTCCCGCACCGCCATCGGCCTGGCGCCAGGCGACGATTACCTGTCAATCGTCAACGGCAGTCTGCGAACCTTCGTTGCGCCGGTCTTGGCCGCCAAGGGCCACACTGGGGATTCGGCCACGGTTTCGTTCAGCGCCCTCGTTACCCCGGGTGCGGTGGTGCATCAGTACATCAAGGCGGGCATCGATCCGTTCGCCGGCGGCCAGGACCCCTGCCTGTCGGGCAACCAGGTGGATGTCCCGATCGAGATCTGCGGGGCAGACCTTTCCATCACGGACATCGAGATTCCTGACGACCTCGTCGGGGGCGACGGCTTGCGCACCTACTATGTCACCGTGCAGAACAATGGCTGTGATGACGCCCGGGGGGTGTGGGTAAAAACCTGTCTCGGCCAGGTCTGCATCGACGTTGGCCCGCTCACCATCAAGACCAACGCCTCGCATCGTTTTCCGGTGCGCATTGTGACTCCCTTTTCCAATGGGGCCGCTCATCAGGTGAACCAGTTCCCCATCACGGCGTGCCTCACCGGCTGGGCCGACGCCACGCCGGCCAACAATTGTCGGACGGAACAGGCGCCCATCGCGGTCCCGTTCTTCGACCTGCAGTTCGAGATTATTTACAGCGGGACCGGGGCCTATGTCTGCACCAAGGTTGACTGGCAGGTCAAGGTTACCAACCGCGGCAACATCCGTTCACCCCAGGTGTGTGCCATGACCGGCGTGGTGAAGCCGTCGGGTGCGACGAACTGGTTCCCCAACTTGGGGCAGAATTTCTTCCAGGTCGTGGAGCTCGATCCGAACCGAAGTTGGACCAAGCAGATCGATGATTACGAAATCTGGTGCCAGCCCTCCTTTGTCGGCCCAGGCTATATCAAAGCCGAGATCAACTACTCCAACCGCTGTTTCGACCACGACCTTACCGGGAACATGGCGCAAAAGCCATTCCGCGTCCGCTACTAAGTCCTATCTGAACGGCCATTTATCCGGCGCGGGCCTTGGCGATCGCCGTCAAGGCCCGCTTGCATTTACTCGACGTGCTGACGGTATCGTGCTCGCTGACGTCGACCTCGCGGCGGCGGCAGGCCCTCGAATTCGGGTAGGCCGGGAACCCTCTCCTGGGCTTTATCCACGGGCTTTCTGCTGTGTAAAGTCAGACCGTTAACCGCGCCGAATGGACCAAAACAATAGGACGCGCCACCCGCTTCAGCGAAATCGTCCCGAGATGGTCGAGATTGGGTTCCGATGGAGCGGCCTTCTGGTGGTCGCCGTGCTTACGCTCCTGGCGTTGAACTTGCCACCTCCAGCCGCCGCGGCGGCGAGCGGTCCTCCGCTGACCATTCAATGGCTTCCGAACCACTCCGAGCGCCTGGCCTGGACCAACGATGGCCCGCTGATTCTCGAAGAATCCCGCGGGTTCAATGCGTTCAGCTCGTCGACACGGGTCTTTAAACCGGTGCCGGCCCCGCCGCCGAAGCATCTGCCGATCGTCACGATTCACGAAGTGGGGAGCGGGACGGGCAGCATGACGCTGTAGTGGATATAGTGGAGGGCGGGCCATCGGCCGGATGAAACCGCGAGGGGCCGCTGCCGCCCAGTGACCCTTGCAACCTTTGATCGCGTACGCGATCAAAGGTTGCACGCGTCGATGGAGTGGATCTAAGGTTTCAATGTGCAGCCTAAAACGGAGGAACTGCTCTACTCGATACTCTGGGTCGCCGAACTTGCGGCGCGTCCCACCTTTCGGAACTTGACCGAAGGCTACGAAAGTTGGGCCTACCGCAACGGCCTTCGTCGACAGCTCAATACCCTCGAACGACGTGACCTCATCGAGAGCCGAACAGGTGCTTCATCGGAGCGTGTCTATCGGCTGACTTCCCTCGGTCGCCAGCATGCGTTTGGAACGGATCCGCGAGAAGCTTGGAGTCGGCGGTGGGACGGGCAATGGCGGATGGTTGTCTATGACGTGCCGCAAGCGCGGGCGAGTGAACGAGCGCGGCTGCGCAATGCATTACGTGAACGAGGTTTTGGATATTTGCAGAATAGTGTGTGGATCACGCCCGATCCGCTGGTCAACGAGCGGGAACGGCTGAGAGAAACCTCCATCGATGTGCAATCGCTCGTCCTGCTCGAAGCTCGTCCGTGTGCGGGCGAATCAGATGCACATCTGGTTGCGGGCGCGTGGAACTTTGAGGCCATCAACAAGTCCTATGCGGACTACCTCGAAGTGCTGGGGCATCGACCGAGACAGAGCCTGGACAGCAAGGCTGCGGCTGAAAAGTACCAACATTGGTTGCGGAAGGAGCGTTCGGCTTGGATTGAAGCAATGCGTCTCGATCCGTTGTTGCCCGAACGGTTGTTACCCGCGGGCTACCGCGGAAAGGAAGCCTGGCGGGCTCGCCTGGCTGTCATGAAAGAAGTCGGGGTCTCGATTCGTGACTTTCGGATCCCGATCTAACTCATGCAGCCTTGGATCGCGTACGCGATCCAAGGTTGCACGTTATGGAGCGGCAAAATCTCCGGGCCGGAGAGTGCGGGCGAAGACTTCGCTGAGCGTTTGCACGTCGCCCGCAGTAAAGCCAACGCCTTCGGACTCGAAGATTACCTGCTGGCCATCGGGCGACATCACCGGAAATTGCGAGTCGCCACGGGCGTCGCCCGCCACGCCGATGCTTGCTTCGATGGTCACGCCAACCTGACGGTCGCGCACGTAGATGTCCGTCACGAAGACTGAGAGCTGGTTGGGACGCTCGCTGATCCCCAAACCTTGGTAGGTGACATAACGGCCGTCGGCGCTGAGCGACGGGAAGAGGCAATTGCGACCGAGGTTCGGGTTGGTCAGACCGGCCGGCGGCTGGCTGGCCCAGGTGGTGGTGCCGGTCTGACGGTCGCGCACGTAGATGTCACGTTGGTTGTTGGTATCCGCGGGATCACCGACGCCGGGGGAAGAGAAGGCAACGAAGCGGCCGTCCGCACTGATTGAGGGGGTCATGCCGCCAAGTGCAGTGCCATCCGTGGCGACGCTGAGCCGCTCGGTCGTGCCGGCCTGGCGGTCGCGCAGATAAATGTCGTCGCGGCTGTCGGTGTCGGCGGCGACCAGTTGTGCCCGGGTAAAGAAAACGACGAAGCGGCCATCGGCGCTGAGGCGTGGGCTGTGGTAGAACCCCGAGACGCCTGGAGTTTCCGGCACGCTGACTTCCTCGAATTGCCCGGTGCTCCGCAGCCACACCAGCACGCGGGGCGAGCCGGGGGTGCCGGTATTGGTGAAGCGATGCTCGGTCGTGACAAACGCGACCACGCTGCCATCCGCGCTGATCGAACAATCGGAGCCGCCCTGGAGACGCGACGTCAGCTCTGGATGTTCGGTCGGGTCGGTCACGGCGATCGTCGTGCCGGTCTGCCGGTCACGGAGGAAGATGTCCGTCGCGCTGTTGCCGTCGTCGGCGACGAGGTTCACCGAGTCCGACGCGAAGACGACCCAACGCCCGTTGCTGCTCAGGCTGCCATGGCCGACGCGCGCGGCGGAGCCGGCAAAGTTTGGCCCGGCCTGCGCGCCGCTGCTCGCCACATTCACGCGCTCGGTCGTGCCGCTGGCGCGGTCCCGGAGAAAAAGGTCGGGCGCGTCATTCGAGTCGCCGTCCACGAGGTTGGTGGCCACGGAGTGAAACAGGACGAAGCGGGCGTCGGCGCTCACCGACGTGTTGGCCATCAGTTCTTGTGGGGCCGGACCGACGTTCCAGTCGTTGACGATGCTCACGTCGTTGCCGGGGTCCTCGTTCGAGGACTGGCTGATGAGCTCGATGGGTGGCGATGGTGGCACCTCGATGTTGTCTGAAAACTCCGAGGTGACCGCGGGTCTACCGCCTGTGGCGGCGCGTGTCGCCGTGAAGGTGAACATATCTCCTTCGACGGTTGGTCCGGTGGGTAGGGCGAAATCGCCTTCGATGGTCGCGGTCGTTGTGCCGGCGGTGATGGTGCCCTCGCCGTTGTTGGGGTTGCCGCGGCGGCGATTCTTTTCCGTGCGGTACATCTCCACCCGTGCGCCTGGCTCGGCTTTGCCGCGCAGCGTGCGCGTCGCTTCATCGAAGGTGAGTTGTTCCGGGTAATCGAGGTCGCCATTCGCCTGCTTGGGCAACGTGTTTCTCGTCACGCCGGGGGGCGCGATGTCGATGCCCGGCGCGAGGTTGTCGGTGAACTGGCTGCCGCTCACCTCGCACGCGCCTCCTTTTCCGATGAGGACGCCGGCGCCCAGGTTCTGTTCGAAGGTGCATGTCTCCACCAATGCGCGGGCGGTGTAGGTGTTAGTCGCAGCTTTGAATTCTGTCGCCAGCTTCACTCCTGGTCCCATCTGTGCGGTGAACGTGCAGTCGCGGGCGGTGGCGTTGGCGCCCGGTTCGACGCTGAGGCCGCAGATGCCGTTTCGTTCGAACGTCACCCGCTCGACCGTCACGGTGGCTCCGTTCTTGACCACGACACCGGCGCGTTTCATTTGCTCGATCCGGTTGATGCCTTCGAAAACCGGGGTAACGGGGCCGTAGAACATCATCCCGGCGGCGGTGCCGCGTGCGATGTGGTTGGCCTCCAGGACCGGGCTGCCGTCGTGCGCGAGGATCGCCGCGCCGCGGCTGTCGGTGAACACATTCTCCTTCACCACCACGGCGGCGTTGATATCCCGCAGGTGCAGCGCGGGAGACGGGTATAAGCCGGAGAACGCCAGCTTCGTGCCGCCGCATTTTTCGAAGAGGTTGAAGCTGATCTCCATGGGTGCGTCGGCGTTCACGATCATGCCTTGCAGCGTCGCGTTGCGTATTTGGTTGCGGGAGAAAGTCGCCGACCCGGTCTGGAGGCTGAACGACACGCCGTTGATGCCGCCGTTCACGACGTTGCTTGTCACGGTGATTGGCTGCGTGCCGTCGAGGGCGACCAAATGAAGCGAGACCGGCGAGGGCTTTTCCTGCGGGTTGCCTCCGACGACCTGGAAGGCTGGTGGTGTTCGTCCGGTCACCTTTCCGGAGATGACGTTTTCGCGGATGGCGAAATTGCGCGCCTTCACGATGAGCGCGCCGCAGGTGTTTCCCGCAAATTCGTACGGTCCCGGTCCTTCGACGGGATCGGTGAGGGTGAGGTCAAGCACGCGGTTGGGGAGCACGTTGCGGAGGATCCATCCATTTTTCGCCCAGAATCTCAGGTCGCCATTCACCAGAGTATTCTGCTCGAAGCGCAGATTCGTGCCGCCATTTGCGCTCAGTGCTTCCTCGGAACCAGCCGAGCCGAGCAGCGTGATCGTGCAGTTGCGCACCACTGTCCCATCGCCGCCGGCCACTTCGATCGCCGCCAATCCCTCGTTGAACGGCGCGACATTCAGGGTGCACCGTTCGGCCAGGCCGCCGTTCATGTTTGCAAACATCAGGCTGCTCCGCTGCGTGAACGAACAGTCCTGCACCGTGCCGCCTTCGACCGTGAGAACAGAGCTCTGCGAATCGCCAATAGTCACCGTCACATCGCGAAACGTTAACTTGCGGAAAATCACATCGTCGCCTTGCACGAGGATAGAGTTGAACTGCGAGTTTTCACCGGGTTCGATGATCGCCCGAATCTGGGCCGGACCGTCCTCTGGCCCGGTGATGGTGAGGTGGTCTTTTCCTGCCGGGATCACCAGCCGGTCGAACAGATTCACGATCAGATTGCGGGCGATGGAAATCGTATCGCCCGGTTGAGCCAGCTCCAGCTCGCCGCGCAGCGAGTTTGCGATGGGTGGATCGCCTGCATCGTAGTCGAGGCCGTTTGTGACCAAGCGTTGCGCGGCCCGGGAACAGAGAGCGGGAAGGAGCAAGGCCAGGAGCAGGAGACCGCAAGGGACTTTTCTCCTGACTCGGGGAGTGCGAGGCGTTGCGCGAACGCGGGAGAGTCGTGATTTTGAGGTCTCTCGTTGCATGTTGGCATCGTGTCAGAGCTTGTCTTGCCGTGCAATCGGGTCTTTTGGACGATCGCTGCTCCCGGCCGCCAGAATTCGGTGGCGTCGGCAGCGGGCAGGGGAGCGCCTGATGGAGAGTCGCCGAAATCCGCCCGGAACTTCGTCCGTTGTCCGGGGCGGACCGGACCGCCATCACGCCAACCGTGTGCTGAGAATGGCAATAAATGATAAGCGGCCAAAAGGAGGAGCGCCGATGCTGACCGGCGTTGGCAGTTCCTCATGGACAATGCACAGGTCAATGAGCCGGTCTCCGGCGAAAGATTAAGGCCCGCGCCAGGCGCGGGCTTGGTGGAGTCACTCGATCTTCCCTCGGCGCATCTCTCCGCGGCTCGCTCCGCCTCCGAAACCACCCGCTGCTTTCATTGCGGGACACTTTGTCGAGACGGTCGCTGGGAGCTGGCCGAAAAATCGTTCTGCTGCCAGGGCTGCCGTACGGTCTTCGAGATCCTCAGCCAGAACGGGCTGACGGACTTCTATCAGCTGGCGGATACCGCGGGCGTTCGGGTCTCGGGACCGGTGGGCAACGGTCAGTTCGAGTATCTGGACGAACCGGCGGTGCGGGAGCGGTTGGTTGATTACTCTGATGCTCGGCTGACTCGGGTGACGTTTCATCTGCCAGCGATGCACTGCATCGCGTGCGTGTGGCTGCTGGAAAATCTGTTTCGGCTCAAGCCTGGAGTGGGTGAGTCGCGGGTGAATTTTCCCCGCAAGGAAGTCGCCATCTCGTTCGATCCTGGCCGGGTCAAGCTGAGCGAAGTTGCGGGGTTGTTGACGTCGTTGGGCTACGAGCCGGATCTGAAGCTCGTGGATCTCGAAGATCGTCCTGCGCAGATCTCGCGCCGGCTGTGGTTGCAGCTGGGCCTGGCGGGATTCGGTTTTGGCAACACGATGTTCTTCAGCATCGCGGGCTACTTCGGCCTGGATGCCTTTAGCGGGCCGACCTTCCGGTCCATGGTGGGTTACCTCAGCCTGCTTCTGGCCCTGCCCGTAGTGGCTTACAGCGCCTTGGACTACTGGCGTTCGGCGTGGGTGAGTTTGCGGCAGCGGCTGTTGAACATCGATGTGCCGATCGCCGCCGGCATCGCGGCCTTGTTTATCCAGAGCACGCACGATGTCTTGACCGGCGCGGGCGAGGGTTACTTCGATTCCCTCTGCGGACTCCTGTTCTTTCTGCTGTGCGGCCGGCTGTTTCAACAGAAGACGTATCATCGCCTGGCCTTCGACCGGGACTACAAAGCGTTCTTCCCGCTCTCGGTCTGCCGGGTGGAGAAAAGCAGTGAGCGTCGGGTTTCGTTGTCGCAACTGGCGGTGGGCGACCGCCTGCGGTTGCGGAACGGCGAGCTGATTCCGGCGGATTCGCGGCTGGTCGATGGGCCTGCGCTGATCGACTACAGCTTTGTGACGGGCGAGGCCGAGCCGGTGGAGAAGCAAACGGGGGATTATCTGTATGCAGGCGGGCGGCAATTGGGCGGAGCGATCGAAGTGGAGACGGTCAAGCCGGTGTCGCAGAGCTATCTGACGTCGCTGTGGAACCAGGAGGCGTTCCGCAAGGATGAGGCGGGCTCGCTGCAGAATCTGACCAACCAATACAGCCAGCGGTTCACGCGGCTGGTGCTGGCGATCGCGGTGGGGTCGGCGTTGTTCTGGGCGGTGGTCCGGCCGGCGATTGCGCTCAAGGCGTTCACCTCCGTGCTGATTGTGGCCTGTCCGTGTGCCTTGGCGTTGGCGGCGCCTTTCGCCTTGGGTGCGGCCCAACGCCTGCTGGCGCGGCGCGACATCTTCCTGAAGAACGCGCAGACCCTGGAAACCCTGGCCCGGGTGGATGCGGTCGTGTTTGACAAGACGGGGACGTTGACGGCGGCGGGGGCCGGGGAAGTGACTTTTGCGGGGCCGGCGCTTGGGCCAACCGAGGAGCGTTGGATCTACTCGATGACGAGACATTCGACGCATCCCTATGCGGTGCGCATCGGTGAACTGCTGGCTCCGCGGCATTTTCCGGAGGCGGTGCGTTCCTTTGTGGAGACGGCTGGATGCGGGATGGAAGGCAGCGTGGATGGTCACGAAGTCTGGATGGGATCGGCGTCCTGGTTGCAGTCCCGGAACGTGGTCGTTCCGGCGTTTGCTGCGCCCGGCGGGTCGGGCTCATCGGAAGCAACGCTGGCGGGCAGCGTGGTGCACGTGGCAATTGATGGACGTTATGCCGGCGCCTTTCATCTCTCGAGCGCGTTGCGTCCCGACACCCATCGGCTGGCGGAAGGCCTGGCCGACGACTGTGAACTGGCGCTGTTGAGCGGCGACAACGATCGGGAACGAGCGCGGTTTGAGGGGTTGTTCGGCCCCCGGGCAGAACTGCGTTTCAATCAAAGCCCGCTGGACAAACTGGTTTACATCCGTCGCCGGCAGGAAGCGGGCAAGGTGGTCTTGATGGTGGGGGACGGCCTGAACGACGCCGGGGCCCTGAAACAGAGCGATGTGGGGGCGGCGGTGGTGGAGATCACCGGCGCGTTCTCGCCGGCCAGCGACGTGATCCTGTCGGGGGCGCGGGTGGCGCGACTGGATCAGGTGCTGCGGTTCTCGCGCGAGATCGTGCGCGTCATCCGGGCCAGCTTCCTCATCTCGGCCCTTTACAATCTGGTCGGCATTGCGATTGCGGCCCAGGGGCGGCTGTCGCCGGTGGTGTGTGCGATCCTGATGCCCCTCAGTTCGGTCACGGTGGTGGCGTTTGCCTCGGGCGTGGCCGCGTGGCGGGCGCGACGAATCCTGCCATCGTGGTCGGTGCCGACGGAGCGCGGAGAATATCATCCATGAGCGTCATTTTCCTATTGATCCCCCTGAGCATTCTGGCGGCCGCTGGATTTCTGGGCGCCTTCATCTGGGCGGTCCGATCGGGCCAGTACGAAGACACCTGCACGCCATCCATGCGGTTGTTGGTGGAAGAGCGGGGAGGCGTTCAGTGCCCGGCTGCCGTGGTGGTGTCTGATGATGACGTGCGGCGGGCGCCGGGAGCGAATCCGGTGGTGAATGACTGACGCCGGAAAGAAAACTGGGCTGCTGAATTTTTACCCGAACCTCGAATCAACATGAACCTGGAAACATTCAAATACGACAACCGGATCGTCCGGGCGTTTGCGATCGCCACCGTCATATGGGGGCTGGTCGGATTCAGCGCCGGGCTGCTCATCGCGTGCCAGCTCTTCTGGCCGGAGTTGAACCTTAATCTGCAGTTCACGACGTTTGGGCGTCTGCGGCCGCTGCATACGAATGCGGTCATCTTCGCCTTCGTGGGCAACGGCATGTTCATGGGCATCTACTACTCCCTGCAACGGCTCTGCAAGGCGCGGATGTTCAGCGACACGCTCAGCTGGATCAACTTCTGGGGCTGGCAGGCGATCATCGTGAGCGCCGCCGTGACCCTGCCGCTGGGCCTCACCACCAGCAAGGAATACGCGGAGCTGGAGTGGCCGATCGACATTGCCATCGCGCTGGTCTGGGTGGTGTTCGCGATCAATCTGTTCGGCACGATCATCAAGCGCCGCGAGAAACATATCTACGTCGCCATCTGGTTTTACATCTCGACCGTGCTGACGGTGGCGATGTTGCACATCGTGAACTCGATGGAAATGCCGGCGGGTCTGTTCAAGAGCTACTCGGTTTATGCGGGTGTGCAGGACGCCTTGGTGCAGTGGTGGTACGGCCACAACGCGGTGGCCTTTTACCTGACCACGTCCTATCTGGGCTTGATGTATTATTTCCTGCCGAAGGCGGCCGAGCGTCCGGTTTTCAGTTATCGCCTGTCGATCATCCATTTCTGGGCGTTGATCTTCATCTACATCTGGGCGGGCCCGCATCATCTGTTGTATACGGCCCTGCCGGACTGGGCGCAGTCGTTGGGCATGGCCTTTTCCGTCATGCTGGTGGCCCCGAGTTGGGGCGGCATGTTGAACGGCTTGCTGACCCTGCGGGGCGCGTGGGGCAAGCTGCGCGAGGAGCCGATGCTCAAATTCATGGTGGTGGCAGTGACGGCGTATGGCATGGCCACGCTGGAAGGGCCGCTGCTGGCGATTAAGTCCGTCAATTCACTGTCGCATTACACCGACTGGACCATCGCGCATGTGCACACCGGCGCGCTGGGTTGGAACGGATTTCTGACTTTCAGCGTGCTCTACTGGCTGTTCCCGCGCCTCTACAACACCAAGCTCTATTCGGTCAAACTGGCCAACTGGCATTTCTGGGTCGGCCTGTTGGGCATGATGTTTTACGTGGTGCCGATGTATTGGTCGGGCATCACCCAGGGATTGATGTGGAAGCAGTTCACGCCGGAAGGGTTCATGCAGTATCCCAACTTCCTGGAGACCGTGCTGCAACTCTTCCCGATGTATCGGCTGCGTGCGATCGGCGGGACGCTCTACATCGTTGGCGCCGTCATCATGGCGTATAATCTTTGGCGAACGGCCAAGCAGGGTCAGTTCGTGTCGGACGTGGAGGTGCAGGCGGCGCCGTTGTCGGCGCAGAAGGCGGGGCATGAGGAGCCGCATCCGTACAAGCACCGCTGGCTTGAAGCCAAGCCGATGCTGTTGGCGGGGCTTGCGCTGGTCGCGGTCGCGATTGGCGGCCTGGTGGAGTTTGTGCCCATGTGGGTGATCAAGGAGAACGTTCCGACCATCGCGAGCGTGAAGCCGTATACGCCGCTGGAAGTGATGGGGCGGGACCTTTACATCCGCGAAGGCTGTGTGGGTTGTCACTCGCAGATGATTCGTCCGTTCCGAAGCGAGACTGAGCGTTACGGGGAGTATTCGAAGGCGGGCGAGTTCGTGAACGATCATCCGTTCCTTTGGGGCTCGAAACGCACGGGCCCGGATCTGCACCGCATTGGCGGCAAGTATCCGGACGCCTGGCATTTCAATCACATGGACGATCCGCGGACGACGTCGCCGGGCTCGCTCATGCCGCGCTACTCCTGGCTGCTGACGCAGAAACTCGACACCAACGCGTTGGCGCCGCGCATCGCGGCCCTGCGCAAGGTTGGCGTTCCCTATCCCGCCGGCTATGAAAACAGCCAGGCCATGCAGGACCTGACCAGTCAGGCGGCCAAGGTCGTGGTCAACCTGCGCCAGGGCATGATCACGAATGCTCCGCCCGATACCGAAATCATCGCGCTGATCGCCTATCTGCAGCGCCTCGGCACGGACATCAAGGCGGCCCCGGCCACCCCGGCTGCGCCCGCCAAAACCGCCCAGCTGCCCGTGGCCGGGCAGGCCAACAATTAACCCACCGATTCACTATGATTAAGAATGTGCTCAGCGACATCGGAGGCGTCGGAGTCTATGGTGTGATTTCGATCAGCCTGTTCTTCATCGTCTTCATCGGGGCCCTGATCCGGGTCTGTTTGTTGAAGAAATCCACTGTCCTCGAGGCGAGCTTGTTGCCGCTGGAGGACGGCATCGCCCCGGCCGTTACGAAAGGAGAATCTCGCCATGAATAATCCTGATCCCAAATTGATGGACCACGAGGCGGACGGAATCCGCGAGCTGGACAACCTGCTGCCCAAGTGGTGGGTGTGGCTGTTCCATCTCTGCAATCTCTTTGCCGCTGCCTACCTGCTGTATTACCACGTCTTCAAGATGGGAGATCTGCAGGCCGCCGAGTACGAGAAGGACCGGGCGGCGGGGGAAAAGTTGAAGACCGAAGCGATCGCCAAGTTCGAGTCGTCGCTGTCATCCCTGACGCCGTCCAAGGATCCCGCGGTGCTGGCGCAGGGCCAGCAGACGTACACGACCCTATGCGCGCCGTGTCACCGGCCGGACGGCGGCGGGTTGGTGGGGCCGAACCTGTGCGATGACTATTGGATTCATGGTTCCAACTATGTCGACAACTTGAAGACCATCATCAATGGTGTTCCGGAGAAGGGCATGTTGACCTGGCGCGGCGTGCTCAAGCCAACCGAGATTCAGGCGGTGGCCAGCTTCATCCACACGCTGCGTGGGACGAAGCCACCCAATCCGAAGCCGCGCGAAGACCAGGCGGGGCCCGAGAAACCGAACATCTTCGAGTAACACGTTTGTGATCCAGCCGCCGAAATCATCCGCATCCGCACCGGCGTCCACGCCGGGCGTGGCTGGCGGATCTGCGCCAGGTGCTCCCGTCAACCTGCCCCCGGGTGGGGACCGCGACGTGCCGGAACTGCATGGGGTCGCCCAGGAGATTAACTGGGAGGATTTTCGGGATCACCTGGCCACGGCGGACAAGGACGGCCACCGGCGTTGGGTCTATCCGAAGAGACCGGCGGGCAAATGGTATCGCTGGCGCACCTGGTTCAGCGTCGTGCTCATCGCGATCATGTTCATCGGGCCCTGGGTTCGCATCAATGGCAACCCGTTGCTGATGATCAACATTCTGGAACGGCGTTTCTCGATCCTCGGCCAGATCTTCTGGCCGCAGGACACGGTGATCTTTGCCGTGGCCATGCTTGTCTTCATCACGGGGATCATCATCTTCACGACGGCCTTTGGGCGGCTTTGGTGTGGTTGGACCTGTCCGCAGACGGTGATGATGGAGATGGTGTTCCGGCGGATTGAGTATTGGATTGAGGGTGACGCGGCGGATCAACGGGCCTTGGATCTCGCGCCCTGGACGGGGGGCAAGATTTTCAAGAAAGGTCTGAAGCATGTCGTGTTTCTGGGCCTGTCGTTCATCGTGGGCAACACCTTGCTGGCCTACATCATTGGCAGCGACGGGTTGCTGGCGATCCAGCTGGATGATCCGCGGAAGCATCTGGTTGGGCTGATCGCGATGACCTTCTTTACGCTCTTGTTCTACGGCATTTTCGCTCGGTTCCGGGAACAAGCCTGCACGTTTATCTGTCCGTATGGCCGGTTCCAGAGCACGATCCTCGACGAGAACACCATGGTGGTGGCTTATGACTACAAGCGGGGTGAGAGCCGTGAGCCGTTGCGCCGGGGCCAGACCTTCGAAGCCCGGAAGGAACGTGGCGTGGGCGACTGCATCTCGTGCCGGCAATGTGTGGCGGTTTGTCCGACGGGCATCGACATTCGCAACGGGACGCAGATGGAGTGCGTGAATTGCACGGCGTGCATTGATGCCTGTGATGCGGTGATGGACAAGGTGGGACGTCCGCGCGGACTGATCCGATTTGCGTCCCTGGACAACATTGAGCGCGGGTTGCCGCAACGGTTCACTCGTCGCATGGCTTTGTATTCGGTGGTCCTGACCGGATTGATCAGCCTGTTTCTCTATCTGGTCTTCACGCGGGCGGCGGTTGAAACCACCTTTTTGCGGGCCCAAGGCGCGTTGTTTCAGCAGACGCCCGAGGGCAAGATTGAGAATCTCTACACGGTCAAAATCATCAACAAGACCTCCCACGACATCCCGATCGATCTGGTGTTGGAGAATGTGCCGGGCACGGTGCGCGTGATGGGCGTGACTCCATTGCTGGTGCCAAAGGAGAAACTGGCCCAGACTTCGGTGCTGATCGTGCTGGATCCGAAGGATCTGACCGGCGGCAGCACGAAGCTGAAGCTGGGCGTGTTCTCGAAGGGCAAACGGCTGGAAGAGGTGGAAACGTCCTTCGTGGGGCCGAGGTGATCGGCGCGATGGCATGACGCATAATTTAAAATTGCGGCGGTGGAAGCCCGGGAATGTCGCCGCTGAAAGGCGAGCAGGACATTTGTTGCGAATCCCCCTCTCCCCGGCGGAGAGGGTTGGGGCGAGGGCGGATCGCGCGAGCATGCACCAACGACAGGAGAGCCTTAAGCCATGACTGAATCAAAGAATACCGCCACCACCACCGATCGTCGCAGTCCATGGCCGTATGCCATCATCGGCTGGTTCGTGTTGTTCATCTCGGGGCTGGCCGCCTGGACGGTGGTGGCCGTTCGGCACGACCCGGATTTGGTGCGCACCGATTACTACGAGGAAGAGATTCGTTTTCAAAAGCAGATTGAGCGCGTGAGCCGGACCGCGCCGGTGAAGGGGCAGGTCTCGATCGTGCACGAGGCGGCGGCTCGCGCCGTGGCCATTCGGTTGCCGACGGCGCACGCGACTCCAACGGTCGCCGGGCGCATCAAATTCTACCGGCCGTCCGATGCCCGGCTGGATTTTGAGCGTCCGCTGGCCCTGGATGGCGGGGCGCTGCAGCGGGTTTCGACCGAAGGCCTGCCCACGGGCTTGTGGAAGGTGCAGGTTTACTGGACCGCCGACGGGGCGGATTACTACTACGATCAGGCCTTGGTGCTTTGAGCGAATGATACTTTGGACGGCATTCCTGTTGGGGTTGGTGGGCAGCACTCATTGTGCGGGGATGTGCGGTCCTTTGGTGATGGCTCTGCCCGCGGCGGGCATCGATCGGAGTCGATTGCTGGCCGGTCGTCTGGCCTATAACGGGGGGCGGATGGCGACCTATGCCGTGATTGGGTCGGCCTTTGGTTTGTTAGGCAAATCTTTTGCAATGGCCGGGCTGCAGCGCTGGGTTTCCATCGCGGCGGGAGCGGCGATCCTGAGCGGCCTGCTGACGTCTTCGCGGTTTGTGCTGAGCGGTCCGATCCAGCAGATGGTGACTTGGGTCAAGACGCGGCTGGGGCGATTGTTGATGAGACCCGGTTTTGGCGCCCGATTTGGGCTGGGCTTGTTGAATGGATTGCTGCCTTGCGGGCTGGTTTACGCGGCGGCTGCGGGCGCCACCGCCACGGGAACCACAATCGACGGCATCAGCTACATGTTGGCGTTTGGGTTGGGGACCGTCCCGATGATGTTGGCTCTGGGCGTGGCGGGCGGGCGAGTGCAGCCGGCTTTGCGCTTCAAGTTGCAACGACTGATGCCCGTCGGACTGGCCGTGGTGGCGACCTTGTTGATTATCCGCGGACTGGCCTTGGGCATTCCATACCTCAGCCCGGACCTGGGTGGCCGCTGTCATTGAGCCGGTGCGCACGGGTGTGAGGTGTGATTAACAACGGGTGATCCATGAGCCTGACCAATGACACGATCAAAAAGGTTGGAGGCACCGCGAGCGTTGAGCTCTCCTCCGGGCGGAGGTTGGGCTTCACGGTGAAAGGCGTCTACACCGCGAAGACCGATCGTACGGCGTTGGTGTTCGCTCCAGACCTCGAGAGCAAGGGCTCTGTCCTCAAGGTCACCTTGACGGGCAGCAATGCCTTGGTCCAAGGCAAACTCATAGGGCAGGCCATCAAGTCGGTCAGCACGGTGGGTCCTGACGATCAGTGAGGAGTTGCTCCTCGCGTCGGTGATGCAGTTGCGGGCGCACCTTGCCTTGACCGGACTTGACACGGATTAGCGAGACCCCAGCCGAGTCAGCCTTTTGGCCACGGAGATCACGAAGACCGGCTCAGCTGCCCGGGCTGGCCCGCATCGACGACATCACTTCTTCCCCGCGCCGTCCACGGCGAGCGTGGCTGCGGCCGCGCCCGTCATACTCATCGCACACACACTCTCTCGAGCTGCGCTGAAAGCTGAAAGCGTGGCTTTCCCGGGGTGGTCTCACACCTTGCGCGTGCGAGTACGCCGATCCGCGTATTCCGCCTTTGCCCGGACGAATGCTAAACGTTCACCCGGAAAGACGACTAAACACGCCACTCGATGAGACCCATGAAACGATGCCTCGCCACCGCGGTCCGCGGTTCGGTCTGGGCGGCTGCCGCGCTCCTGATGGCCGCTCCATGTTACGCTGGAAATCACACTTGGACAGGCGCGGTTAACGGCTACTGGAGCGTTGCGGGAAACTGGAGCGAGGGTGTCGCTCCATCGGCCGGCGAGAACCAGGTAACGCTGGTGTTCAACGATCTGGCGGTGCGGCGCCAGTCGACCAACAACCTGGCGGGACTGACTGTTTCCAGCCTGACGTTTCTCAGCGATAATTTCCGGTTGTCGGGCGCGGGTGGTGGGACTTTGCTGAACATCGTCAACGGGGCGATCCTCTGCATTGGGGATGGGAACGCGCTGGAGAACTCCCTGGGTTTGGTGCTGCACGGCAACCCCGCCTTTTCGATCGGTGATCAGGCCATCTTCGAAGTCCGCGGGCAACTCAGCGGCGACGGCGGCTTCTCCAAGGCGGGGGACGGAGCGCTGCATCTGTTGGGAACAGCGAACAACACTTACACCGGCCCGACCACGGTGAACGCCGGCTCGCTCTTTCTTGGCCATGGCGTCCTGCAGTCAGGACTGTGGCAGCCGCGCGTGGCCATCCCCGGCGCACTGACCGTTGGGACCGCCACCACCAATCTGTCTCCCACCGTGTATTGGTTGCTCGACCATCAAGTCTCCTCGAACAGCGTTCTTACGCTCAACGAGAGTGGCTATGTCCACTTGATGGGTTGCACGCAATCGTTTGCCGGTCTGAACCTGCGATACGGTTTGCTCGACACTCGGCAAAACGGCGGCCCCTCGGGCCTGCTTCGTGTCTCCGGCCAGGTCAACGAGTACAAGCCTGCCGTTACCCGCACCAACAGCCTCGCAGGCCGGCGTTCGGGCCGGTACGCGTTCACGGCCGGAAGCCACACGGTCTTTGTGGCGGCGGGGACCTCCGTGCAATGGCTCTGCTCGATCGGGGAGACGGGAGGACCAGCCACATTCCACAAGACCGGCCCGGGCGAGTGGAGCCTGGCCGCGCAGACGAACACCTTCAGCGGAGCGATGCATGTCGATGAAGGCGTCTTGTATGTAAGTGACTTCACTCCCCTCGGCTCGACGAATGGAGGTACGTATGTCGCCAATGGAGCTCAACTCCGTGTTTCCACCGATGTGATCGGTGAAGCGCTTACCCTCGATGGCATGGGCATGACCAACCTGCTGCATTTTCCGGCCGACTATGCGAGTGCGGAACCCGCCACGTTGCACACGCACGAATACTATTCGTGGACCGGGCCCGTGACTCTGACGAGCGACGCGCTGATCTACGTGGGCCGAAGCGTGGACATTGGCAGCGCGTTCACCCTCAGCGGCTCGATCAACGGAACGGGCGGGCTGACCAAAACCGGCGCCGGCCGGTTGCGCTTGTCCGGAGGGGGCGCCATCTCCACTCCGGGTGCCTTCAAAATTCGACTGGGCGAACTGGAGCTCAACAAAAACCTGGTGCGCAGTCCGGGGCCGGCGCTCGCCGGTCCCTTGGAAGTGGGCCACGCTGGAGCGGTCAGTGGCGACTCCAGGGTGAGCCTGCTCGCCGATCATCAGTTCAACCATTCGTCCGCCATCGCGCTGCACGATCTGGCAACATTCAACTTGAACGGGCACACCACTTCGGTCGGCCAACTCACCCTGTCGCGCTGCTGGATCGAGATCGGAACAGACTTTCATCACACCAACGGCTTGCTGACTCTGGGTGGCTTCGTCACGGTCACCGGCTCGCTGTCGCAAGTTTCGGGCAACGTTTCCTTGGGAGGCGCCACCCGAAACGTCCAGTTGGTAGGCGGCGCCACGCTAGCGCTGCACCATGACGTCCGCGACGGAAGCGGCGTTGGCGGCCTGAATGTCTCGGGCAACGGGGTTCTGGAGCTGGGCGGGAGCAATTCCTTCAGCGGCGCCTTGAACATCCAGAGCGGCACGACGGTGGAAGCTTACTTCAGCGATCGCGCGTTGGGCACCGCCAGCGGTGCGACAACGGTCCACCCCGGCGGCGCTCTGTTTCTGTTTTCCTGCCAGATCACCAACGAGTCCTTGGTGGTGGGTGGGGTGGGGCCGGACGAAGGCGCGATTGTGGCCGCGGGCCCTTGTGTCTGGGCTGGTCCGATCGCGCTGAGTCAAGACACGGTGGTGGATTTGCCATACGACAGTGTGGTGGGATACGGACGCCTTGACATCTACGGCCCGGTTAGTGGCCCGGGAGGAATCAAGGTGAGTGGCCGATACCATCCGCCCGGCTCACAGGAGGACTATGTCTCCCGCGTGCGATTTGGCGGGAGCACTCCCAATACTTACACGGGGCCCACGCTGCTCGATTACTGGTCGAAGCTCGAATTGGCAAAATCGGCCGGGGTCATCGCGGTGCCAGCCGGCTTGCAGGTGAACTCCAACTGCGTTGTCCGCTGGCTGGGGTCCGAGCAGTTGGCGAATGCGCAGCCCGTCCTCATGCAGAACGAAGCGCGTCTTACCTTGAATGGATTCAACGAGACCATGGGCTCGCTGGCCGGCGGCGGCACGGTTTCCTTAGGTGCCGGAAACGTGGCCGTCGGGCTGAATGGCTCGAACACGGCATATGCGGGCAACCTTATTGGAAGCAACGGCTGTTCGTTCACCAAGCTCGGCGTGGGTAGCCTAACGCTCAGTGGCAACAACACGTTCCCCGGGCAAACTTACCTCCAGACCGGCCAGCTGATCGTGAACGGCTCGCAGACGGGCGGCGGTATCTCCGTTATGGCCGGGACCACCCTCGGCGGCCACGGATCGGTCGGTTCGATTAATTCCGTTGGCGGCACCATCAGCCCTGGGTCAAGTCCAGGCCGCCTGTCGACCGGCCCAGCACTGCTGGACGCCGACAGCAGATTGGCCGTTGAGCTTAATGCTTCCGGTGTCGCCATCGGGTACGACCAGTTGAACCTGACGGGCGGGGTGGACCTTGGGGGAGCGAAACTTCAAGTGAAGCCCGGGTTCACGCCCGCGTTGAATCACGAATTCATGATCCTCCAGAATGACGGCGCGGATGCGGTGGTCGGGACGTTTGCCGACCGGCCGGAAAACTCGGTGTTCGTCAGCGAAGGAAGAATCTTTCGCATTAACTACGGCGGGGGAACAGGCAACGACGTGGTGTTGACCTATCTGGGCGCGGTGTCGTCGACTCAGATTGAGGTTGTCCGGCTGAATGGTGGGATGCAAATGACCGGCAGCGGGTTTCCCGGGCTTGCGTATGATGTCTTGGCCAGCACCAACCTTAGCTCGGATCACTGGATCAAAATCGGGTCGATTACCGCAAATGCCGGTGGCTTGCTGCAGTTCACCGTCAACGACATGGCGAACTATCCGCAACGCTTTTACCAGTTCTACTTGCCGTAGGCGTCCCGACGAGGTAGGGCGCGCACTCCGCTGCGCGCCGCGAAAACACCATGAAGAACGTCGTTGGCGGCGGGCGACGGAGCGCCCGCCCCACCGGCCGGGGAGAGTGAGGAACGATCGCGGCCTGCCGTATGGGCGACGCCCGCCTCGATCTGGCCGGGGTGTGATTAAAAACGGGTGATCCAACGGCCCGTCTCACCCCTCCCGGCCCTCTCCCCGTTGAGGGGAGCGGGAGTCGCGTGGGGCGCGAGCTAAACGCCTTGCACCCTCACCCGCTTTTAATTGCACCCATCTGGCCGTGCGTTCCGGGCCGTGCGCTTGCCTTGCCGGCGGCCGCGGTGTTAGCGTGCGCTCAATGACGAAGAAAGGGATTTCGATCGGGCAGTATCTCATTCAACGCCTCCACGACTGCGGGCTTCGACACATCTTCGGAATTCCTGGAGACTACGTGCTCGGGTTTTACGACCAGCTCAGTCGCAGCCCGATTCGCGTCATCAACACATGCGATGAGCAAGGCGCCGGTTTTGCTGCTGACGCTTACGCCCGCGTGCGCGGGTTGGGCGCCGTTTGCGTCACCTATTGCGTGGGCGGGCTGAAGGTGGCCAACACGACCGCGGAAGCATTTGCCGAGAAGTCGCCGGTGGTCATCATCAGCGGGGCTCCGGGGATGCGGGAGCGGGAAAAGAATCCGTTGCTCCACCACAAGGTGCGGGAGTTCGATACCCAGTTCAAAGTCTTCCAACAGCTGACGGTGGCTTCCACGGTCTTGAGCGACCCTCAGACAGCTTTTCAGGAGATTGATCGTGTCCTGCACGCGGCGCTGCGATACAAGCGCCCGGTTTATCTCGAATTGCCGCGAGACCTTGTCGATGTCCCGGGCATTCCCCATTACCGCTCAGCCGAGATCCACGAAGTGAGCGATCCGGTCAAATTGCGAGCCGCGCTCTCCGAGGCCGAGGCGCGCATCAATGCCGCCCGCCGCCCGGTGATTTTGGCCGATGTCGAGGTGCATCGCTTTGGTCTTCAGGACGTGCTGCTGCAACTTGCCCGCCAGACCAACTTGCCTGTTGCCTCCACCCTCTTGGGCAAGTCGGTCGTGGGTGAACAGCATCCCTTCTATCTGGGCGTCTACGAAGGCGCCATGGGCCGGGAAGAAGTCCGACGTCGGGTGGAATCGAGCGATTGCGTGATCATGCTCGGAGCATTCATGACCGACATCAATCTGGGCATCTTCACCGCGCAATTGGATCCGGGGCGCTGCATTTATGCCACCAGCGAAAAGCTGTCGATTGGGCATCATCACTACGAAGACGTTCGCTTCAAGGACTTCATGCGCGGGCTGCTTAAGTGCCGCCTGCGCCGGCGGCCCGCGTCCGCGTTGCCACGTCCTGTGCCCGATGTCTTCGGGGCGGGCCGGCCGTCCGCCCGCAAACGAAGCGCGTCCCGTCCCATCACCGTCCGCGCCTTGTTTGAACGATTGAATGGATTCCTCGGCCCGAAGACGGTGGTGATCTCGGACGTGGGCGACGCGATGTTCGGTGCGGCCGACCTTTTCATTCACGACCGCACGGAGTTTCTTGCCCCGGCCTATTACACCTCCATGGGCTTCGCCATCCCGGCGGCCGTGGGGGTACAGATGGCGCGTCCTGAATCGCGTCCGCTCGTGTTGGTGGGAGACGGCGCGTTTCTCATGACCGGTCTCGAACTGGCGACCGTGGCGCGATACGAACTCAATCCGATCGTCGTGGTGCTTAACAACCGCGGCTTCGGAACGGAACGCCCCATGCAGGACGGACCCTACAATGACGTGCCTGCGTTGCAGCATCATCGAATCCCGGATCTGGTGGGCGCGGGCCGCGGGTTCGTGGTGGAGACCGAGGGCGACTTGAACGCGGCGCTGGTCGCTGCGGAGCAACACACGGAGACCTTCTGCGTGATCGAAGTCCGGCTGGAGCCAAACGATCGCTCCCCAGCCTTGAAACGCCTCACCGCGAGAATGGCGCGAAATATTTGAGCGCGCCGATTCCTGCCGCCCGGCGTGAGGAGGGCAATTGGGCGGGTTCAGAGCGCACCCAAGGAGCGGCCCATCCAGTACGGCAGCAGGAAGTAGCCGCCATCGTCTTCGCTAGTCCCGCCGGCGCCACCGTCCGGGACGAAGGGATTCCCGTTCCACTTGCTGACGGCCCGCTCATCGGGCGCCAGCAGTTCCTTGATCTGGCCGCGGGCAAAGCGGTCCGCCGCGGGCTCGAAGGAGACATCCTGGCGGTGCGAGTTCGTCATCGACCACTTGATCAGATCCATGGGAATGCGTTCGAGGGTGCGCCGTGACTCCTCGCGAATCTCCGGGGTCAATGGGCCCGCTCCGCTGGCCACGCTGATGTAATTCCAAAGTGGATTCATGTCGCGGCGGATCTGGCTCCACGTGAAGCGCAGGCCATCGAGGTAAATGGCCTTCAACTCAGGATCCTTTTCGTAGCGGAGCAAGGGATCGTAGGAGAGATAGGCGAGCTCGTCGTCGGAGAAGTTGATCTCTCCTCCGCCTGGCCAGCGGCGATAGTCCTTCATGTGCTTTGCGTAGCCGCGCTGGATGCGGTCGCGGTAGGCGACGTCATACTTCACATCGCCCGTGATGTGATGAGCGGTCTTGAGAAAGGCCAGAAGCTCGATGGCGCGAAGGGCGGCTTCGTATTTTCCTTCCTCCGTCTTGAAGTAGCGTTCCGACCACTGGCCCCAGCGCGTGGGTTGGCCGTCGAGATCGATCAGATCGTAGTCGTGGCGGATGAGGTGGTCGGTCAGGCGTCGAACGACCGCCCGGATGGCGTCCTTCTCCGCGTCGTCGGCGACCAGGTCGAAGTAAAGCGCATAGCCGTAGTAGTGACCGACCGATTCATCGGAACTGGTGTCGCCTTTCCAGAGCCAACGTCCGTCCGGCGTGGGATGCCATTCTCCGTGGTCGTGGGGTTGGCCGGCGGCGACAAACGATCGGGCGGGAAAACCGGGGTGTCCGGTGATTTCCTCGAGGCGCATGAGGAGTTGGAACGAACGACGCGCCTTGGCGCGGGCGTTGGGGAGGCCGGTGACTTTGTAGCGATAACATTGGGCGCCCAGATACATCGCGGTCCAAAGGCCGTCGTTATCGGAGTCGGAAAGAACGCTCGACGACAGATCTCCGGGCGCGCGCAGGTGGGAGTCAGCCACCATGCCATGCCGGACGTGGCGGGCTTCGATGCGTTCGTCGAAGTAATCGGCCTTTTGGGCGAGGCTCATCGGCCGCCAGTCGAGGCGGGAAACCCCGTTGCTGGTCCGTATCCAGACCTGTCGGAACGGCCCGGATTCATCCACGACGATATTTTGAACGGCGTTGTCCTGAAGCCAGCGGCGGCCGTGGAAGTATTGCCAGCGATCCCAGCGGTGGCGGGCGCCGGGATCAAAGCGGGCCGCGCCGTTCGTCCCTCCGAGCCAGACGGCACCGTTTTTCTCCCGGGCCATCACTCGGAGTCCGGTCACCGGTCCGGGTTCGTTTCCGGTCCAGGCGGTGGCGTTGGTGGGAGCCGTCTTCAAGGTTGCGGGCACCCCTGGATCGGTCGGTGCCAGTTGCTGGGCGAACTTTTGCCACTGAGCCGGCGCTTGGGTCATGGTTCCCAGAAAGATGCCAAGCGAGAGCAAGCGGGTGATGGCGGACATGCGATGACCGTGGCGGGCGACCGGGAAATTTCAATCGAAAACAAGGGAGTCACCATGGGTGCCGTGCATCTCGAAGTTGTTGGTAAAAGTTCGCACTGGGCCGGACCGCGGGCTTCCAGCCGGCTTTCAGCCCGCAGCGGCTTGGGCCGGCGACGACGCCCGAAGGTTCGAGCGCGCAAGGCCGATCCCACCCGCTGTGGGCCATCGGCCCGCGCTCCGATCCAACAACTTCGGGCTGCACGGCAGCCAGACCGGGCTTGAACTTGAGAAGGGTGATGGCGATGGTTGTCCGACAGCGTCGTGAAGAGAGTCCTGATTTTTGCGCACAAACCCCCGCCACACCATGGCCAAAGTTACATGGTTCAGCTGGTCGTTGACGGATTGAGGCGCGAGCAGGGCGGCGGCGGATCTGCGGAGGGGATCGAGGTCTTCCATGTGGATGCGCGGTTGTCGGACAGCATCGACGACATTGGCCATGCGGGTTGGCGAAAAGTGTGGCGGCTTCTGGGCTATTGCCGGCAGGCGATCGTGGCGCGGCTCCGACACCGGGTAAAATGCCTCTACTACGTTCCGGCTCCCGGGCTGCGAGCGGCGGTTTATCGGGACTGGATGGTGATGGCCCTGTGCCGCCCGTTCTTTCCCCTGTTGGTCTACCACTGGCAGGCGATGGGGCTGGGCGATTGGATTGAGCAGACGGCGCGCCCGTGGGAGCGATGGATTTCCCGACGCCTGCTGGCGCGACCGGCGTTAAGCATTGTTTTGGGAGAGGTGAATCGCCGGGACGCGCAACAGTTGCAGTCGAAGCAGGTCGTGGTGATTCCAAATGCGACGACCGACCCGTGTCCCGGCTTTGACCGCGAGATGCTGGCCATCCGGATCGAACGAGCCAGGGCGCGGGCCGCCGTTTTGGCCGGCGCGGGCGGCGCGGTCGAAGCCGGGCAGGAGTTTCGGGTCATGTACATCGGCTTGTGCCATCGGGAAAAGGGGCTGTTTGATGCGGTGGAGGCGGTGGCCTTGGCCAACCGGGAGTTGGAGTTGGCGCAGACTCCCCTGCGCATCAGCCTGTCGGTCGCGGGCGGGTTCTGGCAGGAGAGCGATCGGGTTGAGTTCGAGCGTCGCGTCAAGCAGCCGGATTTGATCCGGCAGGGTGAGCCGCTGGTGACGTATCTGGGGTTTGTTTCAGGAGCGGAGAAGCGTCAGCTTTTCGCCCGGAGCGATTGCCTGTGCTTTCCCACCTACTACTCGGCTGAGAGCTTTGGGTTGGTGGTGGTGGAAGCGATGGCTTGGGGATTGCATCTCGTCACCACGCGATGGCGCACGGTGCCGGAAGTCTTGCCACCGGAGTATCCGGGTGTCGTCGGAATCAAGGCACCGCAGGAAATTGCCGCCAAGCTGATCGAATTCGCGCGGCGTCCCTACGATCCAGGACTGCGCGCGCGTTTCCTTGAGCGTTATACAGCGGACCAATTTGCCCGCAGTTTGCAAAGGGTTCTGGCCGAGCTGATCCCAGACCCCTGACGATCCCACGGTACCGCCGGCGCGAACGTGGCGCCGGTGGGGAGAGGATGGCGTTTGGAAGCTGTCCGTGCCGGCCGCGGCGGGCTGGCCGACGGCGTGGGCGTTTCGTCGCCCGCATCGAATCGCCCGATCGAATCAGCCGCCGTGTTTCCAGATCATGTCCGCGACCGTTCGGCCGGCAGGAATGAACGGCAGCACGTGTTCGGAGTAGGGCGTGACAATGTCGAGGACGTAAGGCGTCTTCGCATCGAGCATCCGTTGCAGGGCGGCCTTGAGGTCGCGGCGGAACATCACGCGTTCGCACGGGACGTTGAACGAATTGCAGACGCGCACGTAGTCCGGATAAATCTGGGCGCGGTTGTCGGGGTTGCCGAGATAGGTGTGTCCGCGGTTGCCGGCGTAAAAATTGTCTTCCCACTGCACCACCATGCCGAGGTGCTGGTTGTTCAGGATCATCGCCTTGGCGGCAATCTTTTCCACATGGGCGGTGGCCAGTTCCTGGATGTTCATCAGGAACGAGCCGTCGCCGTCGATGTCGATCACCTGTTTGTCGGGGCAGGCCACTTTGGCGCCGAGCGCTGCGGGGAAGCCATAACCCATGGAGCCGAGCCCGGCGCTGGTGATGAACTGGCGGGGGAATTTGTATTTGTACCACTGGCCGCTCCACATCTGGTGCTGGCCGACGCCGGTGGTGATGATGGCCTCGCCCTTCGTCAGTTCGTAGAGCATGTCGATCGCCATCTGCGGGAGGATCACCTGATCTTCCTGACCCTTCATGTGATCCTTCATGTGATCGCTCTGGGCGATCTCCTGGGTGACGCCGTACTGGAAGGGCGCGCGCTGTTTCCATTCCGCAATCTGCTCGTGCCAGGCGGTGTGTTTCCGCACGGCGGTGCGCTTGGCGAGCATCCGGTTCAAGCGGGCGAGCGCGTCCTTGATGTCGCCCACCACCGGCAGGTGTGCGCGGCGGTTTTTGTTCAGCTCGGACGCATCGATGTCCACATGGACGATGGTGCCGTGTTTGCAGAACTCCTCGAACTTGCCGGTGACGCGATCGTCGAAGCGCACGCCGAATGCGAGCAGGAGATCGGCGCCGTCCTTGAGTTTGACCAAGGGTTCGTTGGGGTCGCGACGTTGTTTGTATTCGCCGTTGACGGCCCAGTTGGCGAAGGCGGCCCCGTGCATGCCGAGCCAGCGCAGGGAAAGGGGATGCGTTTCAGGGAAGCCGCCCACGCCCATGAGGGTGGTGGTGACGGGAATGTGAGTTGTCTCGGCGAACTTGAGCAATTCCTCGGCGGCGCCGCTCGTGATGATGCCGCCGCCTGCGTAGATGACTGGGCGTTCGGCCTTTTCGATCAGGCCGATGATCTCGTTGAGGGCGAGCTCATCCGCGCGAAGATCCGGCTGTTGATAGCCAGGGATGCCCGCCCGCATTTCTTCGTGGGTCAGCCACTTTGGCTGGGTGCGGGCTTGCTGGACGTTTTTCGGCAAGTCGATCACCACGGGGCCTGGACGGCCGGATTGAGCGATAAAGAAGGCTTCCTTGACGATGCGCGGAATGTCGTTGATGTCGGTCACCAGATAGCTGTGCTTCACGACCGGCAGGGTGACACCGATCATGTCGGTTTCCTGGAACGCGCCGCGGCCGATCATGTTTTGGTTGACCTGGCCGGTGATGGCGACGAGTGGGCAGGAGTCGAGGTAAGCGTCGGCGATGGCGGTGACGAGATTGGTCGCGCCGGGGCCGCTGGTGCCCATGCATACGCCGGCCTTGCCGGTCGCGCGGGCGTAGCCTTCAGCCGCAAAGCTGCCCCCTTGTTCGTGCCGGGGCAGGACGGTCCGGATCTTCGACTTGGTGAGCGATTGGTGGATTTCCATGCTGGCGCCACCGGGGTAGGCGAAGATGACCTCGACGCCTTCGCGTTCGAGGGCTTCGACCAGAATGTCGCGTCCGAACATGAGCGGACCGACAGTGCCTTTGGAGGCGGGCCCGCGTTTGGACGCAGCGAGATTGGTGGCGGCTGCTTTCTTTGTTTTGGCGGCGGCTGCTTTGCTCATAACTAACTTTCCTGACGGGTTGGCGGCCGGGGGCCGCAGGGACTAAAAAACCCACGACCGTTGCCAGCCGTGGGTTTTTGTCGAAATCGTTTCAATCATCGACAAGCACCAACGGCGTCGCTTGCTACGACGACCAGCAGGTTTACTTGTCCAACGATGTGAATCATGCGCGCGAAAATAGCCACGGGCGAGGGGGTGGGTCAAGTCGGTTTTGGCGCCCTGAAGCCACGCATAACCCCGATGACCGGGATTGAAATACCGCAGATTCACGCGGATAAACGCAGATAAAGACGGGCCGACCCCCAATTGATTGGGACGTCCCGTTCCTCCTCAATCGACCCCGAAGAATCTGCGTTTATCGGCGCGGTCAGCGATTCTTGCTCTGTCGCCGCCGCCCACAAGCTTGACATCCGGGCTCGGCTCTTGGAAAACGCTCGCAAGGTGGTTGAGTTCGGCAACGAATATTCGGGCTGGCGCGCGTCCGTGGGCGCCCTGGCGGCATTCCATGAAAACGTCGATGAACCGCCCGAGCGCCTGCTGCAGGCGATCTGGTGGCATCAACGCGTGCGGCGCGACGAGCTGCGGACCGCGGACGGCCGCGCGATTCGGGTTCTGCACCCGGGCTTTTGGAACCGGGAGGCGGGGCCGGATTTTCGGGGCGCGGTCCTACAATTCGGAGCGGAACCGCCCGTCGTCGGCGACGTGGAAGTGGACCTGCACTGCCGCGGTTGGCAGGGGCATCGGCACGATGTCAATCCGACCTACCGGAACGTGCGGTTGCACGTGGTCTGGAAGCGGCTTGGCGTAGGCGAGGCCGCGCCGGCCATCCTGCCTGTCCTGGCGCTGGACGGCGTTTTGGACGCGCCGTTAACCGAGTTGGCGACCTGGTTGTGCAGCGACGTGGTGGGCGAGTTCTCGGAAGAACACCTGGGGCGTTGTTGCGCGCCTTTGCGCGACATCCCGTCCGACCGGATCGGGAAACTGCTGCTGCAGGCGGCGGGTGTCCGCTTCCGGGCCAAGGCCAGCCACTTGCAGGCGCGAGCCCGTCAGGCCGGTTGGGAGCAGGCCTTGTGGGAGGGTTTGTTTCGAGCGCTCGGCTACAAACAAAACGTCTGGCCGATGCAGCGCTTGGCGGAACTCCGTCTCCGTCTGGGCCATGATTCTCCTCATGAACCCTTGGAATGGCAGGCGAGGTTGATGGGCGCCGCAGGGCTGCTGCCAGACGAATTGCCGCGTCGGAACTCCAGCGGGTCCGCCTATGTGCGGGAACTTTGGGACAGCTGGTGGCGCCAGCGGGAATCGTTGCTGGACTGTGCGATGCCACGATCGCTTTGGCAGTTCTCGGGATTGCGGCCATCGAACCGTCCGGAACGTCGGGTAGCGCTGGCGGCCCACTGGCTGGCGGCGTCCACCTTGCCGGCAGCTTTGGAACAATGGTGCGCCGCTTCGTGGCCGGATCGCAAATTGGTGCGATCGCTGGCCGAGGTCGCTTCCGTGGAACCAGACCGGTTTTGGTCGTGGCACTGGACCTTTCGGACACCGCGGTTGCGCCGAGCGCAGCCCTTGATGGGGGACACGCGGCTTACGGACATTGCCATCAACGTCGTTCTGCCCTGGCTGTGGGTGCGGGCCGGAGAAGGTTGTTCGAGCGCACTTCAGGCCGAGATTGAACGCCGCTATTTCGTCTGGCCGGCGGCGGAGGACAATGCGGTTTTACGCCTGGCGCGCCGTCGCTTGCTGGGCACCGAATCGTGCGCGTTGCTGAAGACGGCGGCGGCCCAGCAGGGTTTAATTCAAATCGTGCGCGACTTTTGTGAGCAGTCGAATGCGGTGTGCGGTGGTTGCCGATTTCCGGAGTTGGTGCGGGATTGGAACGGCTAGCGCTCGCACACCGTGGTTTGCTAACGCGGAACTGGGCAGGGCGCGCGGCGAATCTGGTGCGGTAGTCCAGCACCGCGTCGACGCAACGACATCGCGACACCGCGACGCCCCGGACTTTCAATCGTGGCGCGGGTCGTTGTTGTTGCTGGCTCCATCGACATCCAGCCGGGAAAACGGGTTGTTCTGGAACCCCGCTTTGGCTCCGCTCGGGGAGGACCCTTGGGGTCCGTTCCCGCCTGCGGGTAGATGGTTGTCCTTCCCCGGTTCTTTGTGGTGGTCCTTGGAGGCATCCGCAGGCTTGGCCTCGCCCGGCTGCTCATGCGGGTTCTTCGCCCGCTTGTTCCGCGGGTGGGGACTGAACATCACGGTGATGCCGCGCCCGACGAGCTTGGCGGTGTTGTCTGGGTGCCCCCAAGCGGCTACGTCCCGGGTAAACTTTGCGATCTGCTCGAACCCAATCTCGGTGTGGGCCATTTCCCGGCCGCGGAACCGAAGCGACACTTTGACCTTCATTTCCTCGCAGAGGAAATCGATGGCATGAGCCAGTTTCACGCTCATGTCATGGGGGTCGATTTTGACGCTCAACTGGATTTCCTTAACCTTGTTGGCGTGCTGATGCTTTTTGGCGTCCTTCTCGCGCTTGGCCTGCTCGTACCGGTATTTTCCGAAGTCAACCAAACGACAGACTGGCGGGGTGGCGTTGGGGGCAACTTCGACCAAGTCCACTCCATTGCTGCGGGCCATGGCCAAGGCATCCTGCAGGGTCAGGACGCCCACCTGTTGGCCATCCACCCCGATGACGCGAACCTCCCGGGCGCGAATGCGTCCGTTGATCCGCGTGGCGGATGCTTGGTTGAAGGAAGGTCGGGGAGCGAAGGGACGACTCAAGCCGCCCCCACCGGTTGAGGTTGACTCATGCGAACTTGGAAGAACTCAGCAAATGCATCCCGCGCAAATGATGGGAGGTAATTACGGAAGTCGGCTCGGAAAGGCAAGCGATTTTTCTCGGGAGTTTGGCGGGTTTTTAACGGGTTAAGCCTCCCTCCAGGAGGCCGATATTGGTGCCGGAGCCCAACCTCCCGGAGCTTTTATCGCATGAAAAAGATCGAACTGTTCGCGCTGCTGGTCCCTGGATTCATCTCTTCCGCCACGGCGGCCTTGCCGGACCCACCCCAGAACCCCGCTCCTGCCTGGATCTACGCCTCGACTCACTTTGCCCGGGTGACATGGGATCCCGTCCCTGGAGCCGAGAGCTATACCTTGTATCGCTACGACGATACTGCCCAGACCTGGCAGCCCGTCATGTCGGGGGTGACCAACGCAATGGCGTTCGACACGACGGCTGGCTCAGCTGGGCGCTCCTACCGCGTCACCGCGCTCAATGCCGAAGGCGAAAGTTTGCCGTCGGCAATCGTGACCACTCAGGACAGCAACTACATCCCCTACTTTTCGTTCACTCCGCCCGGGACCTACCCCGGCACGCTGAGCCCCACCAGCGTTACGATCGAGTGGATCGTCAGCCTGACCAGCGGGGCCGATGGCATGCTGGAAATCGGGCCGTCCCCGACCAGTTTGACCGTGGTGGGATTCCACCCCGAATACGCCTTTGGCCATTCCTTCCTGATCACCAACCTGACGCCCGCGACGACGTACTTTTATCGCGTCGCTTCCGTGGGCACCAATCGAGTGGGTTCGACCGCGATGCAACTGTTCACCACGCCAGACTACAACCACCCGCCGGTGGCCACCGACATAACCCTGGCCCCCATCGTCGACCCCTGGACGGTCACCGTGGCCCTCACGGGCACGGACCCGGATGGCGTTTGGTCGCCCCTGGAATTTGCCATTGTGACGCCGCCGACCAACGGTACGGTGTCGGAAGTTTACTACTACGACTATTGGGGCCCGCGTTACGTCAACTACACTCCGAGTCTTGGCGCGAGGGGCGCAGACGCCTTCCAGTACGTGGTGAACGATGGCGAACTCAACAGCAATCCGGCGACGGTTTTGATCCCCAGCTTGTTGCTGAACCGGACGCCTCAGCCTGTTTCGTTTTCCACGAACGCGCTGGAGGATACGCCCCTGGGCCTGACGCTTCAGGCGACTGATGAGGATGGTGATGTCCTGACGTTCTCCTTTGGCGGCTGTCTCCATGGGACGGTCACTGGCGAGCCGCCCAATCTTATCTACACTCCTGAGCCTGAATTCAGCGGCACCGATCTCGTGCTGTTCACCGTGAATGACGGCTACCTGGGCGGGTTGGCCCAAGGGACGATTAACATTGAGGTGCAGGCTGTGAACGATCCGCCGGTGGCGACGGGACAGGCGCTGACCACGAGCGAGGACACCTCCTTGGGGATCAGCCTTGCGGCGACCGATCCCGATTCTGGGATGCTCACGATGATCGTGATCGAACCTCCGCTGCACGGGACCCTGAGCGGAACGCCGCCCAATCTGATCTATACCCCCGCGGTGAACTATGCCGGGCCCGACCGCTTCTTCTTCCAGGCCAGCGACGGTGTGTCGTCTGGCCCAATCGCCGAAGTGGCATTGACCGTTGTGCCGGCTAACGACTCGCCGGTTATCGTTCCGCAAGACTACACCCTCGCCGAGGACACGGTGTTGTCCTTCGCTGTCTCGGCAGTCGATGTGGATGGTGACGCCCTGGTTTTTCAGGTTTCGACTCTGCCGGCCCATGGAAGCCTGAGTGGAGTCGGTCCGAACTTTGTCTACACTCCAGGCGCCAACTTTAGCGGCTTGGATCGGATCGAAGTGATTGTCTTCGACGGGCAGGGCGGGCTCGACACGACGACGATTAATTTTACGGTTCAGCCCGTGCCGGATGCGCCCCGCGCTGATGCCCAGGCTGTCGCCGTCCCGTATAACACCGCGGTCGCCTTGACCTTGACGGGCAGTGACGTCGACGGCGATGCCTTGGGCTTTGTGCTGGTGAGTTCGCCGGGGGGCGGCGTGCTGACGGGAACGGGGCCCAACCTGACCTTTACGCCGACGGTCGGTTGGACCGGGGTGACGACGTTTACTTTCAAGGTGAACGACGGCGGGTTGGACAGCGCGAATGCCACGGTAACCCTGACGGTGAGTGCTCCGAGTGGCGTTCCGACGCCGCCGAATGGGTTGGCGGCAAGCGTTGCGTCGCGCTCCCGGATCAACCTTGGTTGGAACGATAACTCCTCGAACGAGGACGGGTTTAAGGTCGAGCGTTCGACTAATGGCAGCACCTGGACGCAGATTGCAACGGTCGGGCCCAACGTCACGACCTACGCCAGCACGGGCTTGAGTGCGAACAAGACGTACTACTATCGCGTGCGGGCGTTTAATCTCCGCGGCAACTCGCCTTACTCCAATGTTGTGTCCGCGAAAACGCTGCGGTGAGCTTGGCCGAAATTTGGGACGAACCAACAAACGGGAGTTCACCCTCGGTGCCCCGGAGCGCTGACGCAGAGTTTCTGCTTTCGGCCGGCTCGTTTCCGGTCAATGCTGTGGGCGGACTTCGGCCTTTGATGGCGGGGTCCGGGCATGACCAAAAAAGATCCAATTCCTGTCACCGTCCTGACCGGCTTTCTCGGGGCCGGCAAGACCACGCTGCTCAACTATCTTCTCTCCCAGCCGCACGGGCACAAATGCGCGATCATCATCAACGAGTTCGGCGCCATCAGCATCGACAATCAGCTGGTGGTGGGGGTCGATGAGGAAATCCTGGAATTGAACAACGGCTGCTTGTGTTGCCGTGTACGCGGCGATCTCGTGCGCAGCCTGGAGGATCTGTTTCGGAAACAGAAACGATTCGACTATGTCCTGATCGAAACCACGGGCCTGGCCGATCCGAGTCCGGTCATCCACACCTTTCGGGCCACGGATCTGGCTGACCGCCTCCGGCTCGACGGCGTCGTTACCGTGGTCGACGCCCGCCATTTCGAAAAGGAGCTGGGCGATGGCCCGGAGCCTGCCGCCCAGGTGGCCTACGCCGACGTGATTCTGTTGAACAAGACGGACCTGGTGTCGGAAGCCGATTTGGTTCGACTCGAGCGACGCATCCGGAAACTGAACGCGGTCGCCGTCATTCATCGGACCAAAAATTCGCAGATCGAGCCGGGCCGAATCTTCGATCAAAAGGCGCGCGAAGTGTCCGGCGCGTTTTCAATGCCGGCCGCGCCCGGAACAGTCGAGGACCACGATCATGACCATGATCACGATCACGATCACGACCATGATCATGAACACGATCACGATCACGATCACGATCTCGGGCATGGGCATGGGCATGGAACGGACGAACACGCGCGCCACCACCATCATCACCATCACGATGAAGGCATCGCCTCGTTCTTTATCAGCGAGGAGCGGCCGTTGGATTTGAAGAAGGTCGAGGCGTGGCTGAGCGAGGTCATTCGGGACCTGGGCGCCAATATTTATCGGAGCAAGGGCATCTTGTATATCCACGGACAGGCCCGTCGGGTGGTGTTCCAGGGCGTGCAGACCATGTTCGATGCCCGTCCGGATCGTCTTTGGAACGTGGGCGAAAAGAAGATCAGCCAGCTGGTCTTCATCGGGAAGGATCTCGACGAACAGAAGATTCGTCGGGGCTTTGCCGCGTGCATCGCGGGATGAGGATTGGGCATGCCTGATAACGGGCAGAAGTCGGACCGCATGGACGGCGGGTCGCCTGGCTGGCATCGGCCCAAGACCCAATTGTTTCGCGCGTTGAGCGTGCTTTGGTGTTTTCCGACGGCCGGTTCGTGCTTAATCCTGGCCTTGAACTGGGCGGCTTGGAGTGGCGCACAATCGTTCCAGGGGGCGCTGGCTGCGACCCGGGTGGAACAATGGGTTGCGCTGGGCCTGCTCCTGGCGCATGCCGCCATCCTGTTCCTGGCCCGGCGTTTTGACCGCATCGAGCAGCCGGTCGAATTGTCTCCAGAGGCGGAAGATCAACCGGACTAGGGAGGGATGGAGCAGGACGGCAAAAAAATCCAATGACAAGCGGGGGCAAATCCCTTTCACTCACCGGGATTTTCGATATGCCGAAACGCACCGACATTCACTCTGTTCTTATCATCGGCGCCGGGCCCATCATCATTGGCCAGGCGTGCGAATTCGACTATTCGGGTACGCAGGCCTGCAAGGCTCTGCGCGAAGAGGGCTATCGGGTCGTCCTCGTGAATTCCAACCCGGCCACGATCATGACCGATCCTGAGTTCGCGGACCGGACCTACATCGAGCCCATCACGCCGGAGGCGGTCGAAAAGATCATCGTTCGTGAGAAGGAGGAAATGGCCCGGCTCGGTGCGAAGGGCAAGCTGGTCCTTCTCCCCACGCTCGGTGGGCAAACAGCGTTGAACACGTCGATGTCGTTGCACAAAAATGGCGCGCTGGCCCGGCACGGGGTCGAGATGATCGGCGCCAAACCCGATGCCATCCATCGCGGTGAAGATCGCGAGGCCTTCAAACAGCTGATGCTCAGCATCGGCCTCGACGTGCCCATCAGCGGCACCGCCCACAACATGACGGAAGCCTGGGCGGTGGCCGAAAAGATCGGCCGTTTCCCACTCATCATCCGTCCGGCGTTCACGCTCGGCGGCACCGGCGGCGGCATCGCCTACAACCGGGACGAATTTGAAGAAATTGCCAAGCGCGGCATGGACCTGTCGCCCGTCAGCGAAATCCTGGTGGAGGAATCATTGCTCGGTTGGAAGGAATACGAGATGGAAGTCATGCGCGACCGCGCCGACAACTGCGTCATCATCTGTTCCATCGAGAACTTTGATCCGATGGGCGTGCACACCGGCGACAGCATCACGGTGGCTCCCATCCAGACCCTGACCGACAAGGAATTTCAGATCATGCGCGACCAGAGCTTCGCGGTGATTCGCGCGGTCGGCGTCGAGACCGGCGGTTCGAACATACAGTTCGGCGTCGATCCGAACACGGGGCGCATGGTCATCATCGAGATGAACCCGCGCGTCAGCCGCAGCTCGGCGCTGGCTTCAAAGGCGACCGGCTTTCCCATCGCCAAGATCGCGGCCAAGCTCGCCGTTGGTTACTTGCTCGACGAGATTCGCAATGACATCACCCGCGAGACTCCGGCCAGCTTTGAGCCGACGATTGACTACGTCGTAACCAAGATTCCGCGGTTTGCCTTCGAGAAGTTCCCGCAAGCGGATCCCACGCTGACCACGCAGATGAAGAGCGTGGGCGAGGCGATGGCCATCGGGCGTACGTTCAAGGAAAGCCTTCAGAAATGCCTGCGTTCGCTCGAGATTGGGCGGAGCGGCCTGGGCGGCGACGGCAAGCCGTGGCGGATCGGGGCCGATGTCTATGGTGATCGCGACATTCTGCCGCGGGAAGTCATCAGCCGAAAGCTGAGCGTGCCCAATGCCGAACGCATCTTCTTTATCCGACACGCGCTCCGGGCTGGGTTCACCCTCGATGAGATTTTCAACCTGACGAAAATCGATCGATGGTTCCTGACGCAGCTCAAGGAGATCGTGGACTTCGAGGAAGAGTTGGCGGCGTCGCGGAATTGATTTTGGGAATGAGGCCTCCCGCGGAAACTCGCCGCCGGGAGATCGGCCTTCACGTCAAGTCTGCGGGTGGGGGCAAGGCGAAAGTAAAGAAACGATAGGTGAGTCACCCATGTTCAAGCGGCGCCTGTTCTGTCTCAAACCCGACGATGCATCGATGCTTCAAGCGGGGCCGGGTCCGTCCTGTTCTTGTCTGGATGCGCAGTATGGCGATGGGGTTTTTCCGGAGTTGATCCTCCATCAGGACGTGCAGGACACCAACGGCGAGGCGTGGCGTCGGTTGGTGGAACTGATTGCCCGCGCGATTGACTCGGACGCTGAGGAGTTCGCACCCGGTCTCGCCATGCCACCCGAGTTGTGGGCCAAGATTGTAACTTTGCCGCCCTCGATCGGACATCTGACCTCAGTCAAACGTTTGTACCTTTACTCGAGCCATCTGGTCCGAATCCCGCCAGAGATTGGCCGCCTGACAAAACTGGAGGAGCTCGACCTGTACACCTCTTACCGGCTGCATTGGTTGCCTTATGAGGTTACTCGTTGCGCCCGGTTGAAGCGGAGTCGATTCAGCACCCGGGCCCTGTACGGGAATTATAAGTATCGCCCGCCGTTTCCGAAGCTGAACACCGATGCCTCCTTGTGGTTGGCGGACAAGTGTCGCTGCAGTGTTTGTGATCGGGACATCCCGGCAGCCGCCGTTCGACAGGCGTGGATATCGAGGTTGGCGGGTAAGGACGTTCTACCGTTGCTGGTCAACGCTTGTTCTGAGGATTGCATCGCCCGCCTGCCGCCGCCGGCGAAGGGATATGTGGATCATCCCCATGCGGGCGGCTTGAGCGTGCGCCAGCCGGAACCTGGATTTGTCCGGTAACGCGGGTGTCGGGGGGGATTGGTTTGCGTTCGGTCTGGAGTGGCCGGGTCGGATCCCACCGGTCCCACCGTTACGCGCCTGCTGGAGATTACGCCCAAACTGTGCCTGCCGATCAGGTTTCCGGCAATTCCATGAACTACCGCTGGAGGGCTACGGGAATCCCCGATCGGATCGCAAGGGTGAGCAGGTAAAAAAGGAGCGGGCGACTCTCTCCCATGAACCTACCGGTCCACGAGGGGGGATCAGCCGCGAAAAGGCACAAAGGGCACAAAACGAAACTCTGCTTTTGTGCCCTTTGTGCCTCTTCGTGGCCATTCCGGCGCTTGGATCGTATTTGGATACCGTCCACGGTTCATGGCCCGTGAGCAGGTCAAAAAGAACGGGTGGCTGCCCATGGACCGCATTTGGAATTGCGAATTGAAAAATGGTTATTGGTGATCGCGGGGAGCGATTCCCAATAACCAATAATCAATGTCAAATTCCCAATTCGCCACGACTTGAGTTGATCAGCTTCATGTCTGGTGAGCAGGTCAAAAAAAGGAACGGGTGGCTTCCCATGAACCGGAGGATCGACCAGAAGGCACGTGACGCGGAGATTCGGCAACCTGTCAATCGAGCCGCCCGGCGCGGACACCCTCTCCGCCGCCCTGCGGGGGAGAGGGCAGGTTCCGAACTCGCCCGAGCGAGATCGGAACCGGGTGAGGTGGAGCAGTCCGCTGGTTGATGTCTGGTGAGCAGATCAAAAATGAACGGGTGGCTTCCCATGAACCGCATTTGGAATTGCGAATTGAAAAATGGTTATTGGTGATCGCGGGGAGCGATTCCCAATAACCAATAATCAATGTCAAATTCGGACTCAATCACGAGCAAGGCGTTCCGCAATCGCGCGTAAATCTGAGCCCATGGCGGAAGCCGACGGGTATCGACGTTCCACTGAGAACTCACACGCCTTGCACACCACCCGGTTGATCTCGAAGTAAAGCCCGCTGTCCGGCTGGCTGGTCACTTGCGTGGGCAGCTCCGGGCACTGCGCCGGGGCCTTGCCGGTCAACATCACGTAGAGCACACGTCCCAGGCTGAACACATCGGCCGCCGCCGTGCCGGGCCCTTCCGGCGCCATGTATCCTTCCGTGCCGATGTGGCTGACTTCGCCCGGGCCGGCAAGCGAAGTGACGAGATCGATGTCCGCGAGCTTGGGGCGGCCCTGCACGAATATGATGTTGTCGGGTTTGATGTCGCGATGAACCAGCTGGTGTTGGTGAAGGCGCTCGACGGCATCGGTCAAGGCGAGCAGCAACTCGAGGCATTCTTTCGGTGGCAACGGTCCCCGCGACTTCAATTCGTTGGACAGCGTCTTGGGAGCATAGGTGTTGGGGTCGATCCGCTGGGCGGACTTCACATCGTCGCCCGCTTCCATCAGGTAGAAGAAGAATCCGGCGCGATCGTTGCGGCCGACGTGCAGGAGGTGGACAAAGCCCTGATGGGAACGGGAGATGGGCATGAACTTCTGGATCCCGCGCAGGGCGCGTTCGTAGGGCACCTCGGTTCCGAAGCGGCTGCGGTAGATCACTTTTAGGGCGTGGTGGAGCCCAAGGGTGTTGCGAGCCAGCCAGACCTGGCCGTAGGCCCCTTCGCCAATGCAACGGACGAGAGTTTGGTCAGGAATCTGCGGTCGGCCATCCAGTTGAGTTTCCGGGGCGAGCTGGGCCAGGCGAACGGCCTTGGCGTTCTCGAGGGTGCGGCCAAAGAGCACGATGAGCAGCGCGCAGGGAATCTCGACGATCACCATGTTCACCCAGGGGAACCAGCACCTGGTTGCGACGGTGGTGACGACGGCCGCAATCGAGAGTGCGACGAACAGTCCGGCTGCTCCGAGCAGCGCCCGAGCGGGTGATCCTGCGCCGAAGCCTGCGGCCCAGGCGGCGACGAATCCCGCCAGGGCCAGAAGCGCCACTTCGGTCAGCAGCCCGGTTCGGCGCAGCCATTGCTCCGAAATCAAATTGGCGTAGGCAACCGCGATCAATTCCACGCCCGGAGCAAATTCCTCGTTCCATTTGGTGAAAGGCGTGCCGAAGACGTCGGCGGTGTCTCCGCGCATTTGCGTGTCCGGATGCCCTCCGATGAAGACGGCCTTGTCGCGAAAAAAGCCCGGGGCTGCTGCTTCCGCATTGGTGTAGCTCATGGCGCTGGCCGCGAACGGCCGGCCCATTCCGTAATAGTTCAACCAGCGTATCTCGGACCTTCGGCGGTCTGGACTGCGCGTTGCCGGCGCGCCGCTGACCGAGGCGGCCACCCACGCGAGACTCGCTTCATCGCCGGGCCCTTCCTCGAACTGGCGCCCGACCCGGTCTCCAGCGAGCAATACTTTCGCGATGCCCCAGCCGGCAGCGTTGGTCTCAAAGAGTTCATACGGTGGATTGATCGTGAATCCGACGGCCACGCCCGCCAACGGCGACTTGCCACCGGCCAGGACAACCCGCCCGTTGTCGCGAATCGCCCGGACCAGTTTCTCATCGTCGTCCCGGTTGCTCGCCTCGGGCATCTCGACGTCGAACACCACCACCTTCGGCTGGTCTTGTGTCAGGCGATTGAGCAGACGCGCGTGAATGGCCCGGGACCAATACTTGCCGGGTTGCTGTCGATAGTCCTGCACCGCCTGTTCGTCCATGTGCACGACGATGATGTTGGTTAGGTGGTGCCCGGGCTGAAAGAGTTGCGGCAGGTCATAGCTCCAGCGCGCCAGCGGATTCTGCGTGCCGAGAGGTAGCAGCAGGATCCAGCCAGCCAGCACCGCCGCGACAGCGGCGATCACTCCCCATCGGCGATTGCTGGTGTGAATTCCCATCGAGCTTGACCTGATGCGGTCAACACTGGGAATGCGCCCGGACAAATTGCAAAAGAAAAGTGGGGTCCAGCTAGGCCCCCGAGCATCTCGAAGTTGTTGGATCGGAGCGCGGACTTCCAAGTCCGCAGCGGGTGGAATCCGCCGCCAGCGTTGGAACCTTCAAGCCGCGTCGCCCTGGTGAGCCGCTGCGGACTAAAAGTCCGCGCTCCGGACGGAAAATGTCCAAACTCCAGCGCGCTGAAGGCCAAGTGTGAACTTTTACCAACAACTTCGAGCTGCAATCCTAGGGCACGAGCACCACCCGGTAGAAACGCTCGCCTCCGCCACCAGCCTCGGCATCCAACCACGTTCCGGTGGTCCCGGCCGCAGTCACCATCTCCGGTGCGTCGACCCATTGTCCCGCGCCCAGGGTGTCCGTATGCTGCACTCGATAGGTCCGGCCCGGGATCGCGCTCCAGAGAAGTCTGGTGCCCAGCCCGGTTTCACTGGTGAGTGTGATCACCTGAAACACCGAGCCGGCGTTGGTGGGATCCGTCCCCAACTGATACTCGGCTGCGTCCGTGGTGCCGTCCCGGTCCAGATCACCGCTGCCAGTGCGCTCGAGACTCCCGAAATAGGCCGCCTCCCAATCGTCGTCCATGCCGTCGCCGTCGATGTCCGCCCCGCCCAGCGTCAGCACGAAAAGATCGGACGCCTCGTTGTCGTCTCCTTCGACGAGATCGCTGGCGACGCTCTGAAACATGACGGTGCGTCCGTCGCCGGCCAGCACGGGAAGGGTAGACGGACCGTTGCCGGGACCCGTGCCGTCGCGATTGATGCTGGCCAGCAAAGTCACCCCGCGCAGGCGATCGCGGACGAAGATGTCTTTGACTCGATTGAGATCGCCGGCGACGAGGTTTGACGCGGTGCTCATGAACACCACATAGCGTCCGTCGTGGCTGATCGCCGGATAGCTGGAGTCACGGGTAGGAACTGCCGGATTGGAGCCGGCCCGTGAACTGATGAGCTGGTTGGTTTGATTGACCAAATCACGGACATAGATATTCCATCCGCCTGATGGCCGCGCGTCGTAGGCCAGCCACCGCCCATCGCCACTCAAGGAGACGGAACGGGCGTTGGCCGTTTCCGGGATCGACGTGACGATCCGTGTTTCCAGATCAAAGAGAATCACGCGAGGCACGCCGGCCTCCGGGGTAATCGCGGCGACGCGACGCGAGTCTGCGCTGATGGATAGCGCCCGGCCGTTGGGTAACGTCGATGCGACCAGATAGGTTTTGCCAGCCACCAGGTCCCGGGCGTAAAGACCGAAGCCGGTGTGTGCGCTGTTCGTCGTCAAATCGCTAGCCTGGCTTCCAAACAGGATCCATCGCCCGTCCGGCGAAAACCTCGGGTTCATCGAATCTCCGTCCGCTTCCCAAGTCTCGTCCGGCGTTGCTGCCGGCAGGCGGGAAGGGGATACCAAGGTGGTCACCCCGGTTTTGAAGTCGCGCAGGTAGAGGTTTGCCCGCCCGTTCGAAACCGCATTGAACCGGCGTGTGGCGAACACGACCTGGGTTCCATCGGGACTGATGGCGATGCCAGGCCCGTTGGTAGTCCAGATCGCGTCGGAATGTACCAGCACCTCGATTCCGCTGTGCAGGTCCCGGCGATACACTTTCGCGGGCTCCTCCGGATTCCAAAACTGGTGCAGGTTCAGATCGACGGACATGTAGGCTGCATATCGCCCGTCCGCGCTAAGCACCGGATCCCGGGTGCCGACGCCAGAGCTGCCCAAAAACGACTGCTGGCCGCGGCCGAGATCCCGCACATAAAAGTCGGGGAACCGATTGGTATCCGTCACCCCAAGGTCATTGCTGCTGGCCGCGATGACCCGGCCATTGGCGCTGATCGCGCCTCCAGCGTGGCCACTCGCCGCCGGTGGCGTTCGTCCTGCCCGGGCGGTCGCGCGGAGCGAGGCACAATCCATTTGCCCGTCGTCGAAGTTGAATGCGAAGACATCGCTCTCTTGGTTGCCGTCAGCGTCGACCAGACTGTCGTCGGTCGAATCGAAGACAATCGTCCTTCCATCCCGGGAGAATAGTGCGCCGACGCCGCCGCTGACCGGGGCGGGGCGTCCATCGGTGCGGAGGAGGGCTGCCGTCGTGCGGTTCAGTAGGGTTTCGTGCAGCTGAATTGACGACGACAGATTGCTGGTGACCAGGAACACGAGCCGTTCGCTGTCGGCGGAGAGGACCGGATGAGCGCCGTAGCGCCCGCGAGTTCCGGAGGTGTTGGCGAGCACGAGTCGGTTGCTCGAGGAATCCGCGTCCCAGAGATGAACGCCGTCGACGGCTTGATAGGCGACGAATCGTCCGTTGTGACTGACACTGGCCCAGCCTTGAGTAGAGACGTTGGCGGCGATGAGTTGGGCGGGGACATCCGGCAGTGGCGGATGCGCCCGGCGATAGAGCGAGACGCCGTTGGTTCCGGACGATTCCTTGAACACCACGACGCGCCCGTCGGCACTGATGGTGGGAAGAAAGCATGAGGCGGGAATGCGGTTGAGATCGTTGTTCATCACGCCCGCGCTGATCCAAGTCGTGTTGGAGGTCTGTGCGTCCCAGCCGAGGATTTCGCTTCCGATCACGCGACCGCTGAGGTCGACGATGCTGCGGACGTAGGCGACCTGGCGGGCGTCGGGTGTGAGGCTGGCGGAGTGGGCGGTGCCTTGAGCGTTCGGGGTCGTCCCGGCTAGGGCGAGAGCGAGGGGCCGGCTCAACCGCTGGTTAACGCCCAGGACGCGATCATGGAGGAAAATCTCGCGCGTTTGGTTGGTGTCATTGACGACAAGATTTCCGGCGAGGCTCTCATAGATCACGTAACGGCCGTCGGCGGATAGCTGCGGATTTTCGGACGCGCCGCGGGCGGCCTCGCCGGCGGGGCCGGTGCTGATCTTTCGGGTTGTGCCGTTGAGCACGTCGCGGACGAAGATGTCGCTGACTCCGTTGGTGTCATCGGGAACGAGGTTGGTGGCGGCGCTTTCAAAGGCCACCAAGTTGCCATCGTCAGAGACGGAAGCCGCTGAAGCGTTGGCATCGCCGCCGCCGCGCTGACTGGCATCGACACTGACGAGTGCGGTTGTGCCCATGAGTCGATCGCGAAGAAACAAATCGAGCCACGGATTCGAGGAATCGTTGGTGGTGAGATTGTTGGCCCGGCTGAGAAACAGCACGAAGCGGGCGTCGGAACTGAGGCCGACCGAATAGGAGGCGGATCCGCCGGTGGCAGAGGGAATGGTCACTCCGAGCGCAGCGGTGGGAGTTGTGGTCGCGGCCGCGGCGCTGGACAAGGGCAGGGCGAGAGCCAGGATCAGGCAGGAGGCTTTCATAAAAGAGGAGCCAAGGATTGCGGTGCGTAGGCGTGTATTACGGGCTTATTACGGGCTTATTACGGGCTGCGGGGAGAAAGGAAATGGACGGAGCCGTTGTCGTCCGCGAGGTAGAAGAAGCGGTTGACCGATTCATTGGACGTGGCTTCGATTCGGCCATCGTGCAGCAGCACATTGCCCGTGGAGCCGTGCAGGTCATTCCGCCAGCCGGATGGCTTTGGCCCGTTCAAGTTGATGACCAGGGCGGGATTGATTCCGCTGCTGCAGCCACTGCTGTAGCCCTCGTATTGCAGATTGCGATCGGCGCTCAGAACCGAATCCGGACGGAACGCGGATGAGTCGAGGCCGATGGCATAGCTGACGGAATTGTTTTGCTGGCTTGGGCTGAGGAATCCGCCTTCGGGCTCGAAGGAATAGTTGCGGGCTGGACGCACACGCGAGTCGCTGGGGCAGGCGAGGACGCGTGGGTCGGGTAGATCATTTGAAAGCGCGAAGTATTGATACCAGCAGTTCGCGGCCAGACCGCTGGCTTTCCCCCACGAACTTCGCCACGGATCGGCACCATTCTCGGCGTTGAACAGGCCCACCGCCTGTCCCAGCGTGCGGAGGTTGTTGGCGCAGATCGCTTGCAGCGATCGAGGCCGGGATTGAGCCAGCGCTGGCAAGACGAGGCCGGCCAACAGGGTCAGCGCGGCCAGGACCAGCAGCAGTTCCGGCCGGGTGAAACCTTGATGGTGATCGGTGGAGATGGACACAGGCGATCCGGGGGAGCAAATCCGTTTCATGGTTGTTGGTTCGACGAAAGACCGCGCGTCTTATTCCGCAATACCTTGGCTTGCCTCCGGCCCGCCGACGGTTTGAACTTTGTGCGATGTGGCCGCCCGTCACCACCAGTCGCTGCGACGTCTCGACGAGACGTGCGTGGGCCTTTGCGCTGGCGGAGATCGGATGCTTGGCGGGACTGACCACGTTTAAAGCCTGGCTGCTTTTGTCGGGATCGTTGCTCGGCACGCCCCGCGGATTTCTGGTCACGTTCGGAATCGTTTTCGGTTTCGGGGCGCTGTTGCTCGCGGCCTTTCCTCGGCGGCGGAGAATTCTTTATCTGATCGCGACGGTAACCTTGTCCGTGGTGCTCTTCGCTGACCAGGTCCACCACCGGGCCTATCGTGAATTGGTCACCGTCCGCGAGTTGAACCATGCCGGGCAATTGGCCGATGTGTTCGATGGCGTGACGCCCTACCTCCACTGGCTGGATCTTGGATTCTTCGTCGACTGGCCAGCGTGGCTCTGGCTTTGGTGGCGGCGAAAAGCGGCCGGACCCGAGGAAGCCGGCCGGCTTCGGTTCATCGTGCCGGCGATGGCGGCTGGTGGCAGCTTGAGCGTGTGTGTCTTTCTCTCTTGGGATTTCCTGGTCTCGATTCGTCCGGACGCACGACTGGTGGTGAACCAGCGATACGTGATTCGTGAACTCGGGGTTTTGGGATTTCACCTTTGCGACGGAATCGATCGGGGACGAAGCCGTTCGACGGTGCGGGCGGTCGGGGCCGAGCAGCTTCAACATGTGCAGCACTGGTTCGAAGCCCGCCGGGAGGAAAAGGTCGGGCCTGACCAAGTGCCCTTTGGCGCCGCGCACGGTGCGAATCTAATCTTCCTCCAACTCGAATCGTTCGAGGCGTTCTTGCTGGGATTGGTGGTGAACGGCCACGAAATCACTCCTCGCCTCAACCGTCTGCGGAATGAAGCTTGGTCCTTTTCCCGGTTCTTTCCGCAGACCGGTGTGGGTACGACTTCCGATGCTGAATTCTGCGCGCTGAACTCGTTGCCGCCGGCGGTCGACGAACCCGTGGCCTGGCGTAATGCCGGCAATACGTTTCGCGCTCTGCCTGCGATTCTGGCCCGGGAGGGTTATCACACCATGGCCTTGAGTGTTTGCCGGCCCGATCTCTGGAACATGGGGCGCATGCATCGGCAGTACGGTTTTGCCCGGCGCTATTATTACGAGACCTTCGCCAACGGACGGGAAAATCCGCTGGCCATCGCAGACGATCGCTTCCTCCGTCGTGCCCGCGAATTGATCCGGGCCAGCCCGCGGCCTTTCTTCGCGCACCTGATGACCATCTCCACGCACTCGCCGTTTCGCTATCTGCCGCCTGACTGGCCGCGCCTGGACTTGGGCCCTTGGCAAAAGGGATTTCTGGGAGACTACCTCCAGGCCGCGCACTTTGTGGATCATGCTTTGGGCGAATTTCTCGATGGCCTGCGCGCGGACGCCGTCCTCGACCGCACGGTGGTGTTTATCTATGGCGATCACGAGGCGCTGCCGCCTGACGAACGCTGGAAAATCCGTCGGCTTGAGTCGGATGCCATCGGGTCGCAGCTCGACGAGCAACTGCGGCGGCGGGTTCCGCTTTTGGTGCTGGTGCCAGGCCAACGCGAAGGCGTGACCTCCGATCGGCCGTCGGCACAATTTGACCTCACCCCGTCGGCGTTGCATCTGCTCGGCATCGAACCCCGGCCAGCGTTTCATTTGGGCCGGAACTTGTTTCGCGGCACGAATTCACTCGTCGTTTTTCGCAACGGCTCGTTCATCGCTGATTCGATCTACGGCAACCGCCCGGACGGCCTGCTGGGCGGCGCGGGCTGCAATCCCATCCAACCTGGCGCCCGGGTCGATCCTGTCGCCTGCACCAACGGATGGCGTCAGGCGCTTGAACTTCTGTCGGTGGCCGACCTCATTCGGGAACACGACCTGATTCCGGCCCTGGAATCTGCCGTGGGGAGGAAAGAGTAAGTTTGGTCAGGCGAGAATGCTGGACGCACCGGTCCCACCGTTACGCGCCTGCTGGAGATTACGCCCAGACTGTGCCCCGCCTCGGGCGCACCGGCAAGACCACGAACTACCGGCGGTAACCCCGGGGATTCCCCGGTCCTCAGACGGAGCGCGGATCCCGCCGTTGCGGGATCCGCAGCGGGTGGAATCGGCCACCCGCGTTGGAACCTTCCAGCTAAACCGGAACGATTCAGTTGGGCGGCGGTCGGTTGCGCCGCAGATTCTTGCGAAGGCCGAGGCGTGAGGAGCGCGCGTATTGAAACGAAATACGTAAGCGACGAACAACGAAGGCCTTCGCAAGAAGATCAAGCAACCGACTGCTGGCCAACTGAATCGTTGGCTAAGCCAAATTAACCGGGTCGATATCCACCACCAAGGTGACGTCTTCGGGCATCTCGATCGTGGACGTGAGTTGGGCCAGGTGCCGGCTAAGGCGACTCATCTGCAGTGTCCGCAACATGATTTGATATCGGTAAAATGTTTCCGCCCGAGCGAGGGGTGCCGGCGCGGGGCCGGCGATGATGAGGTCTCGGAAGCGCGCGCCGCCGGCCGGGATAAGCGGGTCGGCTCCGGCCTCCGGCGAGCCGGATTTGCGCACGGCCGATTCGAGGCCCGGCAACGACAGTTCGTCCGAGGCGTCGCTGGCGCCGGCGAGAGGCGTCGCGGCTGGAACCAAATTGGACGCGTCGGCCGCGGAGCCGCCGATCGTCGCTGGTGCGTTGCCGGCCAGGCGATCGAGATGGGTGCGGATGTGTTCCGCGGTGAGGCGAACCTTGTCTTCGTTGCGTCCCTTCAGCACGAGCAAGGCGATGCGGGCGAGTGGCGGATATTTGAGCTGCTCACGGAACTCGATCTCCTGCTCGTAAAAGCCGGCGTAGTCGTGCTTGCGCGCATATTGAATGGCCGGATGAAACGGGGTGAACGCTTGCACAAAGACTTCGCCCTCGACATCCCCGCGTCCGGCGCGGCCGGCCACCTGGGTCAGGAGTTGGAAGGTGCGTTCGCCCGAGCGAAAATCGGGAATGTGCAGGCTGAGATCCGCATAGACGATCCCGACCAGCGTGACGTTGGGAAAGTGCAGGCCTTTGGCGATCATCTGGGTTCCAACCAGGATGTCGATTTTGCCCGCTCGAAAGTCGCCCAGGATGCGCCGGTAATCCTCCTTCCGCTTGAGCGTGTCGGAATCCATACGCTCGATGCGCGCGTGCGGAAACAATTTGCGCAAGGTGTCCTCAACCCGCTCGGTGCCCAAGCCCGAGTAACGGATGCCGGGATGCCGGCACTTGGGCTCGGGACAGGCCTTCGGCGCCAGCGCGCTGTGGCCGCAGACGTGGCAGAGCAGACGTTGGGCGGCCCGGTGATAGGTCAGCGACACGCTGCAGTTCGGGCACTCCGCGACATAGCCGCATTGCGGGCACTGCAACGACGTCGACCAGCCGCGCCGGTTGAGAAACAGGATCGTCTGCTCCTTCCGATCCAACCGTTGATGAATCGCCTCCTTCAGCTGATGGGAAAAGATGGGCACGCCCTTCTCCCGGCGCGATTCCTGGCGCATGTCGACAATGCGGACGATCGGCATCTTCTGGTCATCCACGCGGCTGGGCATCTCCAGCACGGTGTATTTGCCTCGGTGCACGTTGTAAAAACTCTCCATCGAGGGCGTGGCCGAGCCTAACACAACGGCCGCGTTCTCCATCTGGGCCCGCACCACCGCCACGTCCCGCGCATGATAGCGCGGCGCCTCCTCCTGCTTGTAGGAATGTTCGTGCTCCTCGTCGACGATGATGAGTCCGAGGGGATCGACGGGGGCAAAGATGGCCGAGCGCGCGCCGATGACGATGCGGGCGCGGCCCTGGCGGATCTTGTGCCATTCGTCGTGGCGTTCGCCCGCGGAAAGATGGCTGTGCAGCACGGCGACGAGTGTCTGGTGTGGTCCTGAGCTGAAGCGGGCCTTGAATCGTTCGACGGTCTGCGGGGTAAGCGATATTTCCGGCACGAGCACGATGGCGCCCCGGCCGAGTTCCAGGGCGCGCGCGATGGCCTGGAGATAAACCTCGGTCTTGCCCGAGCCTGTCACGCCGTGCAGCAGGAAAGCCTTGCCTCCGGCCACGGGCGTTTCCATGCGGGCAACGATGGCGCTGAGCGCGCGGGCCTGTTCCGGGTTTAGCGTGAGCGGCAGGCTGGGCAGAATTTGTTCGCGGGCGTAAGGGTCGCGTTCGGAGATCTGCGGAGCAATGCTGACCAATCCCTTGTCCTCCAAGCGACGCACGGTCTCCGCCGTGGTTGCGGTCAGACGAAGCAGCTCGGTCAGGGGCAGCTCCTTCCATTCCTCGATCACATTCCAGACATCCGCCTGGCGCGGGCTCAGCTTCGGGAGATCGCCGTTCGGAACGAGCGCGCGCACGAACAGTCGCTCGCGCCAGCCGTCGGCTTCCTGGCGCACTGCGTCCGGGAGAACTGACTTGAGCGCGATCTCGACCGGGCAACAGTAGTAATCCGCAATCCAGCGGGCCAGCGCGAGGACCTTGGGCGTCACCGGGCTTTGTTGGCCGATGACCTTGGCAATCGCGCGAAGATTGGTGTGGGTGGATTCCTCGATCAGGGACGTGACGACTCCAAGAACCTGGCGCGGGCCGAAGGGAACCTTCACCCGACTGCCAATCTCGATGCGGCCCGCCAACTCGGGCGGGATGGCGTAATCGAATTCCTTGCGGAGTGCGATTTCGAGGGTGACTCGGGCGATCATCGGCGCTAAGTCTAGCCCCGAAATTCGATGCGTCGATCGAATTGGTGACCGCGCGGCGCAGTCGCCCCACTTTCGGCCGGATGACGGCCCGGGAATTCGATGGGGCGATGAGTGGTGGCGGGGGCGCGGACTCCGTACCTCGGATGGAACCAATGGTGAAGGTCTCATGGAGCCGTCGGTTTTGGTGGTGGCTTGCGGGCGGGAGCGCAGTCTTCGGCCTGCTGGTTTTGCTTTTTCTCCAATGGCGCGGCAGCCGGGAACACAGCCAGGATGAAGTGATCCTGGCCGCGGGATTGCGTTACAACCTGCATCCCGCCCTGATCAAAGCCGTCGTCTGGCGCGAGAGCTGGTTCGATCCCACGGCGCGGGGGACCAGCGGCGAGATCGGGTTGATGCAAATTCGCGAACCGACGGCGATGGACTGGGCAGCCGCCGAGAAGGACAGGAATTTTGTCGGAACCCAGCTCTTCGAGCCCGCGAAGAACACGCAGTGCGGTGCCTGGTATCTGCGGCGCTTGCTCAATCGCTATCGTCAGGCCGACAGCCCGCTCGCCTACGCGCTGGCCGCCTACAACGCGGGTCCCTCCCATGTGAACCGCTGGAGCAAGGGCGCCGGGGCCACCAACAGCGCCGTCATGCTGGAGCAGATGGATTATCCGGGCACGCGTCGATACGTCGAAGCCGTCCGCCGCCGCTACGAATATTACCGGGAGAGCTTTCCGCCCAAAGACTGGGAACGCAGCCCGCATCCGCTCGTTGGACAAAAGACCGGGCGATAGGCGGCCTTCTCAGTCCACCGTGAGTTCGCGAAGCTGTCGTTCGACTTCTTTGCGCGCGGCTTCGCGTTGTTCGTCCGATAGTCCGCGGTCGATCTTGATCGGATCGCCAAAGCGAATGGTGCAGGTGGAAAACGGGACGGGTATCTGGAATCGGTCCCAGCTTTTCAGCGTCCACTTGCGGGACAGGCGATACGACGCCGGCACGATGGCCCGGCCGGTCACCTGCGCCAGGCCGACGACGCCCGGTTTCACCTCGTAACGCGGGCCGCGGGGGCCGTCGACGGTGATGGCGACATCGTAGCCGCGTTCCAGCCAGCTGTTCAATTCGAGCAACGCCTGGGCGCCGCGACGGCTGGAGCTGCCGCGCACGGGTTGCACTCCGAGCAGTTCCAGCACGCGGGAGAGCAGCGCGCCGTCGCGGCTGGCGCTGACCAGCCCGGCCATGCGAGGCGGACATTTCACGACGGCCATGTAGCGGAGGTAGACGACAATCGACAGGGGAAGACGATTGTGCCAGATGCCAAAGATGTATGGCTGGCCCGCAGCCTGGAGATCGCGCGGCTCGCGTTCCCAGCGGTAGCGCAGCGTGAGCCCGATGCCGCGAATCAATGCGTAGATCAAACGGGCGGCCACGCGTTGCAGCGCCGTTGGCTTGTGGGGGGTGACGACGCCTGAGCCACGCGGATTGGCCGATGACTTCGACCTGAATGGCGGTTCGGTTCCCGGCGTGGATGAGGCGGATGCGGGGCCGGACGATGGCGATGGCGTATCCACGATCACGCGCCGCCTTTCTTAAGCGCGGCCCGGACCAAATCGTCGGTCCCCGCCTGGGGCCCCAGCACAGCCTGAGCTCCGCGGATGGCATCGTGCGCTTCCTGTTGCTTGAACCCGAGAGCAATCAAGGCGAGCACGGCGTCGTTGAGTTTTTGATCCGCATCCGACAGCCCGTGCTTGGCGCTGCTGGCTTCCCAGGCGCCGGCGGCGCCGATCTTGTCGCGGAGTTCGACCACGATTCGTTCGGCGGTCTTCTTGCCAACGCCGGAGATCTGCGACAGCGCCTTCACATCGCCGGCGGCCACGGCGCCGCGTAACGCCACGACGTTCATTCCGCTCAGGACATTGAGCGCGATCTTCGGCCCGATGCCGCTCACGGTGTTAATCAAGAGCCGAAATAGATCGCGTTCCGCCGCGCTCATGAAGCCGTAGAGTACGTGGGCGTCTTCCCGAATGGCCAGATGCGTCAGCACCGTCACGTCGGCCCCTCGGGCCGGCAGTCGATCAAACGACGACAGAGGAATGAGCACGTCGTAACCCACGCCCTGAACATCCACCGTGATCTGCGTGGGCAGGGAATCAACGAGTTTGCCGCGAAGAAAAGTGATCATGTTGTCCGTCTTCCAACCAACCTCAGCCTGCAACCCTCTGGCTAGTCGCCCCCTCCGTCGGCCCCGCCCCCGCCGTCCGCACCATCGCCGCCGGCGCCATCCGTCCCGCTGCCATCGGGTCGCTTCTTGCCGCCGTCCTGGTTCATTGAACGCGAGGCGGAGAGGCCGGCGACAATGATGAATCCAAGGATGGCGATGCCGATGATGATGGCGAGGGTCATAGTCAGATGCGTTTGCGGACGGTCAGAGTGTGGCGGCCGGTTTCTTGTGCGTAGGTCAGGGCCAGGGCGAGCGCGTCGGCTGCGTCAGGCGCCGGTGGCTCGTCGAGGTTTAACATGCGTTGAACCATGCGGCCCACCGCCAGTTTTTGCGCGGCGCCGTAGCCTACAATCGCCTGTTTCACCTGCCGCGGTGCAATTTCGAAGATTTCGAGCCCGGCTTCCGCCGCCGCCACCAGGCTCGCTCCTCGCGCCTCCCCCATGATCAAGGCGGTCTGAAAGTTCTGCGCGTAAAACAGCCCTTCCACCACGCAAACCGTCGGGGCGTGTTCCTTCAGGACGTTGCGCAGGGTCGCCGCGATCTGCAGGAGGCAACGCGACCGTTCCCACTTGGCCGGAGCCTTGATCGTGCCTTGAGCGAGAATTTTTGGAATCGGGCGGGCTCGTTGAATGATCCCGTAGCCCGTCCCACGCACGGAAGGGTCGATGCCGAGGATGATGTGGTGGGTGGCGCCGACGGGGCTGGCAAAAGATTCTTCCGATTGGCGCGGATTCCCGGCCAACCGGCTTTGCATCCGTTCGAAGTCTTTGGCGCTGATGCCCACAGCAGATTGGCCGGCATGGTAGGCGCCGGCTCGCCCAATGCAAGGAAACGTCGGGTGACCGGGTGACCGGGGGGTAACTAAATCCGGGTGAGGCCCCGAGCGTGGTGGGCGAGGGATTCAAAGCGAAAGCGGCGGTGCCCGCCGCACTCCATGACGCTCCGCGTGTCCCCGGACGCCAGGCTGTCGCGCCAGCGTCGTGGAGTGCGGGGCGCAGCACCGCTTTGGATGGAGCACGCAAGAGCTGGCCTGGTGACCAGATCGAGACGGGTGGACTCGACCGCGCGCGCCGGAAGTGTTTTCGGGTTCGTTCCGCACCGAATTTCCAAAGAGCCTGTCTGAAAACAGGACCCCTCCGAGTTTTCAGACAGGCTCTAAACGCTTTAGGGCAACTCCTCCTTCACCCGATAAAACCGCTGCGCGGGTCGGTTCAGGGCGGGATCGCTGAACAGGTAACGCCCTGGCAGGTCCTCCACGGCCCGCCCGAGCAGATTCCATTGCTGGAGAGGCGCCGCGACGTTGGTGCTCGCGAGGACGATGAAATTGAGCCCGGTCAAGTTGGTGAAGGTGAGCTGCATCGAGCCGTTCGCGAGCCGCTGGGGCGGGAGCAGTCGGATCGGTGGAATTGTGTTCACGAGTTGCAGTTCATAGGCGCCGATGTCCGCCCGTGGGCCGAAATACCGGGGCAGGCCGCGTTGGTCCCGAGGGAGTTCCGAGTCGCCGCCCGCGTTGATCGCCGGGCTGCCGGCGAGCAGAGCGCAGGTCGGCGTGTCGCCTCCGTTGTCGGCCAGGGGCGCGAGGCCGGGCGAAATGGGCGCCTCCCGGGTGCCAATTTGATCTCCTTCACCGGCGACGATCGGATGCGTGGGCGAATCTCTTCCCACCAAGCTGTAACCCAGGCTTATCAACGAGGCATTGCCGTCTGAATTCACCTCGGTATCGAAGGTTCCTCCCCCCGTGTGGTTGGCGGCGATGATGGTGTTGTAGAGACGGGTGGTGCCGGCTCCGACGAAGATCCCCGCGCCGGCCCCGGCAATGTTTTCGGTGATCGTGCACGATTCCAAGGTCAACTGGTCGGCCGCGCTGGCGATGGCTCCGCCGCGGATGTTGAAATCGGACGAGGTCGGAAAGATCCCGTTGTTGGCGAGAGTGCAATTGAAGAGCTGCACCGAGGTTTGCTCCGGAGTCGGGCCCTGCGGTTGTCCGATGGAGATCGCATTTCCGTAGCCGATCTTTTCCACCCGGTTTCCCGCGAACGTGCAGCCAACGATGACGCCGCCCCCGGATTCTTCCGGGCTGAAGAGTGCGATCGCCCCACCCTGCAGGCTCGCGATGTTGTCGGTCAGGTAGCAGTCGCGCAGGTTCAACCCGGCGGTGCTGAGAATTCCTCCGCCGCTTCGTTCGGCCACGGATGCCAGCGACGAACCGGCGGTCCGCCCGCCCGCGATGCTCAGGCCCCGAATGGAGACATCGGTGGAGGTGATGTGAAAAACGCGATAAACGTGGTTGCCGTGGATGGTCAACTTTTTCGCACCGAGACCGTCGATTTGCATGGGGCGATCAACGATCAACTCGCCGCTCAAATTGCGAATGACCTGATCGTTCAACGTCGGAGCGAATGAGATCGATCCGTAGGCCGCGACCACGCCCAAGGCCTGGCGCAACGAGCCCGCTCCGTCGTCCGCGGTGTTCTTCACCACCACGCCGGTGGCCACGGTTTGATCACGGCTGATGGTGCGTCCCGCGCGGTTGGTAGCGACAAGTCGATAATGATAGAGGGTGTCCGGCGAGAGTCCCGTCAGGCTGGTCACAAAAGGGCGTTCGCCCACGCCGGTGCCCAGCGCAAGGGCCGGCACGATGTTCCCGTAGGCAGTGCTCGTGCCCCATTCAAACCATGCCGCCGTCTCCGAGCCGAGCGGATCGATCAAGGCCGACAACTCGAGGATGCTCGGGTTCGCCGTGAATGGAGTCTTGAGGGACAGGGCAGGAGGGAGAGCCAGCCCGGGCACGATGGCGGGATTGTCGTAAAAGATGGCGGGCGTGTTGCCGCCAGCATCGGCGAGGTCGTTCAGAGAACTGCTCGCCGGATCGTCATCGCAGCGATAATAGACCATCAAGCCCGGCTCGCTGCCGGACAACGGACGATTCATGGTGGAGGCAATCTCGTCGCGGCTCCGACCGATGTTCCAAATGCGAACTTCGTCGATCATCGCATTCGCATTCTGATGACCCAGAAATGAGCTTTGTCCGAGATAGTTTTGGTTGCGCACCACCGAACGCGGCACTTTCATGCCGTTGTATTCCCCGACCACAAAACCGTCCAGGTAGAGGCGTCCCACGGTTCCATTGAGCGTGACGGCCACATGGACCCAGCGTTGCCGCGGCAGCAAATATTGTGAGGTCACCGTTCGGCCCTCTGAACCTTCGTAGGTATACAGAATCGGATGACCCAGCGCGTCGGACGTCAGGTCGAGCAAGACCGAGTCATTGCCGGAACCGTTGCCGAATTCGAGCAACGGCATGGGGCGCTCGTAGCTCCGGACCCAGACCCAGGCTTCGATCGTAAAATCGCCGGCGAAGTAAACGTCGGGTGGCATTTCGGCGTGCTGACCCAGTCCATTCAGGCTCAGCGCGGTCCCAAATCCGTTCGTGGGCAGGGTGGTGACCCCCAGGTTGCCGCCCAGACCCGGCCCGGCGCTGTTCGTGGCCACGAGACGATAGTGATAGTTCACGCCTGGGATCAGGCCGGAGATGGTGTTGGAGAGTTGGTAGGCGCCGAGAGCGGGGTTCAACAAGGTCGGCGCCGTCACGCGATCGAAGTTGAAACCCGCGCCCCACTGAAACCACGCCGTCGTCGTCTGCCCGTTCGGCAGTAGCGAGCCGCGCAACACTGCACTGGTGGAATTGAAGCTGGCGACGGGGAGCGTTTCGACCGTGGGATGCCGCTGATAGTAGAGCAGGTCACCGGGCGCGAAGGAGCCCGGCGCGAAGGTGAACACGCGCACGTCATCGATCAGTCCGTCAAAGTTCTCGGTGGCGATGGCCTGCGGAGGGGCGCCCAGAGCGAAACTGGGAGTCGTCAAGTCGATGGGAGATTCGGTGTGCTCGTGGACCACGATTCCGTTGACGAGGAAGTAGGTGACGGTTCCCGCGCGCACCAGCGCCAGGTGGGTCCACCTACCGATTGCCAGGGTCTGCCAACCCCAGATTGTTCGGCCTCCAAACAGGACTCGAAACGCATCGCCCTGTTGCAACAGACCCCAGCCCGAACGCGACGTGTCGCCGTGATAGGCAATGATGCGATTGCCCGTCGCCGTGTTGGGACGGACCCATGCTTCTAGGCCGAAATCGCGGCTGGCGGCCGTCTGGGCGGTCTGGATCGCGCCGGTCAGAGCTTGCCCGGTGCCGTTGAACGCCACGCACAAGCGGCTGCCGGACGAAATTGAGGCGCCTTCGGCCACGTCGTAGGAATACCGCGGTGCACCCGCCGCCTGAAGGGAGTTGGTACCAGCCGTGTCCTGCGTGGTGCGGACCACGAAGTCGCGTCCCGGGGCGTTGAAGTCCTGGTCACCCAGCGAGAATCGCGCCACGGTGCTCACCGAGGCCGGGGCCCTGCCCGCAATGAGCAGAAGAATGATGAACGCCAGTTCGCAGCGGGTTCGACGCCAGAGGCCGGGTGATTCTGGGACGAAACCGGTCGGAGTTTGGGCGGCAGAAGGATGTGTTTTCATGGCATGTCGCGTTTTTACCTCCCTCCAGAAAGAATCCCGGACGATGGGTGCAGACTTTTTTAATGTTTTTTCCAACCCGGGAGCGCCGTCGTCTCGACGGCCAGCCACGCCGAGCACCCGCCGCCCAACGAGCAATTCGCCCCGGAGCGCGGGCTTCCAAGCCCGCAGCGGCTCGAGTCGGGATTGCGGACTGAAGCTTCGAACCCGCGACGTCGGGTCGGGCTGACGCGGAGCCTGACCGAGCATCGCCGACGCGTAACATGGAACGAACTCAGCATATCCGCGTTAATCTGAGTGCGTCTGCGGTTTTCAATTCCGGTGTCTGTGGTTCTGTGGATTCGGGTGTGATCAAGGGTGGGTGAAGGCAGGGCTGACGTTCCGCAAGAGTGCGGACGCTATTTACCGGGTCTGGCCGGGCCGGGCTTAATCTTGAGCGCCGCGCCAGCGCTTGCGTGCTGCGTCCAAAGCGGTGCTGCGCCCCGCACTCCACGACGCTGGCGCGACCGCCTGGCGCCCGCAGACACGCGGAGCGTCATGGAGTGCGGCGGGCACCGCCGCTTTGGCTTTGAATCCATCGCACACCACGCTCGGGGCCTCACCCGCATTTAACTGCACCCCGTGGATTCGGGTCGTGAATTCCGCGGATTGACCGCAGTGCGTGACGGCGGTCAGGCTTCGAGGTCTGAATACTGTGATCAAACGATTGGGTCAGAGGTTGTCGACCAAAGGGACTAGCCGGCTTGTGACCTATCGCCCGGAGCGCGGATCCCCCCGGTTCGCGGGCCGCGGCGGGTGGAATTGGCGACGCACGGACGAACCAAGCGGGCATCGTCTTCCGCCCGGGCCGCTGCGGGCTGGAAGCGCTGGAAGCCCGCGGTCCGTCCGAGGCGCAATCGCCGCTGCTTTCCTCACCTGGCTTCCGTCGGCCCACGCCGGCATGACCGTCTACGGCCTGCGCGACATCTACCGCATGCGCCTCGAGGAGATCTCGTTCTTTGTCGTGCTGTTGTTCGCCTGCGTTTTCGTGGTGAAGTTTCTTTGGAACCACGCCTTCAAGGACAGCGCCCGCGTTCCCCGCCTGAAGTTCACCCAGTCGCTATGTCTCACGACGTTGTTTGGGCTTTCGACCCTGCTGGTCTTGACGATGATCTCGGGCATTCGGGAAGTCCTGACGCCCGAGGCTTGGCGGCATCAGGGGACGTCGTATCGTCTGAATGCTCCGACGCAGGAACCCGTTCGTCGACGGAGCCTGGAACATTTGCGCAGCGCGCTGTTGGACTACGGGCGCTCCCACGGAGGACAGTTTCCGCCGCACGATTTTGGTGCCGAGATCCACAGCAAGCTCTGGGAGTCACCCGACCCCGACGGCACGCGCTACCTCTACACCGGCGGCCTGACAACCAACGACACCGAGCGCTTGCTCGTCATTGAGCCCGCGAATTTCGGCGACCGGCGCATGGGGCTCAAAGTTTCCGGGCAGATCGAATTTCTCACTCCGGCGGACATTGACGCGGAGTACCAAGTCAAACCGGCGACGCCATGAACACGCCCCCGACCGGCAACGAATCGCCTTCCGCCAGCGGCTCATTCATCGGCCGCGGGTTGGTGCGCCTGTTGTATACACTGGTCATCATCGCGCTTCTGTCGATCGTGTCGGTCGGAAAAGTTTGGGACATCGGAGCGTATGTCGCGCTGGGCTGGGTCGGGTTTTTGAAGCGCACCATGCCCAGGATCTCCTGGAACTGGGATTTGATCGTGACCGGCCTTCTCTGCTGCATCGTCGTTTTGATGCTGGCTCATTTCCTTTTGCGATCGCTGGCGGCGCCGATTCTAAAAGCAAGTTCGGCGACCGGAGGCGATGCGCGACCATGGCGTTGGCGCTGGACCTGGTGTGGTGTGTCGGCGCTCGGAGTCCTCTTCCTGGTGGGCATGTGCGCCGGCGGGATCGTGCATCAGATCGCCTGGATCCGGTCCAGCCCCGAACCGTGGTTCGAACGCAAGGGAGGCCTTTCCTTTATTGGGGAAATGAAAAATTTCCGATTGGTCATCACGATGGCTGCCAACGATCATGCTGACGACGTCACGCGCATGCGCACGGAACTGCGGAATCCGAAAGGCGAATGGGCCCGTCGACGACCGGGTGAACCGGCGCCTTATGAAAAGTTTATCTGCCTCCTCATCGTGGACGACGCCCGAAAATTCTCCGGAGCCATCCTTTTCCCCCGCAACCCGGAGCAATGGAAACGCCGGGATGTTGTCCATTATTGGAATAACACCGAGGACGAGTTGCGGTCCATGCGCGACCTGCCTGCCCTCCTCAAGCGTTACGAGGGACATTTGCTGACGCTGTAGGCGCGACGAGAGCGCTTTGCTGGAAGTAGTCTAATGCTCGGCCGCGACGCCGCTGGAGTTCTCCCTCTCCCCCCGGCTCGTCGCGCCGAAGCGCAGCGAAGGCGGAGGGTGAGGGCGAATCGCAGACGCTTTCTCGCCTTTCGCGTTCGCGGCGAATTCCTGAACGGCATTCCTCTTTCGCATTGCCCATCACCGAAACGCAAAAGACCACCTACGTCACCCGACGTGAGGTCACTTCCCGGAAGCGCGATTCGTAGTCGGGATGATTGGTTCCCATGAGCCGATCCCAGATATTGAAATAGAGCCCGTAATTGCCCCGCATCTTCTCGTGGTGCATGACGTGGTTCGTCGGGGTGTTCAAGAACAGCCGGAGCGGCGTGTTCATGAGCCAGTTCGGGTGAAACTCGAACCCAGTATGGCCGGCCACGTTAAAAGTGATTTGCCACAGCATCACGATCCCGAAAGCCGCTGGATGGATGGGCATCACCACCGCCACCAGCGGAAAGATGCCGGCCTCCACGACAGCCTCGGCGGGCGCGAACGAATACGACGCCCACGGCGACGGATTGGTGGAGAGATGATGCACCCGATGAAAAACGCGAAACAGCCAGCGGTGATGCATCAGGCGATGGGTCCAATAGAAATAGGCGTCATGAAGAAAGATGGCGCAGACGATACTGCCCACGAACCAGCCGGTGCCGTAATCCGAGACCTTCCAGTACATCTGGGTCCACCCAGCCCGTGACGCCGCAATGGTCCCGGCGCCAATCAGGCCAAAGATGACCAGCGTGAGCAGCGAGTAGCCGATCTCACGGCGAACTTCCGCGGACACTGGGAACCGGGCGATGATTTTGCGATGGAACCACCGGTTGCGGAACAGCCAGTAGCCGAGCGCCCAAGCCACGCCCGCGAACAGGAAATAACGCAGGCCAACTTCAACGGTGGTGAAAAGCGAACGTTCCAGGAACGTGCGCTGGGTTCCGAAAAGCAGATCGAAAACTCTCATGCGGTGCGAGCGGAAGGGAGAAGTCCGGCGACGATGAGATCGACGGTGGCATCCTCCACGGTTTGGTCGGTAAAGCTTTTAAGCCCGGGATCGAACGGGCGCTGGAGGTTCGCCCAAGCGATGGTTTGCGTCATGACGGCCGCGGTGGCAGCAACGTCGGGCAGGTCACGAAGTTGGCCGGCGGCGATGCGCGAGGTTAGATAGCGACCGAGTGCTTCCAGCAATCGCTTTCTCAGTCCGAGCACGAAGACATCCGCCAGACCCGGAAACTCCAGGGCGGATCGCATCAGCAGGGCAAGACCGCGGCGGTGTCGCGCCATCAGTCGATACTGTTCGCGCACCACGCGGTCGAGTTCGTCCCGGACGTCCGGCGCGCGCGGAGTCTGGAGCGCCGCGGCCAGTTGTGGCCACTGCCCCTTGCGCCCGAAGACGCCGCGCAGGAATTCCACCGTGGATCCAGGTTCGGGCGTGGGTACCGGGACTTCAATGTCGTCGAGCCAGTTCGGGTCATCCGCTGCGGTGTGCCGGATGACCAGATCGAACAGGGCTTCCTTGCCTTCGACGTAGAGATAGATCGTGCCGGCCGCGACGCCCATGACCTTGGCGACATCGGCTACCTGGGAACGTTCATAGCCCTGACGACAGAAAACCTCGAGAGCCGCCTCGACCAGCTCCCGCAATCGCTTGCCCGAAATGTTCGCCCGCAACCGTGGCATGGCTCTTTAATAAATGAATGACTCATTCAGTCAATAAATTTGTTGTGCCCAGCGCATCCGCGGGTGTGAGTAAAAGTGGGTGAAGGCAGGGCAGACGTTCTGCAAGAGTGCGGACGCCATGCACCGGGTCTGCCCGGGCCGGGCTTAATCTTGAGCGCAGCGTCAGCTCTTGCGCGCTCCATCCAATGCGGTGCTGCGCCCCGCACTCCACGACGCTGGCGCGACAGCCTGGCGCCCGCCGACACGCGGAGCGTCATGGAGTGCGGCGGGCACCGCCGCTTTCGTTTTGAATCCATCGCCCACCACGCTCGGCGCCTCCCCCGGATCTAATTACACCCCGCATCCGCCGGCAGACGAACGCCCGACGCGACTCCCTCTCCCATCAACGGCATCAACGGGGAGAGGGCCGGGCTTGGGCCGGGCCTTCGCCGCGCCAGAGCGGCTTCGGCCGCGCAGGCGGGGTGAGGGGTGAGACGGGTCGTTGGATCACCCGGTTTTAATCGCGCCTTGATACCTGATACCTGGTTCCCCCGTATTTCGTGATTGCCGGCGGCGGGGCCCCCGCCTTTAGTCGAGCCCGATCATGACCCCTGGCTCTCCCATCGGGCCCGCGAACTTTGCGGGACGCCTGCTTGCCCTTGATGTATTTCGTGGATGGACCATCGCGTTCATGATCATCGTCAACACCCCGGGGAATGGAGCGAGATCATGGGAACCGTTGCGACACGCAAAGTGGCACGGGTTTACTCCGACCGACCTCGTCTTCCCATCGTTCCTTTTTATCATCGGCGTGTCCGCCTGGTTTTCCCTGCGACGGTTCCAAGGCCAACCGCGGAGTGCCGCGCTCGGGAAAGTTTGGAGGCGGACTGCGGTGCTTTTTCTGATTGGGATGCTGATGTGGTATGTGCCCGGGCTTGTGGTCTCGCCGTTTCGTCAAGGCGTGGGCGCCTACCTGAGCGACGTGGTCGGGCATGTGCGGGTGTTGGGCGTGTTGGGGCGGCTGGCGCTGTGCTACGGCGTTGGCTGCACGCTGGCCTTGTTCCTGCGCCCGCGCGGTTTGATCGCGTTCAGTGCCGTAGCGCTGTTGGCTTACTGGGGAGTGATGTGGGCGTTTGGGACGGGACCCGATCCGTATTCGCTCACCACCAACGCGGCGCTGCGTCTTGATTTGTGGCTGCTCGGTCCGAATCACCTCTACCACGGGGAATCGGTTGACGGGAAACCGTTCGCGTTTGATCCGGAAGGCGTTTTGAGCACGTTGCCCGCGATCGTGACCTTTCTCCTCGGATATCTGGCTGCCGTGGTTGTCGATCGCCTGCCCGATCGGCGCCACGCGGTGAGCGAGTTGTTTCCGATCGCACTGCTGCTCGTCGCCGTCGGTTTTCTCTGGGATTACTGGTGCGGTTTTCCCATCAACAAAAAGCTCTGGACGAGTTCGTACACGTTATTCGTGGGCGGCCTTTCCATGCTGCTTCTGGCGTTGGCGATTTGGTTGGTGGACATCAAAGGGCGCGCGCGCTGGTTTGGCTTCTTTAATGTTTTTGGGAAGAACCCGCTCCTGGCTTATCTCGTTTCGGAGTTGGGAGTGGTAATTCTGGATCTGATCCGGGTGCCGGCCACAGACGGTCGATCTCAGTCCGGTTTTGAATGGCTGTACGCACATACGGGTGTCGCATTGGCCGGGGACAACGCGCTGGGTTCGTTTCTGTTCTCCATTGCCTACGTCATGGCCTGCTGGGTGTTTTCCTGGCTCTGCTTCCGACGGGGGCTGATCTTGAAGATTTAGTCTCCCGCCCACAACTCCGTGAACTTCGTGCCCTGATGCGCCAGATGATATCCGAAGCCGGAGCCATCGGCCCTCTCCACCACCAGCTCCCAGGATTCCCCGTCGTCGTTGTTGATGTGCAGCCAGACGTAGATGTTCAACCGCACTTTGCGCCCATCGTCCGGATCCTCCAGGTCGATTCCGATTTTTCCAACTTCCTTCTTCGCCCGCTTCAAAATCGGACCCAGCCCTCGCGCGATCTTCTGCACCAGCCCCGCCTGAAGCGACGACAGCGGCGCAGGCAGCTTGGAGAAATCCACGTCGTTCTCGGTCTCGGCGATGAGCAAGACCGGTCGGTCGAACAATTGCAGCCCCCCGGGGAACCTGCCTTTCCAGCCCTGCGGAATTCTCTTGAGCGCAAAGCCGGGCAACAGCTTTCGATTTGTGACCTTGGGGTTCCGATTCGGCTGGTTGGAAGTTCCCGGCTCCACCGCCGGAGCCGGGTCTTTCATCGACGAACTTAGCCACCGCGCCAGCTCCAGCCGATTAGCCGGCGACAGCTTTTCGATTTCAGCTTTGATTTTGGTCAGATTCATAAACGAGCCCAACTCATGGACCACCTCTCTGTATCGGCTAAAATCGCGAGTCGCCAATACGATGCCGACGGTGGTGCGCTTGAAAGTCGTGGTCACTGCGTTGCCAACGCGCCGCCAGATCGCGCCGGGCGTCGACGGTTAGGCAGCCCGCGATCGTTCCTCCCTCTCCCCGGGGGAGAGGGTTGGGGTGAGGGCGAATCGCAAGCGCTTTTTCGCTTTTTCCCTTCGCGTCGGAATATCCGAAAGCCATTACCGCTAGTGTGCTGGAGCACACTAGGCCTGCGGATCCAATCCGAAGACGCGCAGCTCTTGGTCGCAGCGGCACGCCTTTGCGATGCGCGCGGCCCACGCAATCGCTTCATCGCGCGAGGGCAACTCAAGCACCGTAAAACCGCCGTTAAGCGGCGGCGCCCAGGGGTAGCCTCCCTCGGCGACCTTGCCGTCGGCCGCGACGAGGACGGTTGGGACCGCTTCGTCGATCCCGCCGGCGAAGACATAAACGCCGGCGGCCTTCGCCTCGTCGATTATCGCCCGCGCGTCGCGGCCCACCGCCTCCAGCTCGGCGGCAGGCACAATCATCGCCGCGCTGGGGAAAGAGATCAGATATTTTGCCATCGCGCTCCTATTCTTCCGAACGCTGCCCCGCAGGCATGATTGTGCGGAGGAGTCCGGACCAAACGAAAAGTTTCGGCCGTCTTGGTGCTGAAACGGGCGTTAGCCTCAATAGATCTCATAGATTCTGTCCGTCACTGGACTGTAACTACGATAGGCATTGCCTGAGACGCCACCGCGACTCGGCCTTGGTCGGTAAGTCTCTGCGCCTGCACCGGACACAACCTCCAAACCAAAATAAGGCGTGGAATGTCCGCCTGTAGAATGAAGCCCGAAAATTTTTATGCGCACAACGGCAACGCGTGGCTCGTCTTTGAAGTCTTTCAACACGGTCGGCGAGTAGAAGCGCACCTCCCACGGTTTGAGCGCCGCCAGCGCTGGGGGCAAGGCGTTCGTGTCGAAACGATCGTGCCAGTAGAATCCGTCGACTTGGTGCTGCGCTACCAAAGCATCACAGTCTTTCTGAATCGCCGCCCACCCGCCGGCTGAATCAACTCTCTCTACAACTTTCTGCCGCTGCCCCCGGCGCTCGACTGAGGGTGGAGGCCACCAGGTCGGACTGAGGAAATCCAAAATGAAAAGAACGCCGAGGATTGCCAAAGCGCCCCAAATCCAGTGGATGATTGGATGCTGGCGCATTTCGTCAGAAACTCTTGGCGAAAACGCCTGTTTTTCCAGAATCTTGTCCAATGCTGCTAGGCTCGTTTGTGTAACTCATCTCGTAATACCTCAATGCTGGAAACGGCAGGCATCGAAGAGTGCTCAATATGCTTTGCTCGCTCAACAAATCTCTTCGGCAACTCCGAATTAACGCCATCCGCTGCAACCAACTTGAATGCTCCCACATCAACAATGCCAAGCGGACCCAGTCGCCGCTCTTTGGGTGGACATGTATAAGTCGGAGAATACCTCTGCCCCTTGATGTCGCAAAACTCGAAAGCGTCCTGCAGCACGTCAATTGCTTCGAGGTGACGCTCGGCGTCCTCAATTGAGGAAAACACATGCAACGCGGAATGCTTGTCCAGGGCGAGGAGCATGCTTGGTAACTGACGTCGCAAATCACGGACGCCGCTTCTTCAGTTGATCGGGATATGTCGACACTGCCGGGCTGCCCCCAACGGCCTATCCGCCTGTCTCTTTCATCGCTCTAATCACTTTTATACTGCCATTCAACGTCAACTATCTTTTCACCGGAGTCGTAGAAAAACCAACAGTAACAGAGCGACATGGAGGTGGCGAGACCCCAATAGCGCTCCACCGAATCAATCCGATTTCCTGTGCGTGCCTCCACAGACTCCACCCTCTTGGTTAAATCACGGTTCGGGTGCGCAGACCACCCGCTGCTCGGGCGAGATGCCGAAAAGTCGGGCTTGATCTGTCCCCACCGGGATTGGACCGCTTCCCTTGACATTCCTGGTGGGTAATCCAGGCGGAGTCGTTCGGTCCGGGACGCAGCCTCGCGCCGGACAGACTCGCGAAACGAACAGCCGCCAAGCGCCAAGCTGAGGATGAATGCGAATGGGAACAATTTCATTTCGCAGAACGCCAGAACTCAGACGCCCCGGCCCAGTGACGTGAACCGCGAAGGCGGAACGAAAGCGCCCGCCGGGCGTTGGCTGAAGTCATTGTGTCAGCCGGGATGAATCTCATTTGACCAAATCTCGATTGCCCGTAACAAGTCGTCCGAGGCGCCGTAACTGTCGGCAAGCGTGGCTCTCGTCTCGACCAGGTGACGCAGGAAGTCGACGACCACGCGTCGCTGCTCCAAGGTGCAGGCCAGCAATCTCTCGTTCCGGCGTCCGTCTGAGCAAAGGTGAAAAAGCAACTGGACGCCATACCAGCTGTGCGGTTCGTCCGGCGTGCCCAATGCGAGCCGCGCGAGTGCAGGCAGGTAGTAGGCAAAGCCCTCGGGCGACATGAAGCAGATGGGATCCCAGCCCGGATTGCCAACATCTTCCATGCGAAGCGAGTAAATGTCGCGGGAGCGCAATATCTCATCGTGCTCCGCGCACTCCTCGCAGTGCGTGTGATTGGTGAAATGCCGAGGCCGTCGGCGTTTTGCGAACGCCTGCTGAACTCTCTGCAGAATCTGGGCATCGGATAACACGGGTGCACAACGCCGCCTAAGGGTGGAAAAAGTTCACGGTGAGCGATGGTGACCGCCGAACGTCGCGACTCACCGCCGCCGCGCCCAACGATCCCCGACTGCAATCGCCGCGTTCGTGTGGAGTCGCCGCATAATGCCAGTGGTTCAGCCGCGGGAACGGCAAATGGCACCTACCTCCGGGAACGCTGAAGGCGTTCTGTCCTCCAGCCCAGGGTTGCCGCGAGGAACGAGCGGCTACCCTGGGTACGTCCTCCCCATTCCCATCGAACCCCAAAGGGGTTCCGCCGACAGCGCTCCCTACAAGCGGGCGCAACCCCTTCAGGGTTGATGGCGATCTCATGACAGCAAACCCAGGGTGGCCGCCGCGCGGCAACCCTGGGCTTCGAGCCGGAACGCCGTCGGCGTTCGATGATTTGGCTGAACGCAAAGGTCAGCGATCGGAGCCAGCCGCCGCTGAAGTTCGATTTGTCTCGGCGCGAACCGGCTGGCTCCGATTCGCTGCACCGTCTTGATACTCATCAAAGCCCTTGATGGTGGAATCTGCATCCTGGGTCAAATTGGGCGGGGAGCGTTAGCGCGCTCCCCGCGGAACGAACAAACAATCAGGTGCCCTTGCGGGCACCCAACTGAACAAGCGCATGAAG